>JALSQX010000027.1 GCA_026985075.1 Blastocatellia bacterium | reverse complement strand
CGACAAGGTCGACCGGATCATGCACGGCATGGAGCTGGGTGCGGCGGGGATGCACAACCAGGTTCGGCAATGGGCCAGGCAAGGTTTCATGCGGGACCTTCTCAGCCTGCTCCATGACCGCGGTTTCCAGGTCTACCTTGCCTCGGACCACGGCAACATCGAGGCGAGAGGCATAGGACGGCCTGCGGAAGGCGCAGTTGCGGACCTGCGCGGCGAGCGCGTGCGTATCTACTCCGATCCCAGGCTCAGGGCTCAAATCAAGGAGCGATTCCCGGAGTCCTTGGAGTGGCCCTCGGTGGGCCTCCCAGAGGACTTTCTCGCCCTCATCGCTCCGAACCGGGCTGCTTTTGTGCGGGCGGGTGAAACCCTCGTTTGCCATGGTGGCATTAGTGTCGAGGAACTGCTCGTCCCTCTTGTCCAGATCGAAAGGAGGGACCGATGAATTCGCGGACAAATCAACGATACAATCAAATTGGACTCGACCGCCTCATTCGCCTCAAATGGCTGGAACGGACTGCATATCTCTTAATGACAGGGAATGATGCACCGGTTGTGAAAACAGCGCTACAAGAAGAACTCCAGGGAGCGTTTCGTTCTAACAACACGAAGATACGCGGCTCTCTGGATAAGACGCTTACCATATTAATGAAGATCTGGGTTCGTCCTCCGCCAGACCTTCATCCCCTTCAGCGAGACGGTCTCAAGCTTCTCTCACAACTGCCACATAGGGATCATATAGCGGTCCACTGGGGCATGGCTATGGCAGTTTATCCGTTCTGGGGAGCTGTAGCTGCTCATGTGGGGCGATTGCTCAGGCTCCAGGGAACAGCCGCAGCCAGGTACAACGCCGTGTGCGGGAGCAATACGGGGAACGAGAAACAGTTTCTCGCCGGGTTCGATATGTATTGCGGAGCTTCGTCGATTGGGCGGTCTTGAAGGAAACATCGGAAAAAGGCCTCTATACCTCGGGGCTTTCACTCCACATAGCGCATGTGGAGCTTATCGCTTGGTTAGCCGAGGCCTTCTTGCACGCTCAGCCCAACGGTTTGGTGGCTTTGAGAACATTCCTTGATTCCACGAGCTTGTTCCCGTTCCGCATCAGCCCGATTTCCGCGGATCGCTTAGTCACGATCTCCGGGCGGCTCGATGTGCTGCGACACGGCCTTGACCAGGACTTGGTCATGTTGCGGCCTGTTCGCTAAAAGGAGGGGAAGTTTTGTCGGAGACGATTCGCTTGAAGCGTGTTTACGACCCGCCTGAGCCTGGGGATGGGAAGCGGTTCCTTGTGGATCGGATCTGGCCGCGCGGTCTCAAGAAGGAATCTCTTCAGCTGGACGGCTGGGTGCCGGAGGTGGCGCCCAGCAGGCAATTGCGTAAATGGTTCGGGCATGATCCTGCAAAATGGAGCGAATTTGTCCGACGCTATCATGCGGAGCTGAGCAAACGGCCCGAGGCCTGGCATCCCCTGCTGGAGGCAGCTAAGGTGGGAACGGTCACACTGCTGTTTGCTGCGCGGGACGAGGAGCACAACAATGCCGTGGCCCTTAAGGCTTTTCTGGAAACAAAGATGGCACACGATCCCGGGTGATAACAGGACGTTCCGGATGGTCTTCCGCTTCTGGAGACGAATCAGGATCGCACCGGGCGTGACCCTGAACTTGAGCAAGTCAGGCGGCTCTCTCTCGTTCGGGCCGCACGGGGCGAAGTTCACCATCGGTCCGAGGGGCAAGCGGACTACGGTGGGCATTCCGGGCACGAGCCTTTTCTACACGACGAGGCTTCCGGACGGAGAATCCAGCAGGGGGCGGAGGCATGCTCCCTCTCCCGCCGCGGCCGCCCCACCGGCCCGTGCGGAAGACCGGCTGACGCGGGTTTCTTCAAGCGGCTCATCACGCCGGACGACGAGGAGGCCCTGGTGGATGTGTGCCTGGAGCTGGTGCTTGGCAACGAAGAGAAGGCCCTCGAACACCTCGAGAAGGCCATCCACCTGGCCGACGGCGCGTACCTCGCCGGTTTCCTGGCGCTCAAAAAGGAGCGGCTGGAGGAAGCTGCGAACAACCTGGCGACGGCCGCCGAGAAACACAGCCGTCTGGGCCGCTACTTCTCCAAGTACGGTATCTCCGCCATCATGAGCCCCCCATTACAGACGAGGTGTCCGCGCATGTGGGCCCGGATCTCCGCGGCGTGCTGTTGGGCCTGGTGGAGGTCTATCAGCGTCAGGAGCGCTGGGAGGATGCGATTGCCTGCCTGGAGCGTTTGCGGCAGCTCGAACTTGACGACGTGGTAGTGAGGCTGTCCCTATCGCTACTCGATATTTTGTATTCGAAATGCATAATTTCCACCGAGACGATTGACGGCGAGCCTGAGGGACATTAAAAAAATTCTCCCATGCGGGGGCGTCACTGCACGGAGCAACCGCCGGAGTTCATCAGGGAAGTACCGCATCACGGGCGGCGAGAGTTTTCTTGATCCGGAGGACAATGTCCGGTACATTCTCCGAAGCAAAATATGGGTTCGCAAGTGGTCGTCAGCGTGTCCGTCGCGTGCGGGCGCGAGCGAGCTTCTTCGGCAGGCGTTAATATGCCGAGGTCGAGCTCGGTCATCACGGAGCATCGGATTCGGCGCGTCCGCTACCGACCGGGCCGGAGGTCGCATCGCCAATGACGAGCGCCGCAGATAAACTCACCGATTCCGTCGCCGCATTCATCCAATGCGGAGGAGAGAGTCGCCGATTGGGTCGGGATAAGGGCTCTCTCCCGCTGGGCGACACCACGTGCATCGAGCGCGTCATCGCCTCGGCCCGCCAAGTGACACAGGATATCGCCGTCATCACCAATACCCCTCACGCCTATCGATATCTTCAACTTCCCGTCTACCGCGACATTCGCCCCGGGCTCGGCCCTCTCGGTGGGATCTACACGGCTCTTCATTATTCCACTTCGACGTGGGTGCTCACATTGGCCTGCGATATGCCCTTTGTGAGTTCGCCGTTGCTCACCGCTCTCCTCGACCGGCGAGCCGATGTGAATGTCGTGGTGCCGACCGATCGAGAGGGTTCGCTCCAGCCGCTTTGTGCTCTCTACCGACGCGCGATTCGTCCGGCGGTCGAAGAATGTCTGGATTCCGGAAAGCGTTCGGTGCGCGATCTGCTCGATAGGGTGACCTGTCGCGTGGTTCCTTTCTCCGAGATCGAAGAGCTCCCGGGGTCCGAATTTTTCTTCGTCGACATCGACACGCCCGAGGATTACGAGCGGGCTCAACGAATCTTCGAGATGTTAAAACGCGCGTGAGATCGTGCGCCTAAGCTGATTCTCCTCAGGATCGCGAACTGAGTGAGGGGGAGACGCATTGGCAGTTCTCCTCACACGGTGTGAGCTACCAGCTCACCTTCCAGAGGGGCGCTGGATTGGCGCGCGAAGGGGAAGTAACGATCCCCGGAGGCAAGCTCCGGGGCCTTCGGGAGTGGGGGGAGGGCAGCGTTGACTAGCTGGCAAGTCAGAGACCCCGGAGGCGAGCTCCGGGGCTTGAGTGGGGAGTCCTGCGGGCGAGTGGCCTGGAGAGAAGCCCTGCCGCTGGTCGGCGGGGAGGGGTCATCTTGTCAGCTAGTTCACGACAGTTTTTCTCTCCTGGGGAAGCCGCCGCCGCTGGTCGGCGGGGAGGGATCAGTTGTGAGCTAGTTCGAGAGATGTCCCCCTCGTTGAGGAAGCCCCGCTGCTGGTCGGCGGGGAGGAGTCAGTTGGGAGCTAGAGCAGCGGAGAAGTAACGGACCCCGGAGGCGAGCTCTGGGGCATTCGTGAGAGGGGGAGAGGCAGCGTTGACTAGCTGGCAAGTCAGAGACCCCGGAGGCGAGCTCCGGGGCCTGAACGGGGAGTCCTGCGGGCGAGTGGCGGGGAGGAGTCATCAGCCAGTCACAGAGAGCCTATTGCCGCTTGGGGAGGCGAGCTCTGGGGCATTCGTGAGAGGGGTGAGGGGCGTTGACTAGCTGGCAAGTCAGAGACTCCGGAGCCAAGCTCCGGGGCCTGGAGAGAAGCCCTGCCGCTGGTCGGCGGGGAGGGATCATCTTGTCAGCTAGTTCACGACAGTTTTTCTCTCCTGGGGAAGTCCCGCTGCTGGTCGGCGGGGAGGAGTCAGTTGGGAGCTAGAGTAGCGGAGAAGTAACGGACCCCGGAGGCGAGCATCGGGGCATTCGTGAGAGGGGAGAGGGCAGCGTTGACTAGCTGACAAGTCAGAGACCCCGGAGGCGAGCACCGGGGCCTGGAGAGAAGCCCCGCCGCTGGTCGGCGGGGAGGAGTCATCTTGTCAGCCAGTTCACGACAGTTTTTCTCTCCTGGGGAAGCCGCCGCCGCTGGTCGGCGGGGAGGGATCATCTTGTCAGCTAGTTCACGACAGTTTTTCTCTCCTGGGGAAGTCCCGCTGCTGGTCGGCGGGGAGGGGTCAGTTGTGAGCTCGTTTGGGCAGATTCAGCGAAGAGAAGCTCATCGGCAGTCAGCTCAACAGCTTGCTCAGCCGATCTTGCAGGAGGCTGGATCGAACCGCATCGGCGACCGATCGGACGTACATCATCTCGCTCCGCGCCCGCCGTCGCGCCGTCCGGATGAGCAAGGCATTCTCCGCCGGTGTCGGCCGATCGGATCGCCTCACGATGATGACATCAGCCTTCCCGATGAGCGCATCGGCTGTCGATTTCCATCTCACCGGCGGCACCGAAATATCGATGAGGAGAAGGGTGAGGTCAGCGTCCACATGCAGCGCCAGCGTGCTACTCTCGATGATCACGCCGGGCGATTCCCCGAGCCGATCCGCGAGATCAGCCCAAGCCTGGGGAACGGCGTCGGGGCGAGCAATGATCCAGAACACCGGCTCGGCGCCCGCTCGAACGAATCGCCGGGTATCGGTCACGGTGTGGTCCGCAGCTCCTTCTTCCGGCACGATAACGTACCCGCGCTTGCTGAACTCCGGCTTTCGGCAATGCGAATCGAGGTAAGAAGGAAGTGCCTGAGCCTCTTCCGCCAAGGTGATCTTCGCCGCCCCCCATCGGGCGGGCCTGATGATGCCGAGCAATGCCTCGGCGAGCGCCGTCTTCCCGGCTCCCTTAGAAAGGCTGGCGATGATGATTTTCTTGAGTTGTGACGTCATGGCAAGCGGGGATTCGGCTCGTCATGAAAGCGCCTTCAGTAGGCGCACGCGCACGCGGCTGCCTGCCGGAAGCTCCCGGACATCGGCGGGGACTTCCAGAATACCGTCCGCCCGAATGAGCGAGGACAACCGACTGGCTCCGCCGCGCAGCTTGATGACGCGCCATCCATCGGCCTCCGGCTCCAGTCGAACGCGGACGAACTCTACTGCCCCCGGCGCCGATCGGATCGTCTCGGCCAAGCGTCCTTCCACAATCGGCGGCCGATCGAATGCCAGACCGTAATATCGCTCGATGAGCGGTCGGACGAAGAGGTGAAGGGCAACCCACGAGGCCACCGGATATCCCGGAAGCCCGATGGCCGGTTTCTCTCGTACCAGACCGAGCACCACCGGGTGACCGGGATGATAGGCCACGCCGTGAACCAGAACCCGTCCCAGTTCGGAGATCGCTGCACCGGTCAGATCTTCTCGCCCCATGGACGTCCCACCGCCCACCAACACGAGGTCGCACTCCTTGACGGCCTCGCTGAGCGCCGATTTCAGCGCCGCGCGATCATCGGGGATGATGGGACCAATGTCGACCACGCAATCCCATTGCCGGAGATAGCCCGAGACGATCTGGGAGTTCGATTCGGGCAACTGGCCCGGCTGAAGATCGATCATCGGGGAAACCAGCTCCGAGCCCGTAGGAAAGTACATCGCCCGTAAGCACCGCTTGACCCAGATGTCGAACACGCCGGCATTGAGCAACGCCGCCACCGCTTCCGGCGTCACTCGGAACGTCTCCGGCACCACGACCTCCCCTTTCTGAACATCCTCGCCGATGGTGCGCAGGTTCTTGCCCGAAGCAATGGGCCGTTCAATCTCAACGAGCCCCGGTTCCAATTGGCGCACATCCTCGATTTTGATCACCGCATCGAATGGTGATGGGACGACATCGCCGGTATCCACGTAGACGAAGTCTCGCCGTTCTTTCAACCGAATGGGCGTTTCCGGGGAGGCCGATGCCGTTCGGTCGGCGACGACGGCCACGCCGTCCATGGCGGCACTACGGAAGTGAGGGACGGGCCGCTGCGCGCGCGCCGGACGGCTGGTGATCCGGCCATGCGCCTGACGAGTGGGTACGCATTCTTCCGCGGCAGCGAAGAACCCGACGGCATCCAGAGCGTCGAAGAATCGCCGTTGCGCCTCGTCAAGTAGCGTCAGGTCGATGTGACCGCGAGTCATCGTTTCAGGCCGTCTTGGAGATGGTCATCCTCAGACGTTCATGACCGGCGTAGACGTTGAACCGTCCTTCTCGCAGGAAGCCAATCAACGTCATCCCATACTCACGGGCCAGCTCCACGGCCAGATTGCTCGGCGCGCCGACGGCGGCCATCACCGGAATGCCGGCCATGATCGCTTTTTGCACCAGCTCGAAACTGGCTCGACCGCTCACCAGAACGACGGTATCCGAGGCCGGAAGTCGCCGATTGAGAAACAGCGCGCCAACGAGCTTATCCATGGCGTTATGCCGTCCAATGTCTTCGCGCAATAAGAGTAACTGCCCGTCGGCATCGAAAAGCGCCGCGGCATGGAGTCCGCCGGTTCGATGAAAGAGACTTTGAGCGCGATCCAGGGCTTGAGGCAAGGAATGAAAGTAGTCGGGCGAAAGCTGCATGGCCCCCACCGGTCGCCGGTCGCAGACAGTCCGTACGAGTTCCAGCGAGGCTTTGCCACAGATGCCACAACTCGATGTCGTATAGACGTGCCGACTCAATCGCCCGGCATCGAACACGACGTCGCGGTGGAGGTAGACGGTGACGATGTTGTATTTCTGCAATTGGTCCGAATCGGTGCAGTAGGCCAGCGGGTTGGTACAATACGTGATGTGCGCGATCATGTGCGGATCGGTCACCACGCCTTCGGTGAACAGGAAGCCGGCGGCCAATTCGAAGTCATCGCCAGGGGTTCGCATGGTCACCGTCACCGGATGGGGAACCCACCGGCCATCGCGCCAGGCAACGACGCGCACTTCCATGGGTTCTTCGGTGACCAGTTCATCCACCCGGCGCAGGAGTTGGTCGCTCCGCACATCCACCATGGACATCCGGGTGGTGCTCGTCAGACGCTTGGTTGTCGGTCGCCATGTCATAACGGAATCACCTGGACGAGTTCGTTCCGGTAGGCGGGAATGCCCACCTCGGGTTCGACCATGCCGCGGCGGATGAGCACATTGGCTTCCGGCCAGTACATCATGACCGTTCCCGGTTCAATCGCTCCGCGGCGGGCGCGTCCGCGGAACTGGCCGGTCTCAGACTTGACGAGCACCCTGGCACCCTCCCGTAAACCGAGGCGTTTCATATCCTGATCTGAGAGGATGACGTCCTCGCGCTGGGCGCCCGCCGAGGTGTCGCGTTCGCCGAAGACGATGCTATTGAATTGCTTGCCGCGGCGGGTCGACAGTTGGAACCAGCCTTCGGGAACATCGCGTTCCGGTGGGCTGAGCGGCGTGAATCGCGCTCGGCCATCGGGCGTGCCGAACTCACCGTCTTCACCTAATCGCTCGCCTCCCCATTGAATCTGATCGCCTTTCTGGCAGAGATACTGAATGCCGTCGTAGAAGGGAACGGCGCGGGCGATCTCCTGGCGAATCTCTTCGGTGGAATGGAACGCGATCTTCTCCGCCTGATCGGGTTTCACGCGCCGGGCCATATCGATGAGGACGCGCCATTCGTCGCGCGCTTCCGGGATGCGCGGGCCGGGAATCTCGGGATTGAAGATGATGCGGCGTTCGGTCGTCGTCTCGGTGTTCCCTCCGGCCATCTCGTATCGGGTCGTCGCCGGGAGCACGAGCACCGTGTCCGCCGGATCGACGAACATCTGGGGATTGAGGACGATGTCATGATGGACGCGGAGCGGAATGCGCTCGATGGCCTGGCGAACGTATTCACTGTCGGGGAGGACGGCGAACAAATTGCTCCCGATGCAATAGAGGACGTCGAGTTCGCCTCGGTGAGCCGCATCGATCATCTGTGCCGCATAGTGACCGCGCCAGGCGGGAACGGGGAACCCCCACAGGGCTTCCATTTTCCGCGCGCCCTCTTCGTCGACCGCGACGCCGCCGGGGAATTGATTGGGCACGGCTCCCACTTCGGCGCCACCCTGAACGCCAGAATGCCCCCGGATGGCCATCAGGCCGGTGTGCGCTCGCCCGATCATTCCTCGCGCCAGAGCGAGATTGGCGATCGCCTTGACGTTGGCCACCCCATGCCGATGCATGGTTATGCCCATCGACCAGACGAAGATGGCCGTTCGCGCGCGAGCGTAGAGTTCGGCGAATTCTCGCATGCGCTCCCGTGAGGCTCCCGAGAGGCGCTCCAACTGCTCGAAACTCTGTCCCTCCAGTTCCTCGACCAGTTGCGGCCAGCCGGTTGTCCGTCGCTCGATGAACTCCCGGTCCACCCAGCCGTTGGCGATGAGGTGCTTGAGGACGCCATTGATGAAGGCGATGTCTCCACCAACGCGAATCTGGAAGAAAGCGTCGGCGACCTTGGTTCCCACGATCGCCGAATCCCACGATGACGGCACCCAATACTTCTCCAGTCCCGGTTCCCGGTAGGGATTGATCACCGCCACGCGCGTGCCCCGCTTCTTGGCCAGATGAATGTACTTCATGGCCACCGGCTGGTTGTTGGCCACATCGCTGCCCACCAGCACGAGGAGATCGGTCCCCATCCAGTCCTTGTAACTGCACGTCGAGGCCGCATAGCCGATCGTTTGCTTGAGTCCCGTCGTGCTCGGCGAATGGCAGACCCGCGCCGAGTTGTCGATGTGATTGGTACCGAGAAACCGAGCGACTTTCTGAGCGACGTAGTACGTTTCGTTGACCGTCCCTCGCGAGACGAGGTAAAACGCCACCCGTTCGGGCGACGTCGATCGAATGCGTTCGGCGATGAGATTGATGGCCTCGTCCCATGAGAGCGGCGAAAAACCGGCGTCTCCGCGCCGACGGATCAATGGTCGCGGCAAGCGCCCCAGTTGGCGAAGTTCGCGCTCGGATCGGCGGGCCAGCTCTGCGGCATCGGTCAATACGCCGGGATCGAGTGGCGGCATGGTGTTCAAGCGAAGCAGGTTCAATCGAATCCAACAGAGGTGGATGCCGGGCATCGTCCAGTCGCGCATCCCGCTCGTTCCCAGCGCACAGCCGTCACAGACACCGTCTCGAAGGATGCGCCAGGCGTAACCGAGCCGATCGCGATTCTGCCAGATGGCACGGGCGATCTCCATGTAAGGATGAGCGCGTCGCTCCAGATGTCGTGGCATCATGTCCTCCACATCCAACGCCGACCCAATGTCCTGATGAAGATGTTCGCACCCCTCTCATGGGGGTGGAACAGCCTACACGATAACAGAAATCCGCGTGAGGCTCAAGTTCCCCACGATGCGCCCAGTGAACGCCAGGAACTCCTCATGAGGCGCGGCGAAGCGGCCAGGGACGTGCACTGCGGGAAGCTCGGGTCTTGCCACGGCCACAGGGCTGGCGAGCGGGCATCGCTCGACGTTCGAAGAGAGACCTATTGCTGGTCGGTGTTCCCGCTCCTGGTGTGGCCGAGGAGCATCTGTCGGCAGATGGCCGCTTGAGCCACGATGCGTTGCTCGACGTTTTGCAGTTGCGTGGCGACGAACAGTGACCGTTCGAAATCAATCTCGGCCAATCGCCCAAACGTGGCGGTCAACCGGCGGCGAATGGATCGGGGCGTCATCGGCGCTCCGTTCTCCACGGGGGGGCGATCTCGTTGGCTGCGTTTCTGAAGTTTGTTGAGCGTTCCCGCCGCCGCCTGAGCCACGTCGAAGGCGCGGGCGGGCTCAGCATCGATCATGACGGCGACGAGATCGAAAAGGTGCGTCACTTTCTGTTCGGATGGTTCCAGCGGCTTGAGGACCTTCTCGGCCTCGCCGAGGAAGGCGAGCGCCCACGCCGATTGATCTTTCGATCTGGCATGATCAGCGGCGCGAATGAGTAACGCGGCCCGGCGAAACGGGTCCTTGACGGCCCCCACCAATGCGTGGAAGCCTGTCCAGTCTTCGGCGTCCAGCGCCGCTTCGGCACCGGCGAGAGCCACTTGTTGCTTGGCCTTCTGGCGCGCCTCCGCTCCATGAATGCGATCGATGAGCAATCGAGCGCGGCCCATATTTCCCGCCTGGGCCGCCATGATGGCCGCTTGCGCATAGAGTTCATCTCGCAACCGCGTATCGGTAGTTCGCTCGGCCTGCTCGACGAGCGCCTCCACAGGGTCGCGCTGACTCGTTGGCGACGACAGCTTCGATTGGTACTTCGATGGGAGAGTCGCCGAAACACGATCCATGAGCTCATGAAGATCGTCGATGAGATCCGGTGCATACTGCTGATAGAGGGGGAGCAACCGCTGGATGATGATGAACTGGCGCGCCGCTCTGGCGTATATCCACTGGTTCTCTCCCGGATTCTCTAACCGGGGATCATTGGCCAGCGCCGCCAGTAACGCCCCCAATAACTGGCGAGCGCGCGCCGGATCCGACCGGGCCCGATCCCCCACTCGATTGACCAAGGGGAGCGCGTAGCTGATCAGTGGAAGGAGATCATCGAACCGAAGCGGGTTCTCCTCCAGCGCCGTCAGGAAGGCCGCTTGAAACAGTTGCTCGGCCAACGCCGGGTCTCTCTGACGAAGGCGCGACAGGAATCGAGAGAGGAGGGGGGAGATGCCCACGGCCAGACTTTGATTCGCCAATTGCACGGCGGCGACCGGGTCGCGGTCCAGCAATTGGAGCGCCTCTATGACCATCTGGGTAGCCCGCTGTCGGTCGGTGATTGGCCGACGACGGTTGGACTTGACATCCGCGCCCTGATCCGGTCGAGCTCGCTCTCGATCGGCCAATTGGCGAGCCAACGCTGGATTCACTCGCTGGATCGTGCGAAACAATTCATTGCGAAGCTCGCGCCGTCGTTTCTCGCGCCGTTTGGCCGCCCGTGGGTCCGATGAGCCGGTCTCTTTCTCATCGGACTGGCGGAGCTTCTCAAGAGCGCGAAACGCTTGCAGGAAAACCCGGCGCGCTTCATCCCGGTCGACGACGGCCAGGGCTTCGCCGATGGCCGCATAACCGATGACCTGTCGTTCCGGATTACGGAACGAAGGAATCAAACTGGCCAGATAGTGAAGCGTATCGAGCACCCTCTGCAGCCCGCCATCTTCGACCTCTTCGTTGGGGACTGGCTCAGGCTGTTGCGCCTGTTGCGCGATGACACGTGCCGGACGACTGAAACCAATGCCGATCGCGATGCTTCCCGCCAGGATCAAAGCCACGGCCCATCCATTCGCTGCCTTCGGAGTCATGGATCTCGCCGCTCTCTCCATCGCCGTCGATTCTAACGGCACCAAGGATCAAATGCAATCATCGGTTGCGAGGAATGAGTGTGAAGACTGTTCGGCGATTCACCGGCCTGACCCGCGCGGGAGTCAGCATGAGGTCATGGTCATCATCAAAGGATGATGCGCTCGTTGCCCATGCGTCGAGTGACGCCCTGACGATCGAGAAACTCGAGCAGAGGGATGGCGTATTTCCTGGTGACGCCGGCCAGTTGCTTGAAAGTGGCCACATCCAGCTTGGGATTCACGGCCTTGCGGGCGCGGACCTTGTCGATGAGTTCGTGAATCAACTCGGCGTCGAAGATGAGCTCGCCCAACCGAATCACGCGACCCTCATGGATGAGCAGTTGCAGGAGCTTTCGCACCAACGACGGGTCCACATCGGTGCGTTCGGCCACCTGTTCTAACGTCAGGGCCTGATACCCGGCGCGGCGAATGGCGGCGAGCAGCGCTTGCTGTTGACGCGCTTCATCGGCCGAGAGGCGCACCTGATGGGAAGCCAGACGAACCCGATCCCGCTCGGCGGCGAATTCCGGCTCTTCGACGAGCCGGGCGATCAACGAAGCGGAGAAATCGGCTGGCATCCGGGGCAACAACCGGTTGCGGAGTTCCTCTCGAGGTATACCTTCGAGCAGCGGATTGGCGCGATGGAAGTCCTCGAGCAGTTCGGTCATCTGCCGTTTCAACTCGGCGAATCCTTCGGCCGAGAGGTAATAGCGCTGCTGTCCCTGGATCTCCTGAATGCGCCGTTGCTCGACGAGATGAGCGATGATCGAATCGACCTCGTCATCGATCCAGCCCGACCGGGCGGCCAGTTCGCCTATCGTCACTCCTCTCGGGCCGGCGGCGTCCACCCAGGCAGCGATCCGCTCGTGAGGATCATCGCTCTCCAATCGATGCAACCGATCGATGAGCGTCTGACTTCGTTCAGACTGAGGGCGGAAGGGAGGATGCTTGCTGGGCAGAGGATCGAGAATGACGCCGCCCCCGACGGTGGTTTGAGGCGAATAGCGTCTGATAATGAATCGATCGCCGGCCACGGCGAAAGTCGGGCGCTCCAGGCGAAGCTGGACGAGGGCGGCATCGCCAGGGCGAAGGCTCTCTCGATCCAGGAGAATCACGCGGGCCATGATCTCGGCCGTTCCGATGTGAAACCGAACCCGCGTTCGATTCTCGATCGGCTGTGGAGCCGTGGGCAGGAGTTCGAGCCGAGCATCGAGCATGAAGGTCGGCCGGAATCGTCGGGGAGGAACGAGGACATCGCCGCGTTGGAGATCGTCCACGCCGACACCTTGCAGATTCACCGCCGTCCGCTCGCCGGCGTGAGCGACCTCCACGGGCCTGTTATGAACCTGAAGCCCGCGAATGGTCGCTTCCATTTGACGAGGGAGAATCTCCACGTTCTGTCCTTCGCGAAGCGTTCCGGAAACGAGCGTCCCGGTCACTACTGTCCCAAAGCCGCGCTTGGTGAACACGCGATCGATGGGTAACCGGGGAACAGCATTGCTCTGCCGCTCCTGGATGCGATCGCTGATGTTGACGAGCGCCGCTTTCAATTCCTCCAGGCCGACGCCGGTGCGTGCGCTCACTCTGATGACGGGCGCGCCATCGAGGAACGATCCGCGCACGAAATCTCGCACCTCCTCCTCCACCAGTTGGAGGAACTCCTCGTCGACGAGGTCCACTTTAGTGATGGCGATGAGTCCCGATTTGACGCGCAACAATCGACAGATGTCGAAGTGCTCGCGGGTCTGAGGCATGATCGATTCATCGGCGGCGACGACCAGCAGGACGAGATCGATGCCGTGGACGCCGGCCAGCATGTTCTTGACGAATCGCTCATGGCCGGGCACGTCGACGAAGCCGAAGCGCGCATCGCCCATGGTGAGGAAGGCGAAGCCAATGTCGATGGTGATGCCGCGCTCTTTCTCTTCCTTCAGGCGATCGGCATCGATCCCGGTGAGCGCTTTGACGAGTTCGGTCTTCCCGTGATCGATATGACCCGCTGTGCCGACGATAATGTGCTTCATAGCGCCGTGACCGGTGAACCAGGATTCATAATGTACGGGTTACGGTTTCGGTTTCGATTTGGGCGGGGGTGTGGGGGGCACCGGTCCCTCATCGATGATCTCGATTTCCCCGGTGAATCGCCGATAATCGGTGATACGCACAACCATGCGAATATGTACGCGACCGGTGGGGAAATCCAGATAGTCATCGGCGTAGGTGTAGGTGGGGAACCAGACGCCTTTGTCAATATTCTCACGCCAGGTCTCGAACCGGGGGAACTTGTTGTTCTTATCTTCGGGGAGACCTCGGCCAGCCACTTTCACCACGACCAGATCGACGGTATCCACCCAGATGCGCCCTTGGAAGTATCGTTCGCTCATTCGCTTGGGATTGGGCGGCTTGGCCGGGATGACGTCGAATACATAGGTGTCGATTTCGTCAATCCGCTGGCAACCGACGAAACTGACTTTGTATTTGGGCAATTCGTCCAGCGTCAGAGCGAAAGGCTGAATGCCCGCCAGATCCTGATAATCCAGTTGCGTGACCCGAACCGCCGTGAGCGTCGGAGGCGGGAAATAGACGATGCGTTCTTCTCTCTGGCCCTGGTCGTTCACGATGATTTCCGACACGCGCCGGAATTCGCCGAGAACGGTATCGCCCGAACCCAGGGATTGAACGGTCACGTCTTGCTTGAAGAGGTAATGCTTGAACTCGTCGCGCAGTCGGCTCTCGTTGGCGGCTATTCGCCGGATGAGCGTCGGGACGGGCATGGGAGGATGGCACGGCTGTTGAGCCTCCACCACCGGTGCCCAACCCATGCCGAGCAGGGCGAGAAGAATTCCCATAATGGGGCGAGGGGCGAAAGAGCCTGAGGTCGCGCAATGGGTCTGTAGCATAGAAGCCATTATACTCCCAAACCCGGGGCAAGGAAAGGAGTCTCAACGAGCGAACGTCGGCTCTTCGTCTACCGCCACTCCGCTCCCCGCCGGAGTGGTCTGGTCCTCTCACGGGACGCGCCTCACCCTGGGGGGCAGGCCACGGAGCTGGTCTCCGGGGATGGTTCTGTTCCTTCCTCATGCTGAGCATCGGACCGCG
>JALSQX010000026.1 GCA_026985075.1 Blastocatellia bacterium | reverse complement strand
GGTCTTGTGCTCCAGCAGGAAATGCTCGTCGCCGATCCGGACGATCCCATCCACCCTGCCGGCCAGCACGAAGCTCCGGGATGAGGCGCCCGTGGCGGGATTGACGATCTTCCCCTCGAAGGTCTTCTCCAGCGCGACGACCTCGAACTCCTCGGTGGGGTAGCGCGCGGCGTAGCCCTTTATCATGGCGGTGGCCAGGTGCCAGTCGCGCTGCTCACGCTCGTCCTGGGCCCGGTTGGGGCACGCCCGGTCGATGTGGTCCAGCACCGCGGGCAGATCCCGGTCCCGGTGCCAGATCTCCAGGCACTCGTGGATCAGCGAGCCGAAGGAGAGGTTGTGGTCGCGCTCGAGCGGCACCAGCTCGTGGATGTAGCGCCACTCGCAGGCCTTCCGGCAGTTCCGGAACAGGCTCCACATCGAGTAGGTGGTGAGCACAGGGCCGCTCATCGCGCCGCCCCCATGGCACGGAGCGGGGCGTGCGGCGCTTGCGTCTCGTCGACCCGCTCGACCTTGAAGGCCTCCTCGCCGAACTCCCGCGTCAGGAAGCCGGTGAAGATGCGCGCGATGTGGCGCCCCACCTCGGTGCCCGCGTCGACCACGCAGGCCCGCTTCTTCTCGTCCAGGCAGAAGGATGCATCGAGACGCACCAGGGAGCGCCCGTGCAGGCTCTCCGTCGCCAGCACCGCAAGGAGCAGCGACTCCTCGACATCCCGGAAAGGGACGTCGTCGGAGAAGTTGTATCGGTAGATGTCGCGTTTCATGACTTTGCCTCCGTTCCCGTCGCTTGCGGTTCATGGGAGGGGCGCCCCGGGCCCGGGATCCGGGCCGCCTGCCGGCGACCCGTTTCCCGAACCCGTTCCTTACCTACCGGAGGGGAGCCGGGACCGTCGGCGGCGATCACAGGTAGTCCCGGAGGCCGGCGTCCTCGAAGATGGCGCGCAGTTTCTTGATGGACTCGTAGATCGTTCCCCGCGGGATGCCGGTGTCGCGGGAGATCTCGGTCACGCTTTCCGTCTGAAGGCGCTCGCACAGGGTGCGCAGCTCCGGGGGAAGCGAGGCGATGACGCGCCCCAGGTCTATGGAGAGATCCCGCAGCTCGGCCGCCGGGCGCGACAGCTTGCCCGTGCGGCGCAGGTACTCCTCCTGGTCGATGGTCTCCAGCCGTTCGATGGAGCCGCCCTCGTCGTCCTCCAGCCGGTCGTTGAGGGAGCAGGTGCAGAGGCGGTAGTCCCGCATGCCGGCCTTGCGCGCCTCGATGATCGTGGCGACCTTGTGCTCGACGATTCGGGCGATGAAGGTGTTGCGCTGCGCCCTGTCGGGGTTGTACTTGGGCAGGCGGCGGAGCAGGTCGAGCATCATTTCCTGCTCCAGGTCCTCGCGGTCGGACTCGGTGAATCCGGCCCGGCCGACCAGCTGCCTCGCCTTGTGCTTGATGATCCGGACTGCATACTCGTCGATCCCTTCGTAGCGATTGTCGAAACCCATCTGAGCCTCCTCGCGGCCGAGGAGGAGCTCGTGTGGGTGTCGACCTTGTCCGGGATGGCCGCCCTATCCGTCGCTTGCGGAGGCATTGCGAGTTCGCCGGTTCTGGCGACACCCACAACGACCTCCGCTCTGCGGCCAGTCTGTTGTCTGGTGACTGACGTTCAGGCCCGGGCCCTATGCCCGGACCGCCTCTTCCACGCTCATGCGGAACGGGAGCCCGTGCTTGATCTCGAGGATCTCCACCGTTCCATCGCCGAGGCGGCTGAGGTGCGTAAAGAACTCCACCGCCTGGGCTTTCAGGGCGAAGTCGTCCGACCCGAGCTCACGTCTCGGGCCGTTTTCTCCGCCGAACTTGATCTCGCGCACCACGCGCGGGGGCGGATCGAGCACCGGCTCGCCGCCGCGCACGGCCAGCCCCTCGATCCGCCCGAAGTTGATCTCCTGCATCAGCTCCAGCAGGCGTCTCCGCGCAGGAGTGAGGGACGCCTTGGTCGTTACTTCGCTCATTCCGGACCTCCTTTCCGCGCCGCACGGCGCGAACGAAAAAGCCCCCCTGGGAGGGAGGTCCGGCGGGGATTCCTCCCAGGAGGGCAACCACCCGGTCTCCCGGGCGTGTCTCTACGGGATGAAGGTCCCGCCGGACCTTTCACCCCTCATTGGTGAAATTTCGATGGAGCGCGGAGAGGACGGTGGTGAAGACTCGGCGGAGATGCGCCAAGTCCTTGTGCTGACGGCGAAATCAAGCGGTGGGCAGGGGAATTTTTTCTTGAATCTTTTTCCGGAGGGACGGTGAAATTTCGTTGGAACCGTTGATCGTTGCCGGGAGGCCGACAAGAAAAAGCCCCGAGCCGGCCAAGGCTCAGGGCTTCAATCTCGGTGGCCACTCACGTCAATACTCGTCGTCTCCCTCCGGAATGATTCGGAATCGACATCGATACGCTTTCCCATCCTTCTCCCATTCGATGGGATCATCATCAAGACGGAAGAATTCACACAGCCGCTTGGACAGAAGCTCTTTCTGTTTTTTCCAGCGGTCATGAGCAGCGGAAGAAGACCAATCAAGGCGGCCACGCCCTTCGGCAAATACACGGAGGAGTTCCCACTGCTTGGTAGGATTCCCATTTCGTCTATTTGCCATACCCATTTGGGTGTAGTTGTAGCGGCCGGTCTTCTCGCCGGCCCAAATAGTCACCGTGTGACCGTCGTAGAACTTGATCCTCACATCAGCCCAGGTGATTCCATC
Source organism: Blastocatellia bacterium (assembly GCA_026985075.1). GTDB lineage: Bacteria > Acidobacteriota > Blastocatellia > HR10 > J050 > J050. Next base: position 481 of record JALSQX010000026.1, on the reverse strand, counting down.
TGGCGTGGGAAAGAAAACCATTGAGCCGTCGGCTTTCGGTGAGGGCAAGTTGACCGCTCGAAAACGCGCCAAGATTTCATCCGGTGACCGCTTGAGGCGAAGACCGGACCTGTCACGGAACGCAAAGTCTTCCGACAGCACTATCAGGGCCGAGTTTCTTGCCTCGATTCGTCGCTCCAGGGCTGGCGGACATAGGTCCCGTGTCGGTGTGAGGAGGATGAATGGCTTGTCGTTTCGGCACAGCAGTCCATCGACCACGCGCTCGAACTCGTCAGGTTCCATTTGGATCGTGAGATATACGGGAAAGCGAAAACCGGCGTATGGGGAGTAGGTCCCGATCTGGGAAGTCATGGTGAGGCCGTCCACGGACGCCTTCTCGTCCTGGGTGATCTGGAGAGCTGAGGCGATGCTTGCGCCAAGCGCGGAGCGGTTCAGCTCGTAGACGACGATATCCTGTCTGCGTAGCGGGATGGCTTCACAG
>JALSQX010000025.1 GCA_026985075.1 Blastocatellia bacterium | reverse complement strand
ACGAGAAAGGATGCTCTATTGTCCGCAGTGCGGAGCGCCCACCAAAGCGACCTGGAGATTCTGCCGATACTGTGGCGGCGAATTCGAAGAAGTCACCGTTGAGCCCGGTCAGAGCGAAAAATCCGAGCGGGCCCGCGAGGGAGTAGAACTCGTGGCACCGCCGGACCGTCCCCCGGCGATGGCGTTTCCCGAATCCACACCCGCTTCTCGCCAATGCCCTCACTGTCAGACCACGCTGCGTCGGCAAGCGCGGTTCTGCGATGTATGCGGAGCGGCTGTAGATGTGAGGACAACTCCCACGCCAACCAGAAGCACGGCCGGGTTGTCGGAGACCGATATGCCTCCCACAGGAAGAGCGGCATCATTGCCCGCCGAGATGCAAGATTTGACCCTCGGCGGCTACGCGGGAACCACCAGTCAGGAGGTTGCCGAGTTGACGCCGGAGGAACGGAATATCTTTAAGCGCATCTTGATCGGATTGCTGATGGTGGTCGCCTTGATATTGGGATTTCTCCTCATCCGCGCCTGGGTGGGTTCTCAATCGAAGATGGATCAGGCGGCCGTTGAGTCTCCATCTCAGGCTGGAGCGTCAGCTCCCACCGTGTCTCCTGAGTTCCTTCCCGTCAGCTTCAGCGTGGGAGCAATTGAAAAAGAGGATCGATTTGCCGGTGGACATCCCCATGCATTGGTGAGAATTGACGATCAGGCCCTGTTCATCATCCGGGACGAAGGACCTTATCCTTCAACGATTGAGCGGGCTCAAGCGATCGCGGATAATCTCCGGCAGGCGATCGCGAATTTGAAGCGCGATCCAGAAGCCCTATTCCGATGGGAGCCGCGTCCTCAGGGGCCAACGATCGTACAAATCGCGCCGAACCTGGTGGGCGAGTCCAAACTCACCATCGTGACCATTCTCAAACCGGATGTGGCCGGTTACAATCTGCGGAGTCATCGGAAGATCACCGCCGAGCAGTTGGCCCAATGGTGGCTGGACCGGTTGGAAGACCGCGTCAATGTATTTGTCAAAGGGAAGCGCCCCACGCTCACAACAGATGACGAAGATGGACGCATCCTGATGGAATTGTATGAGCGAGCCAGAAGTCGGTCACCTCAAGCGGCACTGACTGTTGACGCGCTCTATGAAGCGTTGCGCGAACTCGGTCCCGAGCAGCGCCGGTTGTTGTCGTATGAGGGCGTGCGAAAAATTCCACACCATGGGGAGCACTGATTTCTGCACGCGACGGGCGGGCGAGTGAGGTGAGAATATGGGGATCAGCCGGTCTCGTGGGGTCTCGTGCTCATCAGGCCTCTCTCGAGCTGGTCTCCACATTCTCCTTTCGAAGATCGAACTTTTGCATGCGGTAGATGAGCGTGTTGCGCGTGATGTTCAAGTACCTGGCCGTCTTGGTTTGATTCCATTGATTCTTCTCCAGCGCTCGACGAATGATGTCTTTTTCTACCTCCTCCAAATCGATGCCTTCTTCGGGAAGTTGGATGAGAACGTTTCCGGCGTGAGCCGGCGGACGCTTAATGTGTTCAGGAATGTGCTCCGCCGTCAAGGTGTCATGGGAACTGAGGATGACCATCCGTTCGATGACGTTCTTCAGCTCGCGCACGTTTCCCGGCCAGGAGTAATGGTTGAAGATGTGAAAGACATCTTTATCGAAGCGCAAGTTCGGCCGGTTGTATTTCTGCGCCAGTTCTTGCAGGAAGTAATCCGCGAGCAAGGGAATATCCTCCCGTCGCTCGCGCAATGGTGGGAGGATGATGGGCACCACGTTGATGCGGTAGTAAAGGTCCTCGCGGAACGCCTCATCCTCGACGAGTTTTTCGATATCTCGATTGGTGGCAGCGATCACGCGAATATCGGCTCGGCGCGGCGACGATTCTCCCACGCGCGCGTATTCGCCGTTCTCCAGGAGGCGGAGAAGTTTCGCCTGCAGCGCGAGGGGGAGTTCGGCGATCTCATCGAAGAAGGCCGTGCCTCCGTCGGCGATTTCAATTTTTCCTTTCTGATCGGCATGGGCACCAGTGAATGCTCCTTTCTTGTGGCCGAAGAGTTCGGATTCCAGAAGCCCTTCGGGGATGGCCGCGCAGTTAATCGCGACAAAGGGGCGATCGCGCCGACTGCTATTCTGATGGATGGCCTTGGCGATGAGTTCTTTCCCCGTCCCGCTCTCGCCGAGAAGGAGCACGGGCGCGTCGGTGGCGGCGACTTTTTTCACCACCTCGAATACGTAGCGCATTTTCCGCGACGTTCCCACGATATGCTCGAGCGTGAAGTGATCCTGAATGAACTGCTTCAGATATCGATTCTCCTGGAGGAGCTCGCTCATCTCCAGCGCTTTCTCGACGGTGGCCAGGAGCGCCTGACGCTCGAACGGTTTGGTGATGTAGTCGAAGGCACCCAGTTTCATCGCTTGGACGGCATTCTCGATGGAGCCATAAGCTGTGATGACGATGACCGCCGTCTCCGGCGACATGGCTTTGATCCGGCGAAGCAATTCCACGCCGTTGATCTCGGGCATCATGATATCGGTGATGACCAGATCGATGTCGTTTTCGGTGAAGAGATCGAAGGCCGCCCGTCCATCCGATGCCGTGAGGATGGAATAACCCGCTTCTCGTAAATGATATTCGAGCACCCGCCGCAGCGAGCTATCATCATCGACCAAAAGAATGCGTTTCTTTTTCATGACTCACGTCTCTATTCGGTTCTCGGTCGTGGAGGGGAAGGACGAGCTTGAACGCGCATCCTCCACCCGGCGCGTTGAATACGTCAATATCGCCCCCGTTCTGTTTGACCAGCCGGTAAGCGATGGAAAGCCCCAGACCGGTGCCATTTTGCTTGGTGGTGAAAAAGGGATCGAATACTTTTTTCAGATGCAGTTGGTCAATGCCCGGACCGTGATCTCGAATGATCACTTCGACGGCGCCATTCGACTGGCGCGTCGTCAGTTCCAGGAGTCCGCCGTCAGGCATCGCCTGGACCCCATTGATGACGATGTTCAGCAGCACCTGTTTCATCTGTTCTGGATCGATGAGGACCGAAGGGAGCGGTTCCTGGAGGTGCGTCTCGATCGCCACCCGCTGTTCGGTGGCCTGTTTTCGGCAAAGGAGGATGACGGCGCGAACGATCTCGTTCACGTCCGTCGGCAACCGCTCGGGGCGGCGCGGGCGCGCAAATTGGAGGAATTCTTCCACCAATCGATTGAGCCGGTCCACTTCGCGCCGAATGATCTGACAAAACTCGGCCTTGGCGCTGGCCGAGGTCGTGGGACTCTCCAGGATTTCGACCGCTCCCTTGATGGAGGCCAGCGGCGTACGGATTTCGTGAACGATGCCCGCCGAGACTTCCCCGAGCGAAGCCAACCGGTCGGCGCGGACGAGATGATCGTAGGCCTGTTTGAGTTCGTCGTAAGCCTCGCGAAGTTCCCGGGCCGCTCGTTCATACCGCCGATGTTCTCGCTTCTCGGCATTGGCCAAGAGACCGGTCACCAAGGCGATGACTTGAAACATGATGAGTTCGACATTTTGATTGAGCATATAGATGTAGCGGTGCTCCCACTGAAGGAAGATGTGCGGAGCATACAGAACCGCGCTGGAGATAGACGCAATCAGCGCACCGAGCACGCCATAGCGATAACCGGCATAGATGATGGGAATGTAATAGAGTCGTTGATAGATCTGGTGAAGGAGCACATGCTCGGTGCTCGTTCGAAAGTGGAGGAGGGTGACGCCGCCAATGCCGAGCGCGAGCAGAAGTGGGACGAACCAGCGATTGGCGCTCTGGCGATCCATGGCGTCATCCTCTTTGCTCACCCCGAATCCTTTCCCTTCAGCCATCGGATGAATCTCGCTCACCCACCAGTCGAGATAGAATTGATCAAAGCTTATTTTATCACAGCTGGCATTCTATCGCCTATGCGAACGAATGCATCGGAGAACAGCGAAGACGTTCACTCGATGGCTGTACGACAATGCCGATGGACGGGTCATGCTGATTGACCGCCACGTCGGCGGTCGTCTCTCTGGTGAGGATCGCTTGGGCCCGTCATGTCAGAGCGCGCAGGGATTTTATCCCTATGATATGGCGCGCTGGACTATGGGCGATTTCGGTGGAGGCAATGTCAGCCACTCGCTCGCGACGCGGCGCGTTTCACGCTCATGATGAGCGCGAGTCCATGGGCGATTCCTTCATCGATCATCATTCATCGACGGAGAGCGGTTCTCGGCCGGCTCGCCATCGCCACCGCATCATGGACGACCCCTCAGGGTTGGGGTGGATACATCTGGAGGTAAAGATAAATGGCCGCCACTTCCTGTTCGGTCAAGTAGGAGAAGATCGGCATTCTCCCTCGACGCTCACCGGGAACGATAGCCCCTCGCCGAACCTTATTGATCACTTCCTGCATTGTCCTGTGGCCGACGATCTCGGCCAAAGAGGGAATGCGCTCATAAGCATTGATGAGGCCATACGGGCTCCCCTCATCGGTGGCGTTATGGCAAATGTGGCAGGTCCCTTTCACCAGGAGTTCACCGACCCGAGGCCAGGATTCGATCAACCGAGGCTCTGGTCGGCTCGTCTGGGGCAACCCCGCCAGCTTTCGGAGGTAATGCAGCAGGGCATTGACTTCGTCGGCGCGGAGGTATCCGAAGGAGGGCATCTTCTCGCCGCCCTGCTGTAATCGCTGGAGCAAAGACGAGGCCGATTGGGCGGCCAGCCGTTCGGCGAAGGCGCGAGGAATGGGCCGCCCTCGCGCGGCCATCATCTTTTGCACGTAATCGGCCGACGCCGTCCGGACGGGATTGAGGAGCGATTTGATCTCCGAACCACAACCTAATCCGGACGGGCGATGACAAGCTCGACAACTGTAGCGGTAAAGGTCTGCTCCGGTGAGGATGAACAGATCAGAGTTTGAACCATTTCCATTGGTCTCCTCTTGCTCCACGGGTGGCGGAGGGCCCCATCTTCCCGTACGTCCCATGCAGCTCAACTCAAATGGGATCCGCAAGGCATTGAGCCAGCTCGGTCCCGAAACGGGCGTGACCTGACCCCCATTGGCACTGTGGCCATCGTGTGCGCACAGCGTCACGATCCAGATGAGAAATGCTCCGGCCACCGCTCTCTTCAAGAATGGTTTCGGCTTCTTCGGCATCACCAATCACCTCCAGGTTGTTCAGGCGCGAGGTTGAATCTCCTTTGACGCTGTGTCTGTCGTCGGGCGGACATCCGGAACGATTGGGCGACCCCGAGCCATCCTGTTTGGTGGGGAGCAGGCTTATGGCTCCCCACCATGGCAACTAACAGCCGACCTGGATCTTCTTTTTGATCGGCTTCCTCTCCGGTTGATAGATCACCAGCGTGTAGGTTCCCGGGGGAACGCCGGCGATCTTGTACCGGCCCAGAGCATCCGGTTGAGCGAAATAGGGGTGTTTCAAGACCAGAATATAGGCGGACATCTCGGGATGGACGTTGCACAAGATGGCCACCTCGCCGGGGCGGGTGAACGTCTTTGTCCGCCTCCGGCCCGGAGGCCAGGTGCCCAGATCGAACATGTCCGCCCCCACGCCGAAGACATTGTGATTGACCGTGTCGCTGTTGAGGAAGGTCACCTGCGAGCCGACGGTGATGGCCAGGACGTGGGGAGTGAATCGGAGATTCTTCTGATCCATCTCCTTGTGCATCGGCGCCGGTCGCCCGGCGAAGGGCACACCCTCCAGGTACACGACGGCATTCTTCGGATTGACGCCCCCTGGAACTTTCCCCGTCACCACGCAGCCGTTGGGGAGGGCAGGTGCCACCAACGAATCGCGAGCGGCAGACGATAGGGTGGGTATGGAAACGGTGTTGATGATGAGCATGGTCAGCCAGATCATAATCCTTTTCATGATCAGTCCTCCTCTCTCAGAATATGTTCGCCGTGTCGCCATCTCTACGGGAGCCGAGCCGGCGCTCCCATCAGGAGCGCGCCTCCTTCAGAAATACACTCTGAACCCCACTCGAAACCGGTCATCGAACGGCGGCAGATCGGGGACGCGGTTGCTGTTGACGACGCCATCCAGCGTGAACAGCACGTTGGCTCGCAACATGAGCGTGGTCGACAGCGAGGTGCGATGAAAACTCGGTCCGAACGTGGGATTCACGTTCTCGAATCGGACGGCCGGGATGATCCAGGGCCAAGGCGTGACGTAATGAGCCTCTACGGTGGTGATTCCGGCATCGAACTGACGACCATCTTTCAAGGTGTCCCGGTTGAATTGGTAACCACCAAACAGATTGAGGTCTTTGAACCACCAGTCGAACGTGGCTCCCGTGCGAATGAATCGATTGCCGTCATTGCGAAAGACCTCTCCACCACCCTGTTCGAGGAAGGCACCAGTCGTCCCACGATAGAAGTATCCCCCCAGGGTGAGGGAATCGTCGCGCCAGTTGTTCATCTGCTGGAGCGTTTCCTTGGCCCCTCCACCGAATACGCCGAGACCACCGATTTTGTACGAGGCCTGAACGTAGACGTCCTTCCCTGAATTCACATCGAATTCCCCTCCGGCCTCCTCGGCGTGCTCTTCGATCTCGGTGATGAGGCTTCCTACCGACGATTCCCGGAGCGTCTCGGCCGCGCCGCCGAAACCGCCATTGACCACGCCGAAAGCATAGAGGAGCCCCCCTCTCTGCCCCGGACCTTCGACGCCACCCCAGATCTCGATGCCGCGCTGGTTGGGCGAGAAGCCGAAGAAATTCCCCGCCGGGATGGTGGGGAAAATATCGGCCAGATACGACGTCTGTCGCGTCAGTCGCCGGTGGTTAGAGAAGGGAACTGCCCGGGGTTCGAACTGGCCGACGCGAACATTGAAATACCGACGTGGCGTATAGTTCACAAACAATCGACCAATCCCTCCCGGTTTCCCTTCTTCGAAGAGGTCCACGTCGCCGAAGAAGGAGAACGTCTCTCCGACCGTTCCTCCCAGCAGGAGGCCGATCTCCTCGATGCCGTCGAATTCGGTGGTGACATTGGCGCTGGGATTGACGGTGAAATTGGAGTTCAGGGCGATGCCAAAGAATGTTCCACCAGGAATATCGGACGGCCAGATCCCTCTCGGCCAGACGCGCTTCCAGGCAGGAGCTCCGAGCGATGTTTTTTCCTGTTTGACCAGCTCCTCGTCGCCCTTAGGCATGCGATATCCGAGGTTCCGGAAGGCGCGACCGAAAGCGTTCAGCTTGGGCGGGGCCACGTGACAGGTCGTGCAACTGGTTCGATACTTGCGCGCAAAGGCGGGAATGGCCTGACTCTGCTGCTGCGGTGCGGCCAGATAAACGATGGCCAGCACAAGAGAAAAAAGAATGATGATGGCGATCCGTCTCATAAGCTCACCTCCTTGGTTGATTGGGATGAGTCTCCGTGCGCATCCCCATGGACGGTGCCTCGCTCCTTCCGCCATATCCAGGCGAACTCAGCCTGGGGCCGAGCATATCCCCTCTGAGCGAGGCGTTCGGTCAGGGAGAAGTGAATTCGAACCGTTCCGCGAGCGGGAACGACCACCTCCTGGATCACGGGTTCGAACGCTTCATGCCAGGCTTGTACCCGATGACGCCCGGCGGGTACGTCAGGGATGCTGAATTCTCCTCGTTCATCGCAGGTGGTGAAGTAAGGATTCGGTTTGACCAGGATGATGGCGTGCATCTCCAGGTGAACATTGCACAGCACGTCGACGCGACCCGGCTTGTCAAAGGTGATCGATTTGATCACTCCAGTAGGGTACATGCCCAGGTTAAACCGCTTAGGAGCGGAGATGGAAAAGACGTTGTGGAATACGGGATCACTATTGGGGAAATCCACCGTCGTGCCCACCAGAATGGGGAGAATGTGAGGAACGAATGTGAGCCCTCGCTGATCCATGACAGCATGTTTTTCGGGGACCAGGTGATGGAAATCCCCTGCGATGTCCTCAACGGAGACGACGACTTCGTTCATGTTCACTCCGTCAACTCTGCTCCCCACGGTGACCACTCCTCTGATGGTCCCCGTCCCATCCATCAGTGCGGGCCATGTCGATGGAGGTATAAGCGAAGCCAGGGCGATCATTCCCAGCCAGGTGATGGTTGCGACCTTGGCGTTCGCTCTTCTCCCATTCTGTTGTCTCCTGAGCTTCCACACCATTGTACAAGATGTCATATGCAAGCCCTGTACCAATCTCGGCTTGATCCCCGCCCGCTTCTAACTTGTTGATCTCTCAATGGATAGAATTTACCCCCGAAGGGGACTGGAAGCCTCGTGAGCCCCTTCGTGTTCCTTCGACGTCCCATGGTGGGGAGGCTGTGGGACATGTTGGTCACAGGAGTCGCCCATGGCGCGCACGAGCCACATCGAGGGGATGAACGGAGCCTGTTGGAGGATCTTTGTGTTCTCTCTCGCCTCTGTGGTGATTTTCGAGGGAGGGACGGAGGTCGTGGGGAGAGGAGCGGGGGCGTATCGCTACGACTCTTCGCGGAAGGCGTCGATATCGATGGAGAATCGTTTGGCCAGGCGATAGATCATCTTCCTGTTGGTGCCCGCCTCTTTGGCCACTTCGGAGACATTGCCCTTGTGTCGGCGCAGCAGTTGGATGAGGTAGGGTTTCTGGACGGCCTCGGCGCTCTTTTGGCGAATGACATCGAGTGGGGGCGTCCCTGACGGGGCGTCCATCGGCGGGGCGCTCGACCGATAGGTGATGTAATCGGGCAACTCGCTCAACTGGATCATCTCCCGCTCGGCGAGGGCCACCGCCCGTTCGATGGTGTTCTCCAGTTCGCGGACATTTCCCGGCCAACTATAGGCTTGCAGGGCCTCCAGCACCTCGGGAGCGAGGCCGCGGACCGGTTTCTGATATTGCGAGCGGTATTTCTCCAGAAAATGAGCGGCCAACAGAGGGATGTCTCCAGCTCGAGCCCGCAGGGGAGGAAGTTCGATCTCCACAACTTTGAGACGGAAATATAGATCCTCACGAAAACGCCCCTTGGCTACTTCTTGTTCCAGGTCTCGATTGGTCGAGCTGATGAGACGGATGTCCACCGAGATGATCCGCTCGCCACCCAGGCGGCGGAATTCGCGCTCCTGGAGGGTGCGCAATAGCTTGGCTTGAAGCGAGGGTGAGAGTTCCCCGATTTCATCGAGGAAGACGGTGCCCGTATGGGCCAATTCCAGGAGGCCGCGTTTGGTCTTGTGGGCGCCGGTGAACGCCCCTTTCTCGTATCCGAACAACTCACTTTCCAGGAGCGTCTCGGGCAAGGCTGCGCAGTCGATGGGCACGAAGGGACCGTGAGCTCGACGACTGCTCGCGTGGATGGCCCGAGCCAGGAGTTCTTTCCCCGTCCCGCTCTCGCCCGTCAATAGGATATTAGCGTCGGTGGGGGCCACCTTCCGGGCCATTTCGATGACCAACTGCATCTGTGGACTCCGACCGATGATATTCTCGAAGCCGTGGGTCCCGGCCACCTGCAGACGCAATTGGTTGTTCTCTCGAATCAGCCGTCGGTGCTCCAATGCCTTCTCCACGGCGATGTTCAGTTGATCGGCGGTGAAGGGCTTCTGGATGTAGTCGAAGGCCCCTTTCTTGATGGCCGCCACCGCCGATTCGATGGTGGCATAGCCGGTGAAAATAATGACTTCGGCTTCGGGATCGATCTTTTTGGCTTCTTCCAGGATCTGGATGCCGTCTTTGCCCGGCATTTTCAGGTCGATGAGCAACAGATCGAAGGGGTGTTGCTTGAGGCAGGTGAGCGCCTCGGTTCCATCGGCACAGGTTGAGACCTGGTACCCTCGATCTCGCAGGATCTTGAGGCAACTGACCAGGATTTCTTGTTCATCATCGACGACCAGGATGCGCTCGCCACTCATGTTCATCCCCCTCGAGGAAACGTGATCATCACTTTGGTGCCGACGCCCACTCGACTCTCCACTTCGATGTGCCCTTGATGATCTTTAATGATACCGTGACTGATGGCCAGACCCAACCCCGTTCCTTTCCCCGGTGGCTTGGTGGTGAAGAAAGGATCGAAAATCCGCTGGAGGTGATCTTCGGGAATGCCGATCCCTGTGTCCATGATCTCAATCCGAACGGCCTCTTCACCGACTCGATGTTCAGTTCGAATGGTCAAGGTTCCGCCTCCTGGCATGGCGTCAATGGCGTTATTGAACACGTTGATGAATACTTCGATGAGGCGATTGGCGTCTCCCAGGATAGGAGGGATCTCCTCTTGAAAGAATTTGCGCAATTTCACCGAGCTTCCCCTGAGCCGATAGTCGATGAGAGCGAGGCTCTTGTCGATCAGTTCGTTAATGTCGACGCGGCTCAGTTCGAATCCATGTTGGCGCGAGAAGGTGAGGAGGTTAGCCGTGATCTTGGCGATGCGTTGGGCCTGCTGGACGATCGCTCGAAGATCTTCGCGATCGCTCTCGGAGTAGCCCTTCCTCTCGGCTGACTCCAGCAGATAGCTCGCTCGAGAGAGGATGGTGGTCGTGGGGTTATTGATCTCGTGGGCCACGCCTCCGGCCAGTTCGCCCACCGAGGCCAGTTTGGCCGCTTGGAGAAGCTGTCGTTGCGTTTGTTCGATTTCTCGCGATTGTTGTTGGATCGTCTTGCTGGCGTGATTGATGACCATGCCGATCAAGAGGGTGGAGAGGGCGACCGTGCCGGTGAATAGCGAAAAGATCAGGATGATGTGTTGAGCGATGTAGTGATTGAGGTACGTCCGCGTACCATAGAGGCGAATCTCTCCCCCTCGCTCCGTCAGGGAAGAGAAGGGCAATGAGAGGATGTGAAAATATTGATTGGGATGGCGTACATCCAGGCGGTAGTTCTCGGCGAGCGCCGCGCCGCGTGGCAAGGGCGACAGAGGCTCCAGCCGATAGTCGATCACCCCATGATCATCGATGGAGAACTGAGCCAGTTCCTCACCGGATTTGATTTGAACGATGCGCAGTTCGGGCAGATTGCCGAACTCCACGACGACCTGCCGAAGGATATCCTCTCCCTCCAGGATGTCCTTCAGAGACTTTCCCTGGTTCCGATAGTAGATGATGTGCCCTCTCAGGAACTCGGCCAGGTTCAGGCTGCGATTTTGAATCATCTTGAAATATTCGGCTCGCCCCATCTGGACGATGATGAGCATGATCAAACTGGCCAGAATGATGAACGTGATATTCAATCGAATGAAAACCTTGTCGAACAGGTCCTCGCTGCGCTCGCCGATGGCCAGAGCGAAGACGAGGAGCGAAATGGAGGTGAGCCACTGTTCGCCGTTCCAGAGCAGAAGAGCGGTCTCCCGGCTCACCACTGATTGAGTGATGTGGGTGATGAAAGAGAAGCACAAGAGCAGCAGGGCGAGCAGACTCGCCTTCTCTCCGAGCGTTCGCCTCTTCAAGATGAACACGAGCGTGAAGATGATCACGGCCACATTGAAGATATCGAACACCACATCGCCTGGACCGTGAGTGCGCCCGAGCAGGACGTCGGCGAGCAGGAGGAACATCGTGATTCCGATGAGACTCCCAATTTTTGGCGTGAGGTTGCGCCACGTCTTGGACGCCGAGGGGACGAGGCCCGCCGATAAGAAGATCAACCCTGTCGTCCTGAAAAAGTGAGCCAGCGTGAAGATATATTCTCCATCGAGCGAGTCCCGCGAGAAGAAGTTGATGCCCGAGTAGGTGGCCACGACGCCGAACGATACGCCCAAGAGAGAGAAGGCGCAAAGGAGCAACCACTTCTCAATTTGAGGAAAGGTTTGTGAGGGTTTGGTCAGGGCCTTGAGAATGACCAGCACCACGACGCCAGAGAGGAGGAACTGAAACAGGTTGAAGACAAACTGGTTCTCGAAGGTTCGGGTGAAGAGCAGGTTGAGCGATGAAACCAATTCCAGCATGACTGCTTCACATTATAGCATGGCGGTCCATTCGAGTGGTAAACACCGGTACAGGGCTTCTCGTGACCTATTGCCACGACAACGACTCCGCAAATGCCATGAGCGCTGAAGAGGCTCCCGGATTCCGAGAGACTGGCCAGTTCATGGGCGGAACCATTCTGCCCATACTCTCGCCCTTCTTTATTTCCCCGAGGGTATCTCGGATCGTCCTCCCAATGTCCCATGGCGTGAACGATTCACCATTTATCAGGGGTAGTTTAGCTGACCGAGAGCGCACCGAGGAGATGGCCCGTGAACAGGATGAGGAAGTCTCTTCTTCATGAGTCAATCAACGATCTCATCGAAACCTCATCCTGGGAACCAGCTCTATGGACGCTCTCCTCAGCCATTCTCCACGGCGATGGTCGAATATTTTGGCATTCACCGGCACTTTTTACCCTCGATATCCAGCGTGCGATGACAATGGCACCAGGTGCAGTCACAGCCTTCCTGAACGCATATTTTCTCTCGCCGATGAGACCGGATGGCCGCTTTGGCCATGGGGAACAGAAGCCATTTCCAGGGGGTCCACGCATACCGCGCGCGCAACCACTCCCGGGCATCATCATCAGGTCCGAGACGGCGCATCAACCTGACGTATCCGTCGTCGCCGAGCCGCTGGTATAAGTAGCGATTGACCATGGCGCTTCGCATCAGCCCTCCCAGTCGCTTTTTCCAGCGGGCATCATAGCGCTCTGGATGTCCTTCCAGGAGCGAGAGCGCCGCCAAGTGACCCGAGAGCATGGCGTATCGCAGACCAAATCCCCACAGTGGGTCTTGGAAGCCCGCTGCTTCGCCAACGAAGAGGAGCCTTCCACGTCTCCCGGTGGGTGGGTAGACGAAGTTCCCTGTGCCGCCAAAATGTCGCTCATTTTTCATCGTCAACCCCACCGTTTGGCGGAAGAACGCTATGGTGCGCTCTCGATAGATGTTCTCCCGATGAAAATCACGGAACAGGCACGAGGCGACAGTCCCTCGTCCGCGATGAATCAACAGGTATGAGTATCCCTTGGGGGCCAGGCGATCCGAAAAAACGGCGAACGCTCCGTCGGCCATATCCGTCTCGAAGACAAAGCCAATGGCGATGGCGTCCGCTCCTCGAGGCCCCTGGGCCACAATACCTCCCTCGGGTAAACGATTTCTCGACTGTTTGAAGCGGATCTCCACGCCACGCGCGCGGGCTTGCTGCTTGAGTCCCCAATCTAAAGAGCCGGGTTCTGGACCCCGCCGGACCAGATAAAAAAGAGGGCGTGGTGAGCGGTAACGATATTCGCGCCCGGTTGGATCGTAAAACATGGCCTCTCGAAATGGCGTGACCTCAAATGTGGGTTCGATTCCGAGAGCGGCCAGTTCTTCAAGTGCATCCTGTTGTGTCGTCCAATTTTCTATGCCCTGGAAATCTCCGTGGAAGCGTCCACCCACGTCCCTTTGTCGCTCATAGACGACGGGGTGGCCGCCAGCGCTGGCTATCGTTAAGGCCGCAGCGAGCCCGGCTGGACCGGCTCCGGAGATCACCAGGGGCGAGGTCATGATTCCATCTCCTCGGGCGTAGCCTCGGCCTTGGTCCGAATCCGGTAAATCTTCTCCACCGGTTGAAGAGCGATCAGGCCATCGCCGGGCCCGCCGGTATGGGCTACGTCCATAATGGCTCGGGCAATGCTCTCGGCCCGCGTTTTCTCGGCAAAAATTTCGATCTTGGTATGCCTGACCAGCCAGTTGTGCGTGAAGAAGTTGGCGTACTCGCCATATCCTTTCACATGGCTGACGCTCAAGCCCTTCACGCCCATCTGCTGCAGGTGTTCTTCCACCTTATCGAGCAAATGGCTCCGAATGATGGCCGTCACCTTTCTGAGTTCCACGTCGTCTTCACCTCCTTTCGTTCCTCCAGGGGTCGAGCCCGTGTGAAGGGCACCTCCGGCATCCATCTCAGAGCCCGGAGGGGTGGCTCACCCCTTGGAGACGATGATCTCATTCCCACGAATATTGACCTGGTATCGCTCCAGCGGCCGCGGCGGTGGTCCGGCGATGTTTCGGCCATAGAGATCGTAGTGCCCGTTGTGGCAGGCGCACCAAATGTGTCGCAAATCCGGTCGATATTGCACGATGCATCCCAGGTGCGTGCAGATCGCCGAAAAGGCCCGAAACTCTCCGGCCGGCGTCCGAATGAGGATGCCGGGTTTGCTCCCGAACTTGAAGATCTTTCCCGAATTGGGATGGAGTTCCTTCACGGTCCCCGCCACCACGCTCGACTGGGATGATTCCACGCTCGGGGGCGGGATGAGGAATTTGACGATGGGATAAAGAATGGCGACGAGCAGCGCTCCCCAGCTCGTTCCCAGAAGAAAGTTGAGGAAACGCCGTCGCCGACTGGATCGTTCGGGTGATTCGCTCATCTCGTTTCCCTCCGAAAAGAGGTGTGGCGCGAGTTGCCGACTCGTGCTCTCTCGCTTTTCGTCCTTCATGGTGGATGAAAGCCTATGAACGAGTCCCCCCCTATCCGGGGCTTCGCTCAGTGCTCACGAAGGTCCCTGAGCTTCTGCTCGAATTCCTCCCTGTCGATTTCTCCCCGAGCGTAGCGCCTCTTCAGGATTTGCTCGGGCGACTCCGATGACTCGCTCCTGTTGCGCGTCGAGACGATGAGCCATCGAACGAGAAAAACCAACACGACGATGATCAGCAACCAGATGATCCACATCCAGCCCATTCCCCACCATCCATATCCGTGCATGGGTCATTCCTCCTTACACTCAATTCTCGGGTCTGATGTACGATTTCGTTTTCTTTTCTCCAGCAAGTGGGAGCACCTAATGTGGGCTATTCCACCCGCTACGTATCCATCACGTTGATTTCCGTCTACCTCCACTAGCGTTGTCATGATCAGGTTGCATTCTCTCACCTGGCTCTCCATCAGGATGAGTTCATAGAGCCTTTGCCTAACTGACCTGCCGAGTGAAAATGGAAAGCCTCGGTCGGATCCTAGCCTGTGCGGGTTAATCATCCGAGTCTTTCTCCACTTTTGAGTCACCGTGGCAAGCCTCCCCATCATAGTTTCAGCCCAACTTTCACCAGCAGGGCCATCAGGTTTAAGGCCTCGTCTTTGAGTTGGGTGTGGAGCAAAACATCGCGGTACAGGGTGAGATGGTGGTTCAGGAAGGTGATGATGTGTTTGAGCGAGATCACTTCATATGGTCCCTGTACCTCACCCACAGTGCCACCAAATACGATCATCCGAATCCTGCATAGCATATCCATTCTGAGATGCGTGGTAGCCACTCCACTTTTAATCACCGCCCGTGCCGTGCCTGCCGGGTCGTGAGCGCAGCAACCGAAACGCCGAATGGTGGCTTCGACCACCAGCGGTGAATATGCCTTCCTGTTCAATCTCGCTTTTCCCTCCTTAACCTCTCCGATGACCATCTCCATACACTCATCTCCAAGAGCCAGCGCAGGGTCAGGTGGTAGAGCTTGTCCGTGGCTCCCAGTCTCTGAAATCCAGCGCTCGGCTCCAGGAAAGCGCACTCCCAGCACATCAACATCGGTCAGCGTCAGAGTACCACGATGCGTCCGAGCGATGATTGGATACTCCGTCACCGTGAAGAACCCGTTGACTCGCAGGTATGCCTGAACCAGTCCAACTGCTGGATCCATCAATGGCCTCCTTCTGTCTGCTTTTCGCCATCCCGTCTATCCGGATGGCAGGGGCATACATAGCCCTCTGACAGATACCGCTCCAGAAGTCGATCTACCAGATACTCCGGATCTAACTCGTAGATGACTTCCGACCCGGTGGTTTTCCCAATGCTGGCTTGGATCGCTGGCAACCCTCTGGTGATACCTCCTGTGCCGGTCAAGACACCGATGAGCTTGCCTTCTTCATAGGCGATGGCAAATTCGCCCAAGGTCCCAGAGCGACCACCGACAATCACGACAATGTCGCTGCTACGAATATTGATCAATTCGCGTCCCATCAACCCAAGTCCTGTGAAAATCAGCACGTCGTACTCCTTATACGGCGAGTCGTAGGCTTCAATGTGTTCCTTCAGGTTGATGGCCGGCGATATGCCAATAACATGCCCGCCCATCTCTTTGGCTCCGAGTACGGCTTCATGGGGCATTCCTGGACAGGCCCCGGTCAGTAGGCAGCACCCTCTCTCAGCAATAGTGCGCCCGAGCCCCCGGCACAACTTCAGCACATTGGGCTCAGCCGCGCCGCCAGCTGAGCCCATGACTCCTATGCGGATTTGAACACCTGTGAACGGGTCGTGTGCCGCTGAGGTGGTATGTCGCCTCTGTTGGTTGGATGTGGGTGTCTTCATTTTGAAGAGTCTCCTATACGCCCGGATTCGGTTTCCTCACCACTTGTGAGAATCTCGGGATGAATGCGGGCGTCCGATCACAGTACTTCAGATATGTTGGACCAAATTCGGCGATCGCTTCCCGCTCTTCAATCCGCGCCAAACGCACATACATGTAGACCAGTACGGGAAACATCAGTAGCGTCAGGATGGTCGGCCACTGCAGCAGGAATCCGATCATGATGATGATGAAAGCCATATACTGTGGATGTCTCATATAGGCATACGGCCCGGTGGTCGCTAGCTGGTGGCTTCGCTGCGCCTTGTAGAGGACCTGCCACGCCGACGCCAGGAGAATGAACCCGCCGAAGATGAATATGTTGCTGAGAATGTGGAGCGGATCGAAATGGGGATCGCCCTTCAAGCCCAGCAACGTATGCCACAGGTGTCCCGATTCATGGGAGAAAAGGTTCAACTCCGGGAAGCGGCTGCTCAACCACCCGGACAGCAGGTAGATAGTCAGTGGAAATCCGTACATCTCGGTGAAGAGCGCTACAATAAACGCCGCGAAGGCACTGAAGGAGCGCCAGTCGCGATTGGTCCGTGGCCGCGTGAAGCTGAAGGCAAAGATGATGAAGATCAATGAATTGATCACGACCAGGAACCAGAGTCCATACGCCGATTCGCCGTGCATTGTTATCTCCTTTGTGATGGGGCAAGGATGAGCCATAACATCAGCACACAAGCGAGAAGTGCTAGCAAATAAGGTAGTATCCCGAACAGGTGTGCCCTGTGCTCACTCCACAGATAAAACGCGGCAACGACCAGAAAAACGAGCAGCGCCAGCCCTGTGCGCGAGCGCCACCAGGGAGCAGAATGGGCGTGGTGGTTGTTCATCATGATGTGATCTCCTCTTCTCGGCGCTCAGCTTGTCGCCCTTCATGCCTCACGTGCGCTGTTCCCGCAGCAGTACTACGTTGTAGATCGGCACCCAGATCAAAGCGATGTACCAACCATAGCCATAACTCTCGATCAGGCCGAGGAAGAAGCTGCCCCAACTGATCCAGTGGAACCCAGGGAGCAGCTTCTGCCAGGCTTCGTACATGGCGTGAGCCGGAAACAGAAGATCGAATCCCACACAGAGCACAAACGTGATGACCAGGAACAAGCTGGTCGCATGACCGACCGCTTTGATGGAGAGACCTGGTTTCATGGTGTTTCTCCTTGCTCGCTGAGATAGCGTTCCGGCGCGGCATCGAATTGATCCAGGCACTGTCGAGAGCAGAACCGATACTCCCGTCCCCGATACATCCGGCTGTATCCCGTGGTCGGGGCCACGTTCATCCCGCACACGGGATCACGAGAGGGAGAGCCAGGAGCTCGGTGATTCATCCCCTGCCTTCCGTGGCCGTGGACCATGTGCGCGCCACACCCATAACGCATCATGAGGTAGAACAATCCAGCAAAAGCGAGAAATGTCAATAATCCTTCCATGTTTCGCTCCTCATCCATTCACACGCGCACATTTCGGAGCCGCAAGGCGTTGCCCACCACGGACACCGAACTGAAACTCATCGCCGCCGCCGCAATGATCGGGCTGAGCAGGAGGCCAAAGAAGGGGTAGAGCACGCCGGCGGCGATGGGCACGCCCAAGGCGTTGTAGACGAACGCGAAGAAGAGATTCTGTTTGATGTTGCGCATGGTCGCTCGGCTCAGGCGCCGGGCTCGAACGATCCCACGGAGATCCCCTTTCACCAGCGTGACGCCGGCGCTCTCCATGGCCACATCGGTGCCCGTTCCCATGGCAATCCCTACGTGGGCTTGCGCCAGTGCCGGCGCATCGTTGATCCCATCGCCGGCCATGGCGACGATTCGTCCTTCGCTCTGGAATCGCTTCACGACATCGGCTTTCTGATCGGGCAACACTTCGGCGACCACGTCGTCGATGTCGAGCTTTTTGGCCACGGCTTCCGCCGTGGTACGACTGTCGCCGGTGAGCATCACGATCCGGATGCCCTCCTGGTGAAGTTGATGAATGGCCTCCGGGGTGCTGGCCTTGATGGGATCGGCCACGCCAAGCAAACCGGCCGCTTTCCCATCGACGACCACGAACATCACCGTTTGACCGTCGGCGCGGAGCGTCTCGGCACGAGCGGAGAGATCGCCCGGATGAATGCCCAGATCCTCCAGGAGCTTGCTATTGCCCAGACTGATCAGGCGTCCATCAACTCGCCCCTTGACGCCCTTACCCGGGATCGACTCGAAAGCCTCCGTATTCGCCAGCTCGATTCCTCGCTCTTCAGCTCCGGCCACAATGGCTGCTGCCAGCGGATGCTCGCTCCCTCGTTCCAGGCTGGCGGCGAGCCGGAGTAGCGTTCGCTCATCTGCATCTGTTGTTGAGACCATGGCGACCAGTTTGGGTTTGCCTTCGGTCAATGTGCCCGTCTTGTCCACGACGAGCGTATCGACCTGACGCATGACCTCAATCGCCTCGGCGTTCTTGAACAGGACGCCCATCTGCGCTCCCTTCCCGGTGGCCACCATGATGGACATCGGCGTGGCCAATCCCAGCGCGCAGGGACAGGCGATGATGAGGACGGCCACGGCGTTGATCAGCGCATGAGCCAGGCGCGGTTCTGGTCCCACCATGCCCCAGACGATGAACGTGAGGATGGCGATCCCAACCACGGCGGGCACGAAGTAGCCGGCGACGGTGTCAGCCAGTTTCTGAATGGGTGCGCGGCTGCGCTGGGCCTCGGCGACCATGCGAACGATCTGCGAGAGCAATGTGTCGGCGCCGACCCGCTCGGCGCGCATGATGAGCGTCCCGGTGCCATTGACCGTAGCGCCGATGACCCGATCGCCGGGTCGTTTTTCCACCGGGATGGGTTCACCGGTCACCATGGATTCGTCCACGGCGCTCGTTCCTTCAATGACTACACCATCGACGGGGATCTTCTCACCCGGGCGCACGCGCAGCCGGTCGCCGGGTTGAACCTGATCCAACGGAATATCTTCCTCGGTGCCATCGCTCAGAATGCGGCGGGCCGTCTTGGGCGCTAAGCCGAGGAGAGCTTTGATGGCCGCTCCAGTTTGGCTGCGCGCTTTGAGTTCCAGCACCTGCCCCAATAACACCAGTGTGACGATGACCGCCGCTGCTTCGAAGTACACGGGCACTTGACCCGCCTCAGTGCGAAACGAAGCCGGGAAAGCCTCCGGAAACAGCTTGGCGATCACGCTGTAGACGTAGGCGACGCTCACGCCCAGGCCGATCAACGTGAACATATTAAGGTGGCGGCTCACTATCGATTGCCAGCCGCGGATGAAGAAGGGCCATCCTCCCCAGAGCACGACCGGCGTCGCTACGATGAACTCCACCCAGCCGAGGAGTTGTGGTGAGCCCAGTCGCTCCAATGGTCGTCCGGGGATGAGATCGCCCATGGCGATGATGACGACGGGAATGGTGAGGATGAGACTCACCCAAAAGCGCCGCCGCATGTCGACGAGTTCGGGATTCTCTTCCTCCGGAGTGAGCGTGCGAGGTTCCAAGGCCATGCCGCAAAGGGGGCACGTCCCCGGTTGATCGCGCACAATCTCCGGATGCATGGGACAGACCCACTCGGTTGGCATTGCCGCCGGTGTGGCCATCACCGGTTCCAAGGCCATGCCGCAGAGGGGACACGTCCCCGGTTGATCCTGGCGAACCTCTGGATGCATGGGGCAGGTGTAGACGGTCCCTGCTGTTGCACGGCCAACAGTTTTTTCCTCCGACCCTGTGCGAGCTTTGACGAAGCGCGTCGGGTCCTGCTCGAATGTGGCTCGACAGTGTGGACTGCAGAAGAAATAAGTTTCTCCCTCATACTCGTAGCGAACGGAAGCCTCGCCTGGACTCACCGGCATTCCGCAAACCGGATCGCGCGCGGGACCCCGTCCGCTGGTGCGATCGCTGATATCGCTTCGATGTGCGCTCGCGTAGTAGCGATCTTTCATATCACCGCTCTCCTCGTCGCCGGCGTGGGCGAAGGCTCGTCGTGGGCCGAGATCTCCGAAGATGTCCTCGTTGATCGTCCCAGACATCGTGTGTGCGCTCCCTTCGCCCACCTCCGGTCGGCATGGGCATGTTCTGGTTCGATTCTTTGTGTTCGATTGTCGGTCGCATCAGGGTTCATCATGAGTGCAAGCGCCGTGCCCAAGTAGACGACGACGGATCGCTCGCCACATCATCGGCGATATGTCGCTGAGAGAGCGGGGGTTGAAGCGGTCAGGGGACTTCGAGCGAATTCTTCCTGAAGTTGGTATCGAGTCCGAGAATTGTTTGATTTCAAACAATGGTGGCGGATTTCCCGTCATTTCTTCGTCCGTCAGAGATATAGGTTCTCGCTCACAATCAGATTATGAGCGAGCGATCCCCGGGTCGTCGTCCCGAATGGGAGTAGGATTCGGCCGGGGATTCTCATCAAAGGTTGTTGGGAGGGGATAGCGCGAACTCTGAGACGGTGAGTGCCATCGCCAGGGACTGTCATCCCTCGTTGAGGGGGAGGCGCCATCCCGACTTTCGAGCGATCGCTCGGCCGGTCCACTTCGGTTCTGTCGGTCGATGGGTGTGTGACTCGAAGTCCGAGAATGCGATCCAACGCCTCTTGGTGATCTTTCCACCGTGAACCAGTGAGAGACCCCCAAGTCTACCTCTTGAGAGTCCTCTCACAAACTCGTCGCCATTTTTTCCAGACTTCATGGGCATTTTTCCAATCCATATAGTTGCCGAACGACGACCGGGCGGGTACAATGTGCTTAACAGCCGTGTTGTGAAAAGTGGACGTTGAGCAGGAGCGTAAAATGAGAGACTGAGGGGAGCTCATTGTGAATGAACAGCGCATTTCCACGGGTGTCGCCGGGCTGGATGAGATCCTGAATGGAGGGTTCGTTCCCTCTCGAACCTATCTGATTGTCGGCGCGACGGGGACCGGCAAGACCATCTTTTCCTTGCAGTGGTTGTTGGATGGCCTGCAGCAGGGCGAACGAGGACTGTACATCACGCTCGCCGAATCGGCCAGTGACATCCGGCAGAACGCTCGGAGTCTCGGTTGGACTCTCGACGACATCGAGATCATCGACCTGGCACCGGGCAGAGAGATGAAAGACGCCATCGCGAGCGAATATTCGGTCTTTCCGCCGAGCGAGGTGGAGCGGATTCCCATCTGGCGGGCCATCTACTCGGCGGTGGAGGAGAAGCGGCCACAGCGCCTGGTGATCGATTCGGCGACGCAGCTTCGGCATCTCTCCAGCGACGAGTACCAATTCCGTAAGCATATGCTCGGGATGGTGAGATTCTTGAACGAGAGTCAGTGTACATCATTGCTCACCTTCGAGCCGACCGAGTTAGAGCGAGAAACCTCGGTGGCCCTGGCCGTGGATGGCATCATTCGATTGCGGCGGGACATCTCTCGCGGACGGGTCATCGGGCTGCGAAGCGTTCAGGTGGAGAAGTTTCGCGGTTCGGATTTCGTATCGGGATTACATCCCCTGCGCATCACGTCGCGGGGCATCGTCATCTTTCCTCATCGGGTCGAGGTTCCCGGCGGAACTTGGCCGGGCACGGAGAAAATCCCCTCCGGCATTCAGGAACTGGACGACTTGTTGGCTGGTGGTCTGGAATCGGCCACGACGACGATCATCACCGGGCCCACGGGCATCGGCAAGAGCACTTTGGGCATGCAATTCCTCGCTCAGGCGGCGGCGTCCGGACAACGGGTGGCGCTCTATACATTCGAGGAATCAGTGCCATCCATCCTCACGCGCTCACAAGGCCTGGGCATGCCCGTAGAGGGTATGCATCAGGCGGGTACGTTGAGGATCATCAAGATTAATCCCATGCAGCTTTATCCCGACGAATTCCTCGCCGTCGTTCGCACCGGCGTAGAGCAGCAGAACCATCGGGTCATCATGCTGGATAGCCTGCGGGGGTATCAGTTGGCCATGGAAGAATTCGGCACGTTGGTGGCCCACATTCAGAACCTGACTCATTACTGCGCGCAGCACAACGTCACGGCTCTGTTGATCAACGAGGTGGAACACGTCACCGGCGATCTGATTCCAACCGAGTTGGGCGTCAGTTATCTGGCCGATAATATCATTTTGCTCCGTTATGCCGAGTTCTTCGGCCGCATCATTCGCGTCATCGGTTGCTTGAAGAAGCGGCTCAGCGGCTATCAGCCCGAGCTACGCGAATTCCGCATCACCGATGCGGGGATCTGGGTCGGGGGCAAGCTGGCGAACTTGCAAGGGTTGCTCACCGGCATTCCCGTGAGCGAGAAATCGGAGCATGACTGAGCCGGTTCATATCATTGGCTTGCTTCTCTCCAATCCGGCGGATCGACGTCTCCTTGGCGATTTTCTCGACTCGCTGGGCCACAAAGTGCGGGCCCCTGACCTGATGACTGCCAGGCTCGAGATGTGGAGCGATGTGAGCTTGATCATCGTCGATGAACTCGCTGGCCGATGGTATGGGAGGAAGCTTCTCGCTCTCAAGCAGCAATCGGAGGCCATCTTCTTGCCGCTGTTGATCGTTCTTTCCCGGAATGCGGGAAGCACGCCCTGGCTCCGATTCGGGTTCGATGATGTCCTCCGAGTACCAATGACCAAAGCTGAACTTCGCGCGCGCCTGGAGACGTTCTTGCGTCTCAGAGAGCACTCTGAGGAACTGGCTCGCCGAAGCGAATCCATGTTCCGGGCGCTCGTAGAGCAGTCCATAGTGGGCGTCTATCTCATCATTGATGGCGCGTTTCATTACGTCAACGAGGCCTTGGCCGGGATTCTCGGCTATCGTCCCGAGGAGATCACAGGGCGCTCCCCGGCCAAAGTGCTGGACTTCGTTCATCCGGATGATCGCGCTCTGGTCGCCGAGCATATTCGTCAGCGGTTGAGCGGAGAGACGGATGTGGCGCACTATGTCCTGCGGGCGGTGCGCAAAGATGGTTCATCGGTTCACTGCGAAGTATTCGGGCGGCGCATCGATTACAAAGGACGCCCGGCCATTCTGGGAGCGCTGGTGGACATCACGGAGCGGGTCCGGGCCGAGAGAGCGTTGGCTGAGCGCGAGACGCTGTTGCGGACGATCATCGAAACCGAGCCGGAATGTGTGGCGCTGTTGGCCGCCGATGGCGCGGTACTCCAGATGAATCGAGCGGGGCTGGCCATGATCGAGGCGGACGCTCGGGACCAGATTATCGGCCGGTGTATCACTCCACTGGTGAGTCCACCGCACCGCCCCGCGTTTCAAGCCCTGGTTGAAGCCGTTTTTCGTGGCGAGTCGGGAACGCTGGAATTGGAAATCGTCGGCCTCAAGGGAACTCGTCGTTGGCTTGAAGTCCACGCTGTGCCGCTCGGCGATCGGGAAGGGCGCCCCACGGCCCTCCTGGGCATCGCCCGTGACATCACCGAGAGTAGACGGGCGGCAGAAGAACTCAGAAAACTCAATGAGGAGTTGGAACGTCGCGTTATGGAACGCACGGCACAGTTGGAGGCCATCAATCGAGAGCTGGAGAGTTTCAGTTACTCGGTGTCTCACGATTTGCGCGCGCCTCTGCGACACATTGCTGGCTTCGTTCAGCTTCTGATCGCACACGAAGGCCAGCGGCTGAGTCCCTCTGGCCGCCGGTATGTCGATCTCATCGCGGCCTCCACGGAAAAGATGGGCCGGTTGATCGACGGCCTGCTCACCTTCTCTCGAATGGGGCGGGCCGAGATGCGAACCCAGCGCGTGGAGTTGAGCGACCTGGTGGAGGACGTTCGACGGGAGTTCGCGCTGGAGATCACGAATCGCAATGTCGTTTGGAAAATCGGTCCGCTCCCCGCCGTGGAAGCTGATCCGACATTGCTCCGCATCGTCCTCGCCAATGTGTTCTCCAATGCCCTGAAGTTCACCAGGCCGCGCCGGGAAGCCCGCATCGAAGTTGGCGCTCATCGGGACGAGACCGGAGAGGTCATCGTCTTCGTTCGAGATAATGGCGTCGGATTCGATGAACAATACGCCGACAAGGTATTCGGCGTCTTTCAGCGGTTACATTCGCAGGATGAATTCCCTGGATCGGGTATTGGCCTGGCCACCGTCGCTCGGATCATTCATCGGCACGGTGGCCGCGTTTGGGCCGAAGGCCGAGTCAATCGTGGGGCGACGTTGTATTTCACGTTGAGGGAAGCCAAGCAAAAGACGTGAGGTGACGTATGTCGAGGGAATTGCGACTCCTCATCCTGGAAGATGATCCTCATGATGCTGAGTTGGCCGTAGCCCACCTGGAGAGAGCGGGCTACTCCTGCCAATGGGAGCGGGTAGAAACCCGTCAGGCGTTCCTGGCGCGCCTGGAGACGGCCAGGGTCGATCTCGTCCTGGCCGATTATAACCTGCCTTCATTTGACGGGTTGACGGCGCTGAAACTCTTTCGCCAGCGCGATCCCGATACGCCCTTCATCCTCATTTCCGGCACGTTGGGAGAAGAGAAGGCCATCGAGAGTCTCAAGGCTGGCGCCACGGATTATGTATTGAAAGATCGGCTCTCCCGCCTCGAGCCCGTCGTCGCTCGGGCGCTCGAGGAAGCTCAGGAGCGACGGCGGCGGCGGCGAGCGGAAGAAGAATTGCGTCGAGCCACCAATATGTTGAACAGCATCCTCACCTCGGCGACCGAGTATGCCATTGCGGCCACTGATCTGAACTTCCGCATCATTCACTATAACCCCGCGGCGGAGCGCATGTTTGGATATACGGCGCAGGAGGTCATTGGACGAACGGTTCAGGATGTGCACTTGCGGCAGGAGGGTCAACGGGAGCACTTCGCTCGCGCCATCCACACCATCGAGCGCGAGGGACGGTGGGAGTATGATCTGGAATGGAAAGATCCGCAGGGGGCACTGCGCATCATCCACATGGTGGTGATGCCGATGCGCGACGAGACGGGGGCGAGCATCGGATACATTCTGTTCGCGCAGGATGTCACCGAGCGGAAGCGTATCGAGCGGATGTTCTCCCAACTGCAGGAACAGACCAGTCAACTGGTGGGCGAACTGGAAGCCGAGCAATTGTATCAAGGCATCTTGCGCGCGGCGCGCCTCATCGTGCCCGCCGACCTGGCCATCCTGCCGTTGCTCGATGAAGAAGGCGTGGAGTTGCGATATTTGGCTGCTGAGGGCGAGCGTGCCGAGAGTCTCCTCCATCGCGTGCATCCTTTAGCCTCTCTCGGCCTCGCGCCCCTGGCGGTGCGAGAGCGAACGCTCGTGCAGAGCGACGATCTGATGAATGATCCACGCGTATCTCGGAAGTATGTGGAGCTCTTGAATATGCGCGTCGGCGTGGCCGTTCCGCTCATCAAAGGCGAGCGCGTATTGGGCGCCCTCACGTTGCTCCGGCGCGACGAGCCATTCGATGAAAATGAACGACGGGCCCTCACGATTTTTGCCAACACGGCGGCGGGATTGATCGATTCGGCGCGCCTCTATGAGCGAGCGCGTCAAGCCGAGAGGCGCTATCGCGATCTATATGAAAATGCTCCCGACGGGTACTACGCCGTGGATGCGCATGGCGTCATCACGGAGATGAACGCGACCATGTTGAAGTGGCTCGGATACCGTCACGAGGAACTCCTCGGCCGCCGACGGTTCGAAGAGCTCCTGGCGCCGGAGAGTCGAGATCGTTATCACTGGCTCGTGGAGCGCTGTCAGGAACAAGGCGCGTTAGAGAATGTCGAGCTGGAGCTCATCAGTCGAGAGGGCCGGCGCTTCCCCGTGCGCATCAATGCCAAAGCGATATGGGAGGAAGGGAACTATGCGGGCTGTCGCGCCACGGTGCGCGACATCGCTCGAGAGCGGGAGCTGGAAGCGCAGCTCCTCCAGGCGCAGAAGTTGGAGAGCCTGGGGACGCTGGTGGGGGGCATCGCCCACGATTTCAACAACATGCTCACCGGCATCCTCGGATTCACGCAACTGCTCATGCGTCAGGTGGAGCCGCGGGGCCCCATCTACGAAGGCTTGGGGCGCATCGAGGTGCTCGGTGAGCGAGCCGCCGATATGATCCGGCAATTGCTCGCCTTCAGTCGGCAGGACGTGGGAGAGAAGAGACGACTCATGCTTCGTCCCTTCCTCAAGGAAGTGGGCAAGCTTCTCGAGCGGGTGATTCCCGAGAACATCGAGCTCGTCCTGGAACTCTCGCCCGAGGAGCTGTGGGTGAATGCCGACCCCACCCAGCTTCAACAAGTCATCATGAACCTGGTGGTCAACGCCCGCGATGCGATGCCCGAAGGGGGGCAATTGCGAATCACTATGGCCCCGGTGTGTCTCGATGAAGCGTTCTGTCGAGCGCATCCGGATCTTCAACCGGGACGCTACATCCGACTGAGCGTCGGCGACACGGGAGTGGGCATTCCCGAGGACATCCGCTCCCGCATCTTCGATCCATTCTTCACCACTAAAGAAGTGGGCAAAGGAACCGGATTGGGTTTGCCGGTCGTATATGGCATTGTGAAAAACCACGGCGGAGCCATCGAGGTGCAAAGTGAGGTCGGTCGAGGAACGACCGTCCACATCTGGTTGCCGCTGGCCGAGAAGGGGACCGCTGGTGAAGAGACAGCGCGTACCGAGGCGCCCGGCGGAACGGAGACGATCCTGCTCGTGGAAGATGAGCCCAGCGTGCTCGAACTGGGCAAGATGGCTCTGGAGCACTTCGGCTATCGCGTGTTGACGGCAGAAAATGGTCTGGAGGCGCTGGCCACCTATGAGGCACATCGGGATGAGATCGCGCTGGTGATTCTGGACATGGTCATGCCGCGGTTGGGCGGGCCGGAGACCTTCCGTGAGTTGAAGCGCATTAACCCGGGGGTGAGGGTATTACTGGCCACCGGGTATGATACGACCCAGACGACGGCTCAATCGCTCCTCGATGAAGGAGCTTCGGGATTGATGAGGAAGCCCTATCAAATTCACGAGCTCGCCCAGGCCGTCCGCGCCGCGCTCGAATCCTCGAAGCCATAGGTTCCGCCTTCGCCCCATTGATCATCTTTGGCGCACTCTGTTCGCCATCCTGTACTGGCCATGTTATCCAGAGCCGGTTATGGGCTTTTCGAACCTGATCCGCTCGGATCATGTCCAGAAAAGCTTATCCGAGTGGTGTGAGTGGTGAAGAACAGGCCTTCGTATCCTTGAGAGGCGGTGGCAGCAGGGTGGCCCGATCTTTCTGGCTTTTGCCATCACGCACGATGAGTTGGCTGTGGGCGAAGTCTCCATCTTTGATCCGAAGCTTGAGGCATTCCATCCATTGTTGCCTCAAGCCATGCATCAGGCGGCACAACGCGCCACAGCGAGGACAAAACGCGAGGTTCCATCCATTGCCGACCCGAGCCATACATCAGGCTGGCCATGAGCTATTTGGACCCTTCCAGGCGGACTGGAACGGCGCGCCCTTCTTCTCGAGTGAACACCACAGGCAACCGAGCGGGTTTCTTCGCGCGTTCCATGTTATCTATCCAGCCCACAAGCTGATGGGGCACATCGCAATAGAGAAAGAGGAGCGCATTGAGCGCTTGATTTTGCGTAGACGCGGTGCATGCTGATTCATGGCGAGGTGGGGGAGATATTCACTCACTTCGCGTTCGCTCATGTCCGCCGGATGGCGGTTCTTGTGGAAGAAGCATTGCTTGATCCATCGGACATGAGCTTCTTCGGTCCGGATGCTGTAGTGCTTGCGGCGGATGGCCTGCTGGACTTGATCGAGGAGTTTCGGCTTATTCATGACATGACATGTTTCAGGCGTAGAATTAAACTTCGTTTGTTGTAAGGCTTACTGCTAGTATGTTTACGTCAACCTTGATTATATGGCCTAAAAGGTGTGAGTTTCTGCGTCTTTTAGGATGTCCATGTAATAGTTCGCCAAGGGTAAGCAGAACATGGAAATTAATAGGTTTTTTTACAAGCTCTTTTTAGTTGATAATAAAAATCTGCCAACTGCCTTCATTGGTTCAGCTTTTCCAGTAGCACCAGATGGAGGTCTCCTCACTTGTCGTCATGTAATAGATGTTTCAATCCCGGAAGGCCATGCAATCGCCGTGTATGACCCGATTATTTCCAAGTTCGTTCGTATTGATCAGCCTCCACTCCTGCCGAAGAATCCAAAGGTTGATATGGCATACCTTCCCAATGTTTTTAGATCCCCCAAGAGCGAGTTCTTCCCGATTCTATCACCTCGTCAGCTGAAAATTGGCGAGGACGTTTACTCTTTCGGATATTTCTCGATCGGGGGCAGTCCTAACAATGTTGAACAGGGATACTTCAGTGGAAAAATTATTAACTTCTTCGGGCACGAAGATGGGGTCGATCAGGCGTCATTTATGTTGCCATTCCCAATCCTGGAGGGTATGTCGGGGAGTCCAGTTCTGACGTACCACAACGGCCCCAAGTTGGTGGGCCTAGCGATAGGCAACAGGTCATCTCGCATCTTGGCTCATGAAATTTTTGAATACAAGGATGGTCAGAGCGAGTTCAAGGAAACGGTTAATCGTATCATTGAGTTTGGAGTTGCATATCATCCAGCCGCGATCATTCAATTTTTATCTGTGGTAGGAGTAGGGGGATTCATCGAGACGGATCAGCGGGTAGAGGTGTCAGGATTGGAATAACTCTTGGCTAACAAATCGCTCCATCTGACCGCTATTCCGCTGCGCTCCATAGCGGCGGGTGAGCTTAATCCATGAGACAAACGGTATTGTGTAGCCTAGGGGCAGTGTAATGCTGTAGGATATGTATCCTATAGGCAGGAGGCAAGAGATGACAAGAGGGGAAACTATGCCAAGATTGATAGAAGTCAAACCACTGGAAAACTATCGCATCTGGGTCAAGTACTCGGATGGTGTTGAAGGGGTGGTCGATTTGTCCGAGTTCGTCGGCAAGGGCGTTTTTGCCGTCTGGGAGGATTATCGAGAATTTCAAAAGGCCCATATTGGGCCGAGCGGCGAAATTGCCTGGGGTGAAGACATCGATCTATGCCCGGATGCTATTTACCTCAAGGTGACAGGAAAGAAGCCCGAGGATCTCTTTCCTAAGCTGCGGGAGTTGGCGGTTCGGCATGCCTGAGATTTGTCGTTTCTTTGGCATCAGTATCAAGATGTATTTTGGGGATCATCTGCCCCCTCACTTCCATGCGGAGTACGGGGAGCACCGAGCCGTCATTGATATCCGCACATTGGTGGTCATTGGGGGGCACCTTCCTCCTCGCGCATTGGGTCTAGTTGTCGAATGGGCTTCCCAGCACCAGGCGGAGCTTTTGGAATTGTGGGAACTCGCATCGAACCACCAGCCATTATACAAACTGCCACCACTCACCTAACATCCGCTTCCGTCGACCGCCTGTAGCTGGGCGCTCCGGCGGGCGGCCGAGCTTTATCATTAGACGACGTGCGCGAAGGACGAGTTGAACGATACTCGGGTACGAAGAAGTCAAGCAATGCATGACCCACAGTCTCGAGGCAGCAGTACGGACCCAGGAGTCCGGAAACCACACTGCCGAGGAGCGGGTCCTCAAGCACTTCGACCTCCGTCGTCCGGGCGCGCCTTCTCTTTACCGTCTACCAAGCGGCTGTGGCGGATCGGGTCTGCCGGCCGCCGATCGCCAGCGCGTGAGGCGGGAGCTATGGTGTGCCAAGATAGGTTGCCATCTGCAACTCGATCACAGATGTGTACGTAGCGCCTACAATCCAACCCATAGGACCGTATACGACCCAGACGACGGCTCAATCGCTCCTCGATGAAGGCGCTTCGGGATTGATGAGGAAGCCCTATCAAATTCACGAGCTCGCCCAGGCCGTCCGCGCCGCGATCCAGTCCTCGAAAACATAGGTCTCCCCATCGTTCCATTGGTCATCTCCGATGTGATCTGTTCATCGCCCTCGACCGGCTGTGTTGTCCAAGCCGGGCTGAGTCCTTCACCATCTCTCACTTCTGGGGGAAAATCCCCACCGGGTGTGAAATCCCCCGCCGGGGCTCCTCCAGGCTTTCCGGGGAAAGGGAGGCGATGCTCTCCTTTTCCCCGGAAAGTCGCTCGTCACCGGGCGATCGCCACATGATCCTGTGCTTCTCTCGTTTGGCATAGCAATTGCATGGAGCATGAGAGGAGAGAGACATGCGATCGAGAGAGCAGATGAGGAATTGGGAGAATCAGGCGTGGAGGATATGGTCTGAGGAGAGTGGCGAATGGTATCCGCCCATTCACCACTGGGCGATCCAGACGCCGAGGAGGCATTCGATGATTCGATCTCGAGATCTCATGCAACGCGATGTGATTTGCGTCTCTCCGGAAATGGATGTTCGGGATCTGGCTCAGTTGTTCCGAGAGAAAGCCATTTCCGGGGCGCCGGTGGTGGATCGTGAGGGACACCTGGTGGGTATTGTTTCGACGACCGATCTGGCCCACCTGGTGGCCGAGCAGGAGACCCGAACATCGAAACGCCGACGGGTGACCGTTGAAGAGATCATGACCAGTCCGGTGCTCTGTATCGACGAGAATTGTCCATTGGCTGAAATGATGGATATCATGACGCGCGCCAGGATTCACCGTCTGGTCGTCATGCGCAACGACGTTGTCGTGGGAATGGTGACCGCTTCGGATATCATCCGGTTTCTCTCCGCCTGGCCGGTTTGAGTCGACGAGACGAACGGGGGCAGCGCGTGTCACCATCCTCTGATGACAAAGGAGCGACAGAGATGATGGAGGTGC
This sequence comes from Blastocatellia bacterium, assembly GCA_026985075.1. Classification (GTDB taxonomy): domain Bacteria; phylum Acidobacteriota; class Blastocatellia; order HR10; family J050; genus J050. The sequence continues at coordinate 31,240 of JALSQX010000025.1, read as the reverse complement.
GGTATGAGATCCAAAGTTGATTCTCCGATGCATCCTTTCGCGGCCACGTCCTGGTCTCTTCGAGTGAGAGGATCTGGATATGGTTCGGTAGTGGTACCCCTGGTCGGGGCGCTCATTCTCGTCCTCGCCGAGTGGCGGACGGGATTCCTCAGGCTGACCAGCGAGACGCCGCTGGTCATGTTGACGCTGATCAGTTACTTGAGTGGGAGCCTGCTGTTCATCCTCCATCTGGCGCAGCGCGAACGGCTCCTGGAGCGATTGGGATTGTTCGTGTGCAGTCTGGGATTGGGGCTGAATCTGGCGGCCTGGGGGATGCGATGGGTCATCACCGGGACGGTTCCCCTGTCTAACCTCTACGACACGGCCCTCATCTTCGCTGGGGGCACGACGTTGTCAGCGTTGGTGGTCAGCACTCGTTACCACCAGAAGATCATCGGCGCCGTCACCCTGCCCATTGCCACCTTGCTCGTGGTGTGGGCCGTGCTCTATGGTGGGGAGGTGGTTGATCTGCCGCCCGTGCTGCGAAGCACCTGGCGGCCCATTCACGTCGGGTTGGCCATGAGCGGCTATGCCGTGGCAGCGCTCAGTTGTATCAGCGCTCTTCTCTACTTGCTCAAAGATGGGGTGGCCATTGAAGCCGTGGGATTGCCCGCGATGCTGTTCGTGGTCGGAGCCTACGCGTTCGTCTCCGGCGGAACTGTGGTGACTGATGGCGTCTTCACACTGCCGGTGAGCATCCATGGGGCGCGTATCCCTCTGGATGCGACGCGCACAGAGTTCCTGCGGGCGACGATTCCCTATGCGGGAAGGATCTTTCAATTGGCGTTCGGGCTGGCCGTGATCGCTGCCGGAGCGTTCCTCGGGTATGTGATGGTCGGCAAGGACCTCTTCAAGCGCATCGGTCATGGGGTCGTGCGCGGGGCGCTGGTCGTCGAGGCCGTCGGTCTCGGCCTCCTCTTCTACCAGGTGTCGCGGGTTCAATCGGTCGTGTCCTGGCTCGATCCTCAACAGCGAGGACTCCTCTCCGACCAGTGGCTGCAGCGGGTCGGCGCCCAGATGGACGTCCAGTTTCACAGCGATCCTATCGCCGCCGTCGCCGTGACCGCGGCGTGTGGGCTCACGGCGTTCATCGCCTTCTTCGGCTGGAGGGGCGATCAGATTATCGAGGCCCTGCCGTCGCCGCGGGCCCTGGATAATCTCACCTATCGGGCCGTGACGGTGGCCTTTCCCCTGTTGACGTTGATGGTCATCACCGGCGCCGTCTGGGCCAATGAGTCATGGGGACGCTACTGGGGATGGGATCCCAAAGAGACCTGGGCGCTCATCACGTGGCTCATTTATGGCGCCTACCTGCACATGCGCATCACTCACGGATGGAAGGGGCGTCGCAGCGCGCTGTTCGCCGTGCTGGGTTTTGTGGCCGTGCTGTTCACCTACTTGGGGGTGAGTTTCATCCTGCCTGGCTTACATTCGTATGCCTGAGCGTGCCGCACCGCCACACCCTCTCCCCGCGCCGGAGCGGACTTCGCCGACTCATCGAGCGCGGGGAGGGGGTGCTTTTTTCGCGGGACGGGCTGGAGCTCGATGTGACTCCTCCGTCGCCCGAAAGCTCGGAGACGCGGATCTCATCTTCGAGAATGAAGAGGGTGTTCTTTCCCCGCCTCTTCTTTGCGCAAGTGATAGTGGATGACGGGTGATGCGCCCGGAATCGCTACCTGGGGCGGTTGACGAAGGTGCGTTCAGTCCTTTCTCTCGGCCCGGCGACGGGCGATCAAGATGACCACCAGCAGAATGATCAATCCCAGCAGGATCAACAAAGCATACATGGTTCGTCACCTCCTCGAAGAGTGTGTCATCGGAGCTCGCGTTCGGGGGAGCGAGGATGGCTGGTGCCGATCATCTCCCCGGGCCGCGGGCTCTGTCTCTCGGTCAACCCGTTGAATGTGGCTTCGCCGTTTTAGACCGCTTGGCAGCCTTCCGCCGGAGGTACCACTCTTCGAGTTCGCCAACAATGGCCGAAAAGATGCTCACCAGGGCGCCAAGAATGATCAGTCCGACGCCGATCAGGGCGCCCAATCCGGTGAACACCAGCATGAGCCCGATGAACGCCAGCCCTATTCCGGCGAAGAAGCCAAACAGCATCACTCCCAGAGACTTCTGTTGTTCCGCTTCAGTGAGGTTGTTCTCCTCTCTCTCGGTGTTTTCCATGATCGCTTTCCTCCCCGTTCCAAACTCGGTCGCAGCGGTGGAACTCGACGGTCCCCGCTCTGGACTCTTCCCACCCCCATTCGTGCCGGGCCATGCCCATCCGTCCAGGGCACGCCTCGGCCGTCTCTCCGCAGCGACTTCCGGCATCTCTAAGTATAGCAACCGACGTACCATAAGTCATTGATTGGCGGCCCGTTCGCAACCCTCCCCGAATGTGGAGGTTGGAGCAGTCGCGCCAGGGTGTTTCCGGGCGGCGCCGGACAGAACGCGCGTTATCGCCCGTTGGCCGGGTGATTTAACCCACATGAGCGATGTGCGACCGGGGGCTGAGCCATTCGCTTGTGGATGTCGGCGGCGATGTGGAGCGTAATCGTTGTTCTCTCGGCCTCACGGTCATATCATTGGTGGGTGAATTCGCCCCATGGATGAGGCGTTTCATCGATCGGAGGTGGCTCGTCCCCAGACCACATCCGCATAGGATTCACCGGCGGCGGACCACAACGCCGGTGAGGACGCTCAAACGACGAGCGGCAACCGACGCATGATCGATGGGAAACGGGCGGCATTCGAGAGAGGGCGCGGCCATTCGAGGAAACGGAGAGCGGATGTTGTCATGAGCTGGGTGAGAACTCCCAGGTGCGAGCTGATACTCCATGCGTGCGCATCAATGGCACGGAACTTGCTACTGGTTCGGTGAAAGGGAGCGGGGATGAATATCTCCTTCTATCAGCGGCTGAACTTTCGCATTACGTTAGGTCTGCTGCTGGCCTTGTTGGTCGTCGGCGTCCCATTCTTTCTGTTTTTCTACAATTTCCATAAGAGCCAGCTCATCGAGAGCCTGAAGGCCTCATCGGCGAATCTCAGTCAGCTCACGTTGACCAGCTTGGAACAGAGAATGCTGGAGGGGGAACCCCATCTGATCGAAGCCGATGTCAAGCGACTCTCCGATCAGTCGGGGGTGGAACGGATCATGATCCTCAACAAGAGAGGGGAAGTGAGAATCTCATCCGATGGGCGGATGAAGGGACGGGTGTTCACTCTCGATGAGCCCACCTGTTCAGTCTGTCACCGCCACGAACTGAACCGGCTTCCCCAAACGACGGTCATCCAGACCAGCTCCCACGGGCAGATCTTCCGCAGCATCATTCTGATCACCAATAGGCCGAAGTGCTTCAAATGCCACGGTCCTCGTCAACGAATCAACGGCATTCTGGTCGTGGATCTACCCATGGCCGAGGCCAACCGGCAACTCGCCTCCGGCCTGCAGAAGATGCTCATGCTCGCTGCCATCATGGTTGTGGTGACCATTGTGGCCCTGGGAGGATTGATGAATCGCTTGATTCTTCGCCGGCTCAAAGCATTCACCCGGACGACGCTGGCCATCCGCAGGGGAAATTTAGATGAGCGGGTCGACGCTCGAGGTCATGACGAGATCAGCGAATTGGCCGTGAGCTTCAACATGATGACGGCGAGCTTGAAGGAATCGCTGAAGGAAGTCCAGCGCCACAAGGATTATCTGGAGAATGTCATCAATAGCATCGAGGATGAGATCGTGGTGGTGGATCGGAATCTCTGCATCGTGACGGCCAACAATGCCTATCTCAGGCGATCTCCCGCCCAGCGACAGGACATCATCGGTCAACCCTGTTACCTGGTCTCTGGAGGGATGAAGGCCCCCTGTCGAGAGCCGTTCAAGGGACAGTGCCCCGCTCAGGAGGTCTTCCGCCATGGAGGGTTGAAAAAAGTATTGCACCGGTTCATCGACGAAGAGGGTAATGAGAAGTACGTAGAGGTTCACTGTTATTCGTTGCGCGATGAAGGGAATCGGATCTTTCAAGTCATCGAGGTGAGGCGGGACATCACCGAGCGGCGATATCTGGAAGCCCATTTGAGCCACTCGGAGCGACTCGCCTCCCTGGGATTGTTGGCCTCGGGCATCTCGCACGAGATTAATAATCCTCTGGCCTCCATCACAGCGTGTATCGAGGGGTTGAAGCGAAAAATCGACGCCGACCAGAGCTGCGAAGGCGCCATCGATGTCGAAGATCTCAAAGAGTACATCGATCTGATTCACCAAGAGGCCATGAGAGCCAAGTCGATCACCGATCGGCTGCTCATCCTCGCCCGCAAGTCCGAATCGCCCACCTACCTTGTGTCCATCAATCAATCCCTTTCGGAGACGATTTCACTCCTTCGATTTCAGGCCCGGGAGAGGGAGATTCACATCATCGAAGAACTGGACCCGACCATTCCGGCGATCAAAGCTGACGATTCGGCGTTGCGGCAGGTGTTTCTCAACCTCCTGTTGAACGCCATGCAGGCTATTGATCGCGCCGGGCGGATTACCGTGCGCACCTCTGTTGAGAAAGATCACGTTCATATCACCGTCGAAGATACCGGCTGTGGCATCGCCAAAGAAGATCTGGGCAAGCTGTTTGAGCCCTTCTTCTCGCGCCGCCCGTCAGGGAGAGGAACGGGGTTGGGATTGTTCATCTCCAACATCTTGATCCGGCGCATGGGAGGGCGTATTGACGTCGAGAGCACGCCGGGGGAAGGATCGCGATTCACGGTGATCCTTCCATTGGAAGGCTCATCCGACATGTGAGGAGGGGTCAGCTATGACCAAATCGGTGAAAGTGTTGGTCGTGGACGATGATACGACTTTTCGCCGAGTCATCGTCAGGGAGCTCGCCTCTATGGGATTCGACGCCGAGGGCGTGGCCAGTGGCGAAGAGGCGTTGACCGCGACTGAGCATCAGGAGTACGACGTCGTGCTGCTCGATATGAAACTGCCCACCTTGGATGGCATAGCCGTGTTAAAAGCGCTCAAGCAAGCTCATCCGCTCACCGAGGTGATCATGCTGACGGCTTATGGGACAATTGATAGCGCCATTCGCTCCATCAAGCTGGGTGCTTACGATTACCTGACCAAGCCGTGTAAATTGGAAGAACTGGAGGCCATCATCCATCGAGCTGGCGAGAAACGGGCACTGCAACAGCGGAACATCATCCTGCGCCAGGAACTGGCCCGGCGCGATCGCTTCGATGAGTTCGTTGGCCGGAGTAAAGCGCTCCAACGCATCTTGCAGTTGATCGCCAAAATTGCGCCGACGGACTCGACGGTGCTCATTCAAGGGGAGAGCGGCGTGGGCAAGGAACTCGTGGCCCGAGCCATTCATCGCCATAGTCCGCGTAAGGAGAATCCGTTCATCGTCGTCGATTGCACCTCGCTTCACGAAGAGTTACTCCAGAGCGAGCTGTTCGGCCACGAGAAGGGGGCGTTCACCGGGGCGACGGCGCTGAAGCACGGGTTATTTGAAGTCGCCGACACGGGAACGATCTTTCTCGATGAGGTGGGCGATATGAGCATAAGCCTCCAATCGCGGCTGCTGCGCGTGCTGGAGACGGGCACCTTCCGGCGCCTCGGAGGAGTGAAAGATATTCGCGTTGATGTCCGAATCATCGCAGCAACCAATAAAAACCTCTCCCAGGAAGTGGCCGCTGGACGCTTTCGCGAAGATCTCTACTATCGTCTCAATGTGGTCACCATCTCCGTACCTCCATTGCGGGAGCGACGCGAAGATATACCGGTTCTGGTTCGGTACTTCATCGAGCATAGCGTCGTGCCCGGGCGGCAGAAGAAGGGAATTTCCAGGGGGGCGCTCAATCTGCTGCTTCACTACCACTGGCCGGGCAACGTTCGGGAACTCAAGAACGTGATCGAACGGGCCCTCATTCTGGCCGAGGGCGAGTGCATCGAAGCTCAAGACCTTCCCAGCAATCTTCGCGTGGGGCTCCCTTTCCTCGCCGAGTCCGGTCAGACTGAGCATCTCTCGCTGGAAGAAGTCGAACGGCGGTATATCGCCGAGTTGCTCAAGGAGTATGGGGGGAATCGCAGTCGGGTGGCGAAGATCCTCAAAATCAGCGAGCGGAGCCTCTATCGGAAGATCAAGGAGTATGGCCTCTAGTCACATCGCGGAACGCCCGAACGTCACCTCCGAAGCTCCGGCCCTATGCTCCGCCTCCGTTCTCCTCTTCTGGTGATCAACGCGCTCATTGGTCAACCCGCTTTCTTTGGCGCGTAAGCTGCACGGGAATACTGAAGTGTGGGGGACCGGCCGAGATGAGATCGACTGGAAGACGGCGCAAAAGGAGGGAGGAAGTATGAGGAGAAGATCCCTTGTCTTTTTCATGATCGTCGCGGCCTTCTTCACGCTCGGGATATCGGCATTCGCCGGACTGAGCGTGACCGAGCAGAGTACGAAAACCAAGGGGGCGACGACTGTAACCTGGGATTCAGCATTCCAAGATCTCGACTACGCTGTGGGAACACCAATAACGATGACCGTGACCTGGACGGCGGATACAGGAGGAGCAGCATACCAGGGATTCGAGTTGAAGAGGTTCACGCCGGGATCGAAAAAAGATCCGGCCGATGGTCTGCTGCTGAGCATCAACCCTGACGGAACATCGGTCACCGTCGAGTTCGTCTTCACCGATCTGCACCTTGATCGACGGCGAAATGTTGAGGTGGGAAATGCCCACTTCAAGCTCTATCTCTGGATCGATAAGGATGGCGATGGCGTTGGAGAATCCGTGGCAGGTTACGGCGTTAACGTTCACGTAGAAGATCCCCAGTGATCGCGAAGTGAGAGGCGGAGGTCCTCGTTTCCCTGTCGCCGAGCGTTCGAGGGTGCTTTGGTGGCGGGCCAGGGGACCTTTTTATCGCTCGTGGTCGGCCTCCCTACTGTTTCGCTTCCTATCCTTCCGAGGCGCTGGCCGGCGTTCCGCCGCTCGTGGCCAGCTTCCGCGCCCAGGCAATGCACACCAGGAGCGCGGTTGATGAGGATCGGGACATGCCGTGAAGGAGAATCTTCCCGCTTCCAACATGATCTGGCCGCTGTCGGTGGCCTGGTGGGTTGATCTCGTCAGGAGCGAGACTCTCGTCCAGTGGTGGGTTCTGGTCCGAGCGGTTCCGTCCATTGGTCGGATTCTCCTCATGAGGGTGGTGTTCTCCTGAGGACTGGAGACCTCGTGGCACCGGAAGCAATTGCTCTGTCCGGAGAGATCGGGCGCGCGATCGGGATGATGCTCGCCATGGCAATCGAAACAGCCGAGCTCGGGGGCCTCTCCGGATCCATGACAGTTGAAGCAGTCGGGATCTTCCGCTGGAGGTTGGGAGAAATGACAGTCAAAGCAAGTCAGAGGGAAATGCCGGGGGCCGTGGTCTTGAGCCCGTCCCGACCAGGCTCCGGCCATGAGCCCGGTGGCCACCAATCCGACGAGCAATACCGTGTTGAGTCGTTCGGCGGAGGTCATCGCCATTGAAAGCCGAGAATGCGACCAGCCTCGGACCGTTTCTGACGCTCGGACGGCGGCGCCCACCGCCGGCTTCGACCGCTGACCGGGCCCGACGGAGATCGCGCCGCAGGAGCGCCACGACGGCCGCCCAGAAACTCAAGCTCATGGCCCGACATCTCGGCCTCTCCCCATTTCATTCATCCCGTCCATCGGCTGAGCAAATAGCGTGCCACAGCACGCCGATATCCGATGGGGAAGCTATCCCATAGAGCCTTGGACCGTTATCGGGCCTCAGTCGGGAGGAAGTGAACACTGTGGCGAGGGGGAAATACCCCGGTGGCTGTGAAATCCCCCAGTCAGGCCCCCTCGTCACTCGTTCGTGGCCGCGACGACCTCTCGAACACTCGAGAGAATCGCGCTCTCACCCATAGGACGGAATTCCTCCCCCATGCTTCTGTGGCTCGGTGATGGGTCGTGGGGGCGTGCATGGGGAATGGTGAGCATCTCACTCTGACATTTTGTCAGTATCCGACTACTGTCGGATTCAGAAGAGGATAGGCCGGGATCGCCGCCTCGTCCTGACAAAATGTCAGGCAGCCCGCTCTTCATCCATCACCCGGCCAAATGCGCAGGTGGTTCCTTTTCTAGGCGTTAGCCGAGAAGGAATAGATTTTGCATGGATGGAGGGCGGAGTGAGACGTCATGGAGAGGCGAGAACATCGACCCGTTGAAGAGGTTTTGATTTGTGGCTCGGATGCTCAGGAAGCCGAGTCGTTCGGGCAATGGTTGTCCCGCGATGGGTATCAGGTCGATCTCGCCGAAGATCCTTTGAAGGCGGTGGAGAAGCTCACCACCAGGAGCTTCCACGTCATCATCGTCATGGTTCGAGCCCATGATCAACGTTGGATCGATTCGATTCGCGTTTTCAATCGGCTATTGCCAGACCTGCCGGTGGTCGTCGTCGCCGAGGGCGATTCGCTGGAGACGGAGCGATTAGTCCGGCGGGGGAAGATTTTTTATTTCCTCTCCAAGCCAATGAGCATGGCCGAGGTGAGGGCCGTACTGCGGGATGCCACCGGGAAGGTCAGTGCGCCGTGAGCATCGGAGATGTTCGGCGGCGCGAGTGAGAGGTGACTTCGGCCCGAGGCCGAAGTCGATGAATTCAGAAGGAGGATCGCTATGAGAAGATGGACGCTCTTATCCGTTCTCATTCTCCTGGTCGTCTCGGGAAATGCTCTCCACTGGGGGAGCGCGGAGGCTAAAGATAAGCCCGACCTCCAGACGGGGGCGACAATTTATAAGAAATACTGCGCTCGATGCCATGGAGCTCAGGGCCGCGGGGATGGTCCGGCCACCAGGATCTTGAAAACCAAGCCACCCGATTTCACCAACCGAGCGTATATGGCCAAGAAGACCGATGAGGAATTACTGACCGTCATCGCCAATGGGGGCGCCGCGGTGGGTAAGTCCAAGCTCATGCCGCCCTACAGGAAGAAACTGAATGAGCGGGAGCTTCGCGCGGTGGTCGCTTACATCCGGTCGCTGACCGGAAGCTGAAGTGACTCATCCGAGTCGAGTCTCATCGAGCGGGAGTGCAGAATGAACAGAATACTCCTTTTCACTGTGATCTTGGTCTTGGCCGTCGGCGGAGGGTATTTGGTCGCCAGGCCGTTCTCAGAAGTCGTTCAACCCATCGCCTTCAATCATAAGGTGCACATCGATAACGGGCTGGACTGCTCAGCGTGTCACGAGCGATACTCGCAAGCGGCGGTGGCGGGGCGACCCAAGCTGACCACGTGCCTGTTCTGTCACGAGACGCCGCTCACCGAGAGTCCCGAGGAAGAGAAAGTTCGGCAGTACGCCGAACGCGGAGAAGAGATCCCCTGGCGGCGGCTCACGCGGTTGCCGGCGCACGTCTATTTCTCGCATCGGAGGCACGTCGTCTTGGGAGGGATCGCCTGTCAAACGTGCCACGGTCATATCGGTCAGAGCACCAGTCCGCCATCACGACCGGAGATCCAGTTGAAGATGAACGATTGTCTCGCCTGTCATCGGCAGCATGGTGTGACGACCGATTGCAATGCCTGCCATCGGTGAGGAGGGCCCGATCGTCAGAGATCGAACGTGGGAGTTCGACCATGGATGGGACGACATTCAAGATCGAGCGACGAGAGTTTCTCAAATTACTGGCCGGGGCGACATCGGGAATGATGCTGTCCGGTTACGCGTTCAACAAGCTGACCCCGGTCGGCCAAGCCTATACGGACTGGCCCGAGCGGATTGAGCGGTGGGTCCCCTCGGTGTGCCTCCAGTGCTCGGGCGGCTGCGGCCTCATGGCGCGGGTCGTCGATGGGAATGTAGTGAAATTGGAGGGGAATCCGCTTCACCCCGTCAACCGGGGGCGCCTCTGCCCGCTGGGGCACGCCGGCCTGCAGCTCGTCTACAATCCGGACCGGATCAAAACGCCCATGAAGCGAGTCGGAGGGAAAGGGTCCACTCAGTGGGTGAGCATCGGTTGGGACGAGGCCATCAATCTGTTGGCCGAGCGACTGGGTGAGTTGAGAGAACGCGGTCAACCTCACTCGCTCATCGTCCTCGATGGACGACCGACCGGACTCATGGGCGCTCTGTGGGAGAGGTTCTGTCAAGCCTACGGTACGCCCAATCACCTCCCGACCGACGAACCGGATGGGATGCGGATCGCCCATCGGTTCATGCAGGGGCTCGACCAACTGTTCGGCTACGATCTGGAGAACGCCAACTACATCCTCTCCTTCGGCTGTCAACTGTTGGATGGATGGCGATCGCCGGTTCAATTGGCGCGGACCTACGGCTATTTGCGACAGGAACGCCCCGGCCCGCGAGCCAAGCTCATCCAGATCGAGCGACGATTGTCGCCCACGGCGGCGCGATCGGATGAGTGGATTCCCATTCGCCCGGGAACCGAAGGCGCTCTGGCTCTGGGCATCGCTTACGTGTTGATCCGAGAGGAGCTCTACGATCGCCGGTTCATCGAGCAGTATACCTTCGGTTTCGACGACTGGACCGATGCCCGAGGCCAGCACCACAAGGGCTTCCGACGCCTGGTCCTGGAGAGGTATCGTCCCGAGAATGTCTCGGCCATCACTGGCGTCCCGGTGGATACGCTCATTCGGATCGCCAAACAGTTCGCCACGACCAGACCGGCAGTGGCCATTGGAGGCGCCGAGGCCACGCTCCACTCCAACGGCGCGTTCAACGCTCTGGCCATTCACGCCTTGAATGCGCTGGTGGGCAATCTCGATCTGCCCGGTGGCGTCCTCATCGGGGAGGAGATCCCCTTCAAGCGCTGGCCGCCGATCAACAGTGATGCGGTGGCGCGGGAAGGGCGGCGTCGACCTCGCCTCGATCGGGCCGAGGGGGATGCGCCCTGGCTCGATACGCTCCCACTGGAAGCTCTCGGTGAGCGCATCCTGAATGGGACGCCCTATGAGGTACAGGCTGTCTTCCTTTATGCGAGCAATCCGGTCTTCTCCACACCGACATCGGCGCGCTTCGCCGAGGCGTTAGAGCGCGTTCCTTTGGTGGTCAGTTTCGCTTCCTTCATGGATGAGAGCACGGCGTATGCCGATCTCATTCTGCCCGATCACACCTATCTGGAGAAGTGGCAAGATGGGCCGGCGCCGCCGTTGTCGGGCGTTCCGACATTGGGTGTAGCTCAACCGGTGATCGAGCCCCTCTATGAGACCAGGCACACCGGCGATGTGATTCTCGCTCTGGCTCGGCGAATGGGCGAGACGCTGGCCGCCGCCTTCCCCTGGACGGATTTCAAAGAAGTGCTCATGTTCTCCGTCCGGGGATGTTACGAAGCCCGGTATGGGCGCGTGTTCAGCGAATCTTTCGAGGGCGCCTTCATCCGGCAGTTGCAAGAGCGGGGATGGTGGATTCCCCAGTTCTCATCCTTCGAGGCGTTCTGGGAAGAGCTGGTGAAGAGAGGGGGGTGGTCGGGACTCTTCCACGAATACGGCAAGTGGGGACACATCTTCCGAACGCCATCCAAGAGATTCGAGTTCTATTCCCAGCGGCTGAAGGCAGAACTCGAAGCTCGGGCTGAGCGGCGAGGCCAGCCTCTGGATGCGCTCTTGGAGGAGTTGAACATTACGGCGCGCGGCGATGAGGTTTTCTTGCCCCATTATGAACCCGCTCGGTTTGCCGGAGATGAGAGCCAATACCCATTTCATTTGAATCCCTTCCACGTGCTGGTCCTCAATTCCGGGAGCGGCGCCAATCTCCCCTGGATGCAGGAGATCGTCGGACTTCACGTCCACGTGAAGTGGGATTCCTGGTTGGAGATTCACCCGGAGACGGCCCGGAAGTTGGGCATCGCCGATGGCGACTGGGTTTGGGTGGAATCGCCGTATGGGAAGGTGCGCATCCGGGCCAAACTCTATCCCGGGTCTATGCCGGAGGTGGTGAACATTCCCCTCGGGCTCGGTCATACAGCCTCCGGTCGTTGGGCGAGTGGTCGCGGCGTCAATCCCTATGCGCTCATTGGTCCGGCGGCCGATCGCCTGGGCGGATTGCCGGCACGATATGCGACGCGGGTGAAGATCTCCAAGGCATAAGGAGGAGCGACGATGCCTCGTTGGGCGATGGTCATCGACTTGGATAAATGTACCGGATGTCAGGCCTGCGTCATTGCTTGTAAGGCCGAGAACAATATTCCCTTTGTCAGCCCGGAGCAGGCCGCCATGGGGCGGACGATCTCCTGGATGGAGGTCATCCCCATCGTCGAGGGCGAGTATCCACGGGTCCGCGTTCGCTACATCCCGCGGCCCTGCATGCAGTGCGATAATCCTCCCTGCACGAAGGTCTGTCCGGTATACGCCACGTTCAAGAACGAGGAGGGATTAGTGGCTCAGATCTACCCCCGGTGCATCGGATGTCGATACTGCACTGCCGCTTGCCCGTACACGGTGAAGTACTTCAATTGGTATGCTCCCCAGTGGCCGGAGGAGATGCGAGCCTGCCTCAATCCCGATGTCTCCACGCGGCCAAAGGGGGTGGTGGAAAAGTGCACGTTCTGTCATCATCGCCTTCAGAAGGCCAAAGAGAAGGCCCGCGCCGAGCAGCGGGAGTTGCGAGAGGGCGACTATGTGCCCGCTTGCGTGCAATCGTGTCCGGCCGGAGCCATGTTCTTCGGCGACCTCGACGATCCCATGAGCACGGTGGCTCAACTGGCCAGGAGCGCGCGTGCATTCAGATTGTTGGATGACCTGGGGACCGAACCGAAGGTCATTTATCTCATCGAAGGAGAGTGGTATGGACCGCGAAAGAGAGCATAACGAGGCGGATGCGAAACTATTTGCGCCCATGTTGGAAACCGGGAGACCGTTCTATCTCACCGTTGGAGTGCTCTTGGCGCTCGTGCTGTGGGGCATCTATGCCTGGCTCACGCAATACCGGTGGGGACTCGGCGTCACGGGACTGAATCGGCCCGTCTATTGGGGCTTTTATATCACTAACTTCGTCTTCTTCATCGGCATCAGCCACGCCGGCACGCTCGTTTCGGCCATTCTTCGCCTCTGTCAGGCGGAGTGGCGGCGATCGATCACTCGATCGGCCGAAGTGATCACCGTGCTCGTCCTCTTCTTCGGCGTAGCCAACATCCTGGCCGATCTCGGTCGCCCCGATCGCGTGCTCAACGTCATCAAGCACGGTCAATTCCATTCGCCACTCCTCTGGGATGTGACCAGCGTGGCGACGTATCTGACGGCCAGCTCGATCTATCTCTACCTGCCGCTCATCCCCGATTTGGCGCTGTTGCGCGATAAGCTGCAGATGCTCCAGAGCGAGGGTCGCCTCACCTCTCTCTTCATGCGATTCCGCCGGCGGTTATACGCCTGGCTGGCGTTGGGATGGACTGGAACCGAGCGACAGCAACGACGCCTGAATCGCGCCATCTCGGTGATGGCCGTGCTGGTCATTCCCATCGCCGTGTCCGTCCACACCGTGGTCTCCTGGGTATTCGCCATGACCATTCAGCCTATGTGGCACTCGACGATCTTCGGACCCTATTTTGTGACCGGAGCCATCTTCTCGGGTATTGCAGCGCTCATTCTGGCGATGGCCATCATTCGTCGAGTGTATCATCTGGAAGAGTATCTCAAGCCCATCCACTTCAATCATCTCGGCGTATTGTTGCTCGTCATGACGCTGCTGTGGCTCTACTTCACGTTCGCCGAACACCTGACCTCCTACTATGGTGCGGAGCCGGCACACATGCGGGTGTTTTGGACGAAGGTGACCGGTCGCTATGCGCCCGAATTCTGGGCGATGGTCGTGTGCTGTTTCATCATCCCGTTTTCGCTGCTCAGCCGTCGCCGCACGCGGACCATCACCGGCACGGTCATCGCCTCTGTCGCCGTCATTATCGGGATGTGGTTGGAGCGGTTCACCATCGTCGTTCCCACTCTGGTCAATCCCCGGCTGCCATATGAGCGGGGACTCTATTCCCCCACCTGGGTGGAGGTGGCCATCACCGTTGGCTGCTTCGCCATGTTCATCTTGCTCTACGTCGTCTTCACCAAGCTGTTCCCCATCATCTCCATCTGGGAAGTTCGCGAAGGGCGAGAGCGGGCGCTCCAGGAGGCGGCCGAGCGCATTAAGACCTACCTCCCCGGAGAGGAGGTGGAGGAAGTCGGTATAGGAGTGTTATCGTGAATCACAGGGCCCACACGCGGAGCGCCATCTATGCGGGATTGAGCTTGTATTTCAGTTACCCGTCCGAGCGCTGGGTGGCCATGGCCCGAGCGGGATGGCTCTGCCGGGCGTGTGAGAGACTGAACCCTGGACCTCAGAGCGCTCGGCGAGATGGGGCCCTGACGCGCTGGATGCGCCTCTTAGAAACAGAGGTGGCGCGAGCCGAAGCCGATCAGTTCCTTCAGTTTCAGGTCGAGTATAACCGGCTGTTTGTGGGTCCTTTCCCACCTCAGATCTACCCCTACGAATCGATCTTCCTTCACCAGGAGCCATTCTCGGCGAGTCGCGCGGCCACGACGCTCCTGCAGATATACCGGCGCGAAGGCTTGATGCTGGCCGCCGAATGTCGCGACTTGCCGGATCATGTGGCCGTTGAGCTTGAATTCATGGGCGTCCTCTGCCACCGGGAAGCGGTGGCCGAGGAGCATCATCACTCGGCCTTGGCCGGTGAATATCGGCGCCAACAGCGAGCGTTCTTCCGGGACCACGTGGTGAATTGGATGCCGGAACTGATAGCCGAGGTCGAACGAGCGACCCGGTGCGACGTCTATCGCTGGCTGGCTCGCGCGACGGGAGCATTCCTCAGATGGGAATCGAACCAGATGGCGCAGTCAGTCAGCGCTGAAGAAAGGAGGTCACTATGTCAAGACGACGCCGATGGTGGGCGGTGAGCGGGCTGATGGCCGGCTGGCTGTTTGCGGTGATCAGCGGGCAGATCATCAGCGCTCAGGCGCCGGTCACTCTGTCGGGCGATCCGCTCAAAGGGCGAGATCTCTTCATCCATAAGGGCTGCATTAAATGTCACTCCGTGTGGGGAGTGGGCGGCAAGCTCGGGCCCGATCTGACTCAGGTGGGAATGGGACGGAGCTTCTTGCAAATCGCCGGCGCGCTGTGGAGCCACTCGCCCAAGATGCTGGAATTGATGCGACGGCGAGGTATGCCCCTGCCCACGTTCACACCGGAGCAGATGCGCGATCTCATCACGTACCTGTACTATTTGAATTATTTCAACGAACCCGGCGATGCTCACCGAGGACGGGAACTTTTTTCTGCCAAGGGCTGCATCCACTGTCACGCCGTCGGAGGCCTGGGAGGAACGGTGGGCCCGCGACTGGATACCTTGGGGCGGTACGGCTCGCCGCTCTACATGGCTCAGGCGATGTGGAATCATGGGCCGAGAATGACGGCCGAGATGGCTCGTCGCGGCATCCGCCCGCCGGTGTTTCGCGGCAAAGAGATGGCTGACCTGCTGGCTTTCATTCGCGGTCGGGCCGTCAGCGGAACCCTCACTCCGAGGCTGGCTATTCCGGGAAACCCGGTGGTCGGTCGGCGGCTCTTCGTCCAGAAGGGCTGTCGACGGTGCCACGCCATCAACGGGAGAGGTGGACGGGTGGGTCCGGATTTGGGGCAGCGAGAGTGGCATCGGAGCGTCACCGAGATCGCCGGGGCGATGTGGAATCATGGGCCGAAGATGTGGGCCAAGATGGAGCAGCTCGGCATCCCGCGCCCGACCTTCTCCCAGAACGAGATGGCCGATCTCATCGCCTACCTCTACTTCGTTGGTTACACCGATCCACCGGGCAACGTGATCAAGGGGCGACGGCTCTTCGCCCAGAAGGGGTGTGAGGCTTGTCATACATTAGGCGGCGGCGAGGAGAAAATTGGGCCCGATCTGACGCTGTCGACGGCGATCGCGTCACCCCTGGAACTGGCCGCCGCGATGTGGAATCACGCGCCAACCATGGAGAGATTGGTTCAGGAGAAGGGCCTACCCTGGCCCAAGTTCGATGACGACGAGATGCGCGACCTGGTCACCTACATCCGCTCTATGGCTCGAGGTTCCATTTCCCGACGGCGAGTCCCATGAGGGACCGGGCGTCATGGGACAACGTGAGTCCTCCGTCACACCCACGCCCAGTTTGATCGCACCAATTGAGCGGCGCTCCGCATGGTCCCCAAGCGGATGCCGAGAGAGAGGGAGTGTGCTCTCCGCTCGCGCTCATCCAGGGAGTCTGGCGAAAGCGCATCTGAGCGTTCACGTGAGAAGTCCCGCCCCTCCGCACATGCCTCGGCAAACAATGACTCGCCAGCGCCCGGACTCGCTGGGATCGTCCCTCCCGCTCATGAACGATGGTCAGATGAACGGGCCTCGTCACGGCTGAGAGGAGGGAGACCTTCCCGGGAGCCGTTCCCTCTCGACAGCTCAAGCAGCGCGGTGGCTCATCGCTCGGCCTTGATCTCCAGCGCTTCCTTCGTATCAGGGTCAAACCTCGCTGCCGCTTTATCCCCCAGTTGCAGATCGCCCAAAGTGGCGTCCGCCCCGTTCAGCGTGATTTTCGTTTCGGACGTCACGGTGAGCGTTTCGACTTTCCCCTCCTTTCCAATCTCGATCTCGGCCTCGCCGAGTTGGACGATGAAGCCCTCGATTTCCGCGGGCTCACTCGCGGGGTGCCCGCCTCCGCTCCCAGAGGTTTGTTCTGAGAACTTCACTTTGAGCTGCCATTGCGTCCCGTAGTTTTCAATCCATCCGATGCCGGGAGAATAGTCACACTCGAGTTTCAACGCCTTGAGTTCCTTGACCTGCTTGCCCACCAGGTCCTCCAGACGACCGCCATTTTCAACCGCGATGATGAATGGTCCCGCCTCTTGTATGACGTTCGTCTGGCCATCCACGAGGACAACCATGGGGAATAAGTGAGAGAAAGCGGGATTCAGTGACAAATCGAGAGTGCCGGATTCGCCATCCGGCGTCGTATAGGAGAGCGAGCCGGAGAACCCATCCGTCTCGGCACTGGTGATCAGGGAATTCTCCGGTACTTGAAGGATCGTTTCATGGCACGCCCAAGAAACGCGACTCTGCGCGCTGACCGTGCTCGCAGACCACCAGAGCATGGTCATGAAGACTCCGACAACCCCGACTATTTTCATCGCTTTGACTGTCATCGTGTCCTCCTTAGCCTGAATTTGGTCCCTGTGTCCCAATAAATGGAGTGCTCACACTTTGCTCATCACCATCGGGATTTGAACTCTCAGAGTTCACCCCTTATGAGAGAGGGCGCAGAGGAGCGAAAAATACATGAAAAGCGGCGGGAAGAGCAGACGACATCGGGGCGGTCATGATCTCAAAAGCTCAAATGGGGAGATGCGTCCCAAGCCGACCTCCGGGCGCGGGACACCCTATGGCTTGGCGTTCGTCTGGCACATCGTATACGCCAGCGTGTTGACGTCTCATGGACTGGAGTGGGGTGAAACAGACGATCACAACAAGCGGTCAGAGGGCAGGAGTTTCTCCAAGGCGACGCGATCACGCACGATGATGGAACGACGTCGGCACTCGATGATGCGCTGGCGTTTCAACTGGTTCAGCGCGCGCGTGAGCGTTCGTCTGGAGACGCCGATCATCTTGGCCAGTTCTTCCTGGCTCAGATTGATACTCAACTCGATGCCGTCCGGCGTTGACTGACCACACGTTCGGCAGAATCCCAGGAGTAACTCCGTCAGTCGTTCCCAGGATCGCTTGAGTACTACGCTCCGAATCCCGCGGTACGCGGCGTATAGGTCGTGACTCAACTTCTGGGCCAGTCTCAAACTCAAGTCGCTATTTCGATGGAGAAAGGCGAGGAAATCGTTTTTGTTGATGAAGCCAAGTTGACTCCGCTCCAGTGTGACTGCCGTCAGATCATGAGGCTGTCCCGAGAGCACCGCTCGCACACCGAGGATGTCTCCAGCCGTGGCCATGCCGACGATGATGCCTCGCCCAGCCGGGGAGAGGATCGAGAGTTTCACCCGTCCGGCGCAGAGGCAGTGAACACCAGATGGCCAATCACCTTCTGAGAAGACGATGACGCCCCCAGGATACATGCTGGTCTGCCGCATCCGGTCCAGTTCGGTCAAGCGGGCATCATCCAGGTCGGCAAAGAGGCATTCCATCCTGGAGCGGCAGAGGAGGCAACTTAGGCGCGTTGTGTCATACACGGGTCAATTATAACTTTACTGATGTGGACGAGCAACATCGAGTCCGTTGCGGCGCGAGCCCGGAGTGGTCATCTCGGTTGGCGATGACCCGGTGGCATCAAGCCTCGGCGATGGTGGAGGGGGCGCGGCCGGAAGAGTGACAGACGGCCTCACCAAGCGAGGATTGTGAAAAGCGCCGTCACTCATCGGCCATCGTCCAATCACCGAGCCGAAAGAATAGGCGAGGCGTCTACGGTTGACGTTCCCATCGCGCCAGGAGTTGCTTCGTCTCGGAGACGAAATCGATCCGCGTCTCCGTCTCCGGCCGATCGTGTGGCGAGTAGAAATAAGTCAACGTCGCCGTCACCGTGGCATTCTCATTGATCGGGACGGGCAGGAAGAACTCTTCGACGCGTTCTTCCCCAGGAGCCAATCGCGTATCGCGCTCGATGCGGCGCGCTTCGGTGAACATCCGACTGTCCTTGCGGATGGGACGTCCTCGTTCATCCAGGACGATGCGTTGGTAGAGACGATCGGCATGAAATCGTCGTCCGCTCCCCGTGGAGACGTCCAGATTGAGAATGACTTTTCGCGTCGGACTGCCAGTGGGGACCATGTGACCGGCACCGACGTTCTTCACCGTGACTTTCACCCGCAGGCCCTTGGGCGTCCGAGTCACTTCCATGATGCGCAGCCGGAGGGACTTGACCAGTTGATCCCGCGAGTGCCCTCCGGGCATGAGGTGAAGATTCACAAAAGCTCCTTCCACGCGCTTGACCTTAGGATCGACGATGTTGGCCAACACCTGAGGCATGTGACACTGCTGGCAGGTCTTGGTTCCTCCGCGCTCGGTGTATTGTTCCCACTCCGCGTATGTGGAGAGCAGTTCCACACCATGGGGATTCCGATATTGATGACATCCCGCACAGTGAAGAGCCGTGGTGTGAAACGGGGAATAGGCCACCTGATGGCCGGTGGACACGGCGTCGGGGACGGGACCATATTTCGTGGCGCCAACATCCAGGACGAAAGGACTCTGGGGCTGGGAGAAATCGGTCCCTTTGAGCGAATGACAAAAATCGCAGTTGATGCCTTCGCGCGTCACCGGCTGTGTGAGATCATAATCGCCAGTGACGATCGCCGTTGGCGCATGACAAGTCAAGCATAAGCGCTTCGCCTGGCCGTGAGTCAGCTCCAGAGCGTCCTCATAAGACTGTTTGAAAATGGGATCTTCGGTAGCCGCGGCATGCAACGATTGCCGCCAGGCGCGATAGATGTCCTTGTGGCAGGCGCCACATTTCTTGGCCGAGACGAATTGCCCGGGGACGAATTCGATCTTCGGGGGTGGCTCTGAACGACGGCAGGCCAGCCCACCGATAGCTATGGTCGTCAACAGAGCGGTGAGGATGACCGTCGGTCTCATGATCATGATTCGCCTCTCCTCATCGATCCTCGGTGAAGAATCATCGATCACGCGTTCCCGACGCGATGAGTTCAGGCGCCAGGCCGCTCGATTTGCCGGATCTTCAAATAGAGTCCCATCACGGCCAGGAAGATGACCACCAGCGAAGCGGCCAGTCCTTTCCGCCGAAACTGAAGTTCGTTGAGCGCCTCCACTCCCATTTGATGAGCTTTCTTGGCCGTCTCTAGTCCGGGCTCGATGACCTTCTGGAGTTCATTGGCCGAGAACGTGTGGACGACGACGCGGGCGTTGATCAGTTTATCGTGGGCGTCATTGAGCTCGAACTTGGCTCGGCTGACTTCCATTCCCGCGCGCGCCGCTCGATCAACGAGCGCTTCGGCCTGGTTGAGTTCCTGTACCATTTCATCGATCATCCGTCGCATGGTCTCGGCGGCTTGATAGGCGGGCTCACCTTCGCTGTGACAGGCCACGCAGGTCGCCTCATCGCCGGTGCCGAGCATCTCATCGCTGGGATGATGAATCTCGTGATTCCCGTGGCAGACGAGACATTCGCCCAACCCCATCTCATCGAACGCCGGCTTGTGCGGGCTCTTCCGGAAGAGTTCGGCCTGCCGCGTATGACAAGCTCCGCACACATTGGCCACCGATGTGACGCCTGGAGGAACGGCGCCATGGTTTCCGTGGCAATCATTGCAGGTGGGTGCCGAGAGGTCGTTCTTCTTCAAGAGCGCTTCGGCGTGAACGCTGGCCTGCCACTTCTCCAGTTGATCGTGAGGAATGGCGTAAGATTGCAGGTAGCCGGCATTGGCGTGGCACCGACCACACGTCCGAGCCACGTTAGTCGGATAGACTGGGGCTTGCGGATCGCTGACCGCACGAATGCCGTGATACCCATGACAACTGATACATGTGGCCACCTTCCGGTCGCCTTGGACGAGTCGTTTTCCATGGATGCTGGTGAAGTATTCGGCTTCCTGATCGACGCGCAGCCGAGGGTTGTATTTCTTCATGAACTCGGCATTACTGTGGCACTTGCCGCAGAATCGGGGAATGTCGCCAGGCGTCGGTCGGCCCACAAATCCCCGGCGCGGGTCCATGGCTCGATCCATGTCCTCTTCTGTGGGATCACCCCCATGACAATCAGCGCAGGAGAGACCGCGTTGAGCATGGATATCGTGTTGCATGGCCGTGACTGGGGCGGCGAGCTCATCGCCCATCTCGAGATGGCACTGGACGCAGGTGTCTTTCTTTTCTTTCTCTCCGCTCTCTGTCCGCATGGCTGGCTCGCTCGGGAGAGCGGGAGCAGGCGCGGGATTGACTCCGGACGGCGTCTCCGAGCCGTCAGTGCCTGATGCGGTGGGCTCGGCAGAGGGGGACCAGACGAAGATGAGCGAGAAGACGAACATCAGCGTGGCGGCCAGCTTCGCCAATGACCGCCCGGCCCGCCAGCGGCGATGATGTTGGAACTGGTTCGTATTCATGGGTGCGCTCCTAGGAAAGATATCCGACGACGGTCATCACGGCAATGTAGAGGAGGATGACCACGCCGATGAGCGTGAATAATCCATTGCGCTCGCCACGAACTGACTCTTTGTCCAGGAAGGGAACCAACAACCAGAACACGGCTCCCAGACCGAATGCCAATACGCCCAACACTTCGCCTTCGATGAACAGAATGTGGGAGGGGAGCAACCGGAGCGTCTGGAACATGAACAGGAAGTACCACTCGGGTTTGATGCCCGCCGGCGCGGGCGCGAACGGATCGGCTTTCTCCCCCAATTCCCAGGGGAACAGCGCCGCCAGGGCGGCCAGAGCGCCCAGAGCGATGAGCCACCCCATGGCATCGCGCAGCAGGAAGTTGGGGAAGAACTTCATCGTCTTCACATTCTGAGCTTGTCGCTCCACGCTCGGCGGCACGCTCATCCCATGCCGTTGCACCAACCAGATGTGCACGGTGAGGACGAAGGTGGCCAGCGCGGGGAGAATGGCCACGTGAAAGCCGAAAAAGCGGGTCAATGTTCCTCCAGTCACCTCGTCGCCCCCTCGAAGGAAACGGAGCAAGAAGTGACCGATGACCGGGACGACGCCAGCGATTTCCGTCCCCACCTTGGTGGCAAAGAAGGCCAGCTTATTCCAGGGCAGCAGATACCCACTGAATCCAAAGGCGAGGACGATGAAGAAGAGCAGGACACCGGTGATCCACGTCAGTTCCCGCGGCGGACGATAGGCCTTCAGCAGGTACACGCTGAACATGTGAACAAACAGCATGGCGATCATCAGATTCGCCGACCAACTGTGAATCGATCGCACCAGCCAGCCGAAGGAGACCTCGGTCATGATGAACTGAACGCTTTCGAAGGCCGTCTCAGCGCTGGGGCGATAGTAAAGCAGCAGCAGGACTCCCGTCGCCACTTGGACGATGAACAGGAACAGCGTCATCCCGCCAAAGTAGTACCAGATCGTATGTCGATGAATAGGGACCTCTTTCTCCCGAGCCAACGCGATGAGGGGATCGAGGCCAAGACGATCGCTGAGCCAGGTCAGCCATCCGTGCTTGCTGATCGCTTCCATTGCTCACCCCCTGGAGACGATGATCTCATCACCACGGACATTGACAACGTACTTTTCCAGCGGTCGCGGCGGTGGGCCGGCAATATTGCGACCGTTCAGATCATAGTGACCATTGTGACAAGCGCACCAGATCTGTCGCAAATCCGGTCGGTACTGCACCGTGCATTGCAGGTGCGTGCAGATGGCCGAAAAAGCCCTGAACTCCCCGGTCGGCGTTCGAATCAGGATGCCCGGACGAGAGCCAAATTTGAAGATCTTCCCCGAATTGGGAGGAAGCTCGCTCACCTTGCCGGCGACCACGCTGGACGCCGCCGATTCGGCCACCCGCGGAGGGACCAGGAACTTAATGATCGGATAAGTGATGGCGATGAGCGTGGCGCCCAAGCTCGTTCCCAGTAAGAAGTTGATGAACCGTCGACGTCGTGTTTCCACCTCTGGCATGATCGTTATCCTCCTTCTCGCGTGTGACGCGAGCGACCATCTCCCATATCTCCCCGACCCCGGGGCGAAACCTAGAAGGCGATCTGTAATCTCGAGGTGAGCAGATGCCCCCGATAATCCTGAAGCGCTAAACCTTTTTCGTTGTAACCATACCACTGCCAGGTCACGATCCACGTGAATCGGCGTGGAAATGTGTATCGCACCTCGGCGCGCGGCTGATGATAGTTCAACGGGAACGTGCCCTGGGAATTCACCAGGCTGTAGCCCATGGACAGGCGGACGGCCTCAAATGGCATCACCGTGAGATCGGCGTCCACGACATTGTCATTGGCGATATACACCGAACGTCCCGTCTCCATCGTCCGCGGGTTGACGATATCAGTCACCGAAGAAATGTCCGATCGCGTGTACCCCACATCCAACCCGAAGCGACGATGAGGAAACCACGATGAGGAGAGATTGAAGACGCGGTTGCGTTGAACGTTATCGACGAACGGGTTGGGATTGCGGGAGTCATTGAGCAGGTATTGTACACTCAGTTGCCACTTGTCTGTCGGTTGCATGGTCGAGCGCAGATGAAATTGCGTCACATGATATGGGGCCACTCGCGTGAACACATTGTCGGCCGACCCTCGCTCGAATTTGGTGAACAGGCGAAGTCGGCGAGCGAGGCGCCAGCTCAATCCGACCATCCCCGTATGCGTTCTCAACACGGACTCTTCACCACCGCGGACGGGCACGGGGAGATGCAGCACCGCTCGCCGCCGAGTGAACCGATAGCCGCCGCGGAGAACGAGGCTGGGCATGAGATCGTAACTGACTTCCAGTCGATTGCGGAACGAGTTCAAGAAGATGCGCTCATTGAGGAGCGACGTGACCATTCGCTCGATTTCCTCCGGCGATGGCGGATTCCCCTGCAAATCCATGCCCAGAATCTCCAACGTCCGCGCCAGGCTGCCGCTGGCGATGACGAAATGCGTGAAGTGAAGGGAATTGGTGATCTGGAGTCGGCGCGTCGGTTCATAACGCACGCTGACATCGGCCCGCGTATGGGGCTTGGACGTATGGGAGACGACGGCGGTCGATTGTCGCGTGACGAACCTCAACGCCTGCAGATCGAATAAGGTGCCCGATAGGATTTCATCGCGATTGAAATCAACATCCCCATCGCTGTAAATGAATCGTCCTGTGACACTCAACCGCTCGCTCAGGTGCGAGTGCAGCGCCAGGCGGGTGGCCGGCGTGAATCCACGCACGCCGTCGTTTCGTCGGAATGACGTGAGTTGAATCTGTTGGGGCTCGGCCGCCCCCACCGGCCCCGGTTGAGCATTGTTGCCGATATTGACGAGACCGTCTGGCTGAAAAGTGGCAATATCGTCCTTGAAGGAGCGGAAATCCTGCTCCACGGTGAGATCGAGCTTCTTCAGTCGAAGATCAACCCCCAGATGATAGTCATTGGTCGTCGTGCGAATGGGATCGCGAAGTACGAATTCGTCCAGACCGAGCGTGAACGTGGTGAGCGCCTGACCGAAGGCATAATTCCGGTCATAGCCGAACCGAATCTGATACCCTGTATCGGGAAACAACGTGAACCGGTAACTCTGAACCCGACGCGATTGTTGAAAGCTGTGCTGGTTGATGACCACCCCCTCTCCCAGGAGGGGATTGGCGAACGTGGGGAGCAAATTGACGTAATCCATCCGCCAATAGCGAAAGTCGAATCGGTATCGGCGGTGCCGCTCCACTCGCAGGCGAATCGTGTTGTAAGGGTCGCCACCCCAACTTCTCATGCTGTAGGTGAAATAATCATAGAGCGGTCCCGTGTTCTCCGGCGAGCGGGATTCGATGAACACGTCCCAGAGGCGAATACCCGAACCCAGATTCACCTGGCTCCGATACACATCTTGATTCCCGCCGATGAGCGCCTGGCGCAAACCGAATTCCAGAGACCCGGTGGTGACCATGCCTCCCCATTTCAGTGGCTCCGGCTGCTCTTGAGCCCGGACGGAGAGGGAGACCACCATCATCAGGACGAGGACCGTCCCCAGTCGGGCGCGTTCGCTGAATCGCTGTCGGCATCGGCCCTTCGGTACGGGCATAGTTCCTCTCCTATGAGTGACGCGTCTTCTCATTTGAAGAAGAACGGACTGGCATTGGAGCCGTGAATTTTCACATGACAAACGGTGCAATTTTGGAACCGTGGATTGCGCAAATTATGAAACGCCGGCGGCTCGGGCCCGAAAATTCCCGGCGTGTTGGCGTGGCACTCCAGACAGAGCTGGCGCACCAGACTCCGTTTCAACAGCCGGGGATTGTTCGATCCATGAGGCACGTGACAGATGGTGCATCCCTCCAGCCTGACCGGTGCATGTTCGAAGACGAAGGGACCTTGTTTCTCGGTGTGACATTTCAGGCAGATCAGATCGGTGCCACCCGATGTGGCCCGCATCTGCCGGAGATTGAATCCACCATGTTGATTGTGGCAGGTCGTGCAACTCATCCCTCTTTCCGGGACCCGGTGGTGGAAGGGACGCTTGAACTGCTGGCGCACTTCGCCATGGCACTGATAACAGAGCGTGGGGACTTCTTTGGCCACCAGGAATTCTTTCGGTTTGGCCGGATGCGGATCGTGACAATCAATGCAGGCCACCCGATTCAGTCCATGCTCCCCTTGACGAAAGTTGTGGCGCTCTTCCTGGCGCTCATGGCAGCGGAGGCAGTGCGCGTTCACCGCCTTGGGCGGCTGCGTCTTGAAATTGAAGATCTTCTCCGGGTCCCCACCCCCGTCGACGTGTTCCTGTCCCGGGCCATGACAGGCTTCGCATCCCCGGTCGGCGGGCTTGCGCGCGCTCCACGATTCGGTGACGAAGTGGGCCGTGGTGGCATATCGGTTATAAATGTCCTCGTGACAAATCTGGCAGGTCTCCGAGCCCACATAGCCGCCAGTTTGTTCCGACTCTTGTGGGGCGAACTCGGACGCCTCGGCTTCTCCTTTCGCCGAACCCACTACCCAGACGCCGAGCACCAAGGCGAGGAGCACGACGCTCGCTTTCAACTTCCAACGAATGGATGCCCTTGGCCTCATTCCACGCACTCCTGATTCCATCGTCATCTCACCTCATCTCCGTCTTGGACCACTCGTGGCGATCTCATCTCACCCGTACCTCCCATCGTCCTCCCGCGCACCGAACGCAGCATATCCCCCTTTATTCATCCCGCCAAGGGATGCCTGCTTCTCTTCTCCGCCGCCAGAGCGACGTCGCGTGAAATGGGGGGCACGATCCTGACCCGGGTGGGACGATCATCCAGGACCGTGCACGCCCTTGTGAATATGGAGAGGCGAACTTCCCGCCATCTCCACTCATTCTCGCGCATCGGGCCGCCGGGCGTGGACCCGCGAGACGGCGAAATCACGTCCTTCGCCATGACAGACGGCGCACGATTCGCCGAAGCTCGCCGCGTTCAAGGCCACGTGAGCGAGCGTGGCGTCGCTATCGTGACAGCCAATGCACGCCGTTGAAATTGGTGGCGTCGGATCGAGCGGGCTCCTCGGATTGACCGTCGGCCGCCGTCCTTCCGTGGAACCGATCAACTGCGTCCCCGGCAGATGACAGAGGGCACAGTCGCGTCGATCGGCCGGGAAGCGCACTTCATTGAACATGTGCGCCACATTGCCGAATCCGAACACGGTATACTCGCTCTCCAGCTCTTCGCCGGTGTGAATACGATGAACCATCAACTTGAAATCCACGCTCTCTGCCGGAAGTTGATCGTCGGGGCGCCGTCGAATATCGGTCTGATTCGGGTTATGACAGATGACGCAATATTGCACATTGTTACTGCGGATGCTCCCGTGCAGGCTGAGCCGATCATGACACGCATTGCATTTATTGATGTCTACCACTCTGCGCCGGGGAACGAGATCGCCGGTCACGGCGAACAGCCGAACGACGTTGTCGCCGGAATCCCGCACGGTGATCTTCTCGCCGAGCGGCGTGATGATGTCGATGTTACGGAATCCTTCCAGTCCCACCGCGTACGTGCCGGTCGCCTCAGAGGGGATCGGCGTCGTGAACGTGAAACTGAAGTTGCCGTCGTCGGTCGGCGTCGCCGCGCGGGCATCTTCGTTATACCACTCAGCATAATCAGTGGTCGGCCCGCCGAACGTCGCCCGCAGGAAGTCCATGTCGGCGGGAGCGATGGGGTTGCCGGCATCGTCCGTGATGTTGAACACGACGGTGAGGTGGTCGCCCGGATTGGTATTCTGCACATCCACGATCTCGAAGTTCACTCCCGGCACCTGCATGGACTTGGAGGGAATCACGTGCGCTCCGGCCACGGAGATATCGAATTCCTGTCCCGACGTCGGTTGATGACAGAATTGGCAGAGATTGTCATTCGGTTGAGGACCACCCAGGTGATTCTCGCCGGTGTCGAAGTTCACGTCATCGTGGCAGGAACCGCAAGCCGCCCGCGAGGGCTCGGTCAGATAATGTGCTGATTGGCTTCCCCCCGTGTGGCAGGTTTGACAGTTTCGGATGTCGCGAGGGAACTCCACTGTAGAGAAATCGGCGACATGTCCCCGGAAGCCCACGATCTGATAGGGTTGCCCGGCCTTCACGCTGGGCAGGTCGGCGCCTCGGTGAATCTTGTGAATCATCACCTTGAAATCGACCGTATTCCCCGTATCCGGATCGGCCGTCTGCGGCGTGTGGCAGAGGACGCACAATGCCACCGTGCGTCGGAACCCACCGTGTGCCTGGAGCGGATTGTGACACTGGTTGCAGGCCGCATCGCTGACGACGTCGCGGACCACCTGGACCTCGCTTCCATCGGGAACGAAATCGAACGTATCTTGCCCGACATAATCGCGACCATCAAAGTGCGTCAAATCCCGGTCGGCGTAAATCCCCACCGTGTGTGTCGCCGAACGCTCGAAATCTTCTGGGAGCACCGTACGGAACGTGTATCGGTAGGTCCCCGGTTCGATCAGCTCGAATGTGCCGTCGGATTCAAAACTGGCTTGCTCGACTGTGCCCAGCACATCGCCGGTCTGCTGGCGCACCGTGTACGCCGTGTACTGGTCCTCGCCGGGCTTGATGCGAGCGATGATGAAGCGGAGTCGAACCACCCCTTCGGTGAGCACGCCATCCTTATCGAGCGGCATGCCCCGTTCGTCGGTGATGCGGAACGTGACGACCGGTTGCCGCGTCTCCTCGGGGATAGTGACATCCAGGATCTGGACATTCAACCCCGGGCGGGGCAGCGTTTGCTCTTGTGCTCCGATCCATCTCCCTAGATCGGAGAGCATGAAGAATGAAAGCACGCCGATGGCAATAGAGGCCAGTTTGATCGTTTTTCTCATAGCTCCCTCCTTTGGGGAGGCGCTCTCCCGCCATCACCTCAGCCAGAGAACGAGGTCCCCAGCCAATATCTTGAAAAGGCTTGTTTGCAACTAGTATGCCAATTCGCCAATTCCCTGTCAACCGCTGTATGTTCAATTCCTTACGAATGGCGCCGGATGAGCTGCGTGATCCCACTGACGGGGGATTCCCCGCAATGAGTGGGCTATTTCACCCAGGGGTTGGCCTTTTCGCCAATGTAGTGAGTGTGAGGAGTCCGACACACCGGGTATGAGAGGAGTCGGGGCTCACCATCGCGCAGGCGTCTCGCGACGGAGACCCGCGGCGCCGGATCGCGACCGAGCATGTGTTCGGACCTTCGCCGTGGCCCGCGCCTTGTCTTCCTCGCCCCCGGGGCTCTCGTCCCGGAGGCCCGTCGTTCTCCTCACCGCAATGTCCGGGCCCGAGGGTTGGCTGCACCCGAGGCGATCTCCGGAGGTGGCGCTTCTCGGAGTTGAGCCGCCCCCCCCAGTTCGCGGTGAGCGCCAGGATGCACCTTCCCACTCTCGCCCAAGTTGGCGACGCGTCGTGAGATGGGCCAGGAGCCGTCCGCGGCACTCACTTCTTCTTGGCCAACTGACGCACGTGATGCACCAATTGCCGGATTTGCTCCTCGCTCAACTTGGTGCCGAATTTGTGGAACGCCTTCTTCCCCTTGGCGATGGCCTGGAACAGCTCATCGTCGGAGAGCTTCTGGACGGCGTCCGAGCGCAGGTCCGGCGCCTTCAATTTCTTCCCCATCGCCGTGCCACTCCCATCGACGCCGTGGCACTTGGAACATTTGGCCTGAAAGAGCTTGGCCGCCTCATCGCCCATGCTCACTGCTCCCGAAGGCGCAGGAAGCAGGATGACGATGAGGGCGAGCATCGCCAATATGGCCAGAGCGAGTTGTTTGATGGGCTTCTGTTTCATCGTCTCCTCCTTCGCAGAGAATGGTCAAGGACTTTCCCTGCTCGTCGATGGAGGCCCGCGGCGTCTTTCCCCTCCATTCCCCGACGACGCTCGTTGTCGTAACCACTGCTGGTAGGCCAGTGGATGTTCTCTCCTGTAATGCTCGGCAGAGACCCGGCCATCGAGCCAGCTCCAGTTCATGGGATACACGTGAGGATCGAAAATGACATGATAGAAGTGCCATACGAAGATGGCCAGCGTCGCCAGGATCGCCTCGTAGAAGTGGATGGTGAGGGCCACTTCCACCGTCCATCGAGGGAGAAAGCGGGTCACGTCGACTTCGAACCACGCCATGAGGCCGGTGATGCCCATGACGAGGGTGCCCCAGATGAGCGCCCAATATTCGATCTTCTCCACGTAGCTGAAGGTCCCCAACAACGGGCGCGCCGAGCGGCGCCCGATGTAATAGTTGAGCGTGTCGATCGCGTCGGCGAGATCTTTTCTGACCGGTCGGAGGGCCCGCCAACTCTCTCGCCCCTCCTCGGTCGCTGTGACATAGACGAGATGGTAGACTCCCAGCAGGAGGAGCACCGTTCCCGCCGCTCGGTGCACGACGCGCCGGATGGCTTCGCTCTCGCCGAGCAGCCAGGCCAGCCAGGAGTCGGGGTATTTCAAAGCGAAGCCGGTGAGCACCAGAGTGAAGAAACTGATCAGCAAGACGAGGTGTTGTCCGCGCTGCTGGCGCGTCATGCGAATGATCGGTCGATCTTGAGCGTCGCGGTGGGCCACGGCCTTCCTGTACCACAGCAGACCATTATGTGCGGCCATAGACCCGATGATGAGGACGATCAGCCAGAGATAGATCTTCCTCACCCAGTAGCTGACGATACTCCCGGTATCCTCTGAGATGGGCGTGTCGGCGTGGATGCGTCCGCTCACGAATTTCTCGCTCGCTCCCGGGTGGCATTTGCCACAGGTATTGACCAGGTTGCTCTTGTTGATCGTCGATCGCGGATCTGACGAGGGGAGGATATTATGGACGCCGTGGCAACTGGCGCAATTCGCGGCCACTCGGGAGCCCAACTCCGTGGCCAGTCCGTGGTAGCTGTTGTAGTACGTGCTCACGCGACGGCCCGGGACGCCGAATTCCTGTGACAGGCGAACTCCTTCGTGGCACTGGCCGCAGGCCGTTCTCGCCAGTCGCTGGGCGGCCACCGGCGAGTTGGGATCAATGTGCGATTTGATGGAGTGAATCCCGTGACAATCGGTGCAGACGGGCGCTCGCCAATTCCCCCGCCTGATGGCCTGGCCGTGAATGCTCTCCATGAACTCGGCGGCGATCTTCTCGTGGCACTGGCCGCAGGTGCGAGGTACGTTGAATTTGAAAATCGTGGATTGAGGATCGCCTGGTGGACGAACGTCATGACTCCGATGACAATCGGTACAGACGGCCGCTTTCATCGATCCGGCGGCCACCGCCCGACCGTGGACGCTCTCCTGGTACGAGAAGAAGGGTTGCGTGCTCAGGCCGGCCGGTTCCATGACGAATTTTTGACTGTGACATCGACCACAGGTGCGAGGAATATGGGTGCGATACACGGGCGAGTGAGGATCCTCCGGGGAAATGATGCCATGAGCGTGACCATGACAATCCAAGCACGTGGCCGCGTGGGTATTTCCGCGACGGCGGGCCTGAGCGTGAAGTCCCTGATCGTAGCTCTGTTGAACATCGGGATGACAGGCAGCACAGGTGACGCGCTGTGGGGGCGGCTCGTGGGGATAATCGTTGACGTCAGCGTGGCAATCCGTGCAGTCGAGAAGGCCATGCACCGAGTCTCGGAAGACATCGGGATCGACGAACACGCTGACGGTCTGGCCGTCGACTTCCTCGGTCAGCGTCGGCTCCTTATGGCAATCGAGGCAGTCTGCTGTGGTGAGCCGTTGGGCGGCCGCCGTGGCCGAACTGGCCAGTATGAGGATCAGAGCCAACCACCTCCAGCGTCCCATGAGCGCCACTCCTTCCGAACGTTTTTTCTCTCCCCACCTCCATCGGCGACCGCGCCCAGAGGCATACCGGCATCTCTTCTCTCCGAGCTGACTCACGCGCTCTTCAAGCTGCTTGGAGCGGAGACCATCCCATGTCGCTCGATCTTATGCTTCTTGATCTTGTAACGAATGGCGTCGCGCGAGATGCCGAGCAGGTGGGCGGCGCGGGTTTGGTTCCAGCCGGTTTGTTCCAGGGCCTGTTCGATCATGGTGCGTTCCATCTCTTCCAGGGTGAGGCGGCCCACCAGGCTGGCCGCCGAGG
>JALSQX010000024.1 GCA_026985075.1 Blastocatellia bacterium | reverse complement strand
TTGGCGCCTCCGGACCGGGGAAATCACAGAGCGGTGCTCAGGAAGGTCCTCCGGCAGTGGATGCCCCGCCGCGTCCATCGTCCGCCGGGGAAGACCGCATCTTTCAACCACAAAAGTCGAAACGATCACCCTGAACAAAACCCTTGACATAGAAGGGGAATGGTATTACTATACCAAACGGTTGTTTGGTAGGAGGAGACTTGCATGGATGTAGGTTTAGTTCAGGTAGGGAATTGTGTGCGGATGTCCGAGGTAGGTGAATCCACAACAGGGCGTGGAAAGACAGCGAGGTAGCTATCAGGGAGTTCATTAGTTTAAGTGAGGGAGTGGCAGCCAATGAGCCTTTCTCCAACCGGTTGGCAACCGGGATGGCGGCAGCCTGCCGATATCACAAAAGCGGTGTCTCCGTGGTGTAGAGGATTCGCGGGCGTTAAGGGGCTGAAACTCCGAGGTTGCACTAATCACTTGATCGGTCAAAAGTGTTGGTGGGGCCTTAGTGATAACTCTCCTAACTAGCGGGAGGATCAGATCATGACTGAGGTGATGTCCGTTATAGGTCTCCGAGGGATTGATCACATTGCTATTGCTGTTTGGTCAATTGAGGAGGCAGTAGAGTTGTTCTGCGATCTCCTCGGTGGTGAGTTCATTCTGGGTGGCGATGATGAGCGTCTTGGCATTCGGACTGTTCAATTCCGCCTCCCCCCTGGAATGAAGATCGAACTGATGCAGCCTATCCGACCCGATTCGTACCTGCAGCGCTATCTAGAGAAGCATGGACAGGGATTCCATCACATGACGATCTTCGTCGAGGATGTAGAAAAGGCTATAGTGGAGTTAGAGGCCCGAGGGTTCGAGGTTGTGGATACGAACCTTTCCTCTCCCCAGTGGCGAGAGACGTTTGTGAGGCCCACGTCTAGTTTTGGCACGTTGCTGCAAATCGCCGACACCAATCGCCGGTGGGATATGCCTCTTGTTGGCATCACTCTGGAGGATGTACTCGCCGGGCGAGTCGTCTGGCGTGATGATTGGCCCTGCTTGCGAAGAACGAGCGACGATGGGGAGAAGGCTCCTTCTGGTGGGTGATGAGGTCATGACCTTGTAGACGTGATCCTTGCGTCTTTTAGATGGCTGATAATAGGGCAGCTGCGCCTCCCAGCTTAGCGCGGGTGACCACATCGTGGCAAACAACGTGCCCTGCACATCCTGGGAGAACTGAGGCGATGGCCTTTTACCCAATTTGACCCAAGCCAAATGCGGTTGAGGCGAGCTATGCCGCATTCTGCCCTTCGAGGAAAAGCTCTCATACGCGATAGGTCTTGGCCGATGACAGCGGAAGCATGTGGACTCGTTATGCTAATGAACCAGCTTATTACAGGGCTTTCGGTCTTTCATAATTAACCTTGGAACGAACTGCACCTGCGAGGAATGGCCAGAGTATCGGGTATTGAGAGAAGCACAATCCGCTATCCTAATGGGCAACTGGATCGAGGCGACAACGTTTGCCGATCTGCTTGGATACATGGCCGATCAGCGCCCTGAGGCTGAGGCGCTCATATTTCCTCATGAGCGCCTCAGCTATCGCGAGTTGCGGCATCGGGCAGTGAGCATGGCGCGATCGCTGGCGGCGTTGTCAGTCGGTCGCGGGGACAAGGTCGGAATCCTGATGCCCAACTGCCCCGACTACGTCGCACTTCTTTTCGGCATCACCATGCTGGGGGCGGTGGCTGTCCCGATTAACGCGCGCTTCAAGCGGGACGAGTTGGGGTATATCATTGAGCATTCCGATGTACGCGTACTGGTGACTACTGATTTGATCCGAGAATATGTGGATTTCGTGAATCTGCTCCAAACTTGCTATCCGGAACTGACCGCGAGCAATCCTCAATATCTCAGCCTCGTCCGAGCCCCGCGTCTCCGTCAGATCGTGTTGCTGAGCGAGCGAGAGGTTCCTGGGGTGATCGCGCGATCATCGTTCGACGCCTTGGCTGAAGGAGTTAGCGCCAGTGAGGTGATGCATCGTCAGAGCCAGGTGCGGGTCCGTGACGTGGCATTCATGATGTACACATCGGGGACCACGGCCCGTCCCAAAGGGTGTCTGCTCAGCCATGAAACTGTGGTGCGCAATGGCATGGCGGCAGCGCGAAGGTTCCATATGCGCCCGACCGACCGGTTATGGGATCCGCTGCCCTTCTTTCACATGGGAGGCATTCTGCCGCTCACCGCGGCGATATATAGTGGCGCGGCGTTCTTGAGTATGGCGCATTTTGAGCCGGAGACGGCTCTGGAGATGATGGAGCGCGAGCGGGTGACGATCGCCTATCCCACATTTGAGACAATTACGCAGGCATTGCTGCATCATCCGCGCTTCAGTGAAACGGATTTCAGCCGTCTGCGCCTCGTCGTCAACGTGGGAACACCGGACCGACTGCGCGCCATGCAGCAGCGACTGCCTCATGCCGTGCAGGTGAGCGCCTATGGTTGCACCGAAGGTGGCGGGGTCATCGCCTACAACTGGCCAGACGAAGATCTGGAATCGCGCGTCACGACCCAGGGGCCGCCGTTTGAAGGCATTGAGGTGCGCATCGTAGATCCCCAAACCGGGGCGCCGCTTCCTCCGAATCGACCAGGGGAGATTGTGTTCCGAGGTTACTGTCTGTTCGACGGATACTATAAAGATCCGGAAGGGACGGCGGTAGTGATGGATGCCGAGGGCTGGTTTCATACTGGTGATCTGGGCGCCCTGGATGCGGCAGGGCGTATCATGTATCAGGGGCGGCTGAAGGACATGCTGAAAGTTGGTGGTGAGAACGTTGCCGCAGCGGAAGTGGAGAGTTTTCTGGCCCGCCACCCGGCAATCAAGATCATTCAAGTGGTGGGCGTCCCCGACGAACGCCTTGTCGAGGTGCCGGCGGCATTCGTGGAATTGCACGAGGGTGCATCGCTGACCAAAGACGAACTGATCGATTTTTGTAAAGGACAGATTGCCAGTTTCAAGATTCCGCGCTATGTGCGGTTCGTGAAGGAGTGGCCGATGTCGGCGACTAAAATACAAAAGTTCAGGCTTCGCCAGATGCTCATCGAGGAGCTTAGCGAGCGTACATGAGTTGGAGGCTGATATTCCGGCGAACTCAGTGCGAGTTGTATACAAATATCATCGTGGACACGCGACTGTCGACCCGATGCCCTTAGTGGACCGGTGTATTGGTGTGATTGTGTTCTTTACGGTAAGGAACCTGATGGATCATCAATGCTTCTCGCAAGAGTCACCATATCGTCAAAATGGATCGCGGCGTCCTCATCGTGGAGACGCATCATGGTTTCGTCTGCGCCAACGCCGGCGTGGATCAATCCAACGTGCCTGGGGAGTGCGTCTCGCTGCTTCCGGTCGATCCGGACGCATCGGCGGCGCGTCTTCGCCGCGCGCTCG
>JALSQX010000023.1 GCA_026985075.1 Blastocatellia bacterium | reverse complement strand
CAAAAAGCCGATGTGGACGATGGGCCTCATCGCGGCCAGCCTGGTGGCCGTCAGTTCTTGTGGCTGGTTGGGAGGCGAGCATTCATCGGTCATCTCCGTTTCTGGAAACATCGAGTTCACCGAGGTGGACATCGCCTTCAAAATTCCCGGCCGGCTCGTCGAGCTGACCGTCGATGAGGGGGATGAAGTGAAGAAGGGGATGGTGGTGGCGCGCCTGGATCAGGAGCAACTGCTCAGACAGCGCGACCGGGCTCGGGCCGTGTTGCGCGCGGCCCAGTCCCGATTAGCGCAACTGCGCACGGCCATTCAATTCCAGAAGGAATCCGTCGCGGGCCAGATCGCCTTGCGGCGGGCGGAACTCCATCAGGCCATGGCTCACCTTCGAGAGCTGGAAGCGGGCTCCCGTCATCAGGAGATCGAGCAGGCCCGTGCCGCCGTGGACCGGGCGCGATCCGCATTTGAGCGCGCCAAGAGGGACTGGGATCGCGCTCAAGTCCTTTACGAGAACGATGACATTTCCACCGCTCAGTTCGAGCAGATGAAGATGCAATTCGAGAGAGCGCGCGCTCAACTCGATGAGGCTGAACAGAGGCTCGCTCTCGTCAAAGAGGGACCGCGCCAGGAGCAGATTGACGCCGCACGGGCCCAGGTGGCCCGGGCTCGGGCGAGCCTCCGACTGGCTGAGGCCCAACGATTGGAGATCCGGCGGAAAGAGCAGGAGTTGGAGACCGTGAAAGCCGAGATTCGACGCGCCCGCGCCGAATTGGCCGTGATTGAGTCACAACTGGCCGATACCGTGGCCGTCTCCCCCGTCGATGGCGTCGTGCTGGTGAAGGCGGCCGAGGTCGGCGAAGTCCTCGCCGCCGGCACGCCCGTGATCACCGTCGGAGATTGGGATCATCCCTGGCTCCGTGGGTATATTAACGAGACGGATCTCGGGCGAGTGAAGCTGGGGGCCCGGGTCAGGGTGACCACCGATTCCTATCCGCACAAGGTCTACTGGGGCCGTCTCTCGTTCATCTCCTCGGAAGCTGAATTCACGCCCAAACATATTCAAACCG
Organism: Blastocatellia bacterium; assembly: GCA_026985075.1. Lineage (GTDB taxonomy): Bacteria > Acidobacteriota > Blastocatellia > HR10 > J050 > J050. Next base: position 67,353 of record JALSQX010000023.1, on the reverse strand, counting down.
AGGAGGAGCGGGTCAAACTCGTCTATCGCATCAAAGTCGATATGGACAATCCCCAACACGAACTCAAATTGAACATGCCCGTGGAGGCAGAGATTTTGTTAGGCGATGAGGAAGCGAAGCCGTGACCCCCTGATGGGCCGGAGGCCGTCCATCACAACGAGGCGCGCCGATCGCGGCGAAGACGCCGAGGTCGCGTGTGAGCGACGGAGAGGGTTTGGCCAATGATGGAGAGGGGAAGCGAAGCCGTGGTGATTCGAACGCGAGATCTGACCCGGCGATTTGGGGCACTCGCCGCCGTCGATCATCTCAACCTGGAGGTCACCCGGGGAGAAATTTTCGGTCTCGTGGGTCCCGATGGAGCGGGCAAGACGACGACGTTGCGCTTGCTCTGCGGGTTGCTCCCTCCCACCGAAGGTCGGGCATGGGTTGCCGGTTATGACGTGACTCAGGAAGCCGAGAAGGTCAGAGATCGCATCGGCTATATGGCCGAGCGGTTCGGACTCTATGGCGACCTCACGATTGAAGAGAACATGACCTTCTATGCTGATCTCTTTGGTCTTCCTGTTGCCGAGCGTGGACCCCTGATGTCCCAATTGCTGCAGATGACGCGCATGGAACCCTTTGGCCATCGACTGGCCAGGCATCTCTCCGGAGGCATGAAACAGAAGCTGGCGCTCATGTGTGCGCTGCTTCATCATCCGGAGATCCTCTTTCTGGATGAACCGACCACGGGCGTAGATCCGGTTTCGCGCCGCGATTTCTGGGCGATCCTCTATCGACTGGTGCGTCAGGGGCTGACCGTCCTCATCACCACTGCCTACCTGGATGAGGCGGAGCGGTGTCATCGGGTCGGCTTCCTGTACCGGGGACGACTCATTCACTGCGATACGCCGGAAAGACTGAAGACGGGACTGGAGGAGAGATGTTACGAAGTACTCACACCCCATCGGCGGGCAGCCAGAGAAGCGCTCATCCGCATGGAGGGGGTGATCAGCGCCGAGCTGTCGGGAGTGGCGCTCCACGTTTTCCTCTCGCCCACCGGACCATCCATTGAGGAGGTGACGCGCGCATTGAACGAGAGGGAGCTGGGACCCGTTCGGGCCCGACCGATCGTCCCCAGTATGGAGGACGCGTTCATCGTCCTGGTCCGGAAAGCTCATCAGGGGATGGAACAGAGGCATCTTTGATGGGCCCATGACCATATTCGAGCGGCGAGGAATGAACTCCTGGCAGGGAACATGATGGAACGACATGAATCCACCTGGGTGGTCGAGGTCGAACAATTAGTCAAGACATTCGGTGATTTCGTCGCCGTCGATCATATTTCATTTCGCGTGCGCCGGGGCGAGATCTTCGGGTTCCTCGGACCCAATGGTGCGGGGAAATCGACGACGATCCGCATGCTCTGCGGGTTACTGGAACCGACGAGCGGGCGCGCTCGGGTGGATGGATTCGACGTGACCACGGCGCCCGAGCTGGTGAAACAACGCATCGGATACATGTCTCAGCGGTTTTCTCTCTACGAGGATCTGACGGTCGAGGAGAACGTCGAGTTCTTCAGCGGGGTGTACGGTCTCAGCGGGCCCGCCCGCGCTCGGCGCACCGAGTATGTCCTTCGGTTGTCGGGCCTGGAGGACCGGCGGCGGATGATGACCCGGCTGTTACCCGGAGGACTGAAGCAGCGATTGGCCCTGGGATGCGCCATCGTTCACGAGCCCCCCATTCTGTTTCTCGACGAGCCCACATCGGGCGTCGACCCCACGGCCCGGCGTCACTTCTGGGATCTCATCTATGAGCTTTCGGAACGAGGGCACACCATCTTCGTCACCACTCATTATATGGACGAAGCCGAATATTGCCATCGCCTGGCACTCATGTATCGCGGTCGTCTCATCGCTTTGGGATCGCCGGCTGAACTGAAACAGTGGTCCGCGGCCGAAAGGATGATCTTTCTGGAGACGACCGATCTCGACGCGACGCTGGATCTTGTGCGGCGAGCCGGTGTGGGGAAAGTGGCCGTCTTCGGGAGCGGACTTCACCTGAGCGTCACTCGCCCCCGGTCCGTGATGGACCGGTTGCCGCCGCTCCTGGAACGAGCGGGCATTGCCGTGAAGCGGATGGAATTGATCGAGCCTTCCATTGAAGACATCTTCGTAGCCATGATCGAAGAGCAGGAGCGACAGGCCTCATGAATCTTCGACGCACGCGAGCGGTGGCACGAAAGGAATTCCGCCACATCCTTCGTGACCCTCGGAGCCTCATCATGGCATTGGCCGTCCCGTTGCTCATGTTGATCCTCTTCGGATATGCGCTGACGCTGGATGTGGATCGCATACCCACCCTCATCTACGATCTGGATCGCACGCCTCAGAGTCGAGCCCTCATCGATCGATTTCGAGGCTCGCGATACTTTCAGATCATCGGATCGGTCGACGATTATGGCATCATCGAGCGGCACATCGACCGCGACGAGTGCCTGCTGGCCGTGGTCATTCCCCAAGATTACGCCGAACGACTGGCCAGCGGACAAGAGGCTGAAGTTCAAGTTCTTCTCGACGGCAGTGATTCCAATACCGCCTCTATCGCGCTCGGTTATGTCGAGGCGCTCGTGGAGACCTATGCCCTGGAGTTGCACCTGAACGCCTTGGCCCGGCAGGGAGGGCGACGGCCTGTGGTCCCCATTCGAGCCCGCCTCCGCGTATGGTTCAACAGCCAGCTCAAATCCCGGAATTACATCGTCCCCGGGTTGATCGCCGTCATTTTGATGATCATCGCCGCTCTGCTCACCTCATTGACCATCGCCCGGGAGTGGGAGTGGGGGACCATGGAACAGCTTTTGTCGACGCCGTTGAGGCCCACAGAACTCGTTCTGGGCAAGATGGTCGCCTTCTTCACCGTGGGATTCGTGGATATGCTCATCGCCGTGGGGACGGCCGTGTTCGTGTTTCACGTCCCCCTCCGAGGCCATCCGCTGTTTCTCATCCTGACCAGTTGCCTCTTCCTCGTCGGGGCTCTCTGCTGGGGCATTTTTCTCTCCGCGCTGGCTCGCTCTCAATTGCTCGCCTATCAATTGGGGATGTTGACCTCATTCCTCCCGGCGTTCCTGCTGTCGGGCTTCATTTATGCCATCGAGAATATGCCCGTGGTCATTCAGTTGATCACCTATCTGGTTCCCGCTCGATATTTCATCGTCATTGTAAAGGGGGTGTTCCTCAAGGGGGTGGGCATGGAGATCGTGGGTTGGGAAGTCGCCTGGCTGGTGGGGTTCGCCGGCCTCGTCTTCTGGTTGGCGTCGCGGAGACTGAAACGCACGTTGGAGTGAAGGAACATGTGGGGACGCATTCGCGAGATCGTCAAAAAGGAGTTCCGGCAGGCGCTTCGAGAACCTCGCATGCGAACGATTTTGTTCCTCCCCCCGCTCATTCAATTGCTCATCTTCGGCTATGCGGTCAACCTCGATGTGGAGCATGCCCGCATCGCCTGGATGGACGGTGATCGAACGCCGGTGAGTCGGGAGTTACTGGCCGCCTTCCAGGGGTCGCGCCACTTTCGCGTCACCGCCGTGCTCACCCGACCGGAACAAATCCGGGCCCTTCTGGATCGCGGAGACGTCCATGCGGTCATCCGCGTTCTCCCTGGATTTGCTCGAGACGTGAAGCGCGGCCGAACGGCCACGGTGCAGATTCTCATCGACGGGACGAATTCCAATACGGCGGTCATTGTGTCCAACTATGCCCGCCAGGTGGTCGGTCAGTTCGCTCGTCAGCTCCTGGCCGGAGCGCGCGCCCCTCGGGTCGCCAGAGCCGTGGCCGCTCGGGGACTGACCGGCTCTTCCATACCGCGCCTCGTTCTGGAGAGCCGGGTGTGGTTCAATCCGGACCTGCTGAGTCGCGATTATTTCGTTCCCGGCGTGGTGGTCAATATCATCGCTCTGGTCACGCTCATCCTCACCGCCATGGCCATCGTTCGCGAGAGAGAGATCGGCACCATGGAGCAATTGATGGTCACGCCCATCCGTCCCGTCGAGCTCATGGTGGGGAAGACGCTTCCATTCGCTTTGATCGGATTGGTCGACGTCGTGTTGATCACTGCTGCCGCTTTGATCATCTTCCACATTCCCTTTCGGGGGAGCGCCTGGCTGTTACTCCTGTGTTCGATCTTGTTCCTGCTCACCACATTGGGAGCCGGACTGTTCATCTCCACCATTTCGCAAACCCAGCAGCAGGCGTTGATGTCATCGTTTTTCTTCTTCATGCCCGCCTTCGCATTGAGCGGCTTTGCTTTCCCTATTCGAAGCATGCCCGTGGTGGTGCAATACCTCACCTATTTGAATCCGGTGCGCTACTTCATGGAAATCGCTCGGGGGATTTTCCTGAAGGGAACGGGCTTCTCGGTGCTCTGGCCACAGATGGGAGCCCTTTTCATCTTCGGAGTGGTCATCTTCGCGGTCAGCGCGTTTCGCTTTCACAAACGATTGGATTGACCGACATCGGGGATGGCCCATACCCGATCCGGCGAGATGGAGGATTCTTTCCTGGTGGGTACTCGCCGATTCCGGGAGCGAGGGCGCGAGCGCCGGTCGCGTGAGGTGCGATTCGCGGTGTTCATTCCTCGTCACGCCGCCCATGAGGTCCGGGATCTGGTTCGGTCCTAGTCAGGGGAGAGAAATTTGGTTAGAATTTCGTCTTTTGACAGATGCTCATTGAGGAGGAATGAGAGACCGAATATGCGGTGGTCCAATTACTTCATACCGACACTTCGAGAGACACCGGCCGATGCCGAAGTCGTCAGTCACCAACTCTTGCTCCGCGCCGGTTGCATTCGTCAACTCGCCGCTGGCGTGTACAGTTATTTGCCACTGGCCTGGCGCGTCCTGACCAAGATCATGAACATCATCCGTGAGGAGATGGATCGCATTGGCGGCCAGGAATTTCATCTTCCCGCCCTCCATCCGGCCGAGATCTGGCGAGAGAGCGGACGCTGGGAGGTCATGGGCGAGAATATGTTTCGTCTCAAGGATCGGCGCGGCGCCGATCTCTGTCTGGGGATGACGCACGAGGAGGTGTTCACCGCCATCGCCAGAAACGAGTTACGCTCCTACAAACAACTTCCGCAAGTCTGGTATCAGATTCAGACGAAGTTTCGCGACGAACCGCGCCCCCGTTCGGGCGTGTTGCGAGTGCGCGAGTTCATCATGAAGGATGCCTACACGTTCGACCTCGATTGGGAGGGATTGGACAAATCCTACAACGATCAGCGCGAGGCATATTGTCGCATCTTTGACCGCTGTGGGTTGCAATACATCATCGTGCAAGCTTCTTCGGGCGCTATGGGAGGATCGGAGTCGGCGGAATTCATGGTCCTCACCGATGCCGGTGAGGATCACATCGCCCTCTGTCACCACTGTGGCTATGCGGCCAATACCGAGAAGGCCACGTCGCGGTTGCCCGAGGTCGAGGACGGCGACGGGTTGCCGCGACCGGAACCCTTCCCCACTCCCGGCGTGCGAACGATCAAAGATCTGGAAGACTTCCCCGACGGTGCGCCCGCCGAGCGTCAGATCAAGACGCTGGCTTATGTCATCAATGGGGAGCTCACGCTCGTCTTGTTGCGCGGGGACCATGAGTTGAACGAGACCAAGCTGGCCGATGCCACTGGCGCGACCGAGCTCCGGCCCGGTCACCCCGAGGAGATCAAGCAGGCACTGGGAGCCTATCCGGGAAGCCTGGGAGCGGTTGGGGTGACCAAGTTCCGCATCATCGCCGATCGAGCCTTGAAGGGGCGACGGAATATGGTCACCGGGGCGAACCGCGACGAATATCATTTGCGGGGCGTGGACGTGGAACGGGATATTTCCGTCTCCCTGTGGACCGATCTGCGCACCGTGAAGACGGGCGAGGGTTGTCCTCAATGCGAGGGCGGGACGCTGGAGGTGCGAAAGGCGTTAGAGGTGGGGCACATCTTCAAGCTGGGCACCAAATACAGCGAGTCCATGGGAGCCACTGTCCTCAACGAAGAGGGAAAGGAAGTGCCCATCGTGATGGGGAGTTATGGCATCGGGGTGGAACGGATCATGGCATCGGCCATCGAGCTCTATCACGATGAGGATGGCATCATCTGGCCAATGCCCATCGCTCCGTTCCAGGTGATCCTGACGCCGGTGAATATCGGCGAGAGGGACCAAGCCGAGGCTGCCGAACGGCTCTATCGGCAATTGACCGAGGGTCAGATCGAGGTGCTCTTCGATGACCGTGACGAGCGCGCCGGTGTCAAGTTCAAGGACGCCGACTTGATCGGCATCCCGGTGAGGATCACCGTGGGGCCCAAACGGTTGAAGGAGGGACAGGTCGAGCTCACCGTGCGGCGAACCCGCGAGACCAGAGTCGTCGCTCTCGACGCGGTTCTGGACGCCGTCCACGAGCTCATCGCCGCCGAAATGGCTTTCTTCCAGCAGGTCGGGAGTCGAACATGAGTGGGGAACAGTTGGCCAGGCTGCTCGATCAACGCATCCTCGTGCTGGATGGCGCTATGGGAACGATGATTCAGCGCCATCGCCTGACAGAAGAGGACTTTCGCGGGGATCGCTTCCGGCATCATGGGAGCGCGCTCAAAGGCAACAACGATCTTCTCTGCTTGACTCAACCGGAACTCATCAAAGCTATACATCGGGCTTACCTGGAAGCGGGCGCGGATATCATTGAAACGAACACATTCAATGCCAACGCCATTTCCCAGTCCGACTATCACCTGGAGAGTGTCGTCTACGAACTCAATCGGGTGGCGGCCGGATTGGCCAAGGAGGTCGCGCGAGACTTCACGGCCAAGACGCCGGAAAAGCCCCGATTCGTCGCCGGCTCCATCGGCCCCACGAATCGAACGGCCTCCCTCTCGCCCGATGTGAATAACCCCGGCTATCGAGAGGTGACCTTCGACGACCTGGTGGCGGCCTACGAAGAACAAATCCGCGGATTAGTCGATGGGGGCGTCGATATTCTGCTCGTCGAGACCGTCTTCGATACGCTCAATTGTAAGGCCGCTCTGTTCGCCATTCAGCAACATTGCGCCCGGGTGGGCCGATCCATCCCGGTGATGATCTCGGGAACGATCGTCGATGCCAGCGGACGCACGCTCTCCGGGCAAACGGTGGAAGCGTTCTGGATCTCGATCTCGCATGCTCGGTCGCTGTTGAGCGTGGGGCTCAATTGCGCCTTGGGCTCCAAGCAGATGCGTCCGTTCATCGAAGAGCTCGCCGGAATCGCCACATGTTATGTCAGCGCCTATCCCAACGCCGGCTTGCCCAACGCGTTTGGGCAATACGAGGAATCGCCCGAGTTCATGGCCGAGCAACTGGAAGACTATGCGCGCAGCGGATTCGTCAATATCATCGGTGGGTGTTGTGGCACGACGCCCGAACACATCAGATTGCTGACCGACGTGGCCGCGCGACATGCTCCGCGAAAGATTCCATCGGTGGAGCCCTATCTTCGCCTGAGCGGATTGGAGCCGCTGGTCATTCGCCCCGAGACGAACTTCGTCAATATTGGCGAGCGCACCAACGTCACCGGCTCGCGTCGATTCGCTCGATTGATTCTCTCGGGCGATTTCGAGGGAGCTTTGGCCGTCGCCCGGCAGCAGGTGGAGAACGGCGCGCAGATGCTCGATGTCAACATGGACGAGGCGATGCTCGATTCCGAACGGGCGATGGTCACGTTCCTCCGGCTCCTGGCCGCCGAGCCGGATATCGCTCGCGTCCCCATCGTCATCGATTCTTCGAAATGGTCGGTCATCGAGGCGGGACTCAAATGCTTGCAGGGGAAATCGGTGGTCAACTCCATCAGCTTGAAGGAAGGGGAGGAAGCGTTCAAGCAACGAGCGCGAAAAATACTCCAGTACGGTGCTGCCGTCATCGTCATGGCCTTCGATGAACGGGGTCAGGCCGATACATTTGAGCGAAAGATCGAGGTTTGCCGGCGCGCCTATCGCATCTTGACCGAGGAGGTCGGTTTTCCGCCGCAAGACATCATCTTCGATCCCAACATCCTCACCGTGGCCACGGGCATCGAAGAGCACAATAACTACGCCGTCGATTTCATCCGGGCGACGCGATGGATCAAGGAGAATCTGCCGCTGGCCAAAGTGAGTGGGGGCGTGAGTAACATCTCGTTCTCGTTTCGAGGGAATAATCGGGTGCGGGAAGCCATGCACGCGGCGTTCCTCTATCATGCCATCAAGGCGGGCATGGATATGGGCATCGTCAACGCCGGACAGTTGGAGGTCTACGAGGAGATTCCCAAAGATCTTCTGGAGCGCGTCGAGGATGTCATTCTCAATCGGCGGCCTGATGCGACCGAACGCCTCATCGCGTTCGCCGAGCGCGTCAAGCAGAAAGAGAAGGGAGAGCGGCGCGAGGAGGAATGGCGGAAGGCGCCGGTCGAAGAGCGATTGAAGCACGCTCTCATCAAGGGAATCACCGATTATATCGAAGAGGACGTCGAAGAGGCCCGGCAGAAGTATCCCCACGCGCTGGCGGTCATCGAGGGGCCATTGATGGATGGGATGAACGTCGTCGGTGATCTGTTCGGGGCGGGGAAGATGTTCCTCCCTCAAGTCGTCAAGAGCGCCCGGGTGATGAAGAAGGCCGTGGCCTACCTGGTTCCTTTCATCGAAGCAGAGAAGGCGCGACGGCGCGAGAATCGCCCGGCGGGACGGGTGCTTCTGGCCACCGTCAAAGGAGACGTTCACGATATCGGGAAGAATATCGTCGGTGTGGTCCTCGGCTGCAATAACTACGAGGTGATCGATCTCGGCGTCATGGTGCCCTGCGAGAAGATTCTTCAGGTGGCCGAAGAGAAGAAGGTGGACGTCATCGGATTGAGCGGACTCATCACCCCCTCTCTGGACGAGATGGTGCACGTGGCCAAGGAGATGGAGCGCCGCGGATTCCGCCAGCCATTGCTCATCGGTGGGGCGACGACATCGCGGATTCACACGGCGGTCAAAATTGCGCCGCACTACAGTGGTCCCACGATTCATGTCATCGATGCTTCCCGCTGCGTCCCGGTGGTCTCGAGCTTGGTGACGCCGACGCTCAGGGAAGAGTTCGTCGCCCAGATTCGGCGCGAATACGAGAGGTTGCGCCAGGAGCATGAGCAGCGCCAGGGCGACCGAGCTTATCTCCGTCTCTCAGAGGCGCGAGCCAATCGATGGTCCTGCGATTGGAGCCAGGTTCCCATCACCAAGCCCAAGCGTCTGGGTATTCACGTGTTCGATGAGTATCCCCTTGAAGATCTCCGCGCGTACATCGATTGGACGCCGTTTTTCGCCGCTTGGGGGTTGAAAGGAAGATATCCGGCTATCCTGGATCATCCCCAATACGGCGACTCGGCGAAGAAGCTGTTCGAGGATGCTGGCCAGCTTCTCGATGAGGTGATCGAGCAGAAATGGCTCACGGCCAGAGGCGTCATTGGGCTCTTTCCCGCCAATTCCATTGGCGATGATATCGAGGTCTATGCCGATGAATCTCGTCGGCGCGTGTTGGATGTGCTCCACACCCTCCGGCAGCAGATGGTCAAGCGATCCGGGTATCCGAACCTCGCCTTGGCGGACTTCGTGGCGCCCAAGGAAACGGGCGTCGAAGATTACATTGGGGCGTTCGCCGTCACCGCGGGCATCGGTCTGGACGCGCTGGTGGAGCGGTTCCAGAAGGAGCATGACGATTACTCCTCTATCCTCATCAAGGCGCTCGCTGACCGACTGGCCGAGGCGTTTGCCGAGCGATTGCACCAGTTGGTGCGGACAGAATACTGGGGATATGCGCCCGATGAGGCGCTCTCTGTGGATGATTTGATCAGAGAGCGATATCGCGGCATCCGGCCGGCTCCCGGGTATCCCGCCTGTCCCGATCACACGGAGAAACGCACCCTCTTCGATCTGCTGCAAGTGGAAGAGCATGTCGGGATCCGACTGACGGAACACTATGCCATGATTCCGGCAGCTTCGGTCTGTGGGTTGTATTTCGCTCATCCCCAGGCGAGGTACTTCTCGGTGGGGAAGATCGGGCGGGATCAGGTTCTCGATTATCATCGGCGGAAGGGCATGAGCGTGGAGGCCGTCGAGCGATGGCTCGCTCCCTATCTGAATTACGATCGAGCGAGGGGGGAACAGCGGACGGCCGGGGAGGCCGAAGTCTGATGACCATCCAGACCCCGGATCAGCCCGTCGTCGCCGTGTTGGTTGCGAGGGTATACTTATGGTCGAGATTGGGCTATAATAACGGCCTTTTTGAGGGAAGGCGAACACCCAAAAGGAGTGAACCGATTGACGGACAGAGAGCTGGTTGAAGGCAGGGAAGTCGCTGAGGGCATAGTTTTTACTGACCAAGAGGGGGGGATAGAGGAGTACCGACTGAGCAACGGGATGAAACTCCTCCTCGTCCAGCAGCGAACGCCACGGGTCGTGGCTCTGATGGTGCTCTATCATGTCGGATCACGGAATGAGGCGGTGGGACATACGGGAGCGACGCATTTGCTCGAGCACATGATGTTCAAGGGAACGCCCACGTTCAACCGGGAGCGAGGGACGCAGATTGCGGCTATCCTCAAACGAATTGGGGCCCATTTCAATGCCACCACCTGGTACGATCGAACCAATTACTTCGAGGCCGTCCCCGCCGAACAGTTGGAGCTGGTCATTCATCTGGAGGCCGATCGTATGCGCAACTCCTGGATTCGCGATGAGGATCGGGAGTCAGAGCGCATCGTCGTTCGCAATGAACTGGAGCGAGGAGAGAATGACCCTCTCCGCGTGCTCGATCAACACGCCTGGGCGATCGCCTTTCGCGAGCATCCCTATCATCACCCTACCATTGGCTGGCGGTCGGACGTGGAAAACGTTCCCACGGCGCGATTGCGCGAGTTCTATCACACGTTCTACTGGCCGAATAATGCCACCACCATCATCGTGGGTGATTTCGACCGACAGCACACCTTGGGTTTGGTCGCGCGCTACTTCGGGCAGATTCCCCGATCTCCTCATCCCATTCCCGAAGTCTATACCAAAGAGCCTCCGCAACAAGGCGAGCGGCGGTTTCACCTCCGGCGGGCCGGGGAAGTCGGCATCGTCCAGCTCTGTTATCATACGCCAGAAGCGCGTCATCCAGATATCTACCCCCTCGCTCTGCTGTCGCGTCTATTAACCGAGGGGGTTACGACGCGCCTCTATCAGCGGCTGGTCGATGCCGGATTAGCCATCAGCGTACAGGCTCATGTCACTGAATTCCGCGATCCGGGATTGCTGGAAATCACCGCCGTGCTTCGGCCAGGTGTGGAACACCAGCGCGTCGAGGAAGAGATCATTGATGAGTTGGAGAACATCAAAGCCAAGGGAGTTCGCCAGGACGAGCTCGTGCGCGCTCAGCGCAAGGTCGAGGCCGATGTCTATTTCGCTCGGGATGGGGCTCTCAACTATGCTTTCGCTCTGGGCGAATCTGAGTCCTCGGCCGACTGGCGATGGTTCTTGGAGTACGTTCCCCGCATCCAGCGGGTGACGCCTGATGAGATCCGGCGGGTGGCCAACCAGTATCTGCTTCGAGATAACCTCACCGTAGGGTGGTTCGTTCCCCTACCGGCCTCGGGACCGGAGAGCCATCAACTTGCGGAAGGAGAGAACCGGTGATCGATAAGACGTTCGTGGAGCGCACCCAACGAGTTCGGTTGCCTAATGGCGTCACCCTCCTGGTCTATGAAAATCCGGCGAATCCGACGGTCCACGTGAGTGGAGCGTTGCGCGCCGGCTCATTCCTCGATCCGCAGAATCAACCCGGATTGGCTCAAATCACCGCCTCTATGCTCATGAGGGGAACGCGCCGGAGGACGAAGGTGGAGATCGCTCGGGATCTGGAAGATGTCGGGGCCGAGCTGAACATTTCCGGGAATCGATTCCTGGTGCGGGCCAGCGGTCAGGCGCTGAGTAAGGATGCGCCGCGCTTGCTCGCCAATTTGGTCGAAGTATTGCGCGAGCCGGCTTTCCCCGAGGACGAACTCACCAGGCTCAAGCAGCAGGTCGTCGGCCAGTTGAGGCGACAGCAAGAGCAGACTCAGGTTCGTGCTCTGGAACGCTTCCTCCAGCTCACCTACGACCGGACGCATCCGTTTTATCAGGTCCCCATCGAGGAACGGATTGCCAGCGTGGAAGCGCTCACGGTGGATGATGTGGCGGCATTCTATGCCCAGCACTACGGGGCGGCGACGTTGATTGTGATCGTGGTCGGCGACATCCAGAGTGCAGCTATTGAGGGCATCGTCACCGAACTGTTGGGGGATTGGACGCCGGGCCAGCCCGCCGAGATCGCCGTGGGTCGAACGGAACCTCGGAGGGAACCACGACGGGAAATCATCACCATGCGGGACAAGCCGAACGTGGACATCGTGCTCGGCCATCCCGGTCAATTACGGCGGACGGATCCCGATTATTACGCGGCCTACATCGCCAACGCGGCTCTGGGTCATTCCACGCTTTCCTCCCGGTTGGGACTGCGGGTGCGGGACGAGGAGGGATTGACCTATGGGATCGTCTCGCGGTTCCTCGATCCAGGACTCGTCGATGGGCCCTGGCTGGTGAGTTTGACGGTGAACCCGGAGAACGTGGACCGCGCCATCGATTCGACCGTGAATATCATCACGTCGTATGTCGAAGAGGGAATCACCGAGCGAGAATTGGAGGATGAGAAGTCGTCTTTCGTAGGATCATTCATCGTCAGTTTGGGAACGAACGCGGGAATCGCCGGTCACCTGTTATCCGTCGAGGTGTATGGCTTGGGCATCGAGCACCTGGACGTCCTCCCCGAGCTGGTGAAATCCGTCACCCGTGACGAGGTCAATGCGGCCATCGCCAAGTATATTCATCCGGAGCAATTGCTGACTGTGATCGCCGGCGAGTATCCACCAGAATAGGTAGCCGGTCATTTATCGGGTCGGTGGGTGTGTTGGTCGGAGCGTCGCTCAAGAACGCGAACATCGGCTGGCGACCGTTGATGGGCGAATGGCGCGCCATCTTCGGCAAGGAATAATGACGGAGGGAGGCGGGAGACGAACTCTGGTGCAGAACAATTCTCCGTGGCCTCGCGGGCTACATCCGGGGACGAAGATGAGATCGTGTGAGTTGACGGCTTGCGTCACCCCTCCCTTCATAGGAGAATAGAGAAAACCTCGACATGCCTTCAACAAATAATGTCCGCGTCCGATTTGCTCCCAGTCCAACCGGTCGGTTGCACGTAGGGAATGTGCGCACGGCTTTGTTCAACTGGTTATTCGCTCGTCAGCATGGAGGGCGTTTCATTCTTCGGATTGAAGATACCGACCTGGAGCGCTCCCGTCCCGAGTACGAGCAGCACATCTATGAGGACTTGAAGTGGTTGGGGCTCACCTGGGATGAAGGACCAGATGTGGGTGGTCCGTATGGGCCTTACCGCCAGAGCGAACGCCTCCAGTTTTACCGAGAGGTGGCCGAGCAGTTGCTTCAGTCCGGACGAGCTTACCGGTGTTTTTGCACGCCCGAAGAGTTGGACGCCGAGCGCCAGCGGGCCAAAGCACAAGGCGTTCCCTATGTGTATTCTGGCCGCTGTCGTCGCCTCACATGGAATGATGTGGCGTTGAAGTTAAACCAGAGGAAGCCGTTCACGGTGAGATTCCGGGTCTCTCCGGGCCTCATCACCTGGACGGATCTGGTCCGCGGGCGGATCGAGTGGCAGGCGGAGTTGCTGGGTGATTTCGTCATCATGAAATCCGATGGCTGGCCGGTGTATAACTTCGCCGTGGTCATCGACGACATGATGATGAAGATCACCCACGTCATTCGTGGGGATGGACATCTCTCCAATACGCCGCGTCAAATTTTATTGTATCAGGCGCTGGGAGCGACGCCGCCACGATTTGGACATCTCTCGACCATCCTGGGACCCGATGGGGCGAAACTCTCCAAGCGACATGGGGCAACGTCCATCGGCGAATTTCGGGAGCAGGGCTATCTCCCCGAGGCATTGTTCAATTTCCTCGCCCTGCTGGGATGGTCTCCGACCGGTGGCCGTGAGATTCTCTCCAAAGAGGAGCTCATCGGCCAATTTTCATTGGATCGCGTGGTGAAAGCACCGGCCATTTTCGATGCGGGCAAGCTGAATTGGATAAACCGCCACTATCTGCGACAGATGGATCGAGAGCGACTGATCGATCTGGCGGCTCGCTATCTGGTGAAAGCCAACCGCCTCAAGGAGGGGCCCCTGGACGAGGCCGCGCGGCACTGGCTGGGGTTGGTTCTGGATGCCGTGATCACTCATCTGGACACCCTGGCCCAGGTGGTTGATGAAACGGAGATCGTCTTCGAGTACGACCTCGATCGCGCCAGCCAGTCCGAGGAGGTTCAACAGACGCTCGAAGATGAAGGGGCCCTCCAGGTCATCGAGGCGTTGCGGCAGGAGCTGGCCGATGTCTCCGAAGTGACCGTGGAAGCGTTTCAGCGGGCTACTCGGGCGGTCAAAGAGCGAACCGGTCGCCAGGGCCGAGCGCTGTTTCACCCTATTCGAGTTGCCCTCACTGGACGTTCATCCGGCCCCGAATTAATCAAACTCATTCCTATCTATGAGCTGGGATCGCGGCTGAACCTCCCCACGCCGATCCCCGGCGTTCGCCATCGCTTGGACGCTTTCCGGCAATACGCCACTCACTGGCGACGCCGAGTCCGTTGATCGCTCGCCGCGGCGAAATTTTCTGTTGTGACCGGCATCCTCTTCGGGTATAATAGAAGCGAGATTCGTTGAGAGAGGCCATACATCGCTCGTCATATCTCCACTGGTGAGCCCGCTCTGGATCGAGAGGAGGCCAATGATGGATGCTGATCGCCTGTTCTTTCGGGCTAATGCGTTAATGAGTTCCTATATCGGATTCGCTCTCTTGGCCCGGGCCATCGATCGCTGGCGGGGAGGATTCACGTTTCAACAAGCGGCCCAAGATCTGGATAAGTATTTCGATCTGCTGTTGAGGTATTTCGCCGAGCAGTCGTTTTACTTCGCGGTGTTTGCCGGGTACATTCCCGCCTTGATGCTCATCTCTCTAGTGGTGAGTTTTTATCTCTACCTTCACGAGCGGTCGCGATCGATTTCCCTCGTGGCATTCGTTTTTGGTACGGCGCTCGGCGCCCTGTGGATCGCCCGGCGATTGTTTGGAACGGCGATGACCGCTTTGGCCGCTCGCTATATCGAGGCGAACACTGTCGTGGCCCGACAACATCTCTTTGATCAGGTCAAGGGGCTCTACTATTACGACTCGCTCGGCAATCTCCTCACTGGGCAGACGAGCTTGATCGCCTATAGTTTGTTCGGGCTCCTCTTCCTTCGCGGGAAGGGGTTGGAGTTCATTGTCGGCGTCCTCTTCCTGGGGAGTTCGCTGGCCATTGTGATCACTGAGATCGTTGTGCCTGGCTCATGGCGCATAGAGACGGCGGGAGTCATGCTGCTCCCCGCTTTGGCCTTCATTCTGAGCAGCATTTTGCTTTGGAACTTCAAGCCTTCAGTCGAGGTCTGGGCTCAAGCTTCGCGAGGACCCCTCAGTTGATCGGAGAGGGGTCCCGTCAAGGAGACAAAGCATGCGCCCGCTCGGAGCGGACGCCAAGTCGGTTCCTTGGAGATCCATCCTTCCAGCTCAGAGGTGGTCCCGAGAGAAGCAAACGCCCCTAGATGACCGTTCCGTCTGGGATGATGGCATTTTTGGGCACAATGACAATGCCATCGCGGATATAGTAGTTCTCCCCATCGAAATCGCGGCGCTGTTGTTCGTTCAGGATGTGAACTCGTCGACCGATGCGGGCATTCTTGTCGATGATGGCGTTCTTGATCACCGTCTGCTCGCCCACCCCGACCGGAGGGATGCCCCGCTGATGATCGGATTTGATCTGGTCGAGCGATTGGTAAAAGTCGGCCCCCATGAGGATGGAGCGCTCGGCGCGCACTCCCTGGGCCAACCGGGTCCGAATGCCGACCACACAATGTACGAGCTCGGCGCCGCTGAGGATCGATCCCTCCGCAATGATGGAATCATGGATGCGGCATTCGCGAATCTTGGCCGGAGGGAGATAGCGGGGGCGGGTGTAAATGGGGGCTTCCGGATCGTAGAGATTGAATCGGGGGATCTCCTGCGTCAAATCCATATTGGCTTCGTAAAAGCTCCTGATCGTCCCGATATCCCGCCAGTACCCATCGAACAAGAAAGCCTGAACACGGACCGAGCGAATGGCCGCCGGGATGATTTGCTTGCCGAAATCGACCATCGAGAGATCGCGAAACAGGAGGTCAGAGAGGACGTCTCGTTTGAAGACGTAAATTCCCATGGACGCCAGGTAGGGTCGGTGTTGGGCGTCCTCGGCACTCAATCCGATCGTCGTCGTATCCACGCGCATGGCCCGAAGGGCGTCTCCCCGGGGCTTCTCGCGAAATTCGGTGATGCGGCCCATCTCATCAATTTTCAACAGCCCGAATCCTCCGGCCTCGGCTTCCGTACACGCGATGACCGAAATGGTGACGTCGGCTCCCATCTCCCAGTGACGGCGAATGAAGTCCCGGTAATCCATCCGGTAGAGATGATCGCCGGCGAGAATCAGATAGGTGTCCAGATTCCACTGCTCGAAGTGGCGCCAGTTTTGCCGGACGGCGTCGGCCGTTCCCTGAAACCAGTCGCGGTTCTCCAGCGTCTGTTCGGCGGCCAGGATATCGACGAAGCCGTCGCTGAATTGGCTGAACCGGTATGTCTGGTGAATGTGACGATTGAGAGAAGCGGAATTGAACTGGGTGAGCACGTACATCTTCGTGATGCCCGAATTGATGCAATTGCTCACCGGGATGTCAATGAGCCGATATTTTCCGGCCAACGGGACGGCTGGTTTGGACCGTAGGGCGGTGAGGGGGAAGAGACGAGTGCCTTGGCCGCCGCCGAGAATGATGGCCAGTATGTCCTCCTTACGCGCCATAACCTGAGCGTGTGGTCTCGTTCAGTGTAATCGGGAACGCTTCGATTGACAAGTTAGAAGAGCCTCGCCAGAGTGGAGTAAGCCATCACCACTGTGGTGAGCCAGGCGACGAGACCTAACATCCCCGCCCACCAGGGGTGCCGATACCCACCCATCAGAGAGCGACGATAGGCGGCCACCAGAATGACGCCCAGAATGATGGGCATCAGCGCGCCGTTCGCTGTTCCGGCTATGATAAGGAGTTGCGTTGGTTGCCATCCGGCCCGCCGGAAAAGCAGCGTGACCGCCAGCGTGAGGGCGATGAATCCGATGATCAGGCGAGATTGTCTGCGTTCGTCGGCTCGGCCGCTCAGGAAAGAGATGGACGTATAGGAGCAGCCAACCACCGAGGTGATGGCGGCCGACCAGAACACCAGTCCGGAAACGATGAATCCCATCTGACCGGCGCCCGCCCGGAAAGCGTCGAAGACGGGGGTGGCTTCGCCGAGCGCAACGCCTCCGCGCACCACACCGAGCACGGCGAGGAAGAGCATGACCCGCATCAGCCCCGTGATGATGACGCCGCGGATGGACCCTTTGGTGATGATGGCCAAATGCTCCGTCCCTCGAATGCCTCCATCCAGGAGGCGGTGTGCGCCGGAGAACATGATGTACCCGCCAATGGTTCCCCCCACCAAAGTGACAATGGTGAAAACATCCACCGTCTCGGGCCAGATGGCCTGGCGGGCGGCGTCGCCAATGGGCGGGCCGGTGGTGAGCAGAATATAGGCCATGAGGATGATCATCGTGCCACCGAGGATCTGAGAAAACCAGTCCACTCGACGAAGCATACGACGCCGGAGAAAGAGCGCCATGGCCACAAGAGCCGACAGCGAGGCTCCGAGCATCTGATCGAGACCGAACAGTGATTCCAGAGCCAACGCACAGCCGCTGACATTCCCGACATTGAACACGAACGAGCCGAAGACGATCACACCGGTGACGATCCACCCTAATCCGGGGACAATGGCCGCCGCCACTTCGTGCCCGCGCCGCGCCGAGATGCAGATGACCCGCCAAGTGTTCAATTGGGCGCCGATGTCGATGATCACGGAGACGACGATGGCGAAGGCAAAGCTGGCGCCTAACCGCGCCGTGAAATGGGTCGTTTGCGTGAGAAATCCCGGGCCAATAGCAGAGACGGCCATGAGAAATGCCGCGCCACTCAATATGCCCGAGCGGGATGATTTTCCCCTGTGCTCTCGTGCGGTCAATATCCGTCCTCGATACACTGTCTCCCATTCGCCTCGGGCCATGAGCCGGAGTACTCAACCGAAAAGCGGAAACGGTGTCAGTGGACCGAGGCCTCTCTCCATCCCTATCGTCAAGCCGATCGGGAACCTCGTGATTCGGTCAGTCCGTCGTCTTCGAACAAGCTCCGGACATATAACTCCGGCGAGAATTCGATGAGGTCTTCGATGCCTTCGCCAATCCCGACATACCGGATGGGGAGATTCAGTTCCTTGGCAATGGGGATGACAATCCCCCCTTTGGCCGTCCCGTCCAGCTTGGTGAGGATGAGCCCCGTCACCTCAATGGAGCGGAGAAATTGCCGAGCCTGTTCCAATCCATTCTGACCGGTGACGGCATCAATGATGAGGAAGACCTGGTGGGGGGCGCCGGGAACTTCCCGGGCGGCCACCCGACGGATTTTTTGCAGTTCCTGCATGAGGTTGATCTTGGTATGCAATCGACCGGCCGTGTCCACGATGACCACATCCATTCCCCGGGTTTTGGCCGACTTCAGGGCATCGTAGACGACGGCGGCCGGATCGGCGCCCGGTCGCTGCTGAATCAGCGGGACGCCAGCGCGCTCGGCCCACACGGCCAGTTGATCCGAGGCGGCGGCACGAAAAGTGTCTGCCCCCGCGAGGAGGACACGAGCCCCCTCGTTCTTGAACTTATAGGCAAGTTTGCCAATCGTCGTCGTCTTCCCCGTGCCATTGACTCCCACGACGAGAATGACGTAGGGCTTCTCCTCGATGACCGGGCCAGGACGTTCGCGCGGGTTGGCCTGAGCGAGAATGGCAGCGAGTTCGGTGGCGATGAATTCTTTGAGCTCGTTGAAATCGGAGAGCGCCTTTCGATCCACTTGCTGCCGCGCCTTCTCCAGGATCTCCAATGTGATCCGCGGTCCGACATCGGCAGTGATGAGCGCCTCTTCGAGACTCTCCAGAACTTCGGCATCGATCTGGCGCTTCCCACGAGCCACTTCCTGGACGCGCTCGGTGATATTTCTTCGCGTTGCTGAGATGGCCTTCCTGAACTTACCCAGTAGGCTCTCTGTCGATTGTGATGGCGAATCCCCCGTCTGATCGGTCGTCGGTCTTCGTTTCCAGAATGGCCTCATTTCGGTTGACTCTCGTTGTAGGATCTCAAGGTGAGAAAAGATACCCCAGGTTGCCGGAAAAGTCTATCCTCAGAGACAGAGTGCCTGGTCAAGACGGTCGAAAATGACTTGCTTCCGCCAGCGGCGAAGCTTATATTCACCCCCGGTGAGCCTGAGCGATGAAGACATGGAGATGAGCGTTGAGAGGGAGGACGGTCCGGAGGCTCGTGAGGCTCGTGCCGACGGGCTCACCACCCAGCCTGGCGTTCACACCACCGGAGCCGGTGTGAGCGGTGGGGGTCTGCGCGACCGAGGAGGACCTGAATCAATTAACCGAAGGGGGAGAGGAATCGCTTATGCGGAAGAAGAGAGTGCTGATTCTGGGAGCGGCCGGGCGCGATTTTCATAATTTCAACGTCGTGTTCCGCGACAATCCGGCCTATGAGGTGGTGGCCTTTACGGCCACGCAAATCCCCAATATCGAAGGGCGAAAGTACCCACGGGCATTAGCCGGGAAGTTATACCCCAAGGGCATCCCCATCTATCCCGAAGAGCAGCTCGAGGAGCTGATCGACCGCTACCATATCGATGAGGTCATCTTCTCCTACTCCGACGTCTCTCATGAGACGGTCATGCACCTGGCGGCTCGTGCCATCAGTCGAGGGGCCAGTTTTCGACTCCTCGGGGCCCGGGCGACCATGCTCAAGTCAGAGAAGCCGGTGGTCTCCGTCTGTGCCGTGAGGACCGGATGTGGCAAGAGCGCCACCAGCCGAAAAGTCTGTCGTATCCTGAGAGAGGAAGGGCTGAATGTCGTCGCCGTGCGCCACCCGATGCCCTATGGGGATCTGACCAAGCAAGTCATTCAGCGGTTCGAGACCCTCGACGATCTGAAGAAGTACAAGTGCACCATCGAAGAGATGGAAGAATACGAGCCGCATCTGAATAATGGCGTCGTCGTTTACGCCGGGATCGATTATGAGCGCATTCTGCGCCAGGCTCAGCAGGAGGCCGATGTCCTCGTTTGGGATGGGGGGAACAACGATATGCCCTTTTTCGTCCCCGATTTGGAAATCGTACTGGTTGATCCCCACCGTCCGGGACATGAGCGGGCCTATTTCCCTGGCGAGGTGAACTTCCTGCGGGCTGACGTCATTCTCATCAATAAAGTTGATTCGGCCAATCGAGATGATCTCGATGTGGTTCGTCGGCACATTCATCAATTCAACCCGCGAGCGACGGTGATCGAAGCGGCGATGCCCATTCTCCCCGAAGATGGAGAGATGATCCGGGGTAAACGGGTCATCGCCGTGGAAGATGGGCCCACCCTCACTCATGGGGAGATGCGCTATGGAGCAGCTTATCTGGCCGCCCTGCGGTATGGGGCCAGGGAGATCATTGATCCTCGTCCTTTCGCCGTCGGCGAAATCGCGCGCGCCTATGCCGCCTATCCCCATACCGGACCCGTGCTCCCCGCCATGGGATATGGAGGGAAGCAGATCAAAGATCTGGAGAGGACCATCAATCGCATCGATTGTGACCTCGTCCTCATCGGCACGCCGGTGGATTTACGGCGCATCATCAAGATCAAGCACGCCACCTGCCGCATCCAGTACGAATTGCAAGAGATCGGTCAGCCGGACTTGAGCGCCGTCTTGCGGGCGTTCATCGCCGAGAAGAAGCTTCACTCGGCCGAGAAGAGGCGCCGGCGCCTCCGGGCGATGTGATCGCCGAGCCAGAGAGGGATTGGCTTCAGCGGTTGAATCTCCCCATCGAGGGGCATCGCCTGGCCAGAGGGGGCACATGAGTGGCTTCATCCTTGGGGGTCATGGTCGAGGGGAGTTGGGGAGGGATTCGTTCACCGATTGGATGGTGATCTCTCGAGTCGTTTCGTCAATCCACTTCAGATGAACCCGATAGCCTTGTTGGATGGAGAGTTCTGGTAACTTCTCCGCCCACTCGATGGCCACGACCGCTTCTTCGCCGAGGAGCTCTTGGAGCCCGAGGTGATCCCAGGCATCGCGAGGATCATCCAGGCGGTAGAGGTCGACGTGGTAGAGTTTCAGCCGGCCCTGATATTCGGCCACCAGGGTGAACGTCGGACTCGTCACTTCGCGCGGATCGATCCCCAAGCCAGCGGCGATGCCTTTGGTGAAAACCGTCTTACCGGTGCCCAAGTCGCCTTCGAGGAGGAAGACGGTTCGCCTCTGCAGAGGAGCGGCCATCTCGCGCCCCAACTCGAAAGTGTCTTCGGGAGATGTCGTCGTCACCGTTCGCATCATTCGCATCGGGAATCCGGGAAAAGCTCTGCGGCCTCCTCCCGAAGAGGATCATTCTCCAACGCTCCGTCACCATCGAGCCGCGCTGCAGCGGGTGTATCAATCAGCCCCTGATGTTCATCGTGGAGGGCTGATTGATCCCTCATAAATTGGCACCCACAAGAGAGCGACCACCGTCAGCGGTCAAGCTCATTGATTCCCACCAACCGACGATCCCCGGGCGATCCTCGTCGCCGCATGCTCATCGGTGTGACGAGGAGTCTTCCAGAGTCCGCAGCGCCTCGCCGAGATATCGGGTGACGTCGGTGGCCACCATCGATCGCATCCCGATGTTCGCCGCGGCCAACTCTCCGGCCAAACCGTGGAGGTACACTGCCGCGATGACCGAGGCCAGAGGGTCATCGGGCCTCTGCGCCAGAAATCCAACCATGATTCCCGTCAGCACATCGCCCGATCCGGCAGTGGCCAATCCGGCGTTCCCGGTAGGGTTGATATAGACCTGGCCATCGGGCGCGGCGATGAGGCTCCGATTGCCTTTCAGCACCAGAATGAGATTGTGGCTGACGGCGAAGTGGCGCGCCACAGCCACTCGATCCTCGAGAATCTCCCTGGTGGAGAGGCCAGTGAGTCGAGCCATCTCGCCCGGATGAGGGGTGAGGATGAGCGGGATATCGCCGCCGGTGAGATCGTCGGGCCAGGGAGCCAAGCAATTGAGGCCGTCAGCATCGATGATCGTCGGTCGCGTCCTTTGCCTGACCACCGTCTGGACGAACCGTCGCGTGCTCTCGTTGGTCGTCAAGCCCGGACCAATGGCGACCACCGTGCGCTCGGCGGCCAGATCGAGGGCACGGGCGCTGGCCGAGTCCGAGATCGTTCCCTCGTCGGTGGCCTCCAGCCGTTCGGTCATGGCTTCCACGACGCGGGCGATGATGATCGGTTGCACTTCGCTGACCGCTCCCACGGTCACCAGACCGACGCCCGCGCGCAATGCCGCCTCTGCGGCCATACACGCTGCTCCCGGCTTCCCCCGCGATCCGGCCAGAAGCAGGGCGTGCCCATAGCTTCCCTTATGGCTCATGGGGGTGCGCCGCGTCTGGTTGAGCCAATCCTCAATGAGGGACGGCTCCACGAGATTGAGGCGAGCTCCGCAGGCCTCGACCAAGGCGTCGGGAGATCCAATGGGAGCGACGACCAGCTCTCCACAACGATAACACGCCGGGGGGAGGACATTGGCCGGCTTGGGCCGCGTGAAGGTGACCGTCAAATCCGCCGCGATGGTCGGTCCAATGAGGCGAGCCTCATCGGCCGAGAGGCCCGAGGGGATGTCGATGGAGATGATCGGAACGCCCGAACGTTCCGCCCAGTGATTGAGATCTTCGATGACCTGGGCGTACCTCCCTTCAACGGCTCGCTTGAGCCCGGTACCGAATAGAGCATCGATGACGAGATCATAGGATGGGAGACGACCGAGAACGTCCTTCCAGGCCTCTTCCGTGGTCGCCTCCTCGAAGTTGAGCCGTGAATCATCGGCCGCCACCTGTTTGGCGATCTGGAAGTTGATGCGCGCATCGCCGGAGGTCGCGTCCAGGTCGGCCAGGAGCACAACGTCCACCAGCGCTCCGCGCATCCACAATTGACGGCCCACGGTTGCCCCATCCCCTCCATTATTGCCCTTGCCGCAGACGATCAATACGCGCCTCTTCCTGACGTCGCCGTATCTCCGTTCGAGAGCTTGGACGGTTTGAACGGCGGCATTCTCCATGAGCGTGAGGCTGGGGATGCCATATTTCTCGGTGGATTCCCGATCGACACGTTGCATTTGGGCAGCCGTGAGAACCTTCATAGCGACTCCATGAGATGGCCTCCGGTGTGGAGCAACATCATACTGAACCCTGCCGAACCCCGGCAAGCGGGTTCATCTCGTTCGGCGGAGCAGGATGCTGACCGTCAGCGGGGAAGGAAGTAGCCGCCAACGGAGAGAGGCGATGGCGCTCCCGGCAGGATTCGAACCTGCGACCTACAGCTTAGGAGGCTGTCGCTCTATCCAACTGAGCTACGGGAGCTCACCCCTCAGGACTGATATTTGATCAATGAGACGACCTCATATCCGGCCAGCCGCTCGCGCCCTTTGAGGAATTCCAGTTCCACGACGAACCCGAATCCGGCCAGCCGACCGCCCAATCGCTCCACCAGGTCGGCCACCGCCCGGGCCGTCCCACCGGTGGCCAGGAGATCGTCGATCACCAGGACGGATTCATCGGGTTGAATGGCGTCGGCGTGGATTTCGAGCGCATCCTCTCCGTATTCCAGAGCATAGGTGATCCGTTCCGTCTCGGCGGGAAGCTTGTTGGGCTTGCGAACGGGAACGAATCCGGCTCCCAGGCGATAGGCGACCGCCGGGGCGAAGATGAAGCCCCGGGCTTCGATCCCCACCACTTTGTCAATCCGCTTCCCCTCGAAGATGTTCCCCAACCGGTCGACGACCGTTTTGAATCCCACGGGATCTTTCAGAAGCGTCGTGATGTCGTAGAAGTTGATCCCCGGTTTGGGGAAATCGGGCACCTGGCGAATCAGTTTCTTCAGTTCATCCATAACCCACTGGCTCACTCGCTGAGTCTCAGAAAGCGACCTCAAAACGGCGGAATCGGCCTGTCGGCGTGAGGGCGATCTCCTCGATCCCCGTGACGCGGGCATACGCGGGGCCTCGCTCCAGTTCGCGTTTGAACGCTTCCATGGCGGCCGGCTCACCCTCGGCCACGACTTCTACGCGCCCGTCGGGGAGATTGCGAACGTACCCGGCGATGCCATGCCGCTCGGCGGCCCGGACGGCGAAGTAACGATAGCCGACACCCTGAACGAGCCCGCGAATCAGGAATCGCCGAGCGATCATCTCTCTGCGCACTGTTTGGGAAATCACCACTTCCTCTGGCGTCCGCTCCGCTCTCAGGTGTGTGGTCGGGGCGAGTGGATTCGAACCACCGACCTCACGGTCCCGAACCGTGCGCTCTAACCAGGCTGAGCCACGCCCCGACACTCATTCAGGCGATTAAAAGAGATACCTGATGGCCATGAATCCGGCAAACAATAATACTACAAAAAGAATCGACAGGATGTCAAAGTATTTTTCGATGAGTTCCTTGACCCAGGGACCGAGCACCCGCAACAGCCCGGCCACCAGAAAGAAGCGACCGGCCCGCCCCAAAGAGGAGATGGTGATGAAAGCCCAGAAATCGATGCCCGTCGCTCCCGAAGCGATGGTCGCCACTTTATAAGGAATGGGCGTGAATGCCGCCGCCGCCAGAAAGATCAACCCATATTGTCGGTACTGGGATTGAAATTCACGCCACAGGGGCTCGACGTGATAGAACCGGATGATTGGCCAGCCGATCGATTCCATGAGCCCCCAACCGATATAGTACCCGAGAACGCCACCGATGACCGATCCGATCGAACAGAGGAAGGCGTAGCGGAAGAAGCGGGAAGGAGCCGCAATCACCAGGGCGATGAGCAG
The DNA here is from genome assembly GCA_026985075.1 of Blastocatellia bacterium. Taxonomy (GTDB): domain Bacteria; phylum Acidobacteriota; class Blastocatellia; order HR10; family J050; genus J050. The sequence continues at coordinate 42,188 of JALSQX010000023.1, read as the reverse complement.
GGCATCCGGAGGAATAGGGAAGAAAGAGGACTCCGCTAAGGCCAGAATGAATAAGGCCAAACCGGCGTTGGGCGTCTCCGCCCACTGGAGCGTCCAATCATAGAGCGTGCGCAGCCACGACTGTACCTTCCTGATCGGTCTGGTGATCATTCCTCCCAGCCGTGTTGACCCAAGAGCTTGACGAACACGCACCCGCCGTGATCTTCGATCTGGTTCTCCTGCTTGCCTTTGATGATCCGGATCAGGCGCTGGAGCCTCTCCTCTCCAACCGGGATGACCAGCCTGCCGCCGACGTTCAGCTGGTCGATGAGCGGTTGCGGAATGTCTGGACTTCCGGCAGCGACGAGAATCGCATCGTATGGGGCCAGGGGACGCCATCCCGTGGTGCCATCGCCAACGGTGACGATCGCATTATCGAATCCCAACTGAGCCAATCGCGCCGCCGCCCGCTCAGCGAGTTCGGGAATCCGCTCGATGCTCACCACCTGACGGGCCAGTGAGGCGAGAATGGCCGTATGGTATCCCGAGCCGCCACCGATCTCCAGCACACGGTCTTCCGGCTTCAGGTCCAGGAGTTGGGTCATCAGTGCGACCATGAACGGTTGGGAGATCGTCTGACCGCATCCAATGGGCAGTGGTCGGTCTTCGTAGGCCTGAGAGCGAAATTTCTCCTCCACGAAGACATGGCGGGGGATTTTGGACATGGCCGCCAGCACCCGTTCATCAGTGATCCCCTTTCGGCGAAGAACCTCAATCATGCGGCGGCGAGCTTCGGCGAAGGGATCATTCAGCGATTTGGCTTTGGCGCCGTTGGTCCTCATAAGTGAATGAGTTCCAGCTCGCGGCCATCGACAGGGCCTGGTAATTGGTCAGATCCGTCTGAAGGGGGGTGACCGAGATGTAGCCGTCCCGCACAGCCTGATAGTCGGTTCCCTGTTGTTCGTCCCAGAGAGAGAGTTCTTCGCCGATCCAGTAGTACTTTCGGCCGCGAGGATCGAGCCCTTCCAGGATGCGGGTGCGAATGACTTTGATTCCCTGACGAGTGACGCGAACGCCTCGGATCGGCCCTCGAGGGACGTTGATGTTGAGCACCGTTCGTTCGGGGAGCCCTTCGCCGAGCACCTTCTCCACGGCCCGCGCCGCGAACTGGGCGGCGGGCCCAAAGTCGGTTTCCCCTCGCCCCTCAACGGAGATGGCCACTCCGGGCAGGCCATAGGCGATGGCCTCGGCGGCGCCGGCGACCGTTCCCGAGTAGAGCACGTCGTCGCCGAGATTCGCCCCTTGATTGATCCCCGAGACGATGATGTCTGGAGGAGTTCCGACGAGGATTTTATTCATCGCCAGAGTGACACAGTCGACGGGCGTCCCATCGACGGCGAAGTGGGTCTCGTCGATCTGATCGATGCGCAGAGGCCGACTCAGCGTGATGGCGCGGGAGGCGGCGCTCATTTCATGGGTTGGGGCGACAACGATGATCTCGCCGAGCGGTTGGAGACTTTTCTCTAAGGCGACAATTCCCGGGTGATGAATACCGTCATCATTGGTGAGTAGAATCCGTGGCATAGTCGACCGCAGAGAGCCAATATCCCTGGCATCTTCTCCTCGCGTTGGGAATCTTCGAACGCGCCGCGAAAAAAATGGTCGGGACGACTGGATTTGAACCAGCGACCTCTTGCACCCCAAGCAAGCGCGCTAAACCAGGCTGCGCCACGTCCCGACCCGGTTATGGCTTCGAAGAAGCTTTTATATCATCCCGGGTGAGCATTGTCAACAACTGCTCCAGATCCCGGCGCAGGTTGGCCAAGGCCTGTTGCGCTTCCGGGGAAAGGGTCAACGGTTCGTCAGAACCCCGTTCGCTCGTGTGTGCTGATGGATCGTTGGTCACAATCTTCAGCTTGGCGCTATTGCGCATTTCAGCCGCCAGTCGTTTCTTGGCGCCGGCAATGGTATATCCTTCCTCTTTGAGTAATCGCTTGATGTGAAAGACGAGTTCGACGTCGCGCCGGCGATACACGCGCTGGCCCGCCCGGTTCTTCTGGGGCGCGAGTTGGGGAAATTCCGTCTCCCAATACCGAAGAACGTGCGGCTGAACGCCAGTAATTTCGCACACCTCCCCAATCTTGAAAAACAGCTTGTCGGGGATTCGATTGGCTGCCTGCATAAGCCCTCCGATTGGTCGGCGGGATCAGACCCTCAGGTGCGCAGGGCGCGCGTCGGATGATAGCGTAAGACCCGATCGGCCACCTTCCCGTTGGCCGGACGGCGCCCGCGTCGCGTCGGTCGCGGCACAACCTCCATCATGCCAATCTCTCCGAGGTAAACCTGATCTCCCGCGACCAGTCGTCGTTTGATCGTGTCGAGAATGATATCTACGATGGCCACTGCTTCCCGGGTCGTAATGCCGCCATGTCGCTTATATATCGCTCGAGCTAAATCCGCTTTTGTCACAACCACATCAACCTCCCCACCAGCTTCTATGTTACGGCTTTTAACTATATGTGTCAATAACGAATTATCGCCAAGGGGCGCGGCTCGCTGACAGCGTGCCAGAACTGAGGATGCTCACTGGCCGAGGGGTTCGGCATGAGCGGCGTCTTTCCGGGTCTTTTGATCTTCCCTCGTCGGTGGCCTTCCATCGTCCTTGCCGTTCGTCCCCTCGGCTTCCTGCGCGGCTGATCGGTCATCCTCTCCTTGAGGAAGACGCCCGTCATTCTTGGTTGCTCGGTTGAGTGATGAACCCCACGGGCTTCTCTTTATCTCTCACTTCCCAGAAGACGTGAATCTTCTCTATAGGAACGAAAAATGTTCCCTCATCTTCGTCCTGAAGCTTGAGGACATCGCCGATAATATCGACTAATCGACCGCGAACGGTGGCCGCTCCGCCGTAGTGAATTTCGATGGTTTTATCGAGATATTGAGTCAGTAGCTGTTTCACCGGGCCGAACTCCTTTCCAGAGTATGAGAATGGTAATCCTACTTGGAGCATCGAGAGGACGTCAAGTGACCGAGAGGAAGGGGTTGATTCCTCCAGAAGGTAGAGTACAATCTGCACTGCATGGACCGAGGGAGGCGGTGGGAGGCGAGGGCATGGTATCGCGGAGGTCAACATGTATAAGGCAACTAAAGCAATCTATTTCTGCTACGGTCATCGTCTTCTCAACTACGAAGGGAAGTGCAAGAATCTGCACGGCCATAATGCCAAGGTGGAAATCGAGCTCCAAACGGAGGCGTTGGATCATCGACACATGGTCGTAGACTTCGATGACATCCATCGAGTGATCCAGTCCTGGATCGATGAACAGTTCGATCACAAGATGCTTCTCCGGAGCGATGATCCCATCTTACCGGTGCTTCAGGAACAGGGGGAACCCTGCTGTGTTTTCGACACTAATCCGACGGCAGAAGCCATTGCTCGATTGATCTATGACTACGCCGTTGAACAGGGGCTCCCGGTGGCCGAGGTCCGCGTGTGGGAGACGGAATCCTCGTACGCCAGTTACCGAAAGACCTTCGCTTGACGCCGGGAGAGGGCGGGGCGACGGTGAGGGAGCCGCTCGAGCGCGACAGAGTGGGCCGACGGAGTGGCCGCTCGTTCAGCGGATGGCGACCAACGCTGAGAAGCGGCGAGCCCTGTGGGACTTCTCCAGATCGATCCCGTTCATCAATGGAGGAAGGATGAGATGGCACTCTATGTGAATGAAGATCAGGTTGCTCAATTGCTGACCATGGAAGAGGCCATTGGCGCCGTCGAGGAGGCCTTTCGAATGTATGGGGAGGGTCAGGCGGTGAACAACCCTCGTTCTCGCATTCGTCTGGGGCACGGCATGCTCCATCTGATGGCGGCGGCACTCCCCCAACGGGGAGTCATGGGGTTCAAGGCGTATACTACTTTTCGCGGCGCTGCCCGATTCTTGTTTCTCCTCTATAGCACGGAGAATGGGGATCTCCTGGCCCTCATGGAGGCCGACAAGCTGGGACAGATGCGAACTGGCGCGACCACCGGCCTGGCTACAAAATTCATGGCGCGGGCGGACGCTCGCACGCTGGGAATGTTCGGCGCCGGCTGGCAGGCTCGAAGCCAACTAGAAGCCGTGTGCGCTGTCCGACCCATCGAGCGGGTGAAGGTGTTCAGTCGACATGCCGAGCGTCGTCAAGCGTTCTGTCGTGAGATGAGCGAGCGCCTCCAGGTAGACGTCCAGTCGGTGACCGAGCCCGATGACGCCCTGGACGGCGTGGACATCATCGTGACGGCCACTACCTCTCGCCAGCCGGTATTCGATGGGCAGAAACTCCCTGGGGGCGTTCATATCAACGCTATTGGGTCTAACTCTCTCATTCGTCGTGAGATCGACAGCGAGACGGTGAGTCGGTGCGCTCTCATTGTCGTCGATTCCCGCGACCAGGCTAAACGGGAGGCTGGCGATCTCCTGCCGTTGATCGAACGAGGTCGGTTGAATTGGGAGCAGGTTCACGAACTCCGCGAGGTCGTCGTCGGCCGAGTGCCCGGCCGCCGCCGGAACGAGGAGATCACCTTGTTCAAATCGTTGGGCTTGGCCCTGGAGGATGTCGCTCTTGGGAAACTCGTATATGAAAAAGCCATCGCCCAACGAGTAGGTGAGGAAGTCCTGTCTTGATCATTCCTCATCGAGTGAGCATAACTGCCGCGAGCGCATCGGGGGCTGAGTGATCCGTCTCCGCAGTCTCTGTGGGATGGGTGAGCCCACTTTCAGAGATGATGAGCGAAATATGTGTGAAAGGTTCCCGGCCAGTTTGTCATCACGTAGTTCATCACTGTCTCCGCACCTGGTCATCCTCGCAACAACAGAGCATTCTATTCCTCCTCTGGGGTGAGCCCTGAGTATAAGAGCAACGGCGCTGGAAGATAAACCTCGGTTAGGCGGTTTTGCTTGAGATGAAAGGTATGGCATTCTAAACTTGGCGAACAAGGTGCATGTCCAACTGTGTTCAAGATCCTCAGTGAGATCAGGGACGTCGAAACCATTGCCTCAGGCCGAGGTGAGTACATCCGACGCTATCTGGAGCGCACGTACGGTCGAGGACGATGGCGGAAGATGAAAGGTAGAGCCACTGTGGAGCTTGCGGATGGGACCATATGCGAGGCCGAGATCCATTGGTACGAAGCCCACGGCATAGGTCGCAAGGATTTCAAGATCAAGAGGATAATACAATGACCGAATTTGTTCTGTGCGTCAACAATGAGGGTAATCCGGCAAGCCTCATCGTTGGCAAAGTCTATCGTAGATTGCCGGACCCGGAAGCAGAGTCACACAATATGCTCCGCATCATAGATGAAGACCTGTCGGAGCCGGGGGGGTATCTTTATCCGGCATCTATGTTTGTGCCTGTGGAGCTACCCGAGGAAGCGAAGCGGGTGTTAATGGCGGTGGGAAGCTGAGGGATAGGCGTATTTGTTGGGGCTGTTTGGAGACGTTGTCCCTACACGAGGAAGCCGCCTAACACCCGCTGCCGCCGACCGTGCTTCGCTCGCTCCGCACGGCGGCCGAGCTTGGTCGTTTGGTCGGCCCTGGGGTTACTCCTATGGCGGTGTGGTTTGACAAACCCGTATAGGTTGGCTGCCTTTCTCAAACTGGGCGCTTCGGTTTTGTATCCCTTTGAGTAACTCGGGAGTGAACCGCGGCGGTCGGCCATATCTGGAAGCGGGAATGAGTGTGAGTGGAGCAATGCCTATGTCTGATTCCTTTTCGATCAATAAACGTTTATTTTTTATCTTGACTTGTTGATTGTTTTTGTGGTATAGAATATCAGCCCCGATGGGGATTCCCGAAAGGGTACCGAAGGGGGGTCTTGTATAAAATGGCCAGCCGTCGCTCAGCGAGAGTGATATGTCGGGATGGATGCTTTTGGACTAATCCCAAGCAGTTCTGGCGCTGGGTGCGGCAGGGAACTGTGGTGCTGCTGCGCGAACAGCCTTTGACGGGCAGGTATCAGGGGCGACAGTGGGATTTCATGGTCACAATTGGGCATGTGATCTTGGACCTCACGTGTCCAGAGCACCTTGATGAGGTTGTACGGGGTCGGTGGAAGGCCAAGCGACCCTAGATAGATCGGGCCGTTGACTAGCCGTGGAGAGGAACGCCAGTTATAGTTGGTGGTTGGCTCGGGGAGACTGAGGGTGATGAAACATGGCTTGCCAACCTGGTCCGAAGCCCTTTCGTGGAGGAGGGATGGACACGATGATCTTCGGTCAACTGGAGTCGATTTCCAAGAAGGACCGCGTTGTCGCTCTGCTCAAAGAGGCCATTCTTTCTGGAAAAATAAACTCTGGTGACCCCATTGTCGAGAGCCAAGTGGCCCGGCAGCTCGGCGTTGGTCAGGCGCTCATTCGAGAGGCCTTGATTGAGCTCGAACATCAGGGCTTCGTTCAACGCCAACCCTATAGAGGGACGCGGGTGACCACGCTGAGCCGCGGGGACATTGAACAAATCTTCCGCCTTCGCGGTGAGCTTGAGCCCCTCGCCGCTCAGTGGGCGAAGGAGAACGCCACGCGGGATGACATCGAGGCACTTCGGGAGTTAGTGGAGGGGATGAGACAAGGAGCAGCTGACTTAGATCTGGAGACATTCTATGAGCATGATCTCGCCTTTCACCGCAAACTTTGGGAGATGTCGAAGAATAAATATCTGGTTGAGGCTTTAGAGCGGATTGTGATCCCACTATTTGCCTTTTTCGTCATGAAGACCCAGCGCATCCGCGAGTCGTATGCTCAAAGCGTCATCATGCACGAAAGGATTGTTGAGGCCCTCGATACCATGGAGGCGATGGGCGTTCGTCGGCTCATGCAGGAGATCATGGGATCATTTAGAGATGAATGGCTGACTAAGCTCCTCCCTGAGGAGGAGTCACCTCACTGATCGGGTTCCCACTCACAGTCGGGCGCCAAAGAGAGCGAGTGGATCAAGAGAGCCTGACCATACCCGTTGATCGAGGGAACCACCTGCAACAGTTCAATCGATTCGGTGAAGCGGATCAGGGGAGCCTAGCCATCCGTGCTGATTGGGAGGGGCTATCTGATCCGCCGTAACCGGCGGTCTAGGTTCCGGGTCAACAGAAAGAGAAGATGTCATGAGAGGCATCAGGGTGGGGTGTCTTCTGGAGTCAGCCATTGTTGTCTCTCCCTGGTTGGAATACTACGATGGAGTCATTTAAGAGGAGGTGAGCCATGAAACGAGGAGTTTGGCTCTGCACACTGGTGGTGGGCCTTAGTGTTGTCAGTCTCGGGGTGTCTCCGGGTTTCGCTCAATCGGCTGCCGGTCGTCTTGTTGGGACTGTTCAGGACCAGCAGGGAGCCGTTCTCGTGGGAGCGACGGTCGTCGTGACCAACTTGGAGACGCAATTGAAGCGAAGAACCGTTACCGATCATGCGGGGAGTTACATCGTACCCGAACTGCCGCCGGGTTGGTATTCCATCTCGGTGAGTCACCGTGGCTTCAAAACGGCGACCGTTCCCCGCGTTGAGCTTCAGGTGAATCAGAAGGTCCGACTGGACTTCACCTTGGCCGTCGGCGAAGTGGCCGAGAGCCTGACGGTTCAGAGCACCGAAGTTCACTTGGAGACAGAGACGGCGTCACTTGGGCAGGTCATTGATGAAAAGAAAATCGAAGATCTTCCACTCAACGGCCGGAACTTTCTTCAGTTGGCCACGCTAGCTGCCGGGAGTGTGCCGATCCAGAATATTCGAACCTCAACTGCCTTGGCCATTTCGGGGCGGATTCTCGCCGTCAATATTGCCGGTGATCGAGACGACGCCAACTCTTATTTACTCGATGGGGTGGAGATGCGGCAGCCGTGGATTGGTACGCCGTCTCTCCTCCCATCCACTGATGCCCTTCAGGAATTCAAAATCCAGCGACATATGTTCTCGGCAGAATTTGGGCAAGCGGCGCGGATCATCAATATGTCGACCAAATCGGGGTCGAATGCCATCCATGGGACAGTATATGAGTTCATTCGCAACGATAAGTTGGATGCCCGTAATTTCTTCGATGCTGAGCGGCCCCCTTTCAAGCGGAACCAATTCGGCTTCACCGTTGGAGGCCCTATTGTCAAAAACGAGACATTCTTTTTCGGCAACTATGAAGGGTTGCGCGAGCGTCGGACCAATACACTGATCGGCAATTTCCCCTCACGCGCTCATTTGGCCGGAGACTTTTCTGATCTTCCACCCGGGGCCATTGTGGACCCGCTCACCAAGGAACCGTTTCCCAACAACCGCATTCCTGAGGAGCGTATGTCAACGGTAGCGAAGAACTATCGCCAATACATTCCCGTTCCGAACCGGAGTGTTCCGGGAGCCAACTTTGTGACGTCACCAGCCAGGAAGAACGATTTTGATCAGTTTATGGTTCGCGTCGATCATCAGTTTTCCATGGCCGACTCGCTCTTTGGGCGATATACGTTTTTTGACTCGCTCTTGACGATTCCCGGCCTCGCTCCCCTTTTCGGTCAGCGCGACCCGCTGAAAGGGCAGAATCTGGCCATCCAGGAAACACACACCTTTGGCCCGCGCCTCATCAATGTGGTGAGGTTTGGTTACAATCGCGGTGTGATCGGTAATTTCATTGAGAACGCTGACAGGGATTTGGGAAGTGAGCTGGGATTCAAGAATCTCGATAACAGACCCGAAGATTTCGGGCTGCCGACTATGCGGATCGCCGGCTTCAGCACCATGGGACAGTTCTTTCTCAACCAGGGCTCCACTTCCCAGCTCTTTCAGTTCAATGACGTCTTATATCTGAGCCGAGACAGACACGCCTTCGCGCTGGGCGGTGACATTCGGTATCAAAAATTCGACGTTTCGGCCACCCTGTTTCGTCAAGGGTTTGCTATATTTGTGGGGGCGTTCACTGGTCATCCAACGGCGGATTTTTTGTTGGGGTTGCCGATAGTGGATCTGTATATCAAAGGGGCCTCTGGGGGGAATCTTCGTTCCACCTCGTACAACTTTTTCCTTCAGGATGATTGGAAGGTCACATCTAATCTCACCCTTAATCTGGGCCTTCGCTATGAGTACAATTCGCCCTGGCGAGACACGCAAGACCGGCAAGGGTTCTTTGACACGTCCGTACCCGGCGGGGTCATCCGGTTGGTCCGCGATCCAAGAGATTTCAATTTCAACTCCACGTCCCCTCTCATTACGCATGGTGGGGTACGTCCAGGCGTCGTTGATCCGGATCGCAATAACATCGCGCCCCGATTCGGGTTTGCCTACGATTGGGGATCGAAACTGGTGATTCGCGGCGGATATGGCATCTTCTATTCGGCCTTGGCGGCTAATGAATTCACCTTCACAACCAATATGCCGCCCAATACCATCTCGCCCCGGTTGCCATTTCCTCCCTTCTTGGACGCTCTCTTCCCGGACACCTCCGATCCCAATCTGAGTTTAGAGGGGATCTCTCCCTTCAGCATTGATCCCCATGCCCAGCGGCCGTATGTCCAGCAGTGGGACCTGTCGTTGCAGACTACGCTGGGGAGTAGGATTCTCCTTGAGGTGAGCTACTCGGGGTCTAAAGGGACACATCTCTGGGAGCGCGTCAATATCAATTCCGCCAATCTTCCGGAAGACCCGGAGAACATCACACCCATTCAAACGCGGCGCCCATTCCCGCACTTCGGTGATATTCTGACAGCGAATTTTCGAGAAAACTCCAACTACAATGCTCTCCAGGTGCGAGTGGAAAATCGTCTCAGCCACGGACTCACGTTTTTGCTCTCCTATACCTTCTCCAAATCAATTGATACTGCTTCATCCGGCTTCTTCACGACCTCGCATCAAGATCGAACGAACCTGGACGCTGAGCGCGGCCGATCCAATTTTGACGTGAGACATAATTTTGTGTTCAGCCACACTTACGAGCTTCCTTTCGGTAAGGGCCGACCATTCCTCAGCCACGCCACGGGCGTGCTCGGCCAACTGGTGAGTGGATGGCAAATCAATGGCATAGTATCCCTGCTTTCAGGGGAACCGTTTTCCATTCGCGTGGATGGAGATAACGCGGCGATTGGAGGATTCTATCAACCGCGAGCCAATAGATTGGCTGATGGGAATCTCCCTCCAGACCAGCGCACCCCGGAGCGGTGGTTCGATACGTCCGCCTTTGCGACACCTCTGCGCGGCACGTTCGGCAACAGCGGTCGAAACATCATCGATGGGCCGGGCACGGCCCTGTATGATTTTTCCCTCTTCAAAAATATCGATGTGGGCGAGCGGTTGAGAGTGCAGTTTCGAGCCGAGTTCTTCAATAGTCTGAACCGGGTGAACTTCGATCCACCGAATAATTTCGTCAACGCTGGCGCTGCATTCGGCCGCATTACGAGCGCCCGACCAGCGCGAGAAATCCAATTCGGCCTGAAGTTGATTTTCTGACTTCGGCGAGCTTATGCTGTGCTCATGGTGTTCATGAAGCGACCACGGACTTGGATGGGGGTGGGAGCTGTTCTCCTGGCGCTTGCTGTCGTCGCCGGTAGGCATTCACTGGCGGCAAGCTCCCGAAAGACGCCGAGTGTTAGTGTTGGGGATCATATCCAAACGCTGTTCAATGTGCCCGTCCAGATGTCGGATGGAACGAGGTTGTCTGCCGATGTCTATTTACCGGCTAAAGGAGGTCCGTATCCCGTACTCCTGACCCGGACTCCCTATGACAATATAGGAGAGCGGGAGGTCTCCCGGGCGCGATTCTTCGCGTCTCACGGTTATGCAGTGGTCGTTCAGGATGTGCGGGGGCGCTATGACTCTGACGGGCAGTTTTATCCTTTGTTGAACGAGGCTCAAGATGGCTACGACACCCTGCAATGGTGTGCTCGCCAACCATGGTGTAACGGTGAGGTCGGAACCTATGGGGGATCATATGCGGCGGCGGCCGAATGGCTCGCTGCGACGTTACGCCCTCAACACCTGAAGGCCATGGTATCCATTTTTGCGGCCAGCGATTATCACGAAGACTGGGCATACAAAGGGGGGGCATTTCAGCTCTCATTCAACCTCACCTGGGGCGCGTTCCTGGTCGATGGCCGAACAAACCAGTCGCCCAAAGTGATCGATTGGACCGCGGTTTTCTCTCATCTCCCCTTGGCCGAATTACCTCAAAGGGTTGGTCGCCGAAGCCAGCCCTTCCAAGACTGGCTGAGACATCCTGATGATGACGCCTACTGGCGGCGCTGGAGTCATCGGGATAAGTATCCTCAGATCGATGTGCCCGTCTTGCATATTGGTGGATGGTACGACGTGTTCATCGGTGGGACGTTGGAGAACTTCATCGGCATGGCGTCCAGGGGAGGATCAACGCGCGCCCGGCGATCTCAGAAATTGGTGGTCGGTCCGTGGTTTCACTATTGGGGTCCAATGCGCCGGGCTGGAGCGGTCGATTTTGGCCAAGCGGCAATCATCGATCTTGATCGACTCATGCTCCGATGGTTCGATTACTGGCTTAAAGGAGTTGACAATGGCATCATGGGAGAGCCCTCCGTGCGCCTCTTCGTGATGGGCCACAATCGATGGCGAGATGAAAGGGAATGGCCGCCACGCCGTGTCAAGAGGGTCGCCTACTATTTACACAGTGGCGGATCAGCGCGCACCAGCCGGGGGGACGGAACGCTGAACACGACACCGCCAGACCGAGAGCCGAGCGACGCGTTCACCTATGATCCGGCCGATCCTCTTCCTACCCACGGAGGGAATGTCTGCTGCTTCCCTGGAATCGTTCCCGAGGGCGCTTGGGATCAGCGTGAGATTGAGAAGCGACCGGATGTGCTTGTGTACACGTCTCCCGTTTTAGAGGAGGATCTGGAGATCACCGGTCCGGTCAAGGTTATCCTGTTTGCGGCCTCTTCAGCTCCAGACACAGATTTTACCGCCAAACTCGTAGACGTGCACCCGGACGGTTTTGCGCAAAATATTTGTGATGGGATCATCCGTGCGCGCTACCGGGTGTCAAGAGAAAAACAAGAATTCCTCCAGCCGGGTCGCATCTATCGCTACGAGATCGATCTGGGGGCGACCAGCCAGGTATTCAAATCCGGACATCGGATTCGATTGGACATATCGAGTAGCAACTTTCCTCGGTTTGATCGCAATCTGAATACAAGAGCTCCTATCGGCTTCAGCGCTCGCTTCCAGGTGGCCCAACAGAGCATTTTTCATACGCGGAAGTACCCATCGCACATCCTCCTTCCCGTTATGCTCCGATAAGCTGGGTGTGATGGAACATCATCCGTACATCGGCATTGTGCTCATCCTCATTGGAGGGGCCATGCAGGGCAGTTTCACGCTACCCATGAAGTTCACCCAGAAATGGCGGTGGGAGAATGTTTGGCTCGTCTATGCGGTAGTGGGATTGTTTCTCTTGCCGTGGTTGGTGGCCGCATGGACCATCCCGCAGTTGGTGGAGGTATACCGTCAGGCGGACCTCCGGGCACTTGCGTTCGCTATCGTGTTTGGCGCCGGTTGGGGGGCGGGTTCCGTGCTCTTCGGTCTTGGCGTGGACCGCATCGGCATGGCGCTGGCTTTCGCCATTATTCTCGGGCTCACAGCGTCCGTAGGTTCATTGGTACCGATGATGGTACTTCACCCGGAACAATTGGATACAGCAAAGGGATACCTCATCGTTGTTGGTCTGGCAGTGGTCCTTGTGGGCATTTATCTCTGCGCTCGAGCCGGATATTTGAAGGAAGCGTCGCTGGCGAGTCAGGGGCCGGCCAGCTCATCGAACCCACCGAAGAACTTCGGTCTAGGGCTCTTCGTCTGTGTGCTCTCGGGCATTCTCTCGCCCATGCTCAACTTCAGTCTGGCGTTCGGTGAAAGTATCACTGAGCGTGCGGTCGAACTGGGCGCCAAGCCGACCAGCGCCCCCAATGCCATCTGGGCGCTGGCGGTAGGCTCGGGCTTCGTGGTGAATGCCGGTTACTGCCTTCATCTGTTGTTGAGAAACAAGAGTTGGGGTGCGTTTGGAGATCGGGGCACTTCATCCTACTGGTTATTGGGGACCATGATGGGTGCGCTCTGGATGTTTGGCATCTCAGTGTATGGTATGGGGGCAGCAAAGGTGGGAGAACTGGGGACAGTTATTGGCTGGCCGCTGTTCATGGCAACGATCATCATTATGGCTAATGTCTGGGGCGTGCTGACAGGTGAATGGCGAGGCGCTGGGCCGCGAGCGCGGCGGATGATCATCTCTGGCGTGGCTGTGCTCACCTTGGCCATTTTCATCATCGGATATGGCAGTACGAGGTGAATGGCTCGGATTCGAGTATATCTCTGGAGGGAACATATGGCTAAGGTTTTTTACGATCAAGATGCCGACCTCTCTTATTTACAAGGAAAGACGGTGGCCGTCATCGGTTACGGCAATCAGGGGCGTGCGCAAGCGCTGAACATGCGCGATAGCGGCCTCCAGGTCATCATTGGTTCGATCAACGACGGTAGCGCTGAGAGGGCAAGGGCCGATGGATTCTCCGTCTGTTCGATCCCTGAGGCGGTACGACAGGGTGACGTGGTATCTCTCCTGATCCCCGACGAAGTCCAAAAGACCGTCTACGAAACAGACGTTCGACCGAACCTCGCCCCCGGTAAGGTGCTCGACTTCGCTCATGGTTATAACCTTCGATTTGGACTCATCTCTCCACCGGCGGACGTAGATGTCGTCATGGTCGCACCACGAATGATAGGTGTGAATGTGAGGAAAGCCTTTCAGAGAGGGAACGGTGTTCCGGCTTATGTCGCTGTGTGGCAAGATGTTTCAGGGCAAGCTGAGCAAATCGCGTTGGCCATCGCTAAGGCAATTGGAACGACGAGGGCCGGCGTTATTGAGACTACGGTGGCGGAGGAGACCGAACTCGATCTTTTCACCGAACAAGCAGTCTGGCCGATTATCATGGGGAGTCTGTTGCTGGCTTCTGAGGTTCTGGTCGAAGCGGGGTTTTCACCGGAGATGGTCGCCCTTGAGCTTTACATCTCCGGCGAGGCCTCGGAAATCTTCCGTCAGATGGCGCGGGTGGGATTTTTCGAGCAGTTGCGCTATCACTCGCCAACGAGCCGCTATGGGACTCTCTCGCGGGGTGAACGCATGCTACCCGATGACGTGAGGGAGAGAATGCGCTCGGTGCTGAGAGAGATTCGTAGCGGGGAGTTTGCATCTGAGTGGGAAGAAGAACAAAAGCGCGGCTATCCCCGCCTCCTTGAGCTGAAGAAACGGACAGCGAATCATCCTATCATCCGGGCGGAGCGAAACGTGCACCGGCTCATTAAGATCTTCTTGCCCGAATAACTCATCCATTCACGAGCTGCGAGCCAATGAATATCGGCGCATTCATGGCAGTTTCGGGTTTGGCGCTGCTCATGGGGTACCGGTTTTATGGCCGCTACTTGGCCAGATTGGTTGGGGTCAACGCGGAAATTCCAACGCCGGCCCTGAGCATCAATGATGGCGTAGACTATGTGCCAGCCAAAGGACCGGTGGTGTTCAGTCATCACTTCGCCTCGATCGCTGCTGCCGGACCCATCGTGGGACCGACATTGGCGATGGTTTACGGCTATCTGCCCACCTGGCTGTGGATCATCCTGGGTGTCATTTTCATTGGCGCTGTACATGACTTCATGGCCCTGTTTGTGAGCCTGCGAGAAGGGGGTCGGTCGATCGCTGAGGTCGCCCGGAGAACGCTGGGGACCAGCAGCTTCATTTTCTTCGTCTCATTTGCCATCCTGTTTGCTGTCCTCGTCTCGGCCGCCTTCTTTCAACTGACGGCTATGGCCTTGACCTCGCTCTACCCTCTTGACGGTCTGGGCCTCCCCTCCGATCAGACGCTCATCAAAACGGTGGTACGAGATGGGCATCCCTACGCCCAGATCGGCGGTATGGCGGCAACTTCGGTCGTGATGATCACGCTGCTTGCGCCGGGAGTGGGCTATTTGCTCTACAAACGAGGTGTGAGGGTCTGGGTGATGAGCCTGCTGGCGCTGGTCCTATGCGCCGGATCAGTGGGTGTTGGACTGGGGTATCCCATCTCGTTGCCTCCCATCACGTGGATGGGCATCATTGGCGCTTATACGTTTTTCGCCTCCTGGGTACCGGTGTGGATTATCCTACAGCCACGTGATTTCATCAACGTTCACCTGCTCTATATCGGTCTCCTGGCCATGGTGATGGGCATCATTGGCGGTGGCGCCGTTGGCGTTCGGGCTGACGTCCCCGCATTCAATCTCAACGCCGAGAGTATTGCCGCTCTCGGTTGGATGTGGCCTTTTTTGTTTGTCACCGTTGCCTGTGGCGCGTGTTCAGGTGGACATGCGCTCATCGCCAGTGGGACGACCTCCAAGCAGATCTCTTCCGAGAAACACGCTCTTCTCATCGGATATGGGGGCATGCTATTAGAAGCTCTATTGGCAATTTGCGTGACTACAATTGTTGCTGGGTTAGGATTCACCGAATACAAAACAGTCGTATGGAGTGAAGGGAATGCACCACTGGCATTCGCCTTGGGCGTGGGAAAGACGTTGCATCACGTGGGCATTCCGACGGTTTATGGAACGATTTTCGGCATTCTGATGCTGGAAGGGTTCTTGATCACGACATTGGACACGACGGTGCGGTTCACGCGCTACTTGTTCGAAGAGTTGTGGGCCGCCACGCTGGTCATGGTGCCACCGTTGCTGAAGAGTCGGGGGGTCAACACCGCCCTGGCTATCGGTCTGATTGTCGGGTTGGGTTTCCGTAATGGTTACAGGGTCATCTGGCCTCTCTTTGGTTCGGCGAACCAACTGTTAGCCGCCTTCACGCTCATCGCCGTGACTGCTTGGCTCCTTCAGCAAGCGCGGAAGATCTGGTTCGTCGCCCTGCCCGCCGCATTCATGACTGTGACGACACTCGCCTCGCTGATTTCTTTACTCGGGCGATACGTGGAAGAGGAGAACTGGATCCTCACTCTGGCGGATGTCCTGTTACTCTTGCTGGCTTTAGGCGTGATAATCATGACGGCACGCCATTTCTTTGGCTTGAGAGGGGCGGTGGCTGCTGGAATACCATCCGCTCCCCAAGGACGGAGCGATTGATCTTGTTGGTGCCGACGGGGGGAACGGCCATGTGCTCGTGCACGCCACATAAAAATCGCAGGCGAGATGCCTGTGCCGCAGTCACGGAACGGGAGTTCCTCACTGGTGAGAAACTCCCCTTGTCTCATAAACGGGCTCTGGGAATGGTACAAGGAGGGGTCAGCAGACCAAGGATGAGCGTATGAGGATCGATGAGGACGGCTCTCACGCTGCACTTGTCCGTGCTCACCGATGCGCGACTCAAGCCGAAAAGTGAAGAGGAAAAACGCCCGTGGGCGCATACAGATGATGAAATTGCTCGAACACAGAGCCGTCAGGTTCATCACATGCCGCATTGTGTTTTTGAATATCTACGACTATTTCTTTAGGTCGTGACAGGATTGTTCTGGAGGGTTGACTGATGATCTACGAGGTACACGTTCTCAAGTTGGGACAGTGTGATGTTCCCGGACCAGAGGTTTACTGGATGAGTCATTGGGACAGCTGGGAGACATTGTATTTTTACATGGTCGTCATTCGAGGCCGAGACAAAATAGCCGTCATCAATACTGGACCCCCAGCGGATCTCACAGCGCTTAACGAAGTATGGCACCATTTCGCCGGCGAGCGCTGCCAGATGATTCGGAAAGAAGAAGAGCGGCCGGAAGCGGCACTGACTACCCTCGGCCTCACGCCGGAGGATGTGGACTATGTGCTGATCACCCCTCTTCAGGCCTACGCGACGGCTAATATCCCACTGTTTCGACGGGCGCAGATCTGCCTTTCCAAGCGTGGGTGGATCGAAGATTTTCACGCCCCGAAATATCCCATGCACATCCCTCGGCAGTTGCGAATCCCAGATGATGTCCTCGCTTATTTAGAATTGGAGGCTCCCGATAAATTGAGGCTGCTCGACGACGAAGATGAGATCTTGCCGGGACTGACTGCCTTTTGGGCGGGTGTTCACCATCGTTCTTCGATGGCTTATGTGATTAAAACGGCCAGGGGCACAGTCATTGCCTCTGACTGTTTTTTCAAATACGGTAATGTCGAGGAGATGCACCCATTGGGGATACTGGAAAGTATGGAGGAATGTTTTCGTACCTATGAGCGTCTACGGCGCGAGGCTGATATACTCCTGCCACTTTACGATCCCGAAGTTCTCGTGAGATATCCCAGTGGGAAGATTGCCTGAATATTGAGGAACAAGGAGAGGACGATGCGATTAAAAGAGAAAGTCGCCATTATCACCGGGAGCGGCTCAGGGATAGGGCGAGCCACGGCCTTGCTCTTTGCCGAGGAAGGGGCGAAAGTAGTAGTAGTGGATATCAATCGTGAGGCGGGTGAAAGAACCACCTCGCTCATCACAGATCACGGTGGCGATGCCGTCTTTGTCAATGCTGACATCTCCAAGGAAGAAGAGGCGAGGCGAATCTCAGATGAGGCTGTCCGCGCGTTTGGCAAGATAGATATCCTGGTGAACAATGCGGCCGTCTTCGTCCTAAAAGGGCTGGAGGCAACGGTGGAGGATTGGCAACGATCGCTGGCAGTCAACGTCGTGGGCACAGCGCTGTGCAGTAAATATGCCGCCGAAGAAATGAAGAAGCAGGGCAAAGGGGCCATCGTCAACCTGGGCTCGATTTCCAGTTTCATCGCTCAGCCGGAATTCATCACCTACAGCGTCACGAAGGCGGCCATCCTTCAGATGACGCGAAATATGGCCATGGACTTGGCTCCGTTCAACATCCGAGTCAACTGCGTCTGTCCGGGAACGATCCTGACGCCGGCGCTCAAGAACCCGGTGGAGCAACAGGGCCTCTCTCTGGAGCAGCTATTGGCCGAAGAAGCCTCCAAGCACTTGCTCAACCGAGTTGGCGAACCCCGTGAGGTGGCCTATGCTATCCTCTTTCTGGCTTCTGATGAGGCGTCGTTCATCACGGGTACGCATCTCATGGTGGATGGCGGGTACACGGCCCAGTGACGAACTCTCGACCCTGAACGAGGATCATGCTGGATGAGGTCTGTGGGAGACTCTCAATCGTTCAATAAGAGTGAGGACAGCCCGTCCATGAGGCTACGGGTCTCTCATCGCCGACTTATCGGCGTGTCCATGATCCTGGTGTTGACTTGGCTGGTCACAGCAAATACTGAGTGGGTGGGACACAGTGGTGCGACCAAGAGTATCTCGGAGGCTCAATTACGGGATGGTTTCGTCCATCCTCCCAAGTCAGCTCGCCCTCTCATGCGGTGGTGGTGGCCGGGCGGAGATGTGACCGACGATGAGGTCTCTCGCGAGATCCGAGCACTCGATGCTGCCGGATTCTATGGAGGAGAGATTCAATCGTTCACCTTCGGACTCCCTTTCGTTATGCCGCCTGATCAGCGCCACCGCGTCAATGACATCTTCACCCCGACATGGTATGCCCATCTCATGCACGCCGTACAGGAAGCCTATCGGAGAGGATGTGTGATGGATTTGACGTTTGGTTCTGGTTGGCCTTTCGGGGGGGCATTCGTTCCACCGGAACTTTCAGAAGTCGAGTTGATCATGGCTGGTGTCAGCCTCCGTGGACCCCGGTTTTATGACGGGCCCGTCCCATGGCCTCCACCGGCCGATCGCGAACGACACATGGTCGTCTTAGGTCTGGCACGCCCTTCGTCGAGGGCCTTGAAAAGGAGAATGGTCGAGCTGGAAAAAATCATCGCCGTGCTGGCCGTCAAAGGATCTTCGCCAGTGGTAGAGAGAGCTCCAACAGAACCGCCCTCGCTCATCCCACCGCGGCAAGTGGTCAGGGAGTCCGGTCGGCTAGAGATGGATTCCATCATCGACCTGACGGACCGGGTGACGCCACCGAGAAGGTTGAGGTGGAAGGTACCACCGGGAACCTGGCAACTGCTCACATTCGTTCAACGCCCTACTGGTCAGCGTGTACTTGGTGGTGCGGGCGAAGGAGAGCAGTTGGTTGTAAACCACATGGATCGCAGGGCGATATCGTTTTACCTTCGATGGGTTGGAGGGAGGTTGAAATCCTACCTCAACGAGGAGTTGGGGAAAGGACTGCGGGCTATATTCTGTGACAGCCTGGAGGTCACTTCTTATCTGTTTTGGTCGGACGACTTCCTCCAACAGTTTCGCCTTCGGCGAGGTTACGATTTGAAACCCTTCCTCCCCTTGTTGCGAAAACCAGGCGTGGCAGAGCCCTACGGCAGTTACCAGACGAAGCCGCTTTATGATGCGCCTGGTATCGGTGATCGCGTTCGCCATGACTACTGGCAAACGGTGTCGGATCTCTGGATCGAGCGGTTCTTCATTCCATTGATCACCTGGGCCCACCATAACGGCCTCCTCGCGCGGCTCCAACCCTATGGGGCTCCGGCCGACGTGCTCAGGGTTGCCGGGCTGGCCGACATCCCGGAGAGCGAGGACTTATACGACTGGGGGCGCTATGACTTTTTGAAATTCATTTCATCGGGAGCGCACCTCTATGGACGCCGGCTCGTCTCGAACGAGAGTTTTGTCAGGATTCCTGGGGATTATGAGACGACGCCGGAGATGATGAAGATTCGAGGCGACGAGCTGTTCACCGCGGGCATTAATGAAATCATCATGCATGGAATGCCCTACCAGTATATGAACCCTCCGGAACCGGGTTGGTATCCGTTTTCATCTCCGCACGTTCCGTTTTCGGCTTCTTCCCATTTCGGCCCCCATACCCCTTTTTGGGAGCATTTCCCGCTGCTCAACGCCTATTTCACGCGACTCCAATTCATCTTTCAAAACGGGCGCACCGTCGCCCCCGTAGCCGTGTATTCGCATCTACTCGACTATCCCAACCGAGCGAGAGTCCGCGGACAAAATCCGGAAATTGTCACCGCGCTCCGGGAGCGCGGTTACGACTTCGATTATATTAACGAGTATGCGCTCCTGCATGATGCTCATGTACACAACCACCAGCTCGTTATGCCTGGCCGGCGATACCGCGCTCTCCTCCTTGTAGGCGAGCGGCGATTGAATCTCGCCGTGGTTGAGAAATTACATGCCTTCGCCCGTGCTGGCCTACCGATTCTTTTGGTCGAGGTGGTGCCTACCGAAGAAGTCGGGTTTCTCAACTATGAAGAGAGAGGGAAACGAATTCGAGAGCTCATTCGCGATCTGTTTGGCGGTCGGCCACTTTCGACTATTGTCCAGGGACCGCATCTCCGCGTAGGTCGTACTTTATTTGTTAAGGGTGTTCGTGAGGCCGTTCGGCTCCTCGGTGATCGAGAGAATGGATTGGGAATTCCCCCAACCATCCGGTTCGCTCGACAGATGCATGGTATCGGCTTTCTTCACGTGAAAGCGGGCGGGATTGATTTTTACTTTCTGCATAATGCAACCGGTGAGCGGCACACGGTGGAGGTGACATTCCCTGAAGCACAGCGTGTGCCAGAGATCTGGAATCCCTGGGATGGGCACATCACCCCTGCTCCCCAATACCGAGTGAGCCCCGAGGGCATCTCAATGAGCCTGCAATTGAAGCCCTATCAATCTATCCTCATCGGCTTTGGTCGCGGAAGGCGTCATCCGCACATCGTCCAATCCCAACTGAGTGCGGTTCGTAGAGAAGGGAAGAAACTGGTGGGTATAGCTTATATGGCGGGCACCTATCGAACGGTGCTCAGTTCCGGCAGAGAAAAAAACATAGTCATCCGGCCCGGCGAGATCCCCGCCCCACGGCACATTGAGGGAGCCTGGCATTTGAAAGCGATCGGACGAGACCGGCGCGGTCAACGGCAGATCATCACCATGACGCTGGAGAAACTCAGAGACTGGACAGAGCTTGACGCCTTGAAGTATTTTTCCGGAAAAGGCTACTATGCCATTGACTTCACTCTGGATTCGGGGTATTTCCAAAAAAACCTCGGGGTTGAACTCGATCTTGGTCAACTCCACGATGTGGCCACCATTCGCATCAACGGTCAGGAAGTGACGACTCTCCTGCTCCGACCATACTGCGCGGATGTGACCGGCTTTCTTCACCCAGGAGCAAACCGGTTGGAGGTTGTTGTCACTACCACATTGCGCAATCGGCTCCTTGGTGATGCCCTAGCAGGTGATCGTCATTATGCACAGATCAAAAAACGCCCTCGATTGCTTCCGTCGGGATTGGTCGGTCCAGTCAGGTTAGTGTTTTACAAGCGCGTTCAGTTGTTCTGATTACTCCCCAATCTCTCTCTCAAATCGGCTGATGAGATGATGGGGGGATATCCGTCCTGGCTTCAAGATTGCTTTACTGACACTGACATTCTCGCCCTGGCCTGGAGGTTGACTCGAAATGAAACGAAGACCTACCGGACAAGAAATCCCTCGATCAGCGCAGTATACTCGCCGGGATGACTCAAATAGGGGAAGTGTCCTCCATCCGGGAATGTGTGAACCCGAGCCGACGGATACGTCGCCTTCAATTTCTCCCGCAACTCCTCGACGACGAGCGGATCGTTCGTCGATTCGATGATCAGGGCGTCAATCCCCAGCTCATCCAATTTCGGTGGTGCGAACCGGTCAATGACGCATCGATAGCGGGCGACGAATTGAGCTTTGGTCATCAAGCCGTAGGATTGCTCCAGAAGGTACGCCTTCACCAGTTCGGAGAAATTCGAGGCGGGATAAATCTCGGTGAGTATGGTCTTTCTGAATCGAGCCATGATCATCGACTCAGGGGTCAGGGGCAGGAGAGTCCCTTGAATTCTCGTCTTCCTGGCGATGAGATCATTAGGGGGAAAGGTATTCCCCAATATGACCTTCTCGATGAGCCCGGGAGCTTCGGCCATGAGGTATTGAGCCAGGTACCCTCCGAGCGAGCTTCCTACCAGATGAACCCTGGAGATTTGTTCCTGGTCGAGGATGCCGAGCAGCCCGCGCCCGAGCGCTCTCAGCGAAGAAAGGGGCGGATAGGTGGCCGAGATGATCACAAACCGATCCTTCAACGCCTCAATTTGTTGCCACCAGATGTCGTAGGCTCCCCCCATCCCGTGGAGGAAGAGAATGGTCTTCGGACCTCCACCGAGACGAAGATACGACCATTGGGTTCCTTCCACGACGATGGTCTTCGTGGTCAGGCATCTGAAGGCCACCAACGAGGCCACCGTCGCCGCATTCACGTGGGCGTACAGTTCGGCGCGTATCTTTGGGGGTGCTCGGCGAATCATGTCATGGGCTCGGGAACGCCTGATTGGTGTCACCCGCGGTGGGCGCCAAAAAAAATGGCTGGGAGGGAGGGACTCGAACCCCCATTCGCGGATCCAGAGTCCGCTGTCCTGCCGGTTGAACGACCTCCCAGCACTGACATGTCAAATAGTATCGCCCTCCTCAGTTCCTTGTCAAGATTCATCTCCGTCGGCGCAATGGCGAATACTGAGACATTAAAATGTGGACGCCGGGCCCCGGAGGTCGTGCTCATCTTCCCGGGCGGGATAGAGAGCGAGTCATCCATTCCGAGGATTTTCGACGCGATTATTGGTGGAATGGAGGGATGCGGGATCAGATAGCGAGGCATCGATACCAGCTCCGCCCCTCGGCCGCTTCCTCTCATTCTCCCGCCGAATGAACTCCCGGGCTGCTCCAACACCGCTCAGGGTCACCTCTCGGTGGCCTTCCACTGCTGCAAGAACTCCCTGAGTTGTCGGAGGGCACGACCGCGATGGCTGATGGCCGCCTTTTCCTCCCGGCTCAATTCGGCGAATGTCTTTCCTAACGGCGGATATTCAAAAATCGGGTCATAGCCAAAGCCGTTCGTCCCGGCCGGCTCTCGGCGAATGCGCCCCTCGCAGATGCCGGTGAATGTTTTCTCCAGGCCGTCCCTCCCGACCAGGGCCACGACGCAGACGAATCGGGCCGAGCGGCGCTCCTCGGGGACCTCTTTGAGGCGTTCCAACAGGCGAGCGATGCGCTCAGCATCGGTGGCTCGGGGGCCGGCAAACCGCGCCGAATGAAGACCGGGTTCACCACCCAGGGCGTCGACTTCCAATCCGGAATCATCGGCCACGGTCAATAACCCCGTCCGTTGGTGGTAGAACCGGGCCTTCAAGAGGGCATTTTCGGCGAAACTGGCGCCCGTTTCTTCGACATCGGGCAGGTCGGGAAACGCTCCGAGATCGCGCAGATCAAAATCGAGGTCGGCGAGAAAGGCCCTGACTTCCGCCACCTTACCCGGATTGCGAGAAGCGATGAGCAAGGGCGACGAACCCATGGTGTCACGATCGCTGGCGAGCGGGGGTCCAGATGCCGATTTCAGCCTCTTCGGTCTGGCCCCTCCAACTCGCGCTGATCTCCCTTTCACTCTTCTTCGCCCTTAATTCGCCCTTCGGCGCGCGCTTGCTCGATGATCTTCTGGGCGATGTGGGTGGGGACTTCATCGTAGTGGGAGAATTCCATGGTGTAGCTGCCGCGACCGCCGGTGATGGAATTCAGCGTCGATTGATATTGGAGCATCTCGGCCAGGGGGACTTGGGCTTTGATCACCTGCTGGGTGCCGCGAGTCTCCATCCCTTGAATCCGCCCGCGCCGGGAGTTGAGATCGCCGATGAGATCGCCGGCGAATTCCTGAGGGGCGACGACTTCCACATTCATGATCGGTTCCAGCAGGACGGGATCGGCCTTCTTCATCGCTTCCCGGAAGGCTTTCCGACCGGCCAGCTTGAAGGAGAGCTCGTCGGAATCCACCGGGTGGGTCTGACCATCGATCAGCTCGACTTTGAAATCGACCACCGGATATCCGGCCACCGGCCCGTTCTCGGCGGCTTCCAGAATACCTTTTTCGACCGCCGGGCGGAGTTGCTGGGGAATGACCCCCCCGAAGATCTTATCGACGAATTCGAACCCACCGCCTCTGGGCAGCGGTTCGAACACGCAGGTACAATCGCCGAACTGGCCGCGACCGCCGGTCTGTTTCTTGTGACGGCCTCTGGCCTCGACGCGCTTGCGAATGGTCTCCCGATAGGGAACCTTGGGGGGCTTCAGAGTGACCTCGACCCCATAACGGTTTTTCAATCGGCCGACGGTCACCTCGATATGAAGTTGGCCCGTGCCGGAGAGGAGGAATTCCTTGGTTTGAGGATCTCGTTCCAACCTGAGCGCCGGGTCCTCCTCCAACAGCTTACTCATCGCCGTGGACAACTTGTCCTCATCAGCTCGCGTTTTGGGTTCGATGGCGAAGGCGATGGCCGGTTGCGGGTGAGGCGCTAAGGTGTACACCACGGGATGGGATTTATCGGCGAACGTATCGCCCGTCCTCGTCTCCCTCAATTTGGTGACGGCGGCGATGTCACCAGCATGAATTTCGGCGACCTTCTCCATCTGTTTGCCTTCCAGCAGGTAGAGGGGACCCATTCGCTCCTGCACATTTCTGGTGATGTTATAGGCGGTCATATCCGCTTTCATTGTTCCCGAGTACAGCTTGAAGACGGTGATCCGCCCGGCGAAGGGATCG
This sequence comes from Blastocatellia bacterium, assembly GCA_026985075.1. Lineage (GTDB taxonomy): Bacteria > Acidobacteriota > Blastocatellia > HR10 > J050 > J050. The sequence goes on along the minus strand of JALSQX010000023.1, from coordinate 17,657 downwards.
GCGATGGTTTTAAACACCAGGGCCGAATAGGGCTGGTCGTCGGCGATCGGTCGTTCGACCTCGGGAGCGTCCGGTTCGATCCCCGCTCGGCCGCGCGCCGGTCCCAGATCGGAGGGACAGGGACCGAATTGAACGAGGGCATCCAGGAGCGGATGAATGCCGATGTTGAGGGTCGCCGAGGTGACCAGAACCGGAATGAGCCGTCGGGCGATGACGGCATTCCGGAGGCCGGGAATGAGATCCTCGTCGGCGAGGGCGCCCTCGGCGAAAAACTTCTCCAATAGGGCATCATCACTCTCGGCCACCATCTCGATGAGCGCTTCACGAGCCGATTCCGCTTCCGCCTTCACATGATCGGGTATGTCCGTTTCGTCGAACCGGCCGCTTCCATCGGCGCGATAGACGAACGCCTTTTGCCGGATGAGATCGACGACTCCGGTGAACTCTTTTTGATGGCCCAGCGGCAACTGCAGTGGTGTGGCTTCTCGCCCGAAAGCGTCCCGGATGGAGTTGAGGGTCGCTTGAAAATCTGATCGGTCATGATCCATTCGGTTGATGACGATCATGCGGGGACGCCCAAATTCATCGGCATAAGCCAGCGCCTTCTCCGTCTGAACCTGGACGCCTTCCACGGCATCGATGACGAACAGCGCGAGTTCGGCTGCCTGAACCGCCGGTTTGGCATCGTGAATGAAGGCGTTATATCCTGGCGTGTCCAGGAGGTTGAGCTTCGTTTCCTTCCACGCGAGGTGGGCTAATGCTGTATGAATGGTGACCTTCCGGGCGATTTCGTCCTCATCATAATCGGTCACCGTGGTGCCTTGATCGACGCTCCCCAGCCGCTCGGTGACCCCGGCATCGAAGAGGCAGGCGGCGACGAGAGACGTTTTCCCTGCATCGCCGTGACCGACGACGGCCACATTGCGGATATCTTTGGTCGTATACGTTTTCATACCCACTCCTCACTTGATCTTGCCATGAGCTCCCCAGTTCAAAGGGGTATAAAATTTACCACACTCTGACCATATGGCAAATGGAAAACGATGTCTTGCTCATCAGGGAACCCCCTGTCATGCCGCTGACCACCTCTCGGGGGTGATCACGATCTCCGCGGGTGATTGACAAATGAGGGCGACTACAGTATATTGCGGCTGATCCCCACTGATGGGGTACTGGTTGGGGTTGACATATGTTGAAGCTGGAAAAGCTCGAGTTGAGGGGATTCAAATCCTTTTGCGAGCACACCGAACTCGATTTCACCGAAACGATCACTGCCATCGTCGGGCCCAATGGCTGCGGCAAGTCCAACCTCGCCGATTCCATCACCTGGGTGCTTGGCGAGCAGAGCGCGCGGCTGCTTCGGGGCTCCAAGATGGAAGATGTCATCTTCCAGGGCACCCATCACAGACCGCCCATTGGGGTGGCTGAGGTGACCTTGACGCTGGTCGCCCGACAAGATTTCTCCACAAACAATGGGCACCGCGGGGGCGAACAAGCCGATGGGGCCATCGGTGAGCCCACCAGTGGGTTCGAGCTCACGGTCGCCGCGGGAGAACGGTTGACCGTCGGTCGGCGCCTCTATCGGTCGGGCGAGAGCGAATACTTGCTCAACGGGCGTCGGGTTCGCTTGCGCGACATACAGGATCTCTTTGCGGGGACCGGTCTGGGACCGGGTCATTATGCCATCATCGGACAGGGGCACGTCGAGGAGATTCTGACCGCAAAGCCCTATGAGCGCCGATCGGTGATCGAAGACGCCGCCGGGATCACCAAGTTTCGGCTTCGCCAGCGGACGATCGAGCTTCGGCTGCAGGCGGCCAGACAAAACCTCGCGCGCATTGACGATGTGATCGCGGAGCTGGAGCGCCAGGTTCGCTCCCTGAAGCGCCAGGCGGCGAAGGCGCGACGGTTTCGCCGGTTCAAGGAGGAACTCAGAGGATGGCTCGCTCGATTTTTCGTCGCGGAGTCCCGGCGCATCGAATCTTCGTTGAAGCGCCTCGACGAGCAATTGGCCGCCGGTCGAGACCACCACGCCGAATTGATGCGCACGATCGATTCGCTGGAGGTCGAGTATCACGAGGCCATCGAGGCCTCCCGACGCGGCGAAGCGGAGCTGAATGAGGCGCGAGAGCGGTTGAGCGCCATCGCGCTGGACAAAGAGCGGGCGCGGAGCGAGCAGTCCGGTCACCTCGAACACCTGAAGAATCTGGAGCTCAAGCGAGAGGAGATCCAACACGAGCAGAAGACCCTCAGCGGGCGCCTGGCCCTGATCGAGCAGCAACGGGAACAGTGCCGGCTCGCCTTGGATGATCTCTCCCATACTGTTCAGTTCGATCAAAGTGAACTCAACCGACAGGAAGACGCCTATCGGGCGGTGCTGGCTCAAATCCGGGAGGCCGAGGAGGAACTCGAATCGCTCCGACAGCGGGTATTGGAAGAGACGAATCATCACGCGCAGTTGCGACATGCCGCTCGTCAGGTCGATGTCGATCTGGAGCGGCTCCAACAGCGGATCGATGGACTGCGCGCCGAACGAGAGCGGGCCCTCTCTAAGCGGGCGGAGGTGGAGGCCCAACGCGCACGGCTCAAGCAAGCCGTGGCCGACGACCGGCAACGCCTGGCCGAGTTGGCCGAGGTCATCGCCGGTCTGGAGGAGCAACTCAATCGCGCGAACGAAGAGCGCACCGCGCGGCTGGAGGAACGCGCCGCGCTGGAAAAAGAACGACTCGCCGTTGAAGAGCGCCTGGCCTTGCTCATCGAGCTGGATCGACAGCACGCCTACTGCTCGCCGGCGGTGCAACGTCTGTTCCAGCAGCGGGAGAGGGAAGAGAACGGATTTCGGATACTGGGTACGCTGGCCGACTATGTGCGCGTTCGACGCCAGGACGAACCGATGGTCGAACGGGTGCTCGGTGACGCTTTGCAAATGGTCCTCGTCCCAACCCTGGAAGAGGCCCTTCGGGCGTTGGCGTTTCTGAAGCGAAGTCGCTCGGGACGCGCCACCTTCTTGATCGTCGGCCTCCAGGGTGGGGAGCCATCGATGAAGGGAGGACGAGCTGCCGAGCGACCTTCCCCGGCGGAGACGTCTCGTTCCCCCCGTTCGCTTCTGGAGGTCCTCGGGCTCAAGCCCTCGATCGCCGACGCTTTCCGCCGAGCTTTTCCGGAACTCGCTACTGCCGAAATCGCCGCCGATCTGGACGCGGCCATCGAGCGATCATTTGTCGAGCCCGGCAAATACATCATCGCGCCCGATGGGACCCGGGTGCGGAACGGACGAGTGATCACCGGAGGGAACGATGCCGGAGAGGTGAAAAGTCTTCTGGGCATCAAACGGGAGATTCAGGATCTCCGGCGTCGGGCCGGCGAGTTGAATCGGGCATGGCAATCGGTCGATGAGCAATTGGCCGTCGCCGAGCGACGAATGCGGGACAAGCAGGCTCGGCTCGATGAGGCGCGGTCTCAATATCAGCGGGAAGAGAAATCGGCTCTGGAACGCGCTCTTCAGCTCACCACCCTCGAGCAGGACCTGACGCGAGCTGAGCAACACCTGCGGGTCGTCGAAGTGGAGCTCTCGCAGGCTGAGGCGGATCGGACCGAGCTGGAGGCCAAACGCGACCGACTGAGGAGGGCGGAGCGGGCCGCCGATGCCGCGTTGACCGAGTCGAAGACCGAGCACCAGCAGGCTCAGGAACGATTGGTTCGGGTCCGCGCCGACGTCGCTGAGGTGTCGGAAAGACTATCGGCTCTTCGCATGCAGGCGGCCACAGCCAATGAGCGAAAGCGCAGCCTGGAGGCTGATCAGGAGCGGCTGGCCGCCGAGGCTGAGGAGATTCGATCTCGACTCCGCGCTCATGACGAGACGATGGCCCGCCTCGATGATGAGATGGCTCGGCTGCGGGATGCTCTCGTTGAAGTCGAACAGAAGCTGGACCGGCTGGAGGCCGATCACCGAGCCGCCGAGGAGAGGGTCAGCGCGGCGACCCAGGCGTTGGATGATCTCCACCATCGAGCCGATGAACTCAGTCAAACATTGACCGATCGCCGAGCTCGGGAACGGTCGATTCGCGAACAGATCGCTCAATGGGAGGTCGAGCGAGCCCAACTCGCTGCCCAGGCCGATCATCTTCAGCGCATGTGCAGGAACGAACTCGGTCATCCGCTGGAGGACGTCATCGTCCTGGTGGATCAAGGGGCGTTTCCCGTTCCCACGGTGATGGATGCCGACGATGTTCAGGCCATTGATGACCGGATTCAGCAGCTTCGGCGAAAGCTCGATGGGATGGGACCAATCAACATGGTGGCCCTTGACGAATTAGAGGCCCAGCAGGAGCGGTTGTCCTTCCTTCACAAGCAGCGCGAGGATGTGTTAGCGTCAATCGCCTCCACGGAGAAGGCGCTCGCCGAAATCAAACGGCGGTCTCGGCAGCGGTTTGTGGAGGCCTTCCAGGCGATCAACCGGTATTTCATGGAGACTTTTCAGGAGCTGTTTGGCGGGGGACAAGGCCAGATGGTGCTGGTCGATGAGGCGAATCCGCTGGAGAGCGGGATTGAGATCATCGCTCAGCCGCCGGGTAAGCGCCTGCAGAACATCATGTTGCTCTCCGGGGGAGAGAAATCGCTGACGGCGATCGCCCTCCTGTTGGCCATCTTTCGCTATCGACCGAGTCCGTTCTGTATTCTCGACGAGGTCGATTCACAACTGGACGATGTCAACATCAAGCGATTCAGCGAGAAAATCAAGGAGATGAGCCAGCGGACGCAGTTCATCATCATCACCCATAACAAAACCACCATGCAGATTGCCGACGCCCTCCACGGCGTGACGATGGAAGAGCCAGGCATTTCCAAACTGGTCTCTGTTCGGCTAAAATAATCTCTCCCCGAAAGGTGGACAGAGGGAGTACATCATATGGCGGTCGAGATCGTTGGTTGGATCCTGTTCTTATTCATATCGCCATGGGGATCAGTGGCCATTCAGTCCGACCATCCCAGCCCCACCGAGTATTACTATCGCTTCGAGTCGGCGACGCTGGAACCCCGGTTCGCCGAATTGCGGTTCGATGAACGTGGGCGCGGGCAGTTTCGCTTCCGACGAGGAGATGATCAGGAGATCATCACGCTCGACCTCCATCTGTTCCCCGAAACCGTGGCGCGCATCGATCGTTATCTGGAGGAGGCGGAGTTTCTCACCAGCACCGAGGAGTACCAGGGAGAGCAAGACCTCTCCCATCGAGGGACGATCACCCTGCGAGTGAAGCGAGGCGACCGGCAACGCGAAGTGCACTTCAATTACACCCGTCATCCGGCCATGCGATCGTTAGTTCGACTGTTCCGGAATATCGTCACCCAGGAGAGTCGAATCTTCGCCATCCAATTAGCGCGGCGATATGGCCCATTAGATCTGGATCGGCAACTGAGAGCGTTGCGCCGGGAAGTGAAGAATCAATGGATCGCCGAGCCTCAGAAGCTCCTCCCTTTGCTGGAAGACCTGGAGTCGGATCGGGAAGTGCTCCTGATGGCGCGTCGCCAGGCGAGCGAGATCGTGCGATTGATTCGAAAGCGAGCCTCGCGGCAATGAGATGGCGGCGATGAGAGACACTCTTCATCGATGGTCTCTTCGGAGACACTGCTCGAGCTCCACCGGACGGCTTGAAGCGACGGCGCGGTGCGGGCGAGCCTCGCCGCTCGGCGGTCGTCGGGGCCTCTTTGTGGCCTTGTTCGTACAACCCCCTCAGGACGGGATTCATCCAACAAACGCGAACCGAAACAGGGGGTTAATGATGCGCATACACTATGTCATTCACGGTCTCATCATACTAGGGGTATTGCTCCCGTCCCTTCCGGCACAATCCCCCATACACATTGGTCAGACGCGACGGGGATCTCTGACCGATACGGATAAGCGATTGAAGTCGGATGGATCTCCGTACGATTGGTATCAGTTTCGAGGGCGGAGCGGGCAGCGCATCGCCGTCGAACTCAGTTCGAAGAGCTTCAACGGGCATCTCGTTCTCATGGATCGAGATGGAACGGAAATGATGAGCAGTTGCGGCACTCGTGAAGGACGACCGGCGCGGATCAAAATCACGCTGCCCTATACGGGCGTATATCACATCCGCGTCAACAGCCTCTACAAGGAGGGGCGAGGTCCATACACGCTGAAGATCAAACTCATGGATTCCACATCGCGCCTGCAGCGCCAAAGGTGAAGCGAAGTGATGGAGAGCATTTTCGAAACGCTTCAATCCATCGGTCCCATCGGCATTTTCATCATCGCTATCCTGGATTCATCATTCCTCAGCGTCCCCGAAATCAACGATGTGGTGGTCGTGCTCAACGTGGTCGAGAATCCCCGCCTGTTTCTCTTCTGGCCGCTGTTGACCACGGTGGGCTCGGTCATCGGATGTCTCATTCTCTACTCTCTGGCTCGGAGAGGGGGGCGGGCCGTGCTTCGGGGCCTCGGTGCTCTGATCCCGCTCGGCCGGAAGCCCTCTGAAGGGATGTCGGGGAGGCTGAAGCGGATCGAGAGAATTTTCATGCGGTTCGGTTCCTGGGCGTTGATCATTCCCGCTCTTTGTCCCCCACCCACCCCCTTCAAGGCGTTTGTGGCCACGGCCGGCGTGTTGCAGTTTCCCCTGAAGCGATTTCTGATGAACGTGGCCATTGCCCGCTCGGTCCGTTATTTCAGTCAGGCCATCTTGGCCGTGTTTTATGGGGACGAGATTCTCGCCTTCATTCATCGGCATACCGCGTTGGTCATCCTGCTGCTCATCGGGGTGAGCGTCATCGCCGTGTTCACCTATCGGTTCGTGGAAAGATGGTTAGGGGGCCATTCCCCGGCGACATCAGAGTTGGACCGTGATGGGGACGCGCTGCGCTGAGCGAGGGCGGAAGGGAGCGGCTGGTGATCGGGAGACACGCCTTGTCATCGTTGAACGCTGTGAAGGAATATCTCCTCGCGTTGGGCATTCCCGGATTGTTCCTGCTCACCTTTCTCGACTCGGTGGGCATCCCCCTGGTCGGTGGTCCGGACGCCCTCATCTTGCTGCTCGCCTGGCAGAAGCCCGGTCACTGGTTACTCATCAGTCTCTCGGCGACCCTGGGATCGGCGCTCGGCTGTGCCAGTCTCTACGGCATCAGTCGAAAGGGGGGAACGCTGGTGCTCTCTCGGCTCGATCCGGAGAAGCGACGGCGGGCCAGAGAGCGACTCAATCGCCATGCCCTGTGGACGGTGATGATGGCCGTTCTCGCTCCGCCACCATTCCCCACGAAGGTTTTCATCGTGACCGCCGGATTGATGGGCATGCGCTGGGATCGCTTCCTGCTCGGCGTGATTCTCGGACGCCTCCTCCGATACGCCTCTGAAGGGTACCTCGGCGCGCAGTATGGTGATGAAGCCAGTCGCCTCCTCAAGGCACACTATCCCACGGTGTCGCTGCTCATCATTCTGGCCATCGGGGCGTGGATGATCCTCCGCCGCCTCCGCCGCCACTCGGCGAGCATCGGTGTTGAAGCTCCGCCATCGAGCGATCGATGAGTTGCTCAGAGCCACCCTTGCTCTTTCACTTCCAGATATCGATTCACCAATTCCGCGGCCAAATGGCCGATGGGCACATCGACGACCAGTCCGCCGCGTCGCGCGATGAGGGCCAGCGCTTCTTGCCGTTGGCGGAGCACTTCTTCGGCCATCGCCTGTTGGTAGACTTCAGAGAGGCGTGTGGGAACGCGTCCGATGGCGTTCCATAAGTCCGTATCGCTGATGGTCACCAAGAGCGGCAGGTGGTGACCGGCTAACAGACACGTATAAGCCAGCAGCTCCTCCGATCCTTCCCGGTCGATGATATCGGTGAGGATGACGACCAGCGATCGTTTCGTATTTCGCAGCATAAAATAGCGGAACGCCCCGGCGTAGTCGGGCTCGATCAACTCCGCCCGGACATTGTACAGAGCTTCGAGGAGGAGGCCGAGCTGGTCGGGGCGATGCCGGGGAGGGATGTACGTTTTCACCTGCCGCCCGAAGATGAGAAGACCGACGTTGTCGCCGCCGGTCAACCCCACATAAGCCAGCGAGAGTGCCGCATTGATGGCGTGATCGAGCTTGCTCAACTCGTCGATCTCCGCCCTCATCATCCGCCCGGTATCCAGCATGATCATGATGTTTTGATAGCGTTCGACCTGATACTGCCGGGTGACGAGTTTGCCCCGCCGGGCGGTGGCCGTCCAGGCGATATGGCGAATCTCATCGCCCGCGACGAAGTCTCTGAGCGACTCGAATTCGCGCCCCTGACCGCGGAATCGCATCCGTCTCGTGCCCACCAGCATTTGCCGGTGACGGTGGGCCATGAGCTCGATGTGCCTGGCCTGGCGAAAGTTCGGATAGACGCGCACCGACTGTGAGGTCTCGTATCGCCATTGCCGCCAGATGAGTTGGGCTCGCCCGCGAATGCGCACCACCGTATCCCCGAACTGAAAATCGCCCCGCTCGGATGGCCGGAGCGTATAGCGAATGCTCGTCGATTGACCGGGACCGAGTTCGACCCTGAATTCGGTGTGCGAAGGGATCATTCCCGGAGGATATTCGTCTCTCACCCACAAAGCGAGCGATCGAGGCGATCGGTTGGTGATGAGGAGTTCGACCGGATGGGCGGCCTTCAGGGCGAGATGAGCGTCGATCAATCGCCGAACCTCAAGACGGGTGGGCGGCTCGCCGGTGAGACCGTCGATGACCGCCGCTATCCCCACGGCGAGATCCAGAACCGCAGCGATGATCAACAGGTCAGGACTGAGCCAACTCGCCGACAGCGGGATGAGCCCCAGGGCGAGCAACCAATAGAATCGGCGGGCGAAAACGACGTTCATCGGAGGGTTCACCTCACTGGGCGCCGTCGGGCCGTAGTCGCCTCCATCGGCGTCGGGCCGGTGAGGGCGACGAACGCTCTCGGACCACCCCATCGGGAGTAGGAGGCCGGAGCGCGCCAGGCGACCCGTTTTTTTTCTCACTCATCGACTCGATCAACGGGGAACCTCAACGCTGGCGATGACTTCCTCTAACGCCTCGTCGGCAGCGAGGCCTTCAATCTCGGCTTCCGGCCGGAGAATGATCCGGTGCCGCAAGACGGGTTTGATCATCTCCTTCACATCTTCGGGGAGCACATAGGCGCGCCCGCGCATGGCGGCCAGGGCTTTGCTGGCCAGCATCAGCGCCACCGAAGCGCGCGGGCTCGCGCCCCAAGCGATATGCAGGACGACGCGCGTGTGCCGGACCAGGTCCACGATGTAGCGCATGATCCCGTCTTCGACGGTGACGGCGCGCACCTGTTGGCGAGCCGCGATGATCTCTTCCGCGCCGTTGAGCCGTTCAAACGCGATGTGCTCCAGATGATGCGTATCGAATCCAGCGTGCCACCGGGCCAGAACCTCCCGTTCCTCTTCGGGCCGAGGATAACGGATGATGATCTTCAGCAGGAATCGATCCAGTTGCACTTCGGGCAGAGGGTAGGTGCCTTCGTATTCGATCGGATTCTGCGTGGCGAAGACCATGAACGTGGGAGGGAGGGGATGGGACGTCCCATCGATGGTCACTTGCCGTTCCTCCATCGCCTCCAGCAGCGCGGCCTGCGTCTTCGGGGGCGTCCGGTTGATCTCATCGGCCAGGAGCAGATCGGTGAACACCGGTCCCCGTCGCAGCGAGAATGTCCCCGTCGACAAATTATAGACGCTCGTACCGGTGATATCGGCGGGCATGAGATCGGGCGTGAATTGAATGCGGGTGAACCGAAGTCCCAGAATATGAGCCAGCGCTTTCACCATCAGCGTCTTGGCAATGCCGGGAACTCCTTCCAGAAGGACATGACCTTCGGCCCACAGGGCGACGAGGATTTGCTCAATGACCTCGTCCTGGCCGACGATGACTTTATGAAGTTCTCGTTTGATATGTTCGGTGATGCGGAAAACATCCTCTACGGTCATGGTCGCTTCCTCATCTGGATCTCGATGTGGCGCAGGTGTTGAACCCAGCGAATGAGAGCCTGAGCATCGGACGTCTCTGGTTCGAGGGACGGAACTCGGAATTCCCATCCGGGATGTCCGGCTCGCCGGGCGGCGAACGCGCCCGCGACGTCACCTCGTTGCCCGACCAGCAACGTTGAAGTCGGGAGCCGGCACCGGCGCTGGAATCCGCTCCTCACATTCTCGATGACCCATGAGGTGAGATTCAGGCGTCGGGCCAGATCGCCCATAGCGGCGATGTATTCCAGCGAGCGCGTGCGGCGAGGCGCGATGAGCGGCCGCGGTCGGGTGAAGCGGCGGCCGCGGGAGTAAAGGAGACTGGCGGCGATGAGACTCATCTGGAGGAAGAGCCAGATCACCGGCGTCGCCTTGAAATAATCGTACAAATTCAGGAAGGCGCCAACCACCCCGGTGCGGGCTCTCATCGGCGAGGTGCCATAGCCATGGTGATACTCGTCAAAGGCGATCGTCCCCGAAGGAATATGGCGCACGATGTTCAGAGCGAGAACCAGATTATCTCCTTCGTTGAGACCGTTGTTGGCCACGATGTGAGGTTCTCCGAGGACGATGATGCGACCGTTCCCATGAGCGAAGTCGACGAGGAGCGCATCGGTCGCGTCGCCGATGTGCTCGGTCACCGGAGCCGAGGCCACGCTCACGGCATGAGCGTATTCAGTGAGGTGAATGCTCTCCACTCCCCGCGTGAGCGCCGTCGGTTGGATGACTCGGGGGCGCTGCCAGCGCTTGAACTTGGGATGGCTGACTATCCGAATCGTCCCATCGGCGATGGTCCAATCGATCTTCCGATCGATGATGATGAGCCAGCCTCCCCGTCGAACCCACTGCTCCAGCGCCCCGAGTTCTTCGGAGGTGAAGGGAAGTCGCGCCCCGATGACGAACAGTCCGCGAATATTCTCGTGAGCCGCCAGGCGATCGAAGGGTTCCTCGTAGGCGACCACCGGATACCCCATCTCTTTCAACAGCAGGAAGAAGGCACGCGTCCCATATGGTCGAGCGCTGTAGATCGAGCGATCGCCGTTCCATTCTTCTTCTTCCTCGCCAGATGTTCCCGGATAGAAGAGGACGTTGAGTCCAATGATGGCCAGCAGCAAGCCGAGCAGGACGAGATGGTTCAAGAGTGCTCTCTTCATTCTCATTGGTTCAGTCTCCGGTCAGGGCGGAGAAGGCTCTTTCGTACTCGATGACATAATCGTGAAAGTCCGCTTCCGAAGGCACGATCTGGCCATACCAGTACCGTTCGAATCGCCGGGTGAGATACACCATCGTTGAATAGAGATTCGCCCGCGGGCGCACGCGGCGCAGGTAGTCGCGGTTGGTGGCCGCCGGGGTGATCTCGATCAACCCGCGCTCGTCGAGCGCATGAAGGAGGGAGAGGTAGAGATAGCGGATGGCGCTACGGTAATCCTTATTCTGGGCCGCCGTCAGCGCTCGTTTTCGCCAGTCGGCTGGAGTCGGCCGGATGGCCGTCGTTGCGCTCTCGGGAGCATGATCCTTGCCGTCCGATGAGTGACGCTCTCGACGAAAAGCCGCCAGAAGCGTGGTGATCAACGCATAGATGAGCACCATCGCCATGAGCCAGACGATGAGCTGAATCGCGCGACCGAAGGGTGCGCCTCCCCGTTCCAGCTCGGGCAGGAGACTGGCCAGTCGAGCGAGCCATTGGCGGATGCGACGGCGCCAGCGACTCATCCAGGTTGACGTTGAGTGGCGGTGAAATTCGCGTCGATCGAGAATCCCAGCCAGTCGGGCGCGGGCCTGATCGATCGCCGGCCCGGCCGATCCCCGAGCCTGTTCAACCTGTTCGAGCAGCACCTGGAGACGCCGCTCGATGTGAGCAGAGAGCCGGGCGCGCCGGTCGGGATCTCGTGTCGCCTGGTACTCTTCGAGCAATCGATGCAGCCACCGATTATTCACTCGAACCCGCTGTCGTTCGACGGCGACCGCTTCCTCGCTGGGGAGCAGACGGGCGATTGTCTCAGTCAGCATAGGGCGGGCACCGGTTGGCGCCGTCTCCAGAAGCTGTAACGCCCTCCGGAGGCGAGAGGCATAATCGTCCAGTGAGTGGGTTGACGCTCTCGCCGAACCAGCCAGTCCAAGGAGCGAGAGCGCGCCGATGGTGAGGAGCGATATCCGGTTCATCGTTCGACATCATGATGGGACGGTCGTTGCTTCGGCCGGGAAAGGAATCTCGCTGGCCAGGATCTCCACATCCATACCTTCCTTACGAACGCGATTATCGAAGTAAAGCAGAGCAAATGAGATGAGCCCTACCGGCGCCGATAACAGACTTCCGAGTTGAACCAGGATGTTGAATCCCATGGCCATCGTTTGTGCCGTCTCCGGAGTGAGACCGATCTGCTTGGAGGCAAAATACGCGCCTAAGGGGGCGCCCAGGGCCATGGCAATGGAGTACGTCAAGCAGTATTCGAAGGCGAACACGGCGAGCACCTTGGGAGCTGTCTTGGCGCCGAGTTGAAATCCTCGGGAGACCGCTGATCCCACAGGTTGGTCTTCCATGACCGCGGCGGCGGGCATCATGGCCACCCGTCCATAGGCTTCCATGAACAGCAATCCTCCGCCCAGAAGGACGAGCACGGCCACGGTTCCTATGGCGACGACGCTGAGCCAGGTGGCCTGGGCTCCGGCCGCGAGAGCGAGAGAGAACGCCGAGCCGATCATGAAGAGCGGCAAGCTCAATGCGCCGATGATGAGCAGTGTGAGAGGAAAAAATAACCAACCCATCAGCGAAACGCCCAGGAGCGAGTCAAGGTGCGCGATCACGATTCTCCACGTGCGCCCGAAAGAGAGCGGCTCGTCGTTCATCACGTGGTCGGCAATCGCCTGAGTGAGACCGCCAATGAGCAACAGATTGAGCACTGGCGCAGCACAGTAGGTCAGCGCATATCCCAGGAGGGCCATGAGGGCATCCGAGCGATCGAGAAGCGCGAGCAATCCGCCAATGACGGCGACCAGTCCGGGAACGGCGGCCAGACCGAGAAACGAACCAAGATGCGTGCGATAAAGACGGAGCGCCCGATCGATGAGATCGCCGGCGGAAACCGGTTGTAGCAGTAATCGTTGCGCCTTCATGCCATGGCGAGTGTATAGTTTACCAGTCCGCGCCATGGTGGTAAAGAATTCGGATGCCGGTCTGGTTGCCCGGACAGAAGTCCATTGCTCCGGAAACAATGGGAGAGCCCGTGCCGGGCGCCCGAAGAAACCCTTTTCGTTCTTCATGAGTCCTATGGGCATGGCCTATCGAGCCGGACCGGACAGCGCGAGGCCCTTGCACCACCCAGCCGCAAGGCCTTGTAGCCCTCGTGCCCCGAGGCTCGCTTCCGGGGATGAGCGTGCTCCTGGTGAGACGCCCTCTCCACGGACGCCCGCCCGCCTGACGGCGGGGCATCCCAAAGGATGAAAAGCAGCGCCGGACGAGCTGCCCACCTGACGCCTCCCCACCGGCGAACGGCGGGGCATCCTTCGTGTGGGGGAGATGCTGCCTCACGAGCCGCCCGCGCGACGCCTCCCCACTACTGAGCCATGGGGGTTCCCTTCAGGCCCCGGAGCTGGACTCCGGGGTCGGTGACGTGCCAGCTAGCTAACGCTGCCCTCCCCTCACTCCTGAAAGCCCCGGAGCTGGACTCCGGGGATCGTTACATTCCCGCTCCACGAGCTCTCAACTGACGCCTCCCCGCCGACAAGCGGCGGGGCTTCCAGGTGGTGGAAGATACGCCCTCAACTAGCTCCCACCTGACGCCTCCCCGCCGACAAGCGGCGGGGCATCCAATGGGAGGGTGAGCCTCTCTACTAGCCGACATCTGACGCCTCCCCGCCGACAAGCGACAGGGCTTCCCAGGGGATGAAAAGCAGCGCCGGACGAGCTGCCCACCTGACGCCTCCCCACCGGCGAACGGCGGGGCATCCTTCGTGTGGGGGAGATGCTGCCTCACGAGCCGCCCGCGCGATGCCTCCCCACTACTGAGCCATGGGGGTTCCCTTCAGGCCCCGGAGCTGGACTCCGGGGTCGGTGACGTGCCAGCTAGTTAACGCCGCCCTCCCCTCACTCCTGAAAGCCCCGGAGCTGGACTCCGGGGATCGTTACATTCCCGCTCCACGAGCTCTCAACTGACGCCTCCCGCTCCCGAGTAGCAGGGGTTCCCGAGCCCGGGAACCCAGCATGGTTGCGCTCTCGGCCATGATCTCCTGATCGTGCTCTCGACTTCTCCCATCCCGTTGCTCCTCATCGATTTCACCGGGTAGAATCAAACGTCAGCCCGTGGAACCGCTCAGCGGCCCCGGCGGCGAGAAATGAGCATGCGCGTACTGGGTATTGATCCCGGCAGTGAGACCACCGGCTATGGTCTCATCGACACCGACGGCAAGCGTCACCAGTTGGTCGAGTATGGGACGATTCGGTCCAGGCGCGGAGCTTCGTTCGCTCAACGTCTCCTGAACATCGAGGAGCAGCTTCAACGCCTGATCGAGAAATTCCGTCCCGATGTCGTGGCCGTCGAGGAAGCTTTCTACGCCGTGAACGTCAAGAGCGCGTTGAAGCTCGGACATGTCCGCGGAGTGGCGTTGCTCGTAGCGGCGCGCGCCGGACTTCCCATCTACGAGTACTCGCCGCTGGAGGTCAAGAGCGCCACCGTCGGCTATGGTCGCGCCGAGAAGCATCAGGTCCAGCAAATGGTCCGCGTCATTCTGAAGTTGCCGAAGGTCCCCGAACCCCACGATGCCGCCGACGCCTTGGCCATCGCCATTTGTCACATCCATCATCACGGTGGGCGGGGGAAGGGAAGAAGTCGGTGAGCATGAATGGTTGAAGTGCCGTTCACCTCTCGCCCGTTTCATCTCCAGGAGGCCGATGTGAGGTGTCGGCGTGTGAAGCTTTTCGGGAACGAGCGGTGACGTGAGCCGAGATAGGGATCACCCGTCCTCGGCATTCACAGTGATGACTTCCATTCGCTCGAAAGCCTCGGCGATGAGCCGGTCGGCGGGCAATTGGCTTTCGGCCGATTCGACGTGATCCAGGCGCGCTTTCGTCTTGGGGTTTTTGGGCGCAAACAGCGTGCAGCAATCCTCGTACGGCTGGATGGAGATCTCGTAGGTCCCGATGCGCTTGGCCAGATTGACGATTTCGACTTTGTCGAAGCCGGTGAGCGGCCTGAGGACGAGTATCCGGACGGCGCGATCGATGCACTGGAGATTCTGAACCGTCTGACTGGCCACCTGGCCGATGCTCTCGCCGGTGGCCAGCGCGTTGAAGCCATCGGCTTCGGCGATGCGCTCGGCGATTCGATGCATGAATCGTCGGTGAATGATGGTCCACAACGGGGAGGGAACGTGTTGGGCGGTTTGCACTTGAATCTCGGTGAAGTAGGGGACGTAGACCTTCACCTGGTCGCCTTTCCAGCGAGCGAGCACGCGGGCGAGTTCCAGGACTTTCTCTTTGGCTCGTTCTCCGGTATAGGGAGGGCTGTGAAAGTAGACGGCGTCGATGGCCAGGCCGCGCTTCATGAGCATCCACCCGGCGACCGGGCTGTCAATACCACCAGAGAGCAAGAGGAGCGCCCGCCCGCTCATGCCCACGGGCACGCCGCCGGGGCCTTGATAAGTGCGTGTGGAGAGGAAGATCCCCGAGGGCCGCACTTCCACCTGAAGCTTGAAATCGGGCTGATGCACATCGACGCTCAACTCAGGGAAAGCTTCGAGGACGCGTCGCCCCAGGTGGGCGTTGATGTCCATGGAATCCAATGGAAACGACTTCAAGGCGCGGCGGGCATCCACCTTGAACGTCTTGGCGCCGCCGTCTACTTCCTTCCGGGCCAGTTCGATGGCTTCGGCTTCCATGGCTTCCACGGCGACCGGGACGCGCACGCCCGGACTGAATGTCTTGACGCCGAATACCTGCTCCAGTCGTCGCAGAAGTCGCTCATCCTCGCGCTCTGGATAGACGTAGATGCGCCCTCGCTCGCGCTTGACGCGGGAGGCGTCGATGTGCAGGGCGCGGGCGATATTGTCGGCCAGCCGCTTCTCGAACAACGGGCGATTCTTCCCCTTGAGGCCGATTTCATCGAATCGGATTGTCACCAGTTGCTCTCTCATCGGTGTGTAGCGCGTTGTCCTCGGGCCACGGCTCGGATCTGGGGCAGGGCGCGCCGGAGCGCTTGAAGCGTGGCGTCGATATCTTCCATGGTCGTGTATCGCGAAAAACTGAACCGGATGGTGGTGTCGATCAAGGCGGGTTCCAGTCCCATGGCCTGCAGCACGTGGCTGCGCCGACGATGGGACTTATGGGCCGAGGCGCAAGCTGATCCGGCGGAAGCGTAAATGCCTTCGGCTTCCAGGGCATTGAGGAGGACCTCGGAAGGAGCGCCCGCGAAAGCGACACTCACTGTGGTGGGAACACTGTTGGCTGGCGAGTTGACGTGAGCGTCGGGGATCTCTTCCAGCCCGGCGAGGAAGCGCTCCTTGAGCTTCAGAAGCTGATCTCGCCTGGCGTCGAAATCCTGGTAAGCGAGCTCCATGGCGCGGGCCAATCCGACGATTCCGGCGACGTTCTCGGTGCCCGAACGAAGCCCGCGTTCCTGCCCGCCGCCGGTGATGATCGGTTTCAGGTGCACGCCTTGACGAACGACGAGCGCACCAATGCCCTTGGGGGCGTGGAACTTGTGACCGCTCACCGTATAGAGATCGACGTCGGTGAGATCGGGCTTCAATTTCCCCACGGCCTGGACGCCATCGGAGTGGATGACCACGCGGGTATTGGTTCGTTTGACCTGACGGGCGATCTCTTCGATGGGGAAGATGGCGCCGGTTTCGTTGTTGACGTGCATGAGTGTGACGAGAATGGTCTCATCGGTGAGGGCATGGAGGACCGTCTCCGGTGACAGCGTCCCATCTCTGGCGACCGGCAAGTAAGTGACCTGGAATCCTTCGGCTTCCAGATCGCGACAGGTCTCCAATACGGCCGGGTGTTCCACCCGACTGGTGATGATGTGACGGCCCTGGCGTTGGCGGGCGCGGGCGATGCCTCGAATGGCGATGTTATCCCCTTCTGTCCCCGAAGCGGTGAAGATGATCTCGGTCTCGTTCACCCCCAGCAGGCGGGCGATGGTCTCTCGGCTCTGGCGAACGGCGCGCTCGGCTTCCAATCCCTTGCGATGCCGGCTGGAAGGATTTCCATAATGTTCGCGCAAGTAGGGGATCATAGCCTCCACGACTTCGGGCGCGATGGGCGTCGTCGCATTGTTGTCCAGGTAAATCTCTCGCGTCATAACGTACTAGTTTATCCGATGAGTCATTCTCGGCGAAAGGGGGTGAGGTGGCCGACAGAGACCGTGTTGCTCATGGGCGAGGGGGTCGAGACCGAGGCCAGGAGGGTGAGGCGAGCGGCAGGGGTCAGGTGTCGGCTCGTTATTAGGGGCTCGCATAGCGGAGAGCGTAACGAACCCCGGAGGCGAACCTCGGGGCCTGGGAAGCCCCGCGGCTGGACCGCGGGGAGGTTCAGGTGAGCAGCTAGTCTGGGGGATTTTCTCCTCATCCTGGAAGCCCCGCCGCTGGTCGGCGGGGAGGAGTCAGTTGAGAGCTAGTGGAGCGGGCAAGTCACGGACCCCGGAGGCGAGCAC
>JALSQX010000022.1 GCA_026985075.1 Blastocatellia bacterium | reverse complement strand
GGTATGAGTGGGCGTACAGTCCATCGACGTCGACGGGGCATGCGTTTGCGGCCATGGTGCGGTCGGCCTATGGGGAGGCGGTGTTTGATGATCGTCGCCCCACCTTCATCCAACTCCTCCAAAAACATGGCGTGCAAACGGTATTCGTTCAGCGAAAAGATATGGCCGCCCAGCTCAATCTCCAACCGCCCTATCGGCGCATTCCCAAGCTCGGTATCGAGGTTGACATCCATCCACCCAATGGAGGCGTGTGGACGGCGCGGGAGCTCACCGATCGAGCCCTGGAGGTTCTCGGCCAACTGAAGAGCAGCGACCGGCATTTCATCTGGGTCCACTATTACAAGCCGACCCCTCCGTGTCCGGCCCGGCAAACGTTCGGGACGGAGACCGACCTGGACTTCTATGATAGCCAGATCGCCTGTCTGGATCATGAGCTCACTCGACTCCTTCAATTTCTGCAGACGCCCCCAATGGCCGACGAGACGTTGGTCATTCTCACCTCCAACCACGGCTACCCGTTAATGGAGCATGGGCAAAAGGGCGCCGACGCCATGCTCTACCTGGAAGCGATTCGGGTACCATTGATCATCCGCGGACCGGGGATGACCCCCCGGCACGTTGACGTCCCCGTCAGTCTGATCGACCTCGCCCCCACAATCCTCAACTACCTCGGACTCACTCCTCCACCGGAATATGAAGGAGTGGATATCCTCGCGCCTCAGGGTCCGCCGAAGCGTCCTCTGTTCGCCGAAACGTCCCGAACCGCACGCGGCCCCACCTATTTCGAATACGCGGTGATGTTCGGGCGGTGGCATCTCATCTACGACTTGGTGGCCAACACATTCGAACTGTACGATGTGAAACGCGATCCCGGCGAGCGTCAGAATCTCATCGCCTCCCACCCGACCGAGGCGACCCAACTCAAACGCCTTCTGACTCATTGGATCGATCGCCAATCGGCGTATCCCGTGCAATCGGGCCTCTGGAGCCTGCGAGCCCTCTTACGGTGAGTGGATGGTCTACCATGTTGGGCTTTGTTCGTTGCAGCCACGAAACGTTTTTGTCTCAAAACTGAAAACATCAGGTTACAACTTCGACACCCAGCCCGCCCCAAGATGAAGCAACACGATGTCGGTTGAGTGTGATAAGTTTCTGTACTTCAAAGAGTTCGCGACCAAGGGTGAGGTGGTGGAGGCGGCGCGGGGCTGGTGGTATGGAACTTGCACCGCCAGATGGCGGAGAACAAAACATATGAGCGGACGAAAGCAAAAGAGATGGGCGAGCAGAATCGGAACCCGACTGTTCATCGGCTTCAGCCTCATCTACGGCGTCTTTCTCTTCGCCAATGGAGTGGAGTTCCTCCTCCGACGAAATATGGTCGAGTCTTATTGGCGCCAACAGATGGCGGGGGAGCGACTCACGAGCCTGATCAACGAAATTGATGCCCTGACTGTTGAGCTCTATCGAATCGGGGAAGATCTTCGAGCCGGGGTGGGGCAAGGCGATCATTTGATGGTGGCGCAACTCGCTCGCTCGATCCAGGAGCGTTTTCAGCGCACCGGTCAGTTGGTCGAGTCGGATGCTCAGATGAAAGCGGCATTGGCGCGGTCTCAGGAGCTCTTCGGGCAGTGGTCCCAGAGCCTGATCGGTTCGGCCAACTGGGATACCATTCGGAAGAACCGGGAAGCCTTTCGGGCCTCTTTCGAGCAAATCCGCCGTCATGCTGCGGCGCGTCGTCAGAGCCAATGGCTCGGGATCGAGAGGCTATCGTTGTATACCGATCGGGTGATGATGGTGATGGCTTTATCTTCGTTAATCCTCATCATGCTGCTTGGTGTACATATCACCCGATCCATTCAGAGGCGGATCGAAGCGCTCCAGCGCGTGGTCAAGGAGTTGGAAACGGGGGTCTACAAACCGGGATCGGTCGAGCTTTACGGGGACGAATTCGATGCCGTGAGTACGGCCTTTGACCGCATGGCGCGGACGTTGAACGAGCGGCAGCAGCAACTGGATCGCGCCGTCAAGCAGTTAGAGGACGTCAACAATCACCTGGAGACTTTGGTGGAGGAACGAACGCGAAAACTCCTGGCCGCCCAGGAAGAATTACGGCGCAAGGAGCGGTTGTCTATGTTGGGGACGTTGGCCGGGAGCATTGGGCACGAGTTGCGGAATCCGCTCACCGTCATCGCCGCCTCGGCGTACTTTCTGGCCAACCGGTTGAACAATGGCGATGCCAAGATTCAACGGCATTTGAAGATGATCACGCATCAGATCACGGCCTCTAACCGCATCATCAGCAATCTGTTGGATTTCACTCGAGATAAGCAGCCTCAGCGCGAGACGTCGAATTTGAACAGCTTGGTGAGAGAAGCTCTCGACCGGTCCAGTATCCCTCGACACGTGAGCCTCTCGTTAGCTCTGGCACCTGGTTCGTTAGACGTGCATGTTGATCCCGAGCAGATCATCCAGGTCCTCGTCAACTTGATCTCTAATGCCGTTCAGGCCATGCCTCATGGTGGAGATCTGCGCATCGAGACGTTCGCCAAAAACGATTCTCGTGGCGTGGCCGTGATCGATAATGGCCGGGGCATCCGTCCGGAAGATGCCCCCAAAATCTTCCAGCCTCTCTTCACCACCAAACAGAAAGGCATCGGGTTAGGACTGGCCGTGAGCAAAAAGATCGTCGAATCGAATGGCGGGCGGATCTGGTTCGAGAGCACGCCCGGACAGGGCACTCGATTCTTCGTCGCGTTCGCCGTCAATCCGTCCGATTCCCAACCGGGCGGGGACACCCCGTCCATGGAGGCAAACAGTGATGGAGGAGCGACCGTTTCGCGTCCTCATTGTGGACGATGAACCCGAGTTGACCGAGGCGTTGGCCGACGTGCTGGAGCTGAAAGGAATTGAGGTGGCCACCGCCGACAATGGAGCGCAGGCGTTGGAACGGCTTCGGTCGGAGCCTTTCGACTGTGTGCTCATGGATATTATGATGCCGGGCATGAATGGCGTTGAAACCCTCCGGCGAGCCCGAGAAATCGTGCCCGGCATCATTGTTATTCTCATGACCGCCTATACGGTCGATGATCTCATGGAGGAAGCCGAGCGAGAGGGGGCGTTCTCCATTCTGACCAAGCCCATTGACATCCCTTCGTTTGTGACGTTCCTCGACGAGTTTCGCCAGCGATCACCCGTGTTGATTGTCGATGACGACATCGAGTCATGTACGACGTTACATCGGGAACTGACCGAGAGGGGCGTTCGCGCCGTTCTCGTCCAGGATGTCGTCGATGGCATGACGGCTCTCGCTGAGCAGCAACATGAAACCGTCATTCTCAACCTCCCCATGGATGAAAGTACGCTTCGTGCCGTCATGGCCCTGCGCAAGCTGGATGCTCAGGTTGCGCTCATATTGATGAATCAATGTACACAGCTCAAGCACGAGTTTCGCCATGATCATAATCGGCGGACGATCATGACCGTAGGGAAGCCCTTTGATGTCGATCACATCTTGGAGTTGCTCGACGAGATTCGCAAAGAGAAAGCGAGCACTCATTTGATTCCGGGAAGGCTTTAACCCCGCTCAGTGCATCACGGCGGGGTGAGGAGGGGTTTATGAAGGACGAGAAGAAAACGGTCCTCATCGTTGATGATGATCCATTGACGCGGGAGTCACTTCGCCATGGCTTGGAACTCCATGGCTATGAAGTCGTTGAGGCCTGGGATCCCCCGATGGCCCTCAGCACCATAAGGAACCAATTCATCCACGTCGTTCTCCTGGACTTATACTTGCCGGGCGATTCGGGGCTCCACCTGCTCAGAGAGATCAAAGATCTCAATGAAGACACCCAGGTCATCATCATCACCGGTTACGCCTCGGTGGCCTCAGCCGTGGAAGCGATGAACGAAGCCGCCTTCGCCTATGTCGAGAAACCCATCGACATGGCCAAACTCGTGGAAACGATCGAGCGTGCCTTGAGGCGGCAGGATCGCGATTTGTTGGTGAGAAAACCCATCAGCTCGCGCTTGCGCGTGCCCGAGACGAGATGGGCTCGTTGATGCCCATGGGCGATCCCGGACGGGGCCCGGTCCTCTGCGACCGCGTTTCAGAGTCAGGGCAGATCCCCTGACATAGGGTCGGTCGTCGGGATGAGGGGTATCTGCACTGACCGTCGGGGGCAGTGACTGGAAGATGCGAAAGGAACCCAATATCCCCCGGCTCCAGGATGATTCTCCGTGGGACTCGTCGTCTGGGGATGGGGTGAAATCTCCTCGGGCAGAGGCGGGAGAGTATGATCTCACAAATGACTGGTGAGTAGAATCGAGCGCGCCGGGGCAGGTTGACCCACCTCGGCGCGCTCTTCATGTCCAGGAGCGTTCACCCTTTCGATGGGCTCGGCATGACGTCGTCAATCAGTAAGTGATCCTCACGGTGTTGAGCACCGAGACCGGTTTGCCATCCTTCTTCGCCGGTTGGAATTTGAGGTTCCGAACGGCCTTGATCGCGCGGGCATCGAGATCACTTCTGAGTCCCTTGATCACATGAACGGCCCGAACTTTTCCGTCGGCAGTGAAGATGGCACCCAGCTCGATGACCCCTCTCACTCTCCTGGTCTCCTCTGTGGTCAGTGACTCGAGCGAGGGTTGGCTCTGGAGCGTGACCGGCGTGAGGTCGGCTTCGTCGCACCGATGCAGGTCGGAGACTTTCTTCAGGTCCTTGATGACTTGTTGAACCCAGGCCACATCGTTAGAGTGAGGTGCATACTGCAGGAAGAGTTCCAATTCTCGCCGGGCCTCTTCCGTGTCAATGCCGATCAATGCCAGGCCCAACTGGCGGTGAGCGCGGGCAAAATTGGATTGTTGTTCAATGGCCTGGCGATAAGCGGCGATGGCCTCCCGGATGTTGGATTCTTTCCAGGCGCGGTCGAGCGTGACGCCGGGTTCGCCACGGCCCGGTTGAGTGGTCGCCTGGAGCCACAGGGCGTCGCCCAGACTGCACAGGGCGTCGGGATAGCGCGAGCGTTGTTGGCTGGCGCGGCGAAAGGCTTCGACGGCGGGCTCGTAGAGATCACTTCGGTAGTAGGCCAGACCGAGCAGATTATAGGCGGCGGCAAACGGTTTGTCCTCGCCTCGTTGACTGATCGCTTTCTGAACGTATTCGATGGCCGAGGCGAAGTCGCCCTGGAAGTAGGTGCATCCGGCGAGACCCAGGTAGGCCTCCGGATAGATTCCCCCTTCGCGCAATTCAATAGCTCGCCGAAATGACGGCAGGGCCTCCGCCCATAACCCCTTGCGCGTGTACGCCAATCCCAGATAGTAGTGAGCTTCCGGGTAATCGGCCTGCAATTCGATGGCTTTCTTGAACGCCTCGATGGCTGCGTCAACATTCCGGCGGGCGAGAAAGATGCGCCCTCGTTGCAGTGACTTGTAGGCTTCCGAAGCCTCCTGTCCGGATGCCGGGAATCCCCACATCCAGCAGATGCCCACCATGACGAGCGAACAGATGAATCGTCGAGATCGATGAACCACAATCATGATCCTCCTTTCCAATGCTGAGAGATGACTCGTCTGTTGTTCCGAGAAGAGTCGGCATGCGGCGGATACCACCTGTTCCTTCCACTTCCCTCCACAGACGGGCCGAATTGTGGCATCTCCCGGTGCTCAATGGCAAGAGTGAAATGACTGGTTTCAGCACAATCGAGCCAGAGCCGAGGCGAGCTGTTGCGGGCGTGAGATCATCGGGCAGTGATCGGCATCCAGCCGGATCGGCTCGCAGCCCAGACGACGGGCGAACTCTTCCCAATAAACGCGGGGAAGGGCTTTGTCCTGCTCGCCGAGGAGGTAATGTCGAGGAAGAGACAATCCGGCAAACGCCCTCATCGTGATCCGATCGGCGAAGGGCTGAAACGGTTGAGGTTGAAGGCGCGCGCACGCCCAAGCGGCATCTTCGTCGCTGGCTTCATTGAAGAAATATTTTCGCGCCAACTCTGGCGGCATGGTGATCATCCTCTCGGGATGTTGTTCCGCCAGGCGCCGATAACGCTCGGCGGTCGGTTGAGGCACGTTGTCCAGCATGGATTCCCCGTCCCGGAGCACGAATCCAGCCAGATAGACCAGTCCGCGCAATCGCTCGGGGAGAACTTCGGCGACCTTGGAGATCACGACGCCTCCCATGCTGTGACCCACCAATACGAGATCGACCAGTCCCCCTTCTCTGATGACCTCGACGACGGCGTCGACGTAATCTCGCATGGAGACGTGCGGTTGATGGTGCTTATGACCGTGACCGGGGAGGTCGAGCGTCAGCGCTTTGATCCCGTATTGAGGCAAAAGCGGCGTGAGCTTCTCCCAGCACCACTGCCCAACCCATGCTCCATGGACGAACAGAACATCTCGCTCCTTCATCTCACCAGTCACTGTAGCACAAGATGCGGGAATTCACCAACTGCACCATTTATGTTATCCTCACTGGAGTGAAGGTCTCACAACACGTGCACGAGACGAGCGCGATGGCGGTGGCGGATCGGATCTCCGGCGTCCGGCGCTGTGGCGTGTGGTCCCTGCTCGTGCTTTGGCTCGGTTGGTTTCTGGTCGGTGTTGCTGCTGGCGGGTCGGCGCTCGATCCTCTCGCTCGTGGAAATGCTATTGTCAAATTCGCCGTCATCGGTGATTTCGGGACCGGCGGCCGGGCTCAGAAAAAGGTGGCCGAGCAGATGGTCGTGTGGCATGACCGCCACCACTACTCGTTCGTCATCACCGTTGGAGATAACATCTATCCGTTCGGCAGCCCACATGATTACCGGAGAAAATTCGAGATTCCCTACGCCGAGTTACTGCGCCGCGGCGTCACATTTTACGCCGCCCTGGGCAATCATGACGTGAAGTTCGGACGCTGGAAGGCCGCCATCAACTACCCGCTCTTTCATATGAACGGGCGCCGATACTATAGCTTCACCAAGGGCGACGGATTGGTGGAGTTCTTCGCTCTGGATTCCACCCGCCTGAGTGGGGGGAGACGGGATGAAGAACAATTGCGTTGGTTGCGGAATGCCCTGCGAGCCTCCTCGGCGCTCTGGAAGATCGCTTACTTCCACCACCCTCTCTATTCATCGGGGAAGCGCCACGGCTCTGATGTGAGAATGCGTCGGATCTTGGAACCCATTCTCATTGAGGGGGGGGTTCGTGTCGTATTCTCGGGGCACGATCACATTTACGAGCGGATCGCTCCCCAACACGGCATCACCTATTTTGTCACCGGGGCTGCGGGCAAGCTCCGTCGAGGAAATCTCAATCGGCACACGGGATTGACGGTCGTCGGGAATGATGAGGTGCATCATTTCCTCTATGTGGAAGTGACCGCCCATGAGATGCGATTCGAGGCGGTCAGCGAGGATGGGGTGATCATTGACTCTGGACGCATCGCCGCACCGATGCCCTCCGCTCACCATGCGGCGTCGGTGATCGGCATCCTTGGCGTTCTGGGATCTCTTGATGGGAGTGGAGGAACGACGAATGGGACGACGATTGGAAGAGTTCCGGGAGTTTCGTGAAAGAATGAATCAAAAAATTCTGGCCAGCGGTCACTTGGGCATCAAGCGTTTCTTCGCCCTTGATCATCAGGCCTACCAGGAAGGAGCGCTTTCTCCCAAAGTCAAAGAGTTGTTAGGTCTGGTGGCTTCACTGGTCCTTCGGTGCGATGATTGCATCACCTATCACCTCGTTCGCTGCTCTGAGGAGGGCGTGACCGATGAGGAGTTCTTCGAAACATTCAATATCGCTCTCGTCGTCGGCGGGTCCATCACCATCCCTCACCTGCGACGCGCCGTGGAGATGCTCGAGGAAATCAAAGAGGCTCGAGCGAGCGGCCCGGGTGGAACCGAGCAGTGAGCATTTCGCCCGGGCAGCCGGCGCGCCTCTCGGGGTCGTCTCCGTAGCGCTACGATGAGCGGGTGACGTGGACTCCTTTTCTTGAGCCGTTCATGGGAGGCGAGTCCACGACGGATGAAAAAATGAAGTCGTGCAAGAGCCACTCTGCGCAACGTATTTTCGTGGAGGTCCCCTATGGTCGCGTGGGCCACGCCGGACGGATGAACATGAGCTTTTTGGAAGGAACCCGCCATGGCTTGGCGAGCCGCGCCGGGGGAGTGAAAATGGCGTCCGGGAGAATGGAACGCATGACCCCATCTCGCGCCCCTCGTTTCCCGAGGAGGAAGAGATGACGGCACATCATCATCGATCCTCAAAACGAGCATTCACCGATCGTCTCTGGCAGTCGATCGTCAGTATCTTCGATGCCATCCTGGCCCATCCGTTCATCGGTGGGCTGATCGATGGGGGCCTGGACCGAGCGAGCTTCCAGTTCTATGTCGTTCAGGATGCCCTCTATTTGAGAGAATTCGCCCGCGCGCTCAGCATCCTGGCGGCCAAGGCGCCGGCCGAGGAACACATCATCATGTTCACCGAGCACGCCTCGGGGGCCCTGAAGGTCGAACGCGCCCTTCATGAGAGTTTCTTTCGCGATTGGGGGCTCACCGAAGAAGCGGTACGAGCGACGCCTCTGGCGCCAACCAATCTGGCTTACACGAGTTACTTGCTCGCCGTCGCCTATTCGCGGCCCGTCCATGAAGTGATCGCCGCCCTGCTTCCATGCTATTGGATTTACTGGGAAGTCGGGAAGGCGCTCCTCGACAAAGGTTCTCCCGATCCCTTGTATCAGCGGTGGATCGACACCTATGGAGCGGAAGATTTCGGCCAACTCGTGGAGGCCGTGTTAGAGCTGACCAATCAATGGGCCGAGCCGCTGGATGAATCCGCCCACCGCGCCATGGAACACCATTTCCTGACGACCAGCCGCTACGAATGGATGTTCTGGGAGATGGGATATCGGCGGGAAACGTGGCCCGTTTGACGGCCGCGATGACCCGAAGGGGACCTCTCCATCGGAGATCAGTCCATCTCCATCCTCGGATGACCTGAACGGATCAGTCGCTGACTCCTGCATCGAGGCTCTCGGACTCTGCTCTGATGATCCGGTCGGCAGCCTTCGATTCCCAGGTGCCGGCCATATGCTTTTGCACGAAATAGCGGGCCAGGGGGATCTTGGCCGCGTTCTCTTGCGCCTCGTCGAGGAGGAGGCTGGCCTGGGTGACCCGAACCAGTCGATCGGTGATCGCTTGACCGGCGAACAAGGCCTCGGTCTCTCCGTCCAGGAAGGGAATGAGATCATCGAGCAATCGGGCCAGATGAGTCTCCACGGGTCCTCGGAGATCCCGGAGATCGGTGTGGCGAAGTGCCTCCAATCGGCGACGATTGGCTTGGACGAGTCCCAGGTGAGCTTCTTCTTTGATCATCGCTCGACGGGCATCGAGTACCAGAATGTTGGTCGTACCTTCCCAGATGGGCAGGACTTGGGCGTCGCGGAGCAACCGCGGCGTCACGAACTCCTCGATATATCCGTTGCCACCGAGGATCTCCATCGCCTGGCTGGCCGCCCAGACGGCCAGGCGCGCGGTGTAGTACTTCGATAGCGGGAGTAAAAGCCGATGTTGAACGGCGGCATCATCGGACCCGGCACCACTGTCGACGAGATCTAACTGTCGAATCGTTTCGAAAACGAGAGCCATCGCCGCCTCATGTTCCACGATGAGGTCCGCCAGAACCCTTCGCAACAGTGGGAACTCGATGATCCGGCGACCGAACGCTTCGCGCGTTCGAGCATGAGCCACCGCTTCGTAAACGCTCCGTCGCATGCTGCCGATGGATGCCACGGCATTGTACAGTCGCGAGAGGTTGATCATCTCGGTCATGTAGGTGAAGCCGCGGCTCACATCCCCGATGACATAGGCCTCGGCCCCTTCGAACGTCACTTCTCCCGTCGCCATGGAGCGCACGCCCAGCTTGTCCTTGAGCCGATGGATGCGATAGGCATTCCGCCGACCATCATCGAGGGTCCGGGGGACGAGAAAGAGACCCAGCCCTCTGGTTCCCGGAGGAGCACCTTCGGGGCGCGCCAGGGCGAGGATGACGTCAGCATCTACGTTGCTGCAGAACCACTTATCGCCGTAGAGTCGCCAGCGGTCGCCATCGGGCACCGCCTTGGTCGTATTCGCCCCCACGTCCGAGCCTCCTTGTTTCTCGGTGAGAAACATGGCACCTTGGGCCAGCGAATCGAAGTCTCGCGACGTGAGGCGGGGCAGCCATTTATCCCGGAGGGCCGGATCGGCGAATTTGATCAGCACCCGAGCAGCACCATCGGTCATGCAAATGGGGCAGTACAGTCCCGCTTCCGCCTGAGAGAGCACGTATCCCAGGCCGAAAATGACGACGTAGGGGAGATAGCCGAACTTTTGCGCCAGTCCCGAATCGTATCGCATGCTGACCAATCCGAACTCATAGGCTCGTCGCGCCATCTCCAGATAGGCCGGATGATATTCGACGCGATCGATGCGGTTACCGTGTCGATCGTGGGTTCGCAGCGTAGGAGAGAATCGATCGGCGAGCGCCGCTCGGGGATCGAAGAAGTGGGCCGCCAGGTCGCCCATCTCGATGAACCGGGGCTTCGCCCAGGCGAGCACGTCAGCGGGAAGAAGTTGCTCCAGACGCGCCCGAAAGCGCCAATCCACGGTGAAAAAGTTCTTCCGTTGCTCATTCATGATCATCCCTCCGTCTATTTCCATTCTTTCATGTCCAGAGTGATCACTTCGCCCAGCGCGGAGAGCGGTTTATCGAAGGCCTCTTCCTTCCCGATGACGAGAATCATGGCTCCGTCCGGTCGGAAATATTTCCGTGCCACGCGCAACACATCCTGTTTGGTCACCTTGGCCACGTTATCTCGGTAGCGCTGGAGGAAATCCAGCGGCAGTCCAAAATACTCCAACAGCACGGTGCGATGGACGATTTTCTCCGGCGAGTCGAAGTCGAACACGAACGAGTTGAGGATACCTTCTTTGGCAATGCGAAGCTCGGCGTCGGACACGGGCTTCTGGCGAATCTCTTCGAGAAGTCGCAGGATCGTCCGGATGGCGCGCACCGTAGCGTCGGCGCGCGTTTCCGAGAAGGTGAAAAAATATCCCGGTTCTCGGAGACCTCCGGTATGACCGGCGAACGCCGCATAGGCCAGTCCTTCCTTCGATCGTAGCTCGTTGAACATCCGCGAAGAGAATCCGCCGCCGAGGATCTGGGCGGCGACGGTGACGGGGAAAAAGTCGGGATCTCGTTGCGTGAGTCCAATGTGTCCGATGCGAATCGTCGTCTGATTGAGGTCTCGGGGAATGAAATAGATGGCTCGCCGATATCGCCGCTCTACGGACGGTATGGGCGGAAAGGTCGTCTCCTGGGGTTCCCACCCGGCGAACGCTCGCTCCACTTTCTTCACGATCTCCTCTTTCGCCACATCCCCGCTGATGCCGAGAATGACATTGTTCGGATGATAAAACCGGGCATGAAAGTCGATGAGATCCTGCCGGGTGATGCGGCGAATCGTCTCCTCCTGAGGGACGCGAGCCAGTGGATGATCTTTCCCGTAGATGAGTTGAGGGAAGATGCGATCGGCTATTTGTTGGGGCGTATCGTTCCGGCGTTTGATGGCATCCAGCATCTGGTTCTTGGCCACATCCAATTGCTCCTGACGGAAGGCCGGGTGCATCAAGATGTCGGCCAGAATGGGGAGCGCGATGTCCAGATCCTTGGTCAGCGCGGTGAGCGAGGCCGTGCCATATTCCCTCGTCATCCCCGTTTCCACCGAGGCGGCGATGAACTCCAATTGTTCATTGATCTGCTCGGGCGTTCGCGAGATCGTTCCTCCGGTGCGCATGACCATTCCCATGAGCTCGGCCAACCCGATTTTCTCCGGCGGGTCGTAGACGCTTCCTGACCGAATAGCGGCGAACATATCGACGTTGGGGATCTCATGATCCTCGAGAATGAACACGGTCATCCCGTTGGCCAGGGTGACGCGCTCCGGTTGTGGCGGCGAGAAGTGGAGTTCGGGGAAGTGTAATCGGTCAATGAGCCGGGATTTCTTCTGTCCCGGTCGTCCCAGGGAAATGGGCGCTCCCAGTCCAAGAATCAGTGTCAGCGCGATGAACCGCTGTGGCCAATTCTTCATCATAACTCCCTCCTCATGCTCATCGGTGTGTCATCCTTCGGGTTTTTCGAACAATGATGGATCGAGTCCGGGATTGGCGTGGAATTCGGTCATCGTTTGTTCGCTGAATTTTTCTCCATTGTACGATGTGACGATGCGGTGGGCGAGCCAGAATCCATCATCGAGTCGATACTCGGAATACGTCTCTTCGGCTTGGACCTTCTGTTGGGTGAAGGGGTGGGTCGTCTGGTACTGAGCTCTCAGCAACCGGTGAGTTTGTTTGTCGAAATAGAGCCTCATCGTCGACTCATTGACGGTCAGGAGGACGACGTCGGTGGGCGTCCCTTCGATGGTCTCATCGGGGAGGGCTTGGGCCGCCATGGGGCTTCCATCGGGCGTCATCAGGAACGTGAGAATATGATTTCGCCATAAGGCTTCTTTCAACTGATCGACGGCCTGGGATGGAGCTTCCTGCACGCGCCCGCCTTGGGCGAACCACCCTTTCTCGCCATTGAGGATCTGAACGACCGTCTGACCCATGGCCGGGAGGTAGACTTCGGATCGCATCTTGTCCGGCAATTGCACGTACTGTGTCGTTTCCCCTTCCAGCTCTTGTCCCGAGAAGCTCAGCTTCGCTTTTCCTTTGAGCACGTAATCGTGGAGACGAGCGATCTGGTCCCGCCCCCCGATGGCTTCCATAGCCGCGTCAAGAATCGCCCGGCCGCGAGCCAGGGACTCCGGCGTCGCCTCCGGGATGGGAGCGGCCTCTTCAACTTCCTTGGCGGTGATGAAGGCGACCGTTCGATTCGCCTTGCGGAACGTTTGTCGAGCCACGCGCATGATATCGTCCGGGGTGACCGAGGCCAAGCGTCGTCGATAGGTGAGCAATCGCCTCCAATCACCCTCCAGGGCTTCGGTGAACACGAGCAATCGAGCCATGGTGGCATTGCTCCGTAAGCTGCGCACGAACTGAGCATCGACCTGGTGGAGAATTTTCTGTAACTCCTTTGCCTCGACCGGCTCGGTCTTCAACCGGTCGAGTTCCTCATAGATGGCCTCTTCGAGTTCCTGGACAGTGTGTTGAGGGACGACCGGAGCGGCGATGATCTCGAACAACGAGGGGTATTTGCCCGTGATCAGGATGGGTTTGGGGAATGCTTGAGCGAAGGTGGCGATCTTCTTGCCTTCGATGAGGTGCTTGTAAAATCGCGACGTCCGCCCCTGGGAGAGAAGCTTGGCGATGACGTCATAGACGATATCATCGGGATGGAGCACGTCGGGCCGATGGAAGGCGATGGCCACCAGTGGTTGAGCGGATGCTTCCAAGGCGACGCGCCGTTCACCCTCCTGCGGAGGTTCAACGGTGATGCGGCGGGGCGTCTTCTGTCCAGCGGGAAGAGAACCAAAATAGCGATCAATCATCGGAATGATCTTTTGGGTGTCGAAATCGCCAACAATGGCCACCGTGGCATTGGCGGCTCCATAATATCGGCGGAAGAATTCCTCGGTTTGCTTTCTCGTCAGATGACTCACATCCGAAGACCAGCCAATTCCCGAATGAAGGCCATAAGGGTGAGCGCGGAAGGCCGTCGTAATGAGTTCTTGGAGGACGAGCTTAGCCAGCGGATTGGTATCGATAGTTCGACGCAGTTCTTCCATGACGACATCGCGCTCTTTGTAAAACTGGCGGAGCACCGTGTTCTGCATCCGATCGCTCTCGATGGCCATCCAGAGTTCGATCTTATTGGCGGGAAGACTGATGAAATAGTGGGTTTGATCGCGCATCGTTTGCGCATTCAATCCTCGACCACCGTGACGCTCGTACAACTTTCCAATCTCGTTGGGAATGATGTACCGTTCGGCGGCTTCCTGTTCTCGTTTCAATTCGGCTTCCAGTCGAGCGATTTTCTGTTCATCTGCTGCTTCACCCTTATCCCGCTCGGCGGTGAGCTCGGCGGCTAACTGATCGATCCGGGCGAAGTGTTGGACCTCGGCCTCATAGTCGGTTGTGCCGATCTGTCTGGTTCCTTTGAAGGCCATGTGTTCGTAAAGGTGGGCGATGCCCGTCTCACCCAAGTGCTCATCGACTGACCCGACGTCAAAATAGACGTGAAAGGACACAGTGGGACTGGTATGCCGCTCGAGCAAGAGGAACCGCATACCATTAGACAGGGTGTGAACGGTCACCCGCTCGGCCAGGCTTTCGATTCCTCGATACTGAGCCGATGTGCGATGTACTGAACTGAGCAAGAGCACGCCGGCGAGGGGAAGGATGCGCAGCCATCTGTTCATGTTTCTCCTCCTCGTCACAGGGTGAGCGAATCGCGTTGTTGACATATCCAACGGCGCTCAGACAAAACATTCATGTCGAGCATGAGTATACTGTAATCGACCTCAGATGGCAAAACGAAGTGCGCCTCGACCTGAAGAGGTGAGAGGGAATCGACCGGGAGAGGTGAAGCGATCGGAGGTTAAGGGGAATAGTGATCGCCGAGAGGGAGGCGAGGACGCCGGGGGAGGATACACGCGATCCAGTCGTCAAGGGGAAGCGGAGAGAGATTCATGAAGGCAACAACCCCCGCTCTTGGAGTTCCTGACAATGAATGCAATGCCGGGCCCAGGGGACGGCCTGTAAGCGTTTTTCCTGAATCGGATTACCGCAACTGACGCAAATCCCATATGTCCCATCTTCCATCCGCTCCAGAGCCTCGTCGATCAATTTCAATACGTATCGATCGTTGGTGCTCTGGCTGTAGAGCAGTTCCTTGATATACGAGTTGGAGGCAGCGTCAGCGGGATCGTGCGGGATGTCTTGCTGAGTTTCCTTCCCAGCATGGAGTTGGCGATCGATGGCTCCGGCGATGAGTTCACGCTTGGCCATCAACTTCTTCCGGTAAGCCTGCATTTTGCGTTTTGTCATCTTCTTCCTCTTCATGGTCGGAGAACTCCTCTCATATGGTTATCTCGGATAGGGTAATTTATGAATGATGGCAAAGGCCCGGTATACTTGTTCCAGAAGGATGACGCGGACCATCTCATGGGGGAAGGTCATTCGACTCAGCGAGAGCAGAAAATGAGCGCGTTGACGGACCACAGAATCGACCCCCTGGGGGCCACCCACGATGAAGGCGATTCGTTTCGCGCCCGCCGTTTGTTGGCGAGCAATCAATTGGGCGAATTCAGCCGAAGTTAACAGCTCACCGCGTTCATCGAGCAAAATGGCATAGACATCCGATCCCAGCGCGGCGAGAATCTTCTCTCCTTCTCGTTTCAGAGCCTGCGAGAGGTGGGTTCGCGGAGCGCCCTTCGTCTCTCGTATGACGGCGAGGCGACTGGGTGCGAAATGATGAATGCGCTCCAGATAGTCCTGCTCCAGGGCGGCCCAGTGCCTGTTTTTCGTTTTTCCAACCCACACGAAGATCAGTTGCATGTCCACTCCAGAGACTCACCCTCACGGTTCATCCTCATCGTTTCCACCGACCAGGCGGATCGCATCTCGCCAGAGCCGTTCGAGATCGTAAAACGCCCGTGCGGTTTCGGTGAAGATGTGCACGATGAGGTCTCCATAATCGATCAAAACCCATTCTGCCCGTTCATAGCCTTCGATATGGAGCGGGCGGAAGCCGGTCTTTTTGAGCCTGTCGACCACTTCGTCGGCGATAGCCTGAACTTGACGCGACGAGGTGCCACTACAGATCAAAAAGTAGTCGGCGAATGAGGCAATCGCTCTCACGTCAAGGACGACCACATTGGCGGCCTTCTTCTCCTCCGCCGCGGCGATGGCCGTCGTGAGATGTTCATCGAGTTCTTCCAGCCTGGACGAGATCGGTTGTTTCAGTTCGCGCTTCATGGGCATTCCGATAGAGTTGATATTTTTCAATATGGCGTCTCACGGCGGGAGCCAAACCCCGCACCGGTTGGCCGGTTTTGAGGGCCTGCCGAATCTGCGTTGACGAAATGGGACTCTCCACGCCGCCACACAGGTAGATCTGATACCGGGAAGGGGATTCCATCGGGCGACTCCCTTCCCGCAAGTCAACGATGCGATGGCGTGCCGATGGAGGGAGATGATCCGTCCTCAGGGGATGGCCGGGACGCGTCATGACGACGAAATGACACTGTCCGAGCAATTGCTCGTAGGCCTTCCACGTGGTGATTTCCTCAAACGAATCGGCCCCCATGATGAAAAACAGTTGCGTCATCTCACCCCAGTGCCGTTGAAGGCGCGCGATGGTGTCGATCGTATAGTTGAGCCGTCGCGTTTCCAATTCCAGCGTCGAGACGAAGAGCCCCTCATGTTCTTCCGTCGCCAAGACGAGCATGGCGAAGCGGTGCCAGGCATCGGCCACGGGAAGTTCTCGTTTATGCGGGGGGCGGTAGGCGGGCAAGAAATCCACGCGATCCAGCGAGAGAAGCGCGCGCACCCGCACGGCCACTTCGATGTGCCCGAGATGGACGGGATCAAAGGTTCCTCCGAAGATGCCAATGCGTCGTCGGGTCATGCTCAGAATTCTCCTGTGATTGCCGTCGCTGATGTTGGCTGGGGGGCCTTAAGCTGTTGGAGATGATCGTCGACGAGCTGAAGAAGGCGCTTCAGGCCGAGCCCGGAGACTGCCGATATTTCCACGAAGGGAAGGTGATGCTGTTGACAGAATCGGTTCAGCTTCTCTACGCGATCGCGATGGCGGACGGCGTCTAGCTTGGTGGCGACGACGATCTGGGGCTTCGTCATCAACTCCTGGCGGTGAGAGCGCAATTCGTTATTGATGACGAAGTAGCTCTCCACCGGATCGCGGTCGCCGGCGGCCTCCGAGACGTCAATCAAGTGGAGCAACAATTGCGTGCGTTCAATATGTCTGAGAAACTCGTGCCCCAACCCGGCTCCCCGATGAGCTCCTTCGATCAATCCGGGGATGTCGGCCATCACGCAGGTCCGGTCATCTCCCAACTGGACGACGCCGAGGTGAGGAACGAGCGTGGTGAATGGGTACTCGGCGATTTTGGGTTTCGCCGCGCTCAGCCGAGAGAGGAGCGTCGACTTCCCCGCATTGGGGAGCCCGACCAGCCCCACATCGGCCAGAAGCTTCAGCTCCAGACGGAGGGTCAACGCCTGGCCGGGTTGCCCCGGTTCGTGAAAATGAGGGGCGCGGCGCGTGGGCGTGGCGAAGTGCGCGTTTCCCCGACCGCCTCGGCCACCACGGGCGATCAAAACCCGTTCACCGGCTTTGGTGAAATCGTGAATGAGTTGTCCCGTCTGATCATCGTAGACTAGGGTGCCCACAGGAACGCGAATGATCATATCCTGACCATCTCGGCCATGGCGATGATTGCCTTGGCCGTGGCCGCCACGTTCGGCTCGGTAATGGGGGTGAAATCGAAAGTGGAGGAGAGAGTTCAAGCCCTCGGTGGCTTCCATGTAGATGTGACCGCCGCGTCCACCATCTCCACCAGAGGGGCCACCTCGGGGGACATGTTTCTCACGGCGAAAGGCTGTACACCCATTGCCACCGTCTCCTGCTTGGACAAAGATTTTCGCTTGATCAACGAACATGCGTAGCCAGTAGCAAATAGCAAGTATTCAGGTAGCAGCAGACGCCCACCGCTTGACGTCCCTGGCTACTGGCTACTTGCTATCAGCTACTTTCTAAGGGAAGGACACTGACAAATTTGCCCAAGCGCCCTCGATCCTCGAATCGGACAATCCCGCTTATCTTGGCGAACAGGGTGTCATCTCTGCCGCGGCCCACATTGAGGCCCGGTTTGATTCTGGTGCCTCGTTGACGGACGAGGATCGAACCGCCAGTGACAAACTGGCCGCCAAACCGTTTGACTCCCAATCGCTTGGAGTGGGAGTCCCGCCCGTTGCGGGAGCTGCCTAATCCCTTCTTATGTGCCATGGTGTCCTCATTCTGTCGTGATCTCTTCGACTCTGATGGCCGTGTATTTTTGGCGATGTCCTTTCTTCCGGCGATACTGCTTGCGCCGTTTGAACTTGAATACGATCACCTTCTTCTCTCGACCATGCTCGATGACGCGACAGCGGACTTCGGCGTTCTCGATCATCGGATTCCCAATCTTTGTCTTCTCACCATCATGCAACACGAGCGGTCTGAAGGCTATCGTGCTTCCTACCTCGGTTCGCAGGGCCGGAATACGAATAAGATCCCCTTTCTTCACGCGAAATTGTGTCCCACCAGCCTCAATCACTGCGTAACTCACAGACTCCATCTCCCTATGCCAATTGTGATAAGTATCCAATTATACAGGCCGTTCGGAGGACTGTCAATTTCGGTCTTTTTGTACAGTCGATTTCACCTGGTTGAATCAGATTTCGACGATTGGCGGTAACAACTTGAAAAACAAGGGATAAGAGCGACGGTCGATGGGCGAAACGGGGGGCGAAGCCCATGAGACCCATCATCCCCGGAACCGAGCCACTGGACCTTTCTGCATCAGTGAGGAGGGACGTTCTCCTTCTCTCAACGTGGACGCATGATCTGGCGTCTGATCCCACGTGCTGCCGGACGGGAAATGGGATTTTTTCAGAGAAGAAGCCTCACAATACGTGAGAGAGCCCAGCGCGTGCTCGGCTGAACAGTTTCCCTTGATGAGCGGCTCTCCCAATCCGACGGCGGGTGGGACAGCCTTCCCCTCTGAGATCGGCGAGCCTGACCGGGCGCCCGTTCAGAGGGGAGCGACGTTTCCTGGCGGCGAGCCAAAGTCCGGGTCGCCGACACTCGAGTCATCGAGATGATGATCTGACGGCCAGCTCTTGGAGCCCCAACCGCTTTGAACCACGATGAGAGAACGACGGGGCTACTCACCGAGAGAATCGCTCAAACCGGCCGGTCGGATGGACACAAGAGAGGATGTTGGTCGGCAATGGCGTGGTGATCGCGAAGGCTCACCGTCGCCGGTAAATCACCAAACGCTGTCCTGAGAGGATCCGGTCGGATCGCAAGCCATTCCAGGACTTGATCCGTGCGACGGATACGCCATACCTCCGGGCGATACTGGAGAGCGTTTCGCCACGCTTGACGCGGTGAACGATCTTCTTGCCACGCCGTTTGGGCGATGTCTTCGGCCGGACGACCAGGCGCTGTCCAGCGTAAATTCGGCTCGATCGGAGGCTATTCCAGCGGCGCAAGTCGGCGATAGAGACGCCATATCTCTGGGCGATTTCCGAGAGGGTATCCCCCGGCTGCACGATATACGTTCCCCTTTTCGTTGGCGCCGGGGCAGTGCGGGGAGGTCTTACGCGGAGCCGTTGTCCGGGATAAATTCTGTTTGACCGGAGATGATTCCACATCTTGAGCGTGGACACGGAGAGGCCGTGCCGCCGAGCGATGCTGTAGAGCGTATCGCCGCGTCGAACGGAGTAGAAACTCGAACGACTCACCCGTTGGTTGCCCCTTCTGGTGACCGAAGCGTAAACGAGCAATTTCTGACCCGCGCGGAGAATGCCATTCGGATTGATCTTATTGAGTCGAGCGATCTCTCGCACGGAGGTCCCGTATCGGGAGGCGATCCGGCTCAGCGTGTCGCCGGGGCGCACCGTCACCATGATCCGTCGCACCGAACGTCGCCCGAGGCGCGTCTCGTAGATGAGACCGTGGCGGAACGGTCGGGGCTCGTCCAGCGGGAGGATGACGGCCGTTCCCGGCTCAGGAACAGCATCGGGCGGTAGCTCGTTGACCTGGGCGAGCCGGTCAACGCTCAGTTCATACTGAGCGGCCAGAGCTTGTAAGCTTTGCCCCGGCTTGACGCGAACGACGCGCCAGTAATCGCGCCGATCTTCGGGGATGCGTTCTAACAGAGCGGCGAATTGCTGGGCCGTTCCTGATGGGAGTCGTAAGGTGTACTCCATGTCTGGAGGGGTGATGCCTCGTTTCAACTCCGGATTCAACTCTTCGATGATCTCATACGGGGTGTTGGCGATCTCGGCTACCAGTCGGAGATCGATAGCACTGCGAACGGTGACCGTCTCATATTGAAGTGGGGGATCGGGATCGATGTTGGTGAATCCGTATTTTTCGGGATTCTTAGCAATGATGATGATGGCCAGAATGATGGGCACATAATTACGCGTCTGCCGGGGGAGTAACCGATGCTTATGCATGTACCAGAAATCGGCATATCCGCAGGCGGCGATGGCCCGATCAACGCGGCCTTCTCCACAGTTATACGCGGCCATCGCCAGTGCCCAATCCAGGTATCGATCGTAGAGGAAGCGGAGATAGCGAGCCGCCGCCCGGGTCGCCTGTTCAATGCTCATGCGCTCATCAATCCAGGCATTTTGTCGAAGTCCATACTTCCGCCCGGTGAAGCGCACGAATTGCCAGATTCCCAGCGCCCCCGCTCGGGATCGGGCCAATGGTCGCCAGTTACTCTCGGCTTGCGCCAGCCAGACGAGATCCAGGGGAACGCGTTCCTCCTGAAAGATGCGGCGCACGATGGCCAAATATTTACCCGCCCGCTTCAACCCTTTCTCCATAGTAGCCCGGCCCCGCTTGGTATGAGTGAAATAGTAAATGAACTGTTTAATTTGCGGGGTGAGCTCGAAGGCGAAGTCTAGAGTGGGCGTGATGTTCGCTTCCTCGGAGGCTTCTCCTCTCGTTTCATCGAGGGTCAGTTCGACCAATTCGTCATGGAGCGCCGGTTCATACCGCTGTGCGTCCACCAGATGGCCCCGGGCGAGGGCCTCGACTTCGAGCGCGTTGATCTTCTCAATGAGGGTTATGAAGTACGAATGAAGGCGTTGGCTGGAACGAATGTCGATCCGGGCGTCAAGTATGGTATCGACGGCTTGATTGAATTCGCGCCGGGCCGTAGTGAAATCTCCTGCGTCATAGGCCGCCTTGCCCAGTTGGAAGTGCCGTTCCGCTCGTTCAATGAGCCGGGTGATCTGGGCTTGCTGAACAACGACGGGAAACGGGGGATGGGGAGTGGGCGAGAGTGGCTGTTGGGCCCAGGTCAGGGACGGAATGGTCATCGTGATGGTGAGGAACCCAGTGAGCCACTTATTCATGTCAGACCCTGCTCATCCAGTGAGATATGACATCCATCCACGGTCCCAAGGAGCGAAAAGAAAACATCTTTGCCTTCACATACACCCATAGCTTCTGGTGGTTTTTAACATAAAATTGAACGCCTTGTCAAACATTTTCCCCGCCCTGATTCTCACTTGGTGGCGGGAACTTCCTGCAAAATAAGAGGATATCGAGTCAGCCCCGGATAGCGGTGCCCCTCTCTCCTCCGAAGCCGACCAGTGAATGATGAGGCGCTTCCCGGCCAGTGCCCTTTTCAGCGTCCGAGGGCGATTGGGCCGTTCATCTGGTAAAATATGCCTCCTTTGAAAGACGAGTGTGATCGATCACGTCATGAAGCGAGGTAGCAAAGATGAGCGTAATTGACAGTATCATCCGATTAGGTGTGGCCGCGCTCCTTGGAGGGATCATTGGATTGGAGAGGGAAGTCAGCCACAAGCCAGCGGGGTTGAGAACCAATATCCTCATCTGTGTGGGATCGGCTCTCTTCATGGTGATTTCTCGACACATTCCTTTGGGAACGGCGGCGGGAGATCCCGGTCGGATCGCCGCACAGGTGGTCACGGGGATCGGATTCTTAGGCGCGGGAGTGATCATTCAAAGCCGAGGCTCGGTCCTCGGACTGACGACCGGAGCGACCATTTTCGCTGTGGCGGCTGTCGGCTTGGCCGCTGGCGCCGGATACTGGGGCCCTGCGGTTGTGGGAACAGCGGTCGTTTTACTCTCTTTGGTCGTTCTGAGCAAAGTGGAACGAGTCCTGGGGACTCGGGTGGCACAGTATCGCTATACCATCATCGCCACGGAATCCGCCAGCCTGCTCAATCGCATCGAGTCCGTACTGGAGGAATTGGGCGTGGCCATCGACGAGTTTTCCTATGAGCGGACCGACGAGGGGGATATCCGGCTCACGTTCGGGATCACGGCGAGCGCTGGTCAAAACAAGCTTCTGCAACGCCAGTTCGTTCAGCTTGAGGGAGTCAAAAGAGTCGTTTCTCCGCGAGAATCGGAATGAGAGCAAGACGCAGCCGAGAAACTCGATATATCGGGGCCGGTGAGCATTGGTAGTCGGACGTCGGCGAACATCATCAAGGGAGGGCTCGAACGCCGTCAAACGGCTGCTCCGGGAAGCCGGACAACTGTGGCCACTGGCTTTGGGGGCGATTGAGCTGATTTGTTTCTTCCCCCTCTCGATAGCCGTGTCGGGCTTTCAAGTTTTGGCTTGATCCATCTGTTACCTTGTGATAACATCCCGACCGTTAGGAACGATGATCGGGCGATGAACCCGCTCTTTTAAGGGAAACTGGAAAGTGAATCGTTAGACCGATGACCGGGACAGGATCCGGGTCACGGGATGAATGGAAAAGGGGGAATCAATCATGAGTGGACGCAATGGAGGTGTCATCGTTGTGGCTCTGGTGGCCTTGGTGAGCTTGGCTATGCTGGACGTGGTCATTCCTCAGTTATTTCTCGTCATTATCGGATTGGGGAGTTTAGGATTTCTGCCCATCACGGTGAACTTCTTCCTGCTTTTGGGAATTCTCGCTACCAGCGCGGGACTGTCTTTCATATTTGGAGATCACGCTTTGGCTGGCCTGCTTTTGGCGTGAGGCGGTTAAAGATCTCATCAGTTCGAGGTGATTCGGGAGCGGGTTTTCAAAAGGGGCGTTTACAGGTTGAGAGAGCGCCTCCGCCGAATCGCCGTCGAGGTGAGAGATGACTTTACATATGCCTTGAACTACGCTCCGGACACTGGTATAATGGGGCTGGTGTAGGAGTGATAATTACCCGTGGAGGAAGGCGATGAGAACCTATATTCGGAAGCTTATTCAGTTCGTGGCGGTGGTTGGCTTAGTGTTAGGTGGTTCGGTGCGCCTCTCTCCCACCGCTGAAATGCAGCCGATGGCTCTGGTGCAAGCGGGACCGGGTGACGTGGTGATCAATGAAGTGGAAGCCGATTCCATCAATTCGATCGGGGGGACGGGGCTCCCCGATGCTCCCGATGAATGGATCGAACTCCGGAACCTCTTAGGCGTCAGCGTGCAAATCAACGGGTGGACGATAGAAGACAACAGTGGAAAGGTGACGGCGCTACCGAAGTTCTTCATCGCCGGAAATGGAACGGCGATCATCGCCGCCAATATCACCCAATTCAACACTCTCTATGGAGGGTGCGCGGGACAAGTGCTGTTACAGCTTCCCTCAGGGAAGTTCGGGAACGGATTGCGTGGCCAAGGTGATCATTTAATCCTTCGGGACTCTGGGGGAACGGTGATCGACGCGGTCTCCTGGGGAGATGATACCACGGTGTGCAATCCAGCTCCCACTCCACCGCCAGCGAATACGGCCGACACGTTGCAGCGAGTCAGCTTCTGTAACTTCGTCAGTGGAGCGGCTACTCCAGAGTGCTCGCCGACCGCGGTGACGGTCTCATCGTTCACGGCAGAGGTCGCTCGGGGTCAGATC
The DNA here is from genome assembly GCA_026985075.1 of Blastocatellia bacterium. Taxonomy (GTDB): domain Bacteria; phylum Acidobacteriota; class Blastocatellia; order HR10; family J050; genus J050. The sequence goes on along the minus strand of JALSQX010000022.1, from coordinate 188,813 downwards.
ACCATTCAGTGGCAGACCGTGACCGAAGTGGACATCGTCGGGTTTCACCTCTTGCGGGGGACGCGGGCCGAAGGCCCATTTGTTCGTATCAACGCCGAGCTGATTCCGGCGCAAGCGAGTGGGAGCCCGACCGGAGCAAGGTATCACTTTACTGACCGGAGTGCGAGAGTTGGAAAGACGTATTTCTACGTCCTGGAGGCGGTGAAGCTCGATGGATCGACCGAGCGCCTGAGCATGGTCCAAGTTCAGTACCAGGCGACCGTCGGCCTGGACGAAAATTCATTGAAGTGAAGTTGTAACATCAAGCACCCACAGCCGCCCGCGTTCGTGATTCGGGGAGGGAAACCCTTCTCGGTGAACCTCCTCGAGGCGTGAGCATACTGAATGATCAGGTCCGTGGTGGGGAGCAAGGACATTCAAATTGAACTGGGAGGCATCGCGGTCTCTCTGGTGATGGAGGATGGTTTGTTCGCCGAGCACATTCGGGGTCGCTATGCTGATTTCCTCACCGATGGACAGAGAGCGGCCATCACGATTCACGTTCGGGTGGTCGAGGGCGCTCAATTTCTCCCGGTTACTCCAGGGACGTGGGAGATTCGAACGGCGGTTCGGGGGGGGCGACTCCAATTTGAGTCTTATTTCGAATCGGGATGGGTTGATTTTGATGAAGGCCATGGTCAACTCATCATGGGAACGCGAGGAACGGTGGAAAACTTCCTTCGCGCCCTTTATGCTCACCTCGTTGTGGGGCAAGAGGGGTTGCTCGTTCATGCTGCCGGAGTGATGAGGGAGGGGCGGGCATATGTGTTTTTGGGACCATCGGGGAGTGGAAAGACGACGATAGCCCGACTTTCCTCCGAGGCCGTCATTTTGAGTGACGATATGGTCATCATGAAAAAGACGGAAACCAGCGTCTGCGCTTATGGAGTTCCATTTCGCGGGGATCTCCCCGAGGCGCCGAGGAGTAACGTGGTCGCCGACGTGGCGGGCATATTTTGCCTTCGGAAAGGGACTGTTCATTCGCTGAAGTCGCTGCCGATGGCCCAGGCCTTGGCCGAATTGGTCGCCTGCGTCCCGTTCGTCATGGGGACGCCAGCGATGGGCGAGCGGGTGGCGGCCATCGGTGAGCAGATTGTCCGATGCGTTCCGGTGAAAGAGCTCACTTTTCGTCAAGATGCGGGTTTTTGGCCGCTCGTCGCACCGATGGGGAGAGCGAGCCAGATGCCTGTCCAAGAGTAAGTGGTATAATGAGAGCGGGGGAGTGGACACAGCGATATCCAGCACCCCATCCACAGGTCGCCTGGCGAATGATCGATGGGGAAGCGTTGCTCGTTTTAGCCGATGCTGGTGAGGTGGCGGTGTTAAATGGTGTAGGATCGCGAATTTGGCAACTGGCTGACGGATCCCGGAGTATCGGTGACATCGTCGCCGCTATCGTGGCCGAGTATGACACGACGGCTGACGAGGCCGAGCGGGATGTGGTGAATTTCATCGAGCAACTGGTCAAAGAGCATATCCTGGTGCTATCTGAGAAGGCCGCCTCGGAAGGTGCCGAGAGGAGCTCGTAACGGAGGAAGCATGGCGGTTGCGGCGAATCAGCTTCAAGAGAATCGGTACCAGCAGCTCGTCGCTCGTGCTCAACAGAGTCGTCGTCTTTTCTCCGTACACTGGGAGATGACCTATCGTTGCAATGAACGGTGCACCCACTGCTATCTGGATGTGCTTCCAGCTCATGCGCCCGCTACCGGAGAGTTGAGTACCGAGGAATGCCTGGATATTTTGGATCAACTGGCCGAGGAGGGGGTCCTGAATCTGACGTTGTCTGGCGGCGAGATTCTCGTTCGCTCGGACTTCTTCCAGATTGCCGAATATGCGCGGCGGAAAGGATTTGCCCTCATTCTCTACAGTAACGGAATCCTCATCAAACCGGCCGTGGCCGATCGGATTGCTCATCTCCATCCGGTGCGCGTGGAGTTGAGCATTTATGGAGCGCGACCGGAGACGCACGACCGCATCACTCTTCGACCGCGGTCATTTGAGTTGACGACCCGGGCGTGCCAGCTCCTGGTCGCTCGCGGCGTTCGCGTCACGCTCAAGGCTCCGCTCATGCACGAAAATGTTCGTCAACTTCATGAGATGAGAGCCCTGGCCGCATCATTGGGGGCCGACTTCAAGTATGATATCACGATCACGCCCAAGGATAGTGGAGGGCTGTCACCGCTGGTGCATCGGCTGACCGAAGACGATTTATTATGGCTTTTCCGGGAGACAATGGACGAAAAAGCCTTGCGCATGTGGCGGAACAAGCTCGCGCAAGAGTTCGGGCCAGCTCACCGATTCTGTGGCATCGCCCTGAGTAGTCTCCTCATCGATCCCTATGGTGACGTCTACCCCTGCATTCAGACCCGAATCCCTGTCGGAAACCTCCGCCGGCAAACGGTGCGCGAAATCTGGCGAGACTCGTCCGTATGGGATCGGCTGGGACGTCTCACGCTGGAGAACCTGAGCGTTTGTGATTCCTGCGATTTGAAGCCATTCTGTCTTCGATGTCATGGCCTGGCCCTGGTGGAGGATGGGGACTTATACGCATGTGCCTCGGTGTGTAGACGAGAGGCATCATTACGCCGACAAGTCCTGAAGGAGAAAGGAGTCATCGGATGATGAACGAGAAAAAACCCTTATCCCAGTCCAGCGAGAGAACCGACACGATCGAGCGAGATCGAAAACCGTATGAGAAACCAATGATCGTCTATCGCCAACCGCTGGAAGCGCGGGCCTCCATCTGTAATCCCGGTGCTGGGGGCAAAAGCGATGCCAGTTGCACGGTGGCCTTCAGCTGATGGCGCGCGGGATCACGGCGGCCTGGTCAGGGGATGATCTCCTGAACCAACGTCTGGTTGATGATATAGCGGTAGATTAAGGGGGCAGCGACCATCGGTGGCGCGCAGGCGATTGATCATCATATGGATTCTCCTCGGAAACATCATCACCGTTGGGGAAGTCTTCTCCAAGAAGGCCCAGCCGGTATCTGCCTTCCCCGAGTGGCAGGTGCTCGAGGCCACCTCAGATCGGTTAGAGATTGAAGCCACATTCCCCGATCCCTCAATCGAATCAGTCCAACGCCAACAGAGATCTGGTTATGTGGTGAGCCTTCGCGGATGTCATTTCGTCGATCGGCCTGGCGCTCCGCGGCTGCCGATGAAAGGGTACTTGGTGGCCATTCCTCCTGGAGTTCGCGTAGGATTAAAAGTCACCCCCGCAGACATTCAGATGAGACCCATCGGGCGGGTTCTACCGGCGCCCAGATTCACCTGGCGGCTCGCCGACGCCTCGATCTCTCCTCCTCTGAATGTGGCTCTGCCGGTATGGAGCTACAAGGAAGACGCATCCATTTATCGACGGGATGCTTTTTTCCCGCCAACTCTGGTGGCGCTGGGCGATCGAGGATGGTTTCGGGATCAGGCCTACGTGCGATTACTCGTCAGGCCGGTTCAATACCATCCGGTGAAGGGAGTGCTTCGTTGGGCACGATCTCTCAGAATCACTCTCACCTTCACATCGCCTTCATCGGAGGGATCGGTCGCCGATCAGGCGGCGCCACGCCCGGAGAATGCACTCATCGAACGACTTTCCCGAGCCGTCTTTTTGAATCCCGATGTGGCCGAGAAGTGGCGACGGCCTCCGAAGAGACAACCGGGACTGAGCGGCGCCAATCCTCTAGCGCAGCGGTCACCGGCCTATAAGCTCCTGGTGGATGAAGATGGTCTCTACGCGCTCTCCTATGATGATTTGCGGGCGGCCGGTTTACCCGTCTCGACGATTGATCCCCGTACATTCAAAGTCTTCAACCGAGGGCGAGAAATGACGATCTGGGTCACTGGAGAAGGCGACGGAGGTTTCGATCCCGGCGATGTTCTCCTGTTTTTTGGTCGCCGTCGCCATTCGAAATACGGCTTCACCAACGTCTATTGGCTCACTTATGGAGGGGATCGAGGACTGCGGATGGAGAGGAGGGACGGGCGTCCCCAGGGGACCTCTCCGGCCGCCGTGTTCCGGCGCACGGTTCATCGTGAGGAGGATCATATTTACCGCTCGCTCGTCCCTCGGCGCGAGGGAGTGGATCACTTCTATTGGAATTTCTGGTCTCCTCCCAGTATATCGACGCTGACCTACGCGATCTCTCTCTCTCAGGTGGCCGCGGAGGCTTCCTCGGCAACCTTGCGGGCGCGGCTGGTGGGATTCACCGACGTTCCGGGCGTTGACCCAGACCATCACCTCCAGTTCTTCCTCAACGATCACTTCTTGGGAGACGTTCGTTGGGATGGGCCGACCGAACATGTTGCCGAACTGACTTTCCCACAATCACTGTTGGTCGAAGGCACGAATGTGATTCGATTGGAAGTGCCCAATGATACCGGGGCAGCGACCGATCAGGGATTTGTCGATTGGTTCGAAATCGACTACGCGGCGCGATTCGTCGCCGAGAATGACATCTTTCGCTTCCGTCGTGCGCAAACCGGGGAAAAGGAGTTTCGCGTGACCGGATTCACGTCACCAGCGGTCGGGATCTTCGACATCACCGATCCCTTCCATGTCGAGCGGATCGTGAATCCGGCGATTACCGAGGAGGAGACCGTCACTGTCCGATTTCGCGATATCACCGATGAACGGCGAGAGTACGTTCTTCTGACGCCCGGTCAATACCTCAAGCCCCGAGCCATCATTCGCGACCATCCCTCGCAGTTGCGGTCGATGGAGAATGGAGCCGATTATCTCATCATCACTCACGGTGATTTCTACGAAGCGGTGGCACCGCTGGCTGAGTTCCGAGCCGCTCAAGGGCTCCGCACCATGATCGTCGACGTACAAGATGTATACGATGAGTTCAACGACGGCCTCTTGGCGCCGGAAGCCATCCGAGACTTTCTGGCTTACGCCTATGCCAACTGGCGGCCGCCGGCGCCGACCTTCGTCTTATTAGTCGGTGACGGCACATTTGATTTTAAAGATAACCTGGGAACGGGAGAGCGAAATTTCATTCCTCCATTCTTGAGAATGGTGAGCCCGTTCCTGGGCGAAGCAGCCAGCGAGAATAGCTATGTGACGGTTCGTGGCGATGATGTTCTTCCCGAGATGTTCATCGGCCGGTTGCCGGTCAATACGCTGGAAGAGGCGCGCGTTGTCATTGAGAAGATCTTGAGGTACGAGCGCGCCGCCGCGGGCGATTGGACGCGTCGGATCATGTTCGTCGCCGATAATGCTGATCAAGCTGGTCCGTTTGATCTCTTCTCGGACGTCGTCGCCGATGAGCACCTGCCACCCGAGTTCGAGCCGGAGAAGATTTACCTCAATGTCACCCACCTGAACCCCGATGAGGCCAGACAAGCGATTCGTGATGGTATCGATCAAGGGCGGTTGATCGTGAACTATGTAGGGCACAGCGGTATTCAATTGTGGGCCGCCGAACGACTTTTGGAGGTGAGTGACCGTCGAAATGATTTATCGGAGTTGACCAATGCCGACCGGTGGCCCATGGTCCTCTCCCTGAGCAGCGTAGATGGGTTCTTTCACTTCCCCGGCGTCCCGGCGCTCAGCGAGGCTTTCCTCCGGGCCAAGGATAAAGGAGCCATTGGCTGGTGGGGCGGGGCGGGGTTGGGCTTATCGGCGGGGCATCACCTGATGGATGTCGGGTTCTTCGACGCCGTGTTCCGCGATGGGTTGAATGAAATCGGTGTCGCCGCGGCGCGAGGATATATGGAATTACACAGCCAGACGGAGTCGTTCGATTTCCTCATCAATACCTATGTGTTGTTCGGTGATCCGGCGCTGAGATTACTCATCCCTCAACCATGAAGGGCATCTCTTCGGATGATGACCGTGTTCTTCTCTACTGGCATCCTCTGGGATGGAGAAAACGCCCTCGACTCCCTTGTGTGAACATATGAGTTGGCCTATCATCTCCCCATTTGAACGACAGTCCAATGCCCAAGCGAAGGGACATTCATAAAATCCTCGTCATCGGGTCGGGGCCGATCATCATCGGTCAGGCATGTGAATTCGATTATTCGGGTACGCAGGCCTGTAAGGTGCTTCGTCGCGAGGGATGTGAGGTCGTCCTGGTCAACTCCAATCCGGCAACCATTATGACCGACCCGGATATTGCCGATCGCACCTATATTGAACCACTGACGCCCGATATCCTGGAGGCCATTATTGAGCGGGAGCGCCCCGATGCGCTGCTCCCGACCGTGGGTGGGCAAACGGGCTTGAATCTGGCCGTGGCTCTGGCCGAGGAGGGCGTGCTGGATCGATATGGCGTGGAGATGATCGGGGCTAATGTGCGAGCGGTGAAGATCGCCGAAGATCGTCGTTTGTTCCGGCAGGCCATGCAAGAGATCGGCCTGGAGATGCCGCGGGCCAGCTACGCCTATTCGCTGGACGAAGCCTGGCGGGTCATCGAGCGACTCTCGCTCTCCTATCCCGTCATCGTGCGTCCAAGTTTCACTTTGGGTGGAACCGGTGGAGGGATCGCCTACAATGACGAAGAGTTCGAAGAGATCATCGAGCGAGGTTTAGAGGCGTCGCCGATCAATGAAGTGCTCGTGGAAGAATCGGTCATCGGGTGGAAGGAATTCGAGTTGGAAGTGATGCGTGACCTCGCTGATAACGTCGTCATTATCTGCTCGATCGAGAATGTCGATCCCATGGGCATTCACACCGGCGATTCCATCACCGTTGCTCCCGCACAGACGCTCACCGACAAAGAATATCAGCGCATGCGGGATGCGGCCATCGCCGTCATTCGGAAAGTGGGCGTGGAGACCGGAGGATCGAACATCCAGTTCGCCGTGAACCCTCAGAACGGGGATCTCCGTGTCATCGAGATGAATCCGCGCGTGTCCCGATCCTCAGCGCTCGCTTCCAAAGCGACCGGATTCCCCATCGCCAAGATCGCCGCCAAGCTGGCCATTGGTTACACGTTGGACGAAATTCCCAATGACATCACCCGAAAGACGCCAGCCAGCTTTGAGCCCACCATCGACTATGTGGTGGTGAAGATTCCCAAGTGGGCGTTTGAGAAGTTTCCCGAAGCCGACGCCACACTCACCACACAGATGAAATCCGTTGGCGAGGTCATGGCCATTGGGCGGACGTTCAAAGAAGCCTTCCAGAAAGGCATTCGCTCGCTGGAAACGGGGCGAATCTTCAGTCCTCCGGCAGAACTCAGTGATGAGGATGTGCGGCGAAAACTGATCATTCCCAACGCCGAGCGCTTCTACTATCTGCTTCATGCGTTTGAGCGGGGCATGAGCGTGGACCTGGCGGCGGAGTTGACCGGCATTGATCCCTGGTTCTTGGAACACCTCTCGGAGATTGCTCGAGAGCGGCGGGCGCTCCAGCATCTCTCGCTCGAGGAATTGGATGCCCCCCGGTTGCGCTCGCTCAAGCGTCAGGGATTCTCCGATCGGCGAATCGCTCATCAGATGGGCGTCGAGGAATCGGACGTTCGCCAGCGGCGAGAAGCGCTGGACATCCGACCCGTCTATAACCGGGTGGATACCTGTGCGGCGGAGTTCGAATCGTTCACGCCCTATCTGTATTCCACCTACGAGCAGGAGGACGAAGCCCGACCCGAACGGCGAAAGAAAATCATGATTCTGGGGAGCGGTCCTAATCGCATCGGGCAGGGCATCGAATTCGATTATTGCTGCTGCCACGCCGCATTCGCTTTGAAGGAAGACGGCTATGAGACCATCATGGTCAATTGTAATCCCGAGACGGTATCCACCGATTACGATACCGCCGATCGCCTCTACTTTGAGCCACTGACGTTCGAAGATGTGATGAACATTTATGAGGAGGAACAACCCGATGGTGTGATCGTCCAGTTTGGCGGTCAGACGCCGTTGAATCTCTCCATGCGCCTCTGGCGGGCGGGCGTTCGGATCATTGGCACATCGCCCGAATCGATCGACCTGGCCGAAGATCGAGAGCGGTTCGGGCGTCTCCTCAGCCGGCTTGGCATCCCCCAGCCGGCCCACGGTACGGCCACCAGCGTGGAGCAAGCCCGTCGAGTGGCGGGACAGATCGGGTATCCGGTTCTCGTGCGACCGAGCTACGTTCTCGGCGGCCGCGCCATGGCCATCGTGTACAATGAGCGCGACCTGGAGGCGTACATGACGTCGGCCGTCGCGGCGTCATCGGAACATCCGGTTCTCATTGATCGGTTCCTGGAGGACGCTGTCGAATACGATGTGGATGCTCTGGCCGATGGCGTCGATTGTACCATCGCGGGGATTCAGCAGCATATCGAAGAGGCCGGTATTCACTCTGGCGATAGCTCATCAGTGCTGCCCCCGATGAACGTCACCACAGGAGTCCTGGAAAAGATTCGAGATTACACTCGTCGATTGGCTCGAGCGCTTCACGTCGTCGGGCTCATGAACGTCCAGTATGCTGTCAAAGATGGGACGGTGTTCGTTCTGGAGGTGAATCCGCGCGCTTCCCGTACGGTTCCATTCGTCAGCAAAGCCACGGGCGTGCCGCTGGCCAAGATCGCCGCTCGGGTGATGGTCGGTCGAAAGCTCAAGGAATTTGGATTGCCCGAGGAGTTGAGCGTCACGCCGTTTTTCATCAAGACGCCCGTTTTCCCCTTTTCGCGATTCCCCGGCGTTGACCCTATCCTCGGCCCGGAAATGCGTTCTACAGGCGAGGTCATGGGCGTAGCCAGTAACTTTGGGGCAGCGTTTCTGAAGGCTTCATGGGCAGCGGGCGTCAGGTTGCCGCGCCAGGGGACGGTGTTCATCAGCGTCAATGATGAGGACAAGCCAGAGGTTCCACCCCTGGCGAAACGGTTGAGTGAACTCGGATTTCGGCTGGTGGCCACGCGGGGGACGGCAGCCCTGCTCCAGAATCATGGATTGGTGGTCCAGCCCGTGTACAAGGTCAATGAAGGGCGGCCCAACGTCGTGGATTACATCAAGAGCGAGCACATTCATCTCATCATCAACACGCCTCTGGGTCGGGCGTCTTTCTATGACGAGAAGGCGATTCGGCGAGCCGCCGTTCAATACCAGATCCCCTGTATCACCACCATGACGGCCGCTCGAGCGACGGTGAGTGCCATCGAATCGCTTCACCGAGAAGAGCTTGAGGTGCGCCCTCTCCAGGAATATCATCGTCTGAGGTGAGCTGACATCATTTGTCCGGACTGGATGGAGTGATAAAACATCGCCGAACGGCGAACCCATGAACTCATCGCTCGTCGCCCATCCGAGTTCGCCGAGGGCGTTTCGTTGCCCTCTTGGTGGGATACCAGCGGTGCCGGTTCATATCCACCTGGTAAGGAGCGATGAAGCGTACGCCTTCGGCCTGGAGAAGGCTTTTCTGCAACTCTTGGAGGATGACTGAACGCTTCCCGATGGACAGGTGGCCTTTCTGGTTGACGACGCGATGCCAGGGAACGCCCTCCGGGGCTCGAGCCATCGCCCATCCCACCGTTCGGGCCGACACCGAGCTCGAGCAGAGTGCCGCCACATCGCCGTAGGAAAGCACGCGACCGGCTGGGATGCGCCGGACGATTCGATAAATCTGTTCATAGAGTGGCGTCATGCTCTCGCGGTGATGAGAGGGCATCCTTGATGGTGTCTACGACATACTCGACCTGCTCATCGGTCATCTCCGGATAGATGGGCAGGGAGAGCGCCTGACGCGCGCAAGCTTCAGCGACGGGGAAGTCGCCCTCTCGATAGTTCAACCCCTCGTAGGCCGGTTGAAGGTGCAACGGCAGGGGATAATGAATGCCGACTTGAATGCCGCGCTCCTGAAGTTTGGCCAGAAGCTCATCCCGTCGAGGAGTGCGAATGACATAAAGGTGATAGGCGTGTCGCCGACCTTCGATCACCTTCGGGATTGTGATCTCCGGGATATCTCCAAGGAGTTGATCGTAGAGTCGGGCGATTCGCCGTCGGGCGGCGGTCCACTGATCGAGGTGACCGAGTTTTACTCTGAGGATGGCCGCTTGGAGGGCATCGAGGCGATAATTGCCTCCTTCGAATTGGTGTCTGTACTTGGCGCTGCGCCCATGATGGACGTAGCGCCGCATGTAGTCGGCCAGCCCATCATCATTGGTGACCACAGCACCAGCGTCCCCATAGGCGCCGAGATTCTTGCTCGGATAGAAGCTGAAGCAGGCCAGGACGCCAAAACTTCCCGCCCTCTTCCATATTCCATCCGGAGTCCGATACTCGGCCCCATGGGCCTGCGCGGCGTCTTCGATGAGCAGCAAGCGATATCGGTCGGTGAGGTTCTGCAACCGGGCCATATCGGCCATCTGACCATAGAGATGGACGGGGAGGACGGCTCGGAGCCGCCGATGGGTCACCCGGTTGATGGGGTATCCCGCATCATGGTCAACATCATACTCAGTGACGATCTTCTCATCGAGCTTTTCCACATCCAGGGTCAACGATTCGGGTTCGATATCCACGAATACGGGTCTCGCGCCCACGCGCCGAATCTCGGAAGCCGTGGCGATGAACGTCATCGGCGTGGTGATCACCTCGTCGCCGGGACCGATGCCTGACGCCGCCAACGCCGTGTAAAGAGCCGTCGTTCCGGAACTCGTCCCAATGGCATGCTTGACGCCACAATATGCGGCGAACGCTTTCTCGAAGAGAGTGACTTCCGCGCCCAGAATGAACGAGCTGGACGCCATGACGCGCCGAATGGCCGCATCAATTTCATTCCTGATGGAGGCGTATTGAGCATTCAAGTCAACCAGCGGAATCTTCATCTCGTCCTCGAAAGCCAGCCCGAACATCCCTGGAACGGAGGCCAGGGGATGAGTCCTCTCAGAGACGACAGTTTCGCCCTTTGCTTGACACTCAATCGATGAACACCGGGAGCGGTTCTTCTATGGAACATTGGCGACTTGTCGATGGGTGACCGGGCGGTACAGCGTGTCTCGCTGGCGGGGCTGAAATCCCGCTTCCTGGATGAGCCGACGCACTTTTTGCTCGGTGGGATAGATCCGAGGAATGCCCGCGGCCGTGACCACGTTTTCTTCGATGATAATACTGCCGAAGTCGTCAGCGCCACAATGAAGACCTTTTTGAGCCGTCTCATACCCTACGGTGAGCCAGGAGGTCTGCAGATGCGGAATATTGTCCAGGTAGAGTCGAGCGACGGCGAGCATTTTGAGGTACTCCGCCGCGCTGGCTTTGGGCCAGCCATTCTTTCCCAATTCCGTGTGATCAGGCTGATATACCCAATGAATGAACGCGGTGAATCCCCCCGTCTCGTCCTGAAGCGCTCTGAGACGCTCCAGATGGATGGCCCGATGCCAGGCCGTCTCCCCCAAGCCGATGACCATGGTCGCCGTCGTTGGCAGTCCCTCTTGATGGGCGATCCGCATGGCGTTGAGCCACTCGTCGGACGTGAGCCGCCGATTGATGCGGCGACGAATGTCGTCGTGGAGAATTTCACCACCGCCGCCGGGAATGGAGTCCAACCCGGCCGCTTTCAACCGTCGAATGACCTCGCGCACCGAGAGTTTAGAGACTTTGGCGATGTGGATGATCTCGGCGGGCGAAAAGCAGTGCAGGTGGATGGCGTAGCGCTGTTTGATGGAACGAAGGAGATCTTCGTAAAAATCGATCTTCAAATAAGGATTCAGTCCCCCCTGCATCAAGATGCCCGTCCCACCGAGGGCGATCGTCTCCTCGATCTTTTGAAATAGTTCCTGCTTCGAGAGCGTATACCCCTGCTCTGAACCGGGCGGGCGATAGAAAGCACAGAACTTGCAGTAAGCGATGCAGACGTTGGTATAGCTCACATTTCGGTCGATGATGTAGGTGACCACATTGCCCGGATGGAGTCGCTGGCGAATGACGTGGGCCGCTCGAGCCAGGGCGGCGAGATCCGGCGACTCCAGCAGTCGAACGGCTTCATCGGTGGTCAGCCGGCGACCATCGAGCACCTCATCCAGGATGGGTTGGATGCTTCCGTCTCGCTCTGTTGGCTCAATCGCCTTCATCGTGATGCCCTCAGGAGCCACAATTGAATCACAATCGCCGCCCACCGTCAATTCTCGCTATGCGGTTTTCGCCCTCATTCATGGCTCGTCGTGAGGGATCGAGAGGCGCCGGGACTAGTGAATGCGCCGGGTCTTCTTCCGCATGTAGTCCATGAGCAAATATTGTCCCAGCGTGTACGGGGTCGTGAAATAGGCCTTGCCACGGGAGATCTCGGTCACCTTCTTGACGAACGCGACCAGGTCATAGTCTCTGGCCAGCATGAAGGTATTGATCAGGATACCCGCCCGACGACATTTCATCACTTCTTTCAACGTCTCTTGAATGATGTAAGGATCCAATCCGAAAGCGTTACGATATACGCGCCCATCCGGCTGCGTGATGGCTGAGGGCTTTCCGTCAGTGATCATGATGATCTGGCGCATATCTTTTTTCTGGCGAGCGAGGAGGCGCTGGGCCACGATGAGCCCTTGCCGCGTGTTCGTATAGTAAGGGCCAACCTGAACCCGGGCCAAACGCGCCAGAGGAATCTCCTCGGCCGAATCGTGAAAGAGGACGACATTGAGCGTGTCCCCGGGGTACTGGGTGCGAATGAGGTGAGCCAGAGCGAGTGCGACCTTCTTGGCCGGGGTGAATCGATCCTCGCCATAGAGAATCATGGAGTGGCTGCAATCGAGCATGAGGACGGTGGCACAGGAGCTCTGATATTCGGATTGATGAACGATCAGGTCCTCATAATCGACATCCACGGGCACGCCGATGCCTTCTCGTTTCAGCGCCGACAGCAGCGTCTCATTGACATTTAAATTGAGCGTATCGCCGAATTCATAGGGTTTCGAGCTCCCCGAGACTTCCACGCCCGTGGCCAGATCGCGCGTCTCATGGCGGCCCACGCTACTCCGTCCCGTCGACCCCAGCAGCTCTTTCAAGGTTTTGTATCCGAGAAAATCGAGATGCTTATCGGTGAGTTCGAATTTGACCTGGCCGAGATCGAGACGCTTCTCTCCACGGAGGGTGACGGGCTCGCCCTGTTGATAGCGACCATTGGCCGCCTCCACGGTGATATATCCCTCCTCGATCATTCGTTCGATAAGCCGTCGAATGATTTCATCTACATCGATCTCGGCATCATCGGGGAGCAGGCCGCTCTCCATGAGAGCATCGGAGATGGCGTCATAGAGATCCTGGAGTGTTTGCCCGCCGCCGGTTCGTTGGTCGATTTCGTCTTCCCACCAGGGCGACGGCCGAAAGCCGCTCTGAAGGAGAAAATCGACCAGCCGATCCAAGAGATTTTCTAGATCGAAAGTCTCCCAATCCTCACCCCTGTACTTCGAATAGGTGATCTTCATCAGGACCTCCTGGGCGTTGATGCCTCATTGTACCCCCTTCATCTCCGCGCCCGAGCGCTTTCAGTTCAAGCGCCGTCTCCGACCGGGCCAGTCCCCCAGATCCTCATCCTGCCAGACCGGGCGTTCCATCTTCTCGTATCCTCGCTCCTCGCTGCGACTGATTTTTCTCCGCGCATAGAGGCCTTCCAGGATGAATTCGCCGGCCGATGCGATCAGTCCGGGGTCGGCCGTTGACGTGATACCCAGAGCTGGAAGGTGACTCAGCAGACCGGGAATTTTCTTCAACTCCTGGACGCTGGCCGGGGCAGCGAACATATCGGAGAGCTTGAGCGTGCCTCCAGCATCGAACCACTGAATGACCGGCTGAAAATCGACATGATCAAAGTATCGATCGAAGATCTCTCCCACGCTCTGGCGGATGAGATCTCGGGCGACATTTTCGGCCCCTCGCTGTTCTCCTTCATACTCGAGCTCGATCTTGCCCGTGATCGCGGGAAGAGCTGCATAGATGTCACTGATTCGGGGAATGATCCGATCTTCACCGACCAGAAGCGCACGGCGCTCAGCATTACTCACCGTATTCTCCAAACAGGTGATGGGCAGTCGTTGACTCACCCCCGAGAGCTTATCGATGCGCTGGTCTTGCCGCGCCTGAAAAGCAATCTGCTCGATCACCTCTTTGACGAAACCGGGAACGATCAAGGAGAGCGAAGAATCGCGATCCAGCCAGGCTTCTTGCTCGGTGATGGCTACGCCCAACTCCAGTGAGAGGGGATAGTGGGTTCGGATTTCCGAGCCGATTCGATCCTTCAGCGGGGTGATGATTTTCCCGCGCGCCGTATAATCTTCTGGATTAGCGGTGAAGACGATGACGACATCCAGAGGTAATCGAATCGGATATCCTTTGATTTGGATGTCGCCCTCTTGAAGAATGTTGAACAGGCCGACCTGGATCTTAGCCGCCAAGTCGGGCAGTTCGTTGATGGCGAAGATTCCCCGATTGGCTCGTGGAAGCAGCCCGTAATGAATGGTGAGCTCGTCAGAGAGCTGATGTCCCCCTTTCGCCGCCTTAATGGGATCGATATCGCCGATGAGATCAGCAATGGTCACATCAGGGGTCGCCAGTTTCTCGACATATCGGTGTTCGCGACGGAGGTAAGCGATGGGCGTATCATCCCCCATCTGCTCGAGTCGCAGACGACAAGGACGGCAAATGGGAGCGAGTGGGTTATCGTTGATTTCGCAACCGGCGATCACCGGGATTTCTTCATCCAGAAACTGAACGAGCTGGCGGAGAAGCCGGCTCTTGGCTTGCCCGCGCAATCCGAGGAACACCATGTCATGTTTCGAAAGCAGGGCGTTGACGATCTGAGGGATGACGGTCTCTTCGTAGCCGATGATGCCGGGAAACAGTCGCTCACCCTGACGTATCTTTCGGATGACGTTCTCCCTCATCTCATCCTTCACGGATCGGCCTGGTCGGACTCGCTCGCGCCAGTGGGGATCTCGTCTGAGTTCACCGAGCGTTCTTGGTTTATCCATAATGCACTCCTTCGTTCGAAAGGAGGTATCAGATTAGCACTTCTTTCCGTTACAAACAACGCCTCTGTGGAGGTGGGAGAGCGAGCATTTCCACTCCCTCGGAAGATGGGGAGAAGAGCCCGTCGCTCACCCCCTCAGCGCCATCAGATTCGTACATCCAAGGCGTCACGTAATCCGTCGCCCAGGAAGTTCAAGCTCAACAATGTGACGGCGAGCATCCCACCGGGGAAGATGAGTAACCATGGGGCCACAGCCATCGCCTGCACCCCCTCATTGACCAACGTCCCCCAACTGGCCTGGGGGGGACGAATGCCAAGGCCGAGAAAACTCAAGAAGGCTTCCTGTAAGATGACGGACGGAATGGTGAGCGTCGTGTAGACGATGATGACGCCGAGGGTGTTGGGGATCAAATGCCGAACAATGATCATTGTCCGGGTCTGTCCCAGGGCGCGCGCCGCGTCGATGAACCCCATGTTCTTCAAGACTAATACCTGTCCGCGAACAATGCGCGCCAGGGTGAGCCAGGAAACGGCGCCCAGCGCCATGAACAGGAGGATGAGGCGAAGACCCGGCCCTCGTAACCAGCCGACGAGCGGGCTGTGGGGCGTGAGATCGAGGACGTCAACGAGGGCATCGACGGTCCCCGGTTGGGCAAAAAGAGCCACAAGCAGGATGACGATGAACATGTAGGGGAGCGAATAAAGAATATCCACGATGCGCATCATCACCTCATCGATGCGACCCCCAAGGTATCCGGCAATGGCTCCATAGGGGACGCCAATGAGAAGAGACACCGTCGTGGACAGAAGTCCGACCATCAGCGAAATGCGCCCCCCGTACAACATCCGGACTAACAGATCGCGACCGAGCAGGTCGGTGCCCAGATAGTGTCCGTTGGCGAAACTCGGTGGCGACGCGCCCAACTCGGGATGCGTCTCCCAGTAAGTGAAGGGGAGGAAGAGAGGACCGAAGAGCGACGCGCCGGCGATCCCGAGCACGATCAGAGCGGGGATGACCACGGCCCGATTCCGGAAGATGCTCGGCCGCCGCGAAGCCGAGACCGCCGGCGTCCGATCGCTCGATTGTCGGCTAAGCCTCTCCATAGTGAATTCTGGGATCAAGGATCACCATGATGATATCGACGAGCAGATTGAACAGGAACAACGCCGTCGACACCACCAGCACGATGCCCAGAATGAGCGTGTAGTCGCGATTGAAAGCCGCCTGAACGAACAGATTACCCAGTCCGGGAATGGCGAAGATTCTTTCTACCACGACGGTTCCAGTCACCAGAAAAGCGATCGCCGGTCCAGAGAACGAAATGACGGGAAGAATACCCACTCTGAGAGCGTGCTTGATGAGCACCCCGTACTCGCGTAATCCTTTGGCGCGAGCCGTGAGGATATATCCCTCCTGGAGAGCCTGGAGCATGCCGGCCCTGGTCAGCCGAGCAATATAGGCGACATACGGCGCGGCCAATGTGATGGCCGGTAGCACGACATGTCGGCTCTCGCCCCAACCGGCCGGGGGGAGCCAGAGGAGGTTCAAGCTGACGATGAGGACGAGGAGAGGACCGAGAACGAAATTGGGAACGCTCACGCCCACCAGGGCGAGGAACACCAGGCTGCGATCAGTGAAGGTGGCTCGCCGCGTGGCGGCCAGGCACCCCAATGCCACCCCGGCCAGTAAAGCGAGCGCGAAAGCCAGCGCTCCCAACGTCGCCGAGACAGGCCATGCCCGGGCGATCAGTGCGTTGACGCTCGCTTCTTTCTGCTTATATGATGGACCGAGGTCGAAACGGAGGAGTCCGCGTAAATAATTCCAATATTGAATCGACCAGGGCTGATCGAGGCCATAATGCCGCTCCAAACGGGCGCGGATCTCCGGCGGCATCGCTCGTTCCCTGGCCAGCGGGCTGCCGGGAGCCAATCGGACGAGAAAGAAACTCACCGTGATGACCAGAAACAGGAGTGGAATGGAACTGAGCGCTCTCCAAATGACGTATCTGACCATCGCTTCCACCGCTCGATGGGTTCGCTCGTCAGCGCTTGGGCTGCCAAAAGTGAACCATGGTTTCCCCGAATTCCCGCTGGAGTCGGACAAACTTCAGCGGGTGCTTGTCGAGCACATTACTCTCCCAGCCGCGAACGTACGGTTTTCTCAAAAAGAACGTCACCCCGTGGTAGAGGGGGATGATCGGCTGGGCCTCGATCAGCCGCCTCTCAGCCTCAGCCAGTTGTCTCAGACGTTGGCCGGGGTCGACGATGGCATTGGCCAGGTGAATCAATCGGTCATATACCGGATCGGTCCATCCGGTGAAGTTATTGCTGCTCTCTGACAGCATGAGTTCGAGGAAGGCATAGGGATCTTTGTAATCAGCGACCCAGCTTCGGCGAATGATGTCAAACTCGCGCTCACGCATGGCCGACAGGTACACTTGCCACTCCACATTAACGAGCTCGAGCTGAAGTTCCGGGAAAACCTGTTGCCACTGAGCTTGAACCATCTCGGCAATCCGGCGGTTGATGTCCAGGGAGTTGTAGGTCAATGTCAAGCGTAAGCCTCTCCCCTGAGGGAAGCCGGCTCGGTTCATCAGGTCGCGAGCGCGGACGGGATCGAAGAGTGGGCCCGATGGTCGGGGATATCGTCCGCCAAAATCGCCGGGCGTCAGCGTGTGAGCCGGCCTCTGACCGGCCCGCAAGAGCCGATCGCATAGTTGTCGACGATTCACTCCGAGGTTGAGGGCTTCCCGCACTTGTCTTTTGTCCAGCGGAGGATGGTGGACATTGAGCATGAAAAAGTAAGTCATCAAGTAGGGACCGGAGACATAATCGCCGTACCGGCGCAGCAATGGGATGTAGGGGAGGGGAAGGAGACCCGTCGCTAGCACGTCGAGCGTCCCCACTCGGTAAAGGTTCAACAATGCCATGCTATCATTGGCCAGAAAGAAGACGGCGCGTTCGACGGGGATCTCCTTCGCCGCGTAATAGAAGGGATTCTTTTTCAAGATGAGCACGTCGGCCGGGCGCCATTCGCTCAGTGTGTAAGGTCCATTGGTCACAATGTGGCCGGGTCGGGTCCACTGGTCGCCCCAGCGCTGGATCGCCCTTCGAGGGACGGGGCGGAGGGCCACATGGGGCGTCAGATCGAGAAAAAACGCCGCTGGCCTCTCCAGCTCGACGCGAAGCGTGTACTCGTCGACAGCTTCCACCCCGATGTCCTCGGGCGTGTAGGGGACGAGTTCGACACGACGGCGATCGAGGAGCGCGTTGGGGAGGTCATCAGGTTCGATGATCAGCTCGCGTCCTCGTTCATCGGTGAGGAACTCTCCGGTCTGTTTGGAGCGTAATCGGACTCTGCCCCGATTCACATTGGCCGCATTTCGGATGCAGTAGAGGAGAGAGGCATTGGGTGAGGCTGTGGCCGGGTCCAAAATTCGTCGCCAAGAGTAAATGAAGTCCTCCGCCGTCACCGGTTCGCCATCGCTCCATCGAGCGTCATGACGAAGATAGAAGGTGTATACGGTCGCCTCCCGGTTGACTTCCCAATGCTCGGCGAGAGCCGGTACGGGATCGGCGGTCTCCGGATCATACTCGGTGAGCCCTTCAAAGAGGTTGATCAATATGGCGTCTTCGGGTCCACCTGCGGCTCGGTGAGGATCGAGGGTTTCGGGGCTCGATCCCAGACCTATGCGCAACTCGGGCCGATCAGGCGGCTTGACGACCCCATAGTAGAGCCCCTCGTTCCGGCACCCCGTACCGAGGAGGGCCGCGAGGCCGAGCATGAGACCACGAATAAGAAGCCCGACGAGCGCTCGGTCGCCCCGCCCCCAACGAGGTCGGGCATGGCGGGGAGGGGTATGATGGAAGCGACCAGTGAGCCTCCACCATTGATGAGCCGGTAAGCCTATGAGGGGGGATGCTCTCACCGCTCGGTTACACCGTGTGGGGATCATGAGTCTCTTTCTCACCGCCGATCTGATCTCCGGTGGTGAGGATGGGATCGAGGATGCGGATCGGGTTCCTTCTGGATGTTCTCAAATACTTGCTCGACCTGTTGCCGAGTGTGATCGAAGGACCCCGACGTATCGATGACATAATCGGCGCGAGCTCGTTTCTCGTCGATGGGCATCTGAGCTTTGATGCGATTGAGCGCTTGCTGTCGGGTGAGACGGTCTCGCCTCATAAGTCGATCCACCTGAAGGTCTGGTGAACAATAGGCGACGATCAGTTTATCGAACAGATGCTCGAGTCCCACTTCCAGGATGAGCGCGCCATCGACGACGACGATACCCTGCGGATCGGTCGCCTCGAAGCGGCGAAGCTGTCGCTGAATGGCTTGTACGATGCGGGGATGAACGATGGCGTTCAAGCGACGGCGCTTCTCATCGTCTGTGAAGACGAGTTCGGCCAATTGTGGGCGATCGATCGTCCCATCCGCCGCCAGGATGTGCTCGCCAAACTCCCGAACGAGTTCGTGGTAGGCCGGTCGGCATGGTTGGACGACCTCCCGGGCCACCTGGTCAGCATCGATCACATGACAGCCCAATTGCTGCAGGATGGAAAGAACGTGGCTCTTGCCCGTGGCAATCCCTCCCGTGAGTCCAATCTTCAACATGCTCCACTCCGGCCCGTGCCCAGGGTCTGTGGATCGAGTGAGTCGCGATGACCGGATCCCGTGACGAACATAGAAGTGAAAATTAGCACAGGGGGAGAGCAGCTGGCAATATTGACAAATCTCCTCCTCTTTTGGTAACTTGAACGATTTGGAGGACGGCTGAGCCAAAAATTAAGGACATTACACGATGCAGAAGACATTGTATGGGGGCGTTCTTTTCAGCGTACTGGTTCTGTTCACCGCTTGTTTATCTAAATCCGAGCATGTCGAAGTTCCCGTCCTCCTGACTCCCATCCATCAGGCAACGCTCGCTGATTTAGTGACCATCGTCAATCAGTACAAAGCCATTCACACGCTCACAGCCCGGCTCGACCTCCAGTTCCAAACGGAGAAGGAGATCGATCGTGGGATTGGCCGTCGCTGGCGAACGGCCGAAGGACGCATTCTCGTCGCTCGGCCGGCCAAGATTCGCTTGCTCATCCAGGCTCCATTGGTGAAGACGAACATCGCTGAGATGGCTTCTGATGGAACACACTTTCAGGTCATTCTGTATCCCCGGGATGTGCGAACCTTCATACACGGAACGATCCAGTCGCTGGCTGCTGAAGTCCCCGAACAGTACGAACCAACCGGTCGCCGCCGGGAGGCGGGAGCGTTCTCCCGGGTGAGGCCCAACCATTTCACGGAAGCGCTGTTGATTCCTCCGATCGACCTCGATGATCCCAGCATTTTGTTGACCAAGGAAGAAGTGCGGTTGACGGAGCCCTCTGCCGG
Organism: Blastocatellia bacterium; assembly: GCA_026985075.1. Classification (GTDB taxonomy): domain Bacteria; phylum Acidobacteriota; class Blastocatellia; order HR10; family J050; genus J050. Next base: position 168,496 of record JALSQX010000022.1, on the reverse strand, counting down.
ACATCGCGGTTCACGCCGCGCTCGCGTCATCAGGACCTACTGGGTCATCTCAGTGATGCGAAAAGGGCCAGGAAACGAGGCGGCGCTCCAGCGGAAGTATTGGTTTGACGCGACGCAGGATCTCCCCCTCGTCAGGGAACAGTTCTTCAATCCAACCGGAGCCCTGTTGGCCGATATCTGGTTCAAGGAGTTTGTGCGACCGGCTCAGTTTAATGGACCGGTGCCCACGCGCATCGTCCTTCGCCGACCTCATGACCGGTATTCGGTGTCCTTGGCTTTGCATGCTTCCAGCCTGAGTATTAATATTGAGCCTCCCGACCGGGCGTTTCGGTTGGAGAAGCCCTCGTCCTGGGGAGACGAGGTGGAGACCATCGATTTGGACAAGCAGGGGCAGATGAGATAAACCGATGTTCATCGATCAATTCGTCATGGCCAACCTCATAGAGCGACCCGCGCGGACACTGACGTGCGTCTTTGGGGTGGCCATAGGCGTTGTCCTCATCGTTGTGACGGTCGGGTTGGCCCATGGCATTCTCTACGAGACCGGACAACGGGCCAAGAACGTCGGGGCAGAGATCATGTTCCAGCCGCGGGGGACATTTGGACCGAGCCTCATGTCAGCGCCCCTGTCGCTCCCGGTGGCCTACTGCCGCTTATTGAGGCAGATCGATGGAGTGCAGGCGGTGACTCCTGTGGGGCGATATGTTCGGAGCGGGACCGGGGGGATTGGGTTCGAAGTCATCGATGGGATCGTGACCGAATCCACCGACCAATATGAGACCTATGCTGAGATCAGCGGCATTCGGATCATCCAGGGCCATGACATCAGCGCCGATGATGAAATCCTCATCGATGCCCAGAAAGCCAAGAATCGACAGCTCAAACCCGGTGATGGGTATGAGATCTTCGGGCGTCGGTTCCGCATAGCGGGGATCTACGAACCAGCCAGTGGATCTCGAACGAAGATGCGGCTCTCGGTCATGCAGCAACTCCTAGGGGCTCTGGGGAAGTGTTCCTCGATTCTCGTCAAGTGCGTGACGCCGGACATTCAAGAGGCGGTGGCTCGGGAGATCGACCGGCGATTCCCCGGGAATCAGATCATTCTCACTCGCGACATCCCTCGCTTCTACAGCGAAGGAGTTCCGGCACTGGCCGTGTTCGTTCGGGTGGTCATCGGATTGGCGACGACCATCAGCGCTCTGGTCATTCTCATCGCCATGTATGCTGCCGTGATGGAACGGACGCGAGAAATTGGGATCCTGAAATCATTGGGAGCCTCCAAGGGATTGATCGTTCGCTGGATCGAGAAAGAAGCTCTGCTCATCAGCGCGTTGGGCGTTCTCTTCGGATACGGAGTGGCCTACTTGACGAAATGGGGGTTGACGACATATACGAGTTTGATCATCCGATTCGATGTCCGGTGGTTCTTAACGGCCGCCTTAGTGGGTCTGCTGGGGGGAGCGATAGGGGCGCTCTATCCGGCAGCACATGCGGCGAACTTGGATCCTATAGAGGCCCTGGCCTATGAATGAAGCGTGAGGAGAGCGCGTGTGGGCGATCGAAAGCGCAGCATCGTTGAGACGAGACAACTGGAAATGATTTATCGCATGGGGAAAATCGGCGTCCACGCATTGCGTGGCGTCGATCTGATCGTTCATGAGGGGGAATTTGTAGCCATCATGGGACCATCGGGGTGTGGCAAGTCGACGCTCCTGCACATCATTGGGGGACTCCTCACCCCTACGCGGGGGCGCGTGTTCGTCGACGGTCACGAGTTGACGGCCATGAGCGACGCTGAGCGGACGGATTTGCGTCGGCGAAAAATTGGTTTCGTCTTTCAGCGATTCAATCTGTTTCCCACTTTGACCGTGGAAGGGAATTTGCGATTGGCCGAGCGGATCTACAGTAACGGTGGACGCGACCAGGTGGGAGACCCGGTTCGTGAGCGCGAGATTCTTCGACTGTTGAGATTGGATGACAAGATCAACCATAAACCGACCGAATTGAGTGGGGGAGAGCAACAACGAGTGGCCATCGCTCGTGCCGTCATCAATCGTCCCGCTATTCTCCTGGCCGATGAACCCACCGGGAATCTCGACTCGGAGAACGCTGAGATCGTGTTGAGGATGATGAAGGACCTCAACCAGCACTTCGGGCAGACGATTATCATGATCACGCATAACCCGGAAGCGGCTTCCATGGCCAATCGCATCTTAAAGATGCGCGATGGTCGCATCATCAGTTGAGGGGGAAGAGCATGCGAGCCGTTTTCTCCATTCTGAAGAACATTCTCCTCTGGTCGTACCCTCGGGGGTCGTGGCAATATGATCTCCTGTGCATCCTCATTCTCGCCTTCATTCTCCTGACGCCGAGCGAGTGGTATCATCCCACACCCGCTCCCCACCCCATCAGCGTTGAGCAGCCGGCTGCTTCTGAGGCGGGCGAGGCCACCACTCAGAGGCCGGAGGAGAAGTCCGTCAACGACAATGAGGCCCCAGAGGGTAAAAAAGCGAATATCCGACCTTGACAGAACAGCCAAGGGAATTCAGAATGTGTGGTTAACAATTAGCCTGAGGGAGTGAGCGTCGCTAAAATGAGAAAATGGATTCTCGTCACCTGGTTGCTGAGCCTCGCGCTGGTCAGTCTTCCCCGACCTCATCTGGCGGCAGGTCATCAGGTCATCGCGGCCTCCGTTTTGGAGCGGGTGAGCAAAGCCTTCCAACACATGCGCTCGCTGCGCGCTTCATTGAGCCAGCAGAAGATTTATGGCCAGTTGGGGATTTCTGATCCCATTGAGCGGGGTGTCCTGTACATCAAACGAAAGAAAAATCGAGACATCCAGGTGCGGATTGAAATCATTGAACCGGCCCGACGGGTCATCACTGTTCGAGATAATAAGTTCGTTCTGTTTCAGCCGACCATTAATCAGGCCATCGAAGGCAGACTCCATCGGGGACTCGTCACCGGAAACCCGTCAGTCGGTTTTCTGACCTATTTCTTTGGTGGTTTCTCCCGTCTCACCGACGATTATGAGGTTATGACCCTCGGTGATGAGATCCTTCAGGGGCAGAGGACAACGCACCTCCGATTAACCCCGATGAGGGTGGAGAAGGGGCTATATCGACAGATCGATTTGTGGGTTGATCATCGGTTGTGGATGCCGACGCAACAGAAGCTCGTGGAGATGAATCAGGATGTTACCCTCCTACGCCTGTCCGACGTGCAGGTGAACATCAACCTTTCCGATAGCATCTTCACCCAGCGGCTTCCTCGCCACGTCAAGCGCCTGCGCGGATAGCCGGTCTTCCCGTTAAGACCCCTCGTCAAGCCCCCGGCGTCACTCTCCGTGACGCCGAATCTTCGGGGCATGCCCCGCTCGTGCCTCCCCGGCAAGCTTTTGATGGGCTCATTCTGATTCGGAGGACTCCAGCTCTTCGGTTGAAGATTCGGCCGAGGACGGTTCCTCAGCGTCAGGGGCCGTCGCCCCGGATTCATCCGCCCTTTCGGGTTGACCCTCGGCTTCGGCCGTGATCGGGAGCTCGATGACGACATCTCGGTGCAGTTTCACGGTGGCCACATAGGATCCGGGTTCTTTGATGGGCGCTTCCAGGTGAATCCGACGACGTTCGATGTTCACCCCATGCTGGGCCAGGGCCTGGGCGATATCCTGGACGGTCACCGAGCCGTAGAAGACGCCTTGTTCGCTGACCTTTCGCTGGAATCGCAGGTGCATCTCTCTCAACTGCTCGGCGACGGTCTTCGCGGCTTCTCGCTCCCGGGCTTCCCGCCGTTGAAGCGCCTGCCGCTCTTGTTCAATTGCCTTGACGTTGGACGCCGTGGCCAACATGGCGAGATTTTGAGGGAGCAAGTAGTTGCGCGCATATCCGGCTTTCACTCGGACGATATCTCCTCGACGGCCAAGATGTTCGACATCTTCTTTCAATAGAACCTCCACTGTTGCCATAACCAATCCTCCTCATTGATGAGCGCGTCTCTTCCTCTGCTCTCGATGAGGATCGAGAAAGCGCCTGCTCACTTAATCGAGGACATAAGGAATCAAGGCCATATTGCGGGCCCGCTTGATAGCCCGCGCCAGCATCCGCTGATGGGGCGCGCACACGCCTGAGAGCCGGCGAGGGAGGATCTTCCCTCGTTCGGGGATAAAGTCCATCAACGTCTTGACGTCTTTATAATCGATGAAATCGACGTGCTCTTTACAGAACCGACATTCACGCCGTCGGCGAGAACGATAAGGGATCGTCGTCACTCGTTCGGTTGTCGTACTATTGGTCATAGTCGTCTCTCCTTTTCACGGGATGCGGTGTGATGGGATCAATTCTTGCGTTCGCCCGATTTTCTCTCGCGCTGTTCCTTCGGGGAACCGGCCTGGGCGTGTTCACCTCGTCGCCGCTCGCGCTTCCGTTTCATCCGCGCCATGCGCCGCAAATCACGATCGAGACGCACGGTGAGATAACGGAGCACATGGTCCATCACGCGGAGCCGTCGCTCCAGTTCGCTGATCTCGGCACCTTGGCTTTGGAACTGGATGAGGGCGTAGGTTCCTTCCTGGAAGTGATTAATTTCGTAGGCTAGTTTACGACGGCCCAGATTCTCCACTTTGGTGATGGTCGTCCCGAGGTCGGTGAGGTGATTCTTGACCTGTTCGATGACGCCGTCAACTTCATGGTCGGCAACCTGCGGTGAGATGATGAAAAGTAATTCATAGTTTCTCAATGGTCTCGTCCTCCTTTCGGCTTGTATAGCCCGGGTCGCGCCCCGAGCAAGGAGATAGCCATGATGAAGGACCCGGAGAGCACGAGCGTCGGTTTTCCCTCATCTCCCGGGCGCCCCTCGCCCATTCATGAGTTATAGGCGGTCATGGCTCTATCCAATCCCTGTTCAATGGCCAATAGGATGGCCTGCTGTCCACGTTGCATCATGATTTCCACATCGGCCCATTCCTCTTTCCTGAACTCCGAGAGAACGAAGTCGACCGGATCGGCGATCGCCTCCCCGCGCGGGCCGATACCCAAGCGCAATCGCGGGAAGTCGGTCGTTCCCAAGGCCTCGATGATCGATCTCAACCCCTTGTGCCCGCCGTCACCTCCTTTGGGGCGCAGTCGAAGCGTCCCCAAAGGGAGAGCAAAATCGTCGCTGATCACGATCAATCGCCGAGGCGGTGCGTGGTAATGATCCAGGAGACAGGCCACGGCTCTCCCACTCCGATTCATGTAGGTTTGCGGTTTCGCCAGCACCAGCGTTTCACCATGCCACTCAGTTTCGCCAATCAGAGCCTCGCACTCCGAGAGCGCCCAAGCCACGTTCACGTGCTCGGCCAGATGATCGACGAGCATGAACCCAATGTTGTGTCGCGTGCGCGCGTATTCTTCTCCTGGATTCCCCAACCCCACGATAATCCACGTCATCTCGATCGGCGACCTTCATCTCCCCCAACCACTGTTGACGGCTTTCGAGCATTCGGACCAGCGGGTCATGAGCCGCTGGTCTCCGGGAAGGAGCTGTGCTCGGTTCATTCTTGGCCGCCCTCAGTGGGTTTGGCCTCTCCCGGCGGCGGAGCGGCCGCCGCCGGGGCCACCGCTTCTTCTACTGGAGCGACTGCTGGCGCTTCTTCAACTCGTGGAGCCAAGACGCTAGCGATCACGCGCTCAGGGTCATCCAGAATACGCATTCGTTCTCCAACGTTCAGATCCTTGACCGATATGTGATCGCCGATCTCCAGCGCCGAGACATCGACGCGAATGCTTTCGGGAATATCAGCGGGCAGGCATTCGACTTCCAGTTGATGAGTAGCGAAGTCGAGAAGGCCGCCCTGAGCTTTCACGCCGATCGGTTCTCCCACTAATTCCACGGGGATGCGTACGCGCGTGACCTTGGTCATATCGATGCGCACGAAGTCTGCGTGAAGAAGCGTCCCTTTGATGGGATCGGCTTGCCAGTCTTTGATGATGACCGGGACGGTAGCGCCCTGGAGCTGGAGTTGAAAAATGGTATTCAACCCCTTCGGGCTGCGAAGAATCTTCATCAGATCTCGCTCCTGTACAGCCAGAGCCAGCGTCTCTCGTCGATCTCCACCATACACGACCACGGGGACCTTCCCCGCGCGCCGAAGGGCGCGCGCGCCGCCTTTTCCGAGGCGGGTGCGCGGCTCGGCGTCAATGACCAATTGCTTTTCCATGCCTGACCTCCTCTGAGGGGCAGAAACGGTTCGTTTCCATTCCCCTCTCCTCCATATCCGCGTTCATATGAACAACCGACTCACCGACGTCTCCTCGTGGATCGAGCGGATCGCCTCTCCAAGCAGGGGAGCGACGCTGAGACAAACGATTTTGTCGTGTTCCCGTTCGCCCCAAGCGTCCGGTGGGATGGTATTGGTGACGACGACCTCTTTGATGGGCGCCGCCGCAATGCGCTCCAGCGCCGGGCCAGAGAAAACAGCGTGGGTGCAACACACCCGGACGCTTCGGACTCCATTGGCGATGAGTGCTTCGGATACCCGCTGAAGAGTTCCCGCCGTATCGATCATGTCATCGACGATGAGCGCGTGACGGCCGGCGACTTCGCCGATCACGTTCATGACCACGGCGACATTGGCGCGCTCGCGCCGCTTATCGATGATAGCCAGGTCGACGTTCAATCGCTTGGCATAGGCCCGCGCCCGCTCCACGCCCCCCGTATCGGGCGAAACGACGACGTAATTGGACAGATCTTGTCGACGATAATAGTCGAGGATCACCGGTGCCGCGAACAGATGATCGACGGGGATGTTGAAAAATCCCTGGATCTGGCCCGCGTGAAGGTCTACGGTCAACACGCGATGGGCACCCGCCGTCTCCAGAAGATCGGTGACCAGTTTGGCCGAGATCGGCACGCGCGGCTTGTCTTTCCGGTCTTGCCGCGCGTAGCCGAAATAGGGAATGACAGCCGTGATGCGCTCGGCCGAGGCTCGCTTGAACGCGTCGATCATGATGAGCAGTTCCATCAAATGCTCGTTGACGGGGGGGCACGTCGATTGGATGACGAATACGTCGGCTCCGCGGACATTCTCCAGAATCTGAAATGAGACTTCTCCATCACTGAACCGACCCAAGCTGGCCTCTCCCATAGGGAGGTTCAAATACTGGCAGATTTCCTCAGCCAACGGTCGGTTAGAGCTGCCAGAAAAGATTTTCATGTCTTTCATGACACCCGGCCCCGCTCAGTCAGCATAACGATCTCATCAGAATCGTTCTCTGTTGATGACGTTTGGCTCACGAAAATCTGGCTGGGGAGCCAGGGCTCGAACCTGGATACCAGGATCCAAAGTCCTGTGTGTTGCCAGTTACACCACTCCCCAGCACAATCACCGCCGATAGGGAGTCGCCGCTCCCTCGATCCCTCTCTTCTCGATGAGCGTTTCCCAATACTCCGCTCGCCCGAGGGTTCGGGTTTGGATGACGCGCCAAGGCTCGCTCGAGAGCGCCTCGGCCGCTGCCTGCAGATCCTCGTTGGTTTCAAAGACGGCGTATACCGCCGATCCGCTGCCTGACATCCTGACACACCTTGTACGACATTCTCGTAACCGCTCCATCACCCGGTTGACCTCCGGGTATCGCGCACCCACGACCTCAGCCAGATCGTTGCTCCCCGCTCCGGCTTCGATGGCCCGGCCGAGCAATCTGTGGGGGTATCCCCAGGCGCGCCAGGCGGTTTCACAGGAAACTGTTATGTTACTCCGCCTGGGTGATTTTGTCAACCAGTGCCGATCGAATGCCGCGTAGATCTCTCCGGTTGACACGGGGACCCCGGGCCAGACAATGAGGAGGTGCTCCAGCCTGATATCGGGTAGGGGATAAACTTCCGAGCCGCGGCCCAACCCTATGGCCGTTCCCCCATAGAGGAAGAACGGAACATCCGCCCCCAGTGTTGCTCCCAGAGCGAGCCGTTCCTCTGGCGACCAGGCGAGGTTCCAGAGTTTCTCCAGCCCGAGGAGCGTCATGGCCGCATTACTGCTCCCTCCTCCCAGTCCGGCGCCCACGGGAATTCGCTTACTGATGGAGATGTGCACTCCAGCAGTGATGTTCGCTCGCTCCCTCACCAGGGCCGCCGCCCGATACACGATGTTTTGTTCATCGCCCGGTACTGATTGATCGGGGCAGCTCACAGCTATGCCCTCGTCGATTCGTTCTAAAGTGATATGGTCGTGGAGCGCGATCGACTGGAGTATCGTTCGCACCTCATGATATCCGTCGGCGCGCTGACCGAGCACATCGAGCGTCAGGTTGATCTTGGCGTATGATCGGAAGGTGATCCTCATCGATCGACAAAGAGTTCGGTGAAATAAAAGGCCCCTTTCGAGCTGACGCTGACGCCAATCCCCGTATACCGGAACCGCGGGTTGAGGATATTCGCGCGGTGGGGAGGACTGGCCATCCATCCCCGGACGACGCTCCGCGCTGGATGAGGGCCGCTCCAGTGTACGCCAACGTTCTCGGCGATCCATCGGAAATGGCGAGCGCCGGCCAGCCGCACTCGATCGGCCGGAGTGTATCCATCCGGATTGACGTGTCCGAGGAACTGCCGCTCAGCCATATCTTGACTGTGAGCTTGGGCGGCCCGAGCCAGCGGTGCGCTCCATCGCAGAGGGCGAAGACCACACCGCCGCCGCTCCTGGTTGACGGCTTCCAGAACGCGATGAGCGAGCGCTCGGCAGGTGAGCTCATCGGAGAGGGGATGCCCCCTCTCATTGGCAGCCAGCGGGAGGAGCAGCAAGGCCGTTCCCCATATCATGGCATGAAAGGAGGGGAATCCCCCGTGTAGACGCTCTCGGATCATCACTTCGATGGCGTGATGAGCTTCTTGAGCTTGGCTTCGATGCGGGCTCGTTCCGCTTTCTCGCGGGCAAATTTCAGAGCCCGCTCGAAGGCACGACGCGCCAGATCCAACTGACCCCGTCGCAGGTACAAGTCCCCCATATGTTCCTGAATGGTGGCATCATTGGGCTTGGCGTTCAGCGCCCGTTCGAGGTATCGCTCAGCTTCATCGAGCCGCCCCATTTGAAAATAGACCCAACCCAGACTGTCCAGAAAGCTCCCCTCGGTGGGAACGATGTTAACCGCCCGTCGCGTCAGCTCCAACGCCTCCTCCAGGCGCTCGCCACGCTCGGCCAAGTAATAGCCGAGGTTATTGAGCGCCACCGGATTATCGGGATCGCGTTCCAGAATGGCTCGGAGCGTCGCTTCGGCTTTCTCGGGCTGTTCCAACTTCTCCTGTACGATGCTCAACTGGATGAGGAGCCCGTTATTCCGGGGATCGCGGCGCAATCCTTCTTCCAGGGCCTGTTTCGCCTCCTCGTACCTGCTGGCATCCATGAGGACCATCGCCTTGGTCGAGAGCACCTCGATATCCTCGATGGAGTTGGTCAGCAGCCCATCCAACACGGCCACGGCTTCATCGACGCGACCCAGCCGGGCCAGAGCCTGGGCTTCCAGGAGCCGAAACTGGCGTTTCTGGGGATACTGGTCGGCAGCCTTCCGGGCGTAGTCGAGGGCAGCTTTGAATTTCTCCTCCTCCATCAAGGTATCCACGATGAGGAGATCCGGCTGAGGATTGGTGGGTCCGAGCACTTTTCGCATCCGTCGGAACGCGGCGATGGCTTCTTCGCGTCGCCCCGCCCGACGATACGCCAATCCGATGCTGGTCAGGACATCCTCGGCGGCTTTGGCATACGACTTCGAGACGCTGCCGTCGGGATTGAGGACGACGTTCAGGATATTCTCATAAGTGGCCACGGCTTTATCCGTTTGACCGACCTCTTCGTAGATTTGAGCGAGCACCCATTGCAGACCCAAGCTCTCACTCACCTCAACATTCTGGAGGGCGTTGACCAGCGTCTGAATGGCTTCTTGCCGCCGCCCACTTCGACGATACGCCTGGGCCAACAGGCGGACGATCTCGACGTTTCCCGGACTGGCCTCGCGCTGCCGTTGTAGAATCTGAATTGCTTCATCGTATTGGCCAGCATAAATAAGCGCTTCGGCATATCGGACTTCCAGTTCCGTATCGTTCGGTTGGCGAGCCCGGGCCTGCCGATATATCCGAAGCGCCTCGACGGTCTGTCCTTGAGCCATGAGCGATCGGGCGAGAAGGATCGCATAGGTGGGGAGGGGGCGAATGGACAGCGCGCGCGCCGCATTCTCTCCCGCCTCGCGATATTTTCCTTCGGAGAAATAATACTGCGCCAAGGCATAAAATGCTCGTTCGGCCGTCGGGTCCAGGCTCGTCCAACGGGTCAGCGCCTGGACCGATTTCTCTTTCTGATCGGTGAGTTCGTACAATTCGGCCAGCGACTGCCAGGCCTCAACGTCGGAATCATCTCGCTCGATGACCTGTTGGAACTCCTCGATGGCTCGCCGCGCCTTGTCGGCATCGCCACTGACTAAGGCCTCGTCCCGGTAGATACGCCCGAGGAGCTTATGAGCTCCCGGGTGGTGAGGATCAAGAGCGAGCGCTGCCTCGGCCTCCTGCTTCGCTTGGGTGATGTTTCGCATGCTGTACTGGAACTCGCCCAGTGTCACGTGGGGCTCCGGCGCCGTAGGATCGAGTTCGATCACCCGTCGCAGCACGTCCAATGCTTGGAACATCTTCCGATGACGGGCGGCTTCGAACGCCTTCGTATAAAGGATGAGCGCATCCCGCCGTCGCTCCATCCGTTCTTTGGCCTGAGCCGTATCGGCGGCTGAGGGTGGGGCTTGCCGGGAGGTGCGACGAAGGGGTGGAGGAGGGCCATTCGGGGGCGCCGTCTCCGCTCTGGCCAGTCCGCTCGGCCAGCCCGCCAGCAAGCCCATGATTCCAATCACGAGGCCTCGGCTGAACGAGGAGACCCCACGCTGGCCGGCCACCCGAAGATGATCAGATGGCTCAATTATCGGCATGTTCGATGATCGGTTGGTTTCGTTGCTCGTCTTCATCATTCCTCGTAGGTCACTCGGCTGAAGTTTTCCAGCGCCCGCTCCCAGGCGGAGCGTCGTGGGACGTTCCTGAGCAGCAGGAGAATGGCAATAGCCCCTAACCGCCACATATGATCCGGGGATTGGCTCAACAGGCTGAGAGCGAGCCCCAGAAGCGCGATTGCTTCGCTGAGAGCCCCCAGCAAGATCGTCTTGTTGGCTAATTCATCGATCAACCGATTGAGACCGCCCTCCTCCACAATCCTCATCAACCTGGACGGATTGAACAAGACGCGACGACCAAGGATGATGCCCAGACCAAGCAGAAGGACGGCTCCATATATGGACATCCCCACCCGAGGGGCAGGCGGTCTCGGGGATTGGGAGTGCGTCACAACAAAGACGACCAAGGCATAGGCCAGCACGCTGGCCACCAGCGAGATGTAGATCACGATGGTGTTTCGATAGCGAAGCTTCAATCTGGTCCGGTCAATAACCGACCCCGCCATGATGCTATCCTGCCACCGGGAGCACGAGTTCTCCATTCTCCACGATGATATCATCATCGCTCCCTTGTTTTCTATCCGGCCCCCACGACCGAAGCTGGTATCCTTGTCGCCTCACCGTGTAGTGGTAACTTTGATGCCAGTAATCCTCTCGAATGATGCGATGGAGGTAATTGGGGAGGAGAACATCTATGAGTGAAGCGAAATCGGCCACCTGGGGGTATGCCTCGTGATCGCGCCGATAGGCTTCCAAAGCCCGGGCCACTTCCATGAGATCGGCTTGCGTGCGCCGAATCTTCTCGCGTCTGACGGCAGTGGTGACCAGCTCGACGCTCTCCCATCGACGGTCTCCGATTCGGACGTGGGTGATTTCCCACCGACCATTGGCTTGCGTGAATTTGAACGCCGTCTGAACGAGCGCTTCGACGACGGCATTGTTCCCGCCCAATCCGACGTCGATGCGGCGAATATGGACTTGTTCGGGCTCCAGGTCAATTCCTCCCACATGGGCGATCAACCGGCGAGCCTGCCGACTGCTGAGTTCATTCCCCGCCCACACACCACTCCCGAAAGCGACCAGCCCAATAATGACCACCGCAATTGTATATGTCTTCTTCACGGCGCACTCCACATACAATGGTAGCAAACCCCTACTCTTTTGGAAAGGTAATGGGCAGGAGTCCGAGGCGCTGAATAAAAGTCTGGGAGGCCTCGTCGAAGAGGGGGGGCTATCCGTTCAGAATTGGTAGGACTGGAGAACCAGCTTCCTGAGCGAGGAGACCATGTCGCTTTCCTGTTGGTGCCTGGTGAGGCCGGAGCCTGGTGCCTCTTCGCCATCGGCGGGCCCGAATCGCCTCTCTCTCAGCAGAGAGAGTGACTCAACCAGACGGTTTCCCATTCCGTGAGAGAGAAGATCTCCATGAGCGGAGCCTGGCCGGAGCAGGAAAGAGACGGTTCGATCATCCTGTGTTGGGTCGGCGAACCGGTCAGGGGCGGCGGGGGGAGGGGGCGGGAGTAGGAAAGAGACGGTTCGATCATCCTGTGAGCAAGAAGGGACCGCCGTGTCCGTATCCTCCCTTCAGTGGGCTTTTCCCCCTCAGCCCCGCCGGTATCGCAGGAGCGCAGGGCGTTGGGCGGGGGGAACAAGTGACGTTCGGTGGTTGAGATCACTGACCGGGTGAGGTATGCTCAAGCAAGCTCGTGAAGGAAGCATGAACATCTGAGGGAAGGAGGACGAACTGGTGAGAGCTTTGTTGGTTCACTCCGCGATCATTTTGGGATTGACGGTGGGCGTCATGGCGATGCCGGCTCCACCCACCGGATTTGAAGTAGGGCAACCTTTCCCTCCCATCACCTTGCCGGCATTGCGCGATGGCCGGCCCATGTCCATTATGCAGTTTCGTGGCCAGAAGCTGATCCTTCATATCTTCGCATCATGGTGAGCCGGCTGCCGCGTTCATGTGCCCGGGTGGCACCAGGCGACCAGACAGTTTCAACAACAGCACCGACTCCAAATGGTGGGCATCATTGAAGAACAGCATCCCGATCGCGCCCGGCTGTTCATGCAGTGGAAACAGATGGCGTGGCCGGTGATGGTCGACTCGCTCAATTTGTTGGAAGTGCCCTATGTTCCCATCACGCTGGCCATTGATGAACATGGCATCATTCGCCAGATCCAGCCTCCGCTCACCTGGGTTGAGCAGCTCCCCGAAGAGTTCCTCAACAGGTCATTCCCCGAGCCCTCGAAGAGGCGCGTCGAAGCCAGTGGATTGCCGGATCTCGGCCGGTTGAAGCGGATGGCGCGGAGCAATACAGCCACTGCCTGGCGCGAATATGCCCAGGCCGTGTTCCTGTGGGGTGGACCGGACCGGCTCGACGAAGCCATCACGGCTTACCAACGGGCGCTCGCCCTGGCCCCCGAGGATGGATACACCTGGTTCCGGCTCGGCGTGGCCTATCGTCGGCGGTATGATTCCTCGGCTCGCCGAGCCGGCGACTTCCAACGGGCCATCGACGCCTGGACGAAGGCGCTCCAGATCGATCCCAATAACTACATTTGGCGGAGGCGCATCCAACAATACGGTCCTCGGCTGAAGAAGCCCTACCCGTTCTATGACTGGGTGAGCCGCGCGCGAGCCGAAATTCGAGCTCGAGGGGAGACGCCGGTTCCCCTCGCCGTCGAACCCGGTGGGGCAGAACTCGCTCGACCGACGCGACAGTTCCTTTCGACGAGGCCTCCAGAGAAGGAACCTGATCCCGACGGGCGAATTCATCGGGATCGAGGTCGGTTCATCCGAGTGGAAACGGTCGTCGTTCCTCCGGAGATCCCTCCGGGCGGAGTCGTGCGCGCGCATGTGATCTTCCGACCGAATGATCGCCTCAAGGCGCATTGGAATAATGAAGCGGGGGACTTCGTCTTCTGGGTTCATCCGCCCGAGGGCTGGACGGTCGATCGCCAGTATCAGACGATCCCATCCCCGCCTCGGCCGGTGAGCCGTGAGCTTCGACAAGTGGAATTCGAGCTTCGCTGTCCGGAAGACATTCGTCCGGGCACGGTGGCGATACCCGGCTATGCTCTCTATTACGTCTGCGAGGACGTCAACGGCGTCTGTCTATATCGTCGGCAGGACATCGTCCTCAACGTTCGTGTTAAGAAGCCCAGGCTCTGAAGGGAGGTCGTCCATGATGCTGGAGCACGGCACCGAGGGGGTGAAAGGGGACTTTGAGGGAATGTAGCGCAAGCTGCCGTCTTGCGCTCCCCTGTTTTCGAAGGAGGTCTCCGGCCTGAAGGCGGACGGTCATCGCTCGGCGATGAGAGCGGCGGTGTCCGGAGGACGGCGCCGGTCCGCATTCCGCTCTGTGAGAGTCAAGATGAAGGACGCTCATCCAATCAGGCTCATCGCCCCTCCTCAGTCGCTTCCTGTGGATAGAGCTTGGCCATGATGCGGTTGAAGGCGCGCACGAGATCATCGCGCATTTGCGCCGTATAAGGATTGTAGTGCTGCAGATCGTGAAAGAGCTGCCAGGTGTCATGGGTGGTCTGCTCGATGACGCCGAGGATATCTTCGAACCCTTTGGTCGAAATGTCTCCCGGGCGCAGATGGAGTTCTCCGAGGACGCGTCCGACAAAGTGCGTGATCCCCTGGGAGTAGGCGGCCAGCCGGTCGTGTTCGTCGGGCGTCTTCTCCAGGACAATGACTCCACGGCGCTGCCAGAAATCGCGCCAGAAAAGGAGGCGGGCGCTGCTGATACGGAGTGGGCAGAAGACGATGCGGAGCCCATGCAACCCGTTTTTGGCGCTATCGGGACCGAACAGCGGGTGCGTGGCCAGGGCTTGCACCGTCTCGGGCAGTTCCCGTTGCATTACCTCCGCCGGATGGATTTTGACCGAGCAGGTGTCCATGACCAATGTCCCTGGCTGGAGATGGGGTTTGGCTTGCCTGATGACGGACTCCAGTGCCGAGATCGGTGTGCAGAGGAACACGTTTGGGGCGCGGCAAGCTTGTTCGAAGCTGACGCACCGGACGCCCAACTCGCTGGCGACGCGGCTATCTGGTCGCACATCGTAGACCAGGACCGAAAACTCCTCGCGAAGAATTCTGGCCAGCAGTTGACCGAAGCGACCGAAACCGATGATAGAGCACTGTTCACTCATGTCCATCACACCATTACGAAGTTAGCAAACCGAGGGAGGTTCCGTCTAGGGGGACCGTGCGGTGAAGTCCCCAACGGGGCGCTCTTTGGTGTGTGAGGCGCGGCTGAGGCGTGCTCCTTTGACCGGGTCCGCGCGGCAACTTATAATCCGGTTTGGGATGGATGCCGATGAGCAGTGCGCCGTCCCCTCGAGCGAACACCAGCGTGGAGGGCATATCCATGAATCGACGCGAACTTCAGCATGTGCTTCCTTCGGGTCACATCATCAAGGTGGTGCAAGGAGATATCACCGAGGAACAGGTGGATGCCATCGTCAACGCGGCCAACGAGGACCTCGCCCATGGTGGAGGCGTGGCCGGCGCGATTGTCAGGAAAGGTGGGCCCGAGATTCAACGAGAGAGCACCGAATGGGTCCGGCGTCATGGACCGGTGGCCACGGGCCAGGCGGCCATCACCGGTGCCGGTCGGCTGCCGGCCAAAGCCGTCATTCACGCTGTGGGTCCGATCTGGCATGGTGGCGAGCAGGGTGAAGACGAGAAACTCCGGTCGGCGGTCTGGAATAGTTTGAAGCTGGCCGACGAGCGCGGCTTTGGCAGCATCGCCTTGCCGGCCATCAGCTCGGGCATCTTCGGCTTCCCCAAGGATCGCTGTGCACAGATCCTGTTGACTACGGCACGGGAATTTGCCGAACGGCATCCGGACAGTCGGCTCCGAGAGATTCGCTTCGTCCTTTTCGACCAGCCCACCTTGGAGGCGTTCCAAGCCGAGTTCCGCCGGCAGTTTGGAGATGAGGCCTGAAGCGTTTGGCCGATCACCCGGAAGTCGGCGTCTGGGGTTGATTGGGCCACGCTGATAGGTCGTCTCCGCGGATGACCGTCCCACTTCTGTTCTGACCCAAGCCGGACGCGAGGCTGCTCACTCGCATTGCTCGGCGAATGTGGCACGGTGACTCTTTCTGGCACTCATCTTCGGCGCCGGCCCCTTTGGAAATAACTCACCACTCACTCGGTGTGGCGTCCGGTGAGAAAGGGTGGTGGCACAAGATGGCATCTTGCGCTACTTCGTTCTCACCGTTCGTGCCGTGACATGGCTCATGGATGATCCCCTCGAAAATTTATTCATCGATTCGATGGTGACGCACAGGGCCATAGATCACTTAATTGGAGAGGGCAACTGTCCGGTTTTGGGATGTCCCCGTCTCAAAATCGAACAATGCTCCCTGACGGCCATCCATCCTGGGTGTAATCCAGTTCAATCACCTTCGAGGGCGGGCGCTCGCCCCAGTGGTATAACTCTTTGGAAAAATGGAAGTTGTATGACAGAGGTGGGGGGCCGGTCGTACTCTCCCATCGCGCCGGAAGGATGGGCGGCGCGTCGTTACTCGATGGCACGGCAGTTGCAGTGAGAGTTTGAGGAGGAACGATGGACATTCCGCGTCAGGATGCCGCCCGTCGTCGTCGCCGACGACGGATCTTATATGCTGTGGTCATCACGATCATCGTGGCCGGGGGATTCGTGTTCACCTCGCGGTTGGAACCGGCAGCACCCACTGTCGACCGGGCCACAGTTTGGATTGATACGGTGAAACGGGGGGAGATGCTGCGTCAGGTGAGAGGGAACGGTACGCTCGTACCCGAAGAGATCCGTTGGGTACCGGCCGAAACCGAGGGCCGGGTGGAACGCATCTTTTTGCAGCCGGGCGCAGTCGTGAAGCCAGATACCGTTTTGTTGGAACTGAGCAATCCGGAGGTCGAACAGGCGGCATTTGATGCCCAATGGCAACTGAGAGCCGCCGAGGCCGAATATCACAACCTGCGCGTCCAGCTCGAGAGTCAGGTATTGAATCAGCGGGCCGTGGCGGCCAGCGTAGAGGCTGATTTTCAGACGGCCAGGCTTCAGGCGGAGAGAAATGAAAAACTGGCCCGAGATGGATTAGTGTCGGAATTGGATCTCAAACTGTCGCAGGTCCGGGCCGAGACGTTGGCCACGCGGCGAGAGATTGAGCAGCAGCGGCTCCAGAAGATGGCCGAATCGGCCGAGGCGCAACTCGCCGTCCAGCGTGCTCGCCTGGAGCAATTGCGGGCGCTGTTTGCATTACGTCGGCGACAGCTCCGTTCGTTGCGCGTGCGCCCGGGAATCGCCGGAGTGCTGCAACAGGTGCCCGTGGAGGTGGGACAACGCGTCACGCCGGGAACGACGCTGGCCATCGTCGCTCGTCCCGAGCCGTTGAAGGCGGCATTGCGCATTCCCGAGACGCAGGCCAAGGACGTGCAGATCGGACAGTCGGTGACCGTTGACACGCGCAATGGAATCGTGCCGGGGCGCGTGGTGAGAATCGATCCCGCCGTGAAAGAGGGAGTCGTCACCGTCGATGTGGCATTGGTTGGTCCGTTGCCCAAAGGGGCTCGACCGGACTTGAGCGTCGATGGAACGATCCTCATCGAGCGCCTGGAGGATGTGTTGTACGTCGGTCGTCCCGCTTATGGGCAGGCCAACAGCACCATCGGGTTGTTCCGGCTCGATCCAGATACCGATTGTGCCGTTCGGGTCCCGGTTAAATTGGGGCGCAGTTCGGTCAACACCATCGAGATCCTGGAGGGCTTACTCGAGGGCGATCGGGTAATCCTCTCTGACATGTCTCAATGGGATGGCTATGATCGCATTTGTCTGAGGTGACCGCGGAGAATGGAAGACCCGATCACTCTCGGATGGGAGGGAGCGATCCATGACTCGGCGAGCCACACTGAGGGAATGAAAATAAACGCCTGGAGGAGGTAGCGCAAGGTGGTCTCTTGCGCCACTTTCTATTTTCGAGGAGACTGCCTATGAGGTCGAAATCCATCGCGACCCATAAGAGAAGTAAACGGCGAGTAGGTTGATGGACTCGGCGAGGTTCCCGTGCTCTCTGCTCGCCTTTCGTTCAGAAGTCTATGTCTGGTTCGCTGGAGAAAACGCAAGCTGGTTGGGTGGCGTATGTCGTGGCACGGGATTTGCTCGTTCTCAACGAGGGAGCGCCCTGTGCTGGTGCGGTAATGCCGCGGGGCGATTCCCCGATGGCTCCCGATCATGGCCACTGGCGTGGCGGGAGCATTTGGAGTACAGTGAAATCGACCATCGTTGATCGATGAGATGGGAGCGACGGTCGTTGAACGTCAATCGTCAAGGAGGATACCGATGGGCGAGCCCACATATCCCCTCATCCGCATGGAGGGGGTGAAAAAGATTTTCTATACCGAAGAGGTGGAAACGCACGCCCTCTCCAACATCAATCTGGACATCCAGGAGGGAGAATTCGTCTCCGTGGCCGGGCCCTCCGGATGCGGCAAGTCCACGTTGCTCTCTCTCATGGGCCTTCTGGATACGCCGACGGAGGGCGAATATTGGCTGAAAGGGAAGCCGGTGGCCACTCTTTCGCCTTCGGAGCGTGCCCAGATACGCAATCGCGAGGTGGGCTTCATCTTCCAGGCCTTCAATCTCATCGGCGATTTGACTGTCTACGAGAACGTCGAGCTTCCGCTCACGTATCGTGGCATGTCGGCCACAGAGCGAAAAAAACGCGTGCAGGAAGCGCTTGAGCGCGTGGGGATGGCTCACCGGATGAAGCATTATCCGGCGCAACTCTCGGGTGGCCAGCAACAGCGTGTAGCGGTGGCCCGCGCCGTCGTCGGTCGGCCGTCCATCCTCCTGGCCGATGAGCCCACGGGAAACCTGGATTCCAAGAATGGACGGGCGGTCATGGAGCTGCTGCGCGAACTCCACGAGGAAGGAGCGACCATCTGCATGGTGACGCACGATCCCCGCTACGCGCGCTACGCCCAACGGACCATCCACCTGTTTGACGGCCGCATCGTCGAGGAAGAAGAGGCGTGGCGACGGGCTCAGGAAGAGGAAGAGCTTCGGCGAAGCGGCTTCGAATTCGGATGAGGAACCCGGCGGAACCGGGCGTGAGGACTGATGCGGCCCAGCCCGTCATCTCCCGCGGCCGTCGGCGAGGGCGTCCATGATCCGATTGAGGAATGTGGAAAAATATTATCAACACGGGCACATCAAGACCTGGGTCCTGCGCCGCATCACTATGGAGGTGAGAGAAGGTGAGTTCCTCACCATCATGGGCCCGTCCGGTGCGGGCAAATCGACGTTGCTGGGCATTCTCGGCATGCTCGATGGGGCTTGGAGCGGGGAATACTATTTCCTGGGTCAGGCCGTCCATCAGCTCAACGCCAAGCAGCGAACCGAGCTTCACAAGCGCTACATTGGCTTTGTGTTCCAGCAATATTACCTGCTGGATCACCTCACCGTTTACGAGAATCTGGATTTACCGCTCTCCTATCGGGGCGTCAAGCGCTCGGAACGGCAAGCATTAGTGGCCGACATCCTGGATCGCTTTCAAATCGTCGGCAAGAAGGATCTCTACCCGAGTCAGCTCTCCGGCGGTCAACAACAACTGGTCGCCGTGGCCCGCGCGGTCATCGGTCATCCCCGGCTCATTCTGGCTGACGAGCCCACCGGGAGCCTCCATTCGAGCCAGGGGAAGATGATCATGGATCTGTTGAAACGACGGAATGAGGACGGGACGACCATCGTCCAGGTCACCCACAATGAGACGTGGGCGGCCTATGGCGACCGGGTCATCAAGCTGTTCGATGGGTGGATCGTGGATGATTGAGCCTGTTGTCCATCGTCAGTGGTTTGTCGTGAGGCACCCGTCATTTATTGCTCTGCGCTCATTCGTTCGGAGGAGAGGGAAGATGGATGTTTCTTGGTGAGACTCGGTTATGATTCTCTCTCAGAGAACAATCGGCCTGAATCGACCTTTGATTTTCACGGGATCACCAGGACAGAAAGGCGTGAAGCTGCTCGGTGACGTGCTGCCGATCGGACGCCGAAAGCTGGCCGAGCCGTTTGATGAGCAGGCGATTGTCAAGCATGAACAACTTGAGCCGGACCATACAGGGCACGTTCAGGCCGGCCGCTCGAGGATTGGCCAGCACCACATCGCCGGGCCACAGATGGTGACCCGTCGTCGTGATCATCGCCAGTACCGTATGGCCATGACGATTGAAAAGACGGTCGCTGAAGACGAGTGCGGGGCGGCTCTTGTGACCAGCCCGTTCGCTAAATGGAAATGGCACGATCACAACATCCCGCTGGTCACAGATCACGGAACGCCTCCTCATCAGCCTCACTGGCCCACTCGTCGAGCGTTTGGGAGAGGGCAGCGTGAAAAGCGGCGTCAAATGGCTCCAAGCGTCTGAGGCGCACCGTATCGCCTTCGACTTCGTAGGCGATGAGATCGCCAGGCTGTACGCCGAGGGCATCGCGAACGGCTTTGGGCAAGGTCACTTGGCCTTTGCTTGAAAGTTTACTTGTTTGCATAATCGACCCTTTACGCTTTACCGTATTGATGGTAAGGCATACAAGCGGCAGAGGTATCGTGTCAAGCTGAGGAACTGGCAGTCGATCAATATCGTCAGAAATTCGCCAAGCTCCATTAAAGAGACTGTCATTCGGTCCTTTACCGGGCGGAGAAGTAATGGTCAGATATTCGCGAAAGGCGAGAATCGAGGTGTGCTTATGGAAGGCGTAGTTCAAGATCTTCGTTATGGAATGCGGGGGCTGCTCAGAAGCCCCGGCTTCACCGCGGTGGCCGTCATCACGCTGGCGCTGGGTATCGGGGCTAACACGGTGATCTTCAGTGCCGTCAGTAACCTGGTCTTACGCCCGCTGCCTTTCAAGGAGCCTGACCGAATTGCATTCTTGTGGGCTACGGATCCCCAGCGGGGCAGAGACCGGGCCGAGGTGTCCTATCCAGACTTCGTTGATTGGCGGAGCCAGAATCGGACGTTCGAAGATCTGGCTGCTTTCTCGCCGACGACGTTTAATTTGACCGGTCTTGGGGAGCCAATGCGGGTGAGTGCCATGCGGGTCTCGGCCAGCCTGTTTTCGCTCTGGGGGATCGAGCCCATCCTCGGGCGAACTTTTCGCGCCGAGGAAGACCGTCCGGGCGCAAGGCACGTTGTGATGGTGAGTCACGGTTTCTGGGCGCGTCATTCAGGGTCCCGGCCGGATGCAATCGGACAGACGCTCATGCTGGACGGCGAGCCCCATACAGTTGTCGGGGTGCTCCCTCCCGGCCTCGAATTCGGGAACTTAAGAGAGATCGAGATGGGGGTGCCCCTCGCTCTCGATGTCAGCCAGTCTGATCGGGAACGGCGTTTTTTGAGAGTGACGGGGCGCCTCCGACCGGGGATCACCCTGAAACAAGCCGCCGCTGAACTCAGGATGATCGCCGAGCGGCTTCAGCGTGAGTTCCCCGATACAAATGCTGGATGGGGAGTCAACGTCGTCCCCTTGTCCAGGGAACTGGGCGGTCCGCGCGCTCGCCTGGTGCTGGCCCTTCTCGGTCTCGTGGTCCTCTTCGTGCTGCTGATTGCTTGCACGAATGTTGCGAACCTTTTACTGGCACGCGCCACAGGCCGCCAAAGGGAGGTGGCGACCCGCACCGCGCTGGGGGCCAGCCGCCTGAGGTTGATCCGACAACTACTCACCGAGAGTGTGTTGTTAGCGTTACTGGGCGGGGCGTTCGGCCTCCTACTCGCCATCTGGGGAGTGGATGTTCTGATCGTGGCCACCCGTGGCATGAATCCGGCGATCAACGAGATGGTCATCGACCGCCGGGTCCTCAGCTTCACGCTGGCCATCACCCTTGCGATGCCCTTGATCTTCGGCCTTTGGCCCGCCGTCCAATTGTCCCGAACAGAACTGAATGAGGCGCTCAAGGAGGGAGGCAGCCGATCACGCGGAAGTGGACGCGGCCATCGCACCCGTCGTTCACTCGTGGTGTCCCAGCTTGCCCTGGCGCTGATGCTCCTCCTCGCCGCCGGGTTGATCATCAGGACGGTCACAGCCCTGCAGCAGATCGAGGAGGGGTTTGATCCGGAGAACATCCTGACAGCTCGCTTGGACCTCCCGGCCCTCAAGTATCGCGACGAATCCCAAGTGAGCGCTTTCTTCCAACGATTGGTGGAGGACATTCAGCAACTCCCGGGCGTGAGATCCGCCAGCGCCGTCAGTACGCTCCCGGTGGCCGACCGTGAAAGGGTCGTTTCTTTCATCGTCGAGGGTAGGCCAGTTCCGTCTCCAAACGAGCGGCCGTGGGCAGCGTTTGTGGTGGTGAGTCCCGGCTACTTGGAGACGATGCGCATTCCGCTTCTGAGGGGGCGAAGCCTCTCCCCACGAGACTCAACCGGGGCACCAGCTGTCGCCCTCATCAGCCGGACGATGGCCCGACGGTACTGGCCAGATGAGGATCCGATCGGGAAACGAATCAGGCTGAGGAATGGTGATCGCCATTCCCCGATCGAGATCGTCGGAGTTGTCGGGGATATCCGAAACTCGGATATTGACGCGCCACCACTGCCGCTGATGTACGTGCCCCACGCGCAGCATCCTCAGCGGGCGATGGTGCTCGTGGTACGAACTGAATCGGACCCGCTGGCCATGGCCGCCGCGGTCAAGCGCGAGATTTGGCGGCTCGACAAGGAGCAGCCCGTATACGAGATCCGCAGCATGCAACAGGTGATATATGATTCCTTATCTGACACGTACGTTGTGGCAGGCTTGTTCGCTGCCTTCGCATTGGTGGCCCTCCTGCTCGCAGCCTCCGGCATCTATGGCGTGATCAGTTTCTCGGTCAACAGCCGCATCCACGAGATCGGCATCCGCCTGGCGCTGGGAGCTCAGGCCCGCGATGTGTTGGCGATGGTCATGAGGCAGGGATGGCGGCTGGTGTTGGTCGGCCTGCTCATCGGACTCGCCGGCGGATTCGCCTTAGCCCGGGTTATGACCAGCCTGCTCTATGGGATCACGGCCACAGATCCATTGACTTGGCTCAGTGCTTCGCTGATCCTCGCCGGCGTTGCCCTACTGGCCTGCTACCTGCCGGCGCGGCGGGCGATGCGGGTGGATCCGATAGGGGTCTTGAGGTATGAGTGAGGTCACTTCTTGCGCCGTGGGAGTGGCTCTGGAACCAGGGTGAACGCGTCGCAGTGCCCGGGGCGATAGAGGCTGAAGTCTCGATGATCGATCATTAAAATCACATGAATCTTCAATCGTTCGTCCATAGCCATGATGGTCGCGTCCACCATGCCGAAGTGGGCATCTCGGTATTGTTCCAGGATCTCGATGGCCCGCTCAATGTCCTTCATCGTGGGATGTTCGAGCAGCATCTCTTGATGGACGAGCGAGCGAAGAAACTGGATTTCAGCCTCCGCCCCCAGATAATCGAGCAGCAGATAACAGACTTCTGGTATGACGGGGCTGGGCAGGATGAGAGGCTCGCGGACGTCAGCCACATACTTTTTGACAACGCCATGGTATTCGTCATCTTCATCGGCCAGTGCGTACAGCGACCCCGTATCGACCAGGATCGCCATCACCAACCCTCCCGGCTCTTGGCTTTCCGGCGCAGGATCGCCTCCGCTCGTTTGGAGATCGAGCGGCGCCCGCTCTTGCCCACCCCGGTGAAAGAGAGCGTCCGTACTCGCCGCTGCCGTTCGATATATGTTTTCAGGGCCTCTCGAATGATTGCGGTCGCCGTTGTTCCATTGGCCTGGGCTAGTTGCTTCACCTCCAGGAGCAGATCATCGTCGAGTATGATTGTCGTTCGTGCCATGTGCGCCTCCTGTAATATGTTAACATACATGCTGTCATCGACCCACAGAGCAGGACTGTGTCGAGGCGTGTGGTGCTCGCACCTTATCGCTATGACAGCATCCCGGGGACCTCTACCCGGTAGCTTGAGACGCACGGGCTGGGGGACTTCGATTGCCGAACCCTCTTGGTGCTCTCATCGCCGGTGGAAGCGTCGAGCCCGCTCGTCATCCTTTTCCGGTTGTGGATGTTGATCGCATCTCATTGGCCTCGATTCCAACACCTTCGACGCTCAATCCTCTCGCCACGGCCTTGTGAAAATGCCGGGCGGGGATTTGAGGAACGTCGATTCCATGTAATAAAATGAAAAACCGGTTGGGCGTGTGATATGACGAAAGCATCTACTCCCCGGATTCTCATCGCTGACGATCAGCCCGATGTACTGGAGGCGCTGCGTCTGCTCCTGAAGGGTGAGGGGTATGACGTGGATCTCGTCCGTTCTCCGGAAGAGATCCTGTCGCGGTTGGCTGAGCGGGATTTCGATCTCCTCCTCATGGATCTCAACTACACGCGAGATACGACCTCCGGGCAAGAAGGCCTCGATCTTCTCGCTGAGATCCGTCGATGGGATTCCACGCTCCCCGTCGTGGTGATGACGGCCTGGGGGAGTATCGAACTCGCCGTCGAGACGATGCGCCGGGGGGCTCGCGATTTCGTTCAGAAGCCATGGGATAATGCCCGGCTGTTGAGCATCATTCGAACGCAGGTGGAGCTGGGACGCGCGCTGCGGAGAGGCGAGCGGCTGGAGGCCGAGAATCGCATGCTGCGCGACGAGGAGGAACCCACGCTCATTGCCGCTTCGCCGGCCATGCGATCTGTCTTCGAGCTCATTAAACAGATAGCTCCATCGGACGCCAATGTTCTCATCACTGGGGAGAATGGAACGGGTAAAGGCGTGGTCGCCCGGGTGCTCCACGCCGCCTCCGATCGTCGCCAGCGACCGCTGGTCACGGTGAATGTGCCGAGCTTGTCCGAGGGAGTCTTTGAGAGCGAGTTATTCGGCCACGTGAAGGGCGCATTCACCGATGCGCGCCGCGATCGGGTCGGTCGCTTCGAATTGGCCGATGGCGGAACTTTGTTTCTCGATGAGATCGCCCTCATTCCGCTTCACCTTCAGGCCAAACTCCTCCGCGTGCTGGAAACAGGAGAGTTCGAGCGAGTGGGATCTTCGCGGACGCGTCGCGTGGATGTCCGGGTCATCTCGGCCACCAATGCCGATCTTCGCCAGGAGGTCGCTGCCGGGCGATTCCGTCAAGATCTCCTGTTTCGACTCAACACGGTCGAAATTCATCTGCCTCCGCTCAGGGAGAGGGTGGAAGACATTCCTCTCCTGGCCGAGCATTTTCTCCATCAATATGCCCGACGCTATCGCAAACCGGTGTGTGAACTGGAACCGGCAGCGAGGGAGGCTCTGCTCCGGCATGCCTGGCCGGGCAACGTGCGAGAACTCGACCACGTCATCCAACGAGCCGTCCTCCTGGCGCGTGGCCAGCGCATCGGCGTTGAAGATCTGGGATTGCCACCCGACGGTGGAACGCATGAGCGTCTCGAGGAGATGAGCCTGGAAGAGGTGGAACGGATTCTCATCCAAAAAGCGTTAGCCCGGTACGGCGGGAATGTGCGTCGGGCGGCCGAGGCATTGGGCCTGAGTCGGAGCGCGCTCTATCGGCGGCTTCAGAAATACGGCCTTTGAAGGAGTTATCGAGGGAAGGGGCATGTACTCGGATAGGCGAGCGTCTCACGGGAGAAGATCCCCGATGTCGTTCCAACAATGGCTCTTCCTCATGGGACTGGCTTGTGGGCTCCCTGGATCGGCGATCGCTCTCATCTTGCTCTGGACGGGCGATGTCGAGGCCAAGGTTCAGTGGACCCTCACGCTGTTGATCGTCCTCCCCTGGGTGGGTTTGTCGCTATCGCTCAGGCATCGGGTCATCTATTCGTTGCAAACGCTCGCCAATCTCATCGGAGCGCTGAGAGAGGGCGATTATTCGTTGCGCGCTCGTGGCGCTCATCGGGCCGATGTCTTAGGAGAGGTATTTCGCGAGGTCAACGCCTTGGCCGACGCGCTTCGCGAGGGACGACTGGAAGCTGTGGAAGCAACACAACTCCTCCGGAAGGTGATGGAGGAGATCGATGTGGCCATTTTCGCCTTCGACGGTCATCATCGCCTCAAACTGGTGAATCGGACGGGCGAGCGTCTCCTGGGCCGCTCCAGCCAGCAGGTTCTCGGGCGAACGGCCGACGAGCTGGGATTGGCCGAGTGCTTGCGAGGCGAACCGATCCGCACGTTTCAGAGAGCTTTCCCCGGCGGGGTGGGGCGTTGGGAGCAGCGGCGGCGCACGTTCTGGGAGCAGGGGCGGCCTCATCAACTCCTCGTCCTCACCGACTTGAGCCGTACTTTGCGAGAGGAAGAACGGCAAGCGTGGAAACGATTATTACGCGTCCTCGGTCACGAACTCAATAACTCGCTGGCCCCGATCAAATCCATGGCCGCGACGCTGCGAACGCTGCTCATGCGAAGACCTTCGGACTGGGAAGAGGATGCCCAGCGAGGACTGACGGTGATCGCCTCGCGAGCCGAGGCGTTGAGTCGATTCGTGGAGGCCTATACGCGGCTGGCGCGGTTACCTCGGCCACGACGGCAACCGGTGGATGTCGAGGCGCTCATTCGTCGGATCGTGGCTCTGGAGACGCGACTTCCGGTCGCCATCGTGCGAGGACCTCAACTCCACATCGAAGCGGACAGAGACCAGTTGGAACAGCTCCTCATCAACCTGGTGCGAAATGCCGTGGATGCCGCCTTGGAGACCAATGGCGGCGTGCGCATCGGATGGCGGAAGAGCGGCCACTGTCTCGACATCTGGATCGAAGATGACGGGCCGGGTCTGGCCAGCGCCGAGAACCTCTTCGTCCCGTTTTATACGACCAAGCCGGGAGGAACGGGCATCGGGCTCGTTCTGAGCCAACAGATTGCCGAAGCCCATGGTGGGCAGCTCACCCTGCAAAACCGCACAACGGGATGCGGGTGTGTCGCCACGCTGCGGCTTCCTTTAGCTCGGACCGATGATGCCGTTCACGAGCCGCAGGATCGCGCCGCGCGGGCGCCACGTCGACGAAACCGATAGATGGTGACCACGCGTCCCATCTTCTCATCGGGTTGACGCCTCAGGGGAACGAGTTGCCCCCAGGGGCGAATTTTTCTCCGCAGCGCTCGTGGATCATAACTCCGTCCCATGATGCATTGATAGACACCGTTGAGATCCTCAAGAGTGAACTGGGGAGGGAGGAAGTCGAATACCAGAGGCGTCCATTCGAGCTGATGTTGAAGATGGCGCACGCCACAACGGAGAATCTTCCGGTGATCGAATGCCAGAGGAGGAGGATGAAATGCTGAAAACCACCCCACGGCGCTAGCATCACTGGCGGCATGAGGGGTGATGTGCTCGGGGCGCACGACGGCGTAATAGACGATGCTGATGGTGTGTCCACGAGGATCGCGACCGGGATCACCGAATGTGTGAAGCTGGTGGAGGCGCGCTGTCCGGATGCCCGTCTCCTCTTCCAGTTCTCGCCGGGCGGCCGCCTCGGGGGATTCGCCAAGATCAATGAAACCACCGGGCAGGGCCCATCGCCCTTGGAACGGCGGATTTCGCCGTTTGATGAGGAGCACTTTGAGGCGTTCCTTCAGAATGGCGAAGATGATGATGTCGACGGTGACAGCCGGTTGACGAAATGAGTGGGTCATGGCATTGCCTCTTCCGGCCGAGAAGGCCTCATACGCTCTGAACGGGTCAGAGCCGCGGTGTATCCGACTGCCATTAGAGCTCTCTCAAGACGCGTTCGCGGAGAGCCTCCAGGTTGGGACTGATCTTCACCGGATA
Source organism: Blastocatellia bacterium (assembly GCA_026985075.1). Classification (GTDB taxonomy): domain Bacteria; phylum Acidobacteriota; class Blastocatellia; order HR10; family J050; genus J050. Next base: position 140,797 of record JALSQX010000022.1, on the reverse strand, counting down.
CGTTTCGGCCCCCCGAATCTTTCGGTATGGTGCGGGCAGCCGCGCCAAGTGAGCTCGGGCGGCCTCTTGGATTTCCTTCAACGTCGGGTATTGAACGCATATTCGCCCATTCCGCATGTACTGTTTGAGGAGCGGAACGGCCCCTTCCTCGGGAGGATCTTCATCCATCAAGCCGATCACGTCGTGGAGGTAATGACCGTCTTCATCAAGGCAACGCCAGATCTGTTTACGGCCGGGATAGGTGGCTTTCTCGGCACTGAGCTTCATCTTGTATTGCACTTGACCATCGACTACCTGTTCGACGAGTTTATACACCCCTCCCAAAGTCGGCGCATCATAGGAGACGGAGAGTTGGGTACCTACGCCGAACATGTCGATGGGGGCTCCAGCGGCGAGCAATTCGGTGATCCGGTACTCGTCCAGGTCGCTGCTGACGATGATCTTGGTATTCGTCATCCCCGCTTGATCCAGGATCTGCCGAACCCGTTTACTGAGGGTGATGACATCACCGCTGTCCAGGCGAACGCCGCGAATGACCGGTCCCAATTGCGTGGCTTTTTCAGCCGCAGCGATCGTATCGTAGGTATCCAGTAACAGGATGGTCGTCTCAGGAAATACGCGCAAGTAAGCGCGAAACGCCTCCATTTCACTGTCGAAGGCCATCGTCCAGGAATGAGCCGCCGTCCCGTAGATGGGGATACCGAAGATGGCTCCCGCTTCTACATTAGAAGTCCCGACGCAACCACCGATGAAGGCGGCTCGCGCTCCGTAGAGCGCCGAATCCATGCTGTGAGCCCGCCGCGCTCCAAACTCGATGACCGGTCGTCCCTGGGCGGCTTCTACCACTCGCGCGGCCTTGGAGGCGATGGACGTCTGAAAATTGATCATCGAGAGGAGGTAGGTCTCGAGCACTTGAGCTTCGATGATGGGAGCGCGAATATAAAGAACGGGTTCGGGGGCGAAAAACGGCGTTCCTTCCGGCAGCGCCCAGACGTCGCCGGTGAAGCGGAATCTTCGCAGGTACTCGAAGAATTCGGAAGAGACGTGTTGAAATGCCGGATGTCGACGCAAAAAATCGATCTCTTGCTCGGTGAAACGAAGTTCGCTCAAGTAACTCAAAACCTGTGCCAGCCCGGCGGCGATCAAATAGCTGCGGTGGGGTGGCATATGGCGAACAAAGAGCTCGAACGTCGCCTGATGGCGGATCTCATTCTCAAAATAGCCCGCCGCCATGGTGAGTTCGTACAAATCGGTCATCAGTGCTGGCCAGCGGTGTCTGATCATCGCTCCCTTGATTCCAGAGGTACTGCAATGTACACGAATCGATGGAAGGCGTCAACAGCTCTCCGCGACCACCGGGGTTGAAACCCGATCGAGATGAGGCATCGCTCGAAGGAGGTCATCTCCAATTGTCAATCCCGGGAATACGAGGTATCTTGTTTCTTGCCTATCGGCGGTGAATGAAGAACGAGGAGCGATCCATGGGGAACAGGGACACCCAAAAGGCGTTCGAATACCACGAGAGGACCAAGCACTCCTACTGGAGCATCCGTACCGATATTCATTACCTGGACTGGGACAACCAACCCGCACCGTTCAAGATCTATGGGGATCTCGAGCCCATCCCATTACCTTCCGAGGTTCCTGAGACCGGCGCCGCCACGCTCGATGTCGTGGCCGCTCCCCTGGAGGCCTCTGGCACACGCATACCCGACCTCAACGTGTTGGCTCATATTCTCTATTACTCGGCGGGCATCACCAAGACGAAAAGGTATCCCGGTGGGGAAATATACTTCCGGGCGGCGGCATGTGCCGGAGCGTTGTATCCCATCGAAGTCTATGTCGTGTGTGGTGATCTGCCGGGGTTAGAGGCCGGCGTGTATCATTTCAGTCCCCGCGATTTCGCCCTCCGGCGATTGCGGGGAGGAGATTTTCGAGGCGTGCTCGTTCGGGCGACGGCCGGGGAACCGGTGATCGGCCAGGCGCCGGTGACGCTGGTCCAAACGGCCATCAGTTGGCGCAGTTCGTGGAAATATCGCGCTCGCGCCTATCGCTATCATTTCTGGGATGATGGCATGATTCTGGCTAACGCCTTGGCGGCGGCCGCCGCCCATCGGATGCCCACCAGAGTCGTCGTGGGATTCGTCGACGATGAGGTGAATCATCTGCTCGGCATCGATGGAGAGCGCGAGATGAGTTTGACGCTCTTGCCGCTGGGGCACGGATCACCAGCGCCGTCTCCTCCGGCCGAGGTTCCCGAGCTCCGACTGGAGACGGTGCCTTTGTCAAGGAGCGAGGTGGACTATCCGCTCATTCGTGAAATGCATGCTGCCTCCCGGTTGGGTTCGGTCCAGGAGGTGAAGAGCTGGCGGGAGGGGGTATCCGAGAGGCGAGAGGAGCCATGTGGAGACGCCGCCTCCCCGTTGCGCCCACTGGCTGAGGATGAATGGCCGAGAGAATCGCTGGAATCGGTCATTCGGCGCCGGGGCTCAACTCGTCGTTTTGCCCGCAAGGCGATCCGGTGGGAAGAACTCTCTACCATTCTCGATCGCGCCACCCGAGGATTCCCCGCCGATTTCTTGCCCGCGAGTAGGGGTCATCTGAACGATCTTTATCTCAACGTCCATGCCGTGGAGGGGTTGACGGCGGGGGTCTATTTCTATTGTTGGCGGGAACGGGCATTAGAGCTGTTGCGAGAGGGAGATGTTCGCCAAGACTCTCAATATCTTTGCCTGGAACAGGCGCTCGGGGGAGACTCCAGCGTCACCATCTTTTACCTGGCCGATCTGTCTTCCATCCTCGGTCGATATGGAAATCGGGGTTATCGAGCGGCGCAGCTCGAGGCTGGCATCATCGGCGGAAAACTCTACCTCAGCGCTTATGCCCTCGGACGCGGCGCGACGGGGCTCACGTTTTACGATGATGACGTCACCGAGTTCTTCTCGCCTCATGCTGAGAAGAAGAGCGCCATTTTCGTCACGGCGCTCGGCGTACCGGGAAAGCGCCCTTATCTCTAGCCCATTCAGGGACGGCGACGGGCGAGCGGTGGGAGAGTGAAGGAGTGACGATGGACTTCGTCTTTCGGTAGAGGAATTATGGATGAACGAGAATTTTTCACTGAGCGCGTCGAGGTCAAGCGAGCCAGCTATACCTGTCCCCAATGCCGGTTCCGGGCAGAATATGGAATTCGGTGGCTTCGCCGAACGAAAAAACGGTCGCTCCCTCGATATGCCACTGATGAGGATCGAATGAAGTTCGCCAAGGCGCGCGATCACCTGGTTCGCATCGATGATGAGCTCATCTGCCAGAATCCCCGGTGTGGCCGCCGCTTCGAGATTCCCAGTTTTCAAACGGTGGTGTTTCTTTAGACCCTGTACCGATGTCTCACTCCCGATGTTCCAGGACGCGGTCGATGAGGCCATATTCAACACACTGAGAGGCCGTCAGGATGAAGTCGCGCTCAATGTCCCGGTCAACGACGTCATAAGGTTTCCCGGTGTGCTTGGCGAGCAGGGTGCTCATCGTTTCTCGAAGGCGCATCAGCTCTCGAGCGTGAATTTCGATGTCCGTTGCCTGTCCACCAATCCCCTGGCCATAGATGAACGGTTGATGGATGAGAACGCGGGCGGTGGGCAGAGCGAATCGCTTGCCTTTCGTTCCCGCGGCAAGCAGCAGGGCGGCTCCGCTCGCCGCCTGCCCAATGCAGGTGGTCGAGATCGCTGGCCGGACGAATTGCATCGTGTCATAAATGGCCAGCGTGGCTGTGACCGAGCCTCCCGGAGAGTTGATGTACAGATTGATGTCCTTATCCGGATCTTCCGCTTCCAGAAACAGCATCTGGGCGATGATGAGATTGGCGATCTCGTCAGTGATCGGTGTCCCCAGAAAGATGATGTGATCCTTGAGCAAGCGGGAATAGAGATCATAGGCGCGATCGCCCCGGCTCGTCTGTTCGATGACCGTCGGTACGAGGTACATTCGTTCTTTCCACTTGGTTTCCATACACGAACAGTGTAGCACACTCTGGCAATAAATTCTAAATTCGAAACCCGAAAACGGAGCCTCTCGGTCGCTTCAACCTTGAATGTTGAATCGTCTCGTTCCCGCCGGAGCATGTCCGAGCGGCACCATAGCATTGACGCCGGAGAGAAAGGCATTGAAGCGGCCAGATCATCGGACCAAACGGACGATCATTCGGCGGCGGGAGGGGGCTCTCTCACAGCGTCGAGAAAAGATGAAGGTATTTCAAACCGGAGGCCGTATTGAAGAGGACGACGCGATCGTCCCGACTGATCTCGCCCTCATCGATGAGCCGTTTCAGAGCGGGCAAGCAGGCGGCACCCTCCGGGGCGGCCAGGAGTCCTTCGGTCGAAGCGAGTTCTGTGATGGCCCGCAAGATGTCATCATCGCTGACGGCAATGGCTCGGCCACCGCTCCGGCGAAGAATGTTCAGGATGAGGAAATCAGCGATGGCTCGAGGCACTCGCAGCCCAGCAGCGATGGTGTGAGGGGAGGGGAATTCCTCGGCTTCATTCTGGCCAGCCTCGAACGCCCGAACGATAGGAGCGCAGCCTTCAGATTGAACGGCGATCATCCGCGGGCGATGAGCGTCGATCCAGCCTAAGGCCTCCATTTCGTCGAACGCCTTCCACATGCCGATGAGCCCTGTGCCGCCGCCGGTGGGATAAATGATGACATCGGGAAGTCGCCAACCCATTTGCTCGGCCAGTTCATAGCCCATGGTCTTCTTTCCTTCCACCCGATAGGGCTCTTTGAGCGTAGAGAGATCGAAGTATCCTTCGCTCTGCTGTTGCTCCACGAGTCGGCGGGCGCAATCGGTGATCACGCCATTGACCAACTCGATCCGGGCGCCGCTGGTTCGGACCTCGACAAGATTCGCCTGGGGAACGTCTTCGGGCATGAAGATGACCGCTTCCAGGCCAGCCCGGGTTGCATAGGCGGCTAGAGCGCTGGCGGCATTGCCCGCGCTGGGAACGGCCAACCTGGTGAGACCCAGTTCCCGAGCCATAGAGACGGCGACGGCCATCCCCCGGGCTTTGAATGAGTCGGTCGGGTTGAACGATTCATCTTTGATGTATACGCGGCGGAGTCCCAGCCTTTCGGCCAGACGGCGGGCCGGGACGAGGGGAGTGAACCCCTCCCCCAGCGTGACGATGTTGTCATCTCGTTCGACGGGGAGAACCTCTCGGTATCGCCACAGCGTGGCTGGCCGCCCGAGAAGTCCATCCCTGGTCAGCTGGCGCGAGACCTCCTTGAGATCATACCGAACGAGAAGCGGCTTACCACACTGGCAGACCTGATGCGGTTGCCCGGGAGGGTAGCGGAGATGGCATTTCGAACAGGTGAGCTCTGCGACGTTCATGCTATCACCTTAACCCGAATCGACGCCCTTCTGTCAAGGCGCGTCGTGAGGTGCGAGCGAGAACATCGTGCGCTCTCGGTCACTCGGGAAGTCGAATCATGTCAGTCAGAGGATGGCTATAGGCTGGGGGGTGGAATGCGATACCGAGGAGTCGGGCGAATGTCGGAGCGATATCGACCATCCGGACGAGTTCGCGATGCCGCCGAGGACGAACGCCGCGTCCCCAGAGAATGAGCGAAGCGTACATCTCCGGGCGATCGGGTAAATACCCATGTTTGCCGCGAACGCCGGGCGGGGCCTCCTCGATCAGAGGCCCACGGAGGTTGGCGGTGAGGCCGTAGTGTGAAGCCGCCTCCAGGAAAAGGAACGCCCGGGGATTGGCCCCGTATCGATCGAGCTGTGGCCGGGTGAGGACTTGACGTAATGGACGCCCAGGGGGCCCGACGTAGGCGCGGAACAGCTTTTCAACTTTCCTGGCGACCGACCGATTCTCGGGGTCCCTCAGATAGACGGCCGCCGACCCTCCATTGGAATGGATGGCTGCCGCCCAACTCGTCACTCGTCCTCTCTCGTCCAGTTGAATAAGGCCGGCGTGGACCAGCGCGACACCGGGATTGAAGAGCTTGTCGATGCGCATGAAGCCGTGATCGGAGACGATGGCCACCGTCGTGGCCTTCGACAGCCCGGCGTGGCGCAGCGCGCTCAGCAGGCGACCCACGCGAGCATCCTGTTTCTCCGTCATCTCAAATGCCGGGTCGGAATAGGGTCCATAGCGGTGGTGCGTCCCGTCCAAATCGACGAGATGAACGAGCAGGAGGTGAGGCTTCATCTGCTCGATGAGATACACGGCGGCGTCCACTCTGAAGTCATCATTCGGTCGGTAATCCGAAGTCGTCTTCTTGGCCCATTTCAATACCCGTTCGATCAGTCCTCGCGTCGAGTACTTGCGGAAAGGGGCGGGGAAGGCCGATCGGGGAGCAAACGGATCCCAGATCTCCGGGAGGTTCTCATCGATCTCGGCCGCTTCTACGGTCACCGGCCACCCCACCGAGGCCACGCGGAGTCCCGCCCGCTTGGCCGCCGCCCACAGGGTGTCCACTTTGATGAGCGCGGCATTCCAATACCACCGGCGGGTGGGGGGACGCGTCGGTTCATCGAAGATGGTGTTGGCGATGATACCGTGGTCGGCGGGGAGAGCCCCCGTCACCATGGTGGTATGGGATGGGTAGGTGACACTGGGATAGACGCCGATGACGCCTTCGGCATAGGCTCCTTCGCGACGCAACTGACGAAGGTGAGGGATACGAAGACCCCATCGGTCTGGTCTGACATAGTAAGCGGGGACTAGGCCATCAATGGAGATGACCACCAGATGAGGCCGCGCCGCCTGTCCCAGGGCGGCTCCCACCAGAGCCGTCAGGATCAGAGCGACCTTGATGATCCCTCGCCACGTCATTCGGATGTTCCCAGACATTGTTGAATCGTTTGTGCCAGTTGGTCGACCAATCGATCCACCAGATCGGGATCATCGGCTTCGATCATGATGCGGGCGCGATCCTCGGTCCCCGAGTAACGAAGGACGAGTCGCCCGCGACCCTCCAGTTGCTGTTCGATCTCTCGTTTGGCCGCCACAATGCGCGGTATCGTCTCGAATGGCGGTTTGGCGCGGACCCGAACGTTGACCAGTTTCTGGGGATAGCGCGTGAATCCGGCGGTGAGTTCATCTAGGCCACATCGATGCTCGCGCAACAGGCGCAGCACTTCCAGAGCCGTGATGAGACCATCCCCCGCCAGGCTGATACGAGGGAGGATGATGTGGCCCGATTGTTCGCCCCCCAGAGATCCGCCCAATTCGAGCAGTTTTTCCAGTACATAACGATCTCCCACCGGCGTTCGATACAACTGGATGCCGTGCTCTTTCAAGCCCTTCTCCAGACCCCAATTGCTCATCACGGTGGCGACCACCAGGTTCCCGTCCAGTTGGCCGCGGGCGTTCAACTGGAGGGCGAGGGCATAGAGCGTCTGATCCCCATCGAATACCCGGCCGTCGGGTCCCACGAAGAGGGCGCGATCAGCATCTCCATCAAAAGCGATGCCCAGGTCGCAGGATTCATCGGCCACCCGCTGGGCGAGAAACGCGATATGGACGGCTCCGCATCCCCGATTGATATTCTTACCATCTGGCTCGGCGGCGAATAGTTTGACTCGCGCGCCGAGCGCTTCAAAGACCTGAGGAGCAATCTCCGAAGCCGCACCATGAGCGCAATCCAACGCGACGCTCAGTCCCGAGAGATCCAGCTCTCGACCGATTTCATCGATGAGGTATCGAATGTACAGGCGACGCAGGGACTCTTCGCTGTCCAGCCAGGGAGAGACGATCGGTCTCGTCGGCCCGGGAAGGCGTCCGATATCTTTTTCGATCAACCGTTCGAGTTCGTCATCGAACTTCATTCCCTGGTGGGAGAAGAGTTTGATCCCATTATCGGGTATGGGATTATGAGAGGCGGAGATGACCACGCCGGCGTCGAAAGCTTGAGTCCGCGTCAGATAAGCGATTCCCGGCGTGGGAATCACGCCCACGCTCACCACCTCGGCACCGTGATCGATCATCCCGCGAACGAGGATGCCCTCAATCCACCGCCCGGATTCGCGTGGATCTCGCCCGATGAGAATGCGCGGCGGTCGCCCCAGGCGATGTTCCAGGTGGCGAACGAGCGATTGCGCGCAGGCATAGATGGTCGGCGTATCCAACGGATAAGATCCGGCCACCCCACGAATACCGTCAGTACCGAATAGAGATCCCATCAATACTCCTCGGCCTCCACGTCATCGGACTCGGACCGTGAGACTCCTGGGTTCAATGGCGACGACCCGAATCTTGTCTCGAAACTCGTCCGGAAGTGTGATCGTTGGTGTGATCTCATGTTCCCCTCTGGAGAGTCCAGCCACATCGACGCTAACTATAATATCGTCGGATCGGATTCTGTCAAGGAAGGTGCGCGGCCCTCGTAATGTGACGCTGAGCGACGTTCCTGGCGCCATCCACACTCTTCGGGGCAATTGGGGAATGAGGTGATCGATTCGTTTTTCCACCACCTCGTCGACAGTGACGGTGACCTTCACGCGGGCTGGAGTGATGGTCATGTGCTGGCCTGGGGAGACGACGTCGACCCAGAACGCGCGTTGGGAGGCCACATTTTCGGGGATGATGATGCGTTCGGTGACGAGGCGCTCGATTCGATTCACTTTCGATTCCGGGCCGACGAGTTGGACGGTCGGGGGCTCGACCGCGGATTGGATGACCACGCGATCAGACGGTAACCGGCTGGCCACGATTTGCGGGGAGACCGGGAGATGGCGGGTGATCTTGCGCTCCAGGTTGATGGGAATGTAAGGGGGATCGATCTGTCGCACTTCCACAGTGGGCGGGATGTGATCGACTTGCTCGGGTCCGATGACATAATTGCCGGGATCCAATTCGCTGACGTCCACGATGACTTCGATGCCTTCGGGATCAAGGTCATTGATCACGGCCAGCGGTCCTCGGACGCGAACGTTCACCCCCTTGGGGATCACGTTGGTAATGATGGTGGTCGGACTGTGGAGGACGCGGAGCGGGACATCTTGAAGCAATCGGTCGCCCTGCTCCTGGGTCGAGACGGTGAACCAGATGAGAAAGGCCAGAGCGAGAGAGAGCAATTTGAGTAACTTATTCTGCGTGAAGAAACGCTCCACCCCATCGAGGAAAATCCAGATGATGAACTTGATCTTCTCCCCCCAGCTCGTGTCACTCATCCTGGTATTCTCCGGACATGGCGCTCTGAGCGGTGACCACCCCCTGGGGAGCGGTGAGGGATTCTGACTGGCCAAGCTCACTTCCTGGCGTTTCCTTCCTCTTGTTCATTCGCGCGCGGACGCGGGCAGCCAGCGAACGGCGACTCGGCAATAACGTTTGCTGGAGGGCCGTTCGCAGGCGGGCGGCATCCATGTGGCGCTTGATCTCTCCTCTGAGGGCGAGAGAGATGATGCCCGTCTCTTCCGAGACGACCACAACGACGGCATCGCTGTCCTCGGTGATGCCGATGGCCGCGCGGTGGCGAGTGCCGAGTTCCTGGGAGAGATAAGGATTCATCGTCAGGGGAAGGAAACAACTGGCCGCTGCAATCCGATCACCACGAATGATAACCGCTCCATCGTGGAGCGGCGCCCGGGGATTGAACAGAGTGACCAGCAGGTCGTAAGAGAGACGCGCGTCCAACCGAACGCCGGTTTCCATGTAGTTCTCCAGCTTGACATCGCGCTCGAAGACGATCAATGCTCCAATCCGTTCGGCGGCCAGAGTGGTGACGGCGAGGATGACTTCTTCGTAGAGCATCTCGTCCTCGGACATTACTGCCTCGCGGACGCCAAATGGGCGAGGCAAGTATTTCCCAAAGTGAATGAGGGCGGAGCGGATTTCCGACTGGAAGATCACGATGATGGCGAATCCCACGTAGGGCCAGGCATTGCGCAATAGGAAGTCCAACGTCAAAAGTTCATAGCGTCGAGCCAGGAAGTAGATGAGGGCGAGGGCCAGCAATCCATAGATGATTTGTACGCCGCGGGTGCCTTTGATCAGCTTCAAGATGCCATAGATGATGAACGCGACGGCCAGGATATCGACGAGATCTCGCACCGGATTGTGCCCGAACATGTTCGAAACATCCATCCTCTTTATTATGGCTCTCGGTTCCCCGGGAATCAAGCAGCAAACCCGCCAACCCGCTTCTCAGGGGGAATTGGAGCGGGTTCGAGGAGGTCGTTGACGGTGGATGTCCCGAAGCTCAATGAGGCCGACGAGATATCCCTGATCGCTCAACACGGCGGCCACGCCGATCGTGTTCTCTCGCAACAGCGATTCGGCCTGTGTGAGCGGAGTGTGGGGATGGACGAAGAGCTGGGGGTTGACGACGATCATGATGTCCGCCACCGTCACCTCGGACCATTGCGCGCGGGGGAGAGATCGCAGATGCTCCAGGGAGATCATTCCATGGAGCCTTCCATTCCGGGAGACGGGGAAGGCAATTTGCCGATGTTGCGGCAGGATATCGCAGATGAGCTGCTCCACCGTCATCTCGGGAGCGATCGAAATCGATGGCCTCATCACATCGGCGACGCGAAGCGAGGGGGCGCTCACGTCCGGCGGCAGATGCACCCCACTGGTTTGAGCCGCATCCTGGAGAAAGATCCCCACCAGGACGAACCAGATCCCGATGAAGATATCATCGCCCGTTTTCCAGGTGAGAATCCAGAGGGCTCCCACGCCGATGAGGAAGAAAGCGATGCCTTGACCGGCACGGATGGCCCAGCGGGTGGCTCGGAGAAAATCTCCGTGGCGATGCCAGAGCCAGGCGCGAAGCATGCGGCCCCCATCCAAGGGGTATCCGGGCAGGAGATTGAACAAGGCCAGGATCACGTTGACCAGTGCCAGATAGTTCGTCACCAGCGCTGCCGGTCGAGAGGCCAGGAGATGGATGGCCCCGATGTTCAAGAGGAAGAAGGCGACGGCGTGAAGGAAGGTGGCCGCCGGTCCGGCGACGGCGACCTTGAAGTCGGAGAGGGGAGAGGACGCTTCCCGTGTGAATCGAGTCAGTCCTCCAAAGAGATGAAGCGTGATATCTTGGATGGGAAGCCTCTCGGCGCGGGCCATCAAGGCGTGACCCAGTTCATGCCCCAGGACCGAGAAAAACAGGAGCAACGTGGTGAGCGTTCCTAATCCCCACGCTTGGTACGGAGAGAGATGAGGGAAATGCCAGGGGAGATAGTGCACCGAGATGGCATAATCGTGGAAGATGAACACGGGGAACCATCCATAGCTGATCTTCAACGGAATGTGGAAGAGACGACCAATCTGGAACGGTTTCAGTTTCAACTTCACGCATAAAAAGTAACACAGGGAGGCGAGAGCGATCAAAAGCAGGGGAACATCCTCGTTCCCATCGAGACCTCGTCCTTTCGAGGCTTGGGGAGAGAGAATCCGTTTCCGGGAGGATGCCTCCTGAGAGCTTCGGTGATTCGCCAAGGCGCCCAGCATCTGAAGGGATCGCCTCTAGATAATACGCGCTGCTTCAGGTATACTTGCCACTTTGATGGACGGCGAGGCTTTGAGACTTGGCCCGAGGCGCGTCGAGTTCCCATGGCGATGTGGGTCTCGTTGCTGATCTGGTGTCAGGCATCTGGGCATGTCCCGCTTCATCAGTGAGGAGGCAAGGGTCAAACATGACCAAAATTGGCTTTGTGAGCTTGGGTTGTCCCAAAAACCTGGTGGATACTGAAGTCATGATGGGATTGGTGAGGGCCGATGGTTATGAACTCACCACCGATGAACGAGAGGCGGAGATCATCGTCATCAATACCTGTGCATTCATTGATCCGGCGAAGGAAGAGTCCATCGAGACCATCTTGGAGATGGCCGAATTGAAGAAAACGGGGCGGTGTCGAAAGCTCATCGTGGCCGGCTGTCTCGCCGAGCGCTATCGAGAAGCTCTCTTGCAGGAGATGCCCGAGATCGACGCTGTTCTGGGAACCAACCAGGTAGAAGATATCCTCCGGGCCATCGCCGGGTGTGACGGCCGGGCCATATCATCCCAGCGCGCGAGCAATTACCTCTACGATCACACAACTCCTCGGGTGCTGGCGACGCCTGGATATACGGCATATATCAAGATCGCCGAGGGATGTGATCACACCTGCGATTTCTGCATCATTCCGCGATTACGCGGTCCGATGCGCAGCCGCCCGATCGACTCTGTGGTTCGGGAGGCGGAAGCCTTGGCCGCCCAGGGCGTCCGGGAAGTCATATTGGTGGGCCAGGATACGACCCACTATGGGCAGGATCTTGGGCTGGCCAATGGACTGGCTCAACTCCTCCGACGGTTGGCTCGAATCGATGGACTCCGGTGGATTCGTTTTCTCTACGGATACCCGCATCATGTCACCGATGAGTTGCTCGATGTCGTCGCGTCGGAAGAGCGGGTGTGCGCCTATTTCGATATCCCCTTCCAACACGTCAGCCAACGAATCCTCCGTCGCATGCGACGAGGGGGCTCACGGGGGACCTTGGAGCGCCTCGTCGACCGGATTCGACGGCGGGTCCCTCAGGCCACCATACGAACGAGCTTCATTGTCGGATATCCGGGGGAGCGGGAAGAAGACTTTCAACAATTGCTCGATCATGTGCGCCAGGTTGAATACGATCATGTGGGCGTATTCGTCTATTCCGATGAGGAAGGGACGCCGGCCTTCGCGCGTCGGGACAAAGTTCCGGCTCGTGTGGCCCGGGCACGCCAGCAGCGGCTGATGAAGGCGCAGGCGCGCATCTCGCTGAAGAAAAATAAGCAGCGTGTGGGGCAGCGCGTGGACGTTTTGCTGGAAGGGTATGCGGAGGAATCACACCTTCTGTTGCGGGGGCGAATGGCCTCACAAGCGCCGGAGATCGACGGCCAGGTGTTGATCAATGACGTTCCGGAGGGAAGAACTCTGCGCGTCGGCGAGTTTGTGGACGTCGAGATCACCGAAGGGTTCGCCTACGACCTCGTGGGGAGGATCATTTGAGCGGCGATGTACAGCAACCGCACCTGAGCAGCTCGGTCTCTGATCGAGTGGCTCTCGTCATCGCCACCGGCGCCGGCGCCGGCTATGTGCCGTGGGCTCCGGGGACGGTGGGATCCCTCCTCGGCGTAGGGGTGTTTTGGCTATGGGGACATTCGTTCTTCGGCGGATTGCTGGTCGCCGGCTTGCTCAGCCTTCTCGGCGTATGGGCTTCGGGGCGGGTGGAGAAGAGGCACCAGGAGGCCGATCCTTCATTCATCATCATTGACGAAATTGCTGGGCAGTTTGTTGCTCTGTGGGTGCCGACAGGTATAGCGGTCATCCTGGCGACGCGTCTACTCGCCGGCGATCCTCTCTTCATCCTCATGGGCTTCGTTCTGTTTCGCTTCTTCGATATTGTGAAACCGGCGCCGATCCGGCGTCTGGAAAAACTGAAGCGGGGGGTCGGCATCGTCGCCGATGATCTCGCCGCCGGGATTTATGCCGGCCTCGCTTTGCAGCTTCTCATCTCATCGAGTATGCTCATGAAGCTATGAGTGAGGGACGACCTCTGGAAGCCGAGATCATCGCTATCGGATCGGAATTATTGACGCCCTACCGCGTCGATACGAATTCGCTTTGGCTTACCGATCAGTTGAATGAGCTGGGGATCGACGTGAAGATGAAAGCGATCATCGGGGATGATCTGGAGACGCTGGTCGAGCACATACGCCATGCCTTGCAGCACGCAGACATCCTCATCGCCACCGGCGGGTTGGGGCCGACCGAAGATGATCTCACGCGGGAGGCGTTTGCCCGGGCGTTAGAGCGACCGTTATATCGAGATGAGGCTCTCCTGGAGCAACTCCGACGGCGATTTGAACGGTATGGACTGCCCATGACCCCGAATAACGCCCGTCAGGCAGATGTGATCGCCGGAGCCCGGGTCATGGACAATAGCGTGGGATCGGCTCCCGGATTGATGATCGAGGAAGGGAGGAGGGTGATCTTTCTCTTGCCTGGCCCGCCGCGCGAAATGAAGCCGATGTTTGAGCGTCATGTGCGACCCCGGTTGGTCGAGCGAACCTCTGGTCAGCGTATCGTGCGGCGCGTGCTGCGAGTGGCGGGCATCACGGAATCCACCCTCGATGCACTCATCGCTCCCATCTATACCCAGTATGCGAATCCGACGACGACGATCATCTCCTCGCTGGCCGGACTCGAAATTCACCTCGCGGCGCGAGCGCGCACGACCGAGGAGGCCGAGGGAGTGCTCGATGGGCTCATTGCCAAGCTCGAGGAGCGATTGGGCGAGCACCTCGTCTCTCGCCACGGCGAATCGATGGAGCGAGTTGTCGGAAGGCAATTGAGCGAGCGCGGATTGACATTGGCTGTGGCCGAGAGTTGTACCGGGGGACTCATCGCCAAGCGAGTGACCGATATTCCCGGGAGCTCGCACTATTTCGTTGGCGGGATTGTCGCCTACTCCAATGAGGCCAAGATCGCATTACTGGGTGTCGCCGAGGCCCTGATTCGCCGCACCGGAGCGGTCAGCCCGGGAGTGGCCGAAGCGATGGCTCGCGGGGTCCGGCAACGGTTGCACGCGGACATCGGCATCGGCGTGACGGGTATCGCCGGTCCGAGTGGGGGGACGCCGGAGAAGCCGGTCGGGCTCGTCTATGTCGGATTGGATTGGAAGGGAGACCTCGGCCATAAGCGATTTCATATCCCCGGTGATCGCGAGCGGGTCAGGGAATTGACCACACTGCTGGCCCTGGATTGGGTGCGACGGAGACTGTTGAGGACCGCCTGATCCTCTACCCGCGAGCGGTCCGCGGATCATTCTCGTGGAAGGGGAGGTAGCTATTGTGAAAGGCGTCGCCAGTCCGATAGAATTAAAACACTGTGTGACCCGCTTCGCGTCCGGATCCGGAGGTGATGCAGTTCGATGAGGGTGTGATCGACTATGGTGGCGCACCTGATGACCATCGTTCTCGCCTATCTCGTGGGATCGATTCCCTCTGGCTACCTGTTGGTCAAATATGTGTTCACCGAGGGAGAGGATGTGCGCGCCTACGGGAGTGGCGCCACGGGGGCGACGAACGTGACGCGGGTGACCGGACTCAAGGGGGGAGCGCTCACCTATCTCTGCGATGCGGGTAAAGGGATTCTGGCTGTGGGTCTCTCTGGCTGGATCAATCACCATGACCTGTGGTGGATGGGCGTAGCCGGGATTCTTGCCATTCTCGGGCACATCTTCCCCGTATGGATTGGGTTTCGTGGCGGCAAAGGTGTGGCCACGGGAGTCGGTTCGTTCGTTCTCCTCTCCCCATGGGCGATTCTCTCCGCTCTGGTGGTGTGGGGCGTTACCGTGTATTGGAAGAGATACGTGGCCCTGGGGTCGATACTGGCGGCAGCGGCCGTGCCGCCATTGGTCATCCTCTGGGAAGGGTATATCTTCTCTCGGCCCGCCGAGCAGGTGGCCGCACTGGTCACGGTCACCCTCATCGGGTGTGGGGTGGTCATTGCCGCTCATCACGAGAACATCAAGAGGCTTCTTCGGGGGATCGAGGACAGGATAGGGGAGAGCCCTGGAGGAGCAAAGGGGAATCGCGGGTGAGTCGCATTGCCATTATTGGAGCCGGGAGCTGGGGAACGACGCTCTGTCGCCTGGCGGCCGCCAAGGGGCATGAGACTATCCTCTGGGCCCGCCGACGACAATTAGTCGTCGAGCTTCAACAGCGTCGAGAGAATTCCCAGTATCTCCCCGGCTTCAAGATCCCGGAGTCTGTCCAGATCACCGACTCGCTCCATCGCGCCGTAGCCCAAGCCGATATCGTGATCACCGCGGTTCCCTCGCACGTCTATCGGCACGTGTACACCGAGATGCTTCCCTATCTCCACCCGCGAATGATTCTCGTCAACGCCACCAAGGGCATCGAGAACGGGACGCTCATGTGCATGCATGCGGTGGTTCGGGATGTTCTTCGGGATCATTTTGAGCCGAGGTATGTGGTCTTGTCCGGCCCGAGCTTCGCCATGGAAGTCGCCCAGGGACATCCCACGGCTGTGGTGGCGGCCTCTCACTCGCTCGAGTATGCGGGACTGATTCAGCGGACGCTGGCCAGCCCGGTATTTCGGATTTATTCGAGCACCGATGTTGTGGGCGTCGAGGTGGGAGGGGCGGTGAAAAATGTGATGGCCATCGCCGCCGGCGTCGTCGCTGGCTTGGGCTGGGGATACAATAGCACCGTGGCGCTGGCGACCCGCGGTCTCGCCGAGATCACCCGGTTGGCCGTCGCTCTGGGGAGTCGGGCCGAGACGTTGGCCGGGTTGGCCGGAATGGGCGATTTGATGCTCACCTGTATGGGCGCACTGTCGCGGAATCGGCACGTCGGCGTTGAGCTGGGGAAGGGCCGGAAGCTCGACGACATCCTCTCGGAAATGAATATGGTGGCCGAGGGGGTGAAGACCACCAAGGCCGCGTACCAGTTGAGTCGGCAGTTGGGCGTAGACATGCCCATCACGGTCAGCGTATATGAGATGCTTTATGAAGGGAAGCCGCCGCGGGTGGCGGCTGAGGAATTGATGATGCGCCCCCTCCGGCGCGAAATGTGATGGATCGACCATGAGCGAGGAACGCGTGTTAGCGACGAATCGTCAGGCGTATCACAACTATGAGATCCTGGAGACTTACGAGTGTGGAATCGCTCTCACCGGAGGAGAGGTGAAGTCCATTCGGGAGGGCGGCATCAATCTCAAAGAGGGATACGCCGTCATTCGCCAGGGGGAAGCCTGGTTGGTGAACACGCACATCAGTCCGTATCGGTACAGTCGGTGGGAGCGCGACAACCCGCGAAGGGATCGAAAACTCCTCCTCCACAAGTGGGAAATCCGGCGGCTGGCGGGGAAGGTCAGGGAAAAGGGACTCACTTTGATCCCGACCAGATGTTATCTGAAGAATGGAAAGATCAAACTCGAACTCGCCCTGGCCAAAGGGAAGAAGTTGCATGACAAGCGAGAAGCACTGATGCGAAAAACGGTCGAACGGGAGACCGAGGCGCTGCTCAAAGGCCGAAGGCGGTGAAGCATCGATGAGTCCCCGAAGGGAGCGTTCCGCTCGCCGAGGCCCGTCTCTTCATCGACGGGGAATCCAGACTCCCTTGGGATTCACTGGCCAGTCAGTGTATCATGAACAAGTGGCATCGATGCCGGAGGTCGGCGACAAAAGATGAAGAGAGGGCAACGCGAGACACCAGAGCGCGCTACCGGTTTCTTTTCGAAACCCTCGCTCCCGGGAGACGAACCCACGAAGGAGGACGACAGTGACGTGACGCAAGATGGCCTCTGGCGCCCCGCGCCCTTATCGCCGGCGTGGCCGATCGGCGCTGACTCGGTGATGGCGACTGGCCGTCATCGGGCGCTGGATGTCCTCTTGGATGACATTCACTTCAAGTGAGGAGGCTTATGGAGATCAAAGCACAGCGGAGACCGTTCCATGAGCTCGATGTGGAGGTGCTCTGCATGGTCGTATTCGAAGCGGAGACCCCAGAGAATACGCCCCTCATGGCCCAGCTCAACGAACGGACGAACGGCGTCATCGGTTCTTTGCTCGCATCCAGCGAACTTCGCGGCAAGCCCGATGAGATCACCTACATTCATCAACCGGCACACATGCGATCCCGTCGGATTCTCCTCGTCGGGGGAGGGAAACAGGAGCACTGGTCTCCGGATGGCGTTCGACGTGCTGCGGGAACGGCGGCGCGATACCTCAAATCGAGAGGGGTGAAATCGATGGGATTCTTCTGCCGTCCCGAGTGGGCGCCGGAAGCGAGCGCGCGGGCGGCGGTGGAGGGCGTTCTCCTGGGCCTGTTTGACGTTGGCACCTACAAGACGCAAGAGAAGGATGATCGATTTCTGGAGGACGTCGTCATCGCCACCGATGAGGGATCACTGGACGCCCTGGAGCGGGCGCTCCACCGAGGCCAGATCCTGGCCAAGGCGACGAACTTCGCTCGCAACCTGGTCAACGAGCCGTCGAGCATCCTGACCCCTACGGAATTAGCTTCTCGCGCGGGAGAGATGGCCTCCCGGTTCAGCCTGGATATCGAGATATTGGATGAACAGCAGATGCGCGATCTCGGAATGGGCGCCCTGCTGGCCGTGGCCCGAGGCAGCGATGAACCCGCCAAGCTGATCATTCTTCGATACGCACCGGAAGAGGGACAGGCGGGCCAGCGCGCTCCTGTGGCCTTTGTGGGCAAAGGCATCACCTTCGATTCGGGAGGGATCTCATTGAAACCATCGAAGGGAATGGAGCAGATGAAGTATGATATGGCCGGAGGGGCGGCCGTCCTGGGGGCCATGCGCGCCATCGGTCAGCTTCGCCCCGCCATTCCAGTGATGGGACTTGTTCCCGCAGCGGAGAATATGCCCAGCGGGCGCGCTCAGAAACCCGGGGATGTCGTTCGCTCCCTGAGTGGTAAAACGATCGAAGTCATCAATACGGATGCCGAAGGCCGGCTCATCTTGGCCGACGCGCTGACCTATGCCTGTCGACTGGGGGCGAGCCAGGTTGTGGATTTGGCGACGTTGACCGGGGCCTGCGTCGTTGCTCTGGGGTCGGTGTACGCGGCCGTTATGGGCAACGACGAATCGTTTCTCGCCGAGGTGATTCGAGCCGGTGAGGCTGCTGGAGAGCGCCTCTGGCGACTCCCACTGGACGAGGCCTATCGGGATCAGCTCAAAAGCGAGATTGCTGATCTCAAGAATATTGGAGGGAGGAAAGCGGGCGCCATCACTGCAGCATCCTTCCTCAGCGAGTTCGTTCAGGGTGTTCCTTGGGCGCATATCGATATTGCCGGGACGGCCTGGCTCGAGGAAAAGAAACCCTATCTGGCTGCGGGACCAACCGGGGTTGGCGTCCGAACCCTGGTTCACCTCGCCGAGCAGCTCGCTCAGACGCGATCGTCGCCAACTGGGAGGGGGTGAGTCTCATGTGGCGGAAAGAACGGAGCGCGTCATTGACTGAGCGCGGTATCGGGGACGGGCGCTATTTAGCCGTGGCGGAAGCCGTGCTATAGTATTAAGGGAGCAGGCGAGATGGCCAATCCATATAAAACCTTAGGCGTCTCACCCACCGCCAGTCAGGAGGAGATCCGGGCGGCCTTTCGGCGACTGGCTCGGATATACCATCCCGATGTGAATCGGTCCCCCACGGCGCATGACGATTTCCTGCGGATTGCCGAAGCCTATCGCATACTGAGCGATCCTCGGCTCAGATCGTTGTACGACCGAGGCGCGCTGATCGATCTGGATGAGTATCGCCGGCGAAAGATACGAGAGGAATTGCTCGAGCGACGGATCGAGGAGATCGTCAATGATCTGCTCCGAAGAGATGCTGAGGAGACGCGGGCTCGTCAGATCACGGTGACCACAGTGGTGGCGCTGTTCTTCTCGACGTTCCTCGCGGCGCTCGTTCGCCCTCCGATCTTTGATTCGCTGAGCTGGCTGGGGTGGGCGATTTGGCTCACGTTGGTGGGATTTGGCCTGCGCGATCTGATCAGCAATATTCGGTTTTCGCTCAACTATTACACCTTCGACGAAGACAGCACCATTTCGTTGATGGATCCTTACCAGGAGCTGGGGAAGCCGTTCACCCGAGCCGAAGCCTGGGCGTTCTTGATCGGAGGATTCCTCGGTTCGCTGATCCTCGGACTGCTCATTCGATCTCTTCTCGGCGAATCGCATTTTCTCGGCGACGGGGATCTTCTTCTTTGTCTGTTGATGTTTCCACCAACGTTCGTCTTTCTGGTGGGACGGGCGCGTCGATTGGGTATTTTCGAGACCAGGAGAATCTCCGTGGAGTGAACCGACCATGTCAACAGCCGTCCAACAGGCAACGTTGATCGAGGTGGTGTGGCCTTCGATTCGGGGGATGCGAAGACTCATCGTGATGCTCGTGTTCAGTGGACTCATCGGGCTCATGGCTCACGTCGTGATCCCTCTCCCGTTCACCCCTGTGCCCATCACTGGACAGACGTTCGCCGTTCTTCTGACCGGCGCTTTGCTCGGATCTCGTTATGGAACGCTGACCGTCCTCCTGTATTTGGTTGAGGGGGCGTCGGGGATGCCGTTCTTCGCCGGGGGATCGAGCGGGTGGCTGCACCTGTGGGGTCCCACGGGAGGCTACCTGGCAGCATACGTCCCGGCGGCGTATGCGGTGGGGACCTTGGCCGAACGCGGATGGGATCGACATTGGGGAAAAGCTCTGGTGATGATGATGGTCGGCGAGGCGATCATTCTCGGCTCGGGCGCTCTCTGGTTGGCCCGATATGTGCCCGCTGATCGCGTCCTTCTGTTGGGCGTCGTCCCCTTCCTCCCCGGCGATATAGTCAAGGGGATGCTGGCGGCCGCTCTCTTGCCCTCCGGTTGGAAGATCTTGGCCCGCTGGTCGTGACCGGACTCGTGACGTGGGCGGCGGTCCGATGGCTGGTCCTCTCCTCGACGAGGCTTTGTAGAATGGGCGCGATTCTGGCATAATAGCCGTGTTGGGGTCTTCGACCCGACCGGGTATGACGGATATGGACGATCGCATCGGATACATTGGACTGCATATCGAAAGCGGTCTCTTCAAGGCGGCGTTCACTGACGCTGGAGGGGAGATCCTGGAAATCGATGAGCGGGAAGCTTCGATGGAAAGCATCTCGGAGATACTCGGCACGGTCATCGATATCATTGCTGAGCTGAAGCAAAAAGCCTCTCATCATGGAAGAGCCGTGTCCGGGGTGGGCATCGGGGTGCCGGGCATGGTGAATTGGAAGACTCAGCGCGTGGAGTTCGCTCCCGACCTTCCGGTCATCGAAGGGCTCCAACTGAGCGAGGAGGTGAGGGATCGCCTCGCCGTCCCAGTGGTGATGGAGAATGCCGTGCGGTTAGCGGCCTATGGCGAGTATCGGTGTGGTATCGGTCGGAGCGCGCCCAACCTGGTCTACGTCCATCTGGGGACGAGCGTGGGTGCGGGATTGATCATTGAGGGGGCGATCTATCGGGGCGCGCTCGGCTTTGCCGGGCAATTGGGACATATGACCGTTGATCCGGACGGGTTGGAATGTCGATGCGGGAATGTGGGGTGTTTGGAGACCATCGCTTCGGGCCCGAATCTCGTCCGTCGGACAAGGGAACGCCTGTTCCGAGATCGTTCATCGTCGCTCTCCTCACTGGCCCTCCCCGGGCGCGGGGAATTGACGCCGGAGCGCATTGCCATGGAGGCCCTGGATGGAGACGATTTCTCTCTCATGATGCTGGAGCAGACTGGTCGTTGGGTGGGGGTGGCCATCGCCAACCTGCTCAACCTCCTCAACCTGGACATGGTCATTTTGAGTGGAGGGGTGATGGTCGCTGGCGATGTGTTCCTGAAGCCCGTCGTCGCCGAAGCGGAGAACCGAGCGCGGTGGCTTCCCAAGGAGGGGTGCCGCATCGTGAATTCCCCATTAGGCGGGCAGGCGGCGCTCATTGGCGGGGCCATGCTGGCGCGGGATCTTCAGCGGAACGGGAATGTCCGATGAACGCCGAGAGGATACGTAATTTCTCCATCATCGCCCATATCGATCATGGGAAGTCGACGTTAGCGGACCGCTTGCTGGAATGGACGGGAGCCATTCATCAACGTGACATGGTCGAGCAGGTTCTGGACACGATGGATCTGGAGCGCGAGCGCGGGATCACGATCAAGGCGCATGCCGTCCGTCTCCACTATCGCGCCCGAGATGGTCACCTCTATCTTCTGAATCTCATCGACACGCCGGGGCACGTCGATTTCTCTTATGAGGTGTCCCGGAGTCTGGCCGCCTGCGAGGGAGCGCTCCTGGTCGTCGACGCCTCCCAAGGAGTCGAAGCGCAGACGCTGGCTCATGCCTATTTGGCGGTGGAGAACGATTTGGAGCTCATCCCCGTGGTCAATAAGATCGATCTTCCAGCCGCCGAGCCGGACAAAGTCTTGGAGCAGATTCGGACGATCATCGGGTTGGATACGCGTCAAGCCGTTCTCACGAGCGCCAAAACGGGGGAGGGGACGGCCGACGTTCTGGAAGCCATTGTCCGGCATATTCCGCCGCCCCATGGAGATGTGGACGCGCCATTGAAAGCGCTCATTTTCGATTCCTGGTTTGATACCTATCAAGGCGTGATCATCATGGTGCGGGTGGTCGATGGGATTCTCAGGCCTGGGAGTCGCATCCGATTGATGTCTACGGGGCGGGAATACGACGTGGAACGATTGGGCGTTCTCACTCCGCGGCCACAGCCCGTCGATCGCCTCTCGGCTGGAGAGGTCGGCTTCGTAGTGGCCAATATCAAAACCATCACCGACGTACGGATTGGAGATACCGTGACCGAGTCGAGCCGCCCGACGCCAAAACCGCTTCCCGGCTTTCGGGAAATCAAACCGATGGTGTTTGCCGGACTGTATCCGATGGGGGAGACCGATTATCAGAAGCTTCGAGAGGCTCTGGATAAACTGCGGTTGAATGATGCTTCGCTGTTTTATGAGCCGGAGACGTCTCTGGCCCTCGGGTTCGGCTTTCGGTGTGGATTTCTCGGTCTTCTTCACATGGAGATCGTTCGCGAGCGATTGGAGCGGGAGTTCGATCTGGAGCTCATCATCACCGCCCCCAGCGTACGCTACCGGGTGTTGACGCGGAGAGGCGAGTGGCTGGATGTCGATAATCCGGCCAAGTTCCCCGATGCGGGCCAGATCGAAGTGATCGAGGAGCCGATCATCGAAGCGATGATTACAACTCCCAACCAGTATTTAGGTCCGCTCTTGCGACTCTTGGGCGAGAGACGCGGCGTGCAGAAACATTTCGAATACCTCTCCCCAACGCGCGTCTTATTAACCTATGAGTTGCCATTGGGCGAAATCGTTTTTGACTTCTATGATCGGCTGAAATCCGTTTCCAAGGGCTATGCCTCCTTCGATTACCAGCCGGCTGGATATCGGCCGGCCGATCTCGTTCGGCTCGATATTCTGGTAGGGGGGCAGTCCGTCGATGCGTTGTCCGTGATTGTTCATCGGGATCAGGCGTATGCCCGCGGACGAGAGCTGGTGCAGAAGATGAAGGATTTGATTCCTCGGCAGATGTTCGAAGTCGCCATCCAGGCGGCCATCGGTCATCGGGTCATCGCCCGGGAGACGGTGAAAGCCCTTCGGAAGAATGTCTTGGCCAAATGCTATGGGGGAGATGTCACCCGTAAGCGAAAGCTGTTAGAGAAACAGAAGGCGGGCAAAAAGCGCATGAAGAAGGTGGGAAAGGTGGAGATCCCCCAAGAGGCATTTCTGGCCGTACTGAGGGTGAACGGATGAAGACGCGTCAAGATCTCACCCATATTGAACGATTGCCGATCTTCCCCCTTCCGGTGGTGTTGATGCCGACGATGTTTCTCCCCCTGCATATCTTCGAGCCGCGCTATCGCCAAATGCTCGATGATTGCCTGAAGGGCACGCGCCTCTTCGGGTTGACTTATCATCCCCAGTCGACTGTGGGCGTGGTTGTCGTTCCCGTGGTGGGAAGTATTGGATGTGCCGCCGACATCGTTTCGGTGGTGCCTTTACCCGACGGGCGATCAAACATCTTGACGGTGGGCGTTTGCCGCTACCGGACGCTAGAATATGTGGCTCAGGAACCCTATTTGATGGCTCGAGTCGAATTCTTTGAAGACAAGAAAGAGGATAGAGACATCTTGGATGAAGAGATCGAGGAGATCTCCAATCTTTATCTCCGATTCCTCGAGGCTTTGCGCATCCTTCGCGATGCTCCGCGATCCCGATATGTGCTGCCCACGGATCCGGAACTGCTCTCATTCGCCATCGCTTCAGAGGTGTTAACCGAGCCCGAGGAACAACTCGAAGTCCTTCAGATGGAGGACACTGAACGGCGACTGCAGGTGGTTCGGCATTATCTGGAGATGATCATCGACGAGGTCGAGGCTCGGGCTGCCGAACACATTGCCATGCGGGGAAACGGGCGGAAAAAGAAATTCCTCCACTGAGGCGTTCATCGATAGAGGGGATGAGTATGACACGCTTACACGTGCACTTGTTCGGTCACTGTCGGGAACTGGCGGGCGTCGACCGAATCCAACTCGATCTTCCGGAGGAAGCTAACGTCCGGATGGCTCTGGATGCCCTCTGCGAGCGCTATCCAAAACTCAACGAGCTCGCCGATCGGTTGCTCGTCGCCGTGAATGAGGAATATGTCGCGCACTCCAGGCCGCTGTCAGATGGGGACATCGTGGCCGTATTTCCTCCGGTGAGTGGCGGGTCAAATGAGGACGTGTTTGAGCTCACTCGCGAGCCGATTGATGGGCGAGGATTGGTGAGTCGCTTGCTTCGGCATCGGGATGGTGCCGTGGTGCTCTTTGAGGGAGTCGTTCGCGATCATTCTCTGGGGAAGACGGTTCTCTATCTCGAATATGAGGCTTACGAGTCCATGGCTCTGCGGATGATGGCGCGCATCGGCCGGGAAGTCCACGAGAGATGGCCGATTGATCGCCTGGGGATCATCCATCGACTGGGGCGCATCGAGATCGGTCAGACGAGCGTGGCCATCGTCGTCACGGCAGCCCATCGGCGGCCGGCCTTCGAAGCGTGCCATTATGCCATTGATCGGTTGAAAAAGATCGTTCCCATCTGGAAGCGAGAATTCTTCGAGGATGGGAGCCGCTGGGTCGAGGGCGAGTCGGGCGAGGCTTCTTGATCGGAAACCGGGAGCGCCCGCGAGGGAGGGATTGTGCTCGGACGAGCGACGAAGATGCTCTAGGAGCTTCCCTCATCGTCTACGTCTCAATTTGCTCTCTGCCTCGGCCAACTAAAGATGCCGAAGCCACTTCATCATTCTCTCCCAACGTTATCACGCGGACACCCTGGGCATAACGCCCCGTCTCCCGAATGCTCGCCACATCGAGCCGTACCACTTTCCCTTGCGTTGTGATGACCATGATCTGATCATCTCGGCCGACGGGCATGGCGGCGACGACTTTCCCGTTTCGTTCGGTCGTCTTCACATTGAGAACGCCTTTGCCGCCACGAGATTGGAGCCGGTATTCGCCGAGCGGCGTTTGTTTACCATAGCCTTTCTCGGTGATAGAGAGGATTTGTTCATCTCCTCTCACGGCACAGACGCTCACTACGTAGTCACCCGGTCGAAGTCGGATGCCCCGGACACCCTTAGCTGGACGGCCCATGGGACGTACATCGGATTCATCGAAAAGAATGGCCAATCCATCGTGAGTGGCCAGGAAGATCTTCATCTTTCCGTCGGTGACTTCAGTGCTGATCAATTCGTCATCGGAATCCACGGACATGGCGATCAGACCACTCGATCTCAAATTACCGAATTCGGAGAGTTGCGTCTTTTTGAGGATCCCTTTTCTCGTGACCATCACGACATATTTATCGTCGGTGAACTCCCGAACGGCGATCACGCCGGCGACTTTCTCTTTGGAGCTGATTCGAGCCAGACCGGCAATAGCTTTCCCCCGGCTGGCGGGCGCCGCTTCGGGAATCTCGTGAACTTTCAGGTTGTACACTTTGCCCTCACTGGTGAACGCCATGATGTAGCTATGCGTGGTGGCCACAAAGACATGGGTGACGAAATCGTGACCCCGAAGCGTGATCCCATATCGCCCTCGTCCTCCTCGACCTTGATGACGAAATGCCTTCAGTGGCGTGCGTTTGATGAATCCGGCGTGAGTGACCGTAATGACGACTTCTTCGTCGGGGATCAAATCTTCCAGCGTGAATTCAGCCTCTTGATCGATGATCTGAGTCCGGCGCGCATCGGCAAACTCCTTACGGATCGCTCGTAATTCTTCCACGATGACGTTCATGAGCACCTGTTCATTGTCCAGGATCTCCTTCAGCTCAGCGATCTTTTTGATGATATCCCTGTACTCGTTGACCAGTTTTTCTCGCTCCAGACTGGTGAGTCGCTGGAGTTGCATATCGAGGATAGCCCGGGCCTGTTTCTCGGTGAAACTGAATCGCTCCATCAGTCTCTGGCGAGCTTCCGACGTGGATCGGGCGGCGCGAATCAGCTCGATGACGGCATCGATGTGATCGAGGGCCCGTTTGAGTCCTTCCAGGATATGCGCTCGCGCTTCGGCTCTATTCAATTCGTAGGTCGTCCGACGCCGGACGACTTCGCGGCGAAAATTGATGAACTCTTCGAGCGTCTCTTTGAGATTCAGTATCCGAGGCTGGCCGTGAACGATGGCTAAGTTGATGACCCCGAAGTTGGTCTGCATGGGGGTCAGCTTGTATAGTTTGTTGAGGATGATTTTGGGGACGGCATCCCGTTTCAACTCGATGACGATACGCATCCCTTCCCGGTCCGACTCATCGCGCAAGTCGGCGATCCCTTCGATCTTGCGAGTCGTCACCAGTTGGGCGATTTTCTCGACGAGTTTCGCCTTATTGACCTGGTAAGGGATTTCGGTAATGACGATAGCCTCGCGCTGAGCGCTCCCACGCCCGACTCGGTCAATGGCCGCTCGGGCGCGCATGATGATGGTCCCCCGACCGGTTTCGTAGGCTTGTTTGATCCCCTCGCGCCCATAAATGAAACCGCCGGTGGGGAAATCCGGTCCGGGGACATATTTCATCAGTGCTTTGATGCTGGCGTCGGGATGCTGAATGAGATGAATGGTGGCATCGATGATCTCTCCCAAATTATGCGGTGGGATATTGGTGGCCATGCCCACGGCGATTCCCGAACTGCCATTGACTAGCAGATGGGGGAAGCGGACCGGCAGGACCGTCGGTTCTCGAAGCGATTCGTCATAATTGGGCTGAAAGTCGATGGTCTCTTTGTCGATATCGGCGAGAACCTGAGTCGTGATGCGGCTCAGCCGGACTTCTGTATAGCGCATCGCCGCCGCTTCATCTCCATCAATCGATCCGAAGTTTCCTTGACCATCGATCAATGGGTATCGCATGGAGAATGGCTGGACCATGCGAACGATGGTTTCATAAACGGCGGCGTCGCCATGAGGATGGTATTTCCCGATCACATCGCCAACGATGCGGGCGCTTTTCTTATAGGGCTTATTATGCGTATTTCCCAGTTCATGCATCGCCCAGAGGATGCGGCGGTGAACCGGCTTGAATCCATCTCGAACATCGGGCAGAGCCCGGCCAATGATCACTGACATGGCGTAGTCCAGATAGCTCCGCCGCATTTCCTCATCGAGTGCGACCTGCAATTGCTTTTTGGCTTCCATGAATGCGCTCCTCTCGATGGTGTCAACGAGTCGTCAGCAGGATCATCTGTGAGTTGACATCGTTACTTTTCATTATATCCGACGCGGGAATCCAGAAGCAACCGGGTTCTCGGGGAACCCCGAGCGAGCCAGGGAATGGAGGCGAGGACATCGTCGTCGGCGGGGCTCACAGGTGAACGAGGGGAATGAAAGCATTCTGCTGGGCGATGGGGCGGGCAGGGAACTCGGGGCGTTCCTGATGGCTCTCTTCTCGGATTTTCAAGTACCAGGCCACGGCCCAGGCCGCTCCGAGAAAGATGAGGAGGAGAATGCCGATCATCAGATGAGCGATATGCCGTTCGAGAGTGGTTTCCGGGTGCCCAGGGTTATCGTCTCGGGCTTCCATTCTTGGAGAGGGGCCGTTGTCGGGTTCAACTTCAGGGTCGGAGTCCTCTTCTTCGGGAGGATGATCGGAGGTCGTCAAGGCTTCGGTCAACAGCTCGTCGGCGTTGAACGGTATGGTGGGGAGTTCGAGAGGGAGGTCTTCAGGTCGCTCGATTCTCCGGAGATCGAATGAGGGTGGAGAGGTGATTCGGGGCAATGCTTCTCCTTGAAAATGGCAAATGACCGCCGTGATGTTATCCTCTCCTCCTCTTTGATTGGCCAACTCAATGAGCTCTCGGCCGGCGTCCTGGAGGGTCTGGCTGCGAGTGAGAATATCGAGCATCTCATGGTCGTAGATTTTGTTGGACAACCCATCACTGCACAGCACGAGAATGTCGTCCCGGAAGACCGTCAACCGGTCTATGATCACCGCCGTGTCGGGTTGGGCTCCCAGAGCCTGGAGGATGACGTTTCTGTACACGTGCTCTCGGGCTTGTTCTTCGGTGAGATATCCGGCCTCGACCAGTTGCTCGACGAGTGATTGATCCTTGGTCGCTTGAATGATCTGGCCGTGTCGCACCATATAGGCGCGGCTATCGCCAACCTGAGCGAGGTAAAGGTGACCCTGGAAGAAAGCCGCACCGGTGAAGGTTGCTCCCATGCCCACGAGTCGGGGTGAGGATTGACTATACTTGTAAATGAGCTTGTTGGTTTGTTCCACGGCCAGGCGGAATTGCTCGCTGAACGGGAACTGGTTGGTCTGGGAGTCTTGTTGCAGTTTTTCCATCCATAGGGGGACGGCATTGACGGCCAGATGACTGGCAACCTCTCCGGCGAGGGCTCCTCCCATCCCATCAGAGACGGCGGCCAGGAACCCGTACTCGCCGACATCGCATTCCGTCTTGACCTCTGACCGGTGGTCCTGACTGGCTGCCGTTCGGTAAACGCGCGCCGTCAGATCGGCGACGAGAAAATTATCTTCGTTGTTCTGCCGAACACGACCGATATCCGTTTGGGCGTAAACTGAAACCTTCACCGTGCGCTGAATGCTCATGCTCAGAAAGCCTGACCCGCAAGGTCAGGGCCCGTCTCCTTTTGAATGTTTGGTCGAACCGTCGACAGAGGGCTCTGCGGGTGCCCCACCGCTCTCGTGATCTCTATGCCCGGGGTGATCGAGAGCGTCTGCTGGTCATTCATCGGATGTCGGTGTGGGTACTCTCGTCGTTGAGCGATGCCGCCACCTCCTGTCAAGACGCCATGAGTCGGCTCAGACCTGCTGGAGCCGGCGATCGGACTTGAACCGATGACCTGTCGATTACGAATCGACTGCTCTACCAACTGAGCTACGCCGGCTCCAAAAACAGAGTGTAGAAAATGTGTAGAGAGGGTGTCAAGGACGGGACTGGGACCACTAACCATTGCTCGAGATCCATCGGGGAGGAACCTGAATGGACGGCCCAATTATTCCTCATCGGGGTCGAGACCGATCGGGATACCCGGCATCGGCGCCTGATTCCCCACGCCGGGCGCCGAAGCGATGGATTGACGGAGCGGCGGAATTCGCCTAATATTAGGATGATCGGTGGGATGGAGTGGGGGATGAGGTTGACGGTGTGTGGATGAGTGATATCGAAGGTGGGCCGTTAGCTCAGTCGGTAGAGCATCGGGCTTTTAACCCGAGGGTCGGAGGTTCGATTCCTCCACGGCTCACCAATTTGTTCTCTATGAATTGGCGGTCCCTTCTTTTCAGATGGATCTTGGCCATCCTCGTTTTTTCCTTCTTCTTGAGTGGAACGGCTCACGCGGCGCCGCGTTGGCTCGTCCTCCCGTTCGAGAACCAATCGGATGATCCGCAATATCATTGGCTCGGCGAAGGCCTGGCTCGGATGGTGTCCTACATGTTGAGCGCCGCCGGCGTCGATGTCGTTCCCACCGAGGAACGGGAGGCAGCCTATCGGTTGCTCTCTTTCCCGGAGGGGATCATTCTCAGTCGGGCATCGAGCTTACGAATGGCTCAAAGTGTCGGTGCCACGATGTTGCTCATCGGAACATATAAAGTGACGGGGACCGAGGCCGAGGAACACCTCACGCTCTGGATGCGCCTCATCGATGTATCTGCGGGCATGGTCGCCTATGGACCGACTGAGGCCCGTGGACCTCTGGCGGACGTCATCGAGCTCCAGGTGTTGTCGGTGTGGGATATTCTCCTTCATCAGCGCGTCCCGGTGAGTTTATCGCGAAACGAATTCACCTCCCGGTTTCGTCAAATTCCTGCCGCCGCCTTCGAGATGTTTGCCAAGGCGCTGTTTGTCGCACTTCCGGAGCGGGTGAAGATGCTCAAACGAGCGGTGGCGTTGGTGAAATCTCCCAGGCCCGAGGCCAGTTTCAGTCCTGCCGTCTATGAGTTGGGAAAAGGACTCTACCATCTCGGCGAGTATGAGGCGGCGGCCGATTGGCTATCGCGACTCAACATCGACTGGTCGGGATATTGGATAGCGCAATTCTATCTCGGGGTGTGTTTTTATCACCAGGGGGACCTGGCATCGGCGGCGGAGAGATTCTCGGCTGTGGCCGAACAATATCCATCGGACGTTCTCTTCAACAATCTCGCCGTGATCGACATGAAACGGCGGAAGCTCGATGAGGCGCGAAAAAATCTCATCGTGGCGCTCTCGTTGAACGGCGAGGATGTCGATGTTGGGTTCAACTATGGCTA
Organism: Blastocatellia bacterium; assembly: GCA_026985075.1. Classification (GTDB taxonomy): domain Bacteria; phylum Acidobacteriota; class Blastocatellia; order HR10; family J050; genus J050. The sequence goes on along the minus strand of JALSQX010000022.1, from coordinate 110,486 downwards.
TCTGCTGTGGTTGTCCGGTGCCGACGAGGAAGCGGTGAGCGCGCTGGAGAAGGTGACCGCCCGGCGGACGGATCCCGAGGCCTTATATGTGCTCTCGCGATGTTTCGCCCGGTTGGGGCGGAAGAAAGAGGCAGAGCGGGCTTTGAGCGCGGCCGAGGAGCAATTGCCCGACGTCGAGTCTTGGAGAGTTCCGGAGAAGATGCCGTTCCTGGGGAGGATGATCACGGAACCGGGGGTGGTGAAGGCCATCGGATGGGCGAAGGTGCATTCGTCGGATGAAGGTCGGGGGCGCACGTCGTGGTGGGTTCAGACGTTGCTGGCGGCGGCTGACCGGCTGGTCACCGAGCAGCGGAATGGGGACGCGGTGATCGTCTTGACGAAGTTGCTCGAAAAGAAACCCAATGTGGCGCGAGCACACTATCTGAGGGGCGTCGCGCACGAACGACTGGGGGCATATCCGTTGGCGGTGACCGACTATCAAGCGGCGGTATTCTGGGATCCGGACCTGGTGGCCGGCTATGTGGGATTGGCCAGAATCTATCTCGCTCTTGGGGAGAAGGCGAAGGCCTGGGAGAACGTCAAGCGGGCTTTAGCCTTGGACTCACAGAATGCCGAGGCGTTGGCTCTGGATCAGAAGTTGCGGCAGGGAACTCCGTGAGTCAGACGTGGATGGGCGTGCGTTGGGAACAATATTCCAGGGCGCAATGACGGCACCAGAGATGGCATCGGCATCGGTGTTCGCGAGAGGGGATGTCTGGTGAAGGTCGTTGCATGAAGACCTCCCTCTCTTCCTCATCCAACTCCTCCCATCCCCTGAGCCGGTCAGCGCGACAAGCGGGGCAGAGGAATTGAAGCCGATCGGCGTCATCTGAGGTCCATTCATTGTTCATCTCCGGTGAGGATACACGAGTGGCGAGGTTGGGAGCAAGCCAGCGGGGGCGAGCATTTTGTCGGAAAAGAGTGGATTGGATAGCCGGATGGGTGAAGAGCCTAGAAAATAAGGGCTTGAGAGGCTCGTTTATGACATTTCCTATTGACAATACTGTCGAGGTTTTGTATATACAGTGGTGGGTAGAAAATCACTGTATGAATAACGCAAAGGGGGTAATCCAATGAACAAGAGCGAACTTGTGGCGTATGTGGCCAAGAATGCAGGACTCTCAAAGGCAGCGGCGGAGAAAGCGGTGGACGCTTTCACCGATGCTGTGACCAGGTCGTTGAAAAAAGGCGACAAAGTCGCCTTGGTTGGTTTTGGGACGTTTTCCGTCGCCAAGCGTAAGGCGCGAAAGGGGCGAAATCCTGCCACTGGAGAATCCATGCGAATTCCGGCAACGAAGGTCCCTAAATTCACTGCCGGGAAGAAGCTCAAAGATGCCGTTCGGGGCAGGAAAAAATAGTGGTCGCTGAATGACCAATGTTTGGTCTCGCCCGCCCAGCAGTATGAGGCGGGCTTTTTTGTGGGGGATCCTGGGTCTCAGATGATGAGCATGCAATCACCGTAGCTATAGAAGCGGTATCGCTGGCTGACAGCGTACTTGTAAGCCCGGAGAATCAGATCTCGGGTGGCGAACGCACAGACGAGCATGAGGAGAGTCGATCGCGGCAGGTGAAAATTCGTCAACAATGCGTCGATGGCACGAAAGCGATAGCCGGGATAAATGAACACATCGGCCCAGCGACGCCCCGGTCGTATCATGCCTGTCGGATCGGCAGCGGACTCCAAAGCCCGGACCGTCGTCGTCCCGACGGCGAGAATGGGGCGACCCTCCCGGCGGGCGCGGTTCACGCGTTGGGCGGTTTCCTCGGGGATGATCGATTGCTCGGGCTCGAGAACGTGCTCTTCCACCCGTGAGACGCGAAGAGGTTGAAAAGTGGCATAGCCGACGTGGTGGGTGAGTTCGACAATTTCCATCTGGCGGGCCCGAAGTTGTTCGAAGATCCGTTCAGTGAAATGGAGTCCAGCTGTTGGCGCCGCCACTGCTCCGGGATACCGGGCGTAGATCGTCTGATAGCGCTCTCGATCCTCGTCCCATGGGCCGGTGGGGGGACGTTTGATGTAGGGGGGGAGAGGGGGCTGTCCCCAGCGCTCGAGGTGGTGGAGGAGTTCGGGGACGGGACGGGGGAATTGGACGTGGCGACGACCCTCGGCGAGTTCTCGGACGACGCGGGCCGCCAGTTGTCCGTTGCCGATGATCACCTCGGTGCCGACGGACATCACCCGGGCCGGTTTGACCAAGGCATCCCAGATCGTGTCAGTCACCGGGCGGAGCAGCAGGATCTCCACTCTCCCACGATGTCCCCGCCGGTGGCCGACCAGGCGGGCGGGAAATACGCGGGTGTTGTTGATGACGATCACTGTTCCCGGTTGGAGAATGGAGGGGAGATCACGGAAAGAACTGTCTTGGAAGGTGTCCGTACGTCGGCGAACGACGAGCATCCGCGCCTGATCTCGTTGGGGCAGGGGCTGTTGAGCGATGAGCTCTGGGGGAAGATGATAGTCGAACTCCTCGATGCGCATAGGCGGTCACCGGGAGGCGGCAGCGGTCATGACGCGGGTCTCTGGTTGAAGCTGGTCAGCTCTCGCCTGGCGCAGGTCCTCACAATGGAGGAGAGCGGTCATTTGGGCGCCAAACAGCATGATGAGGTTCGAAATGTATATCCAAGTGAGAACGGCGACTACGGTGGCTAATGATCCATATAGTCCCTCGTAAGGGACTTCGGCCAGGAACCAGGCGAACACATATTTGGCCACTTCCCAGGCCACGCCGGCGATAATTGCACCGGGCAGTGCTTCCTTGACAGTGATGTGCGTATTGGGCATCACCTTATAAACCAGTCCGAAGAGAGAGATGGTCAGCATGACTCCCACAATGCCGAAGACAACTTGCCAGAGGACGCCATTCAACCAGAGGTTGACCGCATGGGCGTGAGGGGTCAGTTCATTGGCCTGCCCCTTGATGAAGGCGAGAACGGAGGTGGCGACAGCCGAGAGGAAGAGCAGTCCTCCGACGGTGATCATCATCATGAGAGAAACAGCGCGGCCGTGGAGAAAGGAGCGGCACGAGGTCCGCCAGATACGGTTGATGGCTTGCTCGATGATCGTGAACGCCCACGAGGCGGCCCAGAGAATGATGACGATGCAGGCGATGAGTTCGCTCTTGGAGGGATGGGCGACATTCTGGAGATACTCGACGAGGGTATCCTGGGCTCCCGGGGGAATCATGATGATCAACGTTTCCAGCGTATAGGTTTTAATTTCGGCCAGATCAGGGAAGTGGGTCCCCAGATCTAAGAGGAGGAGCATAATGGGGAACAAAGCGAGCATGACGAAATAGGAGATAGCCGCCGCGGAGGAGGGGAGGCCATTTCGCAGGAAAGAGATGAATGTTTCAACGAGAAGCCGGTGCTTCGGCAGTGGCGTTTTTGTTGAAACGAACGGAGGCTCCATCCGAGCATTGGCCAGTTTTTGTCCCTGTTGTTTATACCTCATCGTTTTGCCATGATTATACCATAAAGCTGGACGTTGGAAAGAGCTATTGAGCGCCGACCTCACGCCAGTGGGACTTGAGTCGTCGGCGGGTTTCCGACACTCCTGCCGAGGGAGGATTCCGAGGAGACATAAGATGAGCCGTTGGTGAGAAGAGTCACTCGAGATCAATCGGTTGTGGAAAATGATATTTTTCCCTGCCCGTGATATGCTAAACTAAAGGCGTTCAACTTGAAGATAGGAGGGATCATCATGGCCAATCGTTCATCGTTGAGGAAGGTGTTGGTCACTATTGGTGTCACGGGTGGATTGTTGATCTTCGGGTTTTCATCATGGGGTCAGCAACGGACCAAGAAACAGAACATGGTGGAGATGGGGGAGCAGTTTTCCATGCTCAATCAGAAGATCATGGCTGGGGCATTGACCGAGAAATTGAGCGATAAGGATTTTGAGGAGATCGTCGGTTACTGTGATAAGCTCGTGGCGCTGACCAAAGAGTACACGGAGATGGAATCCAATCAGGAGATCGCTTCCATCTCTACGAGCCTTGAGGCAGCGGTGAATTACCTGAAGCAGCAAGCGTCGAGAAAGGATGCGCTGGTGGCAGTGATGTCCTACGGTCAGCTTTTGTCATATTGTGCCGAGTGTCACTATCGCGTTCGATGGGCGGCCGAGGAGACGGCGCCGTCGATGGGTGCGGGGCATTGAGCGCACCGTTTCTATGAGACTAGCGTCTGATAATGCAATAGAACGAAGATACCTTCTCGTCAACGGGACAGAAGGTTGGGAGAGTGAATATCAGAGGGTGGAAGCGAGGGGATGTGGTGGCCAGGGACGGAATCGAACCGCCGACACAAGGATTTTCAGTCCTCTGCTCTACCAACTGAGCTACCTGGCCACGAGTACATACGATAAATGAAGAATTGGATATTTGTCAACTGTGAGTCGCCGGATGGCGGTTGGGGGGGACGGCTGCGTTGTCTGAGCCGGGAGTGAGTTGACAGGAAAATAAACCTGAGTCCGATAATAGTAATGCCGCAATGGGTGGAAACCACAGCTTATGTCCTCTATGCTCGCCCATTAGGGGAAAGAGACAAACTGTGCTCATTTTTCACTCAGCGAACGGGTAAGGTTCGGGGTGTGGCCAAAGGGGCGCGGCGGCTGCACAGCCGGTTTGGTGCGAGCTTAGAGCCGCTGTCAGAGGTACGCCTCTGGTATGGCGAGAGGGAGGGTCAGGAGCTGGTGACGATCGGTCAGTGCGAGCTGATTGAGTCGGTTTTCGACATTGGGAGTACGCCGGAGGGGGAGCAGTTGATCCATCACCTGGTTGAGCTCGTCGATGAATTCTGTCCACCGCATCAACCCAACGACAGGATCTATAGGTTATTGCGCGCGATCCTCTCCTCGCTCCGGGTTGTGGAAGGGGATCGGGCTCGATTATTGAAGCTGTACTTTGATGTGTGGATGCTTCGGTTGAGCGGATTTTTCCCTTCGCTGGATCGTTGTGCGGAGTGCGAGGCTCTCGTTCCGAGGAACGAGGCGATTTTCCTCACCATTGAAGGAAGACCGGAGTGTGTGGCTTGTCAGTCGGCGGTGCGGGGAATTATACTCTCTCCTTTGATGCGGAGGGATCTCCGGGCGCTCCTGACCGAGCCACCTGACCGATGGATCGCCCGGGCGGGTATGGAGGCATGGTCGGATCAGTTTGTGGAGTTTCTCCGGCAGTTCTTGTCGCACGTCTTGGAAAAAGAGCTGAAGACAGAGCGGCTTCAGGAGCTCTAGCGTCGGTGGAGAGACGATCGAGAAAGATGTTTGCTTCTGGGAGGTGAGTGAGAGATGACCAAGAAATATGTTTACTTCTTCGGTGCTGGCCGAGCGGAGGGATCGGCAGAGATGAGGGCTCTTCTCGGGGGAAAGGGAGCTGGTTTGGCGGAGATGACCAATGCGGGGCTACCCGTCCCTCCGGGGTTTACGATTACCACGGAAGCGTGTAGTGCCTATTTCCGGTCGGGGGAGGTACTGCCCGAGGGGCTGTGGGATCAGGTCATGGAGGCGTTGCGGCGACTGGAGGAGGTGACGGGGAGGACATTTGGGGGCGGTGAGCATCCGTTACTCGTTTCCGTGCGGTCGGGAGCGAAGGTCAGCATGCCGGGAATGATGGATACGATCTTGAACCTGGGGCTCAACGATGAGACGGTCGAGGCCCTCGCTCGGGAGTCGGGGGACGAGAGATTCGCCTACGATGCCTATCGCCGGTTCCTCCAGATGTTCAGTAGCGTCGTGCTCGGTATTTCCGATGAGCGCTTCGAAGAGGCATTGAATGAACTGAAGCGACGGAGGGGTGTTGAACTGGATACCGAGTTAGGGGCGTCCGACTGGCGGCAACTGACGGAGACCTTCAAGGCCATCGTTCGTCGGGAGATGGGCGAGGAATTTCCTCAAGACCCATATCATCAGCTGCGATTGGCCATCGAGGCGGTGTTCCGTAGTTGGAACACCAAGCGGGCCATCGATTATCGCAATGCCGCGGGGATCCCCCACGACTTGGGGACGGCGGTCAACGTGGTCACCATGGTGTTCGGGAATATGGGCTGGGATTCGGGGACGGGCGTCTTATTCACGCGCGATCCGCGAACCGGCGAGAAGGTTCTCTATGGAGAATACCTGTTGAACGCTCAGGGAGAAGATGTGGTGGCGGGAATTCGAAACACCAAGCCGATTGCTGAACTCTCCCGTGAACTCCCCGAGGTGTATAACCAGCTTGTGGAGGTAGCGGGCAAGTTGGAGCGGCATTATCGGGATATGCAGGATGTAGAGTTCACCATTGAGCGGGGGCGGTTGTGGTTGCTTCAGACGCGGGCGGGGAAGCGCACGGCCAGGGCGGCGATCAAGATTGCGGTGGATATGGCCCAGGAGGGCTTGATTCAGCGAGAAGAGGCGGTGATGCGAGTGAGCCCGTCAGATGTGGATTCGCTTCTTCATCCTCAGTTTGATGCCGCGGTGAAGCAGCAGTTGGCAGCCGAGGGGCGGCTGCTCGTGCGCGGGGTGAACGCATCGCCGGGAGCCGCCGTGGGAATGGTTGCCTTCGATGCGGACACGGCGGAGACCTGGGGGAAAGAGGGGAAGGAGGTCATCATGGTTCGACCGTTCACCAAGCCGGATGATGTTCATGGGATGCTGGCGTCTCGGGGGATCTTGACCAGTGAGGGAGGGGCGACGAGTCATGCCGCCGTGGTGGCTCGGCAGTTTGGGGTTCCCTGTATCGTTGGGGCGCGGCAACTGGAGATCGATCTGGAAGCTCGGCAGATGCGGGTTGGCGAGCGCGTGGTGAGAGAGGGCGAGTGGATCTCCATTGATGGATCGACGGGCGAAGTGTTCGTGGGGCGGGTGCCGACGGTTCATCCTCGGTTAGAGGAACAGGCAGAGTTGATGAAGCTCTTGTCCTGGGCTGATGAGGTTCGCCGGTTGCAGGTATGGGCGAATGCCGATGTTCCCGAGGATGCGGCGCGCGCCCGTCGGTTCGGGGCGCAAGGTATTGGATTATGCCGAACTGAGCATATGTTTTTCGGGGAGGAGCGTCTTCCCATCGTACAGCGGATGATCCTGGCCGAGAGCGAAGAGGAACGCGAGCAGGCGCTCCAGGAGTTGTTGCCTTTGCAGCGCCAGGACTTCGAGGGGTTGTTCAGGGTGATGGATGGCCTGCCGGTGATCATCCGGTTGATCGACCCTCCTCTTCATGAGTTCTTACCGGATCGGAATCAGGTATGGGAGCAGCTGATTGAGAGTCGGTTGGCGGCGGTGAGTCAGTATGTTCTCGGAAGGAGGGCGGATGGACGGATTGGAGAACTGGAGAGGTTATTGGCGTCGATCGAGGGCATGCATGAGAGCAATCCCATGATGGGGTTGCGAGGGGTTCGGTTGAGCATCATCATGCCCGGTATCGTGAAGATGCAGGTTCGGGCCATCATGGAAGCGGCTTGTCGCGTCGCGCGCGATGGCATCGTGGTCAAGCCGGAGGTGATGATTCCATTGACGGGGCATGTCAACGAGTTGAAGGTGATTCAACCGGAGCTGGAGAAGGTCGCCGAGGAGGTGATGGCGGAAACGGGCGTTCGGGTCAATTATAAGTTTGGGACAATGATCGAGGTTCCCCGGGCGGCGGTGACGGCCGACGACATTGCCTCTGTCGCTCAGTTTTTCTCCTTCGGGACGAATGACTTGACTCAGATGACGTTTGGGTACTCGCGCGACGACGCCGAGGCTCGATTTTTGCTCCAGTATGTGGAGAGGGGGATACTACCGGCCAATCCTTTCCAGACGATTGACCGTGAGGGGGTTGGGGAGTTGATGAAGATGGCCGTGAGCAAGGGGCGGAGGACGCGGCCCGACCTGGAGATAGGCGTTTGTGGGGAGCATGGGGGTGATCCACTGAGCATCGAGTTCTGTCATGAGATCGGGTTGGATTATGTCTCCTGTTCGCCATTTCGGGTTCCGGTGGCCCGGTTGGCTGCAGCTCAGGCGGCGTTGAAGTTGAAGGAGAGGGTGGCCGAACGCGAAGAAGTCGGGAGCAGGAAGTGAGGGGCGTCATGAGCTTAAGTTTATCTGGGTCTGATAACAAGTAACACACTAACGGGTAACACACCCACCATTTCCTCACCCCTACGTTCGCACACGGAACAACCCATACACACCTATTGCAGCGAGCAACCCCACCGGGCCCCACCCAGCCAGTCCCACCCCCACATACCCATACTTCCCCAGCTGAGCGAAGAATCCCCATCCGACCCAATAGATGACACCGAGCACCACCGCTACACTCGCTCCAAAAAGTGCACCCCGTCGGCCAGCAGAGAGCCCGAAGGGAACGCCCACCAGCCCCATCGCCAGACAAGCCCAGGCCAGAGCCAGTTTACGTTGCCGGGCGACTCGCAATTCGGTGACGTCAACTCCCTGTCGGGCGAGTTCACGAATGTGAGCGGCGAGCGCGCTCGCCGACATATATGCTGGTTTTTTGACGTATTTCTTAAAGTAAGCAGGAGTTTCCTCCAGGGCCAGCCGATACACCTTCCGAGTTTCGCCGTTGATCATCTCGCTCCCGCTGAATGTCCACACCCGTGCGGAATCCAGAATCCAGCGCCCCTGCTCATCATTCCACCTCGCCCTGGGAGCCTCGATTCGGCGGCGAATAGACATATTCGATTCGTCTATGTCCAGGATGAGGAGATTGCGAAACTCATCGTAAGCGGGATCGAAGGCATCGAAGTGGAAGATCCGGGCCTGGAGGCCATACATCCAGTGGCCACCGATAAATGGCATAGGCGAGAGTTCAATCGGTTGGGGGAATCGTCCCTTCTTGATATAAAACCGGAGCCTGTCCTGATGCTGGTTTGCGGGGGGGACAACCCAGGTGGCCCATGCCGTCATGAGCCCGACCAAGATGGCGCAAAGGGCCAACACGGGAAGGGAAATCCGATAGGTGCTGATCCCGCTCGCCTTGAGAGCGAGCACTTCGTTGCGCTGGGTGAGAATGCTCATCACCAAGAGCGATGCGATGAGAGCACACGGCGGACTCAGAGCCTGGAGAACCTGTGGGGAGAGAAAGGCGAAATACTCCGCTACGTATCGCGCGCCGATACCATGCTTGATGATATCGGGGGCGAGTTCAAACAGAGTGAATACCATGAAGATGAGCCACAGAGCGAACATGGCGAGGCCGAAGTAACGCAGGAACCCACCAGCCAGGTAACGGTCGATGAGTCGCACGGGCAAGATCCACCCCGCCTTGCTCTTTCTCACCGTCACCTTGATCATTGCTTCCTCTCTCTCCCTCGGTCGGCGTACTCGGTGAAGGAGGGCCGTCGTCCGTTGGGCCACTTCGGCGAGCAGGTGTTGCCACCCACCAAAAATAGGTCGCTCCCGCATGCCGATCAGCCCGATACCGGCGAACACGGCGTCAGCCAGCCACATGGCCGAAAATGGAGGAACGAGCCTGGCGCGGGCAAGATGCTCTCCGGCGAAGAGCAGCAGATAGTAGATGGTGGCCAGAATTATGCTCACGATGAATCCCGCCGACCGACCGGCCGCACGGGGAACGATGCCCAGCGCTAAACCTAAGGGAGCGAATAACAGGCAGGCGAGCGGAATAGCAAGTCGCCTTCCCGCTTCCACGCGAGCTTTAACATACAGCATCTCCCGCTCCGGGGGTATTCTGAGGAGCTCCCTCAGAGGACGCTCGGTGACCGCCGGTGGCTTCTGTTTGAACTCCACTTTGAATTTCTCGGCTTCGGACGAGCGCGGATCAAAACGAACGTGGTGCGATGAGAAAGCTTCCAGATGGTATACCAGTTCCCCGTCCTCGTTCCTCTCCAGCCGATGGACAACGCCATTGAACAGGTGCAGCTGCGAGCTGGACGGCTCCTCGCCCAAAACCAAGACGCCACGCTCGCCGGTCATCAGAACCAGATCGCCACCCTCGGTGGAGGCGATGAACACTCCTTTCCAGACGTCGGTCTGCCGGTCGATCTCCCGGATGTACAGAACGCGATGGAGGAAACGGGTGTCGAAGACCCGTGGTCTCACCTGAGTGCGGATGCCTTGAACGAGCAGTTCACCGCGGATCCGTCGGAACTGGGCCGCCGAATCCGGGAGCTCTTTCAGAGTGATGAAACCCAGCAACGACGAGACGGCCCCAGAAATGAGCATCAACGGAATGAGGAGCTGTCGCCGACTCATTCCACTGGCCAACAGGCTGAGGACCTCATTGTCGCTCGACAGGCGGGCCAGCGCCAAGAAGATACCGGTCAGCAAAGAAACGGGGAGCGTGATGATGGAAATGCGGGTGAGCAGCGAGATCAGGAGCGTCCGAACGAGCACTGGCGGAACATTTCGCTTCACAAATAATTCGGCGAATCGACCGACCTCCTGGGAGAAGATAATCGCCGTGGCAATGAGGAAGGTGAGAACAAAGTAAGGGATGATCTCCTTGATGATGTAACGATAGATTCTCCAGGGCATGCGTTCTATTGCACGGCCAGGTGAGCCACCCGGCGGAGTGCTCGGCGGGTGCTATCCCATCTCACCCGCCTGGTGGCTTCTTCGATGGTGAACCACCCCGCTGTCGCATGTTGACCAGGATCGATCCGGAGCCGAGGCGGGGGACTGGGCACGGTCAGGAGGAACGAATATTCACGGTGGATGGCCGGTCGCTGTAGGTTCCCCCTTCCCACCTGCCAGGGGTCGAGCAGGAAGCTTTGCTCGTGGTTCAAGCTCTGTGGTCGACCGACGAGACCCGTTTCTTCCTCGAGTTCCCTGGAAGCCGCCTCGGCGGGGGATTCGCCGGGTTCCAAGAAACCGGTCACCGGTTGCCAGAAATCGCCGTGGGCCGGGTTCCGCTTCAGAAGCAGGATGCGCCTGTCCGGGACGCTCATCACAATGACTTGGACGCTCTGAGTCTCGGGCGACCTGATGATGGGCCCGCAGTCGAACACCTCCCCGAAGTGACTGATGAAGCGCTCTTCGATCAGCGACCAACTTACCTCGTGTTGAAGTTCTTCTTTAATTGATGTCACACTGTATCTGTCGTGACTTAACCCGCAGGGAATGATCAGCTTATGGAAAGGACTCGTCTCATTGTTGACGTTGAGGGCCACCCCATGGCTGGTGATCCAATGGGAGAGGTGAACGCCGATGGCGGCGATCTTTTTATCGCCAACCCAGACGCCGGTCAAACCGGGAAGGCGTCGCCCATCCAACCCCACATCGCGCAGCGTACGAAGAACCACTTCTTCCAAGTCTCTCAGATACCGATGCGCATCGCGGCGAGAGGGTGCCAGATTCAGGATGGGATAAACGACCAGCTGGCCCGGCCCGTGATAGGTCACCCTTCCGCCCCGGTTCGTCTCGAAGAGCTCAATTTCGAGGTCGGCCAGACGTCGTTCATCGGCGAGCACCTCCTCTCGCGTCGCCCCTCGTCCCAGCGTGATGACCGGGAAGTGCTGGAGGAGCAGGAGCGTGTCGGGGATCTCTCCAGCCCTCCTCGCACCGACCAGGAAAGCCTGCAGCCGGAGACCATCTCCATAGCTCACCCAGCCGAGCCTGTAAACGTGAAGGACACGGTGAGGCCGCAGTGGATCTGGTGATCTGGCACTGACCCGGCGCTCAATCCCCGCTCTCATCGAGCGACGTTCCGTTTGTCCCTTTCGGTTTGCCACCGCAATCGAGATTAACTCCGGGTGGACTGTCCTCCGTCCAGCGATTCCAGCCACCGTTTGATATGGGCCATGAACTGGTCGCCGAGGGCCCCGTCGATGAGGCGATGGTCGAACGAGAGCGAAAGATAGGCCATCGATCGAACGGCGATGGCGTCGCCTTCGATGACCACGGGTCTCTTGTGAATCGATCCCACTCCCAGGATGGCCACCTGCGGCTGGTTGATGATTGGCGTTCCGAACAAGCTGCCGAAGATCCCCGGATTGGTGATGGTGAAGGTGCCGCCTTTCACCTCCTCCGGTTTCAATTCCTTGCGTCGAGCTCGATCGGCCAGATCCTGGATAGCTTTGGCCAGCCCGAGTAGACTCTTCTCATCGGCTTGCTTGATCACCGGGACGATGAGTCCCCAATCGAGAGCCACTGCAATGCCCAGGTTGATGTTCTTCTTGTAGACGATGTTCTCCCCGGAGATGGAAGCATTGAAGATGGGGAATTTCTTGAGCGCATCAATGCACGCCTGGGCGATGAAAGCCAGCGGCGTTAATCGCACGCCATGTCGATCCAGAAACTCACCTTTGAGGGCGTCGCGCGCGTGCATGACCCGGGTCATATCGACCTCGAACACGGTGGTCACATGGGCCGATGTACGCCGACTGAGGACCATTCGCTCGGCGATCGTCTTGCGCATAGGCGTCATGGGAACGATCTCAACGGGCTCTCCGGGCTCGTAGGCCGGGATCTCCATGGGAGCAGGGGAGGGCACCGCAGCAGCAGGAGGAATGGGCACAACCTCTGGCCGGCCAACTCCGGCCGCGCGCCGTCTCTCAATGGCGGCGAGGATATCCTTTTTCGTCACTCGTCCAGAAAGCCCGGTGCCGGCGATCTCGCTGAGGTTGATCCCGTGTTCTGCAGCCAACCGCCGCACCAGCGGTGATGAAAGGCGACGCCTTCGGTCTTCGGGCGACTCGATGGCGCCGGCACCAGCCACTGCTGGAACGCGATCCCTGCGGGCGGCGCCACGACCGGGAGTTGACGGAGCGATTCGACGGAGCCCAGAGTCAGAGGGTTCCACGCGAACGACCTTTGGGCCTGCTGCTCCTTCGGCTTCGGGGACGCCGGCAACGACCTCAATGACGGCGATGGGGGTATTGACCGGGACGGTGTCGCCTTCGCGATAGCGGATCTCGACCAGCCGCCCTTCGGCCGGAGAGGGAACCTCGGCATCCACCTTGTCGGTGGAAATCTCCAGCAACGGTTCATCCCGCTTGACCACATCGCCCACCTGCTTGAGCCACTTGCTGATCGTCCCCTCAGCAATGCTCTCGCCCATCTGCGGCATCACCACGTCAACTCTCTGGGCACCGGTCTCTGCTGCGGCGGGGGCCTCTTCCGGCTCGGCCGGCGGAGGCGCGTGCTCTGCCGGTTGCTCGGGCGACGCAGGCCCAGCCGTTACCACAGCTTCTGCGGCCTCCGTGTCAATGACGGCGATGGGGGTATTGACCGGGACGGTGTCGCCTTCGCGATAGCGGATCTCGACCAGCCGCCCTTCGGCCGGAGAGGGAACCTCGGCATCCACCTTGTCGGTGGAAATCTCCAGCAACGGTTCATCCCGCTTGACCACATCGCCCACCTGCTTGAGCCACTTGCTGATCGTCCCCTCAGCAATGCTCTCGCCCATCTGCGGCATCACCACGTCAACTCTCATCTTTACTCCCTCCTCGTGATTAAAAATGCGCCAGCCACCGGGCAGCATCAACAATATCGACCACCCGAGGCAAATAAGCCTCCTCCAGAGGCGAACTGTAAGGTACAGGAGTATCCTTTGCCGTGACCCTGAGAATGGGTCCATCTAAATAGTCGAAAGCGAGTTCGTTGATCCGAGCGATGATCTCTCCGGCCGGTCCACCAATGCGGGTCGGCTCGTGAACGACCATGACTTTATTGGTCCGTCTGACCGAAGCGAGAATGGTTTGCTCGTCAAGTGGCCGAATGCTACGTAAGTCTATTATTTCCAATTTGATATCATCGCTGACTTCAAGTTGTTGGGCAGCCTCAAGACACAGGTGAACCATCTGCCCATAAGTGAGAACGGTGATGTCATCGCCGCGTCTTCTCACCGTGGCCTCACCAATGGGAACGATGTCGTCCATCCGATCCGAGGGGATGGTTTCTCTCAACCTTCGATAGAGCCGCTTATACTCGAGATAGATGACCGGATTCGGGTCGCGAATGGCCGCCTTGAGCAGGCCCATAGCGTCAGATGGCGTGGCCGGAGCGATGATCTTCAATCCCGGAGTGTGCAGAAAATAGGCTTCGGGGCTCTGGGAATGAAAGGGACCAGCACTCACTCCGGCGCCAGCCGGCCCGCGAACAACGAGGGGAAGCGGTTTGCCCGTACGGTAGCAGAACTTCGCGACCAAATTGGTGAGCTGGTTGAACCCACAGGAGATGAAATCGATGAACTGCATCTCGACGACGGGCCGCAACCCCATGAGAGCGGCGCCGGCGGCAGCGCCAATCAAGCCAGCTTCGGTAATCGGAGTATCAACGATGCGACTGGCGCCGTAGATCTCGACGAGTCCTTCGGTCAGCTTGAAAGCGCCACCATAGCGGGCAATGTCCTCGCCAAGCAGGAGCACGGATGAGTCTCGGTTCATCTCGTCGATGATGGCTTGGCGTATGGCTTGGAGATAAGTGAGGCTGGGCATCGTTCTTCGTGCTGTGTGTGTTGTTTGTGAGGACTTAATATACATCAGTGTGTGGTGGAGGACAAGGCGTGTTGGTGCGGTTGTGGCGATCTGTCGCTGTGTATTTCATAACATCTATTATCAGACGCAATATATCTACCCTCTACCCCCACCCCTGCAACGGCAATATCGCTATATTTCAATTCCCCACGAAACGCACAAATCACGCCACAAAGGACAAATAAAGGACAAATGTTGAAGGCGATCTCGGAGAGCTGGGGATAGTACGAAAGCCTGAGGTCAAAAACAATCAGCCACCATTAGGTTCCTACTTCCCAGCTGGAGAGATAATCACGCTGTCCCGGCGTCAACTCGTCGATGGAAATCCCCATGGTCGTCAACTTCAGTTGGGCAATCTCCTGGTCGATCTCCCTGGGAAGGAGATGAACTCCCGCGCTCAACTTCCCTCGATGTTTAACCAGATACTCGACGGCCAACGCTTGATTGGAGAAGCTCATATCCATCACCGATGCCGGATGCCCTTCGGCGGCCACCAGATTAATGAGCCGCCCTTCGCCCAACAAAATAACCCTCCGCCCCGTCGACCGAAGGCGATACTCATCCACGAACGGACGAAGCCGAATCGGACCATCAGCGACGCGCCTCAATCCGGCGACATTCACTTCCACATCAAAATGCCCGGCATTGCACACAATCGCCCCGTCCTTCATACGCTCCAAATGGGGCACATCGATGACATCCCGATTCCCCGTCACCGTGATGAAGACATCCCCAATCTCAGCGGCCGCCATCATCGGCATCACTCGATATCCATCCATCGCCGCCTCGACCGCCCGGATGGGGTCCACCTCCGTCACAATGACATTGGCCCCCAATCCCCGCGCTCGCATCGCCACCCCCCGACCGCACATTCCATAACCAGCCACAACGACCGTCCGTCCAGCAATGAGAATGTTCGTCGCCCGAATGATCCCGTCTAATGTACTCTGGCCAGTCCCGTAACGATTATCGAAGAGATGCTTGGTTTGCGCATTATTGACGGCAATGGCCGGAAATGGAAGGCGGCCAGCGCGCTCCATGGCCCGGAGCCGGGTGACTCCCGTGGTCGTCTCCTCCGTCGAACCAATAATCTCACCCGCCTGCTCCGGTCGCTTGCTCATCAGCGTAGCCACCACATCCCCCCCATCGTCAATGATGACGTGCGGATGCGTATCCAGGGCAATGTCCACATGGCGACGGTAGGTCGCCGTGTCTTCTCCTTTCATCGCGTAAACGGCCACTCCCTCATCAGCCACCAGGGAGGCCGCCACATCATCTTGGGTGCTCAACGGATTGGAGGCGATAACCACGGCTTGAGCCCCCCCAGCCTTCAAAGCGCGAACCAAATTGGCGGTCTCCGTGGTCACGTGAACACAGGCCACGATTCGAATGCCACTCAGCGCCTTCTCCCGGGCCAGCCGCTGGCCAATCAATCCCAACACCCGCATCTCTCGCGCCGCCCAATCGATTCGCTGTCGACCTCTTTCCGCCAATCCGATGTCCCGAATTTCATATCCCTTCATCGACTTCACCCCGCTTGCTCAGCAGCCGTCAGAGGTCCTCTGAGGCCGAGCGCCTGCTGAAGTTCTTCCACCCGGTCGACCCGCTCCCAGGTGAACCCTGGCTCGGACCGACCAAAATGCCCATAGGCCGCCGTCGCTCGATAAATGGGCCGCTTCAGGTCGAGCGCCTCGATGATCTGTCGAGGCTTCAAATCGAAGACATCGCGGATCGCCCGCTCGATCTTCTGCTCATCGACTCGCCCCGTCCCATACGTATGCACATAAAGGGATACCGGCTCAGCGACCCCGATGGCGTAGGCAATCTGAATCAGGCATCGGTCAGCCAGTCCCGCCGCCACAACGTTCTTGGCAATATACCGAGCCAGATACGAGGCCGATCGATCAACCTTGGTGGGATCTTTCCCCGAGAAAGCTCCCCCACCATGCGGAGCCGCTCCTCCATATGTATCGACGATGATCTTTCGGCCCGTCACCCCCGCATCTCCCATTGGGCCTCCCACGACGAACCGCCCGGTCGGATTGACGAGGAACCGGGTTCGCCGCTCGTCGATCCATTCTGGGGGCACCACTGGTTTGATGACCTGTTCAACCACATCCTCACGAATGGTCTCGTTACTGACGGCGTCACTGTGCTGGGCCGATATGACCACCGTATCGACATAGACCGGCCGCCCCCCCTCATACCCCACGGTGACCTGCGACTTCCCATCGGGACGCAAGTAGGAGAGTTGACCGGTCTTCCTGACCTCGGCGAGTCGTCGCGTCAGCCGGTGGGCCAGCTGAATCGGCAGAGGCATATACTCGGGAGTCTCCCGGCAAGCATACCCGAACATCATCCCCTGATCGCCAGCCCCGCCCTGGTCAACGCCGAGGGCGATATCCGGCGACTGGGTATCGAGCGACACCACGACGCCACACGTCTCGGCATCGAATCCGTACTTGGCGCGCGTATACCCAATGTCGGCGATCACCTGACGGGCAACCCGAGCATAGTTGACCCGGGCCGTCGTCGTGATCTCCCCGGCGATCACCACCAGTCCCGTCGTCACCAGAGATTCACAGGCCACCCGGCCGTCCGGGTCCTGAGCGAGAATCTCATCGAGAATGGCGTCCGAGATCTGATCGGCGATTTTATCCGGATGCCCCTCGGTGACCGACTCCGAAGTGAAATAATACATATGTCCACCGGCCAACGCACCTTCCTCCTCGCGATGATGATCTCTCTCCACGGTTGAGCGGCGAAGGCTATCACACCAGAGAGAGCGTGTCAAGCGAACGTTCCACGTGAATCACTCCCATTGCCCTGGTCCCCTCACGCCCGAGGATGAAACTTCTCATACACTTCTCTCAACCGCTCGTCGGTCACGTGAGTGTAGACTTCGGTGGTCGAGACATCAGCGTGCCCGAGCATCAATTGAACCGAGCGAAGATCCGCCCCGTGCTCCAAAAGATGGGTGGCAAACGTATGCCGCAACATGTGAGGGGTGACGTGGCCGAGACCAGCCTTCTGCCCATACCATACCACGCGCTTCCAGAGCATCTGACGCCTCAGTGGGCGCCCGCGCCGAGTGATGAACAACCACGACGACGTCCGCTGCCCTAACCATTTCTGCCGCACCGGGAGATACCGACTCACCCACCCGATGGCCGACCGCCCAATGGGCACGGCGCGTTCCTTACTGCCCTTCCCCAAACAGGTCACGACTCCACGATCGAGATCGACATCGGCGAGGCGCAACCCGGCGATCTCCGAGACCCTGAGTCCCGAAGCATACAGAAGCTCCAGCACAGCACGATCTCGGACTCCCACCTCCGAGGAAACATCCGGCTGCTTCAACAACAGCTCGATCTCCTCGATGGTGAGGAACTTGGGCAACGTCTGCCACGCCCGCGGCGTTTCGATCTCCACGGTGGGATCGCGCTTGATGAACCCATCGGCAACGAGATACCGGTAAAAGTGCCGTAAGGTCGAGGCTTGGCGGGCGACCGAACTGGGCTCGGCGCCCCCGCGACTCAACTGCTGCAAGAACGCCGAGACATCACCCCGCTCGGCCGCCGCGATCCCTTTTCCCCGCTCGCCGCTCAACCAAGACTCGAATTTCTCCAAGTCCCGGGCGTAGGCCGCCAAGGTATTCGCCGACAGCCCGCGCTCTACCCGGAGGTAATTGAGAAACTCTCGTTTGAGATCCCGTCGCTCCATAACCTCTTGACTCCGCCCCCATTGTTGGCTACAGTCTTCTGTCAAACGGGGAGAAGCGTACACCGAGTGAGGCTGAATTTCAACCCATGAAACTCTCTGAGATCGCCCGAAAGATCGGCGCCCGCCTGGAAGGGGCCGATATCGAGGTCACCGGCATTGCCCCACTGGCCGAAGCCCGACCGGATCAACTCAGCTTCCTGGCCAATCCCGTCTACACCCCCCAGCTTCAGACCACCCGGGCGGGAGCCATCATTCTCTCCCCCGAATGCGGCCCACTGGATCGACCGACGCTGCGACACGAGAATCCCTACCTGGCGTTCGCCCGCGCTCTGGAACTCTTTTACCGGCCGCCCCTGCCCCCGCCGGGCATCCACCCTACGGCCGTCATTCATCCTTCAACCCGCCTCGGCCGAAATGTCTCTGTCGGAGCCTATACGATCATCGCCGAAGCCTGCGTCATCGGGGATGAGGTCATCATCCATGGCCACTGCACCATCTATCCTCACGTGACCATCGGCCGGCAGTCCATCCTCCATTCCCACTGCGTCGTCCGGGAGTATTGCCGGCTCGGCGAACGGGTGATTCTCCAGAACGGCGCCTGCATCGGAAGCGATGGCTTCGGTTATGCCAAGCAACCAGACGGGCGATGGTACAAGATCGTCCAGGCCGGTCGGGTGGTCATCGAAGACGACGTAGAGATCGGCGCCCACGCGACGATCGATCGAGCGGCCATCGGCGAGACGCGCATCAGATCGGGAACCAAAATCGACAACCTCGTCCAAATCGGACACGGATGCTCGGTCGATGCCGATAGCCTCCTCTGCGCCCAAGTCGGACTGGCCGGGAGCACCAAGGTGGGTAAACGCGTCATCCTCGCCGGGCAAGTGGGTGCCGCCGGTCACCTCACTATCGGCGATGACGTCGTCGCCACCGCCCAATCAGGTATTCCTCACTCCATTCCCGCGGGCGAGACCGTCTCAGGCTATCCGGCCATCCGCAACCGCGACTGGTTGAAGGCCTCGGCTCTGTTCCGCCGGTTGCCCGAACTCGCCCAACGGTTGCGCCGTCTCGAGCGGCGCATGGTCAGTCTTGAGAAATTACATTTAAAGCGATGACCCATAAGGGGATACATCACAGATTGTCCATGAAGAATTCGGTGTAACTCATGGATATCAAGATAGAAAACCAATCGACCGTCAAGCTCAACCTCAATAAGATCATAAATCACATTAACTCTGTGCTGGAGACCGTACCGCCGGCCCATCTCCGCGGGATCAGCAAGATCCTGCTCGTTGATCGGCTCGAAGATCCTCGGCTCGACGCAACACAGCGAGCGGAACTCCCCGGTCTGTACCACCCCAGACTCCCCGGTTCGCCTCCTTGGCTCGAGATTGCGCTCGAGACGCTCCGCTCCGACACGACGTGGTACAAACGATGGGGCCGCCGCCTCACCTTCAAGGCGAACTTGACGGCCACCTTGTTCTCATTGATTGGACAGCACTACTATCTGACTCTCTCCCACGGGGTGAGGAAGACGCAGTATGAGGCGGCCGTCCGGAGCTACGTCGAGAGGCAGATGACGGCCTATGCCGAGAGCCGCCGCGGCATTCGCGCGGCCCTCCTCAAACCTTTCAAACCCGCCTTGGACAGGCTGGCGCGCTGGCTCCGGAAACGCTACCTCCAGGAGATGAAGGCGTCCAATCCCCGCTCAACGGATGGTCGAAACCGACCGAGCCGGGCGTCCAAACGACGAAGAAAGCGGAAGCGTTGACCCCCATCAGGACGCCTCCTCGGGACCCTGGAGAGAGCGAAGCGCTCGTTCCAGACCGCGGACGACGCGCTCGCGCGGAACCCGGGCCTGCCGAAACCGCATCTCCAGGACGAAATCTTCGCCCCGATAGCGGAAGACATACGGCTTCTTCCGCGGCGAAGGGCGACGAGCCCGTCGTTCCTGACGGAGAACGTCGCGATTGGCCTCCCCCGCCCGGATGCGCGCGATCACCCGGCGCATGGCCCCCACATCCGGCTGACGAGCCACTTGGAGCAGCAAGGACTTGGACTGAATGTCGGCGCGCCGACATTCCTCGCGAATCTCCTCCGGGAGTGCGGCGATCGACAGGGCTTCGGTCACCGATGTTCGCGACTTGCCGATCCGCCGGGCAATCTCTTGATGCGTGTACCCGAACTGCTCGACGAGCCGCTTCAACCCATCGGCCTCCTCGAACGGGGTCAGATCTTTTCGCTGCAGGTTCTCAATGAGGGCGATTTCGGCGGCCGTGGCCTCATCGACATCCAACTCGATGCAGGGGATCTCCCTGAGGCCGACTTGCTGGGCGGCCCGATAGCGCCGCTCACCACTGATGATCTGATATCGTCCGAAAGCGGCCGGCCTGACCAGCAGAGGCTCCAGTATCCCCTTCTCCTCGATCGAGGCCACCAGATCGCTGAGATCCCCCATCTCGACTCTGGGCTGGTGAGGGTCCAGCTCTAACCGCTCGATGGGAATGAGCCGCCCGACGGGCGCCCCCACCCGCGAGGCGAGTTGCTCGACAAAGTGAACATCGTGGCGCATCTTCAAGTGACTCGGTAGACCCCGTCTAGACACGTTCCAGCACCTCCTCGGTGAGTTGCTCGTATTCGCGAGCCCCGCTCGATTGAGGAGCATAGGTGAAGATCGACTCCCGGTAAGCGGGACTCTCTTCCAACCGGACCGACTTGGTGATCACCGTCCGGAAGACTTTATCGCCGAATACGCTCACAATCTGCCGGTGGACGTCCCGACTGAGCGTCGTCCGCCGATCGTGGAGCGTCACCAACACGCCGAGCAGCTTGAGCGCCGGATTGGGACGGGCCTTGATCTTCTCCACCGTCTCCAACAAGTCGTCCGTCCCCTCCAGCGCATAATAGGACGACTGAATGGGGACCAGCAGATGTGTCGCCATCACCAACGCATTGACCGTGATGAGGCCGAGCGTGGGCGGCGTGTCCAAGATGATGAACGAATATCGATACCGGAGCGGCTCCAACCGGTCCTTGGCTCGGTAGGGAGCGTCGAACTCTCCCACCATCTGACTCTCGAATTTGGCTAAATTGATCCGGGAGGGAAGAACGTCCAACCCCTCGACGCCGCTCGGATAGATCACCTGCTCGCAGCGCACCCGGGAATCCATGAGCAGATCATAAATCGACCGATCGACCTCCCGCATGTCCAAATACGAGAGCGAACTATTGGACTGAGGGTCGAGATCGACAAGCAGAACCCGAAGCCCCCGGCGGGCGAGACCGGCCGCCAAGTTAATCGCCGTGGTCGTCTTCCCTACCCCTCCTTTCTGATTGGTGATAGCAATGATGGCTGATTTCCCCATCCCGCAGACGCTCCTCCACACCTGATCTGGACACCCGAGCGATATCCACGACCCCGACTCACCTCACTCCACTGCCCGACTGGCTACATCTTGTATTTCCCCGTCTCTTCGTCGTCCAGATCCATCCAATCATCATCGGCCTCGGCGCGCTCTTCGATCTGATCGAATTCCGCGCTGCTGATGGTGTTCTTCGAATTCCGCATCACATGCTCGCTGACAAAAATCGGACTGTCCGTCCGCAGAGCAATGGCGATGGCATCGCTCGGACGGGCGTCGACGAGGACATGTTTCCCATTCCAGCGGAGCACGATGACGGCATAGAACGTGTTCTCCACCAGGTCGTTGATGACGACTTTCTCCACGCGGGCGTCCAATTGGTCGATGATGTTCTTCAAGAGATCATGGGTCATCGGACGCTGAGCGACGGCCTTCTCCATCTCCATGGCGATGGCGTTGGCCTCGCACACGCCAATCCAGATGGGCAGCATGGAATCCGACGACGAATCCTTCAGGATCACAATGGGGGAATTGCTGGTCGGGTCGAGAATCAAACCACGGACCTTGACTTCCAAATCCATGATGCTCCCCTCCACTTCTGGCCTCTCACACCGTCGACTCCGCCCGGGATTCGACGTGGCGGCCGAAGAGACTGTGTGGGTTGATCTTCGTCACCTCTACTTTTACAATAAGTCCCTCAAGGTTTGTCATTGATGATTCAAAGTTTACAACCTTATGACAAGGTGTGTGTCCAGCCCAATGTCTTTCTGACTTAGTGCTTCGACCCTCGACGAGTACCTCAACTTCCCTCCCCAAATACCTCTGCCACCGGCGGCGCTGCACGCCACGTTGGACTTCAACTAACTGCATCAACCGCTCCGTCTTCACCGGCTCGGGCACCGTATCAGCCCACCTGGCGGCCACCGTATGGGGACGGGGCGAATATTTGAAAATATACAACCCATCGAATTCCACCTGCTCGACCAACCGGACCGTCTGGCGAAAATCCTCGTCCGTCTCCCCCGGAAATCCGACGATGATGTCGCCGGTGAGGCTGATGTCCCGCGATGCCCGGCGAATGTACTCGACCTTCCGGAGGTACTCCTCCGCCGTATACCCCCGGTTCATCAGCGCCAAGATGCGGTCAGAACCCGACTGGGGCGGCAGGTGAATCCAGGGACAGAGTTGCGGCCAGCGCTCGATGGCTCGCACGATACGCTCATCGAAATCTCGCGGGTGGGATGTGGTGAACTTGATCCGCGGTACGCCGGACCGAGCGGCCAACATCTCCAGCAGATCGGCGAACCCCATGCGACGGCCCTCGATGCGTCGACTCAGCCCATAGCTGTTCACATTCTGACCGAGCAGATGGACCTCCTTGTACCCGGCCCCGGCTAACGCCCGCAACTCGGTGAGGATATCCTCGGGCGACCGGCTTCGCTCCCGTCCCCGGGTGAAGGGGACGATGCAGAAGGTGCAAAACTTATCACACCCTTCGACAATGGTCACGTAGGCGACGTGGCGCTGTCGCCGTTCCTCTGGCGCCAGCCGGTCGAAGGCCGGTCGATTGGGCATCCGGACATCGACGATGGCATCCCCTCCCCTCTCCACCTGAGTCACCAGAGCCGCGAGATGCCCGACCGCCTGCGTGCCCACGATGAGCTTGACGTCGGGAGCCCGGTCGATGAGCCGCCGCCCCTCGGCCTGAGCCACACACCCCATGATACCAATGATCGCCTCTGGCTTCTTCCGTCGACGAATCTCGCTGATGCGCACCAGCGCTTTCTCGGCCGGCCGCTCGCGGACGGCGCACGTATTCAGCAGAATGAGATCGGCCTCCTCGAGAACGTCCGTCCACTGATAACCACACTTTCGCAACTGGGCGTCGGCCCGCTCCGAATCGAGCACGTTCATCTGGCAACCGAACGTCTCGATGAAGTATTTCTTTGTCTCAGGTCGACATGTCGGCGCGCCGACAGCGGTCACCAATCGATCCATCTTCTCTCACCTCGCTCCCAGGAGTTCCCGCGCATGCCGTCGCGACACGTCGGTGACGCGGGCACCGGCCATCATCCGGGCCAACTCCTCCACCCGACCCCGATGATCCAATTTCGTCACCTCCACCACCGCTCGTCCCCCAGTCACCCGCTTCCTGACGCGAAAGTGCGCGTCGGCAAAGCGCGCAATCTGTGGCTGGTGAGTGACGCAGAATACCTGATGAGCTCCGGCCAGCCGCTTCAGCCGTTCGCCCACGCGCTCGGCCACCCGCCCCCCAATGCCCATATCGATCTCGTCGAAGACCAGAGATGGGGGACCCACGTGAGCCGTGGCCACCGACTTGATGGCCAGCATGAGTCGGGAGATCTCCCCGCCGGACGCCACCCGCGCCAGAGGTTTCGGCGCTTCGCCGGGATTCAACGTGATGACGAACTCCACCCGCTCCATTCCGTTCTCGGCCGGGATGTCCCCGACCGGGCGGAAAACCACCTCCATTCGACCATGCTCCATAGCCAACGCTTTCATCTCCTCCATGACGCGCTCGACCAACCAGCGGGCTGTTTTCTGACGCCGCTCGGTCAATAATCGAGCGCGCTCCAGATACTCCCTCTCCAGTGTCGAGAGGTCCCGTTCGATCTCCTCCCGGGAGACCGCCGAGGAGGTCAACCGCTCCAGTTTCACCTTCGCCTCGTTCCAACGGTCAATGACATCGCTCAGCCGAGGACCATATTTCCGCTTGAGGCGGGACAACTCCGCCAACCGACTCTCGACCCACTCCAACCGATCCGGCGAGGCCGTCATATCGGCCAGATACTCGCGGAGGAAAATAGAGGCCTCCTCGAGCACCGGACGAGCGCTCTCCAAATACCCGACCACCGTCTCGAACCGACCGTCAATCTCACGAAGACGCTCAACGAGATGACGCAGCCGAGCGATCACCGTCAGCACGGCATCATCCGCTTCGTAAAGACGCTCATAGACCTCTGAAGCCAGTCGCATGAGCTCCTCGGCGCGGAGCAGGAGGCGGCGCTCCCTCTCCAAGTCCTCGTCTTCGCCGGGTTGCGGATTCACCCGCTCGATGTCGTCGATCTGGAACCGATACATGTCGATCGATCGGAGCCGCTCCGCCTCCGAACAGATCAACGCTTCGAGTTCCTTCCGCCTCTCCTGATACTGCCGATAAATGGCATTCACTTGAGCTCGAAGCTCCATGGCCTCGGCGATCTCATCGAGAAGGTCCAGCTGGGCCGATGGGGCCAGGAGCGATTGATAGTCTCCTTGTCCATGAATATCGACCAAATGGGGCTGAACCTGGCGGAGCAGCGAGACCGTCACCAACCGGTCATTGATGAAGGCGCGCGTCCGGCCATCTCTGTGTATCTGGCGACGAACGATCATCTCATCCGAAGAGAGGTCCGCGCCCACTCGAGCCAAGCACTCTCTCACCGGGCCGGTCGATCCAACCGAGAAGACTCCCTCCACCCAGGCTTCCGATGCACCCGTCCGAAGCATATCCTGAGAGGCTCGAGCGCCCACCAGGAGAGAAACGGCATCCACAATGATCGATTTACCCGAGCCCGTCTCGCCAGTGAGGAGATTCAGGCCGGTTTCGGGCTCCATCTCCACGTCCGAGATCACCGCCAGATTCCTGATCCTCAGATACTTCAGCATGGTATGCGTAGTCTATCACAAAACAGTCGCAAAGTCATCTCACCAATTCCGGCCCCGCCTCCGGTCGCACGGCTTGACCGCTCGGCGTCCGGAACTTCATCTTCTCAATTTTAATCCCGGAAGAACAATTCGCAACAGTTCCCAGAGACCGAAGACCCATCACTTTTCAAGCCCCCCAAAAGTTGAACCGATGATAACGGCGGCATTAGTTGACATGGGCGACAGAACCCCGATACAATCACCTCTTCAATCCAAAGAGAGCGATAGAGTCTATGCACACGCAACCGTTCGACTCGATGTTCCATTACCTCATCGACCAGGCTTCTACCCCGGCCAAGCTCGTCGTTCTGATATTGCTCCTGTTCTCGATCCTCTCCTGGGCTATTATCTTGAGTAAGCAGAGGTCCTTCAGTCGAGCTCGACGCGAGAGCCAGGGATTCATCGCCCTTTTCCGACGATGCGCCCAATGGACCGACGCCTACCCTCACTGTGAGCAGTTCAAGCAGAGCCCGTTGGTCAGCCTCTTTCTGGCGGCCTATGAACAATGGGTGGACATCATGGGTCCCGACCAGGAGGGACATCGCCTCTCCTCACGGTCGCTGGTGCAAGTAGAGCGGGCCTTGAAACAAGCGGCCATCGTTGAGACGGAGCGATTGGAAAAACATCTCTCCTGGCTCGCCTCCATTGCCACCTCATCCCCGTTCATCGGGCTATTCGGCACGGTTATTGGGATCATCATCGCCTTTGAGGGGCTTTCGGTTCAGACGCCATCTTCCATCCAAGCCGTCGCGCCGGGTATCGCCGAAGCGCTCGTCGCCACCGCCGCCGGTCTGTTTGTGGCCGTTCCCGCCTACATCGGATATAATCACTTCCTGGCGCGGGTGCGCGAGTTCACGGGGGTATTCAGTGAGTTTTCATTGGAACTCCTCAATGCAATCGAACGGAGCTTCTCTCACGATGGCATTCTTAGATCCTGATGGAAAAGCTCAGACCTCCCTGTCCGAGATCAATGTCACTCCGTTGGTGGACGTCATGCTCGTCTTATTAGTGATCTTCATGGTCACCGCCCCGATCCTTCAAACAGGCATTCAGGTGGAGTTGCCTCGGACGCGGACGGCGGAACCGGATCTCGCTCCGGCCAAGGCGATCATTATCACCGTGGATCGAAGGAGCAATCTTTACCTCAGCGTGGGACGTATGGTTTCTTCCGCTCCCATTAATGTGAGCGATTTTCCCAAACTGCTTGAGGAAAAACTGGCCGAGACGGGCGAGCGGAAAGTCTATGTTCGGGGTGACGGCGATGCACCGTGGCGCACCATCGCCTATGTGCTCGGTCTCTGTAGACAGGCTGGGGCGACGGTTCGTGTGGTGACCGAACTCGCCGAAGAACGTGAGTAGAAGATGGCCCTGCGAACTCACTACAGGGAATCTGCTTGGCTATCGTACGGCGACCGCGCCCTCCGGCGCGGGTTGGTCATCTCCAGCATCGGACATGCTGGACTCCTGCTGACCATCCTCCTCGTGGGCTCCCTCCGCCCAACAACCTCCCCCCTGCTGCTGGCCGGTGGCCAAGATATCGCCGGCCGGGCCATGGAGGTCAGCGTTGTTGGAGCCTCGGAGTGGTTTCGCCTTCGGCAAGAGCTGAACACAGGCCACCTTAACCGTCACCCCCCCCCCTCTGTTAAGGAGCGCACCAAGGAACCTCCCGAACCCTCCCCCGAACTTCTTCCCTCACTCACGCCTGAGCACCCCTCTCGCTATGAACACCCCGCCCCACTGGAACCCAGAGCTGATCGCCCCTATCTCCGGGAGAAAAGGAGGGAAGAAGAGTCCGCGTCGACGAGCGTTCCAGGATCGCCGTCGCCCGGGGGGCCCTCAGGCAGTGTGGGCATCGTCCCCCATCGATCAACACCGGCGGGCATTCCCGCCGGCTCAGAGTACGGTCGCCGGCTCCAGCAGGCCCTGGTCAGCTATTATCGGCTGACTCCCGATAGCCAAACGCCCCGTTACGTCATCGTGCGCATCCGTATCGCTCGCTCCGGCCGTATCCTCTCTATCGAGGGCGGGCGGCTGCGGCCCGAGGCCTTCATCCGCAAGAGCGGAAACATTGTCGTGGATACGCGGGTGGTCGCCGCGTTGCTGGAACTCGATCGTCATCCCATTCCCTTCCCCCCGGACCTCCTGCCCGGGGCTTCGGAAGCCGTCGTGGAGATCTACTTTCAGTATTGAAAGCCTATGTTTAAAAACAAACGCTTAAAACAAGCACTTCGCAGTCTCTTCCTCCTGGCACCTCTGGTGCTCTTGGTGACTTCCTCGCTGACGACCGCGGGGGGACACCGACAAGAGCCCCCGGTCAAACCTCTCCGGGAACAACTGAACCGGATCATCGTGCGACCGGGCAGCGGCGCTGTCATGGCCATTCCTCGTTTCACCGCCAATGCCGAAGGGATTCCTCCGGCTCAAGAACTTCGGGACACCATTGATGCTGATCTGGATTTCGCCCGGGTCGTCAATATCTTGGGTGAAAGCCTCTACCCCCAAACAACCATCCCTGATCCATTCCATATCGATTTTTCGGCGTGGCGGCGTCCCCCCGTCCAACCGGACTACCTCTTGGTCGGAACGGTGGTGGCCCGTGCCGAGGCGGTGGTTGTAGAGATCTATCTGTACGATGTGCAGGCCGGTGGACGTCTTTTCGCCCGACAGTACCGGGGGACGGTGCGAACCATACGGGGCCTCGCTCACCGCATCGCCGATGATATCGTCATGCTTCTGACGGGGACCGAAGGGATTGCCAGCTCGAAAATCGCTTTCGTCTCGCGGAGAACCGGACATCCAGAAATATACATCATGGATTATGATGGTCAGCGGGTCCGGCGATTCACTTATGATCAGTCGATGGCTTTCTTCCCCGCCTGGTCTCCTGACGGCAAGAGAATCGCCTACGTCAGTTTTAAAGAGGATCGCCCCTTCATCCAGATTCGCTCGGTCGTCGATCGACTCCCTGTCGGGGCACTTCGTTTCCCTTCAGGGACGCCGAGTTCCCCAGTTTTTTCGCCCGACGGGAGGTATCTGGCATTCAGTTCCAGCAAGGATAGTAACAGTATGCAACTATACCTCGCTGATCTTCGCACGGGCCACATTCGTCAGCTCACCCGCCTTCGGTCCGTCATTCACACTTCGCCCCGTTGGAATCCCCGTACGGGCCGGGAACTCGCTTTCATCTCGGACCGCAGCGGGACGCCACAGATCTACGTGGTTGACATCGAAAGTGGAACCACACGTCGATTGCTCACCGAAGGAGGCGCCGCCGACTCACCAGCCTGGTCTCCTGACGGGCGATATATTGCTTTCGCTTGGCGACCTCCAGAAGCGACGAAGTATGACATTTTTGTTATGGACATCGCCAGTCGACAAATCGTACAATTAACCAACGGGCCGGGGAGTAATGAGAGCCCAACATGGTCGCCAGATGGGCGCCACTTGGCCTTTCAATCGAACCGGTCCGGGCGGTTTGAGATTTACCTGATGCATATCGATGGAACCGGGCTGAAACAAATCACAAAGGCTGGAGGGACTTCCCCAGCGTGGTGGAGAGCAGGAACGGGAAAATAAAAACTAGGGGGAAACGCATATGAAACGAACAACCAACGGACTGCTTCTAAGCCTATGCGTGGTCATCGTACTCGGAGCCGCTTGCAAGCCGCAAATCTCGCTCCAAGTTGATCGAGATCATATCAAACAGGGAGAGGAGGTCACACTCACCTGGACGAGTAAAAATGCCCGAACGGTCACGCTCAACGGCGAACCCGTCGCCAAAAATGGATCAAAGACCGTGAGACCAAAGCAAACGACCGTTTACGAAGCTGTGGCCCGAAGAGGAAAGAAGGAGGCCCGGGCCAGCGCTCGGGTGGAGGTCGAAATTCCGCCCCCCGCCCCTACGCTCACATTCACCGCCGAACGGAACGTGATCCTTCGTGGCGAGAGCACAACGCTCCGCTGGAGCGCCACCAATGCCGACGTGGTGGAAATCTCTGGATTGGGACGGGTCCCACCCAGTGGATCCCGGCGCGTGTCACCCAGTCGGTCAACAACATATACCGCAACCGCACGGGGTCCCGGGGGCTCGGAAACCAAGAGCGTCCGAATCACTGTGAATGAACCCCCGCCGCCGCCTCCACCACCACCAACGACGCGAACGCGAACGACCGCTGATATCGCTCGCGAGTTCGCCCAGAATGTGAAAGTCATTTACTTTGCATTTGATAGCGCTGACCTCGATGAAGAAGCTCAGTCGCGACTGCGGGCGGCCGTGGAGTGGCTCAATCGACCAGAGAATCGAACAGTGAGATTCCGCATCGAAGGTCACTGCGACGAACGCGGAACAGAAGAATACAACCTCGCCTTAGGAGATCGGCGTGCTCACGCCGCGCGAGACTTCCTCATCAGTTTGGGGATCTCTCCGGACCGCATCGAGACGATCAGCTATGGCGAGGCGCGACCTGCTGTGCAGGGACATGACGAGCGGGCTTGGGCATTGAACCGCCGCGACGAATTCGTTTATCGCGGCGGTGGAGATACGGAGGTCCCGCTCAACGGCGGATCATAATCGCCACTTGAGGTCGATGGGTGGTGGAGAAGCCCCCTTCTCCACCACCGAGTGGGAGGAGTTTCATGAGAAAAGTTTCTATGGCTGTCGCCATACTGGGTATAGGAATATGGGGGCTCGTCGCCACCCCCTCTGCGTTTCTACCCGGTAAACGCGAAATACAGGCGATCGAAAAACTGACCCAGGAAGTGACCGTCTTGCAACGCGATATCCGTGACCTCCAAGAGATGATGAGCCGGAATAGCGGCGAATTAACGGCTTTGGTGAACCAGACCAATGACACCATCGCTCTGACCAACCAAGCCATCCAGGACGTTCGACGAATCGTGCGAGATACCCACACCCGCGTGGCGGGCGCCCTCGGCTCTCTCAATAGCCGATTGCTCGCTCAAGAGACCACGCTGAACACGCTCAACAATCGGTTGGCTGAGATCACCGACCAGCTCCGCGCTGTCAACGAGGAACTGGCCGCTCTCAAAGAGCGGTCGTTGATGTCCATCGATCCTACAGATCCCATTCAGGTCTTCGGAGCCGCCTACGGAGATTTTCTTCGCGGAAATTACCAGTTAGCCATCGATCAATTCCGCCAGTTTCTGCTGAAGTTTCCCCACTCAGAACGGGCTGACGACGCTCAATACTGGATTGGCGAGTCGCTCTTTCGCCAAGGACTCTATGAGGACGCCATCGCCGAATTCGACCATCTCCTGGAAACATATCCTCAGGGCGATAGAGTCCCAGCGGCCAAGCTCAAGAAGGGCTTGGCTCTTCTGGCTCTCCAAAAAGCAGATCAGGCCGTTGAGGAACTTCGACAACTCATCGAGGGCTTTCCCGATTCACCCGCTGCCCTGGCGGCCAAGCAGAAGCTGGAGGAATTGGGCGTACCACTGGAAAAGCCAAAGAAGCTCAACCGCCGACGGCGTCGGCGGCGGCAGTAACGCTGTACAGGCCTATTGAGGAGGGAAAATTTCATGTCGTTTCACAAGATCATCATCATTGGAAACTTAGGACGGGATCCCGAACTGAGATATACGCCGCAGGGAACGCCCGTCTGCAACTTCCCCGTGGCCACCAACGAACGATGGCGAGATAGCGCCGGCGAATGGCAGGACCGCACGACGTGGTTCCGGGTCACGGCGTGGGGGAAACTGGCCGAGATCGCCAACCAGTATCTGAGCAAAGGGCGGCAAGTCTACGTGGAAGGCCGCCTGTCTGTCCAAGAATACACCGACCGGAATGGCGTGCTGAGAACCTCGCTGGAAGTGAGGGCTTCTGATATCCATTTCATCGGCCAAAGATCGACCGAGATTCCCGAGGACGTGAGTCAACCGGCGGCATCCCAGACAACCGGAGCGCCTCAACCGGCAGAAACAGTGGAGGAACCTCCCACCGAGATCGAGGAGAGCGAAGAGAATACCGATGACGTCCCCTTCTAGAGGCCCGGGTGAAAGACGCTGTTGCTGAAGAGAGGATGCCCAACAGGGAGCGTCTGAATGAGCGGGTAGCCCTGTTGTACGTTATCGGACGTGAATAACCTGCCACCTCACCGACTGGAAGCCACCGACCACCTCACGGGCTGCCCAATGAAACACCCACCATTCAGGAGCCCCACCAACAACGAACCCGATGATGCCCCCCCGCTCAACAGAAGTGAGGAGATTCGCGGGCGCGGCAGGTCAACGTCGATGCGCACCCACCGGTCTCCCTCACCCCATGACTGGTAGAGTCCCCCATAGCGGCGATCCCCTACGATGACCTCTCCATTCGGAGTAACG
This sequence comes from Blastocatellia bacterium, assembly GCA_026985075.1. Lineage (GTDB taxonomy): Bacteria > Acidobacteriota > Blastocatellia > HR10 > J050 > J050. The sequence continues at coordinate 78,909 of JALSQX010000022.1, read as the reverse complement.
GCGATTGTAGAAACGCTCACCGGGGGAAGGCCGTTCCCACACCGAACCCAGGCGATGCTTTCACCCCGCCAACGCATCTGAAAGAGTCCGAGCGAGGTCCCCACATAGAGTCCTCCGGTCACCCCCTTCACCTCTCCGAGCGCCTGGACCTGGTAAGCCTGCCCGCCGATGGAAACGCCACGCCATGTGCGCCCCCCATCAAAAGAGAGCTTGAGCCCGCGACTCGTTCCCACCACGATGATCCCTCTCTGTAACCGGCTCACCAACAGGCACGTCAGAGTTTCCCCTCGGTCGGCGGAGACGAGCGGGTCCCAGCGCCCACTCACCCTATTCAGCCGGTAGAGTGTGCGCTCGGTGAGAATAAGGATGGCACGGTCACCCGAGAGAACCTCCAGGGCCAGAATTCTCAGAGAATCCGATGCCTGACGCCCTCCTCCTCCAGCAGACCGCCGTCTCCCGACCATCACGCGCTCCCAGCGTTTCCCCCCGTCCGTCGATCGGAACAACCCACGGTTCGTTCCCACGTACATCGTCTGGAGAGATTTCTCCAGCTGACAAAAAGAAAACACATCGACGCCGTCGAGCCCCTCGCCCCATTCCTGCCAATACCCTCCCCCATCGGTACTCACATATAATCCACTTTTCAGGCCAGAGTTGAGGATTCCCGCATAAATCCTCTCCGGTCGTCGACGATCCGAGCGGAGGAAAGCGATTGTTCGGGCCGAAAATCCTTCATCGGATGCGACGAACGTTTCTCCCTGATCAGAACTGGCGAAAATCCCCTGGTCGGTGGCCAACATGACGAAATGGGGACGTTGAGAAGGGATGGCCACGTCGTTAATCGCCAGTCGCCGGTCGGTCACCAAATACCAACGCCGGCCACCGTCGGTCGTCTTCCACAACCCACGCGTCGTCCCAGCAAAAAGAATGTTCCCCTTAACCGGATGACGAAGAACGACCTGCACTCGTTGACTCGCTCTGGGAAGACTCTTTATCTTGATCCACCTGCTCCCTCCGGTGCGCGATCGATAGATCCCGCTGCAGGTCGCCACGTAGATTGTCTTTCCGGAAGGGGAAGAATCTAAGAGAATGTGGAAAATATCCGAGTCGTTGGCCATCCCGCGACGGCTCCCTCCGATGAGCGTCCAGGTCTGTCCTCCGTCGGTTGTCCTCCACGGCAAATGCCACGTCCCGACATACATGGTGAGAGGATTCAGGGGGTCAATGGCAATCGACTCTACATTCTTAATGCCAGGATGATCTCGTGGCGAGAGACGATGCCACGTTCGTCCACCATCCCGCGACTCATAGACCCCGTCGAGCGTCCCCGCAACCAATTGCTCCGGATCGGAGGGAGACTGAGCGAGCGCGCGCACGGCTTGGCCACGGAGAAGAGGCCTCCAATGGCGTCCAGCGTCCTCCGAGACGAATACGCCGCCCCGCCGGTACCCATCCCACCCGGCGACATAGAGCCGCGAAGAGGTCCGCCGGTCGACGAGCAAACTTTCAATCGTCAACCCCCATACTCCTAACCCCGGACGGCATATTTCCCAGGACCGGCCGGCATCCGTGGATCGATAGATATACCCGTTGGCCGTTCCCACAAAGAAGACGTTGGGATCACTTGGATCAACGGCCAGCCGCCGGGCATTCCCCCCAAATGGACCTGAGTGCCGCCAGCGAAATTGCGGGACCGAAGGGCGGGATCGCTCACCATCCCCCTTCCCCGAGGCGGTGACCCACGATACGGCTACCATGATAATCAGCAACACGCGAAAGGAAAACCAGGCGACTGGCCACCGTCGTATTTCACAGGAGGGCCCCGTCTCCCTCCCAGCCACCGTCCCACCAGAAGCGAAGAACCCTCGTCCTGACCGCAACCGGCCTCTCTCGTCCATCTGCACCCTCACCGACTCCCCCCTTCTCCCACCAGGTTCATTATGTGATGCCCTCGCAACCATGAACTGAGCCATGATCTTCTCTCCATCTCCGGAACGTGATGGCGAAAAACGTCCCTCACCAGGACGTCATTCTAGCCATAATCTCCAATGAGGACAACCGATTCCTTCTGGCCATCATGCGCGGGAAGACATTCGATGTTCGCTGCCGGTCGCCCGCGCGCTCTACCTTGCCGTCCCGTCGCCTTACGGGGAGGCCTATTGCCACCCATTCGGGAGGGTGATATACTGGCGTGAGACGGACTGCCGATGGCACCATGAGGAAGGTTCGATCAGAAGAGGAAGTGAAGGCGACAAAGAGATTACCGGCCGTGATCATGGGCTTCATGATGTTCCTCTCCCCCCGTGGACCGATTCTATTCTCCTCTGCTCTGGCGGCCTCCCCTCACTTCATTGGCCGCTACACGGGAACCCAATCGGGAACCGAATCGCCAGAGATGGTCAAACTGCGCGCTGATCTCGTCACTGTGGTGGTCACTGTCTCAGATTCCACGGGGAATTTGATACAAAACCTTGATGTCGAGGATTTCGAAATCCTGGAGGACGGCATTCCCCAGGTCATCACCACATTCAGTCGGAACTCAGAGACGCCCTTGAGTCTGGTCATGATCTTCGATGCGAGCCTCAGCGTGAAGAACCGCCTTCGATTCGAAAAAGAGGCCTTCGCTGCGTTTCTTCGCGCCATCATTCGACCCATCGATAGCGTGGCCATCTTCTCGGTGAGCACTGATGTGGTTCTGCAGCAGGGCTTCACGGGCGACATCGATAAACTCCTTTTCGCCATCAGTCATGTGAACGCCCAAGGGGCAACGGCTCTCTATGATGCCATTGCTACCGCCGCCGATCTCCTGAAAACGCGATCCGGTCGTCGAGCTATCATCATCCTCTCGGACGGGCGGGACACCATAAGTCGCCTCACCCTCGACCAGGCTTTGAGACGAGCCCAAGAGGCCGACGCCGTCATCTATGCCATTAATACGGCATTAACGTCGATCTCAGCCGAGAAGCGAATCTGGCCCGGTCAACAGACGCTTGATCTGTTGTGCCGGCAAACTGGCGGAGAAGCCTTTTTTCCCCGTGATCTGATCGAACTCAATCCGATCTTCGACCGGCTGGCCAATGAGCTGCGGATGCAATATGTCCTGGGATTCATCTCCTCCAATGAGCGGAGAGATGGCTCATATCGTCGGTTGACCGTAAGAATTAAGAAGCCAGGGGTGCTTGCGCGCGCCCGGGCGGGTTACTATGCGCCGAAAAAATGACGCCGCACATGGGGAGGTTCGTATGCAGCACTATATCGACATGTTCCTCGATCATCTGAAGTACGAACGAAATCTCTCCGACCACACCCTTCGAAATTACCGGATCGATCTGGCACAGTTTTACGACTATCTGGCCCCCGTTGATCATCGAGGGAAACGCCCTCCCGTTGACATCCGTCAGATCGACAACATCACCATCCGGGAATTTCTGGCCACCCTCTATGGGAAGAAAAAAAAGAAAACGTCCATCGCCAGAAAACTCGCTACCCTTCGGAGTTTCTTTAAGTTCCTGTGTCGGGAACAGATTCTCGACGTCAATCCGGCTCAATTGGTTTCTACTCCACGGTTAGAAAAGAAACTCCCGCACTATCTGAGCATCGAAGCGGTCATCCGATTCATCGAAACGCCTGATACGGACACACTGCTGGGAAAGCGCGATCGAGCCATCCTGGAACTCCTTTACAGCACGGGCATGCGGGTGAGCGAGTTGGTCAATTTAAACCTCGATGATATCGATTTTAAGCATCGCACCATTCGAGTGCGGGGAAAGGGACGGAGAGAGCGGATCATCCCGTTCGGACGGAAAGCGGGAGAGGCCCTCAAGCTGTATTTAAGCGTCCGGGGGCAGCTTCTGGCCGAAGCCTCCGAGGAAGAGCGAGACCCTATGGCCGTTTTTCTGAACTATCAAGGAACGCGACTCACAACCCGATCCGTCGGTCGCATGATAAGCAAATACGCCAAACTGTGTACGGACGTGGGGACGGCTGTAAGCCCCCACAGCCTTCGCCATTCATTCGCCACCCATCTGCTCAATGCTGGAGCAGACCTGCGGGCCATCCAAGAACTCCTCGGCCACGCGCGGCTCTCGACGACTCAACAGTATACCCACGTTTCCACCGAGCGCTTGATTGAAGTCTATGATAAAAGCCACCCCAAGGCATAAATGTTCCCCGTGACCACCGTCAAACGCCTTAAAGCAGGGTCGCAGAGGGTCACCAGGGAGAGGCACTCCTCACCGCGTTGCGGCTGGTGTCGTCTGGCGATGTTGTGTCGCGGTGAGAGAGTCGAGTGAGGTGGCGCCTGTATTCCACGTAGCGGGCGACCTGAAGGAAAGGTGATGGGGGCGTGTTATCAGACCCACGTTTACATGATGCTCACAATACTCAAACCAACACCACCAGATCTCAATAGGACATCCCCACCCAGCGTGACTAAGAGAACCAAGCTCAAATACGCATTCACGGTAAAGAACGCCTCGTTGACCCGCGAGAGGTCATCAGGTTTGACCAGCAGATGCTGCCTGATGAGCAATCCACCAGCCAGCACTAACCCAACGATCCCCAAACCATAGAGCTCGGCAGCCACCACCACCACCAGGAGACTGATGAACGTCAGGCCATGAAGCCCACGAGCGATCCACAGCGCACGGGCGATTCCCCACTTCCGAGGAAATGAATGCAGACCTGCTCGACGATCGAATTCAACATCCTGACACGAATAAATGATGTCGAAGCCGGCCGTCCAGGTCATCACGGCCACGCTCAACCATAATGGAACTGTCCAAGGGCTGAAACTCCCCCGAACGGCAATCCACGCGCCAGACGGCGCCAACGCCAAACACCAACCAATGAACAGATGCGTATAGCTGGTGACCCGCTTCGCATACGAGTAGAGAAGAATAGACGCTAAAGCAATCGGTGAGAGGAGAAGAGTCATCCGATTGAGCATGGCAGCGGCCAGGAAAAACACCGCCGCAGAGATCACGATGAACATCTTCACAAACCTCACCGAAACCAATCCTGCGGGGAGGGCCCGGTTCCTCGTTCGGGGATTCGCTCCATCGTACTGCCGATCTACCAATCGATTGAACGCCATCGCCGCACTCCGCGCTCCCACCATGGCAACCAGAATCCAAAACAACACCCGCCCCGATGGCCATCCCCGGGCCGCAAGAAGGGCGCCGAGAAGAGCAAACGGGAGAGCAAACAGGGTGTGCTCGAATTTGATCATGGCCAACGTCACTCTGGTATGGCGAAGAATAGCGGTTGACATATCTCCCTTCCCCGAATATCGTCTTCGATTGGCGTAATACTAACCATGGGGCGTGTGACTGTCAATTACGTACCTGAGACCGCGAACAGCGAGAGCCACAGGCGCGGGCGCGACGGCCGATCACGGAGTAGAAGCCGGAAGCCCAGCCTGTTAAAATGAAGAGCAATGGATCGAAAGGCGCTAGAGAGTCTCTTACAAGCTTATAAGCGAGGAGATATCGATCTCCCACAGGTCGTTGATCGGCTCCGATCCCTTCCCTACGAGAACCTCCATTTCGCCCGACCCGATCATCATCGCAGCTTGAGACAAGGCTTCCCTGAGGTCATCTTCGCCCAGGGAAAGACCACCGACCAAATTGTGGCCATTGTCGAAAATGTGCTGACCACGACGACCAACGTATTAATCACTCGGGCCAGCCACGACATTTATGTGGCCATTCGCCATCTCGCTCCCGACGCGGTGTATCACGATGCGGCTCGCGCCGTCACCGTCATTCGGCACCCCGTTCCCAAGAAGAAAGGGACGGTCGCTGTGGTCACCGCCGGTACATCTGATATTCCGGTAGCTGAGGAAGCGATCGTGACGGCTGAGACGCTGGGGAACCCGACCCATCGGATTTATGACGTGGGCGTCGCCGGCGTTCACCGACTGCTGAGTGTACGGGAGGAACTGAATCGAGCCCGTGTCGTCATCTGCGTGGCTGGAATGGAGGGGGCGCTCCCCAGCGTCGTGGGCGGACTGGTAGCCGTCCCCGTGATTGCTGTGCCCACCAGCGTTGGCTACGGAGCCAGTTTTGGAGGCGTGGCCGCCCTGCTCTCGATGCTCAATAGTTGCGCGGCCAACGTCGTCGTTGTGAATATCGACAACGGATTCGGTGCTGGCGTGGTGGCCAGCCTGATCAATCAGTGATCTCTCTGCTCCTTCCGGCGGATCTCGCGGGTCGCCCTCACCATTTGAGAAAAACGCCCCTGAACCTTCTGTCTGATACGGATGAGCCAAGAGCGATATAATGACCCCTTGGCCAAGGTGTAATTGATGAGCCTCGACCAGATTCCGACCTCGACCCGAATGCGTCCCCCCCGATGAATGCGAATGACCCGCCCGAGAATCTGATCGACAGTGATCGGCCGGTCGAGACCTCGCCCGGCATCTCCTTTCGTCGTGACCCAGATTTGACCGGACGCCGCCCGTCGCTTCACGCACCGATGAACAAGAAGCACCCCCTCCCTGGACCTGAACAGAACGATATCGCCCACATATAATTGGCCGGGCGGAACGCGCTCAACATCAATCACATCTCCATCCTTCAACAGAGGCGACATGCTCTCACCCCTCACCCGGAAGCGGAGCACGCGCCCACTGTTTAAGATCTGCTCGCTCAGGCTCTGAATATGTTGCTCCACGATCAGCTCACGACCTGAATGCAACCAGATGACCTGCCCATTCTTCTCCCCCTCCTCTCCAACCAGCCCCCCTTCCTTCAGCCTAATCTGCCGCGGACCGTCTGTCAATAAGGCATGACGATGCTCGTCACAATCGTTCCTCAAGGCCCCCCCTTTGGCTCTCGGCTGCAATTTTCGCACTTTCTGTGCTAGAATAGTTCCTCATGGGATGAATGGGTAGCGTCACTGTCGCGCGAATAATCTGAGAAAAGGCGACAGAGACCTGACGCCCTGCGAGCGGCATGCGGGTCAATGTCGCACCCGTTGTTCAAAAGAAACTGTGTTACGGAACGTCAGTTGCCGCCGGGAAAGTCCCCTCACGCTGAGGCCAGCGGCGACCCAGGACCGAGATGAAACATCATGGCGACACCCAACAAACCACGGCAGGATAGCCCCGAACGCCGGGCTTTTCACGAGTGTCTGCGGAAAAAGAAGCTGAAGCGCACAGCCCAGAGAGATCTCATCCTCGATGTCTTCCTGCGAATGAAAGGACATGTCAGCAGCGAGGAGCTCTATCGGCACGTCAAAGAGGTTGACCCATCCATCGGTTTCACAACAGTCTATCGAACCCTGAAGCTCCTCGCCGAATGTGGACTCGCTCACCCGGTGCAGTTCGGCGATGGGTACACCCGGTATGAACAAGGATTTCACTACTCCCACCATGATCACCTCATCTGCATCCGGTGTGGCAAACTGATGGAGTTTTTCAGCCAACAATTGGAATCGCTTCAGGAGCGCATCGTGAAACAACATAAGTTTAAAATGCTCGATCACAGTCTGCGAATCTGGGGGCTGTGTCATGACTGTCAGCTTCGAGAATCCTGATGATGGGACTTCACTGGAGCGATGGCGGGGATGACGCCATGGTTTTGCTTAAACTTAAAGCACACGGAAAAAGAGCCTCGGAAAGCACGGGCCGTTCGATCCGGCGCAGGGAGAAGGGGGACCACGGTTTCTCGCCGGCGCGAGGAGTGACGAACTGATGACACGCGAGATCCTCCTTATCTTGGACTTCGGCTCACAATACACCCAACTCATTGCGCGCCGAATTCGAGAGTTGGGCGTTTTTTGCGAAATCGTCCCCTACACCATCGGATGCGAGCAAATTCGCCAGAAACGGCCGCTCGGCCTCATCCTGTCAGGTGGGCCGAGTTCGGTCTATGATCAAGGGGCCCCTCGCTGTGACTCTGAAATACTGCACCTGGGAGTGCCGATTCTGGGGATCTGCTACGGATTTCAATTGCTCGCCAGCATGCTCGGTGGCCAAGTTCGCCCCTCGCCGCGAAGAGAGTATGGTCGGGCTCATCTCCAGGTGATTGCTCCCAGTCCCTTGTTTGAGGATTTACCCGAGAACTTTCCCGTCTGGATGAGTCATGGCGATGAAGTCTGCGAACCACCACCTGGATTCCAAGTGGTGGCCCGGACCGAGAACGCGCTCGGTGCCGCTCACGATCGGCACCGACAACTCTATGGTCTCCAATTCCATCCCGAGGTTGCCCATACTCCTCAAGGAAAGTTCATTCTGAGGAACTTCGCCTACCGCATCTGCGGGGCTCGAGGAGATTGGACCCCAGAATCATTCATCGAATCGGCGATCGAGCGCGTTCGTCGGCAGGTGGGAATGGGGCGAGCCGTCTGTGGACTCTCTGGCGGCGTTGATTCGTCGGTTGCCGCCACCATTGTTCACCGGGCCATTGGTGATCGGCTCACCTGCATTTTTGTTGATAATGGCCTGCTGAGGAAGAACGAGTTTGACGAGGTCCTGGACCTTTACCGGCAGCGCCTACGACTCAATGTCATTGGCGTTCGCGCCGCAGAGCGCTTCCTCTCTCGTCTGGCGGGAGTTTCCGACCCCGAACAGAAACGCAAAATCATCGGTGCCGTTTTCATCGAGGTCTTTCAGGAACAGGCGGCCAAACTGGGACCCGTCGATTACCTCGTTCAAGGAACGCTCTACCCGGATGTCATCGAGTCAACGTCGGTCAAAGGGCCTTCAGCCGTGATTAAAAGCCACCACAACGTTGGTGGGCTGCCGGAGGGAATGCGCTTAAAACTCATCGAACCGCTTCGAGAACTGTTTAAAGACGAAGTCCGCGCCGTCGGACGCCGGCTCGGCCTCCCGCCGGAAATCATCGAACGCCATCCCTTTCCTGGACCGGGGCTTGCTGTTCGCATATTGGGCGAAGTGACCGGTCCTCGACTGGAGCTTCTTCGGGAGGCGGATGCTATCGTCGTTCGAGAGATCAAACGAGCCCAACTCTATGAACACGTCTGGCAAGCTTTTGCGGTCCTGCTCCCAATCAGCACTGTAGGCGTCATGGGCGACGAGCGAACCTACGAAAATGTCGTCGCCATCCGCGTTGTTACGAGTCAAGATGGGATGACGGCCGATTGGGCCCGGCTCCCTTATGATGTGCTGGCTCGCATCTCGGACCGTATCGTCTCTGAGGTCCGGGGCATTAATCGCGTCGTGTACGACATCAGCTCTAAACCACCAAGCACCATCGAATGGGAGTAGGAAGCGCACCCCACCGGTCAAGACACAAGGTACAAGAAAATCAAGAGCTTACAACGGGAACGAGTGGAAAGGGTGATCGATTTACTTTTATCAGACGCAAGTTTACATTACTCGACGTCCGTCAGACGTCCGTCAGGCGTGAGTTCGGGAAACAGAGCCAGGAGATCCCCTATCTCCTCCCGACGCCGAATCAGTCGCGCCCGCCCTCCATCAACTAACACTTCCGCTGGGCGAGGCCGCATGTTATAGGGAAAACTCATGCTATACCCGTAGGCTCCCGCATCACAGATGGCCAAGATATCCCCCTCCCGCGGCTCGATGATCTCGCGCCCATGAGTGAACAGATCCCCACTCTCACAAAGATTCCCGCATACGGCAACTCTTCGTATAGGGCCATCCACGCGCGTCGCATTAATGATCCGATGGTAGGAACGATAGAGCGGATGTCGGATGAGGTGATTGAACCCCGAATCGGTTCCGGCAAACAGATGCTTGGTCGTGCGCTTGACCGTGTTGACGCGCGTCAAGAGGTATCCCGCAGGCCCGACCAAGAATCGACCAGGTTCTAGTTCTAACCTCAACCGACGCCCATACGATCGGCAGAACGACTCACAGAGGCGGCTCATCCCCTCTCCTAACTCAACGAGATCGAGGGGACGATCCTCGGGAGCGTAAGGAATCCCCAACCCACCCCCCATATTGAGGAAAAGAAGGTCTCCGAACTCCCTGGCCACCTCCAGAAGGGGTTCTACCGCCCGGATGAAGACGCGCGCATCGAGAATTCCTGATCCGATATGTTGATGCAACCCGACCACTCTCAGATCAAACTGCCGAGCCAGTTGGCGCGCTTCGGGCAGGTCTTCGATCGTGATGCCAAACTTACTCTCCGGTCCTCCCGTGATGACATGCTCATGATGTCCCGCGCCCACATCCAGGTTGAGTCGCAGACATATATCTCGATGGGGAAAGCGCTGCCCGTATCGCCTCAACTGAGAGATGGAGTCAAAGTTGATGAGAACGCCTTTCCGTTCGACGAAGGCCAACTCCTCATCGGTCACGCTACTTCCGGTGAACAGCAATTGCTCGGCTTGAAAGCCGGCGGATTCGGCCAAGACAATCTCACCGGGAGAGGTGACATCCAGATGCGCTCCGAGATCCCGAAAAATACGCAGGATGGTCAAGTTTCCATTCGCTTTGCAAGCGTAGCGCATTCGAAATGGCCGATAAGGGATCGCTCCGTGAAGCGCTGTGAATTGCTGCTCCATAATCGTTCGGTCATAGACGTACAAAGGGCTCCCAAACTCAGAGACGAGATCAGAGACCGAACACCCGCCAATATGCAAAACACCATCCCTGAAATCCCAAGGACTGGAAGACAATGAAGTCTGCTGGTTCATAAGCACTCCATCTCAAGCGAACAGATCCCACGCTCATGAGAGACGGTCACTCCCCGAATAACCCCTTTCCGTCCACAGTCTTATTCATGAATCCATCCCAAAACCCCCGGATCCGGGCGGCAAAAAACTCTGGCCGACCCCGTCCCAGCTCGATGAAGAAAGCGACCACCACGCTCGCCAGCACGGACACAAGAAATCTCGGCCAAGTTCGCCACGTTCCATGCTTCTTCATAAAAATGACGCTGTTGCGCCGCAAGAGATACGTCTTGACCTGCAGGGCGTGTCGCGACCGGAGGCTGAACTCACCGTGGTGCCAGACCTTGGCCCGAGGCACAAACACGATTCTGATGCCGCGTCGTCGCGCGCGCAGACAAAAGTCGACCTGCTCTTGATAGGCGAAATAGAACGGATCGAACATCCCTATGCTCCGGAAAACCTCCCGGCGAATCATCATAGCGGCACCGCAAACGCAATCCACGTCTTGAAGGCGATCGTACTGTCCACGATCCAGCTCGTACTCGCCATGGGCTCGGGTCAGGACGTGATTGTATCGAAGTTCTTCCCACACGCAGTAGAGTCGGGAGGGATCATCAGCGCGATAAATTTTCGCTCCCACAATCCCCACCCCCGGTTGAGCGTTGAGAGCCGCGACCAATTCTGCCACCGCCCGGCGATCAACGGTCAGGTCGTTATTCAAGATCAGGACAGCACCCGCTCCCCGAGCGAGGGCTCGACGAATCCCGCGATTGGCTCCCTCGGCGTAGCCGAGATTCTCCCCATTCAACACGAGCTCGACGTCCGGGAAGAGCCGTTCGATTCGCTGTGGGGAGCCATCGGTGGACCCATTATCGACCACGATAATCTGTAGAGCGGGATAGGCTGATGCGACCAGACTCCTCACACACTCCTCCACTACGTTGCCCCCGTTCCAGTTGACGACGACTGCCACGACGAGAGGATCACCAGCCACCGTTTCCTTCCCGGATGAGAGAGATCTCTTGGAAATCGCCACCGGGATTGAACCGTCTCAGCATCTCGAGCCACCCCATGAAGCCCAGCCCCGCTCAATGCCGCGTCATGATGGCTTCAATCTCGGTGATCATCTTAGGTGCATTTTTGGAGAGCACCACATAACCACTCTCGGTCACTAACACATCATCTTCGATGCGCACGCCGATGCCTCGGTATTTCCGAAATGCCGGTTCGATCGCCGCCGCCAACTCCGGATCCTCCTGGCGAATTCTTTGAAAGGTATCTTCGCGTATGTACAATCCAGGCTCCACGGTCAGAACCATACCCGGCTCAAACGGCGCATTCCGATCCCCCACGTCATGAACGTTCATCCCCAACCAGTGACTCGTTCCATGAGGAAACCAGAGACGATACTGCGAGGTCTCCTCGCTGGTGATGAGCCCCAGCCGGTGGAGTCCGCGCTTCAAGACGTCCACTGCCCGCTGGTGAATCTGCGGGATCGTCGATCCTGGTCGAACGAGCTTCAAGGCTTCCCTCTGGGCTTCCAGTACGAGATCGTAAAGCGCGGCCTGGTCGGGGGTGAATCGACCATCGGCCGGATAGGTCCGCGTGACATCGGCGGCATAATAGTGATACTCGGCCCCAATATCAACGAGCAACAATTCCCCAGGGTGAATCTGTCGCGTACTTCGATCATAATGGAGTGTGGTGGCGTTCGGTCCTGAAGCGACGATCGAGGGAAAGGCCGGCCAAGCTGCTCCGAGCCTCTTGAACGTGTACTCGACCACTGCTTCAATCTCATATTCATACTTCCCCGGTCGCAAGGCTTTCATGGCCTCTCGGTGAGCCCGGCAGGTAATCTCAATCGCCCGACGGAGCTGAGTCAACTCATATGGGGACTTGACCAGCCGCATTCGATGAAGGAGTGGCGTCACATCACGAACGTCGATGCCCAGGAAGCGGCGCCGGATCTTCTCGGCGAACCGCCACACGCGATTGGGGAGGCGTTTCAGTCCGGGTCGATTCTCTAGAGCGAGGTACACCACGGCCCGACCCTGATGGAGGGCGTCGAAGAATCCGGCATATTCAATCGTTGGCCCGTAGGTGCGCGGACCAAAAGGTTGTCCGTTCAGGACGGATTCGATGAACGTATCGAACAGATCCGCATCGTAGATGACCTCGATGCCACTTATTGATCTCGCCTCATCCTGACGCAGCATCCGGCCCGTCCACAACTCCCGGGTGGGATCTCGACGGCGGAGGAAGAGGATCTCCTTTTGGGTTCGATTCCCCGGCATGAGAACGAGAATCGTCCCCGGTTGATCGATGCCCGTGAGATAATACAGATTGCTATCCTGTCGATACTCGTAGTCAATGTCCCGTTCGAACGTCCTGGGTTCGGCGCTGAACAGAATCAACAATGCCCCATCGCCGAGCTGATGCATCAACGCCTGCCGCCGGCGCTTAACCTCCTGGGTGAGCTGCGGGTCAACACCGACTCGCCCACTAAGAGAAACGATGGGGCGAACTCCACTGAAAACAACGCCGAGCCAGAGTCCCCCAATGAGTAATCCGCTCATCCCTCGTCGTTTCACGATCTCCCTCCGAACTGCGCAAGTTCGCTCCGACGCATCTGGCGCGCCACATCCTCAACCTGAGCCATAACGCGAAGAAAATTCTCGCCGAGGATCTTTTTGATATCAGCGTCTCGATACCCGCGTCGGAGCAGCTCATAGGTGATTCTGGGTAAATCCGAGCAGTCCTTCAATCCTTCGGGCAAAGCCTCTCGGCCGTCGAATCCCGAGGCCAATCCCACGTGATCAATTCCAGCGACTTTGACCATGTGATCGATGTGATCGATGAGTTTAGCCAGCGGCGTCCTGGGCAACTCGAACGCCGCAAAGAGGATCTCTCGCGCCCGCTGGAATCCCTCCGGATCTCCCGCATACCGGTGGCGCAATTCATCGAGCGCAGGTTGGAAAATCCGATCCCGCATTCGAATGGCGTCTACCCGGTTTTGATCGACGGAAGAGGCGCTGAAATTCACCATCACAATCCCTCCATTGGACGCGATGGCCCGCAACATATCGTCGCTCATGTTTTGAGGGATATCGGTCAACGCCCGCGCCGAGGAGTGAGAAGCGATAACGGGCGCCTTCGTGGTGGCGAGAACATCAAAAAAGGTTTTGTCCGGGAGACCAGACACATCGACCAGCATACCCAACCGATTCATTTCTAAGATGACCCGCCGCTCGAACTCGCTCAATCCCTCGTCATCGCTGGTCGGGCTGTCGCCGTCGTGTGAGACCGCGATATGATGACCGGGGAGCGCCATATATCGGATCCCCAACCGATAGAATGTCCGCAACACGCCCAGACTCTGCTCGATGGCTTCTCCATCTTCGAGCCCCAACAAAACGGCGATCTTATCTTGCTTCGCCAGACGACGAATATCGGTCGCTGACGTCGCCAATTCGAGCGATTCCGGATGCCGTTCGATCTGTTGATAGAGCGCGTCGATCATCTCCAGCGTCCGCCGCATGACATCTCTATCGCTCGCGACCTGCGCGCCGAGGCGGATAGTGAAAAATTCGGCGTCAATGCCTCCCTCCCGCATTCGAGGGATGTCCACCTGTCCACCGATCGCGCGTTCGCCGAGGTCGACGCCTTCATCGACGATATGGGAAAGAACATCCACACGAGCGTCAACGACGATGGCCTCTTGATGGAGACGGTGAGCTTCCTTCCAGAGCCTCTCATCACGCTGACCTTCGACCCGTCCCACCACGAGACACGAGAGGGCGAGGACGAGAAAACCGATTCCTGAATCTCGACGCATCCTGAGCGTCATAGCCGCGATCCTCACCATCAAGTAATAGCAGGGGATTATATCCGATGCCCGATGATGCCGTCTACTACATGGATCACTCGGGGCCGACAATCTCAGAATCGGGTCAGGGGCAAAATCACCACCCTCATATTCCCTATTGATGGAGGGGGAATCGAAAAATGACGGTCTTCGCCAACCGATCCTACGCCGTTGGATTCTGGACTCTTCCCTCGGTGCTGTGTCGAGATGAGCGTGGGCGCCTACGCTCCAGGCGCGCATTCGAGTGGGCTCCCTTTTCCCTTGGGCGCAGCGTTCTGGGGCGCTTGACATCCTTCACCAGGCGAAACTTTTCCAAAAGCATCAAAAAATACCACCCCATATCCACCTGCCACGTAGTCCATCCGAACCGAGCGGAGTTGGGGTTTTGATGATGATTCCGATGCCAATTCTCTCCCCACGCCGTCAGTTGCAGTGGCCCCAGCCACCAAATATTTCGACTAGAGTCGGTATGCTCGGGAGCGTCCGGCGAGAGATGAAGGAGGCTGTTGACGAAACACTGCATATGAAGGGCGTACATCAATCGGATGGGTCCGATCCAGAAAAAACCCTCCCAGCCAAATACGAGGAGTCCCCAAAATAAGGATCCTCCCACGAGCATTGGTTGAAGCGTGGACCAGACAAGATACCGATTGCCCATCAGATCCGGACTCCACCGTCGGGGATCCGATTGGGGCCACTGATAGAGCCACCTCAAATGAGCCCACCAAAACCCGCCGAATCGTGGACTGGAAACATCATCAATGGTGTCGGCTTGGGCATGATGGTGGCGATGATTGGCCGTCCATTGAATGGGGGACCCAGAGCCGTTAAAAACGGTGAAGAAGATGAGGATGTGCTCCACCACGGCGTTCAGCTTCGCCGTCCGATGGGCCAGAGCACGGTGATAGCAGACGGATGTGCCCAATCCTCCAAGGAGAAGGAGGGAGAGGGCGACGACAAAGATGCTCCCTGACGGAATGGGATAAAGAATCAGCCCGATGAGCGAGAGAATATGGATGGAGATCAGATAACCAAACGTAGCCCACTGACCGGGTGCGGGACGCCACCATGGTTGTTCCCAGGGGAGCCGCTCAGCCAGCGTCGATGTGTTTTCCATGATAAATCCTTGTGATGTGAATCGTGCGTGAGGATATCCACCGGGTGGTTTCCACGTGCACTTAACAGCATACCAGACCCCCGCCTCTCCGGCAACCGATGTGGGAGATTTCACCTCAACGTCTTATGGTTCTCTCTGTCCATCGTCAAGGATTTGCTTCCGCCCGTCTCTGGATACATCGCGATGAATCGCCATGTGGCGAATCCATGGAGTTGCCTCTGAGGCATTCTCCGAAGTACCTTTATCGATGATGACCGGAGGAGGAAGGCGGTGATGAGGTTGATCGTGCTCGTTCTTGTGACAACATTCCTTTGGAAGTTGCTGATGCCTTCCCTGGCTCAATCTCTCCTCAACTCGCCGTTCGCGCTGGCCTGGACGTATCTCACCCCGGAGACTCTTCCCTATCACGCGGCGGTCTCAAACGGAGAAAACGTTTAT
The DNA here is from genome assembly GCA_026985075.1 of Blastocatellia bacterium. Classification (GTDB taxonomy): domain Bacteria; phylum Acidobacteriota; class Blastocatellia; order HR10; family J050; genus J050. Next base: position 62,884 of record JALSQX010000022.1, on the reverse strand, counting down.
GTTCCTCTCTCCGGAGGCCGAATCCTCGCCCTGAAACTCGAGACGGGGGAAACAGCGTGGATGGAAAACTACCCAGGCGATTTCACCACTCGGCTTCAGATGAACGAGGAGATCATCTATGCTGCTCTCGCCGACCGAAGTCGATCAGACGGAGAGGCCGTTTATCAGCTTGTCGCCATCGCCGCCGACAAAGGAGACATTCTGTGGCAGCATCCGTATTCTGAGATGGTCACTTCGCTCTCGGTTCGCCCCGCCGGGAAAGCTGGCAGGATCTATGTGGGCACAGTCCGAGGTGTCCTTTACGCTCTGAATTCATCGACCGGTCAGCCCATCTGGCAATTTCACACCCGGGGATCGATTCGCGGACCAGTGACGCAAGTGGGGAGCTCCATTTATGTGGGCAGTGATGACGGCCATCTCTACGCGCTCGACGCGGCAGACGGAACTGTCCGATGGGCATTCAAGACAGGAGGTCCGGTCCGATCACCGGTGGAAGCGTGTTCAAAGCTGGTTTACTTCGGTTCATTTGATGGCTGGGTCTATGCGGTCAACAAGCGAACGGGGAAACGAGCCTGGAGAATGCGTACGGGAGCCGCCATTCAAGCCAAACCGACGCTGGTCGGTGGTCACCTCATCGTCGCCTCCTACGATAATTTCGTCTACGGGCTTCATCCATCCACTGGACGTATCCGATGGAAGGTTCGATTATCCGGTCGTATTGTCGCCGATCCCCTGATAGGCCATGACGCGGTCCTCGTCTCAGCGCTGCGAGATCATCGGCTCATCGTCCTCAATGCGCGGGATGGAAAAGTAACCAACACCATTGAACTGGGGCAGGAATTCGAGATTGCCGGACCGCCATCACTCGTCGATGGGACGATGATCACGATCACTGATCGGGGGATCGTCGCCGCCCGCTCGCCGCTCTCCCTGCCGCGCCAGAATGCCCCCGGAAGAACGAGCATCGAACGGGAATCAAAAGAACTCCCTCGTGACGGGTTCATGAAGAGAATGCTCTCGACGATGCCATCGCGTTATCCGCCCGATGATTCTCGACACCACCCCATGACTCACATAGGCCGTAGCCAAGACTAACAACACCCATCGGGAGTAAAAGTAGATCCCACAAACCAGCAGCGAGAGAAGGAGAAATGTCAATCGAGGGCTCATGCGGCTGGCTCCAACTGATTTCGAGGCAGCATACCTCACCGTGCTAATCATGAGCATGGCCAACGAGAATACCAGCACGAGCAACATGAGGCTCCAGAACGAACTATCGATGCGAATGTTTAAGCCGGACAATGATACGTCGTGACTGGACGTGGCCAGCAGAGGCGTTCTCACAAAGTGGACGATGGCCGCAATGAGCCCCGCCGCGGCCGGGATGGGAAGTCCGACAAACTGTCGTCGCTCTTTCTTCGACTCCGGGATAGGCCGACGAGTATGAACGTTGAATCGGGCCAATCGAAATGCCCCGCACATCAAGAAGATGAATGAAACGGCCCACGCCAATCCAGCGAATCGTGGATCATAGGCAGGTGGGGCAGATCCGTAGCCCCAGGCGTAGGCCAGAAGAGCCGGGGCGATTCCAAACGAAATGACATCGGCCAGGCTATCTAATTCCAGCCCGAACTCGCTCGTCGCCCCCGTCATCCGGGCAATCCGCCCATCGAGCGTGTCGAAGAGAACGGCCCATCCGATGGCTTTTGCGGCGTTATCGAAAAAACGCGCCGCCGCCTCCCAGTCCGTGTGGACGAGCTGATATCCTTTCAGGGCGGCCACCGCGGCGTAGAATCCAGCAAACAGATTTGCCGTCGTAAACAGCGCCGGCACGATGTAGATCCGGCGGCGGCCACCTCTCAGCGACTCCCTATGCTCCGGTTGAGATGCCTTCATGATGGTATCCTTGCGATGATCGACGTCCCACCATAAACCTTTTCCCCCACCCGAGTGACGACGTGGACGCCCGACGGGAGAATGACATCGACGCGCGAACCAAATTTGATGAGGCCGACCCGCTCTCCTTTCCTCACCCACTCGCCGACCCGTTTACGAAACACCACCCGCCGGGCCAATACACCGGCAATCTGCTTGAACGTGATCTCCAATCCATCGCCCTCCACCGTAACGACTGATTGTTCATTAACCTCCGAGGCCACATCACGAAATGCGGCTTTGAAGGCTCCACGACGATAGGTGACATCCTTAATCCGTCCCGAGATGGGAGCGCGATTGATGTGGACGTCAAACAAGGAGAGAAAAATCGAGATTTGCACCGGCGAGGATGGGTTATCCGGGTGGAGCGACCTGATTCGAACGACTCTTCCATCCGCGGGAGAAACGATGGCCTGTTGATCCTCAGGAGCGGAGCGCTCCGGATCGCGAAAAAAAAACGCCATGAACGCCGCCCCGATCAGAGCCCCGGTGGCCAGACCTCGCCAATCGATAACAAAAGAGATGCCGGCTATCACCGCTAATGCCACAATGTATGGGTATCCATCTCGAGCGATCATCTTCTGCCGCCAAAGAGAAAGAGCGCCACGTCTCCTTCCCCGCCTCGGTTGAGGGAGTCCCGCCCCGTGAGATGTATCGCGAACTACTTGCCGACCATTTCTCGTTTATAGCGATGGATGATGGCTTCCATCTTGTCCTTGAGGAGGAGTTTTTTCTTCTTGAGCAGTGTCTCCTCCAACATCTCCTCCTCCGTCGGGTAAGGAAGTGAAACGAGTTCGTTCAGTCGCGCCTCATATTCTTGATGCTGACGCACCAGTTCTCTGAACTCTTCATTCGTTGCCATCAAATGCTCCTTCAGAGACGCCGTTGAATACTCTCCCATCCTGCTCCTCCTTAAGGCGAGATCATATCCCAGTCAGGTTTCATTGATGGTCGTTCTTCTGGATGACGAAAGCCCCAATGACATCGATCAATATGTCCGCTGACGATCTTCAAGCACCCACCGATTTTCACTTCACCAATGGTAGTACAAAATATTTGGGCTGACAAGGTAATGATCCTCTTTGCGGATACCACCTTCCCATCGACGGATCAACCTGGCCGCCGCTTCATCTCCGCATCCGAAGCTCTCACATAGAGGGCATCGAGCGTAGCGGCCGTTTGGGCGCGCCCCTCTCGAAACTCTCGCTCGGCGAGCCAAACGACGGCTGGAGCCAGGAACTCCATGGCCTCGATGGCGATCCACCCTCGGGGATGAGTGGGCGGGATGGTGACAAAGTGAATTTCCCGTCCCTGTTCACGTCCCCAGGCTTCCCACTGCGCTCGGGACGGTCCCACCCCATCTCCCGCGAAGAAGAGCGTCGACTGATCGGACAACCATCGGCACACCTCATGCGGAGGGATCAGGCGAGGGCCAGTCACCGGCAGCACCGCTCCGGCAACATCGACGTCGAAGACCTGAGCGTAGAGTTCGCCTCGCTGGGCATCAATGCAGGCACAGATGCGACCGCTCACTCCCGCCCTTCGCGCCCAAGCCTCTAATGAGGAGACGCCCACCACCGGTCTGGCTAACGTATGAGCGAACCCTTTCATGGCAGCCAGTCCCACGCGCAGGCCGGTGAACGAGCCCGGACCAATGGCAACCCCCAGGACGTCAATCTCCGATACGCGTGATCCGCACTTATCCAACAAGAGGGCGATTTCATCATGGAGGTTCCACGAATGGGTGGGACCGGCATCCACACCAATGACGCCAAGGAGCCGGCGCCCCCTGGCGAGCGCAACGCTTCGCCGCGCTGACGTCGTATCCACGGCGAGGATGAGAGGGGCTTCAGCGTGAACGGGTCCCCCCACCTCTTTGGGCGCACTGTTTGACACCATGAACCCTCGATTATAATATTTTTCGTGCTCTGAATTCGAGGCCCGAAGAACGGGAGACGAGATCAGCGATGAAGCAGAAAAAGCTCACTCCCATGCTCAAGCAGTATCATGAGATCAAAAAGCAGTACCCGGGAACGCTCCTCTTCTTCCGTCTGGGCGATTTCTATGAACTGTTCTATGACGATGCTATCCTGGGAGCGAAGGAACTGGATATCACCCTCACGGCGCGCCACCGAGAGCGGGGACATCCGGTGCCCATGTGCGGCATTCCCGTCCATGCCCTCGAAGGGTACGTCGCCAAGTTGATCCGAAAGGGATATCGTGTCGCCATCTGCGACCAGGTCGAGACCCCAACCGCCTCTACGAAGTTGGTCAGGCGCGAGGTCGTCCGAGTCATCACGCCGGGAACGACCATTGAACGTCAAGTGTTGGAGGCGGGCGCGAATAATTTCTTAGCGGCCATATGTGGCGAGCCGAACGCCGTCGGCATCGGTATCCTGGACGCTTCGACGGGGGAATTCTGGGTCGCTGAATACCACGGCGATGAGGCCTGGGACAAAGCGCTCGAACACCTCGATACGTGGTCCGTTCGGGAGGTCCTCTATCCCTCGGTGCTCGAACCCCACATCCGACGTCGCACCCGAGGTGCTCCTGAAGGAGAATCCAACGCAGACGTAGATAAGGAAGGGAGAGGAACACGACCACCTCTCGACCAGGCCGTGTTCACGCCTCTGGATGAGTGGGTGTTCAATACCGAGCACGCCCATGCCCTCCTTTGTGATCACTTCGGCGTCACCTCATTAGAGGGATATGGCCTGACGGACAAGGAGCACGCCACCTCTGCAGCGGGAGCAATCCTTCATTACATTCGTCAAACGCAGAAGAGCCAGGCCGCCCACATCACCGGACTCTCCCTCTTGCAACCCACGGACTACCTCATTCTCGATGCGACTACGGTGCGCAATCTGGAATTGATTCAATCTCTGGATGGAAGCCGGGAGCATACCCTGCTCCACGTTCTGGATGTCACGCAAACGCCGATGGGGGCCCGCCTCCTCCGCCAATGGTTGCTGCGACCGCTGATGCGCCTGGGCGAGATCAACCAGCGACTGGAAGCCGTCGAGGAACTCAAAACGGCGACCATTCTTCGCGACCAATTACGTCTGAAGCTGAAGAAGATTCACGATCTGGAACGGCTGATCGTTCGTGTGAATCTCGGGACGGCGACGCCCCGGGATCTCGTCTCGCTCCGGCTCAGTGGCGACGCCATCCCTGACATTAAGGAACTCCTCGGCGCCGCTCGAGCGCCCCTTTTAGAGGTTTTGAGAGAGACGCTGGACGAACTCGCCGACATTCGAGAACTCATCGGTACCGCTTTGAACGACGATCCTCCCGCCGCTCTGAGTGATGGTGGCGTCATTCGGTCTGGTTATCATCCCGAACTCGATCAGTTACGCGAGCTGGCCACCAATAGCAAGGCGATCATCGCCCAGCTCGAACAGCGCGAACGGCAACGGACGGGCATTCAATCGCTGAAGGTGAAGTACAACAACGTATTCGGGTACTTCATCGAAGTCAGTAAGGCCAATCTCCATCTCGTCCCTCCCGATTATGAGCGACGGCAAACGCTGGTCTCGGCCGAGCGGTTCGTCACCCCCGAACTCAAGGAGTATGAGGCGAAAGTCCTGGGAGCCGAGGAACGCATGGCCGAAATCGAGGCGCAGTTATTTCAAGACGTCCGTCGGCGCGTGGCCGGAGAAACCCGCCGGATACAGGCATCGGCCAAGGCGCTGGCCGCCATCGATGTCCTGGCGGGATTGGCCGAGACAGCGGCTCGCCGAAACTACTGCCGCCCCATTCTCCGGGACGACGATGAAATCGATATCAAGGACGGTCGCCATCCGGTGTTGGAAGTCGTGCAAGATCGATTCATCCCCAATGACCTGCACATGAATAATTCGACCGATCGATTGCTCATCATCACCGGACCGAATATGGGCGGCAAGAGCGTGTTCCTTCGCCAGGCGGCGCTCATTGCCATCATGGCTCAGATGGGCTCTTTCGTCCCCGCCCGGGAGGCGCGCCTCGGGCTCATCGACCGCATCTTCACTCGCGTTGGCGCGTCCGACAGTCTGACGCGAGGTCGATCCACCTTCATGGTTGAAATGATCGAAACGGCTAAGATCCTCAATACGGCCACGCCGCGGAGCTTGGTCATCCTCGATGAGGTGGGGCGGGGGACGGCGACGTTCGATGGTCTGTCACTGGCCTGGGCGATCGCCGAGTACCTCCACAACAACGCCAATCACGCGGCCAAGACGCTGTTTGCCACTCACTATCATGAGATGACCGAACTGGCCAAGCTCCTCCCCGGTGTGAGGAATTATCGTGCTGCCGTCAGAGAGTCCAGAGGGGATATCATTTTTCTCCACAAAATCGTGCCGGGGACGGCGAGCAAGTCGTATGGGATTGAAGTGGCTCGGCTGGCCGGGCTGCCCCGATCCGTCATCGAACGGGCCGGGGAAATCCTGGAGAACCTGGAAGCCAACGAACTCGATCCCACTGGGAAACCGAAGCTGGCCGAACACCTGCCCTCGCGAGGTCCCGATTGGAAACAACAACCGTCATTGTTCGATCAGGTACGGTCCACCGTTCTCACTGAACTGGCCAGCCTGAATGCGGACCAACTCACCCCCGAACAGGCAAAACAAAAGCTCATCGAACTCCAAAGGAAGCTTCTCTGATGAGAACGGGTCTCGATCATCACCACTCGGCGAAGGGGGACGTCCCCAGTTCATCCGCACCAATCTTCGCTCATTGGGATGGGGCCCAGTAGCCGGATCGGGCATGGACTTTTGCTCCCGGGATGTTCACTTCCACCCTCAGCGAGCGCCACGTTCCATCGTGTTTGGTGTTGGTTGGATAGTATCCAATGCTATACAGCGTCCCCAACTCCATTCCAATCTGGGCGTAGATACTCTTGAGTTGGGCGAAAGACGTGAGGGGGAAAACCTTTCCGCCCGTCCGCTCGGCCAACCGACGAAGCTCGCGTCGCGCCAATTGGTAGAGGCCGAGAGCGATCTGGGCGCTCTCCTCGCCGGTGAACAATCGCGGGTCGCCGAAGCTGAATCGAGGATCCTCGGGATGGAAGGCTCGTTCATATTTAGCGAGTTGAGAGGGAGAGAGGATGAATCTCTCCTTCTTCAAGCCCTGGATCATATACTCCTGGGTATCGACCTCGATGAAGTAAGCGACGATGCCATTCTGCTCTAGCGCGCGACTGGCTTGCTCGAAATGGTAGTAACTGATGGAATCGACTCCATCGGAGAGGACGATGACGGCCTTTCGGGCCGTCGGGCCATTCAGAACCTCCTGAGCTACGAGGTACAACGCGTCATAGAAGGCCGTCCCCGTCCCGCGTGGAATCCGTCGGATAGCCGATTTCAGCGTAGCGCGGTCATGCGTCAAATCGGCGAGCAGCTCGACTTGCCTACCGAAGGCGACCACGGCGGCCCGATCCTGACTTCGCATGCGATCCACAAATTGCTCGGCCGCTCTCTTGACCATGCTCAGGTTATTCCGCATGCTCCCACTGTCATCGATGACCAGGACGATATCCACTGGAGTCTCCACGGTCGCAAAATAACTGATCTTTTGCCGCTGGCCATTCTCATAGACGGTGAAATTGTCTGCAGTGAGCGTGGTGAGGGCCTTTCCACCGGGAAGTGAAACACTGACCGTAAACGAGACGAGGTCGGACCGAAGCTCTAAGGTCGCTCCTCCCTGCTCCGAATTCTGCGACCACCGCTCACCATCGCCCCGCGCGCTGACCGAACCCGTCACGGCGATCAAGGCGATGAGCGTGAACCACTTCAGCGACAAGGGACCCCATTTCCTGGTGACTTGAGTGTCAGCTCCCACGGTGCAATTGTGGCATAGTCTCAAGCGAGGGGCAAGGCACTCACCGGATGGACGCGTGCTCAGGGCCTTTAAGTCCTTCGGTCGCTGTTATTGACACCCTTCGGAGAGGCTTCGTATAATTAATGGGCGAGCTCAAAGTTAAGGATCACCGATGAAGCGAATCACCATACTGGTCGGTTGCCTTTTCCTCAGCATGACAGTGATCCTGGCCTCCTCTCCCCAAAGATCGGCGCCTCAGGCGCCCGGACAAATTCGATTAGGCACGATCGGCGTGAACTTGCCGGTGACCGTAGTGGATAAGAAAGGGCGACTGGTGACTGATCTGACGCTGGAGAACTTCGAAGTCTATGAGGATGGCGAGCCCCAGTTCATTCGCTCCCTCTCCCGAGAGGACGATCTCCCCCTGAATATTGGCGTCCTCATGGACGCCAGTAACAGCGTCCGACCGAAACTGAAGTTTGAGAAGGGAGCGGCGATGAGTTTCCTCGACGCGGTCGTTCGTCGAGGGCAGGATCGGGCTCTGTTTGCTATCTTCAACTCTCGCGTCGAGTTGCTCCAGGATTTCACCGATAATCTTGAAGATCTACGGGACGCCATCTACTCGGTGAAGGCTCGCGGCCCGACATCGCTATATGACGCCATCTATCGCGTTTGCGAAGAAAAAATGCCCTCCGCTCAGGGGCGCCGGGCGATCATCGCCATCTCCGATGGTGAGGACACGGCCAGCCAGCATACACTGGACGAAGCCATCGAGATGGCCCAAAAGACGGAGGTCATCATCTACTGTATCGGGACGACGAATGCTGGTCCTTTTGGCGTGACGCGCGGGATCAAGGGAGCCCCGGGCAATAAGGAACTGGAGCGACTGGCGAGCGAAACGGGAGGACGAGCCTTTTTCCCCACCGACCTCTACGAACTGGATAAGATCTTCGCCGAGATCGGCGAAGAACTTCACAACCAGTACATCCTCTTTTACATCTCTACGAACCAGGAGCGTGATGGGAAGTTCCGTAAAATTAAGGTGAAGATCGTTGGTCGCGATGGCCTTCACGTTCGCGCCAAACGAGGATACAAAGCGCCACTCGGGGAGTCGCTTCTTTGAGCGTTGTGCAACCAATGGGCCCACATCGGGCATCGGATGAACGTATGAGCAAGATCACCATCATCGTCGGCCTTTTGCTCGCCCTCGGAATCGTGGCTGCATCGTCCTCTGGTCAAGCGTCCAACCGTCCTCCTTCAGATCCCTCGGTCACTCGGCGACAAGATCAACGTCAGGAACCCGGCGAAACGGTGGAACTCTCTTCGCGCCTGGTCAACGTGTTCTTCACGGTCACCGATAGGCGGAATGCTTTCATCACCGATATTCGGAGAGACGAGGTTGAGGTTTTGGAGAATGGCGAACCCCAGGAGATCTTCATGTTCAAAAGACAGACCGACGTCCCCTTGACCATTGCGCTGCTCATCGACGTCAGTGCCAGTGAGCAATACACTCTCCCCGACGAGAAATTCGCCGCCAGCCGCTTCCTCCGCTCCATCGTGCGCCCGATGAAAGACACTGTAGCGATCATCAAATTCCGCGACGAAGCTATTCTCGTCCAGGATTTCACCTCCACCGTCGATCGACTGGAGCACGCTCTGGCTCGCATTCGCTATACTCCGCGTACGACGACTGACAGACGGAGCACATTCGGAGGGACCTCCCTTTATGATGCCGTTTACGTGACCTGCCAGAATCTCCTCGCCGAGCAAGCTGGCCGCCACACGATTATCCTGCTCAGCGATGGCGAAGACACGACGAGCTATTACCGGCTGTCTGATGCCATCGATCGTGCGCTCCGGTCGGAGGTGACCGTTTACGCCATCGGTATCGGCGATCGCTTCCGCTTCGGCCTGGATAAAAAAACGCTGAAGAAACTCACCGAGGAGACGGGAGGACGGGCCTATTTCCCCAAGAACCCTGACGAACTCATGCGAGCCTTCCGCCAAATCGAGGACGAACTGAGGAGTCAATACCTGGTGGCTTATTATCCCTCTAACCCTAAACAAGACGGAACGTTCCGGAGAATCGAGATTCGCATTCCCACCCGCAAGGATCTTCGCCTTCGCTATCGACGGGGGTATTACGCGGGACGGGCGGACCAGTGAGCCCCTGTGAGATCTCGCCCGCCAACCGACTCGATTCCCATCAATGAGGCGCACTCTCCAACAGGGCATTGAACAACAACTTAAATGTTCCGTGCGGTTGACCTCGGTGCACTGGGGGGAAACCGATCAGGATCACCCGCCCGCGACCCAGGGGAATGTCGAGGATGGCTGGCCGCCCGGCAATCTGCTCCTCGCCGTGGAGGTATCCGCTCTTGAGCACGTCAGATGAAGCGTAACGAGCAACGACGCGGATAGAAGCATCTCCGGGCGCCTCCAGAACATCGAAGGCCATGCTATTGCGGAAAAAGGCCATGGCCTGAGTGGGCATTCCATACCCCAGAGGATGCAGATTATCCACCTCCAAACCGAGAATGGAACCCGGACAGGCGAATTCCTCCCGAGACAAAGAAGCGAGTGGATTGCGGACCATGAGATCGAAATGCTCCAAAGCGAGCTGACAGGCGCGACCGATACAGATTAACGTCCCCCCCCTCTCCACAAAGGCTCGGAGTTGTTGTACCCCCGCGAGCCCCAATCCGCCCGTATATGGCTGTGGATATTTCCCCTCAGCATGTCCGTCCAGGATTTGCCGGTATGCCTGGTCGGGAACGATGAGGCAGTCAAATTGATCCTCTAGATGCCCTTCTCGCACATCGGCATCGCGCACGTTCTGGTAAGTGAACCCGAACTGGTCCAACACCCAACGCGTCCACCCTTCGTCAGTCACGGGAACCCAACTCCGATAGATTCCGATCCGCGGCATCGAGAGGGGAGCGATGACGTCATCAGGAATGTGTCTGACCGGATAGACCATCACCATGTACTTCTCGGCCAGCTCAGCGATGCGCCGATCGACCGAGAGCGGCCGATGAGCGGGCGGCGTCAGAACGAAACTTCCTCGCTCATAGAGTTTTTCATCGATCTCAATATCATGGCGGAGTCGTCCCACCCGAACGCTCTCCTCCGAGCGCATCAACTCGTTGACCAGAGCGAAAGCGTTGTTGGCCCGAGGGCGAACGATCCACAGGGCCGGAGGCTCGCCCCAGGGAACGGGAACGATGCCCACACGAGAGAGTGTTGCCCGTTGAACCTTCCTCAAATCCGCTTCGAACGGTCGATCAATCCGAACGACGCGCACGCCCATTTGCATGGGAAGCGTCCAGCCAGCGATATCGTACGGTCGTTGGACTCCTCCATCCGCGGATGACCTCAGCAACGGATAGTGTTGAACGTCCAAGAGCGCCTTCACACATGCCCGATAGGGCTGGGCCATGAGAATGACGAATGTTCCCGCTGGATAGCGCACGCCATCGACGACGAATGGGCGCCGGGCGCGATGGATCTCGATGCCCTGCTCCATTAAAATATTCACCATCCGAATCGCCGTGGGTGGGTCGTGCTGTTCGGGCGGGATGAGGTAGGCGAAGGGCGGGGTCCTTCGCCCCAGGTCAATCGCCTTTTGACCGAGACGATAGAAGTGCCGCAGGATGTCCCCCTTATAGCGAGCGGCCAGCAGCAGGAGCGATCGCGAGGTGATGAGCTCCATGTCCAGGATATCCTTTGGTTGCCAGAGCCCACCCGGCCAGGGATCGGGGAAATTCGTTCGACGCTGGTGCGGATTGGGGAATCCGGCCGGGTGACCTCGAAGGTCATCCCACCGAATGACCACTGGCGACATCAATCGGGCGCTGGCCGCTTCGGTGAGGAGCCCCACGGCATTATGATAGTAAGGAGCCGTTCGAAATCCTCCATGCCACCAAGTCGTATACTGCGCGCGAGTTAATACACCCTTGAATCCTGCCGCCGTCAAAGCGAGGCCCATATGACTCCCTATGCGGGCGATCTCCTGCAAAATGAGGGGATCAATATTAGGATTGGGCGGATCGTAAAACGGCGGAACGAACATCCGCGCCCCATTTCGTCCCATCTGATGGATATCATAAACGATCTGGGGAAACCATTCCTGGTAGAAGAGCCTCGTGACAGCTCGCGTCTCCACCTGGGTCAACATGAACCAATCGCGATTATTATCATGTCCGGCATAGGGATGGTAGAGTTCCGGTGGCGCCGTCCCCTCAAATGGCGTTCCCAGCGTCTTCTCGTACCAGGCGGCGACCAGATCGATCCCATCGGGATTGACGCTAGGGAAAAGGAGAATGACGGTATGATCCAGGATCTGCTTCACTTCGGCCGAATCCTCAGTGGCCAACTGATAGGCCAGTTCCATGGACATCTGCGAAGCGACGATCTCCGTGGAATGGATCGAGCAGTTGATGGCGACCACCACTTTTCCCTCTTCGATGAGCTGGCGGGCCTCGTTCTCATCGACGATGAGCCGGGGATCGGCCAACAACCGCTGAATTTCCCGTATTCGGTCCAACTTTTTCAGGTTGGCTTCTGAGCTGATCACTGCTACAATCAAGGGCCTTTTGAGCGTGGATTGGCCGAATTCCTGGAGTTCGACTCGGGGCGAAGCGGCGGCGAGCTGTTTGAAGTAACGAGTGATGGCGCTCCAGTTGGCCAGATGACGCTCCTGCCCGGGCTCAAATCCGAGCACCGACTTTGGGGATGGAATCACCCCTTGGCCGGCCACCGACCCGGCCACAATGGAGAGACAACAGATGATGATGGCGACTCTGATGGCTCCTTTCATCTCACCGCTCCTGGAGTGGATTGATCATGGAGGCTAACTCTATATCAAACCGAGATGCGATGACAAGAGGATCCGTCCATGCCATGCTTCGGGGCGGCCTTCTCATCCTGTTCTGGGGGAGCCTGCTCCTTCTCGTTGGGCCCATTCTGTTGCTCCTTTTCGCCCTCACGCGACGACTGAACGTCATTTATGCCCCCGTCCGCCTCGCTTGCCGTGTCGGCTTGAGGATGACAGGAGTGAGACTGGAATGCCGGGGTCTGGAGAATATCCGACCTGATCAACATTATATTTTCGTCGCCAACCATCAGAGCTGGCTCGACATCCCCGCTATGCTCCTTTGCCTCGATCGGAATTTCGCTTTCCTGGCCAAGAAAGAACTGCTCAAAGTCCCTATCCTCAACATCGGTTTGCGCTGGACGGGTTCCGTTCCCATAGATCGAGGCGATCGGGCACGGGCCATTGAGAGCACTCAACGGGCTGCCCAACGGGTCCGAGCCGGACGGAGCTTCATCGTCTACCCCGAAGGTACGCGCACCCCTGATGGGCACATGCGCCGATTCAAAAAAGGGGCTTTTTATATGGCGCTCGAGTCACAAACGCCCATCGTGCCGGTCACCATTGCCGGATCCTATGAGATCATGCCCAAGGGCCAGATTGGCGTTTGGCCAGGAACGATTCGAGTCATTGTACATCCTCCCCTGGATGCCTCGACCTATGGATTGGAGAGGCTCGATGAACTCATCGAGTCAGCCTGGCACACGATTCACGAGGCTCTCCTCGAGTGTGCCCCACGGCGCTGAGGAAGGAAAATTTCACAGCACATTATTGACATCAAAGCTCTTTTCCCGTATGCTGTGGGCCGTGATTGTTTTTGCGTGGACCAGCTGACTCGACGGGTAGCGACGTGATCCTGCTCCCGGAGGGGCGACACGGTGATGGGACTGATGCCGCCACGCTGGACCACACAAAGACGATGAGATTTTTATCAGTAGGAGTCAGTGCATGAACGAAACAGGAAGAGTCAAATGGTTCAGTGAACGGAAGGGCTATGGGTTCATTGAACGAAGCAATGGTGAAGATGTGTTTGTTCATTTTTCTGCCATTCAGGCGGAGGGATTCCGTACGCTCTCAGAGGGAGATCTCGTTCAGTTCGAGCTGGTTGAAACCCCGAGAGGATTACAGGCTGCCAATGTCGTGAAAATAGAATAAGATCAAAACCAACGGCACGAAGAGAGAACCTGAATCACTCGGGTCATGACCCCATCCAACTGAATGCCGAACGCTTTCCTGGTGTCGAGGAGCGGGTTTTTCCCGCCGGGAAGGCGCGCCTTTTCTCGGCTATGATTGGCTCCGGGGTCGGGATGATCACGCTCGTCACCTGCCAAAGCCCATCCAGGAAGCTTTCAGATCCGGGAGCGCTTGTCCCTGCGGAACTGTCGCGGGCCCCGCCACACGGATCATCTTTTCTTCTGGATGGGCTCTGGCGCCCTTTGAAGGAATCATGCCTGCTGTAGGTCGGGGCGAGGAGGCCAAGCGTCTATCTTGGTCGATGATGAGCCGCAACTCTACTGGACGTATCGTTCACCCACGTTTCTTGAGCAACACCTTGTCCTGATAGGTGAGAACGACTTGATCATTTTGATTGAGGACCTCGGTTCGGAAGCCGATAATACCGCTCCGCTCGTCTTTATTATCTTTTGATTCCACTCGTTTCCTCACCCTGATGGTGTCGCCAATGAAGACCGGATGAACGAATCTCAACCGATCAACGCCATAGAACGCAATGAGTGCGTCGTCGATCAACCCCAACCGGACCGTTAACCCGGTGGAGATACTGAAGGTCAGCGCCCCATGAGCGATCCGCCGTCCAAATGTCCCTTTCTTGGCGAATTCGCTGTTGACATGAAGCTCGCTCCAATCGCCGGTGAGGCCAGCGAAATTGACGATATCCGCCTCGGTCACCGTTCTCCCCGGCGATTCGAATTCGTCTCCAACGTTGAAGTCTTCAAAATACTTACTCATCGGCACTTCTCACTCCTCGCCCGTTTATGAGACCTCTCCCTCAGGGCTGCTCTCCCTCGATCGGTCGCCGATCACTCGGAAATGGAGAATATCGGTCATCGCTCCCTCTCTCTCCTCCCGAGGCTTAAAAACAGCTTCCACGCGCAATCCGATGCGCAACTTTTGGACATCGATTTCGTCAAGAAAATGGGGCAACCAGTTGTCGCACCCATCCAACTGCACAATGGCATAACCGTAGGGTACGGGGCGCTGGACGCCGGTGAACGGATCGATGAATGGGAAGTTGATGACGGAGAACGTCTTCAGCGTTCCACGAGGACCAACCTCGACGAAGTCCTTCATCTCGGCGAAGCAGTTGCCGCAAACCACCCTCGGGGGCACGAGCACCGTTCCACACTGGGTGCAGCGAGAGGCGAGGATCTTGGCCTCATCCCGGAGGGTCGTGAGGAACCGACTCATGTAGCGGCCCGCTGAATACTGATATGGAAGCTCGGTGTGGAGGGTGATGTAAAGATATTCCTTCCCTTCTTCTCGCCTCATGGTGTCCTCCCCAAGATGAAGACCTCGCTCCAATACGATCCGCCGAATCCAGTAGCCAAAGCTGTCCGAACACCTTCGACTTGTCTGGCATCCGCCTTACCCTGAATCTGGAGGGCGGCTTCGGCCACCCGGATGAGAGCCGTGGCACCAATGGGATTGGTCGATATCACCCCCCCAGAGGGATTGACCGGGATATCGCCCTCCATCGTGATGGCCCCCGCGTCGATCATCTTCCCTCCTTCCCCCGGACCACAGATGTGCAAGCTTTCGATCCAGGACAAAAGAGCAAAACTCGCCGGATCGTACAGTTCGATGACATCCAATTCCCGGCGGGGATTGGTGATACCGGCCAGTCGGTAAGCCTCAATAGCTGCTGACTCCAGCGTATTCTTCCGCCAATCCACGTCCCCAATGTAGGGATGATTATGCCGACAGACGGCAGCCTTGACCCAGGCGGGGGGATGAGCGCTCTTCCGGGCCACGTCCTCGCTGGCGAAGATCACCGCACAAGCCCCGTCGGAGGTCGGGCACATGTCCAGGTAATGGATGGGGTAGGCGATCATGGGAGAGTGGAGCACTTGCTCGACGGTCAGGTCTAACTTGAGATGGGCGTGAGGATTCCTCTGAGCGTTTTTTCGGGCCATCACCGCTGCCTTGGCCACCTGTTCTTGGGTGATTCCATAGCTCGTCATGTAGAGGTTCGCCTCGATGGCCAGTCCCCCTACAGCTCCGGCTAAAGTCAATCGCTCCACGATGGGATCGAAGGCGGTGATGATGCCCGTCGTCGTGTCGCTCTCAGAGAGTTTCTCCCACCCAATGGCCAGCACGCGATCGAACAGTCCCGAGGCACAGTGATAGTAGGCACAGGCGGCCACTGACGCTCCCGTGGTTCCACCAGTGGCGATCTTCATCGCCGGTTTCATGACCGCACCAGACCCCTCCGACGCCCACATGTCAGAGAGATTGATCCCCTCGAAGTGCTCCATATTGCCGATGACCACGGCATCGATGTCATCAATAGTGAGATCAGCATCGGCCAACGCCCGATCCACCGCCTCTTTGATCAATTCCGGGATGTTCACATCCGCCCGACGCGAAGTGTGGTTCGTTTGTCCGCTCCCGATGATGGCCACGCTCTTGGGCATGATTCACCCCTTCGGATTATTCACGCTCACTTCTCATTGGACAAAATCCACACACAGTGCATTTGCCCGCAATACCCGAAGCTGCCATGAGCCAACGCCGTCTTCACGCCGGAAATTTGATGCTGGCCCGCTTCGCCTCTCAGTTGCAGGGCGGCTTCGGCCACGCGCACCAGTCCGGCAACGATGACGGCATGGGCAGCGAGGACTCCACCAGAGGGATTCACCGGCAGAGTTCCATCAATGGTACTGACTCCCGATCTGATGAGCTCAACACCTTCCCCTCTGGGACAAAGGCCCAGGATTTCCGTCCACATGAGCTCCTGATAGGAAAAAGCATCATAGACTTCGGCGACATCGATCTCTTTTCCAGGATCACGGATGCCGGCCATGGCGTAGGCTCGCTGGGCGGCGACGGCCAGAGCTTCGGATTCCGCCAGATCTCGATCGCCGAGATAATAGCAATCCTGACAATGCCCAACGCCTTTCAGCCAAACGGGCTTATCGGTGAATCGATCGACCAGGTCCTCCCGAGCCAGCAAGAGAGCGCAGGCCCCATCGGAAATGGGAGAGGCTTCCAGTTTCTTGATAGGCTCGGCCAAATAGCCCGATTGCATGACGTCATCGACGGTGAACTCGCCGGCAACCTGGGCGTAGGGATTCTTCCTGGCGTTGGCCAGATTTTTCACCGAGACGAGGGCGACCTCCTCTTCGGAAACGCCATATTTCTCCATGTATCGACGCGCCTGGAGCGCCGACGCCGAGAGGCCATCGATGCCTAATTGACGCTGATAGATGGGATCGAAGGCCGCGTTGGCAATCAGGTTGGGAGTCCCCTCGGAACCCTTACTATGGGCCACTACGAGCGTCGTCTTGTACTGTCCCGAGAGAATGCGCATCATCCCATAAAGGACGGCCAGCGTACCATCGGACGAAACTTTGGATTCCGACTTCATGTAGGCCCCGACGACATCCTGGATGGCCATATTGGAGATCGTCCGACCATCCCAGAAGTCCGAAGAGGCAGAGACGATATTGTCCACATCGTCGTGAGTGGCCCCGGTCTTCGTGAACAACTCCGAGACCACCTCGTGCACGAGTTCGGCGTAGTTCTGTGCCCGTTTTGCTGATTGGAATGTCGTCTGGGCGATACCGACAATGGCAACGCGCTGGCTCATCACCGCTGGTCCTCAATCGATAGATACCGGCTTAAAATATCGAATATCCAAGATATGACCTTTCGGCTCATCGGCGAAAACAGGTTCCACTCTCATCCCGGTTCTGATCTTGGAAAGCTCGACCTCTCCGAGCAGGTGAAGGAGAGCTGTATCGGCGCCGTCAAGACGAATGAGGGCAATGGCGAAGGGCGGCTTCATCGGTTGAATCTGAGGCTCGGAATAATGGACGATGGTGAAACTCGTGACCACGCCAATCGGTCCCACCTCGACCCACTCGGTGGTATCCTGAAAGCATCGACTGCAGCTCTTTCTCGCCGGGACTAATACCCGCCCGCACCGTGGACATCGAGTCCCCATGATCCTCCGGTGTTCGGCTATCTCACGATAGAACCGCGTGGCGTGTGCCCCGGCCGCCCACGAATAAGGAATCCGCAGGGCCGTGTGTTGAATGATGACCTCTTCACTCATCCCTCGCCTCCGAGAAACCGGGTTGGGACGCGGCCGGCACAAGCGATGAGTTCCTTCGCCGCTCGCGTGTACCTGATGAGCTCCCCGAGGTTCCCTTTGACCTTCATCTGCCCCATCATCATCGCCGTGACGGGATCGAGCTGGCCCGTGATGAGCTGCTTCCAGCGGTCATACGTCGCCGTGATGACGAACCGTGCGCTCTCCCCTTTTTGAGCATCGACGAGTTGAGCGTCGCGACACTGGCCATGATAGAGGTCGAGCCAGATGTAACCATCCTGGGGCAATCCGATATCGGGATTCGCCTGGATGTGAAAACAGACATCCCCCGCCTCCCAATCGGCCGCCGACTGCTTATACTCCTCACTGGCATTGATTTGCTCCTTAAAAGTCGCAACCCATTCCTCACTGGGAAAAACGTGACTCATAAGTCCCTCCCTTCACCCGGACTGGCGATGGGCCTTCCTGGCCTTCGTGCGTTCGACTATCATCTCGGCCTTCGCTTGCGACCACAACAGGGCGGCCATTATAGCACACCACCGACTGAATGAATAGCCATTCAATTCCAGGTCGACGCGCGCTCACCCCGGGCATCGGATAACCGAACGGGAGACGTTGCTCCTCACGCCGACTTGAACAACTCCCGGACCATGATCAGGCGCTGGATCTCCGAAGTTCCCTCGTAAATCTGGAAGACCTTGGCATCGCGCATCAATTTCTCGACCGGATAATCCTTCATGTAACCGTATCCGCCGAACACCTGCACGGCTTCGGTCGTCACTCTCATCACGGTATCGGCAGCGAAGCACTTGGCGTAGGATGCTTCCAAGGTATTTCGCTGGCCGTGATCGGCGAGCCAAGCGGCATGCCAGGTCAGATGACGGGCCGCGGTGATCTCCATGGCCATCTGAGCGATCTTGAATCCGATGGCCTGATGCTCGGCCAGGGGGAGACCGAACGTCGTCCGTTCCCTCGCGTAGGCTATCGCCAACTCCATGGCACGTCGAGCGACGCCCACGGCGGCCGCGGCGACGCCGGGACGGGACCGGTCGAACACGTGCATGGCGATTTTGAATCCGTCTCCCTCTCGCCCGAGGAGATTCGATCTGGGCACCTTGACGTCTTCCAGAATCAACTGAGCCGTGTCCGACGCTCGTTGGCCCATCTTGTCGTCTTTTCGACCGGGCGCGACACCGGGCCATTCCCGTTCCACGATGAATGCGCTCATCCCGCGATGACGCTGGGACTTGTCGGTGTAAGCGAAAACGACGTAAAAATTGGCCACCGAGGCATTGGTGATGAAATTTTTCGTCCCGGTCAAGATATACTCGTCGCCCACCCGCCGGGCGACAGTTTGAATGCCAACGACATCCGACCCCGCCGCTGGCTCGGTGAGCGCATAGGCCGCCATCTGGCGCTCGGCCGCGAGCCGCCCCAGATAGTGACGCTTTTGCTCTTCATTCCCCGCAATGATGATGGGCAATGCGGCCAGCGCGTTGAGCCCGACAGAGGCATTAATCCCCGCACATCCCCAGGCGAGTTCCTCGGCGACGAGACATTCATCGAGTAATCCGAGCCCCGCTCCACCATAGGCCTCCGGGATGTTCAGATTCATGAGGCCCACGTCGAAGGCCTTTTCGATAATCGGCCAGGGAAATTTTGCCGTCCGGTCGTATTCGGCGGCTACGGGCACAATCTCCTGCTCGGCAAACTCATGAGCGAGTTTCCTGATCGCCTGTTGCTCATCGGTCAAGCTGAAATCAATCATAGGCCCTCCTCAGTGCACGCGGCGTTCACGCCCACGCCAGTATTCCTCCTTGAGTTCCCTTTTGAGAATCTTTCCCGTCCCCCCCTTAGGGAGACTCGGGCGGAATTCGACCGACTTGGGAACCTTGAAATGAGCGAGTCGAGCGCGGCAGTATTCGATGAGCTCGCGCTCGCTCAACTGATGGCCCGGTTTGACGACGACGAGAGCTTTAGGCACTTCCCCCCACCGATCGTCGGGAACCGGTATCACAGCACATTCGAACACGGCGGGATGAGACGCGATGACCTTCTCGACCTCAATGGACGAGATATTCTCGCCGCCACTAATGATGATGTCCTTTTTCCGATCCACGATGAGCACGTATCCTTCTTCGTCGATAGTGGCCATATCGCCGGTATAGAACCATCCGTCCTTGATCACTCTGGCCGTGTCTTCGGGTCGTCGCCAGTAACCCTTCATGACCGTTCCCGAACGCACGATGATCTCTCCCATATGTCGACCATCATGAGGAACATCGCGACCCCGCTCGTCCACGACCCGCAATTCCACGCCGGGAATGGGGAGTCCAGTCATCGCCTTCCGCCGAAGTTGCTCCTCGGGGGGGAGATGCCGCAATGTACTCTTCAAGACGGAGAGAGTCAATACGGGCGACGTCTCCGTCAGCCCATACCCGGCGAATGCTTCGCAATCAAATTGCTCTTCGAGGGCCTTCACCATTTCTACCGTGGGAGCAGCACCGCCGAGATTGATGCTCACCACGCTGCTGCAGTCGTATTTCTCCAGATCGGGAAAGTTCAATAGAGCATTGGCCATCGTGGGAACGAGCGAAAACCGCGTCACGCGCTCGCGCTCGATCAACTGAAGCACAGTGGCGGGATCAAATCGCTTCAACATCACATGCTTGCCGCCGACACAGGTGACCGTCTGCGGCGTCCCCCACCCGTTGACGTGAAATAGCGGGATGGTGTGCAATTGGATGATCTCGGGCTCGTTCTCCTTGGCCGGATAAGCGGCCAACACGCTCAGCGTGTGGAGATAGATATTCCGATGAGTGAGCATGACCCCCTTCGGATCACCGGTCGTCCCGCTGGTATAAAAGAGTTCGGCGACATCATCTTCGTCGATCTCATGAACGGGAGGTTCTCCCGTCGCATTGGTCAGGAGATTCTCATAGGATGCGCCGAACAACCACTTTTCTTCCTGGCCCTCATCCAGCGCGATGAACATCTTCACCGTCCTCAACTCAGAGCGAAAGCGCTCAACGAGTTCGATGAACTCCGGATCCAGAAAGAGAACCGAGGCTTCAGCATCGTTGAGAATGAACGCCAGTTCCCGCGCTGAGAGACGGATATTCAGGGGCTGAAGAATGGCTCCCATTTGAACGACCCCATAGTACGCCTCAAGCAACCGATGACAATTATAACTGAGAAACGCGACGCGGTCTCCGGGACGAACGCCCAACTGGACGAGTGCCCTGGAGAAACGATCGATCCGCTCGGCGAATTCCCCATAGGTGAATCTTCGGTCACCACAGACGACGCCGATTTTGCTTCCGAAGAGTTCAGCCGCTCGACGTTTGAACAGCAGAGGGGTCAGTTGAGCTCGCTTCATGGCCTCTCGCACCGGCTCACCAAGGTTCGGGAGCGACAAATTTACTCTCGGCGTCGCGCAGAGTCAAGATCGGCTTCTCGAAAGAAAAAAGTTCGTCGTCAAAGAGTTCATCACCATCACCCGGCATCGTCCGCACGTGTACTGGCCAGGCATCGATACTGGCTTTCCTCGATGCGGGCGGGCCAAAGATGAGGCTTCGACCCTGCGGAGAATCTATAGGTCGTCTGTTCTCTCGGGCACCTCTTGGCCCCACGTTCCCCACAGTGACGCAATCGCCCTTGACAGAGTCCCCTTCATGGTCAATAAAAGCATGAGAATGGCGGTTCCGGAGTACGAGATACTCAGCAAGAGAACCGGTGAATGCAGTGAGTATGAAAAGAGTTGGGGATGGCTGGCCGGCGATGGGGGTCGCACATCTACTCGCCATTTGTTGTCTATTCTCCTCGCCGGGCTGTGCGTCCCGGGCGCCCGATGATCCCAATCAACTCGTCATCTGGGCGTTCGCCAGCCAGGCGGAGCATTGGCGAGCGGACAATGCGTATGATGCCTGGATGACTTTGAAGAAAGAGACCTCGCTGGAAGTTTTTCGATCCATGTCGGTTTCGGCAGTGAATGACCCTGCCTCGCTCTCCTGGGGAGATTACAAGAAAAAATTCGTCATGGCCGCCGAGGCGGGGATGGGACCGGACATCATCTTGTCCGGGCATGAAGACATCGCCATCTGGGCTCAGGCTGGATACATCGTTCCTCTTGCCGATAGCATCGAAGAACTCACCGCTCGCCATCCCGAATTCGAGGGCATCCTCGATCGCCTGTGGACGGCCTGCACCTGGCGGGGTAAAGTATGGGCCATACCACAGGATGTGGAGTGCCGCCCGATGTATTTCAGCAAAACGAAATTGAAGGAGTTGGGGTGGTCTGATGACGCCATCGATCATCTGCCGGAGAGAATTCAATACGGTGAATTCACTCTGGACGATATGATCGCCACGGCCGAGAAAGCCGTTCGGCGAGGCGTCGTTGCTCCCGGACATGGATACTGGCCCCGTCCCCTCATCGGCGCCGATTTCTTGCAATTCTATGTCGCCTATGGTGGCCGGCTCTATGATCCGGACCTCGATAAACTGGTGATCACCGAAGAGGCGTTAATCCGCTGGTACCAGTTTCAGAGACGCTGTGTGACCACCGGCGTGACGCCTGATGACCTCATTGGGACGGCCTGGAGAATATGGCACGATACTGTAGCCCACAATCGGGTTTTGTTTTGGAACGGTGGATCCTGGCATTATGCCGACTGGGCCGAGAATTACTTGAGCGATGTCGGTGGAGCGCGGTTCCTCAGAGAGCATATCGGATATGCGCTGATCCCATCTGGCATTCGGGGGCGGCCGGCGGGGACGCTCTCGCATCCTGTCGTTTACATGATCACCTCGGCGAGCGCTTCGGGCAAAGCGCATCAACGACTCAGCCTCCACCTCCTGGCCAAAATGACGACGCCGGCGTTGAATGACCGTCATGCTTTGGAAAGCACGCATCTGGGGATTCTGAAACATCAGATGTATCATCTCCCACCGCCGTCCCATCCCCGTTTCGCCATGCTCAGCCAGCGGCGCGATTTCCTCCGCGACATTTCTTACATGCTCCGGTCGAACTATTTTCTCCCTAACCATGCTCTTTATCCGCTCTATTTCGACATCCTGTGGGAGAATATGTTGATGGCTCAGACGGGAAAGACGACGCCGGAAGAAGCCGCCCGGACGGCCATGGATGAGCTTCGTGCAGAACTCGGAGAGGAGCTGATCATTGAATGAGGGCTCGTCCATGGGCAGGGGAACGCGGATCATCATCCCGAGGGAAAACCATCCACCGCTCCTCGGATGAATAGGGATTCATTACTCAGAGGTTCTTCGATGTCGGGCAATCTCAGAACACGAAAGGCACATGTTGGCCGACGCGATCGCTGGGAGGCGATGGGATTCCTGTTGCCCAGTTTCCTCCTGGTGATGCTCTTCTTCGTCCTGCCGGTCGTCATCACCGGCTTCCTCTCCGCGACGGACATGAGCTCGAGCACGGGATTTCGGCACTGGCACTGGGTGGGACTGGCCAATTATGCGAAGATCCTGAACAGTCCAAGAGCCATGAGTCGCCTCTGGCTCACCCTTCAGTATGTAGCGCTCACGCTCGTTTTTTTCAATGTTGGGATGGGCCTCCTCCTGGCCATTTTGACGACATACGTATCGCCGAGAATGGGTACGCTGTTTCGGGCTGTATGGCTCCTTCCTCGGGTGACGCCCACCGTCGTTTACGTCATGATGTGGATTTTTCTCGCCGCTGATGCACCCTATGGTGTGATCAATCAACTATTCCTCGAGCCATTGGGCATTGCTCCCCGATATTGGGTTGCCGCTCATCCTCTGCTGGCCATCGTGCTGGTCAACGGCTACATCGGTGCTTCCTTCGGGATGATCATTTTCACCTCGGCCATTCAATCCATCCCCGTCGACCTCTTCCGAGCAGCGATGGTCGATGGAGCCAGTCGGTGGAAACAAATTCGCCATGTCGTTCTTCCCCTGCTCCGGTGGCCGCTTCTCTTCGTGATCGTTTATCAAACACTCTCGCTCCTCACTTCTTTCGAACAGATCCTCATTCTCACTGATGGAGCGTACAATACGGAAGTCTGGGCGTTGTGGGCCTATCACCGGGCGTTGAACAACTACTGGGGGTATTTTCAGTGGGGATTCGGGGCGGCTTTAGCAGCGCTTCTCGTCCTCATCGGGGTTTTGCTCTCGGTGATCTCTCTTCGATTTTTCCGCCTGAAGGCGCTCATACAACGGCCTCTGATCGAATCGCTGTAAGGAGAGACGTATGGAGAAGCTCTCGGAGTGGACGACACGAATTGCACTGGTTCTCATCCTGGTCGTCGTCACCCTTCCCATTCTTCTGGGATACGCATGGTTATTGATTTCCACATTTTCGTTGAGAACGTTCGGCCTCATGCCGGTGAACGCGCGGGGGGAATTAGGCGGATTCACGCTCCGGAACTGGTCCTTTCTCAAAGATCCTCTCATCTGGCAGGTGACGATCAATACGCTCGTCTTCGCCCTGGGGATCACGGTGGGAGTGGTTTTCCTCTCCGCGTTAGCCGGATATGCCCTTTCTCGCATGAGCTTCCCCGGCCGACGGTTCACGCTCACGCTCACTTTGCTCCTTCACGCCTTTCCCAGCATCACGCTCCTTCTCGCCATTTACTTTGTGCTCCGGTGGATCTCGGCCGTTCCGATCATCGGTGGGCTCTTGGGATACAACACGCTGGGAGGCGTGACGCTCGTCAGCACGGCCATGCAGCTTCCCCTGGGGATATGGTTGATGAAAGGCTTTTTCGACAACGTCCCTTGGGACATGGAACGAGCCGCGCTCATCGATGGATGCTCTCGCCTGCGGGCTTGGTGGGCGATCATCCTGCCGCAAATACGGCCGGGAATCTTCGCCCTGGCCATCTTCTCTTTCATCCAAGGATGGGGGTACTACTCGTTCCTGATCCCCTATTCTTTCATGATCGATCAAACCCGAAGCACGATCTCGACTTATCTCAATAATATGATCTCCACGACCTCGCCCGTCAATTATGGCCAGGTTGCTGCCGTGGGACTCTTCCAGCTCATTCCTGTCCTGCTCTTTTTCCTGTTGGCGCAAAAATCCCTGCTGAGAATCTTCAGCGGGGGGACCAAAGGTGCCGCATGAATGAGGATCGCCATGAGGGTCAGACTGAATAACGTATCCAAAAACTTCGATGGCACGATGGTGGTGAAGAATTTGAACCTGAATATCGAAGATGGAGAGTTCATGGCTCTCCTCGGTCCATCTGGGTGCGGGAAGACGACCACGCTCCTGATGATCGCCGGCATTTACCGTCCGAGCGAGGGGACAATTGAATTTGATGGGAGGATCGTCAATCGCGTCCCGGCCAAGGATCGTCATCTCGGCATGGTGTTCCAGAGTTATGCTCTCTATCCTCACATGACCGTCTACGAAAACCTGGCCTTTCCCCTCACGATTCAGAGAAAGCCCAAGACCGAGATCCGCCGGGAGGTCATACAGATGGCCGAGATGCTGGGATTGACCGAGGTCCTTGATCGAAAACCGGGCATGCTCTCTGGTGGTCAACAGCAAAGGGTGGCGCTCGGTCGAGCGCTCATTAAGAAACCGCGCCTCCTTCTGTTCGACGAACCGTTGTCGAACCTCGATGCCCGGCTACGCGTCACCATGCGGGCGGAGATCAAGCGGCTGCAAAAGGAACTGAGCATCACCACGATCTACGTGACCCACGATCAGACCGAGGCTTTGACCATGGCCGATCGCATCGCCGTGATGAGGGATGGGGCGTTGGAAGCCGTCGGTCCAGCCGAAATGCTCTATGAGCGCCCTCCAACCCTGTTCACTGCCGAGTTCATCGGTCATCCACCCATGAATCTCCTGGATGTTGCCTTGGAAGAACGGGGTGAGGAGGTCTACGCGCGACTCGGCGCCTTGCTCCTGAAGATTCCCCGATCGCGAACGCCCCGGAGATTCGCCTCACGCGTCAAGATGGGAATCCGCCCCCAACACGTGACGCTCGCCCGCCAGGGCGGATATCCGGCCAAAGTGTATCTGATCGAGCCCCAGGGGAATCAGGATGTGATCATCTGTGACATCGAGGGAGCCCACGTGAGCCTGGTGGCCGCTCCCCACCATAACCTCACCATGGGCGACATGGTCAATATTGCATTCCACATGGAGAACGCGCATTTCTACGAGAGCGACAGCGGAAGATCTCTTCTCTGAAGAAATCCAGTGATGGGATGAAGACGGTGGGATCAAAAGGGGAATTCCAGGCTGGTGGAGCTAGGGGGACTTGAACCCCCGACCTCTTGAATGCCATTCAAGCGCTCTCCCAACTGAGCTATAGCCCCACCAGGAATATTAAAAGTACACAACCAACTCCCTTTCGTCAAGATGTACCGATTGTCTGATGTGAGCCCAGACTGCTGAAGCCCCCACGCCTCGATGAGAGAGGGGTGGTCACCACTCACAGCACATCAAAACGTATGGGCTTGCTTGGCCTCCTCCCGAAGCTTGAGAAAATGTTCCCAGCGCTGTGGATGAATGCGGCCTTGCTGAACGGCCTGGCGCACAGCACAACCTGGTTCAACCGTGTGCGAACAATCGCGAAACCGACACTCTCGAGCAGTCTCGGCAATTTCAACAAAATAGGCCTGAACATCTTCCGGGGTCAAATCCCACAGTCCGAATTGCCGGATGCCCGGCGTATCAATGACGTACCCTCCCTCAGGCAGGGGAACGAGTTGGGCAGTGGTGGTCGTATGTCGCCCCCGACCCGTCTTGGGATTCACTTCGGCCACCTTGACCTCAATGCCCGGACAGAGCTGCTTCAACAGGGTCGATTTGCCAACCCCCGAGTGACCGGCAAATACAGAGATTTTGTCTCTGAGATGATGGCGCAACTCGTCCACTCCCTGCCCCGATCGGGCGCTGGTGAGGATGACCGGATAACCGAGACTCCGATAGATCTCAACGATCGGCTCGACCTCTTCAGATCGGGCCAGGTCGATCTTGTTGAGACAGATGAGAGGATCGAGTCCTCCTTTCCCAGCAGCGACCAGATAGCGGTCGATGAGCCCCGGCCTCAGGGGGGGCTGTCGGACCGAAGCGACGATCACGAGCTGATCAACGTTGGCGGCGACGACATCTTCGTAACCACTCTTCTCGGAGGGACTCGTTTGGACTTTTCGAGAGAGCTTGGTCCGACGAGGGAGAACTTCAACGATAATTCCTTCCCCCTCAGCTTCATCGACGAGCTCAAAACGGACGTCGTCGCCGACGGTTATGGGCGTCGAGCCCTTGCTCGCTTTCATCACACTATCCCGGGCCAGACAATGATAGATCTCGTTCCCGGCGGCTACCCAGAAGTGCCCGCGAATCGATCGTAAAACTTTCCCGGTGGGGAGTTCGGCCATATGTTCTCATCTGACGGGGTTATTCTCGCAGAGCGAGGACCATTCGGGCCATCCTGAAGAGACGAAGGCGAACCAGCCCGGTTCCACGCTCGAGTTGGCGTCCCGACTCATGCCAACAATTGTGTATCCCAACCGAGCTGAAAGCAACCCCCAACGAGGGCGACAGGAGTGGACGGGACACCTTCCTCGGGGGCGCGGAAAAAGGGAGGTATGTTTCGTACCACCCGATAGTCTGAGCACGCCCTCTCGGAACACGCCGGCTTTCGTCGTCACCCCCAGGAGGAGCGTGGTGGATTCGGGCTCCGTTTTGCGGTTCTCTCTCTCCGTTCAGCCATACCATCCACCAAGATGACCGATCGGGGAGCCCTGGGAATTACCCTTGCTGGTAATGTTCCCAGCGACTCTCCAGTTGAGGATCCTTGAGCGTATCCATGACATAATCGGCAAACGCCGCGCCAGTCGCTCCATCGGCCCGACCGGTGATGACCAGCTTCTTCTCATATTGGCCACAAATGTCCAAGGCCATATCGAGCTTACGTCCGAGATGCTCGTATCCAATGTGATTCAGGAGCATGGCCGTCGCTCGAAGCATGCTGCTGGGATCGGCGTATTGCGTTCGGCCTTCTTGGACCATGCGAGGGGCCGAGCCATGAATGGCCTCGAACATGGCGTAGCGCTTCCCGATATTGGCCGCCCCGGCCGTGCCCACTCCTCCCTGGAATTGAGCCGCTTCATCGGTCAAAATATCACCGTAAAGGTTAGGAAGAACCATGACGCGGAACTGCGTTCGTCGCTGGGGATCGACGAGCTTGGCCGTCATGATGTCGATGTACCAATCGTCGGCCCGAATCTCAGGGTATTCTTTGGCTATCTCGTAGAAGATGCTCAAGAACTTCCCATCGGTCGTCTTGATCACATTGGCCTTGGTCACAGCGGTGACGCGGTCGATGTGGTTCTTCTTGGCGTAATCGAAGGCCAACCGGATGATCCGCTCGCTTCCCGGCGTGGTAATGACCTTGAAGTCCATGGCGAGGTCGTCTGTCACCTCAATGCCCTTGCTGCCGAGCATATAGGCGCCCTCTGTATTCTCGCGGAAGAAGATCCAGTCGATCCCCTCTTGGGGTACGCGCACCGGTCGGACATTGGCGAACAAGTCCAACTCCCGACGCATGGCCACGTTGGCGCTTTCGATATTCGGCCAGGGGTCACCCTTCCGAGGCGTCGTTGTCGGGCCTTTGAGAATGACGGGACACTGTTTCAGTTGCTCGAGCACATCATCGGGGATGGCTTTCCCCACCCGGGCGCGGTTCTCGATCGTCAGGCCTTCGATCACTTTGAAAGCGACCCGCCCTGACTCCAGGGCATTGGCCAGTAAAAAGGCGAGCACGCGCTGGGCCTGTTCGGCGATATAAGGCCCAATACCATCTCCTCCCACGATGCCAATATAGAGGGGTTTCAGCTCTTGATAGTCAATCCATTCCTCATCCTGCTTCAGCCGTTCGACGCGCGCCAGTTGCTCTTCCAAGATCTGTTCGAAATGGCGTTTCGCTTTCTCAATGGCTTCTCTGTTCATGCATCCCTCCTGAAAATTCTTCGCCGAAATCCCCCATGGACCTTCGATGTCCATGGCGATGGGATGATCGCCCCGGCCGCATCCGCCTTTTCAGGGTGACTGCCAAAAGGGATTGAATATATCCTCAAACGGTCGCTTTTGTAAACCTCCGTCAGCGGGTGCGCCTCCCCGATCACCCGCTCATCATCGAACGCGAGCGCTGACTCTCGACGGGCCTGGACGACGAGGAGCTGCTCTCTCATCGCTTGAAGCTTCCCGGTTCCCTTGCAGGAAGAGGTGTGAACGAAAACGGCCCCCTCTCGGGAATGGGCATCCGACGAATCACTTCCCCGAAGTCAGCAAGGCCGCCAAATACTCGCGATTCATCCGGGCAATGTGGGAGACTGAGATTTCTTTTGGACACTCCGCTTCGCAGGCATAGGTATTAGTGCAGTTCCCAAACCCCTCCTCATCCATCTGAGCCACCATACGCAACACCCGCTGACGTTTCTCCACCTGACCCTGGGGCAAGAGCGAGAGGTGAGAGACCTTGGCGGCGACGAACAGCATAGCTGAGGCGTTCTTACACGCAGCGACACAGGCCCCACAGCCGATGCACGTGGCCGCATCGAAGGCTTCATCGGCGGCCTCTTTGGGAACCGGGATGGAATTGGCCTCGGGCGCGCTACCCGTGTTGACGGAGATATAGCCCCCGGCCCTGAGAATACGATCCAGCGCGCTGCGATCAACCACCAGGTCTTTGATCACCGGGAATGGACCGGCCCGCCAGGGCTCAACAACAATCGTGTCGCCATCCCGAAAATGCCGCATATGAAGCTGACAGGTCGTCGTTCCCTTCAACGGCCCATGGGCCCGTCCGTTGATGTAAAGGCCACAGGCCCCGCAGATTCCTTCTCGACAATCGTGATCGAAAGCCACCGGGTCTTCCCCTTTCCGGATGAGGTCCTCGTTGAGAACGTCCAGCATCTCCAGGAAGGACATATCAGGAGAGATGTCCGTGACCTGATAGGTGACGAACCGTCCCTCCGATTGAGCATCCTTCTGCCGCCAGATCTTGAGTGTGAGATCCATGAGTTCCACTCCTACTTATAGCTTCGCTGTGTCGGCGTCACGAACTCGAACGAGAGCTCCTCCTTGTGAAGCCGAGGAGGCTGGTCGGGCCCCTGATACTCCCAGGCGGCCACGTAGGCGAAGTGCTCATCGTCTCGCTGGGCTTCGCCTTCTTCGGTCTGATACTCCACCCGGAAATGGCAGCCACAGGATTCCTTCCGATGCAAGGCATCAATGGCCATCAATTCGGCCAGTTCCAGGAAGTCGGCTACTCGTCCGGCCTTCTCCAATGAGGCATTCAATTCCCTCTCACTGCCCACCACCTTCACATTGCGCCAGAATTCCTCGCGAAGATCGCGAATCATGCCCAGCGCCTTGTTGAGTCCCTCTTCGCTGCGCACGATCCCCACGTAATCCCACATCACCTTCCCCAACTCGCGATGAATCTCGTCCACCGTCCTCCGCCCGTTGATGGACAGAAGCCTTTTGATGCTCTCTCTCACCTCTTTCTCGGCTTCTTTGAAAGCGGGATGTTCGGTGTCCACCTTCTCGAATCCTAAATCGGCCAAGTAGTCTCCGATGGTATAGGGAATGATGAAATAGCCGTCGGCCAGTCCTTGCATGAGGGCGCTGGCCCCCAACCGATTCGCCCCGTGGTCTGAGAAATTACACTCACCGAGAGCATACAGGCCGGGAATGGTCGTCATCAGGTTGTAGTCGACCCAGAGGCCGCCCATGATGTAATGCACGGCGGGATAGATGCGCATGGGCGTCTCATAGGCATCCTCTCCCGTGATCCGCTCGTACATCTCAAAGAGGTTCCCATACCGCTGCTCGATGACATCCCGGCCTAACCGCTTGATGGCATCAGAGAAATCCAGATAGACGGCCATGCCCGTGGGTCCCACGCCGCGCCCCTCATCGCAAACCTCTTTGATATTCCTCGAGGCCACATCGCGGGGGACGAGATTACCGAACGCTGGATATTTTCGTTCCAGGAAATAGTCGCGTTCGTCTTCGGGAATCTCATTGGGCGGACGCCGATCCCCTTTCTTCTTGGGAACCCAGACGCGACCATCATTGCGCAAGCTCTCGCTCATCAAAGTGAGCTTCGACTGATAATGGCCGGAGACGGGGATACACGTGGGATGAATCTGCGAGAAGCACGGATTGCCGAAAAAAGCGCCGCGTTTATAGGCTCGCCAGATGGCCGTCGCGTTCGAACCCTTGGCGTTCGTCGAGAGATAATAGACGTTTCCATACCCTCCCGTCGCCAGGATGACGGCATGAGCGGAGAAAGAGCGAATCTCCCCGGTCAGAAGGTTCCGCGCTACAATTCCACGAGCGCGTCCATCGACGACGACGAGGTCCAACATTTCATGGCGAGGGTAGACCTCGACCCGGCCCAGATCCACCTGCCGATTCATGGCGCTGATTGCGCCGAGCAGCAGTTGTTGCCCCGTTTGTCCCCGAGCATAAAATGTCCTCGAAACCTGAGCTCCTCCAAACGATCGATTGGCCAGCAATCCGCCATACTCCCGAGCGAAGGGCACACCTTGAGCGACCGCTTGATCGATGATATTGACGCTCAATTCCGCCAACCGGTAGACATTGGCCTCGCGCGCTCGATAGTCTCCCCCTTTAATGGTGTCATAAAATAACCGCCAGACGCTGTCCCCATCGTTCTGGTAATTCTTGGCCGCGTTGATTCCCCCTTGGGCGGCGATGCTATGCGCTCGCCGCGGACTATCCTGGAAGCAGAATACCTTGACGTTGTACCCCAACTCGGCCAACGAGGCGGCGGCCGAAGCCCCGGCCAATCCCGTACCCACGACGATGAGATCGAATTTCCGCTTATTGGCGGGACTGACCAGCTTCAGATGATCCTTGTGATGCGTCCACTTCTCCTCTATCGGTCCCTCTGGAATCTTGGCATTGAGTGTCATAGCTCCTCTATTTGACGAATTGCTGGAAATGAAAATAGATCGGCATACTGGCGAAACCGGCCGGCACAATGATGGCGAACAGCAATCCCAGTTTCTTAATGAGCGGCGTGTATCTCTTATGGTTCAATCCCAGCGACTGGAAGGCACTCTGGAAACCGTGATGCAAGTGGAAGGCGAGCAGCACCATAGCCACCACATAGAATGCCCAGTACCATCCGTTCCACCCTCTCTGGAAAGCATGAACGACGCTGTCATACATCGTCTCTTGGACGTGCAGGAACCGATGTCTGACGAAAAAGGTATTCAGATGAACGACCAGAAAAACGAACACGATGCTGCCCGTGACGAACATGGTGCGCGACGTCCAGTCACTGTTGCTGGAGGCATCGTTGAGCGCATAACGATGCGGCCGGGCTCTCCTGTTCTGGATGGTGAGCACAACCCCTTCCACAATATGGAAGGCGAATCCGAACAGGAGGACGAACTCCATAATGCGGATCACCCAACTCGTCGACATGAACGCCGAATATTCATTGAACGCGGCCCCACCATCATGTTTGAACAGAAGCAGGTTTCCAGAAAGGTGAACGAGGAGAAAAAGACAGAGGAACAACCCGGTGAGGCCCATGACGATTTTCTTTCCAACAGAAACGGTGAACAGCGCTCTGATTGTGTTCATTTTTGAACGGGTATTATATTTTCTAAACCAAAAATGTCAAGGGATACCCCCTCCAGAGATCACCCCTCCCGACCAGCCTGTAATTCCCATGAAATCAAGAAGTTCGGGGGAGAACGCCGGTGGGCGCCTTCAACGTCCCATCGGCTTCATGGACTCCTATCCCGCTCCCTCGGACAAATGTCCGGCGAGATGAACATCTTCAAAGAGCACCGCTCGGGCTTCGGTCAATCGATGTCCACGGCCTCTCAAAAACGCACTCGTGTACCCGGGTCAGGATAGAGTGTGGTCCCATCCGGTCGCTCGCACGCCGTCACGCTCCTGCGTGGTGGCGCGTTCATCGGCCATTTAGTTCATTATCTCCGGCCATCTCATGGATCGACCGATACGCCGGGTGATCGATCGTGGATCGCCTCTCGCCATGGTGGCCTTACGGCTCGATCTCACGGCGATGAGCGGCGGAAGTCTCTCCTCCTTTGGCTCCCTCCACCACTGCGTCCCACCGGTGATGATGAAACTTCGCCGAGCGCCCTCTGACTCCACCGCGCTCTCAGGTCCCTGCCGAGCACATCGAGGCGAGCGCCTCCCTTTTCGATTTAACAATCCCGGGGCAGCGGAATCGCCACGCCCTACAATTCCTCTCACCGACGTTCGGGACTGATGGAGATTTCCTCGATATCCTCTTCGAACGTGGGGCCCTCGGTAAACAGATAGTAGCCGATGCCCACCAACACTAAGATGACGAGCGTGATAATCACCGCGATATACCAAGGCAGGCCATAGGGGATGAGGAAGTAGAACGGAGCCATCAGGACGACGCCCAGGGCGATGACTAAAACAGTTCGAGCCACCGGATCATCTTCGATGGGGCTCTTGACGCGCTCGCCACTCAAGGCGCCTAATGCCGTCACCAATACCCCTCCAGCCACGGTCACGATGAACGACCCCCAAGCGCCTTTTTGAGCATAGCCCACCAGGAAAATATTGTCCGGAAGACTGAACACGGAGAAAACGAACGAACAAACGGCGAGACCCAGAATAGCGACGGCAATGGGCACGCCCAACGCCAGGCGCTCTTGCATGAATCCCACGATGAGCCCGCCGATAAAAAACGTCCCCAGTGAAACGGCCAAGAACAGGTTGTTAAACTGGATACCGGCGATGAGGGGTTCGGTCTGAGCCTGAGCGATGGCCTGAGCATAGATCTTCACTAAGATCGACAGGATCAACTGCAGGCCCAGGATGACCCCCGCCCCCGTCAGTACGGCTTTGACGCTGCTCTTCATAGCTTCCTCCTTGGTTCATTCCCCTCCTGACAACATGCACGGAAATCGATCCGGTCCAGGTTCTGAAAAGCATCGCCCCGATATCGGAGATGCCCCCGAAGATGGAACGGCGAGAGCTTCAGAGCTGGATCTTATCGATCAGCCCTTTCACGGCTTGAGCCGATCTTTGCAATGCGGCTCGTTCTTCCAGCGTCAGTCCAATCTCCAGAATCTGTTCGATCCCGCGCGCTCCGAGTTTGACGGGAACACCGATGAATACGCCATGGATACCGTACTCCCCCTCCAGATAGGCTGCGCAGGGAAGAATCTTCTTCTTGTCTTTGATGATCGCTTCGACCATCTCCACAACGGCCGCCGATGGCGCGTAGTACGCCGAACCCGCTTTGAGAAGCTTCACAATCTCGGCTCCACCATCGCGCGTTCGCTGGACGATGGCATTGATCTTGTCCGCGGGCAACATATCACTGAGAGGGATACCCGCCACTGTGGCATAACGGGTCAACGGCACCATCTGATCGCCATGACTCCCTAAGACGAGAGCCGAGACATTCTCCACCGATACGTTCAGCTCCTCGGCAATGAACGATCGCATGCGGGCCGTGTCGAGAATCCCCGCCATTCCCATGACGCGATGCTTAGGGAACCCGGAAACCTTATAGGCCACATAGGTCATGGCATCCAATGGATTAGAGACAACAATGATGATGGCGTTGGGGGAATATTTCACCAACTGTTCGGTCACGTTCCGGACGATACCCGTATTGGTATTCAAAAGATCATCGCGGCTCATTCCCGGTTTCCGGGGCACCCCGGCGGTGATCACGGCAATATCCGAATTGGCCGTTTCCTGATAGCCGTTGGTTCCGATCAGCCGCACGTCCTTTCCCACTACGGGCAGGGACTCGGCCAAGTCGAGCGCTTTCCCCTGAGGCAGCCCTTCGACGATGTCGACCAGGACGACATCCCCTAATTCCATATCGGCGATACGATGGGCCGTCGTCGCTCCCACGTGCCCCGCTCCAACGACAGTGATTTTCTTTCGACTCATCCGCAACCTCCTTTCATCGAGTAATGATCCAATAGCTGTGATGTCACACAACGCCTTCCTCTCATTCGGACGAAGACGAGGAGGCCAACTTCTCCCGAAGCAATTGGTTGACCAATTGGGGATTGGCTTTGCCTTTGGTCGCTTTCATGACCTGCCCGACGAAGAATCCGAGGAGGCCAACCTTACCGCCTCGATAGGCGTTGACTTTGTCCGGATGGGCCTGCAAAACCTCATCGATGATCGGTTCCAGTTGCGCTGGATCAGAAAGCTGCACGAGCCCTTTCTCCTTCACCACCTCCTCGGCCGTTTTGCCAGTTTGAAACATCTCTTGAATGACCGTCTTGGCGATCTTCCCACTGATGGTTCCCTCACTGATGAGCTTGATCATGCCCGCCAGATGCGGCGGCGTGATGGGACAAGCAGAAATGTCTGAGCCACTGCTCCTGAGCAGGTAGATCAATTCGCTCAATATCCAGTTGGCCGCCGCGCGCGCCTCCACGCCTTGAGCCACCACGGCTTCATAATAATCAGCCATCGATCGTGTGGCCGTCAGCGTCGTGGCGTCTTCGAACGAGAGCCCATACTGCTCGATGAATCGCTGCCGACGCGGTCCGGGCAATTCGGGCAATTCCCGCTTGACCTCCTCAATCCACTCCGGCGTGAGAATGAGCGGGGGCAAGTCCGGTTCGGGGAAGTAACGGTAGTCGTGAGCGTATTCCTTGGTCCGCATCACGGTGGTCTTCCCTTCCCGCTCGTTCCACAGTCGCGTTTCCTGCCGCAACTCTCCGCCGGATTCCAGGACCTCGATCTGGCGATGAACCTCGTATTCCAGTGCCCGCTGCAGGAAGCGGAAGGAATTCAGGTTCTTCAGTTCGATTTTCGTCCCATACTCGGTGGCCCCTTTGGGTCGGACCGACACATTGGCATCGCAGCGGAGATTCCCCTCCTCCATATTCCCTTCACACACATCGATATACTGCAGCGTCTGGCGGAGGTGCTGTACATAATCATAGGCCTCCCAACTGGAGCGAAAGTCGGGCTCGGAGACGATCTCCACCAGCGGCACCCCACTGCGATTCAAATCCACATAGGACGCCTCGGCGGAGTCCGGCAGGCCATCGTGAATCGATTTCCCCGCATCTTCCTCGATATGAAGCCGGGTCAGGCGGATGACCTTGCGCCGCCACTGGATCGGGCGACCACGCTCATCCCGCTCGCTGGTCATGATCTCCACCTCTCCATGTTCGGAGAACGGCTGCTCGTACTGAGAGATCTGATACCCTTTGGGCAGATCTGGATAGAAATAATTCTTTCGGGCGAAGATCGAGACGGGATTAATGCGACACCCCAGCGCCAACGCCGCTTTGGCCGCTAACCGGATGGCTTCCCGGTTGAGTACGGGCAGCGCGCCCGGCAATCCCAAACATACAGGACACGTATTGGCGTTCGGCTCATCGCCAAATGCCGTCGAACAGCCACAGAAGATCTTGGACTTGGTCTTCAGTTGCGCATGAACCTCCAAGCCAATGATGACCTCATATTTATCTCTCGGCGTCATAGGCTCTCTCGTCCTCCATGAGTGGCGGGGAAAGTATAGCACAAGTCGATGATCTCGTAACGTCTCGATACGTCAACTGGACGTCGGCCACATCGCCCTCGAACCGACCAGGGGTGAGGGGGATGATTCGAGTGCGATGTCATGTGCCTTCGCCCCCCGACGACGCGGTCACCTCCAACTCATTGTGATGGGACGGGTCACCGTCGATGATGCTATCGTGGGGCAATAGGCGACGCCGGTTGGCGTGAGATGATCACCGCTGGGGAACTCTTTTGATCGACGGCGCCAGTCCGAGATCGTCCTCCATAAGATTACGAACCGGCAGCCTCATCCATCGACGAGGGGCAGGGAGCCCGCGCCGGCTCCGCGAACTCGCTGATGAGCGGAGAACCTCAATCCTCGCTCGGTTCGACCAATCCACCAACCTTGGTCAATCCCCTCACGCCCAGGCCGCCATCGCTATGGATGATCGTCCCGGTCACCGTCCGCGTGCGCTCCGGCGAGGCGAGGTAGAGATACGCCCAGGCATGATCTTCGGGCTTCCCCACCACTTGAAGGGGGTTGGTCGTGCGAATGAGTTCCTCGATGCGGGGAACCGATGACAGCGCCATGCCTCCCTGATCCAGCGTCTTCAATCCGCGAAGATCGGTCACCGTCCCTCCGGGGGCCACGCCATTGACCCGAATCTTCGGTGCCAGCTCATAGGCTAACTGCGCCACGAGACCCCGTGCGGCAAATTTCGAAGCCGTGTAGAGCGGCCCCCCTCCAGCCGGATAGAATGCCGCGTTGGAAAGCGTGAGGATGATATTTCCCTCCGTTTTCAGCAATTCAGGAAGGGCGGCCTTGATACTGAGCAGATAACTCTTGACATTGATGGAGAACAGCTCATCGAAGGCTCGACTCAGCTTCTCCTTGGGAAGATCGAGCAGCGAAACGAAGTAATCGAAGATGCCCACGCAGGTCACCAGGACGTCGAGCTTTCCGAACGCCCGGACCGTCTCGGCAACGGCCCGCTCGTTGTCCTCGATGAGCGTCGCATCCCCCTGAATGGCGCATACCGCATCGCCTAACTTGGTTTTCAAATCGTCCACTTTCTCTCCGGACAGATCGAGCACGCCCACCCGGGCGCCTTCGCCAATGAAGGCCTCAACGACGCCTCGACCAATCCCAGATCCTCCTCCGGTCACCAATACCACTTTTCCATCGAGCCATGCCATCGGTTACTCCTCCCTGCGATCACAAATGAGCGCTTCAGACAACGGGCGCATCAATCGCTCCCGCGGCCCAAATGGCGTCTCCAAAAACCGCGAGAACGTCTCCGTCGTCTGCCAGGTCAGACTTTCCAGTTCCAGAGGATCCAACTGGATGCGATAACCCAGTCGCGGCGAGTGTATCTCCAATCGCACTCCATTGCGCGTGTGGACTTTGCGAACGCGAACGAAGGTGAATTCATTCCCGATCTCGATGACTTCGTCAGACATCGGTTATCCCCCCTCAGAAAAGGATGGACAGATTATGCGTTCCGATCGTCGTCTGGTCCAGCAGCACTAACCGGCGCGCCAGTTTCCACTGGCCGTTGACTCGGCGCAGAACGTCGTGCCGCTCGGCCGATAAAAGATCATAGTGAGGGTCATCACCTCGGGTGCGGTAGAGCAAGAGATTCGACTTCACCCGCACCTCGTCGTCCCGGTCCCCAGGTTCAATGCGGATATTGGATAGGAAATGTCGCGTCCGGGAAGGGGGATCTTCGGCCCAGGCATATTCCGTCTCCAGCCTCATGACGCGCATCTCCAAGGACACATAATCTTCGTCCAGATGTCCCATCTCGTTGACGAACTCAGACTCCACTCCTCGATCGCGAGTCACGCGCACGGGCACCTGGTAACGAATATCCTCGGTCAAACAGTCGAGCCAGTCACGGTACGACCCATTGTCCAACAGCTCTGCCTCCCGGAGCAAAAAATCTCTCACTTCCCGATATACCTCTTCGCTGATACCAACCATGATGCATCTCCTCCTTCACGGCGAGAGTCGGGCCATGGCGTTTCCGGGCCCCTCCATCGGCCGGACTCAGGCTTCGTTCAACATATACTCGCACCACTGCCGAATGAAGGCTCTCTGGTTGGCCTCGGCGTAATCCAACGGATACGCCTCCCCAGGCCCCGGCCAGGTGGGATCTCGCTTCAAGAAACTCATGCCCATCTGATAATTCAAATCGTGGTCCCGGGCCATCAGTCCCCTGGCCACCCGCGTTATCCCTCGCCAATTCTCGGCGTCATCCTGTTCGAAGACGCCGGAGGTGCCGAACGTGTGCACATAGGTCTGATAGGACCGCTCCTTGAACCACTCCGGCGCATCCCGCTCCACCAAAAACCACGACCACACCTCCGTCCGATCCGGCCCCACCGGCCGCCATACCCGAAACGTCAACATCGGCGTCGGCGCCGACCGATGATCCTTGGCAATCATCACGTTCAACACCGAAAAATTGGGAAACACCGTCCCATGCAGGAAGTTGATCCGCCGGGCCACCTCCACCTGCTCGGGCCGGGGATAGCTCCGCTGCAACGCCCGCACCACCTCCTCGGGATACCCCCAAAACGGCGGCAACTCCATCCCCGGCGGCGCACTGATCATCCCCAACCCGTGCCCGTTGCCCGCATGCACGTGCACCCCATACATGGCAAACTTGGGATCTCGGGGCGCCAGATCCAACTCCACTGCCGATCGATGGGTCATCAAGGTGTGATACGCATCGCCGACAAAATTATCCGCGGGGAGCTTCCAGTTAGCATCCATGACCCACCGGTGCGGAGCGCCGACGACTTCCAGGCCCGCCTCAGTTCGCTTCGTCACCAGATCCAGATACCATGTCATCCCGCCCAAGTATTCATTCAGCGATGGAGCCTGGGCATCGAGCGAGGCAAAAATCAGGCCGTCATAGATCTCCATGCGAGGAACGGGTCGCAATCCCCATGCGCCTTTATCCAAGACGTCTCCATAGGCTTCCTTCCCCGCCGGCACCCCGACCAGTTCCCCCGTATTGCGGTACGTCCATCCATGGTACGGACACCGGAAGTGGGATGCATTCCCCATCTCCGCTCGGCAGACCTGCATTCCCCGATGGCGACAGCAGTTAAATAGGACGCGGATCTGCCCTTCTTCATCGCGAACGACGATGACGTTGTCATCGGCAATATACCGCACCATGTAATCGCCCGGATGGGGGATCTCCGACTCATGGCCGAGGTAGATGTACGCCCGGCCAAAAATGCGCTCTCTCTCCAATTCGAAGATATCAGGATCGTTGTAGATCTTGGCCGGCACGCGACCTTCATCAATATTTTGCTTGACCCGACGGAGGAGCTGTTCGACCTGGTTGACCCGATCACCCACACTCAGTGTCACGTTCGATACCCCCTTGATTCCGAATGTGGTTTGGTATAATATCATACCTCAATGAGGATCGTCAAGGAGCGATACCGAATGTTGCTTCCAGAGGGGTCTCCCTGCATATGCTTCCGTCCTCCCTACGCATCGCTGAGGGCAGCCACCAGCCGGTCACTCCACATGTTTCCCTTCCCAATAGGCGTTATCGGCGCCAGTGCGGAGCACCGAGGAGCGATTCACTAAGGTATAAACTTAGACCTTGACAGGCTCTCCAGCATATGTTATTCAAAAGGTGAATGGCTTGAAAAAGGTGAGGTAAATATGGCCGAGCGATTGATTCGAACGCTAGTCGCCG
Organism: Blastocatellia bacterium; assembly: GCA_026985075.1. Classification (GTDB taxonomy): domain Bacteria; phylum Acidobacteriota; class Blastocatellia; order HR10; family J050; genus J050. The sequence goes on along the minus strand of JALSQX010000022.1, from coordinate 22,709 downwards.
AGTTCCAGTTGTGTGGCGTGCGAAAAGCAGAAGTCTGCGCCGTGCTCTCCGACGGGGGAACCCGAGATGATCTTCGAGCCGCTTCGGTGGAAGCGCTCCTCCGGCTCGACGCTCATGTCTTCCAGATCGTATTACCCGAAGTCGTTGGTGAACCTGCTGGTGCTGGCCGCCAAAGCGAGCAGATTGGCCAAGGACAACTCCACCGGGTCGAGCCTGCGCTCCTCGCCCTGCAACAATCCGGCTTCATCGTTGATCTCACGACCTCATTCGGAGGATTGATCCACGATCCGGCGCGTGATGCTCTGTTGGAGAATGGCGCGCGCATCCTGCACATTGCCGAGCATCCGGATATCTTGTGTCGCTTGTTGCCCGATGAAGACCTGCGCCAACGAGTTGAGGAGGCGGTCAACAAGCTGAAAGCGGCTTCAACTCTGAGAGTCACGTCGGAGGCGGGCACCGATTTGACCGTCAATCTCCGCGGAGCGGTGGTCAATGGTCTCTATGGATTCACTGACCAGCCCGGTCGACTCGATGTCTTCCCCGCCGGGTTTGTGGCGGCTTATCCAGCCCGAGATTCGGTCAATGGGAAGCTCGTGCTCAATACGGCGGATATCGATTTGAACTTCATGCGGCTCATCGATGGACCGGTCGAACTCACCATCGAAAATGACTTCATCACCCGTATCGAAGGCCATTCCACCCACGCCCATCTGATGCGGGACTATATGGCCAGTTGGGGAGAGAAAGACGCCTATGCGACGTCCCACGTCGGTTGGGGATTGAACAAAAAGGCGCGATGGACGGGATTCGCCTTCTTTCCTCCCCATGAGACCGAGGGCATGGAGGCCCGGGCCTTTGCCGGGAATTTTCTTTTCTCCAGCGGAGCCAATCGATTTGCTGGCCGACACTCACATTGCCATTTCGATTTACCCATGCGGAACTGCAGTGTGTATCTGGACGATGTTCCCGTCGTCGTGGACGGAAATCTCGTGGAATGAGATGGGGGGAGATCATGATCGAGCAAAAGGGAGCTATCTCTGACCTGGAGGCGTTCGTCACCATCGCCAAACAAATCATCGCCGACACTCGCGATAAGAAAGCTATTCCGGGCAGGTTGAAGCCGTACCTCGAGCAGCTCATCCGACATCGAGAATGGTTAGACGAGCGATTTCGCCAGCCCGATCCGGACACGTTTGCCGTCTATACCCTCCACCAGGAGCCCGATGATTCACTGCTCATCATGTCGGCCGTGTTCCTTCCCGGACAAGGAACGCCGGTCCACGATCACGCCGTCTGGGGGCTTTACGGCGTCATGGAGAATCAGACCGAGGATACTCGCTATGAACGGATCGACGACCGATCGAAGCCCGACTATGCCGAACTCAGAGTCGTCGATCGGCGCATCGTCCACCAGGGAGAGGTGATGATTTCGTACCCGCCGGATCAGGACATCCATCGAGTGGTCAACACATCGGACAAACCGACCCTGGAAATTCACGTCTATGGAGCCGATCTCTCCAAACTTCGGCGACGCATTTATGATCCTCAGACGGGAGCCGTGAAGATCATCCAGGCGCGCGTCCCCGTCAGCTAGCTCTCTGGATCCTCATCCTATGCTCATCGCCAACAGGAGGAACCAATGACTGAACTCAGAGGTATTTTCGCTCCTCCCATCACGCCTTTTGATCGACGAGGAGCGGTCGACGAACCGGCGCTCCGCGATCTCGTCGAGTATCTCATCGAACAGGGCGTTCATGTCTTGTTCCCGCTGGGATCGGTGGGAATGGGACCCGCGATGACGCCCGATGAGCGGCGACGGACAGCCGAAATCATCGTCGATCAGGCTCGCGGGCGGATCCCCATTGTCCTCCACGTGGGAGCGGCCGATACGCCAACCAGCGTGGCACTGGCCCGCCACGCGGCCGAACTCGGAGTGGCGGCCATAGCCCTGATCCCCCCTTACTACTATCGCCACACCGAATTCGAGATCGTCGAGCATTATCGCGCCGTGAGCGAAGCGGCATCGCTCCCCATTTACCTCTACAACAATCCGGCGCTCAGCGGTACGAATATCACGGCGCGCTTGGCCTCGCGTCTCCGCCGAGAGATCCCTGTGATCGCTGGCGTGAAGCTCACCGAGGATCGAATGAAAACGATCCTCGATTACCTCCAGGCGATGCCGCCCGAGTTCACCGTCCTGGCAGGCTTCAATTACTATCTGACGGCCACCGTCCCACTTGGCGTTCGCGGGAGCGTTGATCCTCTGTCGACGTTCTTTCCCAAACACTACCTCGCTTTGTGGGACGCCCTTCAGCAAAGAGATTATCGTCGGGCGTTCGCGCTCCAGTCGCGGCTGAACGAAGCGGAATCAGCGATTCTCGACATGATGAGCCGAGTCGGACGCACGGTGTATCAAGAGATCCTCAAACTGCGCGGTCTTCCCATCCAGATGTATCCCCGCTGGCGCGCTCAACCATTGAGTTCAGAGGACATCGACACTCTGCGAACGATCCTCGAGCGGGTCGATGAGGCGAACACCGACTAATTGACCGGTCTGAAGCAACAGGGAGGTCACATGGTCCGCAACTATGAGATCCGCCAGGAGTACCGGATGTTGATCGGTGGCGAGTGGGTGGAGAGCGCTTCGGGTGAAACGCTGGCCACGCTGAACCCGGCCACGGAGGAGACATTGGCCACGGTTCCTTTGGGCACGGCAGCCGACATCGATCGAGCGGTGATGGCGGCACAGCAGGCCTTCCCTGACTGGCGCGCTATGGAACCGCGGGCTCGAGGGAAGCTGATGGCGGAGCTCGCGGCCCGACTGCGAGCCGAGGCCGAGCGCCTGGCGTATATCGAGGCACTGGATAGTGGGAATCCGGTTTCCAGCATGATAGGCGACGTGCATATGGCGGCCGATCTGATGGAGTATTTCACCGGGCTGGCCGCCGAGGTCCAGGGCGCGACGATGCCTCTCCGTGGTGGAATGAACTACACGCTTCGAGAACCCTATGGAGTGGTGGGGCGCATTATCCCCTTCAACCATCCCATCTACTTCGCCGCATCGCGGATTGCCGCTGCTCTGGTGGCGGGTAACACCGTGGTTCTCAAACCGGCCGAACAAACGCCACTCACGGCTTTGGAATTCGGTGCACTGATCGTCGATGTGCTTCCTCCGGGAGTAGTCAATATCGTCACCGGCGATGGTCCGCGAACGGGCGCATCGTTGGTCGCGCACCCTCAGGTTCGCCGCATCGCCTTCACCGGCTCCGTAGAAACTGGACGGGAAATACTCCGAACAGCCGCCGAACAGATCAAAGTGGTGACGCTCGAGCTAGGGGGGAAGAATCCGATGATCATCTTCCCCGACGTGGATGTAGAGAAAGCGGCTGCCGTGGCCGTCAACGGGATGAACTTTCGCTGGTGCCAGGGGCAATCCTGTGGTTCGACTTCTCGTGTGTTCGTCCCTCGAGCACTTCATGATCGATTCATTGAGGCCTTGGTCGTCGGCGTGCGCCAGATTCGCCTGGGGTTGCCGACCGACTCCGACACCGAGATGGGCAGTCTCGTCTCTCGCGAGCAATACGAGAAGGTCATGCGATACATTGATATCGGGCGGCGAGAAGGCGCGCGCTTGCTCTGTGGAGGGAAGCGCCCTTCGGGTCCGGAATTCGAGCGCGGCTATTTCATCGAACCCACCGTGTTCGATCAGGTGACCCCTGATATGACCATAGCCCAGGAAGAAATTTTCGGCCCCGTTCTCTCGGTCCTCACCTGGGACGACGAAGAAGAACTCTTGGCCGCCGTCAACGGTGTCACCTATGGACTGACGGCGGCTATCCTGAGCACAGACCTCGCCCGGGCGATGCGCTGGGCCGAGCAGATTGAAGCCGGGTATATCTGGATCAATGGGAGCAGCCGCCACTGCGTAGGCGCTCCGTTCGGCGGACAGAAACAGAGCGGGTTTGGACGGGAGGAAGCGTTGGAGGAACTTTTGAGTTATACGCAAATCAAGAATGTGCAAATGTGGTATCACCTGGATTGATTCCGGAGAGGTGCTGGAATCGATGATGGAGAGGGAACACGAAACCGAGAGATTCAGGGCCGCCATCCGAGCCTTCGATGAGGCCCACCAACGAGATCCTCGGACAGAAACAGTGGGAGGACGAAGCTATCCGCGAGAACTTCTCTACGCCCAACGTCTCACCAACTGGGTGAAACGCCTGGCACCGAATCCCTCCGAAGAGCTTCTCCTGGCCGCTCGATGTCAACATATTGAGCGGTGGACGATTCCGCGCCAGCGCTTTCCCGCCGGCCGGAAGGGGTATCTCGATTGGCGGCGCACGCTCGCCGAGTTCCACGCCGAGCGAGCCGAAGACATCCTGGCCGAAGTGGGGTATCCCCCGTCCACCATTCAACGCGTTCGGTCTCTCTTGCTCAAAGAGAACCTCAAGACCGACCCGGAAATGCAACTCCTCGAAGATGCGATTTGCCTGGTCTTCCTGGAGACCGAGTTCCACGAATTCGCCCAGAGGACGCCGGAAGAAAACCTGCTGAGAATCTTGCGAAAGACCTGGCGCAAGATGAGTCCTCGAGCTCGCCAGATGGCGCTGGAGCTCGATCTCGATCCTCAAGATCGAGCGCTCATTCACAAAGCCATCGCCCAGAGATCACTGTGATCCTACGATGTCCCCTTCCCCGTTCGCCATCATCTGCGAGGTGCCCACATCTGCGGACGCCAACCATGGAATATGCTCCCACCGAGCTCATCGCCCGATGAGCGTCACTTCCTCCGATGGCCATCCAAAGTTCATGCCGAGCACTCTCCCGGACCGAGTTCGACGCGGAACGTTTCTTCATCGGCTCCCAGATCCCGATACAATTCTGGAGCTTCTTCGAATGGGGGCACGCTGGCGAGATCTTCAAGCGCGCGCTTGATCGGCTTCATCCCGAGACGATCGACGAAGGCCACGAACGATTCATCCGGTTTACGCTCGGCCTGATAGAAGGCGAGCAACCGCCTGACGACTTCCGGAGCCCGCCGAGCTGGGACGCGGGCCACAGGCCGAGCAAACCGAACTCGTTCTCCCTCCGGTTGGCCACCGACGAGGACGATATATTGCGGCAACGGATGACCATCGATTTCCGTCGAGGCTCCATAAAAACCGATATCGGCGATATGATGCTGTCCACATGAGTTCATGCAACCAGAGATTTTTATTGACGGGTTCTGTATCTCGGAGGAATCGGTGAGATCACGAGCCAGAACCTCGCCGAGCGCCTCGGCCAATCCTCGGGAGTGAGTGAGTGCCAATTGGCAGGTATCCGCTCCCGGGCATCGCGTCACATCGGCAAGGCCATGAGCTCCTGGAGCAACCAAACCCGCCGGTTTCAGTTCTTGATACACCCAGGGAAGGGCCGATTCCGGCACCCATCGCAAGATGAGGTTTTGAGAGATCGCCGTGCGGATGCGACCGGCGCACCAGCGACGAGCCACGCGGGCAACAGTTCGCAATCCATCGCTGGTGATATCGCCCAATTCACACCGTATGATTACGACGACGTACCCGGCTTGTTTTTGCGGTCGAACATTGGTTCGACGCCACGTTTCATATTCCGGCGACGGTGTCCAGTCGGGCGATGGAAGAGGAGGAATGTCCACGTCTGGCGGTTCTTCTTCGACGAGCTCGATCCCATCTTCCATCAGGCCAGATCGCGTCAGCAACAGCGCGCGCCTCTCGGTCAGAATGGCTTCTCGCAATCGATCGATGCCCCAATCTTTCGCCAGAAACTTCATTCGCGCCCGCATCCGATGAAGTCGATCCGGACGCCGTTCGCCATGTCGGTCGAACACGCGAATGACCGCTTCACAGGTGGGGATCAAGAGTTCGGCGGGAGTGAACGGCTCCAACAGTTCGGCGGCCCGAGGCTGAGCGCCCAGCCCGCCAGCAATGTAGAGACGGAATCCGCGCTCCACACGCCTATTCTCCTGTCTCACGGTGGCGATGGCTCCGATGTCATGAATGGCGGGCACGACGTGATCCTCCCGGCATCCTTCGAAGGCGATCTTGAATTTACGAGGAAGGTTCTGCGTGATGGGATGGCGCAGGAAATACCGCGAAACGGCATCGGCATAGGGCGTCACGTCGAAGACCTCGGAGGGAGAGACGCCAGCGAAAGGACACGCCGTCACATTGCGCACGGTGTTGCCGCACGCTTCTCTAGTGGTGAGACCGGACTGGGCGATGCGCGCCAGAACGAGAGGAACATCTTTCCGCCTCACATGGTGGAATTGAATGTCCTGACGGGTGGTGATATGCACTCGGTGATGCGGCGTGAACTGCTCGGCAATGGCCGCTAAGGTCTCCAGTTGATGCGGAGTGATGCAACCGAACCGGACTTTGACGCGGACCATGTGCATATCCTGGGCTCCGCGAATACCATAGACGCCGTTCTCCAATCGAAAGCGCTTGAAGTCATCCTCATCGATTTCTCCCGCTTCTAACCGCTCAATGTGCTCGGCGAACCATCGAATCTCCTTCTGCACCTCGGGCGGGAGGCCCTGAATCGCCCTCTCCAACTCCAGATCTCTTGCGATAACGACCATACGTCTTCCTCCCCATATGGCGATAGCGAAAAAGCCCGCCATCGGATGTCCGATAGCGGGCTCGCATCACTTGATTCTCTGTGCGGCTGAATTATGCGATCACGGCGATCGTGAGGCCCACTACCGGTGGCGGATGTGTTCTCCGACAACACATACACGCGGCCACCGGTGATCCTCCCGTCATCGTTTGTCGTCGGATGTGGCCCATCACGGCTCGCATATTGAGCATGAAGACTAGCACGCCCCATTGGCACCTGTCAACCATCACGATTCGTAATAGACGCCCCGTTCCAGCTCATCAGGAGAAGGATAGGGTTGCCGCTCGGCCCAGGCGATCGCTTCATCGATTTCCGCCTCGATCCGCGCTTCCATGGCATTCAGTTTTTCCTCATCCAGGAGTCCCTGTTCCCGCAGATACCGCTGATATCGATCGATGGGATCCTTGGCCCGCCACTCCTCGAAGAGATGGGCGGGCACGTAACGGGCATCATCGTGAGCGGCGTGCCCGGTCATGCGAAACGTTTTGCATTCGAGCAACGTCGGTCCCTCGCCGGCTCGCGCGCGAGCCACGGCGCGACCCGTGGCCTCGTGCACGGCCAAAACATCGTTTCCATCGACGATCTCCGTGGCGATGCCATATCCGGCGGCACGATCCACGATATGTTCGACGGCCATCTGTTTCTCCAGAGGCGTCGAATAGGCCCATTGATTGTTGTCGCAGATGAGCACCAAGGGCAATCGTTGCACGGCGGCGAAATTCACCCCTTCGTGCCAGGACCCCGTCGAAGTCGCCCCATCGCCGAAATAACAGTACACGACGCGATCTTCCCCGCGCATCTTGATAGCCAGCGCCGCCCCTGCCGCCACGGGCACCGTCTCTGCCAGGTGACTGATCGGAGCGATGATATGATAAGCGAGATCTCCCATATGCATGTTTCCGTCCCGGCCATCGGTCACCCCACCCTTTCGTCCCATGTACTGAGCGATGATCCGTCGCAGAGGAACGCCCCGAATGAAAAACATTCCCATGGTCCGATGTAATGAAACGACGACATCATCGGGACGCAAGTGAGCCGCCGATCCTACCGGGATGGCTTCTTCGCCGCGCGCCGAATAGACGGCGCCAGGTATCTTGCCTTGCCGGTAGAGGACGCGCTCTATGCGTTGCTCGACGGCTCTCATCAACTTCATGTAATAGAGCAAATCGAGCAAGGTCGTCTCGTTTAATTCTGCCAATCGAGGCTTGTCGATGAGTGGTTTGGTGGTCATCGCGTATCCCTCATCCGTCTGTTCTCTCCGGGAGAAGAGGATGTCCCATCACCCACTCCACGGGAGAGGCCAACCGCCGATTCCTTGCCCTCAGTAAGCGAGCACCTCTCGAGCTGCTCTCACGATATCATCAACCTGTGGAAGGAATGCCTCCTCCAGTGGTGGAGAAAACGGAACCGGCGTATCTGGGGCGGTCACCCGGCGAATAGGCCCATCCAGATAATCGAAGGCTTGCTCGTTAATCCGCATGGCGATTTCGCCGGCGATGCCGCCGGTGCGCGTGTCCTCGTGCACGATCAACACTTTGTTCGTCTTGCGGACCGATTCCATGATGGTCTCATCATCGAGTGGTAGCAAAGTTCGGAGATCAACGACTTCCACATCCACTCCTTCATTCTCCAGTTGGGCGGCTGCCGCCAATGATTGATGCACCATCCAGCCATAGGTGACGATGGTCAAATCGCGCCCTTGACGGGCGATGCGCGCTCGTCCAATGGGGACGATATAGTCCTCATCGGGCACCTCCTCTTTGATGCGGCGGTAGAGGTACTTGTGCTCGAAGTAGAGCACGGGGTCCTCGTCTCGAATGGCTGCTTTGATCAGTCCCTTGGCATCATAGGCTGTGGCTGGCTCGACGATTTTCAATCCCGGCGTATGAAAAAAATACGCTTCCACGTTTTGCGAGTGAAACGGACCACCATGAACGTTCCCTCCGCACGGGCCGCGGACAACGATGGGAACGCCAGCGCCCCATCGGTATCGCGACTTGGCCGCGTAATTGGTGATGATACTGAAGGCACAAGAGATGAAATCAATGAACTGCATCTCGGCAATCGGGCGCATGCCGAGATAAGCCGCGCCGATGGCCGCTCCCACAATGGCAATCTCGGAAAGTGGCGTATCGATCACTCGCTGCTCGCCAAACTGATCGAGTAACCCCTCGGTGACCTTGAAGGCGCCACCAAAAACGCCGATATCCTCTCCCAGAATGAAGACGCGCTCATCGCGAGCCATCTCCTCCATAATCCCTTGTCGAATGGCCTGCAAATATGTCAAATACGCCATGTGCCCATTCTCCTCAACATCCCTTCCGTGTGAATAATTGCCAAACGCGGGACGACTGTCAACCGTAGCCGACCATCAGCATCAACCAACACCATGTCTCTGCCGGACGCGCCTCCGGAAAACTCACCGGTTTCTCTCACCTCAGTATAGAGCCCAGAGAGCCCAGAGGGATTGATTCCGGTGGACCCGATTCGCCCCTCGCTGACGGTGAAAGAGGAGATCGCCGACGCGACCCGGTCGATCCCCCCATCGGCATGACCGCTTTCGGATGAAGAGGCCAACTGGACACTCTGGCATATCGATATCCCGCAGTGCCTCTCTTCCCTCCCTTTGGGTCTTATCACCCGCCCCTTGGGGCATATCACCCGACAAAGATTCAGCCTGTTGGCCGCCACTCCTGATCCCCATTATTAACCGACTCCCATTCAAGGAGTTAGTTCTCCTCCATCGTTCGATCGGGTTCGGCACGTGAGTTGCAGCCTCCCCTGAGGGGCAAAGACGGGGGTTCAGAGGGTGGGCAATTTGGCGCACATTGGGCGTCGGGAATGCACCTAGCCATCGAAAACCGACGGCTCGAAGTGGGCCGGGCTCTCGCCTCAAGCCAACCAGTGGTGCTGGCCCTGCCTGGAGCCGTTCCCGACGGAGCCTTTCAGTCTCCTGGACGAGCAGACACTATGATTCATGAGAGAAGGAGGTCGACGAATGGTCACAGAGATTCAACAGATGGGGTCGAGTCAGAGGCTTCTCGAACGAGCCCAATCGAGTATCCGAGACGGGCGGGTTCCGGCGAAGATCTACAATGATCCTGAGATCTTCGAGCTGGAAAAAGAACGCATTTTCGCCCGCGCCTACATCTACCTGGCACATGAGTCAGAAATCCCCGATATTGGCGACTACGTGGTGCGGTATATTGCCGATGATAGTTTCATCGTCGTTCGCGATGCTCAGAGAAAGATACAGATTCTGTTCAACTGTTGCGGTCATCGGGGAATGCAGGTTTGCCGGGCAGAGATGGGAAATGCCACGCACTTCCGGTGTCCCTATCACGGGTGGACCTTCAAAACGACGGGCGCACTGGTCGGCGTGCCTGCAGCCAAAGAAGCTTATGGCGACAAGCTGGATAAGGCGAAGTGGGGGCTACGACCCGTTCCCCGATGGGATGTGTACAATGGGATGATCTTCGCCTCCCTTGACGAGAATGCCCCCCCGCTCACCGAGTATCTGGGAGATATGACGTGGTACCTCGATCTGGTGACGAAACGGAGCGAGGCGGGCCTGGAAGTCGTCGGCGCTCCGCACCGGTGGATTGTGGACGCCAACTGGAAACTGGGAGCGGACAATTTCATTGGCGATGCCTATCACACGCTGATGACACACCATTCGGCCGTGGACTTGAAGCTCGCTCCCGGCGATCCCAAGTTTGCCATGTACGGGGTGCACGTGCATGCGGGCAACGGGCACGGGTTGGGGATGATCAGTGCGCCACCGGGGATGGAGCTGCCGCCGTTTTGGGGGTATCCCGAGGAGATGGTGCAGTCGTTGCAGCGGAGCTATCCCACGCCCGAGCAGGTGGCGGTGGCTCGGCGGATCAACTTCCTCCACGGGACGGTGTTTCCCAATTTTTCGGTGTTGAACGTGATGATTGCCAAGGATCATCGGTCGGCGCCGACGCCGATGTTGACGTTTCGGGTATGGCGGCCGGTGGGGCCGGATCGGACGGAGGTGTGGTCGTGGTTTTTGGTGGAGCGGGATGCGCCGGAGTGGTTCAAGGAGCGGTCCTATCAGACCTATGTGCACACGTTCGGCACCTCCGGCGTCTTCGAACAGGATGATACTGAGAATTGGCGCAGCATCACACGAATGGCCAAAGGACTCATGGCTCGAGTACACGAATTGAACTACCAGATGGGCATGGATCATTTATCCCTGGACCCCACCTGGCCGGGGCCTGGGGAGGCGTATCCGTTGGATTACGCCGAGGCCAACCAGAGAGCCTTCATTCGGCAGTGGCTCCAGTACATGATGAACGAGATTTAGCAGCGCGCTGATCTTCCCGCTCCGGCGCGAGCGGCCGGGTTGCCGGCCTCCCAGAATGCGAAGCTCGTCGTCAGGGCCGCTCCACAGCCCGGGGGAGTGGAATACGATACAAGAGGTCATTCGAGGAGGAAGCGCACCATCCCCTGGTGATGCATCTCCGCCAGGCCCGACCCGATCCCTGGACGCCGCCCTACTCGAGCACCGTACCACGATGATGAACCTCCGCCCCCCCAGGGGTCCCGTTCACCCGGCGAGCGGCGTCTCCGAGGCTCATGAATGATCGGCGCGCCGGGGAGCCAGCGCGGGGACGCCGCGAACTACGGCCACGAGGATCCCGGAGACAACGGCTGCCAGGCCAGGAACGCGCCAAAAAGCATCGATGAGCCCTTGTCCGCCATGCTGGAGTGAACTCCCCAACAACGCTCCCATCAGTGCTGATCCGAAGGCTCCTCCGACGTTTCGACCGAAGAGCATGGCGGCCGTCACGCTGCCCAGCGTCTCACGGGATGTCTCTTCCTGAGCACTCACGATCAACGGGAGCGTGACCGATCCCATTCCCGCGCCGCTGATCAATCCAGCGATGGCCATGACCGTCAGCGTCGCCTCCAGGGTGAGCGTCCAGAGGAGAAACCCTCCAACCATGGCTCCCGCTCCCCAGAGCGCCAGGCGCCGCGGGCCCAATTGGGGTAACAGCCGCGTGGAGATAATGCTCGCCCCCGCCCATCCGATGATGGTCGGCGCCAACAACATGCCCGCCCGGGTGGCCGTCTCACCACGACCGGCTTGCACCAGTAAGGGCAAATAAGCCGTCAAGGTGAAGAAACAGATACCAATGAAGAAGTTGCTCACCGTCGTCCGCGACGCCAATGGCCGAGCCAACGCCGAAAACGGGACCAGGGGAGTGGCTTGTCCCCGCTCCACCCAGATGAAGACCGTTAATCCCACCGTTCCAACGAGCATCCACGCCCACTGCCGAACCTGCAAGCCATAGATGAGGGCTCCAGCCGACAGGACGAACACACTGGCCCCCACCCAATCCAGACTCTGATCCCGCGCCGGTCGGCGATCATGACGCCACCGCACCACGATCGCGGCGGCCATCAACCCCAAGGGCACATGGGCATAAAATACCCAGGGCCACGATACCCGATCGACGATGAATCCGCCGACGATGGGACCGACCAGAGACATCATCGCCCAGGAGGACGCAACGACCATCTGGGCCCGCCACCGTTCGACCAGCGGATAGAGTTCGGCCAGAATCGTCATCGTCAGGATCTGTATCCCACCTCCACTCAACCCTTGAAGGGCGCGCGCCCCAAGAAACCAGATCATCGATGGCGCACGAGCACCCCCCAGTGCCGCCGCCAGAAACACACCGACGGCCGTCAAGAAACTGCGGGATCGACCATAATGATCGGACATATATCCCCAGAGGGGACCACTCACCGTGGCCAGCAACAGATAGAGGGCGAACGGCAAACTATACAGATGCTGGCCTTCTAAAGCCTGTACGACCCGCGGCATCGCTGTGGCCACCGCGGTCATCTCCCAGGCCACCATGAGCAATCCCAACACCACTCCAGCCGTCAACCAACGCCGCTGGCTCGATGAAAGAGTCTCCCTCCTCTTTTCTTGGACGGGCATCATAGGCGATCCCATCGAACGCTCGATTGGTGCGTTGCTTTTGCTGGCATCCGAGAATAACGATCCCGCCCTCGACTCACCCATTTGTACTCGACATCCAGCCGGCAACTGCAGGGAGTTCGCTCCCAGCGCCGGGAAGGAAACACTTCCTGACCGATCAGGCAGATTAACGCGGCTCACCGCCCCACGACGAGCGGCCCTCTCCAAACCGAATGAGCAATGAGATGGAAGAATAGAGAGAGGATTTTGACGGGCGGCGTCAATACCGATCCTTCTTATGTGCCGGAAGGGCTCTCACTCACGTGCGGGATGAGAACTGGGTGCCTCAGCCAGGCGATCTCATCGACCGTCTCCACTGTTGAACTGTGACTGAGCCGAGAGTGTCATTCCACCGATCGTGAATGCCGCCGCTCATCGAGCGACGCTCCCGTTGGCCGTTCGATCTCTTCGAATGGGGCGTCAATCGCGCCGAGTCCCATCGTCAAGATCAGCCGGACTTGTCACGCCCTCCTCCATGTGAAATCTCGGCCAGGAACGAGGCCAGGATCTGATTGAAAACGTCCGGTCTCTCCATGTACGGGAGATGTCCACATCTTTCGATGATCTCTAACCGGGCCTGGGGCAACCATCGACGTATTTCTCTGAGACGGTCAAGAGGCATGACGATGTCCTCGTCGCACCCTATGAGGAGAACGGGAACACGAATGGATGCCAACTGCTCGCACACGTCGAAGGTGAGCGAGCGGATGACCGTCTCATAGGCGGCGCGATCATTGCTGGCGATCATCTCCGTGACCTCGGCAATGAGCGCATCGGACGCTCCAGGAGCTAATGCTTGTGAAGCCACCAGGCGAGCATAACGGCTCATATCCGAACGTTCCAGCGCCTCCAATCGCGCTCGCAAGAGCTCGGGAGGTACCTGGCGACGGCAGGCCGTATTGCAGAGGACGAGACTCTTCACCTTCTCAGGATATTCGAGGGCGAACTGCTCGGCGACATATCCTCCCATCGAGGTCCCGACCAGATGAGCACCGGGCATCTTCAAACGAACCAGCAATTGGTGTACGTCTTCGGCGAAGGATTTCACCCCATAAGCCCTGGAATCCCGCGGCTTATCCGACTCGCCGAATCCCCGCAAGTCGAGCAATAGGACGGTGTACTGAGCGGAGAAAAATGCTTCCTGATGTCGCCAACAAGAGAGATGGGCGCCGAGCCCATGGAGAAAAATGAGCGGTGGACCGTCGCCCGACCGCCGGTAGTGGATCGAGAGACCGTCTCTGGTGATAAATCGAGGCACAGGACTTTCCTCTCCTTGCGCGCGGCTCCACCGAGATAGCGAATCAGATGAAGATGGCCAGGTTGTGTGTCCCCAAAGTCGTTTGATCGAGGAGAACGAGCCGTCGCGCCAACCACCACCGGCCATTCTCCCGGCGCAGAACGTCATGGCGTTCGCCAGACAAGAATTGCGCTGACGGCGAGTCACCCTGATGCCGAAGCACGAGCACATTGGACGTGACCCGAACTTCATTCTCCTCGTCGCCAGGCCGAACGCGGATATTGGTGACGAAATGCCGCGTTCGCGTTGGTGGATCTTCCGCCCATGCTGCTTTCGTCGCCAGACGGGCCACGCGCGTCTTCAGCGTTCCCCAAGTCTCGTTCATGTGCCACGCTTGCTGACTGAATCCACGCCCAGCTTCTCGATCGCGCGTCGTGCGGACGGGAATCTGGTACACGATGTCCTCCGCCAAGAGCTCGAACCACTCCTGGAACCGCCCGTCATCGAGCAGAGCGGCCTCGTGCATCAAGAAATCGACGACCTGGTGATAGAGCGGTGGATGTTGATCGGACATGATGAGTGCTCCTCCGAAGAGTGATTCACTTCACTCTCGGCCTCCAACTGCTAGAGGCAGCAGGCGAATCACCAGCTTGTGATTGGCCGGTATCTCAATCAGACATCGGCTCTTGCCGATTCACCATTATTGAAAGACAGGGCATCCCGCGGCCACTGCATGGAAGGTTGACCACCGGCCGAGCGGTGTCGACTCTCCATTATCTCGCTCTCATATATTCGAGCCAGCGTCGATAGAAATGACGCTGCACGCCCTCTTCATATCGAGGAGAATACGCCACGCCAGGACCGGGCCAATCAGTGACCGGTTGTGCCGTCCCCGTGCTGAGCCCCATTTGATAATTCAGCATCTCATTTCGCCGCCCAAAGAAAAACGTTCCCGCGGTCCTCGTCGCGAGCGGCCAGGGAACGGTGTCATCTTGCTCGAAGATCCCCGAAGGACTGAAGCTGGCCATACACGCTTGATACGAGCGCTCGCGAAATTCGGGCGAGACCCCTTCCCACATCAATGCCCAACTCCAGATCTCCATACGATCTGGCCCCTTCGGTTGCCATTGACGGATCGTCATGAATGTCGTCGGAGGGATGCGATCCGGATCGGCGGTCAACGGCACGGTCAGGAATGAAAGATTGGGGAAGATGGTGCCCACGCTCACTCGAGATCGACGGGCGAGCTCATACTGCTCCGGGGTCACGCGGTCGGGGCGAAAGCGAGCGACGATCTCTGGCGGATATCCCCAGAAGGTCGGGCCCGGCTCATTGGGATCGGGCGCCATGGAGAAGCTGATGGTGTGACCATTCCCCGCCTGAACGTGATATCCCATCATATTAGCTCGAGCCGGCACCTGGAATACGTTCACGTCCCACATCGACTTATGGAGATAGAGCGTATGGTAATCGTCACCGGCGAAGTTATCGGCGGCAATTTTCCAGTTGGCCTCCAGGATCCAGCGATGCGGTTCGCCAATGACTTCCATTCCCTCTTCGGTGAGACCGAAGAGGAGATCCAGATACCACTTCATCCCTCCGAGGAACTCTTCAAATGGAGGGGCCTGAGGATCGAGCGCAGCAAAGACGAGCCCATGAATGGAGGCCACGTGAGGGGCCGGCAGCAGTCCCCAGGCGCTCTTGTCGAATCCTCTGTAAGCCTCTTCGGCGGCGGGAATCCCGACCAGCTCACCGCTGTTTGTGTACGTCCACCCATGATACACGCAACGGAAATGAGACGCGTTCCCCCGCTCGGCGCGACAGACCTGAACGCCACGATGGCGACAGGCGTTGAACAGGACGCGCACGCTGCCTGCCTCATCCCGAACGAAGATGAAAGGATCCTGGCCGATGTACCGGAGACAGTAATCGCCTGGCCGGGGGATCTCCGTCTCGTGTCCCACAAACACCCAGGCGCGGGCAAAGAGCCACTCCAATTCCAATCGATGAATTTCGGGATCATTGAAAATACGGGCCGGGATGAGCCCCTGCTCCAGCGAGCGCTCCATCTCATCGAGAAGTCGCTCAATCTCGCTTTGACCATCCATTCCGGGCATTTCCCCACCTCCTGTGAAATGACAATGTACGCCTACGGATTTCGCTCACGCCTCATCTTCCACTTTATAGACGCGGCACAGATTCCCGCGATTGAACCACGTCCCATACATGGGATCGCAAACCTCCGGATCATCTGCCGTGACGACGTTGACATTAGACTTCCAGAATCCATGCAGATGTGGTTCTGGACCCGGCTCTTCTGGATACCACCATCGGTCCGCCTGCACGACACGAGGATGAATGCGATCGGTGAGTCGAGCCCGCTGCTTGATACGGCCTCGACGGGTTTCAATGTAAACCCAATCGCCATCAGCGATGTTCAACTGGGCGGCGGTTTCCGGATGAATGCGCAGTTCGGGATGTGGGTACTTTTCGCGAAAGAACGTCACCTGCCGCATACCTTGATGATGACATTCGATGACCGTGCCGCCGGTGATGAGGATGAGCGGATACTGCTGAGCGAGTCCGGGATCATTGACCGGACTCTCTGGCGGTTCTTCATAGTCGGGCAATGGATCATAACCGAGCTCTTCCAAGATAGTGGACGCGAATTCCACTTTCCCGGTCGGCGTTCCGAACCCTCGTGGACGCCCCGTCTGGGGATCGGGCTCGGCGTACTTCTGGAAAGCAGGGGGTTCCAGGATCCATGGTTGTTCGCTATTCACCAATTGATGGAAATTGATGCCGGCGGGTCGTAACATCTCATCCCAGAATGCTTCCAGCGTCTCCGGCCAATAGGCCTCCTGGCCCAGTCGACGACCGAGGTCCCGCCACAGTTCATAATCATTATGTCGCTCGTGACTCGGCGGAACAGCCCGATCGCCAACCACCACCATGTTCGCCCATCCAAAGAAGCTCGAGAAGGCCGACTTCTCCAGCCAATGGCACGCGGGAAGGACGTAATCGGCCAGTTCCGCCGTCGGCGTCATGAACAACTCGTGAACGACCGAGAGTTCCAGGTTCTCGTTCTTGAGCGCGTCATAGACGATGCCGCCGTTGGCGCTCGCCCCAAGGGGATTATGGTATTGAATGAGCACGGCCTTGATGGGATAGGGATCTTCATGCAAGATAGCTCGCCATATGAGCGGCGAAGGAACGTCCGCTGCCCACAGTTGACTGAGCAATCGCTCCTTGGCCCACACTCGTCGCATGGCTCGACTCAATCGCTCGTATCCTTCGCCGTGAAGCCGGAACCGGTCGCTGCCGATTTTTTTCTTCCGTTGCGCTTCGGAGAGGTGATCGTAGAGTTCCATGTCGGGCATGATACGAGCGCGGCTCGGCGGGCCGAGCAACAATGTTCCGCCCATCTGATCGAGCGCACCGGTTATCGCTCGAAGGATGGCCTTGGCCCGCTCCGTCTGAATGGCGTTACGCCCCAACTGCGCATTGGCCACGCCCCAGTTGAGAATGGCTGGCTGATGGCGAGCAAACAGGCGCGCCGATTCCACAATCTGCGCTCTCGGCACCCAGGTGATGGCTTCGACTTTCTCCGGAGGATAATCCCGGACGCGCGCCTTCAACGCCTCGAATCCATGGGTCCACTGCCTGACGAAGTCCCGATCATAAAGCTCTTCGTCGATGATGACATGAAGCCACCCCAGGGCCAAAGCGCCGTCCGTTCCCGGTCTGAGCTGAAGCCAGAGATCGGCCGCCTCAGCCTCCTCGGTCTTCATCGGATCGATGACGATTAATTTCGCCCCCGCTTCCTGACAGGCCCGAATAGCCAGCCATACGGGAGGCTGAGAGGCCGAAGGCCGGCTCCCCCAGATGACGATGCATCTGGTGACGCCTGGCGTCGGTGGCGAAATGTATGTCGGTCCGAATCCATAGGTCAGAGCTTCGGCCTCCATCGCTGGCCCGGCGCAAGGAATGCCCATACCGCTCGAATTCGGGCTGCCAAAAAGATTGAGGAACCGGATGCCGATCCCACATTCAGGACCATGAAACGTCCCATGTAACAGTGCGACACTTTCGGGGCCATAGCGATCTCGAAGGGCACGCAATTTCCCGGCAATCTCGTCCATCGCCTGATCCCAACTGATGCGCTCCCACTTGCCTTCGCCACGCCGTCCTGCGCGTTTCAAAGGATAATTGAGACGATCGGGGTGATCGTGATACTCGGCGGCTCGTTCGCCCTTGATACAAATGAAACCGCGACTGATGGCGTGATCTGGATCTCCGGTGAGCTTCACGACCTTCCCCCGCTCAATGTGAGCCAGCAATCCACAAGCCATCGGACAATGACAACAAATGACGCGCTTGACGGATGATGCGTTCATGCTGATCCTCCTTCTCTACTTCTCAGTTGATGGGCCGCGAGCGTCAAGGCCCGATCAGTCTGGCTCCCGCTCAGGCGGACTCCAGTTGGTGAAGGATGCCGAAATCGAACACCTGAGTGAGCGGAACTGGATGCTGAACGCCGGTCGCTTCACAAGCGATCTCTATCCATCGCCGCTGTGTTTCGGCAGGAATGTCCCCCGTGGCATCCAGATGTCCGATCGTCGCCTCCAGTGCGGCTTCGACCAATTCGTCGGGCGTACCCAATTCCTTGACCAGAGCGAATCTCCGGGTGGGATCCTCCAGGAGTTGCCTGACGCTGTTGAGCGTGGCTCGAATCATTCGCCTGACTTCATCGGGATGGCTCCGCAATCGCTCATCGGTGGTCATCAATCCATAGGTGGGTGGATCACCGATCTCTGCCGCCCCCAGCAGACGGCGTAAACCGGCGCGCTCGGCTTCCGCCGTCATCGGCGCCAGCAACAATGCCGCATCGACTTCTCCGGCGAGGATACCTTGAGGTGAAAACACTGGCTGGCCAGTGCGCACAGCGCGAGGGTCGACGCCATGTCGCTGGAGCGCCGCATGCAGATATTTCTCGGCGAGGGGAGACGTCTGAGCAATCGTCTTACCCACCAAATCCGATACGGTCATGATCTCGGGACGCGCCCACAGCTCCCACCCTCGATGCTGGTAGTCGAGAACGAACTTCAACGGTGCTCCCCCTACCGCTGCCATGATCGGTCCCGCCAGCACATTGGTGTAATCCGCCTCGCCACGAAGCAGCGCCTCCACGATAGCGCGGCCGGTCCCCGGACAGATGAGCTGCACCCGCAATCCCTCCCGCTGGTATGGTTCCCGATTGAGGAACACGATATTGCCCGTCAATCCCGAATGGGCTGTGGCTACGCTCACCTCTTTTTGTTCAGCCATCGTTCACCTCCAGGAAACAGCACCCGGCACTCAAGGGAGAAGGCGTCACATCGCCCTCGATGCGCGGAACCACTCCTGGCGTTCACCTCGCCGAGTCCTCCGACCGCCGACAGACGGTCGTCCAGGGCTCTTCGCCTCCGGCCCTCCGAGCACGCCGCCAGGCTTCCTTTCGCCAGCGAATGATCCCGACGTCGGTCACCGATAACTTCTCCGGATGCCGATAATCTTGATGTTCGCAGATGAGGCGATCCTGTCCCAACACCGAATACGCCCCCCGATTCTCCAACCAATGAAACAATACGTAGTACCAGAACTTGAAGTTGAGAGCACGGAGACCGCGCGCCTGCACGACAGTGAACGCGACACTCCGCGTCTCCTCTCTGTCTTGAGGAACCAGCCATTGAATATATGTCACTCCGCCGGGCAGGTTGACGCTGGTGTGAGATGGCAGGCGCACTTCGGCGAAGAAGCCTCGCTCCCAGAATGTGTCCTCACCGAACAGTCGCGCTTTCAACCGACGCCACCACCATCGTCGTGGGTACCGGCCCAATCCGGGATAGATATCCTGATAGGAATCTCCTCTGTACTCCAGGTGGAATCCTCGACCATCATCGGTATCCCGAACTTCTAGTCGAGCCGAGCTCAACACCATATCGAAAAGCATGAGCAACGACCGGCGATGGACGTAGAGAGCATGAAGAGGATCCATGAAGTTCTCGATGACCACCCGCCAGTTACACTGCCAGTCTTGAATATCCGTGCACACGACCAGATCCGGCTTCAACAGAACCGGAGGAAGATCCTCGTTCAACGGCGGTGGCGTCTGCTCTCCCATGAAGATCCACACCACGCCGAATCGCTCCTCCACAGGATAGGAGCGAAGGCGGATTTTCGGTGGCAAGGAACTGGCTGGACCTTCCAGCAGGGCCGCGACGCATCGCCCCTGGTGATCGAACGTCCACCCGTGATGGGCACAACTCAGCGTCCCTGGGAAATGCGATCGGCCCAACCACAACGGCATCCCCCGATGAGGGCATTTCCCCTCCAAAGCCCATAGGCGCCCTCGAGCGCGAAACAGCACCAGGTCTTCGCCGAGCAGGCGGAGGTGAACTGGTTTCCTTCCCACCTTTTTCGACTTCAATGCCGGATACCAATAGTTCCGGAATCCCAATTCGGGGATACGCTCCTTCCCCGAAGGCGGCCTCATCTCCCCGACCATGATCACCTCCAGGAATCATCTGAGATCGGATCACATCTCATCAGTCGACTCGAATCCCAACCCCCTCCGAGCAAAATTTTTTCAGCACCGAACGCTCTGGAGGAAACTCGGCTCGATCCATTCTTCCAGCTTCACTGTCCTCGGCAAAAGGTTGTGCTCGAGGAGAAACGCCTGCGTGCGATCGAGCGTCTCGATGAGCGCTGGATCGAGACAGGGAACGAGCTGTTCGTGGAAACGAGGACCGAACGCCCGCCAGACCGCTTCGACGCTCACGCCGAGGTTCTCAGCGTGAATGGCAGCGACTTCATCAGGGTGGTTCGCCGCCCATCGACCGGCTGCGACGGCGAGCCGAACGACGGTCTGGACGACCTCTGGGTCTTCTTCGACGAGCTGACGACTCACCGTCCAGGTGCTCACATAATCATCCTCGGGGAATTGACGGAGATCGAGAACGGGTCGCGCTATCGCCCGGCGCTCGAGTTCGGCGGCGTAAGGAAGAAATGAGAAAATGGCATCGACGCGGCGCTTGACGAGAGCAGCCACCTGAGCGTTCCCCTCGGGTGAAGCGGCGTCGGGGAAGAGATCCTGAGGCGCGAACGATGACGAAACGCGCGCCGCGTGATGAGCGTGAGCAGCCCACGGATTCGGTACGGGGACCCACTCCACGTCGGTCGGGGTGAGCCCCGCTGTGTTCAGCGTATGAATGAGCGCCCGCGCCTCCCAGGTGCCCAGGGCGAGTTGCGTCTGTTCCCACGGCTCCATCGTCTCGTAAGAAACGCCTTCCAAGTGCTCGAGTACCCGAATCGCGTTAGACGTGAGCGCGATGCGTTTCCCCTTGAGATCCGCTGGTTCTACGATATCGGAGTCACAGAGCACGAAGAAGCCCTGTAGGGTGCGACACCGGGTGAGGCCGATGAGCTGGGTTCGCCCAGGCGCTCTCACCCCCTCGGAGATGAGCGGAGGAATTTCACCCCCGAAACGGAAGTATCGAGGATGGGCGAAGGTGAAATGGACGTCCGCCTGGTCGGGAGGAAGCAAAGCGAATCGTAATCCTCGCCGTTCCAGCTCTCCCCGAAAGCGCCTGAGGACGAGCAACAGGGCGTTGGGGACGGGACAATTGCTGTAAACGAGATCCGGCCGCATGGCAACGCCATTTATCAGTACGGAGAGTGATCGGTTCCATGAAAACCCGGTCTGAGGGTCGGCAGAATCGGATGCCCCCTTCAGACGGGAACGTCCAAGACGCCCGGCACGATGGCTGCATCGAATACCGCTTTGAAGGAGCGAATCTTCCACGCGCCATCGCGCTTTTCCAATGTCAGCCAACATTTGGCGCACCCCTGGAGTTCGGTGACTTGATCTTCTTCGGTCCGATAGAGCGTGATGTAACATTTGACCTCTGCGCGAGTCGAATCCACCACCTCAATGAGTGGGTTGGAGATGAGGTGACTGGTTACCACAGGATCAACCCACCAGAGTTTCTCATACTCGCCGATGCGTTCGCGCAGCGTGTCTTTCCGTTCCATGATCGGACCGAATTCGAAGCCTGCGCGAGCATTTTCCTGAGTGGTCACGACGTAAGTGGCATCATCAGTGAAGAGATCGAGCCACTCATCAAACTTCTTTTCGTCGATCAACCAGGCGTAGCGATGAAGGAGATCAAGGATGGCTTCTTTTTCCATGGATCGATGCATCTCGGCTCACCTCCCACCCTGCATGGCTCTCGGTATTAACGGAGCAGCTCCCTCGTTCATCACGCGCTCCATTCCATATAGTGGCGCCATTGTCGATAAAACCCTCGAATCGTGTACTCGTTGAAGATCATTCCTGCCCGATCATCACTCGAGCCACGGGCCATGAGCGAAACGGGCGTCGCCTTGACGCATACGCCTTTCTGACACTTCTCCGCCACGGCGATATCATCAATGCCCGCTCGTCCTCCCGGACCCCAGACGGTAGACTGTCGGAGCCGGAACTCTCGAAACTCCGGTGAATCCTGCGGATCGCCAAGAATCGTGATCTCGAGCAATGTCCGATCCGGCGCTATTGGCGTCAACCGGTGAACCGAGAGAACGCTGACAATGTCGGGCACGATGAAATTGGGGAATACGCTCAACACACTGTCATAATCGCTGGGATAAGGATTGATGATGCCCGTCGTCTTCATCGTTTCCAGAGTCAGTGAAACACCCAGGGCCGCGCTCAATTTGGACAGGTCCAGGTGCTGGGGTTCGGGAGGGTAATATTTGAGCAACATGTGCCCA
>JALSQX010000021.1 GCA_026985075.1 Blastocatellia bacterium | reverse complement strand
GGAATATTGGGTTTTCGGGCAAGAGCGTCCAAAGAATATTGGGTTTTCGGGCAAGGAATATTGGGTTTTCGGGCAAGGAATATTGGGTTTTCGGGCAAGGAATATTGGGTTTTCGGGCAAGAGCGTCCAAAGAATATTGGGTTTTCGGGCAAGGAATATTGGGTTTTCGGGCAAGGAATATTGGGTTTTCGGGCAAGGAATATTGGGTTTTCGGGCAAGAGCGTCACTCACGAACACAAAGGCAAGTTATTGAAAACAAACAACTTAGAAGAAAATCGTGTTTGGCACGGAATTTGCATTGTTTTGTTGTTGTTTGTTGTTGTTTGTATTGTTGTTGTATTGTTGTTGTTTTTTTGCGTGCACATGCACCTAATTTGATTGCCGGTTACCGGCGACGAAACAGCTCCTGCCAGACTGATTTGCTCGGCTCAGGAAACCTCGTTGTCAGCCAACGCTGCTATCTGCCTGTCAGCGTCGGGAGCACAAACAGCTTTCACATAACCCGGCTAAGACGATACCACGACTGGGGAGAGAACAACGATGGGAAG
Source organism: Blastocatellia bacterium (assembly GCA_026985075.1). Taxonomy (GTDB): domain Bacteria; phylum Acidobacteriota; class Blastocatellia; order HR10; family J050; genus J050. The sequence continues at coordinate 17,575 of JALSQX010000021.1, read as the reverse complement.
AAAAACAAAAACCAAAACGACTAAGGCGAAACGAAGGAGTCAAAGCCTCCCGGAGTATTTTCTCATCTCTGAGGTCAGGGAGGGAAAGGACGAAATGAACCTGGCCAACTTCCCCATCGCCGTTTTATCCAAGCAAGTCCCTGGAGGCAAACGCGCGCTCAAGTTTCAAGACACTATTCGGGGTCAGGACGGGCGTCTGGTCAAACGCACTTGGCTCATTCAAGGGGGGTCCGAGGTTGGCCTTCCCACCCATATTGACGAGGATGTCTACGTCGCTCTGATGGAGCTCACTCAGAAACAGGGATTCGACAAGCAGAAGATCTACTTCTCCCGCTACGACCTGGTGAAGCGACTGGGATGGTGCCCTTGCGGCAAATGCTATGCGCGCCTGGAACAATCGCTGCTGCGGCTGGCTAATGTCTCTTTTCACGCACAGAATGCCTTCTGGGACAACGAGGTCAACTCCTATGTCACGGTCGCCTTCACGCTCATTCAAGGCTACTACATTTACAACGAAACTGGCGGGCGCAAGACCGAGCGCGATCAACCGAACAGTTGGTTCATGTGGAGCGATCAGTTGCATCGCAGTTTCAAGAGCGGATACCTCAAGTTCCTGGACACCAACCTCTATTTCTCTCTGCAAACGCCCATTGCCCGGCGCTTGTATCGGTATCTTGACCGAAAGTTCGGAGAAGACGATCAGTTCATCATCGATCTGTTCAAGTTGGCTCACGAATATCTGGGGATCAGCCGGAGCTTCCGCTACCCGTCGGAGATCAAACGCAAGCTGGCGCCCGCGCTGAATGAATTAGTAGAGAAAATGTACCTGGAGCGCTGGGAGGTCAGAGGTCGGACTATCGCGTTTGCGCGGAATCCAACCACGCGGCACGCGGCCGCTCCTTCCGATGAGGCGATGTACACCACGCTGGATCTCTCTCCCGAAGATATTCGCCCCGTTGCTCCGTCAAGCGCCCCATCGAGTGAGGAAGATCAAGACCGGGTCACCCGGCTCATGACCATGTTGATCGAGCGCGGCGTGGCTCCGCGTGAGGCCAGGAAGCTTGTCCAGTCCAACTGGGGAGCACTAGAGCGCGTCGAACGGGCCGTCCAATACTTCGATATCGTCGCCGCCCGGGGAACGCCGGGCATCAAGAATCCTGGCGGTTTCATCGTCAGTCTCGTTCGCGAGGGCCTCGACCACCACGTCATCCCACCAGCCGATGTCCAGCCGCCCGATCCGCCGGTTCACGAGCTTCTCGACCAGATGGCCTATAACGAGTACATCGAGCGCCAAGTCGATCAGTACATCGCTACCCTTCCCGAGGGGGAGTTCGCCGCCCGGGTGGAGGCTAAAAAGCAAGAGTTCCTGTCCAGCGAGCGAGCGAAGACTTACCGCAAGTGGCAGCCAGAGGTATTTGACGAGTATGCGACCGTCTTTTGCCGGAAGGACATCGCGGCGAGCCTGAAACTGCCCGATTTTGACACTTGGCGAAAGACGATCAAAGGGCGACAGAAATGAGTGCCCGGGGGAGAAACATGAAATGGCGAAGAAAATGGTGCTGTTAACTGGTGCGTTCGTAGTAGGGGCCTTGGCCATAGCGGCGCTCCCTCAGCGCGGGTCATGGGTGACGCTGGCCCCGATGAACGAAGCCAGACAGGAAGTGGCCGTCACCAGTTTGAACGGATTGATCTACGTCATTGGCGGGATTCGCGGTGACCGGAGCACGGCCGATACTGTTGAGGTGTATGATCCAGCTACTGATAGTTGGCACTTTGCGGCCCCCTTGCCCGAACCGCTACACCACACGGCAGCCGTCACCGTCAACGGGCGAATTTACGTCATCGGTGGGCTCTCGGGATTGCGGTTCACTCCGCGGAACGTCACCTTCGAGTACGATCCGCAGCAGGATGTGTGGCGATCCCGGCAGCCCATGCCGCGGCGCCGAGGGGCACTGGCCGCCGCCGTCGTCGATGGGAGGATCTATGCCGCCGGTGGATCGCCGTCGTTCCGCGAGCGGAGCTTCGCCGTATACGATCCGGTGCGGGACGAATGGGACGTTCTCCCCGACATGCCCACGCCGAGGAATCATCTGGCCGCTGCCGCCATCGGGAGCGAATTCTACGCCATCGGCGGGCGAACCACTGGGGGGGATTTCACGCTCGACGTTGTGGAGATCTTCGACACCAGAGCCGGCACCTGGCGATCGGGACCGAGCATGCCGACAGGCCGCTCAGGGATTGCCGCCGCCGTTGTCGATGGAGTGCTCTACGTGTTCGGTGGTGAAGGGAACTCCCGTCACCCGCTCGGCGTGTTTGACGCCACCGAGGCCTTCTTCCCTGAACCGGGGGAGTGGCGAGCGCTCGCTCCCATGCCGACGCCCCGTCATGGCATTGGCGCCGCCGTCGTGGGCGGCACCATCTACATCCCGGGTGGTGGACCGGTTCAGGGCTTCGGAGTGACGAACGTCAACGAAGCGTTCATCGTCGAGTGAGAATCCTGCGGGTGGTGTGTCAAAACGACTCGCATCCCCAAAATTGCACAGAATTGGCGTATAAGGCCCCTGAAATGCCGAGGACGATGCAAACCTCATGAAATGAATTTCAGGGGCCTTCTCGGGCCTCTCAGCCGCCAAAAACGGGGTGTCTGGAGAACGATCAGACCCTGTTCGACTGGGGGATCGGTGACGATGAACCTAACTTAACCATCCTTTCCTCTTCTAGACCTTGGGCTTGCCGCTCCGTGGATATGGAGCCGCTGGTTAGATGAGGGAGCTGGAACGGACTGGAAGGCGCTCATGGCGTCGCGTGTCGTAGCTGAACCATCGCTCCCCCACCTGTACGGTGCGCCGGGCTCGCGGTGGCGACGATGAAGTACCCCGGGTGAGGGGAATCACCGACGAGCGGGGTTCACGAGCTTTTGGAACAGGGCGTGGAGATGAAGCGTGTAGTTTGAGCTACTCAGGAAGGCCCGTTCGATGGTATGATAAGGTGATCATGGTAGGTGGACTCAATCTTGCGACGCACCCTTTCACCAATCGGCGGCTGGTCAATTCGGGTCTCAGCGCTCTGGTTTTGCTCTGTGTGGGGCTGACGGTGCACTTGGCGGGCGAGTTGAGATTGGCCCGAGTTCGTCAGGAGGCGATGGCTACCCGGTTGCGCGTCCAGGAGCAGCAGATCGCCCGGCTGCGGCGGCGCATTCCTCCGCCGGTGACGCCGGACCAGTTGTCATCGGAGGAGCGGGAGTTGCTGGAAGCGGCGGCGGTCCTCATCGAGCGGCGGGTTTTTCCCTGGTCCAAACTGCTGGGCGATTTGGAGTCGAATCTGGGCAAGGACGTCAGGCTCGTGCACATCAACGTGGCGCTCGAGGACGTATCCCAGATTGATCCGCTTCGGCCGGGCACGGCACCGATGGAAGTGTCCATGCAGTTGATCGGGCGGCGACTCGACGATGTGCTGGAGACGATCAAGGCGCTACGCGCCACTGGTCGATTCAGTCATTTCCGGCCGCGAAAGCAGCGTCCGGTGGAAGGAACGCAGGAGGTCGAGTACGAGATTGAGATGACCTATCGACCGTGATCGGGGGAAAATGAGACTCCAGAGTTTAGTCATAACGGGGCGCACCATCCACCGCGTTCACCGATTGGGGCGGTGGCAAATAGGTCTGCTGGTAGCAGGCCTGTTGGCGGCGGGCGCCGCGACTTTTTTATTCATTGAGATGCATCGCGTAGAGAACCAGATCGCCCGGACTCGGGAGAGATTCGAGCGCCAGCAAGCAGTGCTCAGAGCGCTTCAACAACGGGTGGCCGAGATCGAAGCCGGTCAGCAGGAGGAGCTTCCCACACCGGAATCCATTCGCTCCAGTCTGGTGCGATTCGAGAAGGAATTCCTCACCCCGGCCGAACAAGCGGAACTCGCCGTCATTCGCGAAGTCAACGAGTTGGCCGATCAGAGCGGGGTCATTCTCTCGGAGATCAATTTCGATCCCATCGAGCAGAAGGTACTGGAAGGGTCCGAGGGAGGGGAACGGCGTCGGGGAGAATCGCTGTTTCCCGGCCTGGAGATGTCGTTCACCGTCGAGGGAAGTTATGCCAATGTGCGGGCGTTCCTGTTGTCATTGGAGGGAAGTCGGGCTTTTCTCATCATTGACTCACTTGATCTCAAGAGCGTAGAGCAACCGGGCCGCAGAGGGTTCGCTCAGAGGGCGACCACGGATCAGGTGATTGCTCTGGGAATGAAACTCTCGGTATATTATCAGCGAGAGCGCAGGCACATATGAGGGCGGAGACGCGCAAACTCGTTCTTCTCGTCGTTCTGGCGGTGATTTTCGTCGGGGTATTGATCTACCAGTTCGGGATCTTCGGGCAGCGAGCAGGCGGAGCATCGGCCGCTGGGGTCCGGTCGCCGGCGGCCCGTGGAGCACTGAGCCCGCGGCGTCTGACGGCGCAAAGGTTGAACGCGACGGCCAGAGCGACAGGCGGGAGGAAGAAAAGCAACCTCCCGCCCCGGGCGTATCGACCGCTGCCGCTCCAGGTGCTGGAGTCCAGGTCGTCAGTGGATGGAACGTCGGCGCGCAACATTTTCGTCTACTATGTTCCACCGCCGGAGCCCACTGAGCCGGAAGAGCCGCCCACGCCACCTCCGTTGATCATCTCGGCGGTGGATCCGCGCACGGTCTATGCCGGGACGGGGGATGTCACCATTACGGTCTCGGGCGAGGAGTTGCCCGAGGACGTGCAAATCTTCGTCAACGGTCGCACTCTGCCGACGACGCGGGTTAATTCATCCCAATTGAGCGCCGTGGTGGACCGCACCATGATCGGGACGCCCGGCCAGTTGCGCGTGGAAGTCAAAGATTCCACGGGCGAGCTGTACTCCAATGTGCTGACGATCAATGTGCAGGCGCCGCCCAAACCCACCTACAAGTATATCGGGCACATCGAGAACACGGCCTACTTGGTGAAAGGGAAAGAGAAGCCGATGGAAGCCGCGTTGGGGCACATCGTGGAAGAACGCTGGCGGGTGGCCAGCGTCGGCGACGACAAGCTCGTGTTGGAGGACATAAAGATCGGCATCGAGCATACCCTTCCCATTCAAGCTCGGGCGCCGAGCGTGGCCTCGTCTCGATTCTCGGGCAGCCGCCGATTCCAGCGGCGATTCGTTCGCCCTACTCGGCGTCGAAATCAATGAAACTGCTGAGTGCAAGACAAGTGTGGTCTCTGGTCATGAGTCGCGCGACGTGGGCTGGTCGCCGCGGTCAGCGGGCGAGCGAGGATCCCCGGCCGAAGAGCAGGAATGAGCATCAGAGGCGGAAACAGACGGGCACCATCCTCATTGCCACCGTGGGCGCGTTGACGGTCATGTTGATCCTGCTGACCGGAATCCTCTCTACGGTCGCCCACGAGGTCAAGCGAGAGCGGGAGGCCGAGATGCTGTTTCGGGGCCGGCAGATCGTGGAAGCTATTGCCCGCTATCAGCTTCTCATGGGTCGGTTCAGGCGTCGGACCGGCCGACGTCCACCGTTGGTGGGAGTGGGGATGTGGCCACAATCGCTCGAGCAATTGGCCGAAGGGATCACGATCCCCGGTTCAACGCGACGGGTGCGGCTGTTGCGCCCTTCGGCGCTGAAGGACCCCATGACCGAGGAAGGGGAATGGCGCCCGGTCGGATATGGGGATCCCTCGCTCCGGGAATTTCTGGAAGCGTATTATGATTACATCGGGCGGACCATCCCGCCGCAGGTCCGCATCACCTACTTGGGCGCCAGCGTGGCTCTGGGCGACGAATCGGGTCGTCGGACGCCCGCCGCTCAGCCGCCGGCTGGTCAGGGGCGGGGGAGCAATCAGGGCGAATCGGCGGAGGAGTCCAGACCACGGTTCCTCTTCGGCGTGGTCAGCCGCAGCGAGGAGCGGCCGATTCGCGACTACTATGGGCTGGAGCGCTACACTCAGTGGGTATTCGCTTACATCCCGCAACTCCCCATCGTCGCCGATGAGGAGAAGCGCCTCCAGATGCTGGCCCGAGAAATCATCTTTCCCAGCGATCCGCTCATCTGGCAAGCGACGCCATTTGCCCGGCGAGGTCGATTGGCGCCGGTGCGCGTTTTGCCCGGAGGGCGAGGACGGAGGGTCCTTCCCCGGCGGGGAAATCCTCCATCGCCCCGGCGACCAAGGAGGTGATCGATCCTGGACGAGCGCGATGATGAAACCGCGGACGACAAACCGCAACTGAAGGGAACGGGTTAATGGCCACGTACGTCTGTCGATTGGGAACGCCGAGGGGAGACATCCTGACGCGCACCATGGAAGCGGCGTCGGAGGAAGAACTGCGCCAGCGCCTGGAGCGCGAGGGCTATCATGTCTTCTCGCTCAAGCGCGAGCGCCAAGGCTTGCGGCTCTTGCCGCGGAGCCGTCGACGCCTCAAGTTGGAACCGTTTCTGCATTTCAATCAGCAGTTGGCCGCTCTCATTCAAGCGGGGTTGCCCGTCCTTCAGGCCATCACGCTCCTTCATCAGCGTCAGAGCAACCAGGAACTGCGCGATGTGCTCGGTCAGATCGAAGCGCGGATTCGAGAGGGAACGCCGATGTCCGAAGCGTTCGCCGCTCAAGGAGAGATTTTCCCCAGGTTGTACACGGCCTCGCTCCTGGCCGGAGAGAAGTCTGGGGATCTGGACGGCGTCCTCAATCGGTATATTGCCTACACCAAGCAAATGCTCGCCCTGAAGCGGAAAGTTCGCCAGGCGATGACCTATCCGGCGATCCTTCTCTTCGCTCTGACGGGATTAGTCGGCGTGATGACGGGATTCGTCATCCCGCGGTTTGCCCTGATCTATCAGGATTTTGGCAGTCAATTGCCGGTCATCACCCAGGTCGTGCTCCAGATCGGCACCGGCGTACAGCGGAATCTGTTCTGGCTCCTGCCCACGGTGTTCGGCGGCTTGGCCGGCCTGTTCTTCTGGCGACAGACCGAGCGCGGGCGCGCCGTCATCGATGGGATGATTCTCAAGCTCCCGCTCATTGGGGCGATCCTTCGCGATCTGACGACGGCGCAACTGGCCCGGAGTCTGTCCACATTGTTGCGCGGGGGAGTGACATTGGTCGAAGCCTATCGGGTGGCCACCGAGACGATCACCAACCGCGTCCTCAGACGAGCCGCCGCCCGCGTGCTCCCGCGCATTCAAGAGGGCGAGTCATTCGCCGAGAGCCTGGAGCAAGCCGGATGGGTTCCGCCGTTGGCCGTGGATATGATTCGCGTGGGAGAACGATCGGGGAGTTTGAAGGAGATGCTGGATGAACTGGCCAGCTTTTATGATGCCGAGCTGGAGATCAAGCTCAATCAACTGACCTCGCTCATCCAGCCCGTCGTCCTGGTGGTGATGGCCGTGCTCGTCGTCTTCATCCTTCTGTCCATGTATCTTCCGCTGTTCAGCTTTGTGTCGACATTAGGAGGCGTATGAACGAGAATATGAATTTTGAATCGCTGAGGAGTTCCCAGGGGCCGGTGACCGAGCCGCCGCCGCGCGATGAGACGCCGGAAGAAGAAGAGGCCCGCGCGCGGGCGCTGGCCGCGCGATATCGGTTGCCTTTCGTCGACTTGACCCGGGTGAAGTTGGACCAGGAGTTGCTCCACATCCTGCCGGTGGAGCTCATGGTGCAGTACCGCTTCGTGCCGCTCCGCCGCGAAGGCCAACAGATGGTGGTGGCCGTCGCCGATCCCAGCGAACTGGATAAAATCGATGAACTCGCCACCCGGTTGCACTGCCGATTGAAAGTGACGGTGGCGGTTCCCTCGGCCATCGACGCCGTCCTGACCCGAGGAGACGCCTCGCAACGAGTGCTCGATGAGACCACTCAACATTTGCGCGTCTCGCTGGTGCGGGAGACCGAGCATGGTGAGGAGGATCTCGATCTGGATCGCTTGACCGGGGATAAAGAGATGAGTCCCATCGTCAAGCTGGTCGATTCGGTGATCTTGACGGCTCTGGAGCGCCGGGCCAGCGACATTCACATTGAGACGCGATCCTCGGAGGTGTTCATCAAGTATCGCATCGATGGGGCGCTCTATCCGGCGGGTCCTCCCATCGATATCCAGCACCACCAGACCATCATCTCCCGCATCAAGGTCATGTCCGAATTGGATATTGCCGAGCGCCGCGTGCCGCAAGATGGACGATTCCGCGTCCGGGTCCGAGGCCGCACCGTGGACTTCCGCGTCTCCATCATGCCCACCATTCATGGCGAAGATGCCGTCATTCGCATCCTGGACAAGGAGCAGATCAACGAGCAATTTCGCGATCTGCGATTGGATGTGCTCGGGTTTGATGGAGAGGATCTGGCGAAATTCCGCCGATTCATCAAAGAGCCGTATGGCATGATCCTGGTCACCGGGCCGACGGGCTCGGGGAAGACGACGACGCTATATGCCTCGCTCAACGAAATTCGCAACGAGGAGGACAAGATCATCACGCTGGAAGATCCGGTCGAGTATCAGCTTCAAGGCGTCACGCAGATTCAGGTCAATGAGAAGAAAGGCCTCACCTTCGCGCGCGGACTGCGTTCCATTCTCCGGCACGACCCGGACAAGATCATGGTCGGGGAGATCCGCGATCCAGAAACGGCCCAGATCGCCATTCAATCGGCACTGACCGGTCATCTCGTCTTCACCACCGTGCACGCCAATAACGTGGTTGATGTCATCGGGCGATTCTTGAACATGGGCGTGGAGCCGTATAATTTCGTCGGCGCGCTCAACTGTGTCCTGGCTCAGCGTCTGGTCCGTGTCCTCTGTACCCATTGCAAAGTGCCCTACGAACCCTCTGACGAGGAATTGATCGAGTCGGGACTGAACCCCGATGAGTATCGGAGGTACCAGTACTACGAGACCGGCGGCTGCGAGGCCTGTAACTGGACGGGCTACCGTGGACGAACGGCCATTCACGAGTTGTTGGACATGAGCGATACCATTCGGGAACTGATCATTGAGCGCCGGCCGAGTTCCGAAATTCGCCGCGCTGCCGAGGCCGAAGGACTGCGATCGCTCCGCCAATCAGCGGTCAAGAAGGTCATCGAAGGGGTGACCACGCTGCGGGAGATCAACCGGGTGACGTTCGTGGAATAGGACGGGGTGATCCTCACAGAAAGGAGATCCTCTGTCCCGTTCGCTTTTGGGGAACTTTCTAGGAGGTCGGAGAGTCATTATTCGTGACTCGGGATGGGGTCGTCGAGGTTGGCACCATGGGCCTCGGCACACACGCCGGGTCACGACCCGGAGAACGAGGGAGACCTATGAGGAGCAACAAAAGAGCGTTATTGGCGGTATTGATCATCTGGGGGCTGGCCTCCCCCGTGCCCGCCTGGGCGGGCGGGGGCAAGAAGCATTTCAAGCAGGGTCGCCTGTTCGAGGCGGAAAACAAATTCGATCGAGCCGCCGAAGAGTATATGGCCGCTTTGGGGAAAGATCCCGACAATCTGGAATACCAGATTGCCTATCGGCGGGCGGCGACGCAGGCTTCGGTCATGCTCGTGCGGCAAGGCCGCGAACTCCTGGAACAGGGCCAGTACGAAGAGGCCTATAATGCTTTTCGCCGCGCCTACCAGTTCGATAAGACGAACGAATTAGCTCGCGATATGGCCCGCCGGGCGCTCGAACTCCAACGAAAGACCGAGGGGGTGACGCCGGTGCCGGTCGAGCAGACGCCTTACGGGACGACGCCGCCCATCATTGGTCCAGACCCGTGGCCCTCGGCGCCATCGACCTCATCATCCCTCGGGCAAGAACCGGAGGCCGCGGCTTCGGATCCATCCCCGGAAAAAGCCAAAAGCTCGGTCATCTTCCATAACACGGACTTGCGGGACATCATTCGCGAGGTGGCCGAGAAACTGGGACTCAATGTGGCCTTCGATCACACGGTTCGCTCCCGCAAAATCGACGTCGAGTTGCGAGACATCACGCTGGCTCAGGCGTTAGATACTATCCTGAAGAGCAATCAACTCTTCTTCGAGCCGGTCAATGACAACACCATCATCGTCGCTCAGGATACGCAGGCCAATCGCGCGCGGCTTCAGCAGATGAGCGTCCAGACGTTCTACTTGAAGAGTTCGGACGAACAAACGCTGCAAACCATTCAGCAGACCATCTCGGCGCTATTTGGCAATCGGGTCATGGTCGTGCCCAATGCGCAGCTTCGCTCGCTCACCGTGCGCACGACGCCCAAGACGCTGGAGGTGATCGGCAACATCATCAAGGCATTGGATAAGGACAAACCCGAAGTGCTCATCGACATCAGCATCTATGAGGTGTCGCGGAACGATCTGCTCGAGATCGGGAATCAGCTTCTCTTCGATGGGTTCTTCGGTCAAAATGCTCCTCAAGGGCCTATCGTCCCGGGCACGCTCAACACGCTGGGAGTGACCGCCGGTCAAATCCTCACCGAGCAGCGGTTGGCCCTGGCCGTGCCCACCAGCATCATTCGGGCGCTGCAGACGCGCGGTCGGAGCCGACTCATCGACAGTCTGCAGGTCCATGCATTGGATGGTCAACAGGTGACAGCCAATGTGGGACAACGCATTCCCATACAAACGGCCTCCTTGCCCACCAGCTTCGCGACCCTCCAGCAGGGGCAGCAGGACCAAAACGTTCAGGATCGGTTCATCAACTCTTTCAGCCTGGGCGTTCCGCAGATCGAGTATCAGAACGTGGGATTGAACGTGACGGTGACGCCAACCATTTACAGCGACGATGATGTGAAGCTGGAGATGGAGATCGAAACCTCGGGCGTGCAGGCGGGGCCCACGTCGCTGACGCCCATCTTCACCACCCGTCGATTGCAGAGCGTCGCCACGGTGAAAACGGGCCAGGCGGCGATGATGGCCGGCGTCGCGCAGCGCCGACAAACGACCAATCGAACGAGCCTCCCCATCATCGGTTTCCTCCCGGTGATCGGCCGGTTTTTCAGCATTCCTCAGCAAACCACGGATACGACCGATTTGATCATCACGGTGACGCCGCATATCATTCGTTCGGCCGACATCACCGAGGAAGATAAGCTGGCCATGGCCACGGGAGCGGGATTGCAAGCTCTGGGGGCCTCTGAGAGCATCGAATCGTTCCTCAGAGAGCGGGAACAAGCCCGTCAGCGCCGCCGAAAGCAGAAAGAAGCGGCCACCGAGGTCGCCCGCCAGTCGTCGCCGCCATCACCAGCGCCAATGGCCCCGCGCAGCGTATTGGCCGAGGCGGTGGCCCGCGCCAGTTCTGCGCTCAACGCGCCCGCGCCGACGATGGCGGCGGGCCTTCCATCGAACAATGGTGTCCGGGCCGAGGCGGCGATCATCACTATCGGATTGCATCCTGAGGTGCCCGAACCTCGCGTCGGTCAACTGTGGCGGGTTGTCCTCTCGGCCGAGAGCGAACCCCCCATCGAGCGCGCGCAGTTGATGTTACGATTCGATCCCTCAGTGTTGAAGATCAGGCGCGTTACCGGGAGGCCGGAAACGGCGAGGAACGCCGGACCGGCGACCTATCGCGAAGTTCCCGGGAAGGGCGCCGTGATTGATATCCCGGTCGCCGGAGGGGGCGAGGCGAAAGCTCGCCCGAACCTGGCGGTGGTCGAGTTCGAGGTTCTTCGGCCGGGCCGATCGACGCTCCAGGTCATTCCAGGAGGAAGCCGGTTGATGACTTCCGGGGGACGGGAACTCGGCTGTCAATCAGCGCCTCTGGCCGTGGTGACGCGGGCCATCGATCACCGGCGCCCGTAGGGAAGGGGCCAGAGCCGCCCCGAGGCACGAACTCGGATGAGGGCGATGAGAGAAAGAGGATTCACGCTGCTGGAATTGATCGTCACCATGATGGTGCTGATGATCTTCACGATGGTAGCCATCCCGGTGGCCAGGAATACGATCAAGCGGCAGCGGGAGATCGAGCTTCGCCGTGCTCTGCGAGAGTTGCGGACGGCCATCGATCGCTACCGCCAGATCGCCGATGCTGGATTGATCAACCGGCTGAGAATCAATCCCTCGGAGGAGTGCATGGGCGGAACGATCGGGACGGGATGCTATCCACCGGATCTCGACGTGCTCGTCGAGGGCGTGGAGTTGCGAGGGACGACGGGGCGCAAGATCAAGTTACTCCGGGAGATCCCCGTCGATCCCATGACGGGGAAGGCCGAGTGGGGGCTCCGCTCCTTCCAGCAGGACCCCGAGGCGCGATCCTGGGATGGCCTCAACGTGTTCGACGTCTACTCGCTGAGCGATGGTGTGGCGCTCGATGGCACGCGCTATCGCGACTGGTGAGGGTCATGTGCGACGTCGCACATTATGCGTTATGTGATGAAAAAACATAAACTTATGCTGAAAATTGAGAAATGGTCGGCGACCCGTCTCTCGGGGTTCGACAACCACCCGGAGCTGGGCTGCAAGGGCCCCGGTCGATCCCTGGCCTCGCGGGGCTTCACGCTGCTGGAGATGATCATCGTGTTGATGATCGTGACCATCCTCCTCTCCATCGCCATCCCGGCTTACCAGACGGTCGTTCATCGAGCGCGGGAGACGGTGTTGAAGCAGAATCTCTATCTGATGCGTCGCCAGATTGAGCAATTCGCGGCCGATCAGGGACGGTATCCCCAATCGCTCCAGGAGTTGGTCGAGCGGGGATATCTGCGGGAGATTCCCATCGACCCCATCACCGGATCGCGAGAGACGTGGCAGGAAATCCGGGAAGAGAATCCGACCCTGGGGACCGAAGGTCAGCCGGGGATCATCGACGTCAAGAGCGGCGCTGAAGGCGAATCCACGGAGGGCACGCCGTATAGTGAGTGGTGAACAAAGACCGCGTGGTGATTCCTCGTTCGTGGCCCGGTGTGACGCGGCGCCATTGTCACCGGCCATGAGCGAGGGATCAGAGTCCAAACACGAGGCGGAGTACCCCGAGACCGCATGAGACATACACTTTCATCGCGAATCGTTCGATTCTTCACCCGCATTCCTCTCCCTCCCCGGGCCATCAGCATCGAGGCCGAGCGGGTCGCCGTCGCCGCGGTGAAGCGGCGGAAGCGAGGCCGGGGAAGAGCGTCGCTTCACATCGCGGGGGCGGCTGTAGAACCCCTCCCCGAAGGAGTATTGGACCCGCGATTCAGCGAACTCAACGTCAAGGATCGGGATCGCCTGAGCGGAGCGATCCGACGAGCATTGGAAAAATCGGGCCTTCGTCCTGGTGGCGCCTGGTCGCTGGCCATTCCCCGGAGGGCGACGCAGACCGTCGTTGTGCCACTCGAGGAGGTTCCCTCATCGAAGCGAGAGCTGGCCGAGATCCTCCAGTGGAAAGTGGAGCGATTGTTGGAAGTCTCCACCTCCGATTTGCGGGTGGCCTTCCAGCGATTGTTGCCCCTCAATGGTCAGGAGCGGTATCTGGCCGTCGCTGGAGTGGAGGAGATCATCAGAAGCTACGAGGAGGCGCTGGCGCCGCTGAACATCCGACCCGGATTGGTCATTCCCGCGCCTCTCGGAGAGGCGAGCTGGTTGTGGCTCGATGAGCTACAGAAAGACGGGCTCCTGGTCACTTGCGACCGGGGACCGGGAGATCCCGTCCCGACCATTGTGTTCACGCGGGGACACGAACTCCTGGCCGTTCGAACGGCGGAATCGATGGTGGGAACGCTCGCCGATGAAATCCATCGGACGCTCGTCTACTACTTGGACAAGCTCGCCCCGCGCAGCGAAGCAGCGGGCGGTTCCACCGGTGCGCCTCGACCTGAGTTGGAGGCCATCCTGCTCATTGGTGAGGCGGTGAGCCGGGAGGACGTCGAAGCCTCATGCCGAGCGCTGTTTCCTCCGGATCGTCTCCCCAGCGTGCATGCCATGAAGGAGATCAAGCTGGGTGACGACGGAGACGTGACCCTGGATCACCTCGCCAGTGCCGCCGGATTGGCGGCGATGTGCTTGCTGTGAGAAGGTGACCGCGATCCCCGCACCGATTGATCAGTGACCGTCGAAGAGAACTCGTCGACAGAGCAAGGGGCTGAGAGGAGAACGCCGGGGAGTTCGTTCCTCGTTAACCCTATGCTCCCTGCTTCAGACTCCGTGCTCTCGGAGCCGGGGAATCCCCTTACACTGGAGCGCGGTTTAGAGTAGAATTCGGCCTGGCAAGGAGGTTCGAGATGAAAAACGTGGCTGCAGTGATGATCGTGGTTCTGGCCGGAACGCTCGGTTGGATGGGATGTCAGACGGCCAGCCGTTCGGCATCGCGCACCGCATCGGACGGCATATTGGAGCAGATCTTGTCGGGGAAGGGACGAGTCGTCGATTTGACGCATCCATTGCACTCGTCTATTCCGCGCTGGCCGGGAGCCAAGCCGTTTCGGTTCGATGTGCTCTGGACGATCGAGAAGAATGGGGCCTACCTGGGGTATTTCGAGATGCCCGAGCATCTGGGAACGCACGTCGATGCCCCCCGTCATTTCATCGCTGATGGAACGTCGATCGACGCCCTGGAACCGCGTCAGCTCATCGCGCCCGCTGCCGTGATCGATGTGCGGGCGCAGGTGGCCGAAGAGGCCGATTATCGGCTCACGGTCACGGATATCAAGCGATGGGAAGAGGAAAACGGGACGCTGCCTCCAGGCGCGGTGGTGTTCATGTATACGGGGTGGGGAGCGCGATGGAACGATCCGGAAGCCTATCGTCATCAGGATGAGCGAGGCGTCATGCACTTTCCCGGATTTTCGCCCGAGGCGGCGCAATTCCTCGTCCGCGAGCGCGCCATCAATGGTCTGGGCATCGACACGCTCAGCGTCGACTATGGCCCATCGACCGATTATCGCGTCCATCACATCGCGCTGGGGGCGGGGAAGTACCACATCGAGAATGCTGCCAACTTGGATCAGCTCCCCGCTAAAGGGGCGGTCGTCATCGTCGCCCCTCTCCCCATTCGAGGTGGTTCAGGAGCTCCGGCGCGCGTCTTGGCCCTCGTCGAGCATTGAGCACGGAGCGCAGAGCAGGGAGCAGGGAACGGGGGCAGGGAGGTTACTCCAAGCTCCAGGCTCCACGCTCTTGGCTCCAGGCTCCACGCTCCCAGCTCCCCTCACGACGAGCAATGATTGGATTCTACATTCTGGCCTCGCTGGTCATCCTTCAGGGTCTGGTGGCCTTGTGGGAAGGAGTTCGGTACCTTCGTTTCGTGCGCCAGCAGATGCTCGAACCTCCCGGCGATTATGCGCCCAAGGTCGCCGTATTGGCTCCTTGCAAGGGAATTGATCCCGGATTCCAGGAGACGATTCGGGCGCTCCTGGAGCAGGAGTATCCCGACTACGAGATCATTTTTGTCACCGAATCCCGTCAGGACCCCGCTCATGAGGTCATCGAGCGCATCCTCACCGGGCGAACGCATCCCCCGGCGAGACTCGTCGAGGCCGGTCCTGCCGAAGGGCGAGGACAGAAGGTCCATAATCTGCTCCGAGCCTTGGAAGAGGTCTCTGATGGCGTCCGCGTGTTCGCCTTCGTCGATTCCGATGCCACGCCGCCGCAGTCCTGGTTGCGTCGGTTGGTGGCTCCATTGGCCGATCCGATGGTGGGCGCGACGACGGGATATCGCTGGTATGTTCCGGCGAAGGGGAACTTTTGCTCGCTGTTACGCTCGCTGTGGAATGCCAGCATCGCTACGGCGCTCGGCCCTCACCGGCGCAATTTCACCTGGGGGGGCTCGACGGCCATTCGGCGGGAGACGTTCGAGGCCGCCGGCGTCGCCCAAGCGTGGCGCGGGGCGTGCACCGAGGACTATCCTCTCAGTCGGGCGATTAAAGACCGGGGACTGACCGTCGCTTTCGTTCCTCAATGTCTGCTTCCTTCCCGCGGGCGGTGTCGGTTGGGCGAACTGCTGCGTTTCACGACCCGACAGATGCTCATCACCCGCATCTATTCGCCGCGCCTCTGGCAGTTGGCCTGGGTGACCAACGGGATGTTCTTCGCCGCCTTCTATGGCGGCCTTGGTCTCATGCTCGCCCGGATGTGGGGCGGACTCGATCCCGGGTGGCTTCCTCTCTGGCTGGGGCTGATATATGCGCCAGGGGTGCTCAAAAGCATACTGCGTCAGAAAGCGGTGGAGATGTTACTGCCCGATGACCGAGCGGCGTTGAAACGATATCGGCTCGCCTACTGGTGTCTGTTTCCACTGGCCAACCTCATCTACATGTACAATCTCGTGGTCTCGGCCGTGAGCCGGCGCACCTGGTGGCGAGGCATTTACTACGAACTGCTCTCGCCGCATGAGACGGTGATCTTGCGCCGGGTCGAACGTGGGCCGTTGTAGGGCACGGCGCACAGAGCAGGGGGCAGGGGGAGCGCAGAGCAGGGAGTTTACTCCACGCTCCTCACTCCATGCTCCGTGCTCCTGGCTCCACGCTCTAAAGGCTCCACGCTCCGTGCTTTTCACCTTTACGTTTCATGACTCACCGTTTACGCTTTGAGGTGCATATGGGAGATCGGCAGCGCATTGATGAGATTGCTCAGCATGTGGCCGAGATTCTCAAGCGGCTCCGGCTGGACGCCCGGGAGGACCCGGAGCTGGAAGAGACGCCGCAGCGGGTGGCCGAATTCTACCTGGACGTATTCCAGGCCGTTGACGCGCCGGCGCCGAAGCTCAACTTCATTGAGCGTCCCTCCTCAGCGGAAGAGCTGATTCTCGTCCGCGATCTGCCGTTTTATTCTCTCTGCGTTCACCACCTGGTGCCCTTCTTTGGGTACGGGCACATCGGCTACGTGCCGGGAACGAAGATCGTCGGCTTCAACGGATTGGCTCGCGTGTTGCGATATTTCGCCGGCCGCCCGCAACTTCAGGAGCGGCTGACCGCGCAGGTAGCCGATTATCTCCAGCGCGCGCTCCAACCTCGGGGCCTCATCGTCATGTTGCGCGCGCGGCAATTCTGCCTGGAGATGCGTGGCGAGCGCCTCCCCGGCTGGATTGAAACGACTGCCGCCCACGGCGTGCTCCAAACCGGACCTCGCCGGGACGAATTTTTCCTCCGATTGAGAACGTGAAAAGCGGGAGCGCAGAGTTTGGAGCAGGGAGCATAGAGCACGGAGTTGATGAGGAACGAGCGCACTGCTCTTGGCCCCCCTGCTCTCGAATGGTGAGGGGGCTGAATCGGAGCGTTCTACGCGGAGCGTCTCCGATGGCGTTGTGTGTGCGATCGCGCGTCGAGCCGATGGGCGAGAGAGTGAAGGTGAAACCGGGCCATTTTTTCTCGGAGGGTGTGGGGATCGATATGCAACCACCGCGCCGCTTCTCGCAAGCTGGAGCAGTGTTGCAAGACCTCCGTCAGCAGGCGCTTTTCATACGCCTGGCACATCTGTTTGAGGCCATACCGCTTGATGACTTCCAGGGTCACTCCGGTGCTGTTGTCGAATAATTCGGCGTATTCCTCATCGCCGTTCAGGATGCTGAGGATGACCGGGGCATCGATCTCCGGACCGTCGCTCTGCCAGTAGGCCGCCGTCACCACCCGCTCCAACTCCCGCACATTCCCCGGCCACGACCACCCGGCCAGCACCCGATGCGCCTCCCGGCTCAACCGCTTGACCACCCCCTCATC
>JALSQX010000020.1 GCA_026985075.1 Blastocatellia bacterium | reverse complement strand
TGCCTTAGCCAGCCTCTGGTATGCGAGCCGATTTTTCACAGTTGATTTTCCCCCTTCCTCTCCTCATACAATTCGCTCAAACTTCGCCTCCCCAGGTCAACTCGTGAAAGTTACCTTCGAGACCAGAGGAATTGGATTAGCGGCTCAGCAAGGATCAAACTGCAATCAATGTTCTACTATCAGTTGCTGCTTGAAGTGCTTTAACGTAGCACTACGGGACTGCGTGCAATCAACCCATGAAGTCCTCACATTAATTTGTGCGGCTGTATCTGCGGCGGAGACGATCATCTGCATAGTGGCTTAATCACTGTGAGACGAAAGGAGTCGTGGGCGCATTGCATGTTGACCTTGTCCACGACCCCTTCCTATAATATGGTTGGATTTAGAGAAATGATCGGAAAGTTCTTCACTTCCGGATTTCTCACGGTTCTTTTCGCTCTTCTCGGTTCAGGGGGATTAGCGCTCCCACAGAAGGAAAAGCCTATTCAGAAGGAAAAAGCGGGCGTGCGACTTAAGACGAACCTCGTGTTGATTCCCGTTTGGGTGACCGAGAAAAAGACCGGGCTGCCGATCCGTGGATTAGAGAAAGAAGACTTCGTTTTATTCGAGAATGGTGTGCCGCAACCCATCACATTTTTCGGCCAGGAGGATCGACCGTTGTCACTGCTGCTTCTTGTCGAGGCCCGATTTGTGGAAGAGATTGTCCAGGCGACTCGCGTGCTCCTGGGTCGGTTAAGCCTAGAGGATGAGGTGGCGCTCATGATCTTTCACGGAAGTCCTTGTCTCGTTCAAGCCTTCACGACGGAGAAGGCGGTCGTGATAAAAAAATTGAGAGACTTGGTGTCTGAGCTGTGGAATCAAGAATCCGGAGTTCCGGAGAGATGTTGGGGAGTGTACAAGCGCATTGATGATCGACATAGCCTCCTATGGACTTCAATCGGTGAAGGAACCGATTATCTGTTGCGAGCCAGTGAGCAAGGCCGCCGCCGTGTCATGGTGGTTTTCACCTATAACCTCGGCGAGGGACACATGCGCAACGCGGAGCGAAGAGCGTTGAAAAAGAAGGTCCTCGAGCGACTGTATCAAAGCGATATCGTTGTATCAGGAATTACCCTAACCCCTTTTTGCCTGCCATTCACTTGGGCTGCGATATGGTTCCATCCTCTGAGAATGGATGTGCTCGCGCGAGTAACGGGTGGGCGAATGGTGACGGTGACTCCTACGAAAGCCCTCCACATCAGAAAACTCACTCAATTGGTGGATCAGTTGCGAGTGCCATATATCTGCGGCTATGAGCCCGCGAATACTGCTCACCATGGGCAGCTTCGGCAGATCGAAATCAGGTTATCCCCATTGGCTAAGAAAAAATACAAAAACACCGAGCTTCGCTATCGCCGCACATATATTATCGATAAGGGAAGATCAAACGGGGAAAGCCCCAGTGATGGAAGTCGCTGAAGTCGCGTGATCGGATTTTAAGGCCCAGCAGAGGTTCATGAGCACCAATGCATCTTAGAAAAATCCGTGTTGGTGCTCAACGCTCACAGTCAACAGGAGAGGAGGACGCTGAGATGAAATACACGACGTATGCCAAGATCATCTTCCCGCTCGGGATCATCTACTTTCTGATCGTATTCTCGAGGTTCTGCATCCTCACTGTCCAGGCGCATCAATGGAATGTGTTGATTATGGGCGCTTCGCCCACACTGGCGTTGCTCGCCTGGTTCATTGGATTCTACATGACCGTTAAACGGCAAAAACCGATCACACAGTGGGATGCCCGAGCCGGGGTGGGATTCTTCCTGGTCATCTCTGCCATCGTCCTTAATTATGTGACTCCCTGAGCAGGCATCGACGGTGAGCTAGAGCACGCTCTGGCCGTCATTCTCAGGCGCGCACGTGATCGAGAGTCGCTCACTCGGAATGAGGAAGTTCTGTTCCGGAGCCAAAGGTGCGGTTTCTCTTCGAGCTGGGGGTTGTTTTATGAGAATGATCAATGCCTCTGCTGTGACTGTAGCGGTCATTGAAGGGTGTGGCGGACGTGATAGGGACAATGAGAGCAGTGGCGACAGTGGTGGTCATGACACCTACTGCCACCACTACCAGCGCAGCGGCACACTGCCAATGAGAGCAGTGGCGACAGTGGTGGTCATGACACCTCCCGGCCAAACTTGGTGGGAATGACGAGCGTGAGATGACGAGATTGGCGAGTCGAGCAACTGCGCACGAGCATCATCACCATGATCGAGACGCATTGGTGCTCGATGCTGAGAGCCGAGGTCGACAATTCAGGTGAGGAATCAGGATTGGGGGAGATCATCATGAAGCAAGAGACTCTTGCCTGGATCATGTTTCCCTTGAGTATTGTCTATCTCGGGAGTGAGATGAGTTGATTATGGGAGTCTTTTCATCCTCAGTCATGCTCGGATTATTTGTGGATCTCTATCGGAAGGCTGAGAGGAAAAAGTCGATTACGGAGCAGGATATTCATATTGCCTTCGCCTTTTTCTGATCAGCGTCTCAATCGTCCTCGTCTATGCGAGATGAATGACGCTCCATCAACGGGATTTGAAGATAGAATCATGCAGTTGCGAGCTTCCCATGAGATCAGAGATGAAACTCAAGCCTCGAACCCGCAGAACCGAGGATTCTTCCCTCAACTCCTGATCATTGGCGTAGATCTGATAGCGGTCATCCTCGTTGGAATTCTGATCGTGATTCCTTTCGCGGTCAGCATGTGGATGAAATATCCCGTTGCTGTTCGCATCACGGTGAAAGCCCGGCAATCCTCCGGGGGACCTGGCGGCACTTGCAGGAAGCTCTTGACACCCTGCCGGGTGTAGACCTTGCCAGTGTGAGAGAAGAAGGAGAGCAGGTCGTTCTCCATTTGAGGGGCGCACGCATCCCATGGAAGCGAGCCATTGAATTAGCTCGGCGGCATGGCTATACACTCGACGGCTTTCAGCTAACTGGACTGACGGGGGAATCTCTGATGGATAGATTCGCCTCGCTCTTCGTGCTTGCGGGGATTCCAATTGGTTTTCTACTGGTTTACTTTTGGCATCGCCGTCGAGGTGACGTCAAGAGCCTCCGCGCCCTGTTTCCTTCGGTCGCGTGGCGCCCGTTGGCGCTCGGAGGCCTGTTGGCGGGCGGCCTCATGAGCCTCGATGCCCTCATCTCCTGGCTTCAGCGGCAAGTTGGCTTGCCTCACTCCGATTACACCTTCATTCGAGAACTGATCGGTACGACATGGTGGTCCATGGGCCTGGGCCTGATCGTCGTTGTTCTGCTGGGACCATTCGCCGAGGAACTCTTCTTCCGTGGGTATATTTATGCTGTGCAGATCTCACAGGGTAGCAGCTTATCTGGTCTCAGCGAGCATTTTTGCTGCCTTTCACATTCAACCAGCAGTGATGTTGTCCACCTTCATCATTGGGCTGGCGCTGGCATACGCTTACCACCGAACGGGAAATCTGACCGTCAGTGTCACTGCCCATCTGGTGAATAACCTTGTGGCAGTCATTCTCCTGTGGCGCGGAGGGTGATGAGGGGTGGGTAGGAATTGCTTCAGCCCGAGTCGTAAGGAAAGGCACAGGTGAGGTGATCGGGCTGCCGATCAGCAGATCGAACTGGATGTTCAATTCCAACCCGTGTCGACCGGAGACCGAACATTCATAGCTTCCGTTCCTCTCGCGTGTGAAGGCGACGCGAAGCATATATATCCTCGATGAGCTTATCGCAATCGATGAGATCTTTCTATGCCTCGGCCGCTTCGCGGAAGGCTGTAATATCTTTCGAAGCGGACGATCTGATGAGGGAGAGGATCGCCTCTTCCCCTTCGCTGATGTCTATCTTGTCGAGCTTGTCGAGCGGTTCGAGCTTCCCGCCCTCGAATATCGCTCGGATCGTCCCGGCCATCGTTCCCATCTCCAAACGAACATCGCCCGTTAATATACCCGATGATAGTTTTGCCTCGTTAACGGAGTCCGCCCCGTACCAGCGGCGAGGAACAGGCTTTTCGGAAAACCAGGTCATCGAAGAGGCAGGATCAATGAGCAGTGGACGGGAAGAAATTTTGAGCGCTATCGAAGGAAAAAAGGAGCGAGACGTGCAGAAACATTTCTCCCCTGCGGGAGATATTGCCGGGTGGCGACATATAGTAGAGTGGAGGGAAAATGCAGGTTGTCCGGTGGCGACGTCGTGTCGTGGGGCTGGTGGGGAAGAGATGGGGGGCATCGGAGCGATTGAAGAGCGGGACAACAATTTTCGTTTTCGGCGAATTGTTTTGGATGGCGGAGAAATGCCGCGATGTGCTGGGAGTGATGGTGCGCAAGTTCACATAGCGGGAGGATCATTGCCGGAGGTGGGGATGTAAGGCGGGTCAGAACACATGCGATGAGGAGAAGCCTATGAGACGGTATTCCAGGAGCGTATGGTTTGGTGCAATCAGCGTCATTCTGGTTTTGCTGGTCTGGGTGGCGAGCGGCCAGAGCCTTGATGATCAGGGGAGCGCTGGGGGACAAAAGAAACTCATCCCGTTCAGCGTGACGGTGGGGGTGCCGAGCGGGGGCGCATCGATTGAGAGTCTATCTGTGGAGACCTTTCGCGGCGTCCCGCTCCACAGGCCAGGCGTCGTGTTCCCTCCGGGGGAAGACAGCTTCATCACCCAGACCGTGGCTACGCCGCCCGATCTGCAATTCAATCAGCGACTGAGGGTGGAGGTGTGGTTCTCGGTGGGCTCTTTCCCCCTTCCCTCGCCGCCGGGGACTGTCGTCCTGAACTTCGTGTTGCGCGCCGTGGGGGAGGGAGGCGAGATCACCCTCGCTCCGGTGGATCAGCCTGTGGAGGCCAGCGGTGGTGGTCTGTATCGGGCAGTATTCGGGACGACGGTTGATCCGGTCCTGGCGGGGTCGAAGCTGCTCACCATTCAGCTTGGGCGGCAGGCTGAGGACAATCCGCAGGATACCAATCCGGGGGAGGTGCGGATCGAAGCGGTGAGGATCTCCTATACGACCCGGCGGCCCAGTTGAGGGAGGAAAATCCGGGCATGATGCTCACCGGGAAGTGCAGTGAGTGAGTGGCCCTCTGAAGAGTGATACTGGGGCAGGGGTCATAATCGAACTGAACGGTTTCTGTATTCTCTTCAAGCCGGTTAGCGATAGCAGGTGTGAGACATCGAGCATGGAGGATCGTGTTCTCTCAACAGATGGGGCATGAGGAGGGATGATGCGGACATTCATCTTTGCGATGTGCTGGTTGTTCATGATGCTCCCAATGAGCGTCTGGGCGCAGCGAAATGAAGTGAGCGTGACGGCGGGCGGTGGTGGTCTGGCGAGCGATGGACAGAGCATTTCCATTCCCGTCGCGACATTGGCCTACACCAGGAGTCTCACCGATCATCTGGCGGTGGAAGGGGCCCTGGAGTTGTTCTGGATCGAGGGAGACGATTTCATCGGGGCGCAAGTGGCCGTCGTCTATCATTTCCGCTCCCAGAGCGAGACGCATCGAGCGATTCCCTACGGCACGGCGGGCGTGGGAAAGACATCGACCGATCCCACGGAGATTCCGAGCCAATGGGTGATCCGACCGGGTGGGGGGATCAAATATTTCTTCCGGGAACGTCTGGGAGTGCGGCTGGAAGCGCGCGACGAGATCATTCGGACGGGGGAGACGCCCTACTATCCTTTGCCGGGTTCTCCTCAGCATCTGTTGAGTAGGCGGGTGGGCGGCGTGGTTTATCGCTTCTGAGCAGGAGGGGCTCATTGCCCTGAGGGCTGCTCTCCGGTGATCATGGTCCTCCTCGCTCGAATGAGGAGATCCCAATGTTTGATTGATGCATCCGGCGAATATGCCCACCTGGACCCGCGCTCATCCAAAAGGTACAATTAGGGTGTGGGCATTAATTCCAAACGGCGCAGCGCCGCCAATACTTCCCCACTTTTGATCCGCTGGCTGTTCGACCCGAGCCGCCGGTCGAGGCCTGGGAGAACGTCCCGGCGAGCACCGATCAAAGGACTCACCCATGACCCTATGGGCCACGCCGAGGGGATGAGGATGAACTCGTTGAGAGACGTGGCGCAAGATAGCATCGTGCGCTCCATTTTTCAGGGGGTGAAGAGAACGCTCACGCTCGGCGTCGCGCTTCTCATCGTGTTCGCTCTCGTTCTCCCCGCCGGGAGCTGGCCGCAGAGTGGCCGTCGGCGCCCGACTCGGCGAAGGCCACCGCCCACTGAGACGAAGAAACCGCCCACCAAACCGCCCGAGAAGCCGTCGCCGACGCGGCCGTCGGCGCCTATTCCTCCAGGCGGTGAGATCAAGAAACGCGAACTCGATCCCAGGACGGCCACCAGCCGATTCGCGTTGAGCAACGGACTCACCCTCATCGTGCGCGAGAAATACGCCCTGCCGCTGGTGGCCATCACCGCCGTCGTCCGGGCGGGGCGACAGGATGAGCCCGCTTCAGCGCGAGGTGTCGCCGAGCTGGTCGCCCGCCTCCTCTGGCAGGGTACGACTGCCCGTCCGGGATCTCAAGCGGCGCGCGCGTTGCGAGCGCTGGGCGCCGTCATTCAGACGCGCACCGCCAGCGAGTATACGAGCTATCGGCTCGTCCTCTCCCCGGAGAAAGCCACATCGGCCATTGAGATTCTGGCAGACATCCTCCAACATCCGCTGTTCGAGCCGGAGGTCGTCCAGCGTCAGGCTCGATTGATGCAGAAGGAGCGTCAGAGTGAGTTCGCCGCCCCCTCTGTTTGGGCTCAAGCCGCGCTCGTGGAGTTGATCCTCCGCGATCGTCTCGCCGACCGCGCTCTCGGTGGGGGCGAGGTGCGCTCGATAACGCGGGATCAGGTTCTCGACTTCTACCGATCGCGCTATCGGCCGGAGAACGTAGTCATCAGCATCGTCGGAGCGATCAGTCCGTTCGCCGTCCTGGAGACGATCCAGCGCGCCTATGGGGGATGGCCGGTGCGTCCCGGCCTGGAGAGGGGGGATGAGGAGCGGGGCGAGAAGCCTCACCAGATGCCATCGACGGCTCAGAAATCCAAGTCGAGTGGGGAAGCGAGGGAGGCGGCGGCGGGCGAGCAGCCGGCCAGAGAGCAACTCCGGTATGCTCAGCGCATCGCCGAGATCGATCCCGCTCTGCTCAATATCGGCTATTGGTTCGATGAAGTGAGAACGGCGGATCGTCCGGCACTCGATGTCTTGGCGGCGGTGCTCATGACGGGTCGCGGGGCGCGATTGCGCTGGGCGCTTCAGGAAACCAATCCCCTCGTCCGCGAGATCTTCATGCGGAGGATCGAGTTCGGCAACAGGGAGCTGTGGACGTTTCAACTTCGCGTGCCTCCGGACAATCTCAACCAGGCTGAAATTGTCTTCTTCGAAGCCATTCAGCGCCTGCGGCGCGAGATTCTCTCTCCGGGCGAGCTTCAGCGCGCTCAAGCGCTCCTGGAGCACGCCTTTTATGATCGGCGCGCCCGTCTGGAGCAAGAGGCCGAAGATCTGGCCGTCGCTGAAGCAACCGTCGGCGATTACCGAGAGGCTGACCGCGTCCTGGAACGGATGCGCGCCGTGACCGCCGAGCAGGTACGCCGCGCAGCGGCCCGGTATTTGACGCTCTCCCGGACGACGGTCTATGAAGTTTTACCTCGGCGGGTCGCCGCCCAGGGAGTGACCGGTGAGACGTTCGCTCAGTGGATCGCGAGCAAAGTTCCCGGCCTTGATGAAGCGATCTCGGCGGCTCGGGCGAAGCGGGCGCCGGCCGTGCCCCTCATTCGGCAGGGACAGCGCCGGCGACCGGGTGAGGAACTGGAGGCGGTGATCTTCTCTCCGCAGCCGGAGCCGATCCGTAATTATTCGGTGCTGCACGGAGCGCGCGCCTACGTGCGCGTCGATCAATCGCGTCCCACCATCGCCATGGGCCTCTTTTTTCATGGAGGGCGCTTATTCGAAGATGCCACTAACTATGGCATTACCGAGCTCATGTTGCGCACCATGTGGCGCGGCGTCAAGAGCCACTGGGATTATCAAACCGGAGAGGAGCTGAAACGCGGCCAGGAAGTGACGCTCCCGGCCGGACAGGTGATCATGAAGCTGGAGCAGTTAGGCGGTGAACTCCAATGGGTGAACGAGCCGGATTTCTTCGGGTTCATCCTCCACGTCTTATCGCGCAATCAGGATCAGGCCTTGCAGTTGCTCGTCGACATTGTGGAACGCCCCCTGTTTGACGAGGCCGAGGTCGAGCGGGCCCGCGCCGAACTCCTTTACGAACTCCGCCATCGCTCCCCCCGACCGGTCGATCTGGCCTGGCGCGCACTGGTCGGTGAGCATAGCTATAGCGTGCCTCCATGGGGACGGGTGGAGACCGTCGAGCAACTGACGCCCGAGCGGTTGCGAGACTGGCACCGTCAGACGATCGGCCGTCAATATCCGCTGGTGATCGTCGTAGGAGATACCGATGGATCGACGCTCATCTCGACGATCATCGCTCGCCAGTTTCATCGCCGCGAGATTCAACGGACGTTTCGCGCCCGGATTCCTCAACTCCAACCCGCTCCTCGCCAGCAGACGGCGACGTCTCGGATGCCAGCGCTGGCCATCGGATTCCTCGTGCCCGCTCATCAAGTCGTCGAGCGAGAGATTTTCGACGTCATCGAGCAGATCCTCGTTGGACCCGGCGGTCGATTGACCGCGTCGTTGAGCGATCGCCACGGATGGGCTTATCGGGTGGGCGCCCGGTTCGATCCCCGCGCGCTGGCCAGCGCCTTTTTCGTTTGGATGACGCCGAGTGCGACCGATGAAGCAGAAGTGCTCGCTGAGGTACAGCGTCACCTGCAGTGGCTGGTGGCCGGTCCCATCGAAGAGGAAATGGTGACGTTGGGCATCAATGCCGCCATCGGCGCTCAGCGCGATCGCCTGCAAGCCCATCCGGCCCGCGTACTCGCTTACGCGCGGCACGTCTTCCTCGGTGAGCGCCCGGTTGACGTCGAGCATTACGCCGAGCGGCTTCATCAGCTCACCGGCCAGAAAATTCACGCCGTCGCCACTCAGTATCTCAAGTGGGAGCGACGAGGCATCGGACGACTTCGCAGCCCGTCGCGTTCTCCGGCCACTCCCCAGTCGCCGGTGACGGCTTCAGAGAAGCCTCGTCCATCCTCCGTGGCGTTCCAATGACGAATAGAGGCGCTCTCCGTCTGTGACCATCGAGGGAGTCGCCTATGGCGCGCTCGAGCCACATCGAGGGGATGAAAAGAGCCTGTTGCAGGATCTCTGCGTTCTCTGTGCCTCCGCGGTGGTTTTTTCAGCTCGACGGTGGGCGAGACATAAGAGATGTCATCGTCGGATCATCGCCGATTCAATCCCTCCAGCATTGGCCGATCCTGCGCTCCGGGATGGCACACGATACAGGA
The DNA here is from genome assembly GCA_026985075.1 of Blastocatellia bacterium. Lineage (GTDB taxonomy): Bacteria > Acidobacteriota > Blastocatellia > HR10 > J050 > J050. The sequence continues at coordinate 217,907 of JALSQX010000020.1, read as the reverse complement.
GGCTTGGCCGCGTTCCTCGAAGTCGGACACCAGGGCATAGGTGAGGCCGTTATCTGACCAGGTGAGCACTTTCCAGCCGTCGATGGCGTCAAAGTGAAATCGCAATCCCCGCCAGGCGATCTCCTCGCCGCCGGTGGGTTGGGCGACCGTCTCGGAGGTCACCAGGAGCGAGATGGGGCGTTGGCGCAGGCGATAGGCCACGTACGCCGCGTAATCCTGCTGGAATCCGATCAGTCGCGCACCCACCACCTCGTAGGGCTTCGACTGACCGGGGCCTTCGGGGTAGTCCGGGAGCTTGAGATTGAAGGGGAGCTTCCCGGCAAACCAGTTGGAGATCTCCTGTGGCGAACGGCTGGTGATCTCCAGCGGGAGTTGGCCGCGCGTGTATCTCTGGTGGGTATCCACAGCCAGGCGGGCGAAAGCGGAGGGTTGAGCGGTGGAGCGAGGGCCAGATCGCATCGCCAGCCACGCCATCACGCTCATGATCACCATGGCCGCTGCGGCGAGGGGAAGCCAGAGACGAATATTCCTCACACCATCCCTGAGCGACGAGCGGCCGAGCATGGCTTCAATGCGCGCTCGCAAATATTGGGGAGCGCAAGGCGGCGCGGCAGCCTGGCGAATCGCCATCACCAATTCACGCTCCTCCTCCAGCCGCGCCCAACACTCGGGGCACTGATGGACGTGCGCCTCGAAGGCGACGCGCTCTTCCTCCTGCAGCTCGTCGTCCAGATAGAGCGTGATGTGGTCGATGACGTGATCGCTCACCGTTGCCTCTCCCTCACCAGTCATGGTCCTCGGTCACTGACCAACAGTCGTTGACGAAGCGCCGCCCGAGCCCGATTGAGACGCGACATCACCGTTCCCGCCGGGCAGCCAAGAATGCCGGCGATCTGGTTGTAGCTGAATCCCTCCACGTAACGCAGGAGAATGATTTCGCGGAAGATGGCCGGAAGGCTCTCGATGGCGGCTCGAATGTTCGCTTGAAGCAAGCTGCGGTCCAGCAGTCGGTCCGGACGATGTCGGTGATCGGTCATCCCGTCCAGAGGGAGTTCCTGTTCGTCGCTCTCAGCGCCCAGAGAGATGAACTCGGGTCCGCGCTGCCGCCGTCTCTGGTGGTTGATCCACAGGTTGCGCAAGATAGTGAACAGCCACGCTTTCAGATCGCCGGTGGGAGGATGTCGCCGGGCGCTTTTGAGGGCTCGCAAGCAGGCTTCTTGCACCAGATCCTCGGCTTCGGTTGGATTTCGCACCAATGACATCGCATAGCCATAGAGGGCGTCGAGGTATGCCAGCACCTCCTGATCGACATTTCGTGACTTCAGTGGCTCCGCCTCGTGCTGGATCATCCCTTTCTCGCTCAACGATCACTGCCCTCGTCGGTGGCGACGAGGAGAAGCACCCCTCACCCAGTATCACAATCGAAGCGCCCGATTATTCCCCGAAGAAATTTTTCGGGAATAAAACGCGCCGTCAGTTGTGATAACCCAGTGAAGAACGAGGAAAAAACGTACCAGAAGACGCGTCGATGGAGCAACGCGGAATCGGCGTTGGTGCCGCGGCTCGTCGATGCGGTGAAGGGGATGAAGCGATGAGACGACGATCTCTCCGCAGGGTGAAGATGGTGATGCTCGTCATGGGACTGATCGCCCTCCTGGGGACTTCATCCGGGCGCTCTCCGGGTTCGCTCTCCTGGCCGGCGTGGGCGGCCGGTCAGGCGAAAGAATTCCAGATGACGTTCCCTCTCGGCATTCCCGCCGATTTATGGGAATTGATGATCCCCGAGGACAATCCCATGACCGAGGCCAAAGTCGCCCTCGGCAAGGCCCTCTATTTCGATACCCGTTTGTCTGCCGATAACACCGTCAGTTGTGCGACCTGTCACGATCCGCGGCGCGCCTTCACCGATGGGAAGCCGGTCTCCGAGGGAGTGGGAGGAAAGAAAGGAGCGCGAAATGCGCCCACCATTCTCAACGCCATGTTCAACGAAGAGCAGTTCTGGGATGGGCGGGCCAAGACGCTCGAAGATCAAGCTAAGCAGCCTCTCGTCAATCCGGTGGAGATGGCCATGCCCTCGCACGAGGCCGTGGTCGCCAAGCTCAAACAGATCCCCGAGTATGTGAAGCGGTTTCGAGAAGTGTTCGGGGGCACAGATCCCATCACCATCGATCATATCGTCCAGGCCATCGCCGCCTTCGAACGGACTCAACTGTCGGGCGATGCTCCGTTCGACCGGTTCATCGCTGGGGATGAGAAGGCGATCAGCGCGGCGGCCAAACGGGGCTGGGAACTGTTCAAAGGGAAAGCACGCTGCATCACCTGTCACGAGTTCAACCCTTCGTCGCCGTTCTTCACCGATTTCAAATATCACAATATCGGCGTGGGCATGAAAGCGACGAAGAACTTCGAGACGCTCGCCCGGCGCGTGCAGCAACTGGCCGAACGTGGAGAGCTCACCGCGGCCGAACTCGATAAGCTCTCGCTCGCCGAAGGCTTCTCCGAATTGGGACGCTTCCTCGTCACGCGACAGCCTAAGGACGTGGGCGCCTTCAAGACGCCGCCGCTCCGGGATGTCGCGTTGACCGGTCCCTACATGCACGATGGAAGCATGAAGACGTTGCGCGAGGTCATCGAATTCTACAACAAAGGCGGCGAACCGAATCCCAACCTCGACGGGGGCATCATCGAGCTTCATCTGACCGAACAGGAGATGAACGATCTGGAGGCGTTCCTCAGAACATTGACCAGCACCTATGCCCGGGCGCTGGCCCGAGGAGAGATCACCATCGCCCCGGGAAAATGAGCGAACCGGAATCGTCAGCGATGAAACGCGACTCGAAAGGCGAATCGCCGACGAAACCTCACCAGGGAGGTGCATGATGTGGCCATTGAAATGGAAACAACGCGAACAACAGTACCGCCAGGAGCGGGCCGACTTCTTCGCTGCCGTCAAGCGCCTTGACCGCCGCGCGTTCCTCAAGGTGGCGGGTATGGCCGCCGCCGTGACCACGGCCAAGACGGTCCTGCCGCCCCATTCGTTCCAACTGGTCGATGTCGTGCGGGCCAGCGAGGATGAGAAGCCGCTGTTTCAGTTCGCTTACATTTCCGACACGCATCTTTATGAGCGCCGGTTGAACGAACGATTCGTCAAAGCGGCCATGCGCGCCGTCGAAGATGTCAATGCGCTCGATCCTCAACCCGACTTCGTGCTGTTCGGCGGCGACCTGGCGCAACTCGGTCAACCTCAAGAACTCGAACTGGGCAAACAGATTCTGAGCGAATTGAAAGCGCCGGTGAAGATGATGGTCGGCGAACACGATTGGTTCCTGGACATGGGAGAAAAATGGCAGGAACTATTCGGCCCGCCCAACTATTCCTTCGATCATAAGGGCATTCACTTCATCGTCTTGATGAGCGTCAACGAGAAGGACTTCTGGACGGCGCGAAACATGACGCCGATGGAGCGGATGAAGACGGTGGCCGGGTTGGATAATCCCATTCAGAGCCGGTTCGAAGTCGGTCCCGAGGGACGCGAGTGGTTGAGGCGGGATCTGGCCAACGTTTCTCCAGAGACGCCCATCATCGTCTTCTCTCACTCGCCGCTGTATAAGTACTACCGCCCCTGGAACTTCTGGACCGAAGATGCCGAGGCGGTGCAGGAGATTCTTTTCCCCTACCGATCGGTCACCGTCATTCACGGGCATACGCACCAGTTGTTGACCAATCGGATCAGGAATATCCACTTCCACGGCATGCTCTCCACAGCCTGGCCATGGCCTTACGCGCCCGAGGGTCTGCCCAAGCTCACCGTGCAGATGGATCGCGCCGATCCGTTCGATGAGGCCGATGGGACGGGCGATGGGACAGTAGATGTGTATGGGAGCGGGTACGTGGACAAGCATTATAACCTGTGGAGCCGGAATCCTATCACCGTGGCCAAGGCCTATCTGGAATCCTGGGGCAAAGAAGCCCGGCCACCGGCACCGCAGTTTCCATCGTACTGAAACCTTGAGATCCAGCACGCGATGAGGGAGGATGCCATGAGAATACGACATGTCAAGCTGATCATCATGGGCGCGTTCATCATCGGTTGGTGTGGGCTGTGGCCCCTGTCGTCCGATAGCGCGGCGCCGGGGAGCTGGTTGAACGTCGTGACGGATATCATCCCGCTGGCTGCCGCTCAACAGCGCCCGCCATCCCAACATCCACAGCCCCAGAGCGAAGACGGTCACCTGGTCGTTCAACTCTGCGATGGGCGCACCCAGATGGAGATCGCCGATGTCCGCGAGGGAGAGGTCCTGCCCCCGGAGAAGGCCCGCCTGGTCGCCCGTCGCCTGATGGCGCGCTACGCTCAGCAACAGGCCAAGCAGGCGTCCAAGTGGACGCGACGAGATCGATTGATCTGGCAACGGGAGCAGAAGCGATTGGTGGAGGAAGGTCGTCGTCTGTTTCACGACTGGAAGGCCATCGGCGGAACCATCGGCATCTCCTGCGATATGTGTCATCCGGACGCCGCCAATACGCACCCGGAGACCTACCCCAAATTCCAAACGCAGTTGAAGCGGGTGGCCGCTCTCCGCGATATGATCAACTGGTGCATCGAGAATCCAGTCAAAGGGAAACCGTTGGCTCTCGACGATCCCCGGATGTTGGCCCTGGAAGCGTACATCACCTATCAGCGGAGAGGCGTGCCCCTCGATCCGGGCAAACACTAGCTCCGGCGGCGAGGATCGACCGGGATCGGCCCAGCTCGATCCTCGCTCCGCTCACTCCTGCCTCACGGTGTTCCCGAAATCAACCAGGACGCGTCCGGATTCGATCCCCCATTTCAACGACCGATGCGGCGTTCTGCCCCCGTTCATCCCTCCCTATCGGGGACTGATCGGTAGAAATACCTTCACGCTGATGGAAGGTTCTCCGTGAACGCGAGGTCAAAAACATCTCTTTACTTGCCTGGGCTTCTTTGCTATACTTCCGCCTATTTGACTGAGGTCATCAAATAAAGAATGAAGATTTGGACGGGGTGAGCGAAGGCGGCGAGTGTTCATCATCAGTCGAACAATCAAGTACCTGAGGGAAAATGAGCGTGACCGCGCTGGTCGAGAGACTCGCTCCTGGAGAGTGCCTCCTTCGCGCCAGGCCTTTTTATTCGCGGGCGTATTTTTGAACGGAATGACGTAAGGCGAACAGTGCCACTTTGGCGGAGAGGGTGAGATGGCTCAGATTTTTCATCGAAGCTTCAACGTCATTGCCAAGCTGAGCATCGTCGGGGCGGTGGTCGTCCTGGCCATTCTGACCACGGTGCTGGCGGCCATCGACCGGTCATCTTATGTGACGCGGGTGAATGTTCCTCGCGAGCAACCGGTGCCCTTCAGTCACCGACATCATGTTGGTCAACTCGGCATCGATTGTCGGTATTGTCACACCACGGCAGAGGAGAGTCGGTTTGCCGGACTCCCTCCGGTAGAAACCTGCATGACCTGCCATTCCCAGATTCATAAGGATGCCGCCATGTTAGAACCGGTGCGGGAGAGCTGGCGGACGGGCAAACCGCTCCAGTGGGTGCGCGTCCATGATCTGCCCGAATTCGTCTATTTCGATCACAGCATTCATGTCAACAAGGGTGTCGGCTGTGTGACCTGCCATGGACAGGTTGATGAGATGCCGTTGATGTGGGCGGTGAACACCCTCCGCATGGAGTGGTGCTTGCAATGTCATCGTCAGCCGGAACGCTATCTCCGTCCGCGCGAAGAGGTGTTCAATCTCCACTGGAAGCCGACCGGCGATCAACTCGCCCTGGGCCGAAAACTCATCAAGGAATATCACATTCCCAAAGAGAGATTGACCGATTGCTCTGTGTGTCACCGATGACTGAGAACAGAAAAGATGCCGAGTCCGTCGATCTGGCTGCTCTTCGGGCGCGCCTGGCCGAAGCGCGCGGTCCCGAGTACTGGCGCAGTCTGGAAGAATTGGCCGACAGCGAAGAGTTTCAGGCGTTCTTGCGGGCCGAATTCCCTCATCCGGCGCCCGATCTGACCGATGCGGTCAGCCGTCGCCATTTCCTCAAGCTCATGGGCGCTTCGCTCGCGCTGGCTGGAGTGACCGCCTGCACGCGTCAGCCTACGGAGCATATCGTCCCCTATGTGCGCGCCCCCGAGGAGATCATTCCGGGCAAGCCGCTCTTCTTCGCCACCGCCATGCCCATGGCCGGTGCGGCCATCGGCGTGCTGGTGGAAAGTCACATGGGCCGGCCCACCAAGGTCGAGGGGAATCCCGATCATCCGGCCAGTCTGGGAGCCACCGATATCTTCGCTCAAGCCTCGGTGCTCACCCTCTATGATCCGGATCGCTCTCAAGTGGTCACCCACTTGGGGAGCGTCAGCACCTGGGACGAATTCCTGCAGGCGTTGGGCACGGCCCTGGAAGGTCAACGCGTGGTCAAGGGAGCGGGCCTCCGCCTGTTGACCGAGACGGTCACCTCGCCGACGCTGGCTCGCCAGATCGAGGCCGTCCTCGATCTCTTCCCGGAAGCCAAGTGGCACCAATACGAGCCCATCCATCGCGATCACGCCAAGGCTGGCGCTCGGCTGGCGTTCGGAGAGGTCGTCGAGACCCAGTATCGGTTCGATCGCGCCGATGTCATCCTGTCGTTGGATGGCGATTTCCTCACCCGCTTTCCGGGCAGCGTGGCGTATGCCCGTCAGTTCACCAGTCGGCGGCGCACGGGGAGCCCTCCGGAGGGGATGAATCGTCTCTACGTCGTCGAGAGTGTGCCAACGCTCACCGGGAGCATGGCCGATCATCGACTGGCTCTGCGCGCCAGTCAGATCGAAGCCGTGGCTCGCGCCGTGGCCCGGGAATTGGGGCTCCTCGATGAAGAAATCGCCGAGTTTCTCATCCCCCATAAGGCGTGGATTGAAGCGTTGGCTCGCGATCTGAAGCGGCATCGTGGCGCCAGCCTGATCGTCGCCGGTGATGAACAACCTCCCGTGGTGCACGCCCTCGCCCACGCCATGAATCACGCCCTGGGCAATGTCGGCAAGACGGTCATTTACACCGAGCCCATCGAGGCCCGTCCGGTTGAACATCTGGAGTCGCTCAAAGAGCTGGTCGCCGATATGGACGCCGGGCGGGTGGATGCCCTCCTCATTCTCGGCGGCAATCCCGTCTATACGGCGCCCGCCGATCTCGATTTCGCCCGGCATCTCGCCAAGGTCGAGTTCCGCGCTCACCTCGGCTTATACAGTGACGAGACGGCCGAGTTGTGCCATTGGCACATTCCCGAGACGCACTATCTCGAATCGTGGAGCGATGTCCGCGCTCATGATGGCACGGCGAGCATCATTCAGCCGTTGATTGCGCCCCTCTATGGGGGTAAGTCGGCTCACGAGCTGCTCTCGGCGCTGCTGGGGAAGCCGGGACAGTCCAGTTATGCCATCGTCCGTGAGACCTGGCGGGCGGAGTATGAGCGAGGGCGATGGCCGCAGTATAAGAACTTCGAGCATTTCTGGCAGATGGCCCTCCATCGTGGCGCGATCGAAGGGACGGCGTTCGCGCCCAAGTCGGTCTCCCTGAAGATGCCTCGCGGGGGATGGGCCTCGCCGAACGCACCTGGAACACCGAGCGACGAGCGGCAGGCCGGGAGACAACGAACGCTGGAGATCAACTTTCGGCCCGATCCCACGATCTGGGACGGGCGATTCGCCAATAACGGCTGGCTCCAGGAGCTGCCCAAGCCGCTGACCAAGCTCACCTGGGATAATGCCGCCTTGGTGAGTCCGGCGTTGGCCGAACGCTTCGGATTGAGGAACGGCGATCTCGTGCGGTTGGAATATCGGGATCGTCTGGTGCGCGCGCCGATATGGGTGCTACCCGGTCATCCCGATGATTCGGTGACGGTGCATCTCGGGTACGGTCGGCGGCGCGCTGGACGCCTGGGGACGGGCATTGGATTCAACGCCTATGTTCTTCGCCCATCGGATGCCTGCTGGTTCGCCACCGGCGTGACCCTCAGCAAGACGGGCGATCGTTATGAGTTGGTGAGCACGCAGCACCATCACAGTATGGAAGGTCGCCATCTCGTGCGCGTGGGCACGGTCGAGGAATACCGGAAGAATCCTGGTTTCGTCAAGGAAATGGGAGAAGATCCGGCGCCCGACATGACGCTCTACCCCGGTTACGCGTACGAAGGCTATGCCTGGGGCATGGTCATTGATTTGAACGCCTGCATCGGCTGCAATGCCTGCGTCATCGCCTGTCAGGCCGAGAATAACATCCCGGTCGTGGGCAAGAAAGAAGTCGGCGTCGGGCGCGAAATGCACTGGATTCGCGTCGATCGCTACTACCGGGGCGGATTAGACGATCCTGAGACGTATCATCAGCCGGTGCCCTGCATGCACTGCGAGAATGCTCCCTGCGAAGTCGTCTGCCCGGTGGGGGCGACCGTCCATGATAAGGAAGGGCTCAATGTGATGGTCTACAATCGCTGCGTGGGGACGCGATATTGCTCGAACAATTGTCCCTATAAGGTGCGGCGATTCAATTTCAAACTCTATGCCGATTGGACCACGGAGAGTTTCAAGGCCCAACGGAACCCCGACGTCACTGTTCGCAGCCGGGGAGTCATGGAGAAATGCACCTATTGCTTGCAGCGGATCAATACCGTGCGCATCGAGGCCGAGAAGCAGAATCGTCCCATTCGGGATGGAGAGATCCTGACCGCCTGCCAGCAAGTGTGTCCCACCGAGGCCATCGTGTTCGGCAACATCAACGATCCTGACAGTCGCGTGGCCAGGTTGAAGGCCGAGAAGCTCAACTATGGGATCTTGACCGAATTGAACACGCGGCCGCGAACGACGTATCTGGCGAAGCTGAGAAACCCGAATCCGGAGATCGAACATGAGTAGTGTGACACCCGATGCCGTGAACAAATCCAAGGCGCTGGAGCCGGTGGGACCGCTGATCGGGCCCGGCCACACGTTTGGCTCGGTGACCGACAAGATCAGCGGCGCCGTCCTCACCCGGCGCACGCCGCTGGGATGGTTCGTCGTGTTCGGCGTGGCCTTCACGCTGGTGATGATCTTGATGCTCGCCGTCGCCTACCTGTTCTCCATCGGCGTGGGCATCTGGGGCATCAACATTCCCGTCGGCTGGGGATTTGCCATCATCAACTTCGTCTGGTGGATCGGAATCGGTCACGCCGGGACGCTGATCTCGGCCATCCTGTTGCTGCTGCGCCAGGAGTGGCGCACATCGATCAGCCGGTTTGCCGAGGCGATGACGCTGTTTGCTGTGGCCTGCGCTGGCTTATTCCCCTTGCTCCACATGGGCCGCCCCTGGCTGTTTTACTGGCTGCTGCCCTATCCGAGTACCATGGGCGTCTGGCCGCAGTTTCGCAGCCCGCTCGTCTGGGATGTCTTCGCCATCTCCACCTACGGCACGGTATCCTTGTTGTTCTGGTATGTCGGCTTGATCCCCGATCTGGCTACCATGCGCGACCGGGCCAAGGCACGGTTGGCGCAGATCATCTATGGCGTCCTGGCCATGGGCTGGCGCGGTTCGGCGGTCCATTGGCATCGCTATGAAACGGCCTCGCTGTTGCTCGCCGGATTGGCGACGCCGCTGGTGGTTTCCGTGCACAGCATCGTGAGTTTCGACTTCGCCGTGTCCATCGTCCCCGGCTGGCATACGACGATCTTCCCGCCCTACTTTGTGGCCGGGGCCATTTATTCGGGATTCGCCATGGTGCTCACGCTGGCCATTCCCATCCGGAAGATGTACAAGATGGAAGATCTCATCACCCTGCGCCATCTGGATACGATGGCCAAGGTGATGTTGGCCACCGGATTGATCGTCGCCTATGGCTATATGATGGAAGCGTTCATGGCCTGGTATAGTGGCGATCCCTACGAGCAGTACATGACGTGGAATCGCATGACCGGGCCGTATGCGCCCACCTACTGGGCGCTCATCCTGTGCAATGTGCTGATTCCCCAACTGCTCTGGTCCCGCCGCGTTCGGACGCATGTTCCTTTGCTATTTGTCATCGCTCTCATCGTGAACGTGGGGATGTGGTTGGAGCGTTTCGTCATCGTCATCACCAGCTTGCATCGCGATTTCCTGCCCTCCTCGTGGGGGATGTATTATCCGACCATTTGGGATTGGGCCACCTATTTCGGGACCATCGGATTGTTCCTCGCTCTGATGTTCTTGTTCATTCGCGTCCTGCCCATGATCTCCATTTTCGAGACGCGGCACACGTTGGCCAGAGAGAAAGAGCGGGCGGCGCTCCGTGGCGCTCTGCCCAGCGCTGTTCCGGGAGATTGAACGATGAACGCGACGGGGATCTATGGATTGATGGCCGAATTTGATGCGCCGGAGAGCCTGCTGGAAGCGGCTCGTCGGGCCTACCGGGAAGGCTATCGCCATATGGAGGCCTATACGCCCTATCCCATCGAAGGACTGCCCGAGGCGATCGGGTTCTACCACAATCGCGTCGCCCTCTGCGTGCTGGTGGCTGGCCTGGTCGGCGCCCTGAGCGGTTACCTGCTCCAGTATTGGATCTCGGTCATCGACTATCCGCTCAACGTCGGCGGGCGCCCGTTCCATAGTTGGCCCGCCTTCATCCCCGTGACCTTCGAGATGGGCATCCTATTCGGCGCGTTCGGTGCCGTCATCGGCATGCTGGCGTTGAATGGATTGCCACGACCGCATCATCCGGTGTTCAATGTCTCTCGATTCGAGCTGGCCAGCCGCGATCGCTTCTTCCTGTGCATTGAAGCTCGCGATCCCAAATTCGATCGGGCAGCCACCGAGCAGTTCTTGCGGAGTTTAGGACCTCAGGAGGTGCACGAAGTTGAGGAATGAACGACACATCGTCGGTGGTCGCAGGAACGATGTCCGCGCTCTTTGGTCGATGGCCGGTCGCCGGCCGTGGACCCTGCGCCGCGAACGTCCCATCAAGGATGAAAGACCGCAGGCGATAGGCGAGGCGCCGAGGAGACGGTGGACGAACGTGGTGATCGGGATGGGTGTCGGCCTCTGTCTGGTGCTGGTGTCGGGCTGTCGCCTCGATATGCACGATCAACCGAGATATAAGCCGCTGGCGGCCAGCCGATTCTTCCCCGACGGGCGATCGGCCCGGCCGCTGGTCAAAGGGACGGTCGCGCGCGGCCATCTCCGACTGGACGAGCACTTCTACACGGGCAAAGTGAATGGTCAGTTGGTCGATACGTTTCCTTTTCCCATCACTCGCCAGGTGCTGGAGCGAGGGCGGGAGCGCTATAATATCTTCTGCGCCGTCTGTCATGATCGGACGGGAAGCGGTCGAGGGATGATCGTCGAGCGCGGATTCCCGCATCCTCCCTCCTTTCACATCGAACGGCTCCAGAAGGCCCCGGTGGGGCATTTCTACGATGTGATCACGAATGGGTTCGGTCGCATGTACAGTTATGCGTCGCGCATTCCACCTCGAGATCGATGGGCGATTGTGGCTTACATTCGGGCGTTGCAGTTGAGCCAGAATGCTACGCTCGACGATGTGCCGCCAGAGGAGCGAGCGAAATTGCTGGCGCCACCGGCCGTCAAGAGGCATGATGCGGGAATCCAAGAGCAAGGATCAAGTGGGGCGCGATCGACCACCGGCGATCAATCGCCAACGACGAATCACGAATAACGGACAGAGCACCGATGAATCAACTGACATCACTCCACCTCACCTTGAATCGGATCGAGCGACGGTCACTCCTGGTGGGCGTCGTCGGACTGGTGTTGGGAGGAGCTGGGTTTTTCCTCGATCGATCTCAGTTCTTCCAGTCCTATCTGTTGGCCGCGCTCTTCTGGTTGAGTATCACGCTGGGGTGCCTGGCCATTCTCATGCTGCATCATCTGGTCAGTGGACGGTGGGGATTCGTCATCCAGCGCCTGCTCGAATCGGGAGCCCGAACGCTTCCGGTGATGGCCATCTTCTTTCTTCCCCTCCTGGCGTTCGGACTGCACGATCTCTATGAGTGGACGCATAAGGACGTCGTCGGCCAGGACGAGCTCTTGCGCCATAAGAGTCCATATCTCAATGTCACCTTCTTCTGGGCGCGCGCCGTGCTCTACTTCGTCATCTGGTTCGCGCTGGCCCATGTGCTCACCAAGTGGTCCTGGGAACAAGACCGCACCGGCGATCCCTGGTTGACGCGTCGATTGCAGGCAGTGAGCGGTCCGGGCCTCGTGCTCTATGTCTTGACCATGAGCTTTGCGGCCATCGATTGGATCATGTCGCTCGAGCCGCATTGGTTCTCGACCATCTACGGATTCCTCATCGTCGTCGGGCAGGCGCTGACGACATTTGCTTTTCTCATCATCATCTTGGCCGTACTGGCCCGGCATCAACCGCTGGCCGAGGTCGTGTCCCGTTCGCACTTTCACGATCTGGGCAACCTCATGCTGGCGTTCATCGTCCTCTGGGCTTACATGTCCTTTGCCCAATTTCTGCTCATCTGGTCGGGGAATCTGCCCGAAGAGATTCCCTGGTACTTGCATCGCATCAAGGGGAGTTGGCAGGCGGTGGCCATCTCGCTGATGCTGTTTCATTTTGCCGTGCCATTCTTTTTGCTCCTCTTTCGAAGGACGAAGCGCGAGGTGCGGATGTTGGTCGCCGTGGCTGGATTGATGATCATCATGCGATTGATCGACTTGTTCTGGCTGGTCGTGCCCGCGTTCCAACCGACGGGCATCCCCATTCACTGGACGCATGTGGCCATCCTGGTGGGAATGGGAGGGATTTGGATGACCGTATTCGCCGGTCAGTTGAAGGCGCGGTCGATGATTCCGGTTCACGATCCACGGGTACAGGAGGCATTGCATCATGCCTGAGACGAAGCCTTCAGGAGAGGGGCACGCTGCTCCTCCGGTATCTCCAGCTCATGAGGTGCGCGACATCCAACCTCGTTCGGCGGTGATCTTCTTCGTCTCGCTGGGCGTTTTAATCCTCCTGGCGCTGGTGGGCATGTGGGCGCTGTTCGACTACCTGGAGGCTCGAGAGGCCAAACTCCAGCCGCCGCCTCCCCCGGTGACCATCGAGCGGCCGCTTCCGCCGGAACCTCGACTCCAGGTGACGCCGGAGACGGATCTGGAGCGATTGCGCGCTCGGGAGGAGACCGTCCTTCATAGTTACGGCTGGGTGAATAAGGAAGCGGGCGTGGTCCATATCCCGATCGATCGGGCTATGGACCTCATCTTGCAACGAGGGCTCCCGGCCAGGTCGCAGCCGCCGGCAGATTCGAGTTCCTCGTCAGGAACTCGGGGGGCGGATCATGATCGGTGAACCGAGCCGACGTCTCGCCCGGTCGGCCCAAACGTTGCTCGCGCGGCTCGGTTCAGATAAACTTGGAGATTTATGAATATCGATCTCAGAATTCATCGAACGCAGCCGGTGAAGAGCCACCGACGGCTCGGCGGGTTGAGCATGGTGGTAACGGCCCTCTGGTTGATGCTCTCCGGCCCGTTCGGATTCACCTCAGTGGTGCGGGCGCAAGGGCTCACGGCCAACGACATGCCGGGAATGTTTCGCGGCGTGGGCATCGACCAGAAGCTGGATGAGCAGATCCCGCTGGATCTCGTGTTCCGGGATGAAGCGGGACGGGTGGTGCCGCTTCGTCAGTACTTCGGCGATAAACCGGTCGTCCTGGCTCTGGTGTACTACCGCTGCCCCATGCTCTGTAACATGGTGCTCAGCGGATTAGCGCGCGCTTTGAAGCCGCTCTCTCTGGATGTGGGGAAGGATTTCACTGTGCTCACGGTGAGCTTCGATCCTCGCGAGACGCCCGCTCTGGCGGCCAAGAAGAAACAACGGTACATCGAGGATTACGGTCGGCCAGGCGCGGCCGCCGGGTGGCATTTTCTCACCGGCGATCAGATGGCCATTGACCAGCTCACCCAGGCAGTGGGATTTCATTATCGCTATGACCCGGAGAAGGATCTCTACATTCACGCTGCGGGGATCGTGGTGCTCACCGCCGAGGGGAAGATCGCGCGTTACTTTTATGGTATCGACTACCCGTCCCGAGATCTCCGTCTGGGATTAGTGGAAGCTTCGGCAGGCCAGATCGGATCGCCGGTCGATCAGTTGATTCTGTACTGCTGCCAATATGACCCGGCCACGGGAAAGTATGGCGTCATCATTATGAATGTATTACGGGTGGCCGGATTGATCACGGTGGTTTTGCTCGGGACGTTCATGGTCATCATGTTTCGTCGGGATCGGCGATTCAAAAACGCTCCGATCGAAGAGCGAGCGGCACAGCATCGAGATGGTTGAATGGACGGAGCTACATCGCGGAGTGGATCGGGAGCCTCTCTGGCTGGCCGCTCCGCCCTTCGTCTGTGGAGGTTGAGGTCTTATGGAGCAAGGAGTCCCTCTATTCCCTGAGGCGGCCTCGACCATGGCCGGGAAGGTCGATGCGCTCTATTTCTTCCTGGTCGCCGTGGCCGTCTTCTTCGCCGCTTTGATCTTCATTTCCCTCACCGTGTTCGCCCTCAAATATCGGCGTCGGTCGGAGACGGACGTCCCGCCGTCGATTCACGGCTCGACTCCGCTGGAGATCGCCTGGTCGGTGATTCCCCTGGGGCTGGTGATGATCATGTTCGCCTGGGGCGCCAAGCTCTACTTCGATGAGTATAACGAAGTGCCCGCCGACGCGGAAGAGGTATACGTGGTGGGGAAGCAGTGGATGTGGCACATCCAACACACCAATGGGAAGCGGGAGATCAACGAGTTACACGTTCCCGTGGGCCGACCGATCAAACTCATCATGGCTTCCGAGGACGTGATCCATAGCTTTTACATCCCGGCCTTCCGCCTCAAGAAAGATGTGGTGCCCGGACGATACGCGACGATCTGGTTCCAGGCGACCAAGACGGGGCGCTATCACCTGTTCTGCGCCGAATACTGCGGGACCGGTCATTCGAAGATGAAGGGATGGGTGACGGTGATGGAGCCGGCCGAGTATCAGGCGTGGCTGAGTGGTGGCGTGGTTGGCGAATCGATGGAGGCGGCGGGCGAGCGATTGTTCAATCAGCTCGGGTGTAACACCTGTCATCGCGCCGATGGAACGGGCCGGGGGCCATCATTGGTGGGCGTGTTCGGAAAACCGGTGAGATTGCTCAGTGGTGAGACGGTCATCGCCGACGAAGCCTACATTCGGGAATCCATTTTGAATCCCAACGCCAAGATCGTCGCTGGCTATCCCTCGCCCACGATCATGTCCACCTATCAGGGCCAGATCAGCGAGCGGGGGATCCTGCAAATCATCGCCTACCTCAAATCACTCAGCAAAGAGGAAAGGAGTCAGTGATGGACGCCACACCGATCAACGCACATTCAGGAACACCAGGGGAGCCCACCCCGGTGAACTATTTGAACGTCGACTACGGGCTCAAATCCTGGCTGCTGACGACCGATCATAAGCGGATCGGCATTCTCTATCTCATCTCGATCACCATCTTCTTCGCTCTGGGGGGGATTTTTGCCGCCCTCATTCGCCTGGAATTGATGACCCCGGAGGGGGATGTGGTGAGCTCAGAGATGTACAACAAACTGTTCACCATGCACGGCGTGGCCATGATCTTCTTCTTCCTCATCCCTTCCATCCCCGCCGTGTTCGGGAACTTCCTCATCCCCATGATGATCGGTGCTCGGGATGTGGCCTTCCCCCGACTGAATCTGATGAGTTGGTACATTTACTCCATCGGGGGAGTGTTCACGTTCGCCGCCATGGCGCTCGGCGGCGTGGATACCGGCTGGACGTTCTATGCTCCCTACAGCAGCACTTACTCCAACAGCAACGTGGCGCTCACCGCCGTCGGCGTCTTCATTCTGGGATTTTCATCGATCCTGACCGGGCTCAACTTCATCGTCACCATCCATAAGATGCGCGCGCCGGGATTGACCTGGTTTCGGTTGCCGCTATTCGTCTGGGCGCACTATGCGACCAGCCTCATTCAGATTTTGGGGACGCCGGTGGTGGCCATCTCCATCGTGCTGGTCGCCTTGGAACGGCTCCTGAAACTGGGCATTTTCGATCCCAAATTGGGCGGCGATCCTCTGCTGTTTCAGCATCTGTTCTGGTTCTATTCGCATCCGGCGGTGTACATTATGATTCTCCCCTCGATGGGGGTGATCAGCGAAGTGATCGCCTGTTTCTCCAGAAAACGCGTTTTCGGGTATCCGTTCATCGCTTTCTCCAGTCTGGCCATCGCCGTTCTCGGATTTCTGGTCTGGGGGCATCACATGTTCACTTCTGGCCAATCCGTCTATGCCGGGATGATCTTTTCCGTGTTGACCATGCTGGTGGCCATTCCGTCGGCGGTGAAGGTATTCAATTGGACGGCCACGCTGTACAAAGGATCCGTATCCTATCAGGCGCCCATGCTCTATGCTCTGGGGTTCATCGGCTTGTTCACCATTGGCGGATTGACCGGACTGTTCCTGGCCACGCTGGCCACCGATGTTCACCTGCACGATACCTATTTTGTCGTGGCGCACTTCCACTACATCATGGTTGGTGGGGCCATCATGGGATATATGGCCGCCATGCATTTCTGGTGGCCGAAGATGACCGGGCGGCTCTATCCCGAGGGATGGGCTAAGTTCGCTGCCCTGGTGATCTTCGTCGGGTTCAACCTCACGTTCTTTCCGCAGTTCGTTCTCGGTTATCTGGGCATGCCGCGACGCTATCACGTGTACCCACCGGAATTTCAGGTGCTGAACGTGATGTCCACCGCGGGCGCATCCATTCTGGCCGTCGGCTATATCATCCCGTTCATCTATTTGCTCTGGTCGCTGAAGTATGGACCTCTGGCCGGCGCCAATCCCTGGCAGGCGAAGGGATTGGAGTGGACGACGCCCTCGCCGCCACCGCCTCATAACTTCGAGAGGACGCCGGTAGTGACCGAAGAGGCCTACGCCTACGCATCGAAACCTTATCCGGAGGAGGCAGAAGTTGTCTGAAACGCACTCGGTCTTAGCGCACCAGTTTGACGATCTGGAACAGCAGTTCGAAGCGTCCACGCTGGGCATGTGGGCGTTTTTGATCACTGAGGTTCTGTTCTTTGGTGGGTTATTCACCGGCTATGCGGTGTATCGCTCTCAGTACCCGTTGGCGTTCGCCGAAGGCAGTCTCCATCTGGATTACCGCATTGGCGCCATCAATACGGCCGTGTTGATCTGTAGCAGTCTGACGATGGCTCTGGCCGTCCGCAGCGCCCAGTTGGGTCGCCGCCGATCGCTCATCGGATTCTTGTTGTTGACTATGCTGCTGGGATCGGTGTTTCTGGGAATCAAGGTGTTTGAGTATTCCCATAAATATCACGAGCACTTGATTCCCGGGATCAATTTCGTTCCGCCTCATGAGTTCATTCGCTTTCACGTCGATCCACAGCAACTCTATGTGTTCCTCTCTTTCTATTTCGCCATGACGGGCATGCATGCCCTTCACATGATCATCGGCGTCAGCGTATTAGCCGTGCTCGTGGTGCTGGCCTGGCGCGGGCGGTTTTCATCCGAATACTATAATCCGGTGGAAGTCGCCGGCCTCTACTGGCACTTTGTCGATATCGTGTGGATCTTCCTCTTCCCGTTGCTCTACTTAATCAGTCGGAGTTAATCCCATGGCGCATCACGTCGTTCCACAAAAGATCTATCTCCTGGTGTTCGCGACCTTGATTCTCCTCACCCTGGTCACCGTCGACGTCGCCTTTTACGATCTGGGGTTGTTGAATCTCTACGTGGCCCTCGCCATTGCGGTCACCAAGGCTACCATTGTCATTCTCTACTTCATGCACGTGAAGTATAGCAGCCGACTGGTCTGGGTGTTCGTGGGATCGGGATTTTTCTGGCTGGCCATTCTTCTGGCGTTGACGTTGAGCGATTTCTTCACCCGGGGCTGGAGTCCGCTTCCTTCGGGGTGGACGTCCATGATTATGCCGTGAGCTCCACGGTCATCTGCCGATCTTCTGGCCGCCGATCGGTGCTGATCCTCCCCGGGCTTGGTCCTTCATCCGCGCCCATCTGATCGACCGGGGGTGCTCCTACAGATGGAAGCGAAAAATCAATACTCCGGTGACTTTCACCGGATGACCATTGAGCAACGTAGGGCGGAACACCCACCGGCGCGCCGCCTCCAGGGCCGCCGACCACAGCAAAGGTGGTCCTTTTATGACGAAAGCCGAGATCACGCGCCCGCGTTCATCGATGACGACCTCCACGTGGACAGTGCCGGCCACCCGCATCTGTCGCGCGAGTGGAGGGTAGACAGGCGTGGTGCGACGGATAGCTTTCCCCAGCAACACACCGCTTGAGACATGCCGGGTCGTGTCCAAACTCGGATCGCCTTCGGATGATCGAGCTGGAGTGGGCATGGGCAGCGGGCCGATCGAATGGAGGGCTTCGCCAAGCCATCCTCCTTCAGAACCATCCCCACTCCTCCTGAGCGCGCCGAGAGCATCGCCTTCGCCTCCTTGGGTTCCATCCTCTACCTGAGGAACTTCCCTCGTCGCCGGAGAGGAGAGCATCGGTACACTGGGGATAGTGATAGGGCGAACGACACGATGCCCGCTCCTCAGGCTTGACCGGGCAGGGGAGCGAGCCTCTTCCGAGGAGGGGAGCCGAAGAGGAGAGAGAAGCGCCGTCAAGATGGGCTGCCTTTGGAATTGCGGAGTGGTGAGGAGGATGCTCGCCACCACAACGATGGCCAGCCCTAGCGAGTAGATGATCATGGTGATCAGGAAATGCCGTCTGACCGAAGTCATCCATCGCGGGCTGGTCGATTCGAGTAAGACTTCTTCGAACATCATCATCTCCTCTCCGCCGATGAGCCCTGAACAGGTCGCACTGGGCCGTAGCTCGGGTCAGCCATGGCATGCCTTACACATTAGACACCGACGAGACGGTACGGTTCCCTATTGACCGGGACGTGGCGTGGGATGCGGAGTTGGAAGAGATTCGACCGGCTGTCTTGAAGCACACCCAATTTTGATTCCAGCGCTTGAATCGGTCGCCGGGAATGTGAACAATATACCGGCAGCTCAGAGAATGGACGATTCTATGGAGAGGAAAACAATGCCAGAGCATCGAGAACTTTCGCCCGAAGAGGTATATCGCGCCTGTGATCCCGATCAATTCGACTTCGAGACCACCGCCGAATTGTCTCTACCCGAGGGCATCATCGGTCAGAAGCGGGCGGCGACGGCCATTCGGTTTGGACTGGATATCACTTCGCGCGGATATAATCTGTTCCTGGCTGGACCGCCGGGTACGGGACGCACCACCCTTATCCAATCGACATTGACGCGCCTGGCCGAACAGAAACCGACCCCGCCCGATATCTGTCTGGTCAACAACTTTCAGGCTCCCGATGAACCGCGCGTCCTCTATCTTCAGCCGGGGCTGGGGCGACAACTGCAGAAGGATATGGAGGAACTGATCGAGAGTTTGCGCCAGGAAATCCCCCGCATGTTCGAGAGCAAACGATATGAACAGCAGCAGGCGGACATCTTGCGCGCCTATCAGCAGAAGACGGCGGAACTGTTCTCGCAGATTCAGCGGGAGGCTCGGCAAGAAGGCATTCACCTCCAGGTCACGCCAGCGGGGATCATCACGCAGGTGGTCAGCGAAGATGGCAAGCCGCTCTCTCAAGAACAGTACGAAGCCCTCTCCGATGAGGAGAAGGAGGCCATCCGCTACCGGATCGAGAAGTTCAACAAAAAGGTCTCCGAGATGATGGACTTGGTCAGGGAAGCCGAGCGGGAGACGCGGCAGAGAATCAAAGAGCTGGAGAAACAAACGGCGGCCATCGCCGTCCAGAGCCTGTTTGCCTACCATCGGCGAAAATATGCCGCCCATGAGAATATCGTCCGCTATCTGAACGAGGTCCAGGAGCACGTCTTGGAGAATATCACCGACTTTCGCCGAAAGGAGGAGGAGGGCCCTCCCATCCCCAAAGCGTTGCGCATGGTGGACGAGAAGTCCCGCTTCGTCGAATATCGGGTGAACGTCCTCGTCGATCACTCCAATACCAAAGGCGCACCAGTGATCATCGAGTCGAATCCCACTTATATGAACTTGTTCGGGGCGATCGAGCGTGAAGTGCATTTTGGCGCCTTGGTCACCAACTTCACCATGGTCAAGGCTGGATCCCTGGTCCGCGCTAACGGGGGATACCTGATCGTCGAGGCTGCCGACCTGTTCAAATATCCATACGTGTGGGATACGCTCAAACGGGCCATCGAAAATCAGGAAGTCCGCATCGAGGACGTCGGCGTTCAATATGGGATCATCAGTGCGACCGGCCTGCGACCCGAGCCGATCAAGGTCCAGGTGAAAGTGATCCTCATTGGCAATCCTCTTCTCTATCATCTCCTCTACCTGTTGGACGAGGATTTCCAGAAGCTGTTCAAGGTCAAAGCGGATTTTGATTCCCAGATGGATCGCACGCCGGAGAATGAACGACAATACGCCCAGTTCGTCAACGCCTGCTGCGCTCGCGATCACCTCAAGCCCTTCGATCGGAGCGGCATCGCCGCCCTGGTGGAGTATGGCTCGCGGTTGGCCGAAGATCAAAAGAAGCTCTCCACCCGATTCGGCGAGATCGCCGATATCATGACCGAGGCCAGTTACTGGGCCTCCCGTCGTCAAAGCGAGATTGTGCGTCGCGAGGACGTAGAGCGAGCCATCGAGGAGAAGATCTACCGCTCCAACCGGGTCGAAGAGCGCATCCAGGAAATGATCGCCCGGGGCTTCATCCTGGTGGATACCCATGGGGCCGTCGTCGGTCAGGTCAATGGCCTCTCGGTGATCAACCTGGGAGACTATGAGTTTGGCAAGCCGGTGCGCATCACCTGCCAGACGTTCGCCGGTCGAACCGGGGTGATCAATATCGAGCGACGGGCCAAGTTGAGCGGGAACATCCATAACAAGGCCGTGATGATTTTGAGTGGATACCTGGGCGCCAAGTTCGCTCAGGATAAACCGCTCACCTTGGCGGCCAGCCTGGGATTCGAACAAACGTATGAGATGGTCGAAGGAGATAGCGCCTCGGTGGCCGAAGTCGTCGCCTTGATGTCCAGCCTGGCCGGCGTGCCCGTGAAGCAAAATCTGGCTGTCACCGGCTCTATCAATCAAAAAGGGGAGGTCCAACCGGTGGGAGGCGTCAACCAGAAGATCGAGGGATTCTACTATGTGTGCAAGGCGCACGGCCTCAACGGCGAGCATGGCGTCATCATCCCTCATCAGAATGTGACCAATTTGATGTTGAAAAAAGAAGTCATCGAGGCCATTCGAAATCGACAGTTCCATATCTATCCGGTGCGGACCGTCGATGAAGCGGCCGAACTCCTCACCGGTCTGAAAGCTGGCCAGCGCGGCGACGACGGCCAGTTCGAACCGGACACATTGAATTATCTTGTAGATCGTCGCCTCAGAGAATTGGCCGAACAATTGGAGAGGAAGGAGGAAGGTGAGTCGGACGAAAACGAAGAATAGAGAGGTCCGAGGGACACCCTGCCGGGCGTGCCTCCCTCTGCCCCAGTGGCTTCGACGCTTCGGTCAGAAGACGGTCAAGAAGAGTCCGGGGTGATCAGACAAGTTTTTATGCTTTTTTGGATTTTATGTTGAAAAATAGAGGACCGGTCTGTTATAATCTGCCGGTGAACGAGTGGGCATGCGTGTGAGGGTGACACGAACCGCCGCCAGGGCCGACCGTGTGAGGTGGCGGTTGTCGAACTCTAAAGGCCATATCATCAACATCATCAGTAAGGAGGATGGAGCAACATGAGCTTGAACTTAACCGTGACCGACACAGCGGCTGATGCGATCAAGCAATTCTTCGCCTCGGAGAACGTGAATCCGGAAGCGGGGCTGCGCATTCGAGTCATTCCCGGTGGATGTTCGGGATTTCAATACGACATGGTGATCGATGAAACGCCCAATGAAGATGATGAGATCATCGAGGCCAATGGGATTCGGATTTTCGTCGATCCGATGAGTAAGCGGTTTCTGAATGGCGTCGAGCTGGATTATGTGAATTCCATCATGGGATCCGGCTTCACCTTCAAGAATCCCAACGCCACGGGGAGCTGTGGCTGTGGAAGCAGCTTTTCGGTGTGATGGCGCGTCGCCCTCGCACGGGACGGGAATAGGAGGGGTGCCTCTTGTGGGGTCGTCCCTCCGCGAGCGGAGCGTCACCCACGCCAATGGGCGCGCGCCGAGCGGCTTCTACGGGGAATGGGCGCGTCCGACCCGAAGGAGAGAGTATGAATTCGCCAACCGATGATCGCCAACGGGTGACCGAGGCCGATGTCTTGAGGGCGTTGCGCGGGGTGAAGGATCCCGACTTACATCGCGATCTCGTCTCGCTGAATTTCATCGACAATCTCAAGATCGACGGTTCGGTGGTCAGTTTCGATATTAATCTGACGACGCCCGCCTGTCCGGTGAAAGAGAAGCTGCGGGACGAGGCCAGGAGGGCCGTGATGGCATTGGCCGGGGTCAGCGAGGTGCACATCAATATGAAGGCTGAGGTGCGCCAGCATGCCGGTCTCGATAAATCGGCCTTGGCCAGCGTGCGAAACATCGTGGCCGTAGGCAGTGGAAAGGGCGGAGTGGGGAAATCTACAGTGGCGACGAACCTCGCTGTCGGATTGGCCCGGACGGGCGCTCGCGTGGGATTGCTGGATGCCGACATTTACGGTCCCAGTATCCCCATCATGCTGGGCGTACATGAACAGGCCGAACTGCGTGACAATCGCATCATCCCGGTGGAGAAGTACGGCGTGCGCTTCGTCTCCATGGGGTTATTCGTGCCCAGCGAGAAGCCGCTCATCTGGCGGGGCCCGATGGCTCATAAGGCTCTTTCGCAGTGTTTGTTCCAGGTTGACTGGGGAGAGTTGGATTATCTCATCGTTGACTTGCCGCCGGGGACGGGCGATGTTCACCTGACGCTGGTCCAGTCCGTGCCCGTCACGGGCGGAGTGATCGTCTCCACGCCACAGGACGTAGGGTGGAAAATCTCCATGAAGACGCTGCGGATGTTTCAGCAGACCAATGTCGCCATTTTAGGCATCATCGAGAACATGAGCTATCATATCTGTTCTCATTGTGGCGCGCGGGAGGATATCTTCGGTTCGGGCGGCGCGGCCAAGGCCAGCGAAGAGCTCGGCATTCCCTTCCTCGGCGAGATCCCCATTGACATCGGCATCAGAATTCGCGCGGACGAAGGCACTCCTATTATCATCGCCGACCCGGATTCCCCGTCAGCGAAGGCTTATCAGCAGATCTTGGGTAATCTAGCGGCCCAGATCAGCATTCAAAACTACCAGCGCCCGCCGCTTCACATCGAAGAGGTGCCGGCGTGAGGGTAGATGATTCTGGGCAACATCCGTTGTCCGGTGGAATCGATGATCGAGGATGACGATCCCCTCAGACCACAATATCGCTACGCCCGTCAGCATCAAGAAGAGAGGTGACGCCGCACTGGAGATCGCCTGGGGTGATGGTCATGTGAGCACGTATCCGGCGCGTTATCTCCGCCAACATTGCCCTTGCGCGTCTTGCATCGATGAGTGGACGGGCGAGAAGCGGTTGTCGCCGGATGCCGTTCCCGTCGACCTGAAGATGTTGAGCGCAGAACTCGTCGGCCAGTATGCGCTGCAGTTCACCTGGAGCGACGGTCATGGGACGGGAATCTACAGCTTTCAGACGTTGCGGAAACTCTGTCCCTGTGATCAGTGTCAGAGGGCGTCGATGACCGAGGCCCTTGACGCGCCCGCGTGAGGCGGAACGGGAACTCGGGAGGCGTCGCTCTGCTATGCTCCCGCGCGAGATTCACTGGAGAGAGGAGGATCACTATGGCGTATATCATCGTCGAGCCGTGCATTGGGACGAAGGATACCGCCTGCGTGGATGTCTGCCCGGTTGATTGCATTCATCCGACAAAGGAGGAAGCGCATTTCGAGGACGTGGAGCAACTGTATATTGATCCGGAGACGTGCATTGATTGCGCGGCGTGCGAACCGGCCTGTCCCGTCGAGGCGATCTTCGCCGAAGACGAGGTTCCCGAACAGTGGCAGGAGTTCATCCCCAAGAACGCTGACTGGTATCAGTTATCGGCCGAGGAATTTCAAGCCAAATGGGGTTCGCTGGGAAAGGTTGAGTGAGGGGCGTCCCGTCATCGCGGCGGATGAGGTTCGGTTCTGGAACCAACGAGGAGTCGAAGCACTATGGAGAGTCGCGCATTCGTTGAGGAACTAGAGGCGTTCGTTCGCGCGCGTCTCGCTCAATGGGGCGAGGTGACCGCGCTCGGCGAAAGCGCTGCCCGCAGCGCCGATATCTCTCAGCTTCTCCAGCTGGCGTTGGCCAATGAGATCAGCGTCAGCGAACTGGCCGCCATCTGGATGCCATCCACGGGGGAATGGGATATCAAAATCGCGTTGGCCGAGCAAGCCGGTGATGAAGCCAAGCACTTCCGGTTAGTGGCCGACCGGCTCACGGCCTTGGGATTCGCGCTCGATGCGTTCACTCCGCCGGACGAGAATCCTCTGTTCGCCTACTTGAAATCGCTGCGCGCGCCAATAGAGCGGATCGCTGCCGGTCAATTCACATTGGAATTGTTGGCCTATCAGGTCAACGAAACGTTCATACGGTACTGTGAGGAGTTGGGCGATCGGGAGACCGTCGATCTCTATCGGCGGGTCATCCAGCCCGAGGAACGGCGGCATCACCGGAGAGGACGAGAGTTATTGACCACGTATGCGACGACGGCGGAAGCCCAGCAGATGGCGCGGGAAGCGGCCGCCAGAACCATCGAGCTGGCGGCGACCGTGCGCCAGCATACCGCCGAGAGACTCGGCACCCGGTGTTTCCCCGGTTGTTAATCCCGCTCGATGTGGAGAAGATCATGAACCACCACAACTGTATGTCCGCTCATGGTATTGCCCATCGAGCGTCAATCCTTCTGATCTCCTGTTATGATCTCGGCCATCAGCCTTTCAGCATCGCCTCGGTCTGTGGATTTCTGCGCCGGGCGGGCTATGCCTGTGAGACTATGGACATCGCCGTTGAGCCGTTCGACGCTCAGAAAGCGGCGCGCGCCCGGGTTGTAGGCATCTCGGTGCCCATGCATACGGCATTGCGGTTGGGCGTTTCCGTCGCTCAACGTATTCGTCGGATCAATCCCACCTGTCATATCTGCTTTTTGGGTCTTTATGCTCAGCTCAATGCCGACTACTTGCTCAGTCACATCGCCGACTCGGTGATTGGTGGGGAGTTCGAGGAACCCTTCGTGGCGTTGGTCGACGCTCTGCGGCGGCAACGAGAGGACGAGGCCCGAGACTCCTCCCGGCATTCTCCACACTCTCTGGATGTCCCCGGCGTCAGTTTCCCGGGACGTAAGAAGGAACCGGTCCTTCGGCGGCTTCCCTTCGCCGTGCCCTACCGAGAGGGGCTTCCGCCGCTGTCCCGGTATGCTCATGTGGAGGTCGGGGGGGCGCGTCGACTCGTCGGCTATGTCGAAGCCAGTCGGGGCTGTCTTCATCATTGCGTCCACTGTCCCATCCCACCGGTGTATGGGGGGCGGTTCTTCGTCGTTCCTCCCGAAATCGTCCTCGAAGATATCCGCCAGTTGGTGGCGGCGGGAGCTCAGCATATCACGTTCGGCGATCCCGATTTCTTGAACGGTCCGGGCCATGCGCTTCGCGTGGTCCGCGCCATGCATCGAGCGTTCCCCGAGGTGACGTTCGATTTCACGGCGAAGATCGAGCATCTGCTGGCGCGCCACAAGATCCTCTTCGAACTGGCCGAGTTGGGATGCCTGTTCATCATTTCGGCGGTGGAATCGCTCAGCGATGTGGTATTGACCAATCTCAACAAGGGGCATACCCGAGCGGACGTCTATGCGGCGCTCGATCTCGTTCGTCGAGCGGGGATAGCCTGGCGTCCAACCTGGATTCCGTTCACGCCATGGGCGACGTTGGATGATTATATTGACATCCTGGAGTTCGTTCACTCGGAAGGGCTGGTGTATCACGTGGACCCCGTCCAATATACGATCCGGCTTCTCATCCCGCCGGGGTCGGCGCTCCTCGGGCGAGCGGAGATACACCCGTTTCTGGAATCGCTCGATGAAACCCATTTCACCTATCGGTGGGCTCATCCCGATCGGCGTATGGATGAGCTTCATCGGCGGGTGAGTGCTTTAGTTGAGCACGCCAGCCGCGCGCATGAAGACCCGGCGCGGACCTTCCATCGCCTCCGCCAGTTGGCCTATGAAATGCGCGACGGGGAGTCACCGACATTGACGCCACCGCCGCGGCTCGATCGAGCGGAGCGGCCGCCCTGGGTGACCGAGCCGTGGTTTTGCTGAGCGGAGCCGACCGAGGACCAGTTCGGTCCTGTGCGAGCTGACATCACAGGCTAGGAATCGAGAAGAAAAATGTGATACCATCTCGTTTGAACGATGGGCGGGTGAAACTCTGAAGCGCGAGTGGTCTCATCCGACAGCGAGGATGAGAGAAACCCCATCCCGGGATGCCTCTGGCGCTTCCCGGATGAATAAGGAGAGGAACTATGGAACAGGAAATCAAAATCACGGCCGAGGTTCAAGCCGATCCCACTAAATGTCGATTCACCGTCGATCGCGTCGTTTACGATGGCGCAGCCTACTTCGGGAGCAAGGAGGAAGCCCAAGGCTCTCCGCTGGCCGAAGCGATCTTCGAGATCCCCAACGTGACCTCGGTGTTGATTTCCAAGCATCTGGTGACGGTCACCAAGGAGGACTTCGAAGACTGGTTACCGGTGGCCAAGCAAATTGGCGCGGCCATCCGTCGCGTGCTGCAATCTGGCGTATCGCCGGTGTCCGAAGATTTCAAGGCGCGCACGCCCTCATCCGAAGAGATCCGCAAGAAAGTTCAGGAACTCCTGGATATGGAGATCAATCCCGCCGTGGCCATGCATGGCGGATATATCGAGCTTCTCGACGTCATCGATAATAACGTTTATTTGCGCATGGGCGGTGGGTGCCAGGGATGTGGAATGGCCAATGTCACCCTCAAGCAGGGCGTCGAAGAGCTCATTCGGAGGCATATCCCACACGTCGGCGAGATCCTGGATACGACCGATCACGCCGCGGGCACCAACCCGTATTACTCGCCAGCGAAACAATGAGGCCCCCAGCAGCGTTCCCGCGGCTGGCCAACAGGAACCGGGAGAATGGGTTCTGGGGCGTTTGGGGCTTTGAGTTTCTGTCGGCCATGTGGTACATATTGGGCCCATGCCGAAGTGGTGATTTTCGATGAGGAGAGTGAGCGATGGTTCCACCTTTCAAAAATGCTTCGTTACTCGATTTCACCGATGAAGCGACCGCCGCCGCTATGAGTGACGCCCTGGCGTCGGTCGAGCGTCAATTTGGTCGTCAATATCCGCTCATCATCGGCGGCGTGCGATACGAGACGGGCGATCTGCTTCACTCCATCAATCCCTCCAATCCCGATGAAGTGGTGGGTTCGGTTCACCGAGCCAATGAGGAACTGGCCGATAAGGCCTTGGACGCAGCCTGGGAGGCTTTCCAGTCCTGGGGGCGCATGCCCGCCGAACATCGCGCCCGCTATCTGTTCAATGCGGCGGCCGTTCTGCGTCGACGTCGGATGGAGTTCGCCGCCTGGATGGTTTACGAAGTGGGGAAATCCTGGGTGGAGGCCGACGCCGATGTCGCCGAGGCGATTGACATGATGGAGTTTTACGGGCGCGAAGCCATCCGCTATTCCGGACCGCGGCCGGTCACGCCATCGCCGTTGCCCGATGAGCACAACGAATGGTTCTACATTCCACTGGGCGCGGGCGTCGTCATTCCTCCGTGGAATTTCCCGTTGGCCATCCTGGTGGGCATGACCACAGGAGCCATCGCCGCCGGCAACACCGTGGTCCTCAAGCCGTCGAGCGAGAGTCCGGTGATCGCCGCCAAGTTCATGGAATTGATGGAAGAAATTTCGTTGCCACCGGGCGTCATCAATTACCTGCCGGGCAGTGGATCGAAAGTAGGCGATTATCTGGTCGCCCATCCCAAGACGCGTTTCATCACGTTCACGGGCTCCAAAGACGTTGGCTTGCGCATCAACGAGTTGGCCGCCCGCCCGCAAGAGGGACAGATCTGGATCAAGCGCGTGATCGCCGAGATGGGCGGGAAGGATACTATTATCGTGGATAGCTCGGCCGATCTGGAGGCCGCCGCCGAGGGGATCGTCGTCTCGGCCTTCGGGTATTCGGGACAGAAGTGTTCGGCATGCTCGCGCGCCATTGTCCTCGACGATGTGTATGATCGCGCCGTGGAGAAAATCGTCGCCCGCGCCGAGCAACTGGTGGTCGGTCCGACGAAGAATCGCGAGACATATATGGGACCGGTGGTGAGCCAATCGGCGTACACTTCGATCCTGAATTACATCGAGATCGGCAAGGGAGAAGGCAAACTGTTGACGGGCGGTCATGCCCTGAAGGAACTGGGACCGGGCTATTTCATCGCGCCGACGGTCATCGGCGACGTCGATCCCATGGCGCGCATCTCTCAAGAGGAGATTTTCGGGCCCGTGCTCGCTTGCCTTCGCGCCAGGAATTTCGACGAGGCTCTGGCCATTGCCAACAATACGGTGTACGGGTTGACCGGTGGCGTCTATTCGCGCAACCGACAACATCTGGAGCGCGCGCGACGCGAGTTTCACGTCGGCAATCTCTACCTCAATCGCAAAATCACCGGAGCATTGGTGGATGTGCATCCATTTGGTGGATTCAATCTCTCGGGCACAGATTCCAAGGCCGGTGGCCGCGACTATCTGTTGCTCTTCCTGCAGGCCAAGGCGGTGGCCGAGAAGTATTAACCGGCGGAGTGGCCTCCTGGTGGGCCATCGGCCCGGGAGAAGCTCTACGCAATGCGGATTCAAGAACCCGAGCCCCGGTGATGAGGAGAGCGAAACGATGGCCACATTGAGTGAAGACGACATCCGGCAACGGCTCGCCTCATTGGAAGGCTGGGCATTGGTAGACCGCGCTCTCTGCAAGGAGTTTCAGTTTGCCAGCTTTCCCGAGGCCATCCTCTTCGTCAATGCCGTGGCCCATCTGGCTGAGCTGCTCGACCATCATCCAGATGTCGAAATCCATTACCGGCGGGTGAAGCTCACTCTTTGGACGCACAGCGAAGGAGGCGTGACGGAGAAAGACATCCGCGCCGCTCAACTCATCGAGCAGCGGCTCCGGAAGACATAACGTGAACCTGGCGGAGTGAAGCGTATGACGGCATCATTGGTCGAGGTGGCCAGAATTTTCGTAGCATCGGAAACGCCCAACCGGCGGAAGCGGGCCGAGGAACGGATAGAGGCGTTGAGAAAAAAGTATGCTCCCGGTGGCCAGTGGCGACTCCTTCAACCCGGGCCCCTCTGGGAAGCCTGTGAGATCTGGTTGGAGGAGACGCGGCGGTTTGGTCACGATATCATCGATCATGTCCTGAAACATCCCGAGACGCCGTCCCATCTCGGTCAATCCGATGAGGTCGAGGCGCTTCGGCGGTTCATCTACGAGTGGGCGTTGCAGGAACAGGATGAGTATATCATTCCCCATTTCCAAGCGTTCATAGAGGAGCGAGGCATTAAACCGGACGTGCGCCAGCAGCAGCTCGGTAATACGCGAGCGCGCGTTCAATGGCACATTGCTCAAATCACCAAAGAATTTCTGACCCGGATCTTCGAAGCCGCCCGGGCCGCTCCGGCGGCGACATCATGAGGCGTTGAAGGCGTTCATCAAAAGGTGGGTCCTGGAACTCCTCTTCCGGGGACAACAACTCTACTGGCGCTGGCGCGCGCCGCTCATCGTGGGCGTGCGGGGCATCATCGTTCACCAAGGACGCCTCCTCCTCATCAGGCACAATTATGGCCAGCGCCATCTCTGGTACTTGCCCGGCGGTGCCGTCAAACGCAAAGAGACGCTCGTGGAGGCGCTCTGTCGGGAAGTGAAGGAGGAGCTTCATGTGGACATCCAGGTCGAGCGGCTTCACGGCATCTACTATAATTTCAGTCATGGGGCGAGCGATCACGTCATCGTCTTCACCGCGTCGCTCGACGATGCCACCGGTATCCGGCCGGGTTGGGAAATTGCTGCCTTCGACTTCTTCCCCCCTGATGCTCTCCCCGACACGACGTCGCCGGCCACTCGCCGCCGCATTGAAGAGTACTTGACGAAAGTTCGTCATCTGGAGTATCGGCCCTGGTGAAGAGATACGTGCCTTTCTTCAACGCAGCAGGTGCCCTGGTTGACAAAATAGCCCAGGGAGAGCCTTCCCACTGAAGCTCAATAGTCGCGGGGGCCAAATGACGAGTATTTGGCGTAGGGGCCCTGCGGATAGGGTGATTCGCGCTCGGCGGCTTCGATCTCGCTCACGATCCGCCGGGCGGCCTCGACCGGATCGTCGCTCGCCGTGACGGGGCGACCGACGACGATGTAGTCGGCGCCTTCCCGGATCGCTTCGGCTGGCGTCAGCACTCGCTTCTGGTCGTGTTTCTGCGCCCATAGCGGACGAATGCCCGGCGTGAGGATGATGAAATCCGGGCGATTGACGGCATGACGGATGAGCAGGGCTTCTTGCGGAGACGAGACGACCCCATCCAATCCTGATTCCGCCGCCAATTGCGCCAATCCCGTCACCACGCGGTCGATGCGCTCGGCGATGAAGATCTGCTTCAAGTCAGGCGGCATGAGGCTGGTCAGGATGGTCACGGCGAGGATGCGCGGCGGCGTCAGGCGCTCGCGCTCGGCGGCTTCTTTGATCGCCTCGACCACGGCGCGCATCATCGTCGCGCCACCGAGAGCATGAACGTTGAACAGAGCGACGCCCAATCGCATGGCTTCGACGCCGGCCCGAGCCACCGTGGACGGGATATCGTGGAATTTGAGATCGAGAAAGACCTTCTCGCCGCGGGCGACGATCGCTCGAACCAGATCGGGACCCTCAGCGGTGAACAACTGGCTCCCGATCTTGAACAACCCCACTCGCCCCTTCAATTGATCGACGAGGTCCAGCGCTCGGGCGCGCGTCTCCACATCCAGGGCGATGATCAGTCGATCTCGCGGCATCATGGTTTGTCGCGGCATCCTCTTCACAGATGATACTCCGCGGTGCTCCTCATGGGCCGGACCAATGCCTCAGCAGCGAATCGTCCCAATCAACGTTCGAATCTGTGCGATGTTCTGCTGACGACAATAGGCTGTCAATCCATCGATGATTTTGATCGTCACGCCGGGATCGGCGTAATTCGCCGTTCCCACTTGAATGGCCGAGGCGCCGGCGATGATGAATTCCAGCGCATCCTGTGCCGTGACGATGCCGCCAATGCCGATGACCGGAATGGACACGGCTCGAGCGGCTTCAAAGACCATCCGCACGGCAATGGGTTTGATGGCCGGCCCGGAGAGCCCGCCCATCACCGTCCCTAATCGAGGGCGTCGCGTATAGATGTCCACCGACATGCCCAGGATGGTGTTCATGACCGAGAGAGCATCGGCGCCGGCGGCTTCCACGGCGCGGGCC
Organism: Blastocatellia bacterium; assembly: GCA_026985075.1. GTDB lineage: Bacteria > Acidobacteriota > Blastocatellia > HR10 > J050 > J050. The sequence goes on along the minus strand of JALSQX010000020.1, from coordinate 186,300 downwards.
ACTTCGGCGATACTTCTCGCATGCGGCGAGAGCTTGACGATGACGGGACGATGCGCCACGCGTTTCACCGCTTCGGTCAATCGCGCCGCCTCGTTGGGATCGTTGCCGATCTCCATGCCCCCTTTCTTGACATTGGGGCAGGAGATGTTCAGCTCGTAGGCGGCCACACCGTCACCATCATTCAGTACCCGGACGACGTCCACATACTCTTCGGGCGAGAATCCAAATACGTTGGCGATCACGCGAGTGTTGTATTTTCGCAGGTGAGGGAGCTTCTGTTCGACGAACGCGCGGACGCCGATATTCTGCAGGCCGATCGAATTGAGCATGCCACCGTGCGTTTCCACGATGCGCGGCGGAGGATTCCCCTCCAGGGGTTCGATGGAGAGTCCCTTGGTACAGAAACCGCCCAACCGATTCAAATCGATCAACTCGGCGAACTCCAGGCCGTATCCGAACGTGCCGCTGGCGGCGAGCACCGGGTTCTTGAAGTGAATGCCGGCGATGTCGACGCTCAAATCAATCATCGGGCTCCGTTGCGCATTCCTCCGACGGGAGATCGATCGACCACGGGCTCTTCCCACACGATGTCTTCGGCGCGGAAGACGGGCCCTTCGCAACATACGCGAACATAGGTGATTCGGCCATCGAGTCGGACGCGTTGCACGCAGGCCAGACAGACGCCGAATCCGCAGGCCATAGCCGCTTCCAGCGAGAGTTCGGCCGGGATATGAAACTGAAGGGCCAACTGAGCGACGCGCTTCATCATCGGCTCCGGACCACAGGCATAAAGGGCGACGGGGCGCCAGGCACCACTCTGCAGCGCCGATTCCAGCAAATCGGTCACCACTCCCCGTTGGCCATATGATCCGTCTTCGGTAGCACAGAGCACGTGATCGCGCCCCAGCAACGCATAGAAATCGTCCACGCAGATGAGACCACGTTCGGCGTCGCTCGTCCGATCGCCGTGAAACAACCGGGGGACGAAGCCGCGCTGGCAAAGCTCCGCGGCCAGCAGATAGAGCGCCGGGATGCCGATGCCTCCGGAGACGAGCGCCACATCGCGTCCGACCGCAGGGCGCTCGCCGATGGTGAATCCGTTGCCCAAAGGTCCGAGGACGTCCAGTCGATCGCCAGAGCGTAATTGAGCGAGTTGGCGCGTTCCCCGACCCATGACGCGATAAATGAATTCCGCCTCCAGGGCGTGCACCCTATGTTCGACGCGATAAAACACCATGGCCCGGCGGAGAATCGGCTCCCACTGGGCGCTTGGGCGAATCATGGCGAACTGGCCGGGACGAACGGCATAATGAGCTGGGATCTTCACGCGCAGGCGCCAATAATCGCCATACTCGCGCGCATTGTTCAGCACTGTCGCCGTGACGTCCATCATGGAGCGATGGTGCGACGGTCGATGTCCCCGTCTCGTGCCCGCGCACTACGGTTGAGACGTGGTCCCCTCCGCGTCCGTTTCCTCATCCACATCGGCCTTGCAGGGACCGACGATTTCGATATAGGCGTCCTTCCGCAGTTGTTCGATGTATTCCTGGACGGCTGGTTCCAATCGCTGCTGAGCAATCTTCATCGTGATCTCGCGGCGCAGTTCGGGCGTGAGCGGTTTCTCTTTCTTCTCGCGGCGTTCATCGACGCGAAGAATGAGGAACCCATCGGGAAAGGCGATGGGATCGGTGACCTCTCCTACCTGCTTGCCCTCGATGGCCTTTCGCTGCGCTTCGCCCAGCTCGGGGCGCGGATCGAGATTGAACCATCCCAACTGGCCCCCATTGGAGGCCGAGGGGCGCTCCGAATACTGCTTGGCCAGTTCGGCGAAGTCGGCCCCGGCCCGAAGTTGCTGGACGAGTTGCTCGGCCAATTGCCGCGCCGCCTCCGGTGTGCGACCGTCCGTCTTGATGAAAATTTCGCTCAACTTGACGCCCGCTGGCTCGGTGTAGTCGATGATGTGCTCTTTGTAATAGGCTTCGATGTCCTTATCGAAGATGTTCTGGAAGATCTTCGGATGAACCTCGCTGGCGATGACGCGCTGACGCAGGAATTGAACCCGGAGCATCTGTCGCGCCTGATCGGGATCGAACCCCATTTGCTTGAGCATCTCATCGATTTTGGATGGAGGGACGTTGTTCTGTTTGGCGATGTTCAGTAGATACTTGTTGATGTCCGCCTCGACAGTGATGCCCAGCTCATCGGCTTTCTGCACCAGCAATTGCGTATCGATCAGGTTCTGCAACAGCTCCTTGGAGGCGCGCTGGTATTCTTCTTCCAGTTGGGAACCCGAGTATTGCTGTCGCAACTGCGTGAGCAGATCCTGTTGCGCGCGACGAAACTCCGAGAGCGTGATGATATCCTGATTGACGCGGGCGCAGACGCCGTCGATGAGAACAGCTTCTTCCTGAGCGAACGCCGTGCCCGCTGAGAGAAGCAGAACGGCACAACACGTGGAAAGAATTCTCATATCCCTCACCGTGATGACGAAATTTCAAATCTTGATTGTACGCTGCTCATCGCAATTCCAGCAAGCAGCTTTTCAATTCCCTGAGCAGATCCACGCCATCCGACACCTGGGGGCGGAATTGCAGCACACCGTCGGGAGTGAATCGGGCCTCCGCTCGTTCATTGATCAGCTTGAGGAGCTTCTCACCATCGACGCGAGCTCGACGATCGAAGGCAATATGGATCAATCCGCGCTGCCGGCTGATGGAGAGCACGCCGAGGGCCATCGCTTCTCGCCGCAGGCGGGCGTACTCCAGCAGGTGCTGAACGGACTCGGGCAGAGGCCCGTAGCGATCGAGGAGCTCGTCGCAAATCTCTTGCAACCGACTCTCATCCGGCGCCGAAGAGATGCACTTATAGATGCGCAGCCGCTGCCCCATGTCCGGAATGTACGATTCGGGAATGCGAATGTCGATGTCGAGGTCGATCTGCGTGCTGATCTCTTCCTCGATCACCTCGCCCTGGAGTTCGCGAATGGCTCGTTCGAGCATTTGGCAATAGAGTTCGAATCCGATGGCCCGAATGTGTCCCGATTGTTCCCTGCCGAGCACGTTCCCGGCTCCCCGCAATTCCAGATCGGCGGCCGCCAGACGAAAGCCGGCGCCCAAATCGGAGAATTCTTTCAGAGCGGCCAATCGCCGTCGCGCCAGCGGCGTGAGCGACTGTTCCGGAGGAATGAGGAGATAGGCATAGGCCTGACGATGAGAACGACCCACCCGCCCTCGGAGTTGATAGAGTTCGGCCAGACCAAATTGCTCGGCGTGATTGATGATGATGGTGTTGGCTCGGGGGATATCGATGCCGTTCTCGATGACTGTCGTGGAGACGAGCACATCCAGTTCGTAGTCGATGAATTTCATCATCACGCGTTCCAATTGGCGAGCGGGCATCTGAGCGTGGCTTATGCCCAGCCGAACTCCGGGCACCAGTCGGCGGATGAGATCGGCGATCATATGGATGGATTCTACCCGGTTGTGGATGAAAAACACCTGACCATCGCGCTCCAGTTCGCGCTCGATGGCCGTCTTGATCACCGTGGGAGAGAAGGGCGCGAAAATCGTCTGAATGGCCATGCGGTCCCGCGGCGGCGTTTCGATGACCGACATCGGTTTCAATCCCATCAATGACATGCTGAGCGTGCGGGGGATGGGCGTCGCCGTCAGGGTGAGCACATCGACCTGACGCCGAAGTTGTTTCAATCGCTCTTTGTGAACCACACCGAAGCGTTGCTCCTCATCGATGATGACCAATCCGAGATCGCGAAACCGAACATCCCGACTCAACAGGCGGTGCGTGCCAATGACGATATCGACCAGGCCATCGGCCAGCTCGCCGAGGATGCGCTTCTGCTCATGGGATCGCCGGAATCGAGAGAGCATCTCGATCTTGATGGGAAACGGCGCGAATCGTCGCCGGAACGTTTGAAAATGCTGATGCGCGAGGACCGTGGTCGGCACGAGTACGGCGACTTGTTTGCCATCCATCACGGCTTTGAACGCCGCGCGCATGGCGACCTCGGTCTTTCCGAATCCCACGTCGCCACACAGCAGACGGTCCATAGGAACCGGTTGTTCCATATCGCGCTTGACGTCGGCGATGGCCGTTTCCTGATCCGGCGTCAGCTCGTACTCGAACCCGTCCTCGAATTCTCGTTGCCAGGGCGAGTCCGGACTGAAGGCGAACCCTTTGACCAGTTGACGCTCGGCATACAGTTTGAGCAGATCTTCGGCCATGTCACGTAGCGCCCGACGCGCGCGCGCTTTGGTCCGCTCCCAGGACGTGCCACCCAGGCGATCGAGTGCGGGCGCCGTGCCGTCGGCGTTGGCGTATTTCTGCACCAGATCGAGGCGCTCGACCGGGACATAGAGTTTGGCCCCCTCGGCATACTCCAGGAGGAGAAATTCGCGCGCGCCTCCGTTGCGATTCATATCGAGTTCAACCAGCCCGCGGAATCGCCCGATCCCATGATCGATGTGAACCACGTAGTCGCCCGGCTTGAGGTCGCGGAAATCGGAGAGGAAGGCCGAGAGCTTGGCGCCGCCGGACGTAGAGCGCGGTCTGGCGACCGGCGTCTCCGCTTCCTGGAAGATGTCCCCTTCGGCCAGCAGGAGGAGTCTGGCCCAGGGCAAAGCGAATCCCCTCCGTACCGGCCCAATGATGACGTGCGCCGGTGGCATTGGGGCTTGTGAGCCCCGGTTCGCGATTCGCCAAGTGGCCTCAGATGTCTCGTTTTCGAACCGCGACTCCGACGAGAGGTCGGCTTCGGAGAGGACGGTCACCTCATACTCGCTCAGCATGTCCGTCAATCGCTCGGCCATGCCCCTGGAGTGCGCGATGATCCACACGGACATCTGCTGGCGCTGTGCTTTCTTGATCTCTTCGACGGCATGCTCGATCTGACCGCGGAAGCGTCGCATGGGCGAGGCGGGGAGCATGATCTCGTGAACGCACTCTGAATCCTCGCTGCTCGAGATCGACGTTGTCGATTCCAGGAGGGCTTCCTCCACCCGTGCGGCATGGCCGAGCACCGAGAGTTCCACTCGCCGGGCGCTCTTCAAGCGTTCATCGACCTCATCCGCCGTCAAGAAGAACGTCGTCGGTTCCAATGCCAGTTCGCCAGCTTCGCGCGCTTCTTCATACTTGGCGTTCATGTGCTCGATGAACTTTTTTATCTCGCTCACAAGGAGCGTCGGCTCATCCACCAGGAGCAGAGCGTCGGTGAGGTAGTCAAACGCCGTACCTCGATGCGGTTTGACCAGCGGGATCTGGAATTCCCATCCCTGAAACGCTTCTCCGGCTTCGGCGAAGCCGCACTTGAGTTTCATGTCGCGACGGAAGAGGGGATCTGTCCAGCGCGTCATCGCCGCGTCCGCCCACTGGCGCAAGCATTGAGGGTCGAAGATCGCCTCGGTCAAGGGAGCCAATAGCACTCGCTCCAGATGACCCACCGAGCGTTGCGTGTCAGGATCGAATTCGCGAATCGAAACGACATCATCGCCGAAGAATTCGATGCGCAGCGGGCGCGAGTGCGTCGTGGTGAAAACGTCGACAATACCACCTCGAACGCTGAATTCGCCTACCGCCGTGACGGGATCTTCCCGACGATACCCGATCCGAGGGAGGAGAGCGATCAACTCTTGGAATTCGCAGGTCTCGCCCACCCGGAGTTCCCGTCCCCATCGAACCATATGCGCCGGCGGCAGCGTGCGCGCAAGAAGCGCCTTCCAGGAGATCAAGGCGATGGCGACGTCTCCTCGGCTCAATCGATACAGGGCGTGCGCGCGTGCCGCCAATGTTGCCGGATGGGGCGAGACGCCGCGATAGGGGTCGACATCGAACGGGGGGAGAACGACGACGCGATGCTCGTCATCAGTGACTGTGGATGGCGTCTCGTTGATGGTTAGCGCCTCCGCCGATGAACGGTTGGAGCGCGCGCGCGTGCGGTCATCTCGATCGGCTTCCATGAGACGATAAAAGAAGCGCACCGCTTCGGCCAGCGATTCGAGTTCGATTTTTGAGGAAATATAGGCGATGGGCTTCCGGTTCATGACAGCCAATGCCGCCATGATCAGCGCCTGACCGCCCTCGGAGAGGAGACCAGAAACCGTGATCGCCGCATGAGGCTTCCTGACCGCACCAAGCAGTTTCTTGAACTCGGCGGCCTCTTCGAGCCAATGACGAATGCTCACTCCCATCGTGGTTCGAGATTTCCCGAGCGCCACAAAACTCATTCAATTATAAACGCTGGGCGGAACGCGCGCCAAATGGGTGACGACAGCATCCCGGCCCTCTGCGCACTTTTGTCTCTGGCGGGGGACGACGTTCAGTAAAATGTGCGGCCCGCCCTGGCCATGTCCACGAGAATCTCTGCTGGGGCCAATCGCCCATTCAACCGCTCTGCCCAGGCCTCCAGGCGCTGAACGATCGTACCCACTCCTATGGCATCAATGTACCGGAAGGGCCCACCGCGAAACGGAGGGAAACCCAATCCCAGAATGGCGCCCACGTCCCCGTCGCGCGGTTGGCGCAAGATGCCTTCCTGGAGACAGAGGGCCGCCTCGTTCACCATGGCCAGCGCCAAGCGTTCTTGAATCTCTTGGATGGGAAATCGCTTTCGCTGGCGACCGTGGGGAAGCACATCATACACCGTCTCGTCGACGCGCTTCTTCTTTCCATCGTAGGTGTAAAAGCCCCGCTTGTTCTTGCGCCCGTAGCGCCCATCGGCGAAGATGCGCTCCATGGTGTCCGGTGGCTGCAATCGCTGACCGAATGCCCGATGCATGATCTTGGCCACGTGGGCGGCCACATCGATGCCCACTTCGTCCAGCAGCGTGATCGGCCCTACCGGGAAGCCCCACTCGACCATCGCTCGATCGATGTCTTCGATGGCCGCTCCTTCGGCCAGCAGGTGAGCTGCTTCATTCATGTAGGGCGCCAGGATGCGCGAGGTGTAGAATCCCACCCCATCGCGCACCACGATGACCGTCTTGCCGAGTCGCTTGCCGAACGCGACGCAGGTCGCCGTCACTGAATCGTCGGTTTGCTCGGTGACAATGATCTCCAGCAAAGGCATCTTGGGTACCGGTGAGAAGAAGTGCATCCCAATGACGTTCTCCGGCCGCGTGGCCGCACGAGCGATCTCTGTGATGGGAATGGATGAGGTGTTGGATGCGAAAATGCAGTCTTCCCGCGCCGCTTTTTCCAGCTCGGCGAGCACGCGGTGTTTCACCGCCAGGTCTTCGAACACGGCCTCGATGACGAGATCCACTGTGCGGAAACCCGCATAGTCCGTCGTGCCCGAGATGAGGTTGAATCGCTGCTCCATCTCCTGGCGATCGAGGATGCCTTTCCTCCGTCGCTCGGCGAAGTACTCGTAACAAGCTCGCCATCCTCGCCCCAGGCTCTCGTCGTCCTTGTCTTTGAGTCGAACGGGGATGCCTCTGTCAGCAGCGACCATGGCGATTCCCGAGCCCATGAATCCGGCGCCCAGGATGCCCAGTTTTCGCACCTGCCGGGGCCGAATATGGGGATCGCTGACGCCGGTGTCTTTCTTGGTGGCAGTGATGGCGAAGAAGACGTTGATCAGTTGTCGCGCCACCGGTGAGACGGCCAATTCGCCGAATAAGCGGGCTTCCCATTCCAGGCCTTTTTCCATACCGGCGGCCAATCCGCGCCCGATGGCTTCGATGGCCTTGAGCGGAGCGGGATAGTGGCCCCTCGTCCTGCTGAGGACCATGTTTCGCGCCTTCCTGAACATCACCGCGCGGCCAATGGGATTGCCTTCCAGGAGGGCGCGAACGAGTGGATGACCGCGTTTCTTTCGCCGCGGTCGCCAACCGGAAGCCAGTTGGAGGGCTTTCCGTTTGGCCGCGACGAGCAGAGCTTCGCGCGGGACGAGTTCATCGACCAGGCCGAGGCGTCGCGCTTTTCGGGGATAGACGTTCTTGCCGGTGAGGATCATGTCCAGCGCCGCTTGAAGGCCAATGAGCCGGGGTAGTCGCTGCGTACCGCCGGCACCGGGAATGAGGCCGAGTTGGACCTCGGGAAGTCCCAGGACCGTCTTGGGATCATCGGTGGCGAGGCGATAGTGGCATCCCAGCACCAGCTCCAATCCGCCGCCCAAACACGACCCATGAATAGCGGCGATGATGGGAACCTTGGCGCGCGCCAATCGATCGATGAATGCCTGGCCTCGCCGACTCATCTCGGTGGCTTGTGCGGCCGTCTTGAAGGTCAAGAAGTCGTGAATGTCGGCGCCAGCAATGAAATTATCCGGTTTCCCGCTGATGAGGATGACGGCTTTCAAATTCGGCTGGCGATCGATGCTCTCCAGAAGCTCCTCGACCTCTTCGAGGAGCGAGAGGGAGAGAGTGTTGACTTTTTCGCCCGGCTTATCGATGCGCACGATGCCGAGGCCTTGGCTGTCGATCTCAAATGAAAATGTCTTGGCCATCATCATTCCGTCCGGAGGTGAGGGATCGAGCCTGATGCATCAGATCCGCGATGCATCGTTTCGGGGGGCCCTTTGCGGCCCCCACCCTCTGATTCATCCCGCCCATCTCGTCTCCCGCCGTTGAAGGATTGGGATCTGGAAAGTGCGGACGGGCGCGATGAGTTCCTCTTCTCGTCTCCTTTGACGGGCATGCTTCCCCCACAACTTCCGAATTATACTCAGTGCCCTCGGAAAGCACCACTGATCGAAGAAAAGCCTTCCTCTCTTCCCACAATCGCGGGGCCGAACCAGCTCCGGAAAGTGCTGCTGGCCGAAGAAAAGCCTTTTGCGTTGGGCCGTCGCGCCGTGTTACCATAGCTGCTCTGATCGAGCCGGTCAGCAGGTATTTCAAAGCACATGCTCAACCATGGACATCGACACCAAGGGCTGACGATGCGCGCCCGGCATATGGCGATTGTCAGTTACGGGGGATTAGTGCTCATCCTGATGGCGGCTCTGGCCTCGGCCATTCGCCTGACCGGATCTCCGCTCTCCTCATCGGTTGGTTTCGTCGGCAGTTGGATGGGGATCAATCTGGTCGTCTGGGCGGTGGGATGGGCTGTTCATCGGAGCGATCCAGCGTCTTCGCTCAGTCGATGGCTCATCGCGTTAGGCGATGTGTTGCTCCCACTGACGCTCTACATGGTGAGCGTGACGACCATCCCGCCCATTGTCGGGAACCTGCCGTTGAGCGCTTCTTTCGCCGCCCTGGTGACATTGGCTTACATCATCTTTGCCGATCTCGTCGAGCGGCGTCTCCCGCTCAGTGGACGTCCTCATCGGGCGTATTTGTTCGCCGTGAATCTGGCCATCCCTCTTTACTTCCTCCCGTTCACGCTGGGGTTGCCCGCCTCGCTGGCCTCGATGTTGCTCGTAGGAATAGGCGGGCTCATCGCTCTCCTCTGTCACGCGCTCGATCCTCCGCTGAAACAGCATTACGCGGCGGCGGGTGCCCTGTTGCTCCTGACGCTCGTCGTCCTCTTCGGGCCGTCGTTCTTTCCGCATCCCTCGAGCGTGTTGTTGACCAGCGGGTATCTGGCTGCGGGATGGCTCTTCACCCTCGCCTGGCTCAATCGCGCCATCGGAATCGGTATCCTGTTGGGCATGTTGGGATGGGGAGTCCTCGCGTTCGTGTTGGCCGGTACGCTCTCTCTCTCAATCGGGCAGCAATACCACGTCGTGCTGGCTGCTCTCGGCGTGGTGCTGCTGGTGGGCATTGGCAACGGCTTTCGCTCGCGGCGTTGGGCGGCGTTGACCGAGTCGGCCTATTGGTTCGCCTTCGTCCTGGGTGGGATGATCGTCATTTCTCAGCAAGCGTTCTGGGATGGGCTCGTCCAGGTGCACACGATCGGCGTTTTGACCTATCGGCTTCAAGCGTCGGGATCGGTTCAGGTGACCATGCCATCGGGAAGCTCCTGGAGCGCTCTGGCGCTCTTGCTCGTGGCCATCTCCTGGGCGGGCGGTCTCATTGTCCGTCGCGCCGAGCGCGAACCGGCGAGGCCACCATCAGGAGGGATGCGGGCTGTGGAAGGACTCATCGGTTTCGCCGCGCCGCTCCTCCTCCTCGCCGCGTCGAGCGCCGGGACGGTGCTCCTGTTCGGAGAAGCCTCTTGGGTCATCGTCCTCCTCCTCGCCATGGGGAGTATCTACAGTTGGGCGAGTGCATGGTTCGGGCATCTCTATCCTCGGCGCGCTCTGGCCGTTGCCGGATACCTGACGCTCGTGTTGGCGGCAGTGACGGCGGCATACAGTTTGTTGGCCGTCATGGCGGCATTGGGTATCGGAGCGTTGATACTGTTCGCCCTCTCGGAATGGACTGGTGCCATTGTGTCATACGCGTTGAGCGTGATTCACCTGGCGGCGGGAGTCGTCCTGGTCGCTTTCGGTGTATTCCCGACGCAATCGACGCTGGTGCTCGCTGTGTTCTCTCTCCTGCTCATGATGCTCACGCAATGGTGGATCAATCGCGCTCGCCGGATCGAGGATTCTCATCGTGTCGTTGTCAGGATTCGATTCACCTTGAGTGTGGCGCTCCTCGTGGCTCTGTCGACGCTCCTCATCAGCCTCATCGGGAATCAGTACCACCCGATCAGCTTCTTCATCCTGGCAGCGATGTTTCCCTTGATGCGCTATGGGTGGGAGCCGGCCTGGTCTCCGCCCATGGGACGGGCCGTTCGATCCTTCCTGCTCCTCGGATGTGAGATGGCCCATGTGGCCGTGGGATTCTTACTGTTCGCTGTGCTGCAGCTCGCCGGTGCTCGAGTGGAAATCTATGGATTGGCCTTCGCTGTGATGAGCGTGATCTATCTGCTCGGGTATGCCGTGATGGCCCGTCATCGCCAGTTGCTGAGTCGGGCCAGCGTCATGCATTTCGCGCACGTTTTCTCGCTCCTGGCCATCGGGTTGACCATCTGGCGTTCGCCGCTGAATCTCCTGGCCATGCTGGCCTGGCTGATGGCACTGACCGTTCAAAGTCGCCTGGCGGCTGATCCGGTGGCTGGCCGCCTCCATCCTCTCCGCGTCTTGAGGGCGCTCGGTTACGGAGCGATCGTGATTGGGGTGATCAACGTGCTCTGGCGAACTATTCCGAATCTCGCCGTGCGGCTGCCACTCCCCCAGGCTATTGGACAACATTATTCGCCGCGCGTGGAAGCGAATTATCTTCTCGCCCTCGGTCTCCTGTTCACCATACTGGCCGAACGGGAGAAAACCACCTCATCGAAGCTCCTCGCCCTGGGATTGGTGACGGCCGGCCTCGCCGTGCTGGTCATCGGCGCGGGAGCGATCTCGGCAACGCTGTGCCTGGGCGTCTATTACCTCTTCCTGCTCATTCTCAGCCGCATGGAGATGCGCCGCACGTGGGAGGATGGATTCCGTCCGCGGCTGCCGAACATGGGATTATGGCTGGCTAACGGGGTGCTCTTATTGTTGCTCGGCGTCAATGCTCCCTGGGGTCAGTACGATCTGTCGGCGCTCCTCATTGCCATCATTGGCTTCATCATCGTGACGATCGGTTGGAAGGGTATCCTCCCGCCTTATGTCCAGCAACGATTCCGATCGACGTTCATCACGGCTTATATTCTCGCCTCAGTAGCCTCCGGCGTACTCGTCTACACATTCTTGGCGACGTATGGTGTGAGCATCGGTCACTATGGGCTGGCATTCGCTACCTTGGCGGGACTGCATGTATTGGCACAGTGGTGGTATGAGCGCCGCGAGGATGACTGGTGGCGCGAGCGCGTCCTGTGGTATGGGGCGCATGTGTACGTCCTCATTGGCAGTGGCTTGACGTTTGGCCTGGCGCACCGTCACCTCGGTGGCGCTTTGGCGGCGCTATTGCTGGCGCTCATCAGTATGGATATGTATTGGCTTCGTCGCCGGTCGCTTCATCAGCATATAGCGGCCATTTTCCTCGTCTCCGCGTGGATCATCATCGGTCGCATCGGTCATGTTGGGCTGCTGGAGTTCTATCTCATTCCGGTGGCCATCTATCTCGGCTGGATCCTCTCCGGTGCGGCATCGGCTGCGCGATCATCGCTCGTTCCATCCAGTGAGGCTCGAATGCCTGGGCGAGGAGGAAAACGGCGTGTCTTGAGCGTCGGGCTGGCGATCGTGCTGGTGTTGATCATCGGATATCCCGCTTGGACGTTCATCGTCACCGGCCGCTTGATTCATCTCATCCTCTCAGGCGCCGGGGCAGTGGCAGCGATGCATCTGTTCATCGTCACCGCCATGCCACCGCCTTTGATGTACATCATTGGGCTTCTGCTCTTCGTCGAAGCCGGACAGGCGTTGAGAATGGGGTGGACGGAGTGGCCTTTGATCGCCACGCTGGTCATCGCGGGTATGCTCATGGCCATCGATATGGAATATCTATCAGGGCGAAATTCCGTAGGCAAAAACCAGTCGACATCCCTTTGGCATGCCGACAAGGAGAGTGAACGGGCGGACTCGACTTCGAGGGGGTGAGATTCCCACCAACGGAGAGAGCGGCATTCAGAGACAGACCCCGACAAACAAAACGTGAAGGAAGTGAGATTCCCACCAACGGAGAGAGCGGCATCCTCCGACGAGCCCGTGTCAGAGGCGTCTCAAGGATCGTGGACGCCGTCGATCTCTTTCACCTCCGAGGCCGTCGTCAGATCATCGGTGATGAGAATCCGCACGCCGGTGAGTTGGTCTCCAGGATGGAGCTCGATGGCCTGTCCGGTGATGTCTCGATCGCCATAGAGGATGGCCGCCAGCTTATACTGCAGGGCGGCGAATCCCACGCCGATCCGCGCTCGGCCCGCCTCCAATCCGCGAAATTCGAACGTTGGTTGACCGGTGTAGCGAATGCCCTGGCTCTGGCGGGCGAAGTGGACCGAGATCATGAAATCGCCCGGCGCCGGTGGTGGCCCGGAACCGATGTACTCGATCGTCCCGGCAATCAACGGTGCCGGTTGGAGTTCGACATCCATCACATTCAATCCCGACGCCAGCGTGATGTTCTCCCACGTCCGCATGTAGCCTTGACCGATGGTCTCAGCGTGCGTGGAGAGAGCATACGTTCCCGGCGGCAACCCCTCTAGTCGGTATTGTCCATCAGCCGCCGTCTTGGTACGCAATCCGAGGTTCAATTCATCGACCACGCTCACGCTCACGCCGGGCAACGGATCTCCCGTCTGAGCGTCGACCACCACACCAGCGATGATGGCGGATTCGGTTCGAGGATGAAAATTCAGATTGATATCCGTCAGCGTCTCGCCAGCATTGATGTCGATGGGCGTAGCCGACGTCCAGGAGTCGGCATCGGGGTAATAAGCGAACGCCAATCGGGCAGATCCTTGGTCTACGATGTGGCGCTCGGCCCGCAGGATATATCGTCCCGGACGGAGACCGCTCAACCGGTACTGTCCTCGCTCATCCGTGCGAGTGCTATTCACTCTGGTCGTGGAAGGGCGTTCCCCCGATGAAGTGAGCGGAAGGAGCTTCACGATAATGCCGCTGGCCGGGCGGCCCCGTTCATCCCAGATGGACCCGCTCACCGAACCCCCAGGCTGGAGGTCGATGACGATGTCGGAGATGATGGTCTGGTCATCTACTTGAAGATACGCCTGTGCCTCGCCAGCTTGCGGATCGGCGTATTCGGCGAACAGATAGTCTTGCTTCTGAGCGTACAGTCGATAGAGCCCAGGGCGCACGCCGGTGAAGACGAAACGCCCTCGCCGGTCCGTGCGGGCCCGACGACGGGGAGCGGGATCCGTCGTCGGTACCGGATCGAGCCATACGCGGACATCGGCCAATGGCTCGCCCGTGGTCGCCGAGACGACCATTCCCTCAACGCGCCCGCCGCGTCCCCGAGCAACCACAGAAGCGGCCAACAGGGAGCTTATGACTGCGCTCCCAATGATGATGAGCGAGAGCCCGATGAGCGTTCCACGTCGATATTGTCCCATCATCTCCTCCTCGGTCGGGATGTGATGCTTTCCAGCACGGCCGGTATTCTACTGTGTTTCGGCGACAAAAGAAAGCCGATCTCGGTTCAATTCGTTCTTTACTTTTGTCGAGAAGCCTTGTTACACTCCAGCATCGAAGTGAAAGGCATGAGTGTCAACACTTCGGTTCGTGGGAGGGGAACATGGAGTACGTGAATCTCGGCCGATCCGGACTGCAAGTCTCGCGCCTGTGCCTGGGCTGTATGACATTCGGGTCGAAGCAGTGGCGTCCGTGGACGATTGGTGAGGACGAAGCCCGAGCCATCATTCAACGCGCGCTCGAACTGGGAATTAATTTTTTCGACACGGCCAATATGTACTCCCTCGGTCTGAGCGAAGAGATTCTGGGCCGAGCCGTGAGAGACTTCGTTGCCGATCGAGACGATGTGGTCATCGCCACGAAGGTGTACTATCCGATGAAGGAAGGCGTGCCCAATCAACGGGGTCTCTCCCGGAAGCACATTCGAGCGCAAATCGATGCCTCGCTCAAACGCCTCCAAACGGATTACGTCGACCTCTATCAGATTCACCGTTGGGACTCTTCGACGCCCATCGAGGAGACGATGGAGACGCTCGACGATCTGGTTCGGGCGGGCAAGGTGAGGTACCTTGGCGCATCGAGTATGTACGCCTGGCAATTCGCCAAAGCTCTCTACACCGCCGATCGACATGGATGGACGCGACCGGTCAGTATGCAAAACCATTATAACTTGCTCTATCGCGAGGAGGAGCGAGAGATGCTGCCACTCTGTCGCGAAGAGGGCATTGGCGTCATCCCCTGGGGGCCTCTGGCCAGAGGATTGCTGGCTCGACCGAGACCGGAGAAGGGAGGGGGCGAGACATTACGATCCCGAACCGATGCATACACCCGGCAACTTTACGACCGGGCGAACCTGGAGATCATCGATCGCGTCGTCGCTGTGGCCGCACGTCGAGGCGTCACGCCAGCTCAAATCGCGCTGGCCTGGCTACTCCATCAGCCGGGTATCACCGCCCCGATCATTGGCGTGCGGACGATCGAGCATCTGGAGGAAGCCGTCGGCGCATTGGACATCACTCTCTCCGAAGAAGAGAGAGCGTATCTGGAGGAACCGTATCGTCCACAACCGGTGCGGGGTCATGAATAGATGCAGCGACATCGGGTTCGATCAGGTGAATGGCGTCAACTCGATCGGGCGAGAGAGGCCATGGCGGATCATGGCCGAAGAGACCATCAAAGGACTGACGAGATGGAGTGGGGATTCGCGGTTCGATCGAAATTCGGCGACGTCCGCAACCGCTCCTCCGCTCGACAGAATGAGGCATTCGGGGATCTCGTTCATTGGTACGGAAGGTGGGTGGTGAATGGAGAGCGGTCAATCGCGTGCGGGCTATGCCAATGGAGGGCGGCGAGCGGGTTCATAGAGTCGAAGAATCGCTCATGAGCCATGAGCATGCTCGAAGGATGAAAGATGAACCGATGAGTGACAGAACGCGTATCTGTTCATCGGTGAATGTGTGGAAATCATATTTCGCAGGAGGATCATCATGAAAATCCAACGCCTCTTTTTCATCCTCATCTTCGTTCTGCTCGGCTCCGTCGTCTCCGTCCGGGGGCAAGGCACGCGGCTGCTGCGTCAGCCGACGGTGAGCCGCGATCAGATTGCGTTCGTTTATGCCAATGACATCTGGATCGTCTCTCGCCGTGGTGGTCGAGCGCGCCGATTGACCAGCGCGCCGGGCAGCGAGACCAATCCGCGTTTCTCTCCCGATGGATCGATGATTGCCTTCACCGGGGAGTACGATGGAAACGTCGATGTGTACGTCGTTCCCGCCACTGGTGGCCAACCTCGGCGGCTCACCTATCATCCAGAACCGGATCGCGTACGGGGCTGGACGCCGGATGGGACGGCCATTGTATTCGCCTCTAGTCGGACGAGCGTTCCCAGAGCCTATAATCGGCTCTGGACGATCTCGGTCGACGGTGGCATGCCCGAGCCGCTCCCCATGCCCATGGCCAATAAAGGCGTCTATTCCCCCGATGGTCGGCGCATGGCCTACGTCCCTGTGCCCGACGCCTTCGGGACGTGGCGTCACTATCGCGGGGGGCTGGCCGCGTTCATCTGGATCATCGATCTCTCGGACTACTCAATCGAAAAAATTCCTCGCCAGGACAGCAATGATACCGATCCCATGTGGATTGGCGACACGATCTATTTCCTCTCGGATCGGAACGGGACGATGAACCTCTTTTCCTATCAGTTGCGTCGCCATCGCGTCCAGCAATTGACCCATCATCGGGATTTCGATATCAAGAGCGCCTCGGCGGGCGGTGGCGTCATCGTGTATGAGCAAGCTGGATACCTCCATCTCTTCGATCCGCGAACCCGCCGATCCCAACAGCTCGTCATCGAGGTCCATGGCGATCTCCCGTGGGCGCGCCCACATTTCGTCAAAGTGGGGAAGATGATCCGCCACGCCGACCTCTCACCACATGGTGTGAGAGCCGTGTTCGAGGCACGCGGCGACATCATCACCGTCCCGGCCAAGAAGGGCGATCCTCGGAATCTGACCGAGAGTCCCGGCGTTCACGATCGCAATCCCGTCTGGTCGCCCGATGGGAGTCGTATCGCCTGGTTCTCCGATCGAGGAGGCGAATATCAGTTGGTCATCTCCGATCAAAAAGGATTGGAAAAACCGAAAGTCATCGCGTTGGAGAACCCCTCTTTCTATTACACGCCCGCCTGGTCGCCCGATTCTCAGAAGCTGTTGTTCACCGACAAACATTTGAATCTCTGGGTGGTGGATGTCGATTCAGGAAAGGCGACCAAAGTAGACACCGATACCTACAGCCACCCGGAGCGGACCATCGATCCCGTCTGGTCGCCGGATTCCCAATGGATCGCTTACACGAAACGATTAGATAATCACATGCACGCCATCTTCCTCTACTCGCTCAAAGATGGTCAGGTTCACCAGATCACCGATGGGCTGTCCGACGCCATCTCTCCGGCGTTCGATGCCAGTGGAAAGTATCTCTACTTCCTGGCGAGCACCAATTACGCCCTCAACACCGGCTGGCTGGACATGACGTCCTACGAACGACCGGTGCGCCGCGGCGTCTATCTGATCGTGCTGAGCGCCAAAGAGCCCTCGCCTCTCCTCCCTGAGAGCGATGAGGAAAAAGGCGAGGAAGAAAAGGCAGAGAAGCCGCAAAAGGAGGAAGCGAAGAAAGAAAAAGAAGCCGCCGAGAAGAAAGAAGGCGTGACTGTGCGAATCGATCTGGAGGGCATCGACCAACGCATCCTCGCGCTCGACGTGCCTCCTCGCGACTACGTGGATCTGCAGGCCGGTGTGGCCAACACGCTCTTTTATCTCGAACGCATCCCTCATCAGGAAGGTCTGCGGTTGCATCGCTATGATCTCAAGAAGCGCAAAGCCGAAAGGTTCATGGACGGCATCACGTTTTACAAGGTGTCGGCTACGGGGAAGAAGCTCCTCTATCGAGCGGGGGACACGTGGGGCATCGTAGACACGGGGAAGAAGGCCAAAGTGGGCGATGGGAAATTGAAGACGGCCGCCATGGAGATCAAGATCGATCCCCGCGCCGAGTGGGAGCAAATCTATCATGAAGCCTGGCGGATCTATCGCGACTTCTTCTACGATGAGCACATGCACGGCGAAGATTGGGCGGCGATGTACGAGAAGTATCGCCCCTTCTTGCCGCACGTCAGGCACCGCTCGGATTTGACTTACGTGCTCAGTATGCTCATCGGAGAACTCACCGTCGGCCACGCGTATGTCGGTGGTGGCGATGCGCCGACGCCGGAACGAGTCCCGGTGGGCCTGTTGGGCGCCGACTTCGCCATCGAAAATGGGCGCTATCGCATCAAGCGCATTTATACCGGCGAGAACTGGAATCCCGATCTGCGCGCGCCGTTGACCGCTCCAGGGTTGCAAATCTCCGAAGGCGATTACCTGCTCGAGGTGAACGGCAAAGAGCTTCGACCTCCGACGAACCTGTACAGTCTGTTCGAAGGCACGGCGGGCAAGCAGACGGTGATTCGCATCAACAGTCAACCGACGTTGGAAGGATCGCGGTTGGTCACCGTTGTGCCTGTGGCCAGCGAGAGGGCATTGCGCACTCGCGCCTGGGTGGAGGCCAACCGTCGCAAGGTCGAGGAGCTCTCCGGCGGACGATTGGGATACGTCTACTTGCCCAACACCGGTCGCTCGGGATACGAATACTTCAATCGCTACTACTTCACGCAGCAAGACAAGCAGGGCATGATCATCGATGAGCGATTCAACGGTGGCGGCTCGGCTGCCGATTACATGGTCGATTTGATGGATCGGCCGCTGTTGAATTACTGGGCGACCCGTGATGGGAAGACCTTTCATACGCCGACGGCCGCCGTGTTCGGTCCCAAGGTGATGATCATCAATCAATTTGCCGGTTCCGGCGGCGACGCGCTCCCCTATTACTTCCGCAAGCGAAAGATCGGTCCTCTGGTCGGCAAGCGCACCTGGGGCGGATTGATCGGCATCTACGATTATCCGGTGCTCATCGACGGCGGATTCATCACCGCCCCCCGCGTGGCCTTCTATAATACCGATGGCCACTGGGACGTGGAAAATGTCGGCGTGGCTCCCGATATCGAGGTCGAACAGACGCCGGCCCTCGTCATTCAAGGACGCGATCCCCAGTTGGAGCGCGCGGTGGAGGAGGCGTTGAAGTTGCTCAAGAAGCATCCGCCTCGGGAGGTTCCCCGACCGGCGCCCATCGATCGCACATCGTGGAAGCATCGTCAGTAGAGGAAATCCGGTTGTGGAGGCGGGGAAGCGCAATCGATGAGGCCAGCGCTTCCTCGTCTCCAGACCGCTTTCAAGACATCGTTTTGAGGAGGGAGAGACGATGAACCGTGTGGTGCGTTCCTTCGCACTCTTCATCTTCGTCTGGGGTTTCGCCATCACCGGACAGGCCCAGGAGAAACTGAAAATTTACATCTCGGCCGATATGGAAGGCGTCGTCGGTGTGGTGACCGGCGAGCAGTTAGGGCCGGGAGGATTCGAATATGAGCGGTTCCGCGAGTTCATGACCGGAGAGGTGAACGCGGCCATCGCAGCGGCGTTCGAGGCCGGCGCGACGGAGATCGTGGTCAGCG
Source organism: Blastocatellia bacterium (assembly GCA_026985075.1). Lineage (GTDB taxonomy): Bacteria > Acidobacteriota > Blastocatellia > HR10 > J050 > J050. The sequence continues at coordinate 167,179 of JALSQX010000020.1, read as the reverse complement.
ATTCCCATGGCAATGGCCAGAATCTCCTCATCGAAAAGCTCCCCAAGAGCGTGACGATCATCCGCTCCTGGCCGCGCCCGCTCATGATGATGCAGGGCATTGATGAGACGTTCGATGGAGTGATCTTCCTCGGATATCACGCCAGCACCACCAATCTCGCCGGGGTCCGCGCTCATACGCTCTCCAGTGCCCGCCTGACCGATGTCCGTCTGAATGGAATCTCCATGCCCGAGGCCGGAATCAATGCGGCTATCGCCGGTCATTTCAACGTACCGGTCATCATGATCTCGGGCGATGATGCCATTGTGAAAGAAGCGCAGGCGCTGTTAGGCGATATTGAGGGAGCCATCGTCAAATGGGCCTATAGTTTCCATTCGGCGAAGACATTGACGCCGGAAGCGGCCTATGCCCTCATCCGCCGGAAAGTCAAACGAGCGATTGCTCGCATCCATGAGTTCAAACCCTACAAGCTCAAGACGCCCATTCGACTGGATGTGCGATTCAAAAGTTATCGTCCGCCGGAGATCTTGAGCTACCTGCCGATCGTTGAGCGCACCGATTCGCACAGCATTCGATTCGTGGGCAAGGATATGATCGAGATCTCCAAATTTCTGGAATTCATGCTCACCTACAATCCGGCGTTGGAGCCGTGAGGGTTTCTGGCCAAGAGGATCGCCCTTTCACAAAACGCGGGACGTTCCCCCAACCGGATCGCTGAACGGCGGCAGTAAAGGGCGATCCTTGACGCTGGCATGGCCGTGGCTATACTTCACCGCATAGTATGAAGGCGATGCTCGCGCTATGGGGAGAGTGGATTCGGAGAACCCTGGACGTGGGTACCGAGGTCGAGGCACTCTCACCATCGGTTCTCTTGGACGACGCTCAGAGAGTCATCCTGGGAAACCATTGGCCAGACGTCGCCGAATGAGTGGAGGACAGTGTATGCGAAATCGATGTGCGATGCTCGTGGTCGGTCTGTTCGTCTGCTTCACATCCACTCCTCGGGCTGTCCAACGCGAAGCCCCCTATCGCCATCTGCGCGTCAATGCTCGGCGCATCGAGCAACGCATTCTGCAACTCGCCGAGTTCGGGAAGAATCCCGAAGGCGGCGTCAGTCGCCTGGCGTTCAGCGAGGCCGATATTCAGGGGCGACAGTACATCATGTCGCTCATGCGGCAGGCGGGCCTTCGCGTGCACATCGATGCCGCCGGCAACATCATCGGTCGCCGGGAGGGGCGCGATCCGCATCTCCCACCCATCATGTTTGGTTCGCACATCGATTCCGTTCCCCACGGGGGAAATTATGATGGCGATGTTGGCGTCATCGCGGCCATCGAGTGCGTGCAGGTTCTCCAGGAGCATGGCCTCGTCACGCGTCATCCATTGGAGGTCATCGTCTTCTCTGATGAAGAGGGCGGGTTGGTGGGGAGTCGCGCTCTGATTGGGGATCTGGGGCCGGAAGCGCTTCGGGTGGTGAGTCAGAGTGGCCAGACGATTCGCGAGGGCATTCGCGCCATTGGCGGTGATCCCGATCGGCTAGAGGAGGTCGTGCGTCACAAAGGCGACATCGCTGCGTTCATCGAACTCCACATCGAGCAGGGCAGTGTCCTCGATTCCCGAGGCATCGATATTGGTGTCGTGGAAGGGATTGTGGGCATCAACTGGTGGGAGGTGACCATCGAGGGATTCGCCAATCATGCGGGTACGACGCCGATGAACGATCGGCGCGATGCGCTACTGGCTGCCGCTCACCTGATCATCGCCGTCAACCGAGTGGTGACCAGCGTGCCGGGCCGCCAGGTGGGCACCGTTGGACGCATTCGCGCCGAACCGGGCGCGCCCAACGTTATTCCCGGTCGAGTGGTCATGAGCCTGGAGTTGCGCGATCTCTCGGCCGAGAAAATTCACATGCTGTTTCAAAAGATCAAACGGGAAGCCGAGGTCATCGCCAGAAAAACGGGCACCACGATTCGCTTCACGCCGCTGGACGTCACGGCGGTGCCTGCGCCCACCGATGAACGGATGCGAGCGATCATCGCCCAGGTTGCTGAGGAATTGGGATTGAGTTACATGTTCATGCCGAGCGGCGCCGGTCACGATGCACAAGACATGGCGCGTATCGCGCCGACGGGCATGATCTTCGTTCCCAGCGTCGGCGGTATCAGCCATTCGCCCAAGGAGTACACCCGGCCCGAGGATATGGCCAATGGGGCCAATGTGCTGCTCCACACGATCCTGAAAATCGACCAAGGAGCGCTGGAGAAGTAACGCGGGCGGTTCAGTCTGCTCGTTCACCCGAATTCATTGGAGAGGAGGCGTTATGTTTGACGGAAAGAATCTCTGGGAGACAGCCGAAGCGCCGCATCTGACGCGTCGCCGATTCATGGCCTATTTTTCCACCCTGGGATTATCGTCTACGCTCTTTCCTGGCGCACTCTGGGCGAAGATCCAGGAGGAGAAAAAGCTCCGCATCACCAAAGAGACCATCCAGTGTGCCGAGCAGATTGCTGGCCTCCGGTTCACCGATGCTGAGCGCGAGCTCATGGTGGAAGGCGTCAATGAGTTGCTCGGCAATTACGAGAAGCTGCGGACGGTTCATCTGGAGAACAGCGTGCCACCGGCTCTGCAGTTCAACCCCATCGTGCCCGGTATGACGTTTTCGCGCCGGCGGCGACCATTCAAGATGAGCAAGGTGAACATCCCGGACATCCCTTCTCGACGAGAGGAGCTGGCTTTCTGGCCGGTCGTGCATCTCAGCCGGTTGATCAAATCGCGCAAGGTGAGTTCGGTGGAGCTGACCGAGATGTACCTGGACCGCTTGAAGCGATACGATCCTCAGCTCCAATGCGTCGTGACGCTGACCGAGGAGTTGGCCATGCAGCAAGCCAGGCGAGCCGATGAGGAACTGGCCCGTGGACGCTATCGCGGACCCTTGCACGGCATTCCCTGGGGCGCCAAAGACTTGTTGGCCACCAAGGGCTATCGAACGACCTGGGGAGCCATGCCCTATAAGGATCAAGTCATCAATGAGGATGCCACGGTGGTCAAGCGGTTGGAACAAGCCGGTGCCGTGTTGGTGGCCAAACTGACGCTGGGAGCGCTGGCCTGGGGCGATGTCTGGTTCGGAGGGAAGACGAAGAATCCCTGGAATCTCAAACAGGGATCGAGCGGCTCGTCGGCCGGGCCGGGAGCGGCCACGGCAGCGGGTCTGGTGGGATTCTCCATCGGCTCAGAGACTTGGGGATCCATCATCTCGCCGTCGACGCGCTGTGGCGTGACCGGCCTGCGACCGACCTTCGGGCGCGTCAGTCGCTATGGGGCCATGGCGTTGAGCTGGAGCATGGATAAGCTCGGCCCGATGTGCCGGAGCGTGGAGGATTGCGCCGTCGTCTTCAATGCCATCTATGGACCCGATGGCAAAGATCTCACCGTGGTCGATCTGCCGTTCAATTGGGATCCCCATCTGGACATTCGGCAATTGCGGATTGGTTATCTCAAGAGCGAATTCGAGCGCGATCGCAAGGATGAGGAGTGGAAAGCGCATGACCAGGCGACGCTGGAGACGCTGCGCCAAATGGGATTGAAGCTCATCCCCATCGCGCTTCCCGATTATCCCATCGAGGCGCTCTCGTTCATCCTCAATGCCGAGGCGGCGGCGGCGTTCGATGAGCTCACCCGCAGCAACCGGGATGACCTGCTCGTGCGACAAATCAAAAACGCGTGGCCCAACGTCTTTCGTCAATCGCGCACTATCCCGGCTGTGGAGTACATTCAGGCCAACCGCGTGCGCACGCTCGTCATGCGAGCGATGGCCGAGGTGATGTCCCAGGTGGATGTCTACGTGGCTCCCTCGTTCGGTGGACATAATCTCCTGTTGACCAACTTGACCGGACATCCGGCTGTGGTCCTGCCCAACGGATTCAGGAAAGATGGAACGCCGACGAGTATCACGTTCATCGGTAAGCTCTATGGTGAAGCCGAATTACTCGCCGTCGCCAAAGCCTACCAGGATGCCACCGATTTTCATCTGAAGCATCCCCCGCTGACCAGTTGAGGGGATGACTGGTGAAGGCGTCCTGGAACGTTTTCCCGGGGGACATCTCGAACATCCGCGATGAACTATCGATGACAATCAGAACCTCATGTGATCGCTCCGTTCTCGCCGGGCGGCATCGCTGGCTCCTGTTGGTATTCCTGGCGAGCCTCGCCATGGGATGGACGGCGATGTCAGGGACGGCACACCGTGATGGCGTGACGTATTACGTCGATGTTCGTCGAGGTGACGATGACCATGATGGGCGGACGCCGGCCACGAGATGGCGGACGCTCGGCCGCGCCAATGCCGCCGTTCATCCCGGCGACACGGTCCTCATTTTCGGCGGCGCGTATCGCCAGACTCTTCGCCCCGGGCGGTCGGGCACGGCGGCGCGAAGAATCACCTACCGTGCCGTTCCCGGTCAAACGGTGGTCATCGAGCGGACGGAATGGCTCATCAACCTGAACGAGAGGTCATACATCACTGTAGAAGGCATCACCTTCCGCCATCCCTTGTTCGGCTGGGGTGAGATCCAAAACGGTCATCACAATGAGATCATCGGAAACAGGTTCATCGCCTCGGGACGACAATCGCACGCCGCATATGCTGGGCTCCTCGTCTCTGACGGGGCGTCTGACAATCGCATCATCGGCAACGTATTCGAGGGTTGGGGAGATGCCCGGACGGGACGGGGCGATGCTCTCCGCGTGAGTCGAGGGGCACATCACACGCTCATCGAGGGGAATACGTTCCTGAATGCTGGCCACGCTCTGGTCAATATCGATACGTCGTTCACCATCGTGCGTCGGAATTACTTCCAGAACGCCTGGCAGAAAGATCTCGATGTCGTCTGGCAGGTGCACCCGCGCTGGGCGCCCGGTGAGCAATTCGTGGCCCGACACAATCTCATCGAATATAACGTCTTCGTCGGTGCGAGCCGTTCAGCGGATGGAAAGAAGGGGGGATCGGGCATGCAATTGGCGGCGGCGGAAACGATCGTCCGGCGGAATGTGTTCCTGGCCAATGAAGAGAGCGGCCTCATCATCAATGGCTGGGATGAGGCTCCGCATATTTACGGAAATCGCGTGTATCACAATGCGTTTGTGGGTAACGGATCAACCGGCGTGATGATCACCAATTGGGGGATCTCCGATGTCGATCTCAGTGACAACGTCATCAAGAATAATGTCTTTTATGGGAATGGCTGGCGCGATCACGAGCAGTCCATCACATGTCGCGTTCAACTCGGGAGCCTGGACGAGGCCCGGTGTCTTCGCGCCTCGCTCATCATCGCCGGGAATTGTTCGGATACGGACCTGACGGCGGATCTTGGAGAACCGGCCGTGGCCTTCCCGGACGATCCGTTGCGCGTGTTGAATCTCTTCGCGGCGAACCGTCACGTCGTACCGCGCTTGGTCGATCCCGCCGTCGGCGATGTTCGATTGGCCGAGGGGTGCGGGTGTATCGATATCGGCGTTCCATTGACCCGCACCAGATCGGCGGGTTCGGGGAACGTCGTCCCCGTGGTGGACGCTTCGTACTTCACTGATGGGGCCGGATTCATTCCGGGGGATCGCGTGAAAGTCGGCGCGCAACTGGCCATCGCCGTGCGGCATGTCGATACGGTGCGCCACACGCTGACGCTGGCCCGGGCGATCAGATGGCATGCCGGCGATCCCGTGTACCTCGGCGATTTTCGCGGGCGCGGGCCGGATGCCGGGGTCGTTGAATTCGGCGATGACATGTGGCCGATTCCCTGGCCTCGTGGATCGAGAGAGCGCCATCCGTAGCCATACGTGAAGAGCGATCCCGTCTGGCGAATGTTGGATTCCATGAGGTGACCGGGGGAGCATCGTCTACGGATTGTCCTCCTCACTTTACGGCTGATGAGACTGTCTCAATGGGCGTCGCGTCGATTCGATCACGTGGGGATGTTTGCAATCCGCCAAGACAAAAACTACAATTGAAGCGGCGTGCGAGCCGGACGGTCGGGCCGAATGAGCGCTCATGTCCGGTGCGGGGTGAAGCTTGATGAATAATGTGGCCACACATCGTTGTCTCCTTTTCCCGGAAGATCCCACTATTTGTCCTTTCCTCACCGGGCGGGAAGATACGACTTTGGATGTGCTGAAAGAGCGGCTCCAGAAGATGTGCATGAGTTGTGAGGCGTTTCCCCTCAATCTGGAGCAACTCTCCGAGGAACAACGCCGCGTCGCCGATGTCCTGATGCGACTGGTCGCGGCGGCCATATGGCGGGGGCATAAGTTGACCCAATTCCGCGAGATGTTGGAGATTCGTGACGAGATTCTGGACACGCTTCTCCATCTCTCCAATACGGTCGAGTGGGCGCTCGATCCCGAAGAAATCCTTTATAAGGGATTGGTCGCGCTGACGGCGGGGACGAGCCTGGGATTCAATCGAGGTGTAGCCTTGTTGGCCAGCCACCAGGAACTCGTTGGCGTCTTCGCCCTGGGACCGAGAGATCGCGATGAGGCCTATCGGATCTGGGATGAGATTTCGGATCGAAAACTCACCACGCTCGATCTGATGCACTACTCGCCGGAGATCTACGAGCGGGAACGGACCAAATTCGAGGGAGTGCTCCAGCGGTTTCGCTTCTCGCTCGATGATTCGCCATTCCAGCAGGTGTTCGCGTCGGCGGCGGTGTGCCGCGTCGATCCCGAGATGGAGATTGCCAAACCCCTCAGAGAATTCTATGGGCAGACCACGTTCTGGGTCCTCCCCCTGCTCTCTCACCTGAAGCGTCCGCTGGGGGCGATCCTGCTCGATAATTTCGTTACCGGGCGGGACGTCTCATCGGATGATCTGCGCGCCGTACACATTTTCGCCAAACAAATCTCACTGGCTCTGGAGCGCGGGCTGGCTTATGCCGAGCTGCAGGAAAAACTGCGCACGCTGGAGGAAGCGCATCGCCAAATTCAGGAGCGTCAGGAGGAGATTCTCCGACTCAAGGAGGATATCGCTGCTGGGGAGATGGTATTGCAATTAACGCACTCGGTGAAAAATCCCATCGTGGCCATTGGGGGACTGGCCCGTCAATTGACTCGCAAATTGGGAGCCGAGAGCCCATACGCCAAATATACCCAGGCGATCATGCGCGAGGCTCAGCGCCTGGAGGATCTGTTGAAAGATTTCGTGAAATTCGTCGATGCCCGGCGCGCTTCGGAGAGGGAGCCGGTAGACGTCAACCATATCCTCACCGTACTCTGTCAGGAAAAGCAAGCGTTATGGAAGGCGACCAGGATCAATTGTCACCTGAAACTGAACACCGACATTCCTCCCATCATGGCCAATCGCCGGCAGCTCTATAATTGCCTGGAGAATCTGGTGAATAATGCTGGCGAAGCTATGCCGGAGGGCGGAGACCTGTTCATTGAGACGGATGTCGGGCAAGGTCAGGTGATCATCAAGATCGCCGATACCGGGATGGGGATTCCCGAGGAGGCGTTGAGCAATCTGTTCAAGCCGTTCTTCACGACGAAACCAACGGGTAGCGGTCTGGGATTGTATACCGCCAAGCAAATCATCGACAATCTCGGCGGCAGTATCAATGTCGTCTGCGAGCGGGGGAATGGATGTACCGTGTTGGTGAGAATTCCTCCAGCAAAGGAGCAGGGTGATGGCCACGATCCTGGTCATTGATGATGAACAGAGCATTCGCCTGCTGTACGAAGACGCTCTCACCGAAGCCGGACATCGCGTATTCACCGCTTCCTCGGGGACTGAAGGGATGCGCATTCTCCAAGAGCACCCGATCGACGCGGTGGTGCTCGACATCAAGTTGGAGCAGGAGAGTGGGCTGGACGTATTGCAGCGCATGGTCGAAGCCCATCCCGAGGTGCCCGTGATTCTGTGCTCGGCCTACATCTCGTTTCAGGATGATTATACATCCTGGCTGGCGGAGCGATACGTCGTCAAATCGAGCGATCCCGAGGAATTGATCCGGGAGGTCGAGAAGATACTGGCCGAAAAAGGTGTGAGATGAGATGGCCGGCGCGGACCGAGCATCGACCGAGTGATGCACAGGGTGACGATCACAGATAGCGTGGTGGATCGAGCGACGACCGCTCGAGTGGGATCGAAATGGGATGATCCTCATCTCATCCTGAGGGGGCGCGTCGACCCCGAGGTTCTTCGCAGCGAGATATGCGCGAGCTTCGCTTTGACCCGTTGAGGAATCGCTGGGTGATCGTCTCGCCCGAACGGGCGCGACGACCGAGCGATTATCTCATCGAAAAACGCTCTCAGCCAGCTCGGGAGGCTGTCGCCTGTCCTTTTTGTCGAGGGCATGAGGCGAGGACGCCGCCGGAGATTTATGCCATTCGCGATGAGAACAGTGCGCCCAACACGCCGGGCTGGCGCATCCGGGTGGTGCCCAATAAATTCCCCGCTTTGCGCATCGAGGACGAAGCCATTCGCTTCGGCGTGGGCATCTTCGACGTCGTCAGTGGAGCGGGCGCCCACGAAGTGATCATCGAAACACCGGAGCATCACCTGACGCTGGCCGATCTGCCGGTGGAGTGGATCAAGGATGTCTTGATGACCTATCGGGAGCGCATTCGCGATCTGCATCGAGACGAGCGATTACGCTATGTGCTCGTCTTCAAAAATCATCATCTGGCCGCCGGCGCATCATTGACGCATACGCACTCGCAGTTGATCGCCACACCGTTGGTGCCCCCCACCATCAAGGAAGAGCTCCGCGTCTGTCGGCAACACTACCAGTCCAAAGAGCGCTGCCTCATCTGTGATCTCATTCGTCAGGAGCGGCGGTTGGCCGAGCGCATCATCTACGAGGACGAAAACTTCCTCGTTTGGGCGCCGTTTGCCTCCAGCTTCCCCTTCGAGATGTGGCTTCTCCCTGAAGAGCATCGACATGATTTCTCCAGCCTCTCTGACGCGCACCTGATGGCCGTAGCCCGCGTTTTGAAGATCACGCTGCTCGGTTTGAAAGAGCTGCTCGATGATCCACCCTATAATCTGGTGCTTCATACGGCGCCACCACCCTTCAAACGACCGGGACACACCGATTACTGGAGTTCGATCGCCTACGATTATCACTGGCATTTCGAAATCATCCCGCGCCTGACGCGCATTGCTGGCTTCGAGTGGGGAGCTGGCCTGTTCATCAATCCTACGCCGCCGGAAGCCGCCGCCGAGTACTTGCGTCAGAAGGTCCAGCATCAAACGGTCGCCGATGCACCAGCAGACATGCCATCCGGGAAGGCTGGATGAGGGAGCGAGGTCGTGGACAGGTTGGCCGACGTGCGGTATGCTTAGAGCCGTTCTTGGAGGTGACACCGTCGGCGAGCGGCGTCATCATCCAACATCCATGGGAGCAGGGAGGTGATCATCGGTGAGCCAATATACGGAAGAGCACGCCCGGGCTGGTCTGGATGCGGAACTGCCGCCCATCGAATGCTGGCCCAATCAGTTCGAGAACTATGAGATCACCATCGTCATTCCCGAGTATACGTCGGTTTGCCCCAGAACGGGGCTGCCCGACTTCGGGACCATCACCATTCGTTACATCCCCGATAAGCTCTGTCTGGAATTGAAGTCGCTGAAGATGTACATTCTCGGCTACCGCCATCTGGGCATCTTTTATGAGAACGCCGTCAATCGCATTCTGCGCGATGTGGTCGCGGCCTGTCAACCTCGCTGGGCGCGCGTCAGGGGCGAGTTCACGCCGCGGGGGGGCATTCGCAGCATCGTCGAGGCCGAATATCCTCCACCGAAGCGGCGACCGCCTGAGAATGATCGATAGATGATGGCGCCAGATGCATTGCAGAATGAACGTTCATCTGCCATACTCTCCTTGCCATGGGTCGAACCAAGCATAATCGAACGCGACGGAGATCGAGATCCACTTCCCGGACGTCTGCTCATCCTCAGCGCCGGTTCACTCGGAGGCTGTGGATCATCGGTGCTCTGGCGGCGCTCGCTCTGGCGGGTGGATTGACGGCGGTTATGATGGAGAGGGAGGAATCGGCGGCGGAGACGGCTCGCCGCTCGACGTCTTCAGACGCTGCCCGGCCGCAGATCAAAATTTCCATTCCCACCGCTCAGCCTCCGGAGATGGGCGCTCCGGCGCCCGATTTCCTAGTCACCGATCTCCAGGGACGCGCTGTGCGACTCTCCAAACTTCGCGGCAAAGTCGTCATCATCAATTTCTGGGCTACCTGGTGTGGCCCCTGCCGGATGGAGATCCCCGGCCTGGTGAAGCTGTACAATCGCTATCGGGAAAAAGGCTTGGAGATTGTGGGACTCTCGCTGGATAATGCCGGTCCCGACGTGGTGAAGACGTTCATCAAGGAGCATCGCATCCCCTATCCGGTGGCCATGGCGACGTCAGAGGTGCGACGGCAATACGGGCATCCGCGAAGTATTCCCACCACATACTTCATCGATCGGCGCGGTCGCATCGCCAAGCGTCAGGTGGGATATATGCCCGAGAACATGCTGGAGGAGGTGATCGCCTCGCTGCTGTGAGGCGGCGTTCCTCAGGCTCTCTCCGATACGCTGATGGGAGGACATGTGCTCATTCTTTCCGCACATAATGCAGGATGAGCCCGTTATTTCCCACTACCCAACCATGGCGACGGCTGACGAACTGAACCCGCGTGAGATCTCCCTGGACGCCGACGTTCACCGGCGTCCAATCATTGCCACCATTTGAAGTGAACAGCACTGTTCCCTGATTGCCCACGATCCAACCCCACTGAGGCGTGAGGAAGAAGACGTCGCGCAAGTCCTGGCGAACGCCCGTGCGACGACGTTTCCAGGTGACGCCGCCGTCGGTCGTCTTCAACGCCGTGCCACCGTTACTGACCAGCCAACCATGGCGGCGGTCGACAAAATGCATCCCGTTCACCGTCAAGCCCTCGCGCGTGGGCATCTTGGCCCACGATTGCCCGCCATCGTCGCTGCGGTAACAGGGTCCGAGATTTTCGCACGCCCAGCCGCGCTCGATATCCACAAATTGCAAGGCCACCAGATCGTTCTGGAACGGATATCCCAGCTCGCGCCAGATGCGCCCTCGGTTCACCGTGCGCAACAACAGACCGGGTTGGAAGAAGCCGGGGCGGCGCTGACCGCCTCCCCAGGCCCAACCGGTCGTCTCGTTCAGAAAGAAGAGATGGTCGATGGGCTCTGGTTGCTCCAGAGTTCCTTTGGGCAAGGAGGCGCTTCGCAGGCGAACGGTGCCCGCCCGGCGCTGAACCTCCCAGCTCGCGCCGCCATCGGTGGTGTAGAGGATGTGGCGCTCAAGAGTGATCGCCCAGCCGGTGGTGGGCGTCACGAAATAGACGGAGCGAATCTTCCGTTCACGCTGCCCGGGCATCGGTTCCCAGGTGACGCCGGCGTTGCTCGTGGTGAGGACGATCCACCCTTCAGTTTCCTTGGCTTCCTCGCCACTCCACCCGACGACCCAACCGTGTCGCTCATCGACGAAATTGACGAGGAAGAAAGCCGCCTGCGTGCCACTCGGCTGGCGAAACCATCGCCCCGTGGCTCGCTCGCCAGCGCACCCGTTCAGCCCGGCCGTGATGCCCACCAGGAGGAGAGCGATCACCTTTCTGAATCGCCGATGCGATGCTCTCATGAGAATCCCCTTTGTTCGCCGTTTCATCGGGGCACGATGACGCATCATGAGCGTCCCCGCCTGGCCGTCAGGATGAGACAGTATAAGAACCCACCCCAGACGAGGCCGAGCATGAGGATCATCATGATGATGCCGCTGGTTTTCATCATGCCTCCGCGAGCTCGAACACGCGATGGGCCCATTGTCGATTCACCATCATCAGCACTACGATGAGAATTCCCCACTGGAGCAGGCACGTGCCCACGCTGAATGCATGAAAGGGATTCCACCATCCCTCGGGGTCATAGACGGTGATAGCCTGGTAGAACCACCAGGTGATGAGGGCGGCGAATTCCAGGGGGATGAGACGAGCCATGACGAACTCATACCACCGCCCCACAGGATAAGGTTCATAGGGCGTGTTGATGAGCTCGCGACGGAATCGCCCGGCTCCGAATTTGATCACGGCGAAGGCGATGAAGAAGCCGGACACCGTGAGGCCCAATCCCCATACCCAATCTTGATTGTCGAAAATTCTCAAGCTGTAAGCCGAAGGCAATCCCAGGCTGAATCCGATGAGCCCAACCAGCGGGACGGCTCGTCGTCGCGTCATTCCCAGGTCAATGAGCATGCGCGCGGCCAGTTCGACCATGGCGATGAGCGAGGAGATGGCCGCGAAGCTCAAGGCGAGGAAGAAGACGGACAGAAAGAATCGTCCTGCCGGAATGCGGCTGAACAGCCGGGGAATCCAGATGAAGGTGAGTCCTTGATTGCCCGCCCCCAATGCCCGAAGGGCCTCCGTCTGCGGCAGCACGGCAAACACGGTGCAGATCACCGCAATGCCCGCCAGGAGCGAGGCCGCGTAATCGCCGAAACCGACGGTGAAACTGCTCAACACGACATCCTCGCGCTCGCGCATGTAGACGGCGTACGTCAGAATCAAGCCCCATCCGGCGCCCACGCTCCAGGCCGATTGACTCAGCGCTTCCAGCCAGATGCGATAATGGGCCAATTGTCGCCAGTCGGGGGTGAACAGATAATTCAACCCGGTGACCGCTCCCGGCAGCGTGACGGCGCGCAGGGCGGCGCCGATGAGGAGCAGGAAGAGCAGGGGAATGAGAATGCGATTGGTGCGCTCGATCCCACTGACGATGCCTCGGGAGACGATCCCACAAGCGGCCATCATCGCCAGCAGGTGAAACAAGATGGGTTCCCAATGGCCCGTGCGGGTGAAGGCCTTCCAGAACGTCTCCGGGTCTTCGGGGAAGCCCGTCGTCGCCGAGAGGAGCACGTACTTCAGGCACCATCCAGTGACCACCGAGTAATAGAACATGATGAAACAGGTGCACAGGCCGACGAACGCCCCCATCCAGTTATATTTCTTTCCGATCAACTGGCCGAGGGCACCGGCCGGTCCTTGTCGCGCCCGTTTGCCGATGACGAATTCGGCGATGACCAGCGGGACCGACCAGGTCATCATGAACAGGAGCCAGGCGATGAGGAAGGCGCCACCCCCGTTGGCCGCCGCCACCCGAGGGAATCGCCACACGTTGCCCGTTCCCACGGCCATGCCCAGTGCTGTGAGCACCAGGCCCCATCGCGAACTGAAGTATTCTCGGGTTTTCGCCATCTCGCGCTCGATATCCGGCTCCCCTTGATAGCCAATTCCCTTCGCCATGTCAAGCCTCGGTCGAAGGAGTTTCCCTTCTCCAACCGTTTCCTTCTGACGCCCATCACGGTATACTGCTTGCTCCACTATTCCAATGGGAGGTGTCATCAATCATGGGCGAACTCATTCACACTTCGCGTGCGAGAATATACAAAGACAAAGGCCCGCGTCGCCGAGCTTACATTGAAGGGTTTGAAACGCCCTTCATCTACGGCGTGCACGGAGGGATCAAGGAATTTTACGGCATCGAGCCGGAAGAGGAGCATCCGGCGACGCTCGATCACATCGTCGCCGCCGTCGCCGGTTGACTGACCGGCACCCTCGGTGGCGCACTGGAGGTGCGCGGGATTCCCAGTCATCCGGATAAACTCTGGACGGAGGTGGAGGGCGACATCGAGAACGTCGATGGCCGACCGGTCATCACTACTATTCGCGTCAAATACCACTTGAAGATACCCAAGGAGAAACGCGAGGCGGCCGAGCGCGCATTGCAGCATCACGTAGAGAAGTGCCCGGCCGCCCTCAGCGTACAGCGGGGTATCGCCATCGAATGGTCGAGCGAGATCGAGGAAGAGTGATCCTCAAAAAAGGGACGCCGGTGGAGCAAAGAAGTGCATTGCTTCGTTGGCGCGAATGACCCGGCGTCCCTCCGTGATCGCGCCCGTCTCAGAATGAGAGCTCCAGCCCCACATAGACGTTCCTTCCCGGCTCGGGGATGCGCTCCTTGGTGAAGGGATTCACGGCATTGAGATGATCGACGAAGAATCGATCGCCCATATTCTCCAGACCGACGTGGAGCGTCCAGTGGCGGAAAAGCTGCGCGCCGCCCCGGAGATCAAACACCACATAGCCGGGCGTGGGACGCTCGAACCGGGAGACGGCGACCCGCGTCTGGGCATCTACCATGGTGGCATGGAGATCCGCCCAGAAGCGTCCATCGGGCGAATGGATATTCACACCTAATTGACCGCGTAGCGGTGGAATCCCGATGAGCGGCTCGTCGAGGGATTCGTCTTCTGCCCATACGGAACTCAGCGATCCTCTCCACTCGATGAGAGAGCCGAGCGCTCTCCGAGCGCGTACCTCACCACCATAAAACTGGGCGCCCGCCCCGTTGATGTATCGGAACACTACTGGAGGACTCAACGGTAATCGCTTGGGCAGCGACGGATCGGGCTGAATGGTGATGTACGCGTCAATCCGGCGATAGAAAGCATCCGCTTCGATCAGGAATCCCCCCACCCGGATCACCTGACCGATATCGATCTCCAGGCCTTTCTCGGGATCGAGCGCGGGATTACCCATGAACTCGGCAGCGATCTGGAACTTGGTCGAAGGGAAGCGATCCGAATATCGTTCCAATGCCGTGGCCGTGCGCACGCTGCGACCTATGCCCATGGATAATGACCAGCGCTCGTGGAGGGAGAGTCTCACATGGAGGGCGGCACTGACGTTGGTCTCGCGGCGATTCAACGGACCGGTCACGTGTGTGCGGAAGAATTCCGACACCCGACCGGCCGAACTTTGCACCCAGTCCACTCTGAGGGCCGCTCCGGTCTGCACGCGCTCCCCGCGGTACAGGAGTCGCGCATAGGTGCCCTGGTCATTGATATTGGCCGCTGGCCAGACGATGTCCTGGAACAGCAACTGGTTGGTATCGCGCCGGAAGATGGAGCGCATGGCCGTTTGGTCAGCATTATAAAAGTCGAAGCCCAGTTTGGCATTCCACCGTCCCACATTCAGTGTCATATGAGCGTTCCCGCCCAGCGTGTTAGATTCCGTGGGGAGATCGACTCGAATGCCAAACGGGGGCCGACGTCCCGGCAGGGGACGCGCCGTCGGTTTCTCATCGTTGTTCATGAGATGATCTTTGAAGTTGAAGTAGAACTGTCCCCCAATCTCGGAGATCGGATGACCCGAAGGCGTCCAGACGAATTCCCAATTCTGCGATCGAGTGAAGAAGTAAGTGGCGTCCAGAATCCGTCCGGGATAATCGATATCGTGCTGTTCTTGATACCCGCCGATATATTGGATGAGCGTGTTCGTGCTCGGTCGCCACCCTAAACTCCATTGTACGTCGTGAGACTCGAAATCGCCGGGCACGAGCTGGTCATTGCCCGCCCGATAATCGTTCCCCAGTCGAGCATTGTAAAACAGGTGCAGCCGCAGCCGCTTCGTGCCCGCCCACAGCAGGCCATACCCATCGCGCGTGGCGGCGTTCTCGCCGTAATGGAAACCCGCCCGACCATGGACCTGGAAGCCATGAGAAGAAAACGGAGGACGAAACGTCTCCACCTGAAGGGCACTGAGCGTCCCCGCGCCCCAGGTCAGCGCGTATGGGCCTTTGATCACCCGCACGGTTTGAACGGCATGGGGACTGACGTGGCTGATGTCCGAGTCCATGCGCGCTGGTCCTGCGGCGAACGTCCGCGTCCCATCGACGAACATGCCGATTTCGTTCTCCTGAAGACCGCGAACGGTCGGTTCCAGATTGACGGGGCCGCGACGAAATGCCGACAATCCCGGTTGTCGTCGCAAGAATCCGGCCACATCGTAGGCGTCTTGCTCTTCGAACTGGCGCCCCTTCACGGTAAGCCCTGGAGCCAATTCGGGGAACGTGGCCGTGACTTCGATCTCCTGAACGATGGGCTCGATCTCCAGTTGAATGACCACGTGCTCGGTGGGTGGCTTGATCTCTCGCACCAGGTGGGAGACGGCGAATCCGCGCGCCTTCACGGTGATCTCGTAGACACCCGGGGAGAGGCGAGAGAATGTAAACCGCCCCCGTTGATCGGTGAACGCCGTTTGAGAGAAACCATCCGGACGACGCGCGATGTCCATCCGCGCGCCGGGGATGGGTCGGCGCTGGGGATCGAGGACCTCTCCCGTGAGGTGCACCAGACGGTCGTTCTGAGGACGAGCCCGGTTGCCGGTGCCGGATGGTCGAACAGACTGTGCTCTCAATGAACCCAATGGCCATCCCACTATAAGTAGCGACAATGACACGATCACTGATAAACGCCTCATCACAAGCACGTCACCTCCTTGAGGTAGATTTTCAGGGAAAACAGACGATGCCGTCTGCCATTGGCTGACACCGAGAACTCACCTCTCGCCGGCGATCCCTTGAGCCTCAATATAGCGGCGAAGGGTTAAGGTGTCCCCGGTGAGCTTTTACATCAGAATGAAGGAAATGAGCGAGTCGAAGGGAGGTGCGCGCGGAGGCGCTGGTTGAATGTCGGGAGAACTGTAGAAGAAAGCAGAGAGCGATCCACGTCCCGTGCGAGATCGCGGAAAGAGGAGAGCGCGATGGAGAATCTGAGGATGATACCGAACAAACTGCTGCGCTCTGGCATAAGACAGAACACAGGTTGCCGGACAGGGAGTAAGCAGCGTGCGTCGATCGATGTGCTGAGGGGCGTCTTCAGGGAGACGATGATGATGAACATCCCGGCTCGATTGGCAGCAGCAGAGGCCTCGCTGGGCGCAGCAGGACATGCGACAGCCGTCGCCGGTGATGAGAACGCTGGTCAATGGCCCCATTGACCAGCCACAAAGGAGGGTCAGGAGTACACTCCACCGGACGACGCGGAGTCCTCGTTTTGTTCTCGCCCTCGCCATCGCTGGTGGTGGAGTATAGTCGGAGCGAAAGGACTTGGTCAACGCGCTCATGAACCGCCATTCGACTGCGGTTCATGAGCCTCATCGTCTTCAACAGAATGCGTTCTCCCGTCGTGAAGGGCCGCTCGACGGCGGCCCTTCACCAGACATCGTCGTCGCTCGTTTCAGCGCCCTCTGGCCGCGTTGATGGGATGCGGCGAGAAGATGGCGTTATCGTGGAACAGGTCATCGAACTGATAGAAGAGCTGACCGGCCGAGCGCGGCATCTCCGTATGCACGTCGATGCTTTGGCCGGCCAGAATGGGACGCCCGTGCGCATAGGTCAAGTCCGCCCAGTAGGTCAATCGAGGATTCCCTTGAGCGTCGAATTCGCTCCGGTCATCGGGATCGAGGTAGATCGTCCCATTGGCCGGGTTGAGGAACAGGAACGGTTCCCAGGCCGGCGTCGGGGGGATGATGTCGCCAGCCCCGGGATCGGTCTGGTTGGGATTGCGCAGGAACGGCGGGAAGAGCAGCGCGTCGTTCACGCCATCGCCATCCGTGTCCCGATTCTTCAATCCCAGAGGATGAGCCGAACTGATGTCTTGCTGACAGAAACCCGGCCAGGGATCATCCGGGCACATCTTGGCCACGCCCCAACCTTCGGTCACTTGCCCAATGACGAGACCCGGTCGGGGCTCTCCCGTGGCCAGATCGCTCAGCCCGCTGGGAGCAGGATCGGACCTCGTGCCGATGATGAACGGGGGCGGATTGAAGGGGAAATCGCCTCGCCGGTGCTGGAATTGATAGCCGTAGTAGGTGACCTGCTGGCCGGTGAATCGATATTGGCCGTTGACGATCTCGAATCCCGGCGCTCGATATGGTTTGAGGCGTTGACGATCGGATGAGCGAGGGAAAACATCGGCCTGCTGGATCACTCCATAGTGCGGCCGGAAACCCCATCCGGCGCGCCACTGCATCTCGGCCACTTTGGGAGCGCCGTAGAGTGGTTTGAAGTTCATGATCTCGAAACTGAAGATGCCATCATCGGCGTGCAGCGAGAGATCATTATGCAGTTGCGGTCCGAAACCCACATTGCGGAAATAGTGCGTGTGGTTATCCAGATTGATGAGCTTCACGGTCATCCGGTCGCCCTGTTCCCAGAATCGAATCGTCGCTCCATGAGGGCCGAGTCCGTACATCTCGTTGTTCAGGTAGACGGTGATGAAGTCGTATCGCTGGAGGGCTTCCTCGAGCGCCTCGTCCCGGTCACTGAGGCCGAGTTCATCGGCCAGCATATCGATGGCCTCGGGAGGGAGCTGGCGTTGATTTTCCATCAGGTCGATCCAGGTGCCGAACACCGGTCGCGGGACGAGGGGATTGACGGGATCTTCGACGGTGAGCATGTCCAGGATTTCTTCCGCCGTGGCATCATCATCGAGCGCGCGCCGGGCGACCCGATACGCCTTCTTCTCCGGCGCCGCTTCGCCGATCCCTTCGAGGCTCAACAAGCGATTCCGCACGACGTAGGATTGCCCGCGCCAATCCCAGTCGATCTCACCGGTATGAGCGTTCCGGATCTGGAACTGGAATTCGGTGAAGTGAATGCGCGGCGGATGAACGTTCCATCCCCAGGTATAGATGCCGCGGAAGAAGCGAATGGCCGGAAACTGCACGGTGATCCTGGTGACCGTATTGGGTTGAATGCGCACCCACACCGTATCATAGCCTTTGAAGGGAAATCGCACGCTGCCGCCCCGGTTGGGAATGCCATCGTCGCGCACGCCCGCCTGGATGTCCCTCAACACAGTAGTGGGCGCGAAATCTTCTTCGATGAGCGAGTAGATGGTGTAATTGACGCGCAGCACATCATCGGATTGGGGCCCCACCTCGAGAGGGATTTTCACCATGAAGGTGTCGGCATCGAATTGCTGGCCGTACCAGAACATGTTGATGTCCACTTGCCACACGCGGACCATCTCGCCATTGCCCTTCCAACTGGGCACCATGAGCTGCCGACCGGTTTCGTCGAGGACGGGGCGGATCTCTTTCATCTTGTATTCGCCGGGGATGCTGCCCGGCGGGAAATGAGCGGCGTGGACGCCCGGATGCCGCCAGCGGTTGAAATTGAGTAGCGGAAATCCATCATAAATGGCTCCTTCGGTGCGCCCGAGCAGGATGTCCAGCGCTTCTTCGGCCGCCTCCTTGTTGACGCGGTGAAGAAATCGCGCGTCATTGTAGAGTCGGCTGAGCGCGCTGTGCAGGTCCTTGTGAGGATTACTCACACGCGTGATGATGTGGCCGGTGGCGCTCAGCGCGCCTTCGGCCATCCGGACATCGAGGCTCAGCACGTTGGCTTGCGTGCCATCGGGAGCGATTTGCTTGGAATACGGCACGCGAATATCCCGCCCGGTGAGCGTGCTGAGGACGGGTTCTCGGATGCCGTGATTGTTTTCGTCGCTGCCGCCCTCGGCGAGAATGCGCTCGCGCCAAAGCCGATTGATGGTGCGCGCGTCTTTCTGTTGGGCGATGATCGACCCGGCGAGCACGGTGACTCCAATCACTCCCGCCACCGCCAGGCCGGGCCATCGTTTCACTGTGCGCCAAGGTTTCATAATCCCCTCCTTAATAAGCGGCGCAAGTTGGCAAACTTGCGCTCCATTTCTTCAGCGCCTATTTTCATCCCTTCGGTGTAGTGCTCCAACGCCATGGCCGACTCCCATGACCGCGTGGGATGTGGTGTAAGTCGGCAACTTGCGTGACGACATTTCCATTCTTCGTGGCGTGCTGTCGCACATGAGCGATTCCCATGAGAATGGAGCGCAAGATGCCATCTTGCGCTGCTTCGTTCTCGATGGAATGTTGGGGCGGGGGCGTCCACTCGATCGGTCAATCACGCCCCCGCCCAACGCCGAATCGCCTCTGTGGATGGCGGCGCGCCCTACCGAGCACTTCCTCCAGCCGTCGATGTGGACGCGGCTCGGTGCCCAGCCGCCGAGCGCGCCCCATCAGATCGAAGGAGCGGGCGAAGATGAGGTTGCGGTGAATCGTACACGCGGAACAGCCCCCACATCCCCATCTTCTTGTGATCCATGATCTGGCAATGATAGAGGTGATCGCCGGGCTGGGCTCCATCGATGAGCTCGATATCGTACGCCGTCCCCACGCTGTCGGTGATGGCCCCGAGCACTTGACTCTTGGGGTCACCGCGCTCCAGATGCCATCGATGACCATGCAACACGAACACGTGATGATCTTCGTAAGCCGGCTGAAGCTGACGGATGACGACGCGGTCGCCGGCATAGGCCTCCATGAGCGGCGTGACCGGATCGCCCCAGATCACCGAGCTGTGCACCGTGTCTTCCCGCGGATCGCGAACCACGTTGCCGGGATTGCCGATGAGCACTTCGTTGGCTCCCAGCCGCCGGGCCGTGCGATAGTTCACCGCCACGCGATATCGGATTTGATCCACCCCATCGTGGAAGAAGATGACGAACTCGCGATAGGGCTCTGAACCATCGCCGGGATAGACGTCGGCTCGCCACCCAGAGGCCAAGGGGTCGCCGGTCACTGGATCGAGCCATCGGGAGCCGGCCGGCTCGATGATGAGCGCGCCGAACAACCCGTGCCGGGTGTCATCCAGGCTGGCGGGGTTGTAGAGATACACGGTGCCCAGTTCCCGATCCGCGTACCAGCGATAGGTGATGCTCTCGCCAGGCCCTACCGTCTGGTCGAAATTCCAGCCGACGGTGGCGCCATCCGAACCCTGCACATCGTACTGGAGCAAGCTGGGATGCAGGCCGACGCGCCCTTCGCTCAGTTGATTGGTCAACGTCACTTCGATCACTTCACCGGCGTTGGCGCGAATGACGAGCGGCTCGGTCGGCTTCCGGCCGGTTTTGACGGCCTCCACGTCCTCGGCCAGGACGAACATCTTGCCATCGGGATCCGTCGTCCCTTGAGCGTCGTAAGGAATGGCCATGTTGATGGCCACGACATCGTAGTGTCGCACCGGGGCGTCGGGCGGCGCAGGGTGGCCGGGATCGAGGGCGCGCGGCGGTCGGCCTTCCGGGGTGAGCGCTCGCTGCTGCATATTCTGTGGGAATCCCAGTCCCACGGGCGGCGGCGGGCGATCGGGAAGTGGTTGGAGATCCGGTTGCAGCGTGTCATGCACGCGGAAGATTCCCCACGCGCCTTCGCTCCGATGGTCCATATCGCCGTCGTAGTAGAGATAATCGCCGGCCGCCTGGGCCAATCCGCCGGCCGGTGGTGCCAGTTCGAAGGTGTAGCCTTCGGATTGACCGACCACGGCGAAATCGCGCAGAGGCGACGTTTCCGGATCGCCTCGCTGGAACAGCCAGCGGTGTCCGTGCAGACCGAGAACGTGGATGGAGCTGGTCCCCCCCGATTCGGTGCGAATGGCCACCGGATCGCCCACGTAGGCCTTGAACAGCGGCGTGGCCGGATCGCCGTGAATGAAGCTGCTGTAGACCAGCGAGGGATCGGGATTGTTCTTCAGCCGCCGCTCGAACGGTTCCAGCCGGAAATTGATGCTGGTGAATCCCTTCTCCGGATTCTTGCGACTCTCGCCGTGACTCAGTGCGCTGAACGAGAGAGGTGGACTGCCCATGAGCCGCGTCGCGTCGGTGAACCCGAAGAAGAACTCGCGGAAGTCGGCGCGTTTCAAACCCGTTCGTGGATCGCGGACCGTGTCGGGAACGATGATGTCGGCCATCTGCGTTCCCGTTCGACCGTTGGTCCGGGTGAAGTGTCCGCGCTCGTCTTTGACGTACTTGGGCTCGCCCGTCTCCCGATCGCGATATTGCGAGCCCCGAGGTTCGACGATGAGGGCGGCGAATAATCCGTGGGGCAGAGAGACGATCAGCTTGCTGTGATCGTGCCAGTAGACGGTGCCCAGCTCCACATCGGCGAACCAGGTGGTGTGGACGACTTCATCGCTCCGGTCGAGCGGTCCGCAATCCCTGGGATCCCACACGCCACAGGCTTTGCGACCCATGATGGGATTGCCGTGGGCATCGATGGAAGGGCGCACCGACGTTTCATAGTTCAATCCGGCGACGGCGCCATCGGACGACTGCACGTCATATTGGACCAGATGGATATGCATGCCCACCTTGGAGTGATAATCGACCTCGGCGGTGTCTTCCAGGGCGCTGCGCAGCGTGATCTGAACGCCTTCACCGACGTTGCATCGGAGGACGAGCGGCTCGGCGGGCTTGCGCCCGGCGCGAATATCGTCCACGTCATCCGAGAGCGCGAAAATCATGCCCTGAGGATCTTCGTCGCCATAATCATTGTATTTGATCGGGAGCGTGATGGCCGTCACATCGTAATGGCGTACACCAGCACCCTCGGGGAGGAGTCCGCTTCCATACTCGTGTCCCGATGGGGCATAGGGACTGTCCTTCTTCAGCGTCAGGCCCAAATAGGCCGTGCCTTGCGTGTCGGGATCACCGTTGCGAATGGGAGCAAAAGGCGGGCGGCGACCCAGATGGGGCAGCAAGTGCGGCCAGGCCAATCGTCCATCGATGGGATTGAACAGGAGCGGGGGGCGCTCGCCGACCGGTCCGGCGCCGACGCCTTCGCCGGGGGCGGGCCAGCCGGGACCGAAGAACCAATCGTACGGTTCGCCCAACGCCAGAGGCCCTTCGGGCGTCTCCTGGATGATCCAATCCCACTTGTTCGCCTTGTTCTGGGTGCGATTGCCATGCTCGGGATCGATGATCAGTTCCTCCTCGGGAACGCCCGGCGGGGGCAGCAGCCAGGCCAACCACTGGCGAATGTTCTCTCGCGTGATCGGTTGACCGGCGAATGGGCCGGAGACGGGGATGGCCGGCCGACCCTCATCGGCGAGTTTGACCAGCTCCACCGAGTTGACGGCCACAGGTGGCGGCTCGCGATCGGGCAGCGGGAACAGATCCGGTTGCAGCGTGTTGTAGATGCGATGATAGCTCCACATGCCTTCCACCACGTGCTCGATGATATGACAGTGATAGAGCACGTCCCCGACCGTGCGCTGTGTGCCTCCGGCACCGCCTTCCATCTCCACGTCGAACACCTCGCCCGGCCCCATCGTCTGGGAATCGATGCGCGTCGAGCGAGGGAAGATCATGTCGTGCTCGCCCGCCTTGGATGGATCGGTCGTGTTATCGGGATCTTCTCTGGGATTCACCCGCCAGCGGTGAGCGTGATTGTGAAAGACGTGATGCTCGCCCGATCCTCCATGAATGACTCGCAACCGCATGGGATCGCCGACGTACCATCGCGGGTGAGGCGTGGACGAATCCCCGAACGTGTAAGCCGAATAGGCCATCGATTCGTCCAGAAACAGATTCATCATGTTGAAGAACGGCGCCGTGCGATAGCTGATGCCCTTGCCGCCGGGATCGGGAACGCCGGTCCAGAAATCTTTCAATCGCTCTCCGAAGATGTTCTCCAACTGAATGCGATCCTGGAAGAAGATGACGTATTCGCGAAACGCCCGAATCGAGGGATCGTCATTGACGATGACCGCGCCCCAGCCGGCCTTGAGCGGCTCTCCCGTCTCGGTATCCAGATAGAAGCTTCCCTTGGGCTCTACAATGAGCGCGCCGAACAGCCCATGGGGAACCTGATAGCGGGGATCGACGTGACTGTAGAAGTAATAGATTCCCTCGGCGCGCTCCTCGTCGGGAATCTCCCAGCGATAGGTGAGCGTTTCGCCCGGTTGGGCGATGCTGGGATCATTATATCCGGCGACCGAGCCGGCGGAATCATCGGCGTTGTATAACGCCTTATGGATGTGAATGGAAGCGGGCATATCGCCGAGTTCGTTGGTGAAGTTGATGATCACCGTGTCTCCCACATTGGCCCGGATGACCAGCGGCTGCGGCGAGAGAACTTCCGGATCGCGGCGAGAGCCAAAGAAGAGCGGATCATGACCGCACTCGAATCCTTCGCAGGCCAGTACGCGTTGCTTGTCTTCCTCCAGAACATAGAGCATGCCTTCGGGATCGTGATCGCCGAACCGGGTATAGACGATATCCTTGCGAATGGCGACCACGTTGTAGACCTTCACCGGAGAGCGACCGAAAGCGGCTGCTTCCTCCATGAGGCGCGCCCGCTCGGCGGGATCGAGGCGGCTGACGGTGATCTCCACGGGGGGCGCTTTATAATCCCGGCCGCGCTTGATGTCGGCGCCGGGCATCAGGTGGCCGGCCATCTCCGCCATGTGATCGGCCTCATCCAGCGGGAAAGGATGATGGTCTCCCTCATCGTCGAGCACACCCATGCGGCGGAGATACTGCTGGTAGCCGTTGGGCGGCGGCGTCGTGCCCAGGCGGTTGTACCATTGAATGTATTCCTTCTCCGTCCAGATGCGCACCGGTCGTCCGTCCTTCCTCTGATGAGCGGCGTGCCCGTTCCCATCATCGTTTCGGATGTTGATCTCGGGCATCCGTGCGGGCGTGATACCCTTGCGCTCCATCGCTCGAAGAGCGGGAGATTGTTGGGCCGTGATGCCGGACATCTGATTCATCATCAGCATCCAGGATTCCGCCGCTCGGCGGAGGCGCTCTTGCTGGGAGGCGTCGGTCTTCGGCTGAGCGGCGTTTGTCCGAGCCTCGCTCGTGCCGCGCGAGGGCGACTCTTCCGCTCTGACTCTCAGCTTCAAATCGAGGGTGACGGCAGCGTCCGCCGATAGGATGACGCTCTCCCGAATCGCCGGTTGGTCGCCGGGCCGATGAGCCGTGATCTGATAGGCACCTGGCGAAAGGTCGCCTATTTCAAACTGACCGCGCTCATCGGTGCGAACCGTTCGCGTCTCCCCGGTCGACGTCTGCGTGATCTCCACGACGACGCCAGCGAGCGCCGCTCCATGAGCATCGCGGATGACGCCCGAGAGGCGCGATCCACCATGGGCCAAAGCCGGCGAGAGCATCGCCAGGCCCATCATGAGCTGCCAAATGAAGAGGTTCCACGTTCTTTTCTTTGCCATACGCCGCTCCTATGTCGAACATTCCTGCCGCCGCAGGTCCCAGAGATGGTCTCCCCCTTGAAGGGACTCATTGGCCATCATGTATTTCTTATTTCTCTCCCCCCACCGGGCGCCTTCAGGGGAGAAACGAGTCATCCCGACCACTCGTTCCAACCCACCCACCTTGTGTAAGAATCCTTACACCGGCAGTGACTATACTCATTTTCCGTGGGCGAGTCAAGAAATTTTCGCTGAGGCGAGACCATCGCCATTGGAGGGCAGCGTGTCGGGGGAGTGGCGATGACTCCATATCAAGTGCTCTCCGGAGCATCAATGCCCGGATGAGCGCCTGATGGATGGGTTGGTGTGGCGATGACTCCATATCAAGTGCTCTCCGGAGCATCCCACAGGATCCAGCGCCCCTTGTGAGGCGTTGGCGGGTGGATTCTCAATAGAGGCGGGCTTTCTACGCCGATGCCCATCGTGGTAGAGGGCCGGATTCCTTCTCCCAGACTCCGTTGCTCCTTGGATAATTTTTTCCCATCTATTCCCAATGAGCCACGGGGCTCATCGTGGCGCTTGAGCATCAGTGGGGACAACCTTTCGTCACAATGCTGGCTGATGAGCTTGCTGATAAAGCGTGATCGGATCAAGGCGGATAATGTCCGTAATGAAGTCAAAATAGATATTAGGAGAAATGATGTGGGTGAGTCCATGGCTTTGCATCACGGCTACGTGTCCAGTGTTTCTGGATGTCACCGCTATAACCGCATGCCAGTGGTTCTGAGTAGATGTGGGGGGTACCACTTATCCGGCGCGCCCTCAAGCGCATCGGCTCTGAGAGTTGAGCTTCCTTATCACCTTGTGGTACAAGGTTTCTTCGATTATACGTCTGTCCAAGGGAAGAGACCTATGAGTTCCGTGAAGGTCATATATGAAGACGGCGTCTTTAAGCCTCTGGAAAAAATCGAAGATCTGAAGCCAGGCCAGATATTGGAAATCTCTTACACTGGCATAATTGATAAGAAGAAAAGACAGGCCATCTTAATCGAGGCTCTTCGGAAGCCTGTACAGTGTGATATCGAATCGCTTGTGAGCGCCCTCGTTGTGGACGACAAATGAGTGAGTATGTGATCATTGACGCTCAGTTGTGGGAGTTCGCTTACGCGGCGCCAAAACAGGAGGAGTTTCAAAGCATCCATCGTGAGGCCAGGGCCTTGGTGTGGGAGGCGTTAGAGGGCCAAGACACGGTCATCTGCATGAATTCCTAATTGTGTGGGCATGTCAAGAAAATTTTCGCCGAGGGGAGACCATCACTATCGAGGGAGCCGTCCATAGTGTTGGGGCATTGCACTAAAGGGATGAAATTATGGAGGCCTGGAGAATGTAGCGCAAGTTGGCAACTTGCGCTACCTCCCTCGAGAACCCATTGTCGTCCCCTCGGTGTAGCTCGGAAGCCATGAGTAACTCTTATGGGAGTCGGCATGGCCTCGCGGACCACGCCGTCAACCATGACATCATACAGGCTAGCACTTGTGCGCGCGCCTGTTTTCTGTGGTATCGGCTATGGTCTCGCTGAGCACGCCGCATGGATGACAATAGGCCCGTTAGTGGAGCGGAAGACCCATTTTGCACCATTTATTATTTCCACGGCATCTGTAACAGATTCGGAAGACGGCGAGGACTCCGTATCGGATGCTTCCACAGCGTTGATCGACCTGGAGCGATGCTCTACAATCGGCTCTCTGATGAGTATGGGGTCACCGGCTCTGTTTCGGGAAATGAGGTCGGGAGCGAGAGCCGGCTCGCCCGAGCCGATGGTATGATCTGTGAATCTGGAGGAGGCACAATGAAACGGAAGGCGAACCCGATTTCTCTGAGCCGTTTGAGCGTGGTCGCCGTTGTCATTACTGTTCTCATCGTCGGCGCCCTCGGTAGAGTTGACTCCCAGGAGGTCGCCGATCTGGTGTTGCGGAACGGCAAGATCGTCACCATGAATCCGGCTCAACCGGAGGCCCGAGCTTTGGCTATCAAAGGGGACCGCATCCTGGCCGTGGGGAGCGACGAGCAGGTGCAGAAATTCATCGGCCGGAGCACGCGGGTGATCGATCTTCGGGGGAAGCTGGTCGTTCCGGGATTGATCGAATCGCATGCCCACATGTTGGGCATCGGTCAGGCCAAGTTGATGCTCGATCTGGTCGGCACAACGAGCGAAGAAGAGATCGCCAGAATGGTCGCGGCTCGCGCCAAAAAGGCGAAGCCCGGCGAGTGGATTCTCGGCCGGGGCTGGGATCAAAACGATTGGCCGAATAAGCGGTTTCCCACGTTCGAATCGCTCACCAAGGCGGCGCCGAATAATCCCGTTTACCTCACTCGCATCGATGGGCATGCGGGATGGGCCAATAAGCGAGCCATGGAATTGGCCGGCATCACCCGAGAGACGAAAGATCCGCACGGAGGCCGCCTCATCCGCGATGCTGAGGGTCGTCCTACCGGCGTGTTCATCGATCGGGCGCAGGGATTGATCATCCGCCATATTCCCCCACTCCGTCGCGAGCAGAAGAAACGGGCGCTGGAATTGGCCATGCGAGAGTGCGTGGCCGTGGGGTTGACCAGCTTCCACGATGCCGGCGTGGACCGTGAAGTCATCGAGCTGTACAAAGAGCTCCTCCGGGAAGGAAAACTCCCGCTCCGCCTCTACGTCATGCTGGCGGGGAGCGATCAGCGCCTCCTCGACGAATACTTCGCCCGCGGGCCGGAGATCGGGTTGGGCGATCATCGGTTGACCATTCGCGCCATCAAGCTCATCGCCGATGGAGCGCTCGGCTCGCGAGGCGCGGCGCTGCTGGAAGACTATGCCGACGATCCGGGCAATCGAGGATTGCTCATGCTCTCTGAGGATCAGATCTTTCGCATCGCGCATCTGGCGCTGCGGCACGGGTTTCAGGTCTGCACGCACGCCATCGGCGATCGCGCCAATCGCATCGTGCTCAACGCTTATGAACGCGCGTTTCGGGCCAATCCCAGCGTGAAAGATCACCGCTTTCGCATCGAACACGCCCAGATCCTGGACGAAGCCGACATTCCCCGGTTCGCCCGCATGGGCGTGATCGCCTCCATGCAGGCGACGCACTGCACATCGGATATGCCCTGGGTCCACGATCGCATTGGGAAGGAGCGGGCCCGGGAGGGCGCTTATGTCTGGCAAAAACTCTTGAAGACGGGCGCGCGCATCGCCAATGGATCGGATGCCCCGGTGGAATCGATCAATCCCCTCTGGGGCATCTATGCGGCCATCACCCGGCAGGATCATCAGGGGAAGCCTCCCGGTGGCTGGTATCCCGATCAATGCATGACGCGCGAGCAGGCGCTGCGATCGTTCACGCTGGATGCGGCATATGCGGCATTCGAGGAAGATATCAAAGGCTCGTTAGAGAAAGGCAAGCTCGCCGATATGGTCGTCCTCTCGAAAGACATCATGACGATTCCGGCGCGCGAGATCTTGAAGACGCGCGTCGTGATGACGATCATTGGCGGAAAGATCGTGTATCAACAGGGCAAGGCCGCAACCCGCTGAACAGGTTTGCTCTGTTGAAGCTCAGATGGAGCCCTGCCAGCATCATTGCTTTCTGCATTGCCCAACAGGAAGCGGATTCCCGTGGATGAATCGGGCCGGGCGAATACTTCATCGACTGCGACCTCGAAACCGCTCAGCAATTGCGAACGAGCTTTTTCGCCCGGACCAGCCTTGACCAGCAACTCATATGTCCCATTTCGAAGAACGAAGACGTCGATCGTCCGAGCCTCAGGATCAACGAGCCAGTACTCGCTGATACCGGCGCGGGCATATTCGGCGAATTTTTCGACGCGGTCGGTCTGACGCGTGCTGAGCGATATGACCTCTACGACGAGATCCGGTGGACCATACGCCTGTTCGCCAATCCGGTCAGCGTGCCCGTGAGCGACGAACAAAACGGCTGGTTCGCAAATCGTGTTCGGTCCGAGTCGCACCGGAAGAGGTGCTAACTGGACGACGCCCAGATCGTGGGCTTCGACAAAGGAATAAAAGGCCCGATATAGTGCGCCCACGGTGCGCTGATGCGTATGAGATTGGATAAGGCGGCTTGATCAACCTTCCTTCCGAGAGCTCGATGAACCGATTCGCCTCGGGCAGAGCGAAATAATCGACCTCGGTCCACTTGCCTTGAGGCGGCCACAGTTCGGCAATCTCCGTGACAAAGCGGGGCAGAGCTTTTTGCCAGACCTCTTCCCTGGTCATAGAAGCGAACTCCTTTTGAACCAATCGTAGCATGGGAGATCAGCGAGATTCAACGAGCGGTTACTCCTCCCACCGTTTGTCATTCATCTGATTAGCCACAGTGAGCGGGTTGGCGAGTGCAGCACCGGCGACCGCGAGTCACTAATGCCCGTGGTGGCCGCTCTCCGTCGTCAAACTGAGCGCGCGTCTTCCGACCGACCGGAATCGGCGCATTGCCGCCCGATTCGCTCGATCCCTTCCCGAAAGATCTCGGGCGGCGGCAACAGGCTCACCACCAGATACGCCTCCGTCTGAAAATCGAAGAAATAGCCGGGATGCACGAGAACATCGTCTTTCTCCAACAGTTCCAGCACCCACTCCTCCTCGCTCCGCGTGCGGGGAATCCGCAACACGCCATACCAACCTCCTTCGGCCTCCAGACACTGACAGGCGTGGGGCGGGCGGGCCTGCTCGACCAGATAGTGCCAATTGGCGCGCACGCGGTCGAGAATGGGTCGCGTCCATCGATCGCGCCGTTTCAGCCATCGCGGGAGCGCCCGCTGAACCGGCGTGTTCACCGAGAGGTAGGTATCGGCGATGACCTCCAGTCGCTGGAGCGCTTCGTTCACCGTGTCTTCCGGACCGCTGGCGATGATCCAGGCCAGTTTCATCTGAGGTAAACCGAGCAGCTTGGAGATGCCACCGAGAACGAAGGTGAGCGCGTCGCGCGTTCCGGCCAGACTCAAGACGCTGTCCGGCTGGAGCGCGAAGGCGTACTCGGCGAACACTTCATCGGAGATGAGCGCCAACTGGTGGCGACGACAGAGTTCGACGAGGGCAGCCCGCTCGTCGTCGTGAATGAACGAGCCGGTGGGATTGTTGGGATTGACCACGATGAGCGCTCTGGTTCGTGGCGTGATCGCCTGGCCGAGCGCGGCCACGTCGATCCGCCAGCCGGGCTCGTAGCGCAGCGGATAAGGGCTCAATTGGAGATCGTTCAGCGCGGCGAGAAACTCGAATAATGGATAACTCGGTCGCGGAACGAGAATGGCGTCGCCGGGGTCGGTCAGGAGTCGAAACAGAAACGAGTACGCTTCGCTGGTGCTGGCCGTCAGGACGATCTGCTCGGGATGAATGCTCACGCCTTTCTCGGCGTAGAACGCGGCCACCGCCTCTCGGGCCGCGAGCAATCCCTTGGGCGATGGTTCGTAGATGAGATTTTCCGGCGCTCGCAATGCCTCCAGAGTTTCTTCGGTGGGAAGCGCGATCCGGCAACGCGTGGGATTGGATTCGGTGAGGTCGAGAATCGGTCGCCCCATACGACGCCGCATCGTCAGGCGCTCGGTCAATCGGTTCGGCTGGAGAGACCATCGCGTGCGCTGGGAGAACATCAAGCGATAGCATAACCCGGCTCCGTTTCTTTGACCAGCGAGGACGGGCGCTGAACGGGAGAGCGTGCCACATTGAGGGAATCCGTGCTCGCTGGAGGCTCCCGGCGCGCCGGCCCGACGATGCCGACCGAGCGATCACCTCGAACGCCGCCCTCCTCTCCTGCTCTGAGGAGTTGCCTATAGCCTGGGGGGCCACGCTGAAAGGATGAAAGTGACTCACTCATTGGGGAGTAGCGCAAGCTGCCAGCTTGCGCTACATTTGAGGACGAGCGACGGCGGGCGATCGATCCTACATGGGCATCAACCACAGTGGGACGCCACCCAGTCCGCGCAGGAGTTCCAACTCCAGCTCCACTCGATCCATGGTGGTGAACAGGCGACCGAGCAGTCCACGCTTCCGAGGCGTGATGGGCACTTTCTTGGGCTTCCCCACGATGCCGCCCATCTGGGCGGCCAACTCCACGGCGCGCTGGAGTCCGCCGAGTTCGTCGACGAGCCCCCATTGCTTGGCCTGGCGGCCGGTGAAGATGCGACCGTCGGCGAAGGCGCGAACGCGTTCTTCGGGAAGATGCCGCCCCTCCACCACGGCTCTCAGGAATTGCTCATAGGTATCGTTGATGACGTTCTGCAACAGAGCGCGTTCCTCGTCGGTCAGGGGCCGGAATGTAGACAAGATGTCTTTATACCGACCGGACTTGATCCGCTCCTCCTCAATGCCGATTTTCCGATAGAGCTGACGCAGATTATGGGCCTTCACGATCACGCCGATGGAGCCGGTGATGGTCCCCGGATTGGATACAATCTTGTCGGCAGCCAAGGCCACGTAGAGCCCTCCCGAGGCGGC
Organism: Blastocatellia bacterium; assembly: GCA_026985075.1. Taxonomy (GTDB): domain Bacteria; phylum Acidobacteriota; class Blastocatellia; order HR10; family J050; genus J050. Next base: position 135,803 of record JALSQX010000020.1, on the reverse strand, counting down.
GACGTCGCCGAGTGCCGCCACTACGGGAATGCCTCTCTCGCGCACCCGCCTGATGCCATCGTGCATCTCTTGAGCGGCGCCGACCGTTCCTCCCGGGCTATTGATGCGGACGACGGCGGCGCGGGCGTCGACCGATTCGACTTGCTCCAGAGCGTCCAGGACCTCATCGCGCGACGCGCCAAACTGGCTGTCGGTGATGATCCCTTCGATCTGGACGAGGGCCACGCGATTCTTGCGCCACCAGCGAATTCTCATACTCTCCGTATCTTACTCGTTCTCATCGAGTGCCCTCAAGCGCTGGCCGACCAGTATCCCCAGCCCACTTTCATATTAGGAAGGAGCGTCGAGGGGAAGGAGTTGGCCATGAGCGCGCTCAACAGCGCGTGCGAGAGCGCCAGCGCCACCAGATTGGGATGACGTTGAAAAACCCAGGCCCATACGGCACCCCCAATCAAGGTGGTGATGACCAGGGCCGGATTGGGCAGGTGAAGAGCGGCGAAGGTCACCGCCGTGAGTCCGACGCTCAGTCGTCCCTGGCCAACGACCATCTGCCAACGTCGATTGATGATGCTCTGGATGCCGTATTGCTGGAGAAGCCCCCAGAAAGGCAGTACTTCCAGGTGATGGACGAACCGCGATCCCAGGTGGATGCTGTCAAATGTCCACCCGATGGCCAGCACGATGAGGCCGCTGATGGCCGTGAACCAGACGAGGGGCCGGGCGGCGGCCACGAAATTATCCATCCGCAAGCCAATGAGCTTGAATCCCTCGCGGTGATAGACGTTCAATCCCACGGCGATGAGAAACGTCAGAAGCGACAGATAGAAATCCACCCGATCCCGTTCCGCTTTGTCGGCGACCAGGAGCGGCGTGATCCACATGATGGTGAGGACGGGCGTCAACACGAGAACGATTTCAACCAGGGGACCGAATGGGGTACGCTGTTGGATGACCCTGCCTTTCACCGGCTCCCTCATCATACTCCCTCATCATGCGCTCAGAGTTTCGTTGGCAACGGACACAGTGATATTAGCACACTCCGGGTCCGGATGAGGGTTGGGGGGCTTACGAAAAATTGTAAAAATATCCAAATTTTCGTAACCGCCGAGCATCGTCGCCCCGGCGCCCGCTCCAGATGGACGCGGTAACTGATTGTGTTCACTGAAACTTATTGGATCACCCCATTCCGATGGGGAATATGGCACAGTTTTTGCAAATTCAGATGATTACCGATGATACACTGTCTTTTTAACGCTCGAGCAGAAATTGATGGTGATTGTTGTGAGGGGGGTGAGGAATGGTTCTCCGATCTCCTCTCATGCCTGCTCGGGGCTTTATGGTTTCCGCTCAGGAATTCATCGTAGGAGGATATGTCTATGAGCAACAAAAAGATATGGGCTGCGTGGGTAGTCGTCGTCGCACTGATGATTGTATTTGGGCTACCCGCTTCATCGCTGGCTCAGGAATCGACGGGAAGTATTGAAGGCGTGGTCACCGATCCGACCGGGGCAGTGATTCCCGGCGCCACGGTGACCATCACCAATAAAGCCACCGGACGGACGATCACGCTCACCACCAGTGGCGGTGGTGTGTACGTCGCCCGAGCACTTCAACCGGGTCACTATGAGGTGAAGGTGGAGGCGCCTGGATTCAAGACGGGCGTGCGCGAAGTGGTCGTCTACGTGGGCGCGGCCGCCTCCGGGGATATTCAATTGGAAGTTGGATCGCCGACGGAAGTGGTCACCGTGGAGGCGGAAGCGGAATTGCAGGTGAACACCGTCGAACACGAAGTTTACGGAGTGGTCACTGAGCGGCAGATTGACAATCTCCCGCTCAATGGCCGGAACTTCCTCGATCTGGCGCAGCTCGAGCCCGGCGTGCAGATCGTCGATGGCGGAACTTTCGATCCCACCAAGAACCAGTTCACCGGAATTTCGGTGGCCGGGCGATCCGGGCGCGTCACTCGCATCCAGGTTGACGGCATCGACATCTCCGACGAGACGGTCGGGACCACCACTCAGAACATCTCTCAGGATGCGCTGCAGGAGTTTCAGCTCAGTCAGGCCTCGCTCGATCCGTCCACCAGCCTGGCTTCGACGGGAGCCGTAAACATCATCACCCGCAGCGGGTCGAACGAATTGCATGGGAGCGGCTTTCTCTTCTATCGAGACGAAGAAGTGGCCGCCGTGCCCGTCACTATGACGGGGATTCCCAGTATCGATCAGGATCTGAGAAGCGCCGAGTTCGATCGCGAGCAGGGTGGATTTCGCGTCGGTGGACCGTTCATCAAGGATAAGCTCTTCTGGTTCGCCAACGGCGAGAAGACCAATCAGGATTCCACGACGTTCACCCGACCGACGAACTTCCCCAACTTCGCTGGCGCCGTCACCACCCCATTCGATGAGAATATGGGACTGGGACGGCTGGATTGGAATGCGACGAACGCCCTGAAGATGTTCTTCCGATTCAGCCACAACTCCAATGATGCGGCAACTGGATTCGGGGGGTCGTCGACGTGCTGTGCGCCGTTCGTCAACGACAACAACACCAATGTGTTGGCCATCGGCGCGGACTGGGCGCAGGGGCGATTCAGCCACTCCTGGCGATATGGGCACACCAGCTTCGACAATCAAATTACCTCGATAGATCTCGGTTTGCCCATCTTTCGCGCGGCCAATGGACAACCGGTCTCCATCGCGCTCAACGGCCGGCGCGAGCTGTTCACCGGTCCCAATCGGTTGGCTCCGCAGAGCACATTCCAGACCAACGATCAGTGGAAATATAACGGGGGATTCATCTACGGAAATCACTCCCTCCGTTACGGCGTGGAGTTCAACTACATTCGCGTCAACGTGTTTGCCGCCTTCTTCGGTGAGGGACCGGAAGTCCGCGGCATCTTCAGCGACGACATCCGCAACCAGATCATCGCTCGCGGCGGAGATCCGCTGAACCCGTTGGAATATCCGGTGAGCTTCATCATCTTCGGCAATGGCAAGGGTGCGTTCAGCGAAATCGCCAATAACGGTCGGCCGAATGGGGGCATCAACAACACGCGCTTCTCCTGGTACATATTAGACAGCTACCGGGTGGCGCCCAACTTCACGCTGAACTACGGCGTCAAGTACGAGCTGGACACCGGTCAGGTGAACGATGATCTCATCGGACCGGGATTCCTCGAGCGCGTGGTCGGATTCGGTCAGTCTCGACCGACGCGATTGGACAAGAACAACTTCGGTCCGCAGTTTGGATTCGTCTGGGATCCTACCAGCTCTGGTCGGACGGTGATTCGTGGTGGCGTAGGGTATTTCTATGAGACCCAGATCTTCAATAACTCGTTGTTCGATCGCACGGACAAGTTGCCCGTGGGTCTCGGATTCAGCCTGGCCATCCCGCCTTTCTTCGGCATCGACGATCAGGGCCGGTTGGTGGCTTCGGATGGTCGACCGGTCTCGAACATCAACGTTCTCGATCTCATCGGTCAGCCCATTGGCGCCGTCATCGATCAGATCGGCGAGCTCCATCGGGCATTTCAGGCCGCCGAGCAAGCTATTCCTTTCGATCCCAACGGACCGCCGCGACTGGAGACGGCGCGGAACACGTTTGCGGCTATCTTCAATCATGACTTCGCCTCGCCGACCGCTCTGCATATCAACGTGGGGATTCAGCACGAGTTCCGGCCCGGATTCGTCATCTCCATCGATTACGTCCGCAATTGGGCCACCCACGTCAATGTGGTTCGCGACTTCAATCGCAATCGAGCCGCCAATACGCTGGACGTGGCCACAGCCATCGCCATCAGAGATCGGGCATTGGAGCGCGCTGGCTATGCTCCGGGGCTGGAAGGCGTCAATCAGGCGATCGCCGATGGAGCCGACTTCTCGCTCTTCGGCGGTTTGGGCAATGCCTTCCCCGGGAGCTTCCCCGACGAGGTCGATGGCGTCCTCGACGTGATCATGACGTCGGGCGTCTCTGAATACAATGCGCTTCAGGTCCGATTGACCGGTCGGTTCACCAACATCAGCCCGGTGGTGCGCAATCTCTTCCTGGACGTCTCCTATGCCCTGTCGCGGTTCAATGGGCTGTCCACCGATCAGGATTTCATCGTGAGCACGCCGTTCAACGATGATTTCCTCAACCCGCGAAACTTCGGACCGACGACGTTAGATCGCACCCATCAACTGTCGGTCAACTCCATCATCGATCTGCCGTGGGGCTTGAGCCTGAGCAGCATCTGGCACCTGCGCACGGCGTTGCCGACCACGCCGTTCTTGCCGAGCATCGCCGGAGGTGCCGATGAGATCTTCTTCAGCGATCTGGATGGCGACGGGACGGTGAACGATTTCCTGCCCGGAGCCGGTCGCGGAGCCTTTGGGCGCTCCATCGGCAGCGTCAATGAGCTGAATCAGTTGATCTCCAACTTCAACGGCAACTTCGCGGGCCAATTGACTCCGGCGGCTCAAGCGCTGGCCGCCGCCGGCGTGTTCACCGCCGATCAACTGCGAGCGCTGGGCTTCACCATTCAGCCGCTCTCGCCGGCACCGGCCGATCAGGTGATGAATGACACCTTCATCACCACTGACGTGCGCATCGCCAAGACGTTCACGCTCGGCGAGGAGCGCGTCCGCATCGAGCCGATGGTGGAGATCTTCAACCTGTTCAATGTCTCCAACTTCGGGCGATTGAGTGGCGAACTCGGCGGGTCGCCGGGCCAGATTAATGGTACACCGCCCGGTGCGCGCTCCAATAAGCTCGGTCTGGGCTCGGGGAGCTTCGCCCAGGGCCTGGCGCGATCAGTTCAGTTCGCCATTCGCGTGACGTTCTAGCGCTCGCGCGGACGAGAACCGGTTGACCGGTTCTCCCCGAGTTGAGGGGTGGGAAGATTCTCCAGGATCGACCCACCCCATTTTTCATCGTTCACTCCTCAGAGCATCTTTCACGGGACGGGAGAAACCAAGTGAGTGCGAGCACTGGCTTGATCCATCTCCTCCTCTTAGGCCTGCTTGGCCATCTGCCCACCCTCGCGCAAGGCCTCGGCCCCCACGAGATCAAAGGCGTCGTGTATCTGCCGGGGAACAAGCCCGCAGCTCAGGTTTTGGTCCTCCTCGAAGATCGCATGGGGATGCAGGTCGATCGGACGTACACCGACGACGATGGACGGTACATCTTTGGTCGCCTGAAGTCGGGTGTCTACTGGGTGATCGTTCCCGCTTTTGACCGGTATGCGCGGGCGGCAGAGCAGGTCGAACTGTTAGGCAGCGAGGATTCGGCTATCATTCGCCAACTCAACCTCTATCTTCGCGTCAGGAGTACGGCGTCTCCACATCCTCCACCAGGTGCTCCCTCCGTTTTCCATCAAAATGTTCCTCGGGCGGCAGAACGCGCTTATCGAGCCGCCATCAAGGCGCTCAACAAAGGAGATCGAAAAAAAGGCATAGCCCATTTGCAGCGCGCGCTCAAACTGTATCCCGATTATTTCCTGGCGCACCTCCGATTGGGAGTGACCTACGCCGAGATGGGAGCCTTTGATCGGGCGGTTTCGCCTCTTCGCCGCGCCTGTGAGCTCAACCCTCGTTCCACCCTCTCGCAGGTGACCCTTGGTATGTCGCTCGTCGAGTTGGGGCAGTTTGACGAAGCCATCGAGGCATTGAAGCGGGGGAAGTCACTCGATCCGGAATCGGTCAATGCGCATTTGTATCTCGGCATTGCTGAACTCCAGGTGGGAAAAATGAATGAGGCTGAAGCCCATCTGCGGCGCGCCTACCAGTTGGGCGGCGCGCAGCGGGCGGCCGTGGCGCATCTGTATTTAGCCTCTCTTTACGACCATCGGGGACAATACCATCGCGCCGCCGATGAGTTGGAAGCTTACCTGAACGATGTGCCTCGGGCGAAGAATGCGGCCAAAATCCGCGCGTTGATCGAGCGATTGCGCCACAAGAAATGACGGCATCGCCCTGACTGAACGTGTGAAACGGATTGAGTCTCGGTGTCCCGCCGTTGGTTAGTGAGGAGGGGTCAGGTTGCGTGTATCAGGTTGGAGCGTGACGATCCCCGGAGGCGAGCTCCGGGGCCTTCGCCAGTAGGGTGGTGCAGCGTTGACTAGCTGGCAAAGTCACGTGACCCCGGAGGCGAGCTCCGGGGCCTGAAGGGAAGCCCCGCCGCTGGTCGGTGGGGAGAGATCGCGGAAGCAGCGAGTTCACGGCGGCTTTTTCTCCCCCAGGGGAAGCCCCGCGGCTGGTCCGCGGAGGAGGCGTCAGGTTGTCAGCTCGTGGAGAGGACGCAACATCTCTGGAAAGCTCCGGGGCCGGTCTGCGGAGAGGAGTCAGGTTGACAGTTCGTCCCAAGGATTCCTTTTCTCCCTGGGAAGCCCCACAGTTTGTCCGCAGGGAGAGGTCGCGTTTCGTCCTCTGAGCCAGGAGCGGGGCCATCCTCGGAGGCTTGCCTTCGAGTGCCGCGAAAGTATAATAACCATCCCATGAATGCACTCGGAGGGGCGAACCCCGATTCGAGACCCACCGATCGAGGATTCCGCTTTCAGTGGACGTGGCGGCGACAATTGGTGGCGCTCTTCCTGTTCACGGTCTTCGTTCGCTTCCTCTTTGACTATCTCATCTTCCCGCACGTGGCCACCCAGATGGGATTGCTGAGCGATGATGGGTACGATCGCATCGCTCGGAATCTCGCCGACGGGTTCGGGTATGTCGTCATTGCCGGCGGCCCCCCGACCATGAAGCGCGTGCCGCTCTACCCCCTCTTCCTGGCCGGCGTGTTTCGGTTCTTGGGCGCAGACCTCCTCGTCGTGCAAGCCCTGCAAGCGATCATCGACGGAGTGACGGCCGTCCTCATCAGCGTGATGGCCCGGAAACTCTTCCATCGCCGGGCAGCGCTCACTGCCGGCCTGTTGTTCGCGCTCTACCCACTCGCTATCGTTTATTCCTCCCGGTTCTATACCGAGAGCCTGTACACCATGCTGCTCTGCGCGCTCGTCTACGTCGTCCTCGCGCTGATGAGTGACGGTGGATATGGCCGAGCGGCCGTCGCCGGCTTCCTCCTGGGCGGTCTCGCCTTGACGCGCAGCGTCACGCTCGTCATGCCGCTGTTTTTATTCCCCGCGATCATTTTCAATCGCGCCGCGTCCATTCCCCTGAAGATGCGATGGCGGGCGGTTGGTGTGATGGCAGTTGGAATGGGGTTGATGCTGATGCCGTGGGTGATGCGGAATTACCGGCTCACCGGACAAGTGTTGCTCGGAGGGACGACGCTGGGAGCGCCACTCTATCACGGCTATTACGTCTCGCAGCATTGGCACTGGGGAGCTGATCCGGCGCGACTGCATCGCCAGGCGTTCAATGAGCGGCGCGCTCTCATCGCCAAAAAGATTCCGCGCCCGGAGTCGCCCAGGGGCGAGTATGAGGCCAATCGACTGGTTGTCGCCGCCGTCGTCCAAAAAATGACCCATGATCCCTGGGGGACGGGATGGCGGTTCCTGCGCAACCTGGTGCTGGTGTGGTTTCTGACGCGCCATCCACCGGTCATGCTCCTCCTGGCGGGCATTCATTTCGCTCTTCTCCTGCTCGCCGGTCACACCGTGTGGGCGATCTGGAGACGAGGGGATGAGAGATGGGCGCTGATCTTTCCTCTCATCAGCATCATTGTTTGCTTCGTCACCGTTCATGCTCTCATTTTTCCATTCGCTCGATATCTGGTGCCCATCATGCCATTGGTGATCGTGCTGGCCAGCGAGAGCGTGGCCCGACGCTTGAGCTGGTTGGGGAACGGCGTTCCGTCGGCGACGACGAGGTGACTATGAAGACCTCTGCGACCACATCGCGCCAGATCGTCTTTTCGGGGATTCCCTCGAAAGTGAGCTCATATGCGCTCATCGGGTTGAGCGGCGGCCTGGTGCTGACCAGCCTGGAAGTGATCGATCGCTGGTTCGCCTTGGCCCCTTTTCTCAGCGGGATGACGGAACGGCTGCTCTTCGCGCTCTTCTTGACGCCGACCTGGCTCACGACCACGTTGGTCGGCATTCTCATCGGAGTGGGTGTGGGGGCGATGGGGCATCTCGTTCGGTGGGAACGCCGATTCCTGGACTCGGGACGATGGTCAACGGGGAAGCGCATCCTCACCGGGACGGTGAGACTCCTTCTTCTTGGGGGCATCACGGCAGCCGTCGTCGTCATTCTTCGACCGTCGTTCCTGGCCATCGGGCGTCGGCTGGCCGCGCCGGCCAGGCGCTGGATGCGACAATGGGCGCCGCCCGAGACTGTCGATTGGGCGCAAGCGGCGTTTCGCTGGGTGCAGGGGCACCCGGCAGTGATTCTCGCCGCCGCACTTCTTGTGATCGGGTTGGGAATCTGGTGGGCGGGACGGCGCTTTCCGGTGTGGCGCGTTCGCCCATCCCCGAGGCAATACTCTCTCTTGGCCCTGGTGATATGGGGGCTCATGGGCAGTGTTTACGCCCTGGATTCCCGATACTACTTTGGCCTTTACGATCGTTCGATTCATCTTCCGCTGTTTTTCATTCAACTGGGGCTGGCTGTGACTGGAGGAGCGTGTTTCTGTTCGGGATGGCACCTCTCCCATTCAACCCGGACTCGCCGCCTGGTGGCCGTGGGATTGAGTCTGGCCGTCGGGCTGACCGTATCTTGTTTTCTCGTCTTTGACGATCATCCCTCGATCAAGGCTCTGTTCTGGAGCCGCAGCGTCATCGCTCGCCGCACAATCGCTTTGGCGCAATGGCTCGGCGATCTGGATGGCGATGGTTTCGCGTCGATTCTGGGAGGCGGCGATTGTGATGACGGAAATCCTGACGTCAATCCGCTGGCGCCCGAGATTCCCGATAATGGCATCGACGACAACTGCCTCGGCGGCGACTGGACGGCCGTGACGCCCGATTCTCCGATCGCGATGTCATCACTGCATCGACCAGCGGGTGATGGGCTCGGTCGGCCGGGGAATATCCTGCTCATCACCATCGATGCTCTTCGGGCCGATCATCTCGGCTGCTATGGCTACCGGCGACCGACCAGTCCGCATCTTGATGCCTTCGCCCGAGAGGGTCAGTTGTTTTTGCACGCCTACAGTCAAGGAACGAATACGGGCCACTCGTTCGCCTCCATGTTTCGCTCGGCCTATGGGGAAGCCATTTTCGATGAGCGGCGGCCGAGCTTCGTGGAGATTCTCGCCGGGCATGGATATACGACCGCTTTCTTCAGCGCGAGGCGAATCAGCAGATGGCTCCGAGGCGCAACGTGGGCTCGCTACAAGCCCATTCTGTTGAAAGGGTTTCAGTTTCAAGCGCACACCGCCCAGCGCGGACAATGGTCGGCCGCGGTTCTGACCGAGCGCCTCATCGCTTATCTTGAGACCGTACCCCCCGATGAGCCATTTTTCATCTGGGCGCACTATCTGGAACCGCATTATCCTTATCGGCGACACCCATCGTACGATTTTGGCGATCGCCCTCTGGACCGTTATGACAGCGAAATCGCCTACACGGATCGCGCCCTGGGAGAACTCTTCCGGTACCTGAAGGGCACCGACTTCTGGCCACATACGTTGATCATCATCACCTCCGATCATGGCGAGGCGTTCTATGAGCACGGCCTGCGGGAGCATAGCTCCCGACCCTACCAGGAGGAGATTCGCGTCCCGCTCATCATTCGTCATCCTGCCCGGCCACCTCTCCGGTTCGACTCTCCGGTGGGACTCATCGATCTGGCGCCGACGATCCTGCGATTTGCGGGCATCGATCCGCCGGCCGCCTATGCGGGCGCTGATCTGTTCGCTGCACGTCCGAGGCGCCTCATCTTCAGCGAGACGCCGAGGAATCTCCCCGAGCCTCATTTTTATACCTGGGCCATGATCGATGGCCGGTGGAAGCTCCTTTACGATCTCATCGGTCATACCTTCGAGCTCTATGATCTGGCCTCTGACCCTGGAGAACGAAGGAACCTCGTGGAAATTCGCCCGGCCAAGGCGCAGGAGTTGAAAGCGAAATTCGGGCGATGGTTCGACCGCCAATCCATGGTCCCCATTCATTCCGGCGATTGGCAATTGAAACGCATTTTGCGGAAGTGAGGGCAGCGCCGCCTGAGCATCTCTTCCCCTCGCGCGCACGAGTCGGAGAAGCTTTTCGTCCCGATCGGAAACGAAGACTCGTTTCACATACGTGTTGAAAAATACAACCGCCAACGGGTAGAATTCCCCTGGCCCGGAAACGGTGGGAGATGAAAACTGTTGGGGAGGGAGGATTCATGAAGGGGAAGAAGATTCTATTTTGCCTCGTCGCCGCCTGTTTGGTGCTCGCGAGCATTGGGAGTATATCCGGGCAATCTCCGGCGGGAAATGTGCAGCTCCTGGCTCGGGCGCTTTCGGGCCCGGCCCAGGATGTGGCCGTTCAGGGTGATCGCGTTTACGTGGCCACTGGCGGAGGGCTCATCATCGCCGATGTGAGTGATCCGGCGCATCCGGTTGTGCTCTCGCGCCTCTCTCTACCGGGACCGAGCGTCGATCTCGCCCTTTCGGGAACGCTCCTTTATGTGGCTGCCGGTCAGGCGGGGCTGTTCATCGTCGATGTGAGCGATCCGCTGACCCCACGCGTACGCGGGTCCTTTCCCACGCTCACCCCGGTGAACGCGGTGACTTTTTCCGGAAACGTGGTCTACCTGGGTGAAGGAACCGGTCTGAGGACGCTGGATGTCAGCGATTCAGAGAATCCCCGATCGTTAGGAGTGCTCCGTACGTCCGATGCGGTGTTGGGAGTGACGGTGGCCGATACTCTCGCTTTTGTAGCCGCCGGTTTTACCGGCGTCCATATCGTTGATGCCAGCGATCCAGCGCACCTCTCTGAGATCGCCACCATCGATGTGGCCGTCAAAGCGTGGCGCGCCGTGCCCGTCGGCCATCTGGCCTACATTGCCGATGAGTTCGGCGGATTGCATATCGTCGATATCAGCGATCCCACACAACCGCAGTGGCTCGGCACGCTCGATGCGCTGGGCCCGCGCGATCTCGTGGTCGGAGGAAACCGGGTTTTTGCCATCGATGAGTTCGCCGGAGTATTCGTCATCGACGTCAGCGATCCCCGCAATCCGCAGGAAGAGGCGCAACTCGCCCTGTCGGACAGCGCGCTGGGAGTGGCATTAGACCAGGAGCGCCTCTATGTCGCCAATGCCGGTGCCGGCACCCGCATCATCGATGTGAGCGTGCCGCGTCAGCCTCGAGAACGAGGTGCCATTCCGGCGTCGGGTCTGGCCTCTGGTGTGGCTTCGACTGAAGGACTCGCCGTGGTCACTGATTTGACCAATGGCGTGACGGTCATCGATGTCAGCGATCCGCAGCAGCCTCAGGAACTGGCGACCATCCCCTCGCTCGGAGGGGCGTGTGACGCGACCATCGTCGGCGATCTGGCTTACGTTGCTGGCGGCGTCTCCGGACTGGAAATCATCGACCTGAGCGATCCCCGTCATCCTCGCCGCCGTGGTGCGGCGCCGACGCCCACTTTTGCGCGGGCGGTCGCCATATCGGGCTCCTTCGCCTACGTCGCCGCCGATCGCGCGGGATTGCGCATTTTCGATGTCAGCGATCCCGATGCGCCCCGCGAGGTCGGTATCTTTCGTACACCGGGATCGGCGCAGGATGTCGCCATTCAGGGCACGCGGGCGTATCTGGTCGATCTGCTCTCGCTCTGGATCGTCGACGTGAGCGATCCCAGCGCGCCCCGGCCATTGCTGGAAATCGATCGACCGACGCAAGCCGTAGGCGTCGCCGTGGCCGGAGATCTGGTCTATATCGCCGATGGGCGCAATGGTGTGCGGATCGTCGACATCGGCGATCTCGCTCAGCCGCGCGCTCGTGGGCAATTTCTCACGCCCGCGCCGGCGCAAGCCATCACGCTTCTGGGCGATCTGGCCTTGATCGCCGATAATCGCGGTCTGCGCGTTGTCGATGTGAGTAATCCCGCTCAACCCATTGAGGTCGGCTCGCTCACCACGCCGCCGGTGACGCCGGTGGATGTGGCCGCTTCGGGCCGCACCGTCTATCTGGCTGCGGGCTCCAGTGGCCTCTTCATCCTTCGGCTCGCTCAACCGACACGCTGAATCGCGGCGCGCGCTCGTTCAAAATGGCGAGGGGAGAGTGATGGCTTTCCAGGACCGCTCCCGTTGAAGGCGGAATGGCGCGTCGCTCAGCCAGATGGAGCCGAGGTGCTGATTGTGAACACGGTGGGTCAACTCGTCGCGTTCGCCGGCCTTATTGTGCTCATCGGTTACCTCGTCGAACGGGCGCTGTTCCGGCGACATCGGCTTTCGCCGATGGACGAAATGGTGCTGGCGCTGGGCTTGGGATTAGGGCTCACGCCCCTGGTCATGTTCGATCTGGCGTACCTCGGCGTGCCGTTGAGTCCGAGGAATCTGTGGTTCCTGTTCGGTCCATGGGCGCTCATCTCGGTGATCTTTGTCGGGCGTCGCCTTCGCCGAGCCGGATGGATGAGTGAAGCTGTCCGTCCTGCGCTCTCGCCGGGGGAGAAAGTCCTCATCACGTTGATGGTCGTGGCGCTGGCCTTCGTCACCCTCTTTGCTCTCTCCAAACCATTCGATGTGTGGGACGCCGTGGTCACCTGGGGATGGAAGGCTCATGTCCTCTATCACGAGCAGACGATCTATTCATCCAGCTTTCTCGATCATGAGGGAATGCTCACCCGCGTTCGGCCGCGCCCTCAGTATCCCTTGGGCCTCCCGTTGCTCGAGTGTTTGGCGGCCACCATCATGGGAACCTGGGATGAGTCGCGGCTCAAATTCGTGAACGTCCTCTTTGTCGTCCTCCTGGTGAGTTCTCTGTACGCGGCCTGTCGTCCCGGAGCCTCGCGGAAACACGCGCTGTTCTGCAGCGCCCTGATCGTCACCGTTCCTTTCCTCTCCTATCAGACAGTTCTGCGCATTCTCCTGGTCGGTGGGAAAAAGAGCGCTCTGCTGGGAGGCCTGGCCGACGTGCCACTTGCTTGTTTCTTCTTCCTCAGCGCCGTCTCTGCGTATCGTTGGCTCCTGCGGCCTCGCCTGGCGTGGTTAGTCGCTGCCGCTTTGTTCGGGGCGGCGGCCGGATTCACCAAGAACGAGGGGTTGGCGATGAGTGCTCTCTTGGCCGGAGCCCTCATCGTTTTCCTCCTCCGCCAGGGTCAGCGGCGGGCGTGGCTCTCGCTGTTCATCTTCGCGGGCATCTGGGTGGTCATGCTGGGCCCATGGCTCGTCTTCCGGCAAACATTACCTCCGGAACCGGCCATGGCTCGATTTCACTGGAGTGCCGCCGAGGTGATGCGAACGGTACATAACCTGCCGGGAGTCGCTCTGGCATTTTTGCGGGAGGCGGGGCGGTTCACGGCCTGGGGATTCGTCTGGGTCATATGGGCAATCCTCTCCTGGCTTCGACGGCGTCAGATTCTCTCATCGCCGCTCTGGTTTTTTTATGTTCTCGTTCTCGGTGGAGTGCTCCTGGATCTCATCGTCATTGCTTTCGCTCCCGTCGCCCGCTGGGAGCGCGCGTTTGTGGAGAGTGGCACGCTGGCCCGGCTCCTCTTTCACTTCCTGCCGCTGGTCATCTTCCTCATCGGGCGACTCATCATTGCCGACGAGCGCGCCGATTCGGTTTGAGAACGCGTTGCTCATCACGTTCTCCTTAGCGATGGGAACGCCGATGAGCCGCTGGTGAGGGTGAGCCGAGGAGGGGAGTGCGCTCGCGCGATCTCGGTCTCTTATGGCGCCTCCGGTTCGATGATGGTGAGGGTGGTATCGGCCGGCACATGCTCCCGTCGCTCGACGATCCCACTGGGCCAATGAATTTCAATCCAGTCGGCTTCCGTCGCCGCGCCTAATCCAATGTGCAGCAAGGGCGTATTCATCGAACTGAAACCGCTCCCGCCCTTGACCAGCCGATATTGGGTCACGTCCTGAACGCGCACGCGCACTTCGGCGCCAATCCCGTCGCGATTGCTGACCGTTCCCACCAATCGCAATTTGATCCAGTGATTGCTGTTCCCTCCTTCGTTGAGGAAGAAGTGGTTCGGTTCATTGGTCCCTCGGTATCGCTCGCGCCGCTGGCTGGCGGGAGCCGGCCCCCCATCGCTGATATACACTTCGAGATCTCCATCCTCGTCCGCATCGGCGACGCCGATACCATGCGAGCGACCGGGCGTCACGGCCGTCAATCCCGATGCCTGAGAGACGTTGACGAAGGTGAGCGTTCCCGTGTCGACATCATAGGCATTGAGCAGCAGGAAATTCTCGCCCGGGCTGGATGGCTCGCCGTTGCCCATGAGAATATCCATGTGTCCATCGTTATTGAGATCGGCCGTCTGCACGCTCATCGTCTTGGCGATGATGCCCGTGTGCGTGGCCCCGCCAACATTGAGAAAGGTGCCGTCGCCCTGATTGAGATAGAGCACGCTCGGTTCGGCCGTCTTCGGCGTATTCCAGACGACGATGTACAGGTCGAACCAGCCATCGTGATTGAAGTCCTCCGTGATGGGAACCCAGGCATTGACGGGGATGCTGCGGATTCCAGCTCGCGCGGCGACGTCGGTGAACGTCCCATCCCCATTGTTGCGGTAGAGCCGGTGGACGCCTCGCTGGTTGGGAACGAAAATATCCATCCATCCGTCGCGGTTATAATCGAACCAGAGAGGGAACCGAGCGTTCCCGTCGTCATCCACTCCCGCCGTGGCTGACACATCTTCAAAAGTTCCATCGCCGCGATTGTGCAAGAGCACGTTCGGTTGCCGCTGATTGGCGATGTACACGTCGAGGAACCCATCGTTGTCGTAATCGGCCCAGGCGGCGCCCACGCTCCATCGTCTCCCGCCTCCCGCGTTCGCCACCTCGGTGACATCGGTGAACCGCCCGAGGGTGTTCAGATCATTCCGATAGAGGCGATTGACATCAGCATTATCGAATCCGCCCTGGGTGAGATAGAGATCGGGATCTCCATCGTTGTCGTAATCGATCCAGGCGGCTCCCCAGGTCAGTTCTTCCAGGGGCGGGAGTCCGACGTCGGTCAGGACGTCGGTGAACGTCAATCCGCCGCGATTCCGATAGAGATAATTCCGCCCCATGGAATTGCAGACGAAGAGATCCAGCCGTCCATCCTGATCGAAATCGCACCAGGCGACGCCGCGCCCGTACGTGGGCGCTCCACCGACGCCGGCCAACTCGGTGATATCGATGAGCGAGAAATTCAATAGCGGCTGCTCGTCCGCGAGCGGCGATGGGCGCATCACCGTCAGGGAGAGGAATAACAGGCCGGGCAATCCGATGGCGGCCGCTCGACTCCACTGATGCCCGCTGGTGCGCATAGGCCTCACTCCTCCGGCTCGATGAGGATGAGCCGTTGGTCCACAGCCACGTTGGTCTTGACGGTGACCTTACCGCTCGGCCATCGAACTTCGAGCCGATCGATGACTTCAGCCTGACCCACGCCGAAGACCGTCTCCAATGTGTTTTGCGAACACATGGGATTGGCATCGGGATAGGGTCGCACTTGCCGCATGTCTCCAGCTTCGACGATGATGAGGGCGCCGATGGCATCCCGATTGCTCACCGTTCCGCGAAGCGCCAGTTGGAGCCAATGATTCGTTCTGGGAAGATCATTCCGATAGAGCACCAGATACTCATCATTGTTGAGAAGCGCCAGATCCAGATCGCCATCCCGATCATAGTCGGCCAGAGCGACGCCGCGCGTTCGCCCCGGATGGTTGATCCCGAGCTGTGGGGCGACGTTGGTGAACGTCCCATCTCGATTGTTCCGGAAGAGGAAGTTGGGATTGAATGGCGCGATGGAGAAATTGGGCGTCCCCATACCACTGCTGGCCACGTAGAGGTCGATCCAGCCATCCAGATCGTAATCCCACCACACGCTGCCCCAGGAGTTGACCAGCCAGTCCTCGCTGGCATAAGGTCCATTGGTGGGATGCGGAATTCCCACGCCTGATTCCATGGTCGCATCCCGGTAGACGTCCCCCTGGCGTTGATAGAGAACGGGAAGACCGATGTTCGAGACGAACAAATCCACATCGTCATCATGATCGTAGTCGCCCGCAGCCAGTCCCATCCCGAATACGGGGACGTCGCTGAGATGTGTGTCGCGTCCGATGTTGGTGAAGATCCAGCCGCCCACGCCGCCCGGGCCATCGTTTCGGTAGAGCGTATTGGGATACCCGGTGAATCCACCAAAATCGTTGACGATGTACAAATCCAGATCACCATCCCCATCGTAGTCCAGCCACAAGGCGGCCCAGGTGGGACCTTCTCGGTTGAGGCCCACCTGAGGGGCGATATCGGTGAACGTTCCGTCGCCATTGTTATGAAACAGATAATGAGGCGCGCTCGTCAACCCGGAGAAGTCCAGCGACGGTGGCGCCGTCAAGAAGCCGGCGACGTACAGGTCCAGCCAGCCATCGTTGTCATAGTCGCCCCAGGCCACCGAGCCGGTGGGTTGAACGATCCGACCGATGGCTCGGATGGTGACATCGGTGAACGTACCATCCCCGTTGTTATGATACAGCCGGCTCGGCTGTCGCTGACCGGCGATGAACAAATCCTTATAGCCATCGTTGTCATAATCGGCCCAAGCCGCCGATCGCGTGGAAGAATCGCTGGCCGCAAACGCCGAGAGTCCCGCCTCCCGGATGACGTTGGTGAACGTGCCATCCCCGTTGTTGTGAAACAGCGCCGATGGCCCGCGCAAATTGGTCACGAAGAGATCGGGATACCCATCATTGTCATAATCAGCCCAGGCCAGGCCTCCACCCTCGCCAGCGTTACGATGGAGAAAGCGCAGACCGGCCCGCCGGGTGACGTCGACGAAAGGATAGGCGCCGGGATCATAGGTTTCGAAGGCGAACGACTCGCGCCCCACTTGTTTCCCTTGATCGTCGAACAGGGTCACGGTGAGCGCACAATCGCCGGTGAGCGACGTATAATCAGAGGGATTGATGCGGGCATCGAGCGTCATGCGCTCCTTCTCCGCCAACTGGAATGGAACCCCCTCGGCAATCATCCTTGACGATCCATCGGGCAGGGTGAGCATGATCTCGTAGGTGCCCGATTGCGGGCGCGACGTCCGGTTGCGCAATTCGATGGTGTACTCGACCGGAGCGCCGTGCGCCTCTCGCTGGCTCTTGGGTTTCACAATGAGCCGCACATCAGGACGTCCCAACGCCGGATCGAGTCGGACGGGCACGTCCACCTGATGGAGGTGCCCTTGCCCATCAATGCCTATCACTCGCACGAGGTTGTCGCCTTCGGTGAGGAAGTACGCGCGCCCGGTGAATCGACCATCAACCACGGGAAAGGGAACGCCGGGCAGATCCGGGCGAAGGCGCCCCAGGTAGACGACCAGCATGTTCACCTTGTTGATGTAGACGGTGTCGATCGATGGATCGTGAACCGTGCCAGTGATGATCACCGGACTCCGGGCGACGACGTAGCCTCCAGGGGGTTCATCGACCACGATGACGTCCGATTGGGCTTGGCTCAGCCACTGATGTCCAATGGAACTCATGAGAAGAATCACGAGAGCAATGAGAGAGTATATGACTCGAGAGATGTATCGCATGATGGCCTCTCCCCTCCAGATTTCGTTTCAGGGAATTACTAACCGATTTCGTTGAGCATTGTCAAGTCGAACTGACAACGGTCGTTCAGTGTTTGATGCCGAGACCCAGCAACACGAGAGGGCGAATGATGCTCCACCATCCGGTGAGGGGCTTCATTTTGGTGTAGTTCTGACCGCGCTCAGGATATATTTTGGAAACGGGAACTTCTTTCACCTTGTAGCCCAGCGTGACGGCTTTGAACAGAATATACGGCTCCAGTTCATATTGCCCCAACCAATCCTGCATGAGATCGATGCGCTGATCCTCAAACAGCGACATCCGAAACGCCCGAAATCCGTTGGTGGCATCGGTCATCCATCGACCGGTGAACAGAAAGAACAAGAGCGGATAAATCAGACGGGTACCCAGCCATCGATAGAAGGGCATGTTCACATGCCGCCCTCCTTTCAGATAGCGCGAGCCTTGTACCAGATCGTATCCCTCTTCGATGATGGGTTTGAGCAATCGAGGGATCTCCTCGGGAGCGTCTTTGCCGTTCCCCGCCAGCGTCACCACAATCTCATAGCGGTGCTGGCGAGCATATTGGAAGAGCTTTCGCGCCGCGCGACCGATGCCTTGTTGGGCGTCGTTGCGGAAGATGGTCACCCCATGACGCTCCATGACGCGGAGGCTCCCATCGGTGGAACCATCATCGACGATGGCGATGTCGTTGAGTCCCATCCGCTTGAGCCGTTCGATGACCCGCCCAATGGCCTGCTCTTCGTTATAGACGGCCGAAATAACCAGGATATGGTGCTGTTGGCAATCGGCCTTCATGATGGTGGCTGCGAAGGATCGCGAAAACGTTGATCCTCGGGCACGTCCATGATGACCTTAGCCGGGTTTCCGGCCACGATCTTCTGGTCGGGAACATCCCGCATGACCACCGAGCCGGCGGCGACGACGGCATCGAAGCCAATGGTGATCTCCGGGAAGAGGATCGCTCCCCCGCCGATGCGAGCGCCTCGCTTGACATGAGGCCCGGCAAACGCCAGATCCCGAACTCGATCCATCTTGGGATCATCCATGGCGATGACTCCGGGACCGATGAAAACGTGATCTTCATAGGTGCCCAGCAACCCAGCACCACTTTGAATCTTACTATATGGACCAATCGTCACATAGCCGATGAGCGCCCCGGAACCAACCGTCACATACCGGCCGAGGCGTGTCTTCTCGCGCACGTAAGCCAAATCGCCGATGAGCACGCCTTCGTCCATCTCCACGCCCGCATAGATGACGGCATTGGCCCCGATACGGCAGTTCTCGCCGATGAGCGTTCCCGGTTGCGGCGAGACGGGACGGCTGGTCACGGCGCTCGGCCGGGGCTGACGACCGATCACCGCGCCACTCTCGATGATCGTGCCCGATCCGATGCGCGTTCCGGCCAAAATGACGACATGATGCCCGAGTGACACGGCATCGCCAATCTCCACGCCTTCTTCGATCACCACGCCGTAGCCGATGTGACATCCGGCGCCCAGTCGCGCCGATTCATGAATGAAGTATTTCATGATGCTCGTTCGGTGAATATGTCCATCTGAGGATGGCGCCCGCCCAGGTCAATCCGGCGCCGAACGCCGTCAACACGACCAGATGCCCCTTCTTCAACCGTCCCTGGTGTACGGCTTCGTATAATCCGATGGGCACGGACGCTGCCACCGTGTTCCCGTAGCGTTCGATGTTGACGAAGAATTTGTCCACGGGGATGCCGAGCCACTTGGCGACGGGACGAAACAACCGTTGATTGGCCTGATGAGGCACGATCAAATCGACATCCTCAATGGAGTAAGGCGTCTTGGCGAGGACCTTTTCGATGGAATCCATGACGGCGGTGGCGGCAAACTCAAACGTGTCATATCCATCCATCACCGGCTTGTGCAAACCCTGATCCAACGTCTCGTGACTGGACGGTCGCCGACTGCCGCCGGCGGGCAACTGGAGAATGTCACCACGGGAGCCGTCGCTCCCCAGCATGAAATCGATGAGCCCTTCTTCCTGATCGGCGATGGGTTGCAGCACCACGGCTCCGGCCCCATCACCGAAGAGATAAGCATTAGGATCTGTCCAATCGACGAATTTGGAGATGACGTCCGCGCCGATGACCAGGACGTTGTCGTAGAGTCCCGAGCGCACCAACTGCGTTCCCACCGCCAGCGCATAGACGAAGCCCGAACAGGCCGCGTTCAGATCGCAGGCGCCCGCATTGGCGGCGCCGAGCCGGCCCTGGATCGTCGAGCCGGCCGAGGGCCACAAATGATCCGGCGTCATCGTCGCCGTGATGATGAACTGGAGCTCTTCCGGTTGAAGTCCCGCCGCCGCCAACGCCTGCCGGGCAGCGGGCACGGCCAGATCGGAGGTGGCTTGCTCCCGCGTGCACACGTGGCGTTCCACGACGCCGGTGCGTCGGCGAATCCATTGGTCGGAGACCCGGTGGCGCTGTTCCAGATCGGCATTGCTGAGGATCTGCTGGGGAATGCAGGCGCCGATTCCCGTGATGCCGACGGTTCGTCGTTTCATACTCCTCCTTTCTGACGATCGAGGGGATCTTCGCCTTTCCGCTCCACCTCATCCCTGAGGTGGAACGACGATGCCGGCTCATACGTCCAGCGCAATAGCGCGCCCGCCCAAGTCAATCCCGCTCCGAAGGAGGTGAGGAGAACGAGGTCGCCTTTCTTCAATCGACCGGCTCGCACTTCTTCATAGAGACACAGGGGAATAGACGCGGCGACAGTATTCCCATACCGATCGATGGTGATGGAGAATCTCTCGGTCGGCACGTTCAACCACCGCGCCGCCGTCTTGATGATCCGGATGTTGGCCTGATGAGGAACGATCAGGTCGACATCTTCGATCTGATAGGGCGTTCCTTTCAGCACTCGCTCGATGGCATCCATGATGGCGAAGGTGGCGAATTCGAACGTTTGATAGCCATCCATGAGTGGCGCGTGCAGACCTTCGTCCAATGTCTGGTGGCTCGGCGGTCGCCGACTGCCGCCGGCAGGCAGGTACATCGTCTCTCCTCGCGCCCCGTCGCTGCCCAGGAAGAAGCTCACCATCCCTTCCTCCTCTTCATCGACCGGCTCCAGCACCACAGCACCCGCTCCATCGCCGAACAGGACGCATATATTTCGATCCGTCCAATCGAGGAATTTGGAGACCACGTCCGCCCCGATGATGAGCACCTTATGAGCGAATCCCGTACCCACCATCTGCGTCCCCAGGGCCAGAGCATACACAAATCCGGAACAGGCAGCGTTGACATCGAAGGCCGCGGCGCGGGTCGCTCCCAATCGGCCCTGGATAGTGGAAGCGGCCGACGGCCATAAGCGGTCCGGCGTCATGGTGGCCGTGATCACCACATCCAGCGCTTCCGGTTCGATGCCTGCCGCGGTCAATGCCTGCCGGGCGGCGGGCACGGCCAGATCGGAGGTCGCTTCAGTGGGAGCGGCGATACGTCGCTCCCGAATACCGGTGCGCGTCCGAATCCACTCGTCCGAGGTCTCCACCATCCTCTCCAGCTCGGCATTGGTGAGCACGCGCTCGGGGACGCAGGCACCAATGCCCGTGATGCCCACCGCACGTCCTGTCATGACATCACCTCTCCGTCCCTTCAACTCGACGTTGACTGTTCGGCCAGGCGCGCCTCGATGAAGCTGACGATCTCGCCGACCGTGCGCAACGATTGCGCTTCCTGTTTCTCGATACTGATGCCGAATTCGCGCTCGGCATCCAGCATCAGTTCGACAATATCGATGGAATCCGCCTCCAGATCTTCGACGAGCCGCGATTCGGGCGTGATGCGGTCCTCATCGATGCCTCGAACGGCGGCCACCATCTGGCGGAACCGAACAAATACATCGCTCATGTCATTCCCCTCTGTCGCCGTGTTTGCCGGATGTGTCCTTCCCTCCGGGCTATTCTGGCGGTGTTATTATTGTCACCTTCCTCGGTTCTGTCAACCGAGTGGAAGCATCGTCCTCACATCGGCTTGACAAGAGTCCGGGAAAGCGTGTCTCATGATGTAGTGGCCGAGGTTGCGCGCCGTCACAGAGGTTATAGTGGGTTGTGAATGAGTGATCGCCGTCAATGGGGCCGTTGATCGCCTTCTGTCATTGGGGGGGTCATCTTCCGTCGGATACGATTCGGCACCATTTGACGGTCGATCCGGTAGAAGTCCTGATGGGGACAAGGAGGGGGCCATAGGCAATGGTAGAAATTCTCGTTGCGGGAAAGGCTGATGGTGAAACCCGACAGCGCTCAGGTGGGCACATATAATCGTGGATGGGCGTCGAACGTTGATGAAGGCGATGAGCGTCGAGCAGTCCCTATGAATGCGGAGAGGGCGAAATAAGGACAACGTCGAGCCGTTGGCGAATAGGCGATGCGAACAGGAGTGTGTATTGAAATAGCGGAGGCATGAGTGATGAAGAAGACGTTTACAGCCAGTGTGTGGCGGGAAGGCCGTTGGTTTGTGGCGCAGTGTTTGGAGGTGGACGTGGCCAGTCAAGGGGAGAGCGAGGAGGAGGCGTTGGCGAATCTGCGCGAAGCGTTGGCGTTGCATTTTGAGGAACCGCGGGCGACCGTGGCTCCCCGGATGCACCAAATAGAGGTTGAAGTGCATGCCGCTTAGCCCGCTGCCTTACCGTGAAGTTAAGCGCACATTGGAAGCGGCGGGCTTCACTGAAGTAAGCCAGAAAGGCAGTCATGTAAAGTTCGCCAAGCAAACGAACGAAGGTGTGCGCACGGCTGTTGTTTCGCGCCACCGTGAGATAGCTGTTGGCACCCTGCGCAGCATCTTGCGACAGGCGGGGTTGACTCCTGACGAGTTCGAAGCATTGTGATGAAAGAAGTCTCATGACCTTCCTCAAGCGAGCGATCGCAGCCAACGGATTTATCCGGGCGACTCATGTCCTCGCGCCGCACTGGCATATAGCAAGTAGGACAGCGAGAAGTCTTGCACGGTGGATGGCCTGGATTGTCGCTCATCATTGCTTCCCAGCAACCAGGAATGATTGAAGGATGAAGAGGTTTCCTCTGCACCTTGGACGTAACGCTTGAAGAACTGACCGGTTAGCGA
Source organism: Blastocatellia bacterium (assembly GCA_026985075.1). Classification (GTDB taxonomy): domain Bacteria; phylum Acidobacteriota; class Blastocatellia; order HR10; family J050; genus J050. The sequence goes on along the minus strand of JALSQX010000020.1, from coordinate 113,079 downwards.
CGAGGCTTGTGGGCGGGGAACGCGAGGTTGAAGAGGCGAGGGGTTGGACGGGGAGTATTGATCATCTGGATTGGAAGTGTGTCTGGAGCACGTTGCGCCATCGCCCAGAGGGAAAGCCCCAGGCGAATCCGATCGTGCGAGGTAAGTGAAATGGCTGAAGTGCTCATCATCATTCAGATTGAACCGCTGGAAGAGGGGGATGCCTGGCGACCAGCGATGAGCTACAAGGATTAGTGGCACAGGGGCGAACGGTCGTCGAGACGATGGAGATTGCTCAAGACGCCGCTCGTAAACCGATCGCGTCATACCTGAGAGCACGGTGATCCCCTACCACCGAAAGCGAACGCGTTGTTGGAACGGCGGCGACGGAAGACGACAATGAAGATTCCGGTTGGGATAGAAGTGGGAGCGGTGGAAACGTGAGCTGCCCGCCTGCGATGACGTATCGGGACGTACTCCACGGCGTCCCATCATGGCGCCGATCATCGTCCTCACATCGGCTTGACAAGAGTCCGGGAAAGCGTGTCTAATAATCCCGACTGGGAGGGTCTTGATGAGAGACGGAAGACGGCAATACGTCCGCTCAATAAGGAGAGAACATCTCCTCAGGGGAGGCCGCCTCCTGCGCGGTGGACTCCTGATCGGGCTTCTCCTCATGAGTGTGGGATTGTCCGGGGATATCGCTCCTTCGCAAGATTCGGTCATCCGGGTTCTGACGCCACCGGACCAGTTGCGGATTGGGCGGAATCCGCTCACGCTCGTTGGGGTGGTCAGCGATCCGACGATTGAAACAGTGTATGCCATTCGCCTGGGAGCGCCGGTGGTCATTCTCGGTCGACGCCACGATGAATTACCCGGCGTTCCCGTTCCCGTCATCGACGGTCGATTCACGGCTACAGTGTGCTGCCTGGCGCAAGGTCGAAATACCATTCGCCTGACGGCGCGGGACGCCGGTGGGCGTTGGCATGAAGTGGAGGTAGAGGCCGTCCTCGATCCGGCGCTCTATCATCCTCCCCCCATTCGGATTCGATTGTGGCCGACCAAGCGGCGCGAGCGGATGGATGAACCCGTGACGTTCGTTCAGCGATTGACCAACACGACGACTCAACCCGTCGTGGGAACCTACCGGGTGTCTCTCACTGTGCCCACGGGGGAGACATTCATCCTCGATGAGAGGCCCTTGACGCTGTCTCCTAAACAGGAACTGATCCTGACGAGCGTGGAACGGTTGTCTCGCTACACCACGAGGACGGGGTATGCTCGGATTGTGGGACGCGTCATGAGCGATGACGGCGAGACCCTCGATGCCGATGAATTCTACGTCTCCCTCTATCATCAAGGCGAGTTCCCCTTCGTCGACATTTCCCGGTCGGCGGGCGTGAATCGGTTGCCTCAACCCGGTCGTGGATTGCGGGGTGGTGCCGCCTTCGGTGATTACGATAACGATGGGTGGCTCGATTTGTACGTCACCGATCAAGGCCGGAGCTTCCTTTATCGCAATAATGGCGATGGGACGTTCACCGAAGTCGCCGAGCGCGCCGGCGTCATGGCCGCGGGAGCGTTGAGCCGTGGCGTGGCCTGGGGCGATTATGATAATGACGGATTTCGAGACCTGTTCATCACGACGCGCCAGGGCACGAATATTCTCTATCATAACAATGGTGACGGCACGTTCACCGACGTCACGGCAGAGGCCGGTGTGGGTGGCGACCCTCATGATTTCAGCGTGAGCATCGCCTGGGGCGATTATAATAGTGACGGCTATCTTGACTTGTATGTAGGCAATATTTCGCCGCAATCGCCGCCACCGGAGTTCGTGGGAGCGCCGGGACGACCGAACTATCTCTATCGCAATAATGGTGATGGCACGTTCACTGAAGTGGGCGCCGAGTATGGCGTCGATAATCGTGGACGCACCTTAGCTGCGCTGTGGACGGATTACGATAATGATGGGGACGTCGATCTGGCCGTAGTCAACGATTTTGGGGCATTCACCGATTATCCCAATACGCTGTACCGCAACGACGGCCCTGATGGTCGCGGCGGATGGGTATTCACCGAAGTGGGTCCCCTGGTGGGATTCGATTCTCGACTCTGGGGAATGGGTATCGGCGCGGGCGATGTCGATAATGACGGAGATCTCGATTACCTCATTTCGAATTGTGGGGCCGCCGCGTTCCACCGGAACAACGGAGATGGCACCTTCGCCGAGGCGGCTCATGAATGGGGCCTGGACGTAGCCGTTCCGACGACGGGGCCGTTTGCCGGAACGACGTGGATGATTTGCACCTGGGGAGTGAATCCCTGGGACTTCGATCTCGATGGATGGGTCGATTATTACCTCAGTGCCGGTTGGGTGGGGATGATGGGGAATTATCCCATCGCGCTCGCCCAACCCAACTTGCTCTTTCGCAACAATCGCAATGGCACGTTCACCGAAGTCGGTCGCCTTTACGGAGTGGATTATCCTGGATTCACCCGAGGAGCGACCTTCGGTGACATCGATAATGATGGAGATCTGGACATCTATTTGGCCAACGTGAGCGAGGAAGGCGTGTTGCTTCGGAACGATCTGAACACCGGGCATCATTGGTTGAATATCCGGTTGAGAGGCACAATCAGTAACCGCGATGCCTTTGGAGCCAAGATCCTGGTCACGTCCGGGGAAACGACGCAAATGCGCGAACTCTCCGGAGCGGATATGCATCTGGCCACTAACAGTCTGGAGCAGGTGTTCGGTTTGGGAGAACATGAGCGGGCTGAGCGTGTAGAAGTGCGCTGGCCGAGCGGCATCGTTCAGGTGTGCGAAAACGTCCCCGCCGATCGTAAGATCATCATCGAGGAGAATGCCGAGTGCATTCTCCAACTTTCGCCAACTTCTCCACCATCTTCTTCCCGCCGATAACTTCGCGCATGAGGCAGAGGGGAGCGGCTCGCGGGAGCGAAACAATGTGGTGATTGAACTCATCGGTTTCCCCTGAGTATAATAGCCGCCGTGAAAGGAATGACCATCATCGGCCAGACGGGGACGCTGAAGCCCTCATGATCGACTCGACGCGGAGTAAAGTTTTCATCCTGGGGTTAGATGGAGCCACGTTTCGCGTTCTCGATCCGCTCATCGCTTCGGGTCGCCTGCCGGCGCTGGCCTCTCTCCGGGAGCGCGGAGCGAGCGGCATCCTCCGCTCCACCATCCCGCCGAACAGCCCGGTGGGATGGTCCAGCTTCATGACCGGCAAGAATGCGGGCAAGCACGGCCTGTTCGGGTTTTTTGCTCTTCGGCCCGGTCAATACGACCTCGCTCTGGCCAGTGGCGCCGATATTCGATCGCCCACGGTGTGGGAATTGCTCAGCGAAGCGGGACGGCGAGTGGCGGTCATCAATATGCCCTATACCTATCCACCGCGTCCGATCAATGGCGCGATCGTCGGCGGCATGGATGCTCCCGAGTGGCGTCAGGCCACCTATCCGCCCGAATTTGCTCGGGATCTTTTGGCGGCCGTTCCCGAATATACGATCGAGTTGAACATCGGGCGTCGGGATCGTCTGGGACGAAAAGCGTGGTTGCGTCGGCATCTGCGCGAGCGGCTGGACATCCGAGCTCGGGCTATGCGTTACATTCTGGACGTCGTCAATCCGGATGTGTTCGCCGGCGTGTTCACCGAGACCGATCGCGTCCATCATTTCCTCTGGGACGATCTGGATGAACGGCATCCCACCTACGACGCCCGCCGAGCCGCCCGTTATCGATCGGTGGTGATCGAATTATACGAGTTTCTGGATGGAGTGATCGGAGAGTTCATCGAACGTCTGGATGAGACGTCTACGCTCCTCGTCCTCTCCGATCATGGATTTTGCGGCACGTACAAGACGTTCTTCGTCAATCACTGGTTATGGCAACGGGGCTGGCTGGCTCTGGCCGATCGCCCCACGATCGATGTGAGCTCCCTCATGATGCGCTTCTTGCGTCAACGCCCGACACTCTATCGCTGGGCCCGGGCGGCCAAAAATGCGCTCCCCCTGCCGGCCCTTCGCCAGCGGAGGATGAATCGACGAGCTCTCGGCGTGCGGGCTCAACTGCGAGTCATCGACTGGTCGCAGACGCGCGCTTATTACATCAATGGTCAAGGAGTTCGATTGAATGTGAGAGGACGCGAACCCATGGGCATTGTTGAGCCCGAGGCATATGATCGAACGGTGACCGCTCTCATGGACGAGTTGCGGGAGATTCGAGATCCCGAAACGGGCGCTCCCGTGTTCGCTCGCGTCGCCCGGCGTACAGAGGTTTATGCTGGAGACTGGGTGGACCGAGCGGCGGACATCATTCTGCTGGAGAACACCGGCCACGACGATCCGAGAAAAAATTTCACCACCAGCGGACGCATTCGGCGGCGCGCGCGGGATCAATTCTTCCGCGTCAAGAATATTCCCGGCCACCACGATGATCGCGGTATCCTCCTGGCCATGGGACGCGGCATCAAACCAGGGGTGTGTCTCCAGGAGGCGCGCCTCATCGATCTGGCGCCCACCGTGTTGTATCTCTCGGGCGTACCCATTCCCCGGGACATGGATGGGCGCGTGCTGACGGAGATGTTCACCGAGGATTTCCTGGCGGCTCATCCACCTCAATATTGCGACGCCGAATCCATCGGGGAGCCGATATCCCCGGGCTACGATGAAGCCGAGCAGACGGCGATCGAGGAACGATTACGGGATCTCGGATATCTGGGATGACCGACGGCACTCGGGCGACTCTCCCTCGTCCCATGACGATCGGGCTGAGATGATCCCGGAATCATACGGTTCAATGAACGAGAGGGAACATCTCCTCAATGTCCGCAGCGCCCGAGCAGTGAACCAATTTCATCGATAGACACAATGAATAGTCTCCAGCTATAATACCCCGCGATTGACAGGGCGATGACATAGCGATAGGGAGACTTCCATGCAGCGTGCCTTCATGCAGCCATCGACTCGAAGGCGACGGAGAGGCGAAGGTGGAGATGACCGATAGTCAGTCGTATCAACAGGTGCACAAGCTGGGCGTGGATAGTGGCGTGGTTTTAGTCGGGAATGTGTTGGACAAACTTTTCGGATTCGCCTTCGCCGTCGGTATCGCCAAACTCTATGGGTTGAAAGTCTTCGGCTTGTTCGTACTGGGATTCACCCTCGTTCGGCTGGTTTCGGTCGTCATCAATTTGGGATTCGGCAAGGGGCTCATTCGCTTCGTCTCTCTGTATGCCGACCGGGGCGATGAAGCTCGACTCAAAGGGATCATCTGGAGCGCCCTCGGGCTGAGCGTTCCGTTCGCTCTGTTCGTTGGAGTGATTCTGTTCGTCGCCGCCGATCCCATCGTGAGACACATGTTCGGCAATCGGCAGCGATTGACGCTGGTCCTCGAATCGCTCGCCGTAGCCTTGCCCTGGTTGGCGCTGACCGGCATCTGGTTGCGCTCGCTGGTCGGCCTCAAGCGGTTCAAACCGCAGATCTATGTCAACAGCGTGATCGAGCCAGCGGTCAGAGTGGGCGTGGCGCTGGTGTTGTTTCTCATGGGATACCGATTGGATGGGCTCATCATCGCTTACTTGATGGCCGTGGCCGCGTCGGTGATGGTGGCTTATGGGTATTTCTTCCGCGCCTTTCATCATCGTTTCAAAGGCGTGCGTCCCGTCTTTCAGTTCCGCGAGCTGTTGAGTTTCTCCTGGCCGCTGTTGCTGCGGAATCTGGTGAGCCGGGCGTCTCGACGCGCCGATATCCTGTTACTGGGAGCGTTTCGCGGACCGGCGGAGATCACGCTGTACACGTTCGCACTTCGATTGGCCAGCCTCAATACGTTGATCACCAGCGCCTTCCAGAAGGCCTATACGCCGCACATCGCCCCCTTGCACGCCGAAGCCCGGTTCGATGAGCTCCGGCGTGGGTTTCAGACGGTCACCCGCTGGATGATGCTACTGACCGTGCCGGCATTCGCCATGCTCATCTTCTTTCCGCGAGCCGTGATTCCCGTTCTGGGAGAGCAGTTCGAATCGGCGGCACAAGCCGTCAGTATCGTGACGCTGGCCGTTTTCTTCAGTTATGCTGTGGGGCCGTCCGAGACGGCCATCATCATGTCGGGACGATCCAAAACGTCGCTGGCCATCCGCGTCATTAGTGGCGTGGTCGCTCTGGGGTTGAACATCGGGCTCGTGCCGTCTCACGGGATCGTGGGAGCGGCGCTGGCTTTTGCCGGTTCTGTGGTGTTGGCCAATGCCCTGGCCGCGGGCATCGCCTATCGGGACATGAAGTTGCATCCGCTACATATGAGTTACATTAAGGTTCTCATTGCGGGTGCTATCGCCACCGGCATCGGTGCGCTGTCGCATACGTTCTTGCCGGGCCAGAAATACGTCGCTTTCCTCGCTCTGGGATTGATCATGGTGTCAACATATGGCGCGAGCTTGTTCCTGATGGGCGTCGATCGGGAAGATCGGTACGCGTTTCAGCGGCTTCGCGCGCGCCTCGGGCGCGCTCTCGGGCGAGGCCGGTTCTCTCCGGTCGCCGATGCCGAGATCCGCGGGGGACATTGAGATGACCGGTCGATCCGGGAGGACATTTTCCATCCATCAACAACCAAGTGCCCTCTGATGGGTGTTGGGGATGAGGAGATCGTTCTGAGGACCGTATGGTGAGACGACGAGGAAACGATCGGAAAGTCGTCGTCGTCGGATTGGATGGGGCGACGTTCGCTCTGATCAAGCCGTGGGCAGAAGGAGGGAAACTCCCTCATCTCGGCCGCGTGCTTCGTCAAGGCGCCCACGGAACCCTGCAGAGCACGGTTCCGCCGGTGACGCCGCCAGCCTGGATCTCTTCGGCGACCGGCGTCAACCCCGGGAAACATAACATCTACGGCTTCTTCAAACCGATGCGCCATCGCTATAGCCGTACGCCCTATAATGCCAGCGACGTGAAGGCGAAGAAAATCTGGCAGATTCTGGACGCTTATGGAAAGCGCTCGGGCATCCTTCATCTCCCTCTGACCTATCCGGTGGATCGATTCAATGGGTTCATGGTGGCCGGCATCATGACGCCAGACGAAGCGACCGATTTCACACATCCGCCGGAATTGCTGGACGAGTTGCGGCGGGTGATCCCCGACTACAGGCTCAATATCAGTCTCAATTCTTGGAAGGCGGGATTATTGGACGAATTCTATGAGGAGTCGGTTCGCATTCTCCACATCCAGCGGGAGGAGACGCTCTACTTGATGGATCATAAGCCGTGGGATCTCTTCTGGGTGATGTTCCATCACGTCGATGGCGTGATGCACGTGTACTGGAAGTTCATGGAAGAGCGCCATCCTTATTATCCTGGGGAGACCCGGTTCAAGAACGCCATTCTCGACTACTATCGTCAACTGGACGATCTCCTGGGCGAGATTTTGCGGCGGCTGGATGAAAACACTGATCTGGTCATTCTCTCCGATCACGGCCATGAGATGATTCGCAAGCACGTCTTCTTGCTCAATTGGCTGCGCGATCGTGGTTGGTTGGCCGTCAATGAGCGTCGGGCATCACCGTTAGAGAGGGTCTTTCGGCGAATGGGCTTGCAACGCGAACGACTCATCAAGCGCCTCGAACGGTGGCATCTGGGGTGGCTGCCCAAGCTGTTTCCCGAAGCGCTGAAAAATCAAGTGCCCCGCGGCGTGGTGACGTTCAAGAACATCGAGCGGAGAATCGACTGGACGCGCACCCGAGCCTTCATGCCCTCGGCCAGCGCCATGGCCATCTGGCTGAACGTGAAGGGGCGCGAGCCACACGGGGTGGTCGAGCCCGGTCAACAATATCGGGCGTTGCGAGAAGAATTGATCGCGCAACTCCGGGCCTTTCGCGATGACGAAACTGGAGAGCCCATCCTGGAAGCCATATACACGCCGGAGGAGGTGTACGTCGGCGATTATGCTGGGGAGGCTCCGGATCTTCTGCTGCTCACCCGACCCGGTTACTACATTCACGAGGGATTCGGTCCGCGCACGCTCGTCTATGCTGGTCGGCGAGCCAACGAGCGATCGGGACACCATCACATGCAGGGCATCCTGCTCCTCTACGGCCAATACATTCGTCAGGGCGTTGAGCTTCAGGGCGCTCGCATCATCGACGTGACGCCGACCATTCTGTACATGATGGGACTCCCGGTTCAATCCTACATGGATGGGCGCGTGCTGACCGAAGCGTTCGAGCCCACCTATGTGGCTCGACATCCTGTGGAGACCGACGATATCGTGGCCGGAGAGCCGCCTCCCGAAACGATGGCGTATTCGCCGGAAGAAGAACAATTGGTCATCGAGCGGTTGAAAGATATGGGGTACATGTAATGGCCGGAGGGCGTGGCCGTCGTGGACGGCGGGGAATCGTCGTTCAATGAACCATCTCCGCGCCCGATCTTCGGGCGCATCGCCGAATGCAACATCGAGGAACGATGGAGCGCGTGATGCGAAAATTTCTCTCTCCTTGTATTCCGCTGATGGTCGGCTCTCTCGGACTGGGCGCGACCTATCGGCTGCTCGCCCACGTGGTGCCGGCTCGCGATGAGCAATTCATCGCCAGTTTCCATAAGCGGGGCCTTCAGCAGTTCTTTCCCCATCGCGGCGAAATGTGGCTCGATGACGTCGTCCAGAGATTGCGGCATCATCATCGGTGGTCGTACCTGGACAGCCTGATCCTTCCCCGGTTGCCGATGGACATCATCGACGACATCTGCCGGGTGAGCGGATGGGAGGTGATCGATCGAGCGCTCGATCGCGGTCGAGGATTGATCCTCTATGGGATTCACTATGGCCGCATCTGGACGGGGATCATTTACATCTGTAAGAGAGGCTATCGGTTGAGCACCATCGTGCGGCTCAGGGGACTCGGCGCGGCGCGCAACTTGGAGTCCTGCTTGACGGGCGTTCTCATCGACGCTGAGGACTTCTCCAAGGAGCGCGTCTATGAGCGCCTGCGACGGAACGAGATCATCCTCACCATGGCCGACGGCGGCGTCGCCCGGCGACCGGTGGAAACGCGATTCCTCGGGCGGACGGTCCGCCTGTCGCCCTCGTTCATCAAATTCGCTCAGGAGACGGGTGCCGCCCTGGCCTGGTGGATTGGCGTCTCCCGTCGGCCCGACTGCATCGCGCTCCATTTCCAGGAAGCCCCGGCCTATCGGGGAGACGACTCGTTCGGCCGCCAGATGGAAATATTACTCCGCCCGCTGGCCACGTATGTTCGGAGCGATCCGAGCCAGTGGTATAGCGCACGACGGATGCTGGGCCTATGAAAAAGACCATATGGCGTCTCCGAAAACTCGTTCATAACCAGTCGCAAATCCGCCGCTGGCCCGTGTGGCCGTGGCAGAGGGTGACGACAACTCCCCAGTGCCGGTCGACGGGAGTGAAGCTCATGGTGATCGGTTTAGACGCCGCCGACTGGCGGATCATGACGCCATTGCTCAGGGAAGGGAAGCTTCCGCATCTCTATGCCCTCATTCGCCGGGGGAGCTACGGACGATTGAAGACGCTCATCCCCGCGCAGTCGCCGCGACTGTGGAACAGCCTGGCCACGGGAAAGCGTCCCAGGAAACACGGCATTCTCGGGTTCGTCGTTCGTCATCCGGAGACGGGAAAACGGCTCCCCTACACCTCCAATATGCGCAAGTGCAAGGCGATCTGGGATATCCTCTCCGATTGCCATCGGCGCGTCGGCGTCGTCGGCTGGTGGAATACGTGGCCGGCCAGACCCGTCAACGGAGCCATGGTGTGCGGCGTGATGGGCTACAAGCTGAAGGATTTCCCGGAACTCCCTTCCACGCCATCGATGGCGACGTGGGAAGCTCCACGAAAATCATCTCTGCAGCCAGAAGCGGCCAATCGACAGACGTATCCCGAGGCGCTGTTTGATGAGATCCGGCCTCTCATTCGACCGCACACGCGCATTGATGATGCCCCGGCCTTCATCCGCCGCGCCTGGGTGACGCGACATCCTCTCGGCCAAGCCGAGCGACTCTCACTGGGGTTGCTGGTGCACATTCACAACGACGATCGGACCTATGCCGAGATCGGGAAATTCCTCTGGCAGAAGCTTCGCCCGGACTTCCTGGCCGTCTATTTTGCCGGCATTGATGTCGTGGGTCATCGATTCTGGCTCTACATGGAGCCGGAACGGTTTGATATGGACATCGACCGGGAAAAGATCGTTCAGTACAGGGACATCATACGCCATTACTACATGTTCATCGACGAGCTGGTGGGAGAATACGTGAACCTGGCCGACGACGAGACGTGCGTCATCGTCGTTTCCGATCATGGCATGTCGGCCAGTCCAGAAGCGGCGCGCCTCACCGCCGGCGCCCGTTCGGCGAAGCACCTGGATGAGGACGGCATCCTCATCATGGCTGGTCGACCGATTCCGTCTCATACCTCTCTCGGGCGCGTCTCCATCCTCGATATCACGCCCACGTTATTGGCCCTCATGGGATTGCCCGTGGGAGCGGATATGGATGGTCGAGTGGTGAAAAAGGCGCTCAGGCGGGAGTTCCTTCGACAACATCCCGTTCGCTACGTCTCGACGTATGATACTCACGTCCAGGCTGATGATGTTCCCATCGAATCACCGATGGATGAGCATATCCTGGAGCGGTTGCGGGCGTTGGGATACATTGAATAGATGCATGATGACGAGCTGGTGAGGCGCGGTTCATCGCTCGGTCGTCTTGGCTCATCATGGACTATGAATAAACGGCGGAAGGTGTACATCGTCGGCATCGACGGCGCGACATTTCGCATTCTGGATCGACTCATCGCTCGAGGGAGGCTCCCCACCTTCGCCTCTATCATGGAGCGGGGCGTACGCGGCGTTCTCCGGTCGACCGTGCCGGCCAATAGCGCCGTCGCCTGGTCCACGTTCATGACCGGGAAAAATCCGGGCAAGCATGGTGTTTTTGGATTTCTGGCCCTGGCCCCCGATGGTCAGCGATTGATGCTGACCAATGGCGGACATGTGAAATCGAAGACGATCTGGGAGATAGCCAGTTGCGCCCATCGTCGCGTAGCCGTCATCAATGTGCCGCTCACTTATCCACCTCGCCGGGTCAACGGCGCTCTGGTCAGTGGAATGGACGCCTCTTTTTTGAAGGAATTCACGTTCCCGGCGACGTTGGGAAGCGAACTCCTCCGGCTTTTCCCCGACTATGCGATCGACTTGCCCTTCGTCCGGCATGCCTCTTTCCAGGCTGTCGTGGAGCGGCGCGCCGTCGACCTCATCGACGTGCGCCGACGGGCGATGTTCTATCTCCTGGAGAAAATAGATCCCGACCTGTTCGTCGGCGTCTTCACGACCCCCGATCGCCTGCAGCATCACTTCTGGCACGTTCTCGATCCCACGCACCCGCGTCATGAGGATGATGAACCGGAAGGAGCCGGAATCCTCTCCACCATATATGAACGCCTCGATGAAGCGCTCGGCGGCTTCCTGGAGCGCATGGATGATCAGACGACGCTGCTCATCATCTCCGATCATGGATTCGGCGGCGTCGCCCGACGGTTCCTGGTCAATCGCTGGCTCTCTCAGATGGGATGGCTTCACCTCAAAGATGCGCCTCGTGATTCGGCGTGGGCCCGGCTTCTTCGCACCGTCAAGCGACATCCGCGCCTCTACGAATCGGCGCGCTGGATGAAGCGCCGCCTGCCGGGAGCCAAGCATGTGCCGCTGCGCCAACGCCTCGTGGCGCGGTCGTTTTTTGACAAAGTCGATTGGTCGCGCACGCGCGCCTACTATTTCCCGCCGGGTATTCGGTTGAATCTGAAAGGGCGGGAGCCCTGCGGCGCGGTGGAAGCGGGCGAATTCGAATCGGCGCGCGAGGAGTTGATCGTCGCGCTCTCGGGTCTCCGCGAGCCGCTCACTGGCGAACCCGTTTTCAAGGGCGTCTATCGAAAAGAGGAGATTTATGCCGGCCCTCACCTGGATCGCGCGCCGGACATCATCCTTGATCCTATGCAGGATCACGACGAAGCGAAGCGAAATTTTTCCCTGGGTCGACGATTGCGCCGACGGGGTACGGAAGACGTCTTCGTCACTGATGGCCCAACGGGGGATCACGCCTCGGAGGGGATTTTGTTGGGGGTGGGACGCCTCCTCAAGAGCGGGTATCGACTTCATGGGGCGACCATCGCCGATATTGCTCCCACCGTGCTCTACGGTTTGGGATTGCCCATCCCCGTGGATATGGATGGGCGGGTGTTGACCGAGATGTTCATTTCCGAATTCGCCGAACGCCACCCTCCCCAGTTCTGCCCGAGCGAGGACGCCTCGTGGTCATCGGAGTGGCAGTACGATCAGAGCGAGGAGGCGGTGATTCGGGAGCGGCTGCGTGACCTGGGCTATCTGTCTTGACCGTGTTACACTTGCTCGCCATGAGGGGTTGGCTCGTGAAACAAGCGAGAGAGACCATCCGCATCGTGGCCTGCGCGAGTCGCAGGAGAGGGTCACTCTTCCTGAAGATCAACGCCTTCACTTCACCATGGAGAGAGGCATTCGCAGCGCGGACCGGTCGGTCAACAACCGCCCATTCAACCCGAGAGGTGAACCGTCGATGAGAGACGCTCCACCGCGACATCGCGTGTTCGTTCTGGGATTGGATGGCGCTACGTTGGCGCTTCTCAAGCCATGGGCCGACGCCGGGAAACTGCCCCACATGAGGAAGGTCCTGACTGAAGGCGCCCATGGAATCTTGAAGAGCACGCTGCCACCGCTGACGCCACCGGGCTGGACGTCGGCGATCACCGGCGTCAATCCCGGCAAGCATAACATTTACAGCTTCTTCAAACCCATGCGACGGGCGTATCGGCGACAAGTATACAGCGCCCGGGATATCAAAGCCCCGAAGCTCTGGGAGATTCTGGGCGCCAGCGGCAAGCGCTCGATCATCCTTCACCTTCCACTCACCTATCCGGTCGATCCGTTGAACGGTCTCATGGTCGCCGGCATGATGACGCCGATGGGGGCCGCGCACTACACCTATCCTCATGAACTCGCCGAGGAGCTTCGGAGAGTGATCGCCGACTATCGGCTCAACGTGGATACGACCTACGCTCGAGCCGGGCGCTTGAACACCCTGCTCAAAGAGTGTTTGGCGGTGACCGACATCCAGTGTCGAGAGACACTCTACCTTATGGAGCGCAAGCCCTGGGATCTGTTCTTCGTCATGCTCCACACGCCCGATCTGGTCATGCACATGTTCTGGAAGTTCATGGAACCGAGACATCCATTTTATCCCGGTCCCAATGAGTTTCAGGACGCGATTCTGCAGTGCTATCAGCGGGTCGATGTGCTCCTCGGCGAGATCCTCGAGCGCCTGGACGAGTCGGCACATTTACTCATCCTCTCGGATCACGGCTTCGAGATGACTCGCAAGAACGTCTTCATCACCAACTGGCTGGTCCATGCCGGTTATCTGGTCCTTCGGCGATCGAGGCGCCTGGCGTTCAAACGCGCGCTGTTCAAGGCCGGCATTCAGCGCGAGCGGCTGGTCAAACATCTGGAGGTCTGGCGGCTCGCCTGGGTGGCCAAGCTCTTTCCCGAGAGCATCAAAAATCAAGTGCCCCGGAGTCGCCCTTCGTTCCAGAATATCGAGGATCATATCGACTGGACGCGCACGCGGGCGTATTTCCCATCCGCCGGCGGCTCGGCCATCTATTTGAACGTGCGGGGACGGGAACCGTTGGGCATCGTTCATCCGGACGGGGAGTATGCGGCGCTACGCGACGAGATCATGGAACGGCTCGGAGAATTGAAAGATCCTGAGACGGGACGACCGGTCATCAGCGCCATTCACAAACGCGAGGACGTCTTCTGGGGAGAATACCTCGATCACGCGCCCGACATCATGCTCTTGCCCGCCTCGGGGTATTTCCTGAACGAGGGTCTGGGCGACGAGATCATCAGTCCGGCGGGCAGGGGGAAGGTGGAGCGGTCCGGCAATCATCACATGGACGGTGTGGTGATGCTCTATGGTCCTTCTATTCGGTCGGGCATCGAAATCCACGGGGCGCGGATCATCGATGTGACGCCGACGATTCTCTATCTCCTGGGATTACCCGTCCCGGACTACATGGATGGGCGCGTATTGACAGCGGCGCTCATGCCGGACTACATTGAGCGCGTTCCCGTCACCTATACCACTGCTCGGTTCGAGGCCTCGGCAACCAGTGGGTTTGAATATACGGAGGAGGAACGGGTGAGCCTCGAGGAGCGGCTGAAGGATCTCGGTTACATGTGAAGGAGGTGCCAAATATGATGAAAACGCTGTGGCGTGGAAATCGGATTCCATTCTGGGGCCTTGTCTTCCTCATCACCATGACGCTGGCCTGTGGGTCGGAGTCACAACAATCCGATGAGGTGGAGTCGGGCCGGGGAGCGGTCTCCCCAACATCCGTTCAAGCGGCCGATCTCTCGACTCCGGAAGGGCCGCTCTACGTCATCATGAAGGCGGCGCGGGAAAAAGATCTCCGGCTCTATCGCAGCGCCTTCGCCGAGAGCGTGCCGCCAGAGTTGATCAGCAAGCGCCGCTTCGCCGTGCTCGTCCAGCGCGTCAGGCAGGGGGCCATCGAGCCCGTTCCCGGAGTGGAGAAGATCAGCGAGACCGAGGCCATCGTGAAACTCAAGAACAAGCGGCGGAATCGAGAGCGCGCCCTTCGGGTCCGAAAAATCGGCGACCAATGGCGCATCGTCGGCATTGTGCGATGAGGCCCTCTCGGGAAGAGGGAATGAGGGATCGCGCCTGCGACATCGGGTGACGGCCTGCGATTCGGGTTCGAGCGACTGGCGGGCCGCGTTGTTCGCCTCTCATCACAGATGCCCGCCGATGAGCGGCGACTCACGGCGTAGCGCGCATTCCAGGTCATCGATAGCGGGTCGTGGCTGGTGAATCGTCGATGGAGACCCGGTCGCTCCCAGATGGTGAGGTGATGAGGCGAAAGTTGTTGATCATTGGGTGGGACGGCGCTTCTTTCATCGCGCTGGATGGATTGATCGAGCGAGGTTGCCTGCCGACGCTGGCGCGACTGAGAGCCGGCGGATTTTCGGCACCGCTCAACTCCACGCTGCCGCCCGTTTCTGCTCCCGCGTGGACATCGTTCATCACGGGCAAGAATCCCGGCAAGCATGGTATCTTCCAGTTCTACGAAGTGAATCCCTGGTCGCCGAAAGCCCTGGGGCGAGGGCAACGCACCCACCTGGCCGTGCCCGGCGTGGTGGTCAACTCGCGGTCGATCGGCGAAGCCAAGTTCTGGGAATTGATGAGCGCCGCCGGTTTGCGTCTCGCGTTGATCAATCTGCCCATGACTTATCCGCCGACGCCCATCAACGGCCTCATGATCACCGGCATGCTCACGCCGCCGGGCGCTCGCCGGTTCACCTACCCACCGGAGTTGGCCGATGCGTTGCCCCCATACGAGATCGATCTCAATCCGCGAGAGAAAGACTTCTCTTCTCCCGATGCTGAGTTTCTGCGGCGAATCCGCGAAGTCCTCGCCAAGCGAACCCGCGTCGCGCTGGAGCTGTTTCGTCGGGAACGCTGGGATTGTTTCGTCGTCATCTTCACCGAAACGGATCGCCTCCAACACCGCTATTGGCACATCGTTGATCCCCGGTGTGACGCCTCGGAATCGGCTCACATCGAAGCGGACGTCGTGGATGTGTATCGTCAACTGGATCGCGCGTTGGCCGAATTGGTGCGCCTGGCTGGCGACGAATATGACATTTTCGTGCTCTCCGATCATGGGTTTGGTCCGGCTGCCGTCAAGCGGCTGAACTTCTCCGCCTTAGCTGAACGACTCCAGTTGTTCGTCTCGGCCGGTGGGTGGGAGCGTAACGTTCGGCGGGCGCTCAACCGGATCTCGGCGAGCAAACGGCGGATCTATAAATATCTCAGTCCGCTCGTGCCCGAGCGCTTTCTCCAGCGCGCGGAAGCGGGCTTGAAAGACCTGGTCCGACGCGGCGTCAAGGCCAAGCTCATTAAACTCCACGATTATATCGGCGGCGTGTGGATCAATACCGCGGACCACCCCGGAGGGTTCATCGAACCGGGTCCACCGTATGAAGCGCTTCGGACTCAACTCATGGCGCAACTCGACGAGGTGCGCGATCCGGCAACGGGGAAGCCGATCATCATCGACGTTCGGCGTCGAGAGGATGTTTATCACGGCCCGTACACGACGGCGGCGCCCGATATCATTTTCGTCCTCGATGATGAATACGGCATCGAGACGGAAGGGCGCTCACCGGAACTCGTTCTTCGCATTCCACAGAAGAACCAAGGCACGCATCGCCGCGAGGGCATTCTCGTCATGTCAGGGCGCACGATCCAGCCGAACGCCCAAATGACGCAGGCCAGCTCGACGGCGCTCGGACTCGAGGATGTCACGGCTACGATGCTCTATCTGGCCGGCATTCCATTGCCTGACGACCTGGATGGCCGGGTGATCGAAGAGGCGCTCGACGAGGACTTCCTTGGACGACATCCCATCCGCCGCCGTCCCGGTCGCCGCCCCTCACCGGACGTCGCATCAGCGGTCTGGGAGTCGGCCGAGGAGGAAGCGGAGATTCGCGCGCGGCTGAGGGAACTGGGGTATCTTGAGTAGTCGATTGAATGAGAGAATCGTACTGGCGGTGGATCGCCTCGATGGTCGACGGCACACGTTTGGTCTTCTGTTGACCACGCTCGTCGAGCGATTGACCGCGCGGTTAGAGAATTTCATGCTGCTTCGCCGGCGCACGCGCGCCGATCTGGTCGCGGCTCGAGCGCCCGAACTCATCTTGCCCTCCTGGTTGGAGAATCACTATGCGTATGCCACCTTCGTGGCATTGTTTCTGAAACGGCGAGATGTGGATCTCATTCACTATCCCTTTCTGTATGCGCCCTACACCTGGTGGGCGACGGGCATCAAGCGAGTGGTGACGGTTCACGGCGCGGCGCGCGCGGCGCTGCCCCGGGGCCTCGTCGAGCGATTTCATCCGCTCAAACTCGAGCGCTATCGCCGGGCATTGCCCACTTTCGATGCCATCATCACCGTCTCTCAGGCCTCGAAACAGGATCTCATCGCTCATTATCGGGTGCCGCCAGAGAAGATTCACGTCGTGTATAATGGCGTGAGCGAGGCGTTCAACCCCGACTTGAACTGGCGACCCACATTGGCTCGGTATGGCATATCCGGGCCCTATATTCTCAGCGTGTCGACGATCAAACCCAAAAAGAATGTGCTGGCTACGGTCAAAGCTTATGCCGAAGTGAAACGACGCGGTTTGCCCCACAAGCTCGTCCTCGTCGGCTACAAAGCGCCCGGCTATACGGCCGTAGATGAGGCGATCGAGCAGTTGGGGCTCGGTCATGACGTGATCCAAACGGGATTCGTCCCCGCCGAGTCGGTGCCCCATTTTTACGCGGGCGCCGACCTGTTGGTCTTTCCTTCGCTTCACGAGGGTTTTGGATTGCCGGTCGTGGAGGCGTTCGCTTCCGGGTGCCCGGTGGTCACGTCCCGGGTGTATGCGTTGCCCGAAGTGGCCGGCGATGCCGCCCTCTATTGCAATCCCCATGACGTGGCGGACATTGGCGCGAAGATGATAGAGGTATTGACGAACGATCGATTGCGAGAGATGCTCATCCAAAGAGGATTGGCCCGCGCCCGGCAGTTCACCGGGGAACGATGCGCTGAGCAAACCATCGCCGTGTACGAGCACGTGCTGGAGCATTGATCAGCATGCGCCTTATGGATACCTCTCGCCATAGGTGGAGATGGACGTTTCGCTGGTATGATGCCCTGTTGGGACTGACCGTCTTCTGTCTCGTCCTGGAATTCCTGCCCGATACGGTGTATCTCTCCGTACTGGCCGCCGTTGGTCCGTCGATGGAATCGACGCGGCTTCACGCCCTGCTCGAACAGGTTCGACTCTTCATGCCCATGATGGCCCTCGCCTCGGCGATCCTCTGGTGGGGAATGAAGAGGGTGGCGCCGGAGTTCCGAATGTGGTTCGATATGCGACCACGCATCCTGGCCCTGCTTTTCCGCCTGCACCTCTTGGTAATCATCCCCACGGTGGCTTATTGGTTCTTTTACAGCGTCTACTGGTGGACCGCCTCTGAGGCTCAATGGAAGCGAGAGATTCGCGTCGTTCCCTGGCATCGGGATCTCTCCGACGCCGTCACTCGCCTTCGCCAGCGCATCCCGGAAGAGGCCTCCCTGCTCCTCATCCTGGAACAAGGGGGGACGAGCAGTTACGCCGCGTATTTCAATGCCGCCCTCTATCCACGGAAAGTTTATGTGTATCGACGACGGCCGGAGCGAGCGAAGGTGACTCGGGCTGATGTCGATGTGAACCGGTTGCGGCGGGCGGGCATCCAGTGGATCATCACCTATCGCGGTCCTCGTGAATTTCATCTCGACCAACTGAGCGTAGAGTCCCTTCAGGAGTGACACAAAGGGCCTCTCTTGGGTGCGCCAATCAGAAGTGGGGAGTGTCGCGGGAGAGTCAAGAGCAAAGCGTAGCGGCAACCCTGGGCCGCCGCTCACCCCCAATGGGCGCCACATTCCCCGACATGCGCCAGGGAGATCGGAGAGGGGCTGGGAGTCCCCCCGAACCTGCGGCCGAGCCGCGGGATTTCCTCAGAGAGGAAGGGCACGGCGAACGAGCTCCCAACGGAGTGCTCCCCAGCGGCGGGGTGTCTGAGAAGATTTTGCTCCCTCTCCATTAGCTGGCAACAGACGGCTCCTCGCCGACGAGCGGCGAGGTGTTCTGTGGTGAGGGATGGCCTTTCCCCGAGGATAGGGATAGGATGACCCTCCCCGCCGTCCGGCCGCGGAGCCCCTTTGTACAGGCCCTGGAGCTGGCCTCCGGGGTCCTTGACATGGTCAGCGAGTCACCGCCGAATCACCAGCCCACGAAGGCCCTGGAGCTGCCTCCGGGGATCGTTACTTCCCCGCTCATCGCACCGGCCGGGCCGTCCCGGAAGCCTGTGGAGAAATGCATGTAGCGGTTCTCTGAAAACATTGTTTCACTAATGCGACACCACGAACCCGGGCAGGAAACAGGGAGGATGTTCCGGGCCAGCCTTGTAACGTATTGTTTTTCAATTTGATAGTCTTTTGCTCCTTGCCGGGCGCAAAATCGGGAGCGGCATGGTATGGCATTTGCTCCCCGGTGCACGGAGGAGAGGGCCGGGTGTGAGCGTTCATGGGCCTCTCCAGGTGCTTTTGAGAGAGGATATGACGATGAATGATGACGATGGATGTTTGGGTGATGTGGTCCCTGGGCGGCGTCGCTCGAGGCCAACCCCTCAGAGCGCTCTCTCATTTCCTCAACGGGCGTCGATGGGCGGGCCTGGGGTATCATCGTCGCTGGCATTGACCACTTCTGTCTTTGAAAGTAAAATAATTGTTTTTAGAAAAGACCACCCGAGGACGCCATCGCCCCAGTCTTCATCGAATGATTCCATCATCTTCGTTCTGATGGTTTGGGCTGTGGGTTTGGGATGGCGTCCGAAGGAGGTGTCAGAGATGAAGATATGGCGAAGTATGATCAGCGTGCTATCCGCCGCCGTATTGGCGGTGGCGGGGGGCTCATCATTTTCGTTGATCTCGGTCAAGGCCGACCGGGCGGGAATACCGGTCGAGTCGGCCGTCCTGGTTCAACCATCATCCGATCAACGGCCGGTGCGGGTCGAGATCGGTCCAGCGCGCGTGGATACGGCAGATGCTGACGAAGTGAACGAAGACGCTTCTGTGGATGAGCCGGAGCCTGACGTCGTTCTTTACGACTTCCTGGCGACGGCATACTGCTTGCGGGGCATCACGTTCTCTGGGGTTCGCGTCAATCGGGGAGTGGTCGCCGCAGACCCTAAGGTGTTGCCCATCGGGTCCATCATTCGCTTGCATGCCGGAAAATATTCTGGCATTTATACAGTGCTCGATACGGGCGCCAAGATTAAGGGACGTCGATTGGATATCTGGTTGCCCACGTATGAGGAAGCCATCGAGTTCGGCGTGCGGAGAGTGAAGGTTGAAATCATCCGCTATGGATGGAATCCGACCGAGACGGAAGTGAGTCGTCTCTGATCCCGTTGGGAGGCGGCTCATTGTTCGTCGCCGTTCGTTCGATGGATGGCGACCGCGGTTCGCGGACGACGGGCCGTTCCCGGAGACAGGTGATCCCGCCTCTTCCCTCCTGTTTTCTTTCTCACGCTCATTCCAGCTCTTGATTGACGCGATAGCGGTCGCGCAGTTGGGCCAATAATCCCTGGCTCCAGGTTGACGTTCGGCTGAAGTGGTCGGTGCTGAGGGCGAGTCCGTCGAGCCGTTGAGACTGGCAATGGGGGCAGGCCGAATGAAAGCCTCGCGACGGTCGCCCGCAACTGAGACAGAGCGTGAATTCCGGGGCGGGGAGTAAAGCCGCGCCGTGAGTTTGATAAAAGGCCTGAGAGATGAACACGGCCATCCGGTCGACGGCGTGTGCTTCCTTATTCAACCAGATGGGCGTCAGGGCATCGAACACCCCATAGTCATGGAGCAGACCTTCGACGCGCGTGCGCTCCAGGGCGCTGACCGGCGCCCGCGGCAACACTTTGAGCCCGCTCGTATAGTAGGCCTCGGTGGTCGAGGGATCGCCGGAGACGCAGCGCGCCGCCTGTTCGGAAAACGACGAGCGCAGGTCCTGGCGGGCCAGCCGATGAGGGGTCACTTCATCATGCGATTCGGCCAGGACGAATCGCACCTTGTGCTTGGAGCTGAGACGTCGAATCTCACGCCTCAGATGGTCCAAGAGCTTCAAAGCGGTCTCTACAGCATGGTCTGACTCATGCAAGTGTTCTCCGGTCAGGTGAAAGACGAGTTCATCCATTCCCACCGGACACATCAAGAAAGTCGTCCAGGCCAGTCGGAGAAATTGAGCTTCGGAGCGACGCATGACCAGGAGCGAGAGCGGTCCATTCTCACCCATGGCCATCAGCCGCTCCAGGAAAACGCGCTTCTCCAGATGAGCTTGAGCCGCCACTTCCATCACTTCGGTTATTCCTTGAAGAACGCGGACCAGCTCTCCTTCGGCTTGAAAGCCAATGCGGGGAAGATTGAGCGCCACCGATTGGAGAGCGGAACTTCGCCAGCGCCAGGTGGCGACATCCGCATATCCGGCATCGAACGGGATGCCGAACCGGGCGAGGAAGCTGCGGGATTCTTCGCGGTCCAGGGCTATGCGCACGCCCCCTTTTTCTACGGCCACCTGGCTCACCAGCTCAAGAAACGCTCGGAATCCGGGAGTGGTCGCGAATCGGTCGGTGATGTGTAAGATGGGGCGCGGAGAGAGAAACGGGCGACCGGCAGCATCGCCGTGAAGAAAGACTTCAAACATGGCCTGCAGGAAGCGCCGGGCGGTCTCCGTGTATTCGCCATAAGTCTTGCCCGTCTCCTGGCCGCCGGGTCCGAGAGCCGGTCGTGTCGCCAGATAGTCGGGCGCGTCCCAATCCAAATGCAACTGACAGGCCACGAATTGACCGCCTCGCGCGATGGCCGGCGCCGAGAGTTCGAAGATGAGCGATTGGGCCAGTTGTTGAAGCGCGCGTTCGTCCATCCCCTCCAGGAAGGGCGCCAGAGCGAAATTGAGGCTATCCCAAGCGATCGGGCCGACCACATAGCCCTGCAGAGCAGCGGTGAACTTCGTCAGATGAGCGATGAGCACATCGGGATACCGCGCGGGCTTTGACGAAGCAAAGTGATGAGGCAGCGTAATGCCGTGTTGCTTGAGATAGTCGATGGAACTCACCAGGTTATGCGGGCGATCGATGGTCCCGATCCCTTGGATGTGAATGTCACCGGTCAAGTGAGCATTGGCGACTTTCTCAGAGAACACCGAGAGGATGGCGTACTCGCGTTTGATCGCTTCGGCCAGGGTGAGACTGGTTCCCTCGGGACCGTGCGGATGAAGGGTGGCGTGGCGAGCGCCTTGGCAGATGATCCGTTCGGCATCGTAGAGCGGCACGCCCAATCGCGTATGGGCCCGATAGGCGCTCTCTAATCCATACTCGACCAGCTTCGCGCTCACCAGTTCGCGGATGAGGGAGGAGCTGAGTGCGCGAATGCCCGATCGAGCGATGAGTTGTTTGATCTCCAGACTGATCTTGGCCGCCACATCGACGTCCAGTCGCGCCTCGCGAACGAGGGCGTCGATGATGCGTTGAGGGTCGAATCGGGCGACATGCTCATCCGAGCTTCGGACCAGAAGATCGACGTCCGGTCCGGCAGCCGCTTCTGATGTCGGTTGGCTTTCAGCCGACTGGTGTTCTTCGGGCTTTGATTCCATCTCCTCGACCATGATCTCCCATCACCTCGGGGATACCCTAACTCAAACGGTTCACCGCTGGCAAGCGGGGTCGCAAGGTGACGAAGCTCCTCCCTCATTGGCGCGTGTCTCCGCCTCCTTGTGAGCCGCTGATTCACCGCCGTCGCCGCGTCGCTCGCACTCCAGGGTGATGTCATCGCCTTTAGGATGCATCAGAGTGATGATGAGACGCCGACCTTCCCGCGTGGCCATACCGGTTCCGCCGATCTGACCGAGAGCGTCCGATTCGCGGAAATGAAAGAGGACGCGATGCTCGCCGTGCCGCCGACCTTCGATGGTGCCGCGCTGACGACCAAACCGGTATTCGCCATGGATGCGATCGCCCTCTTGACGAAGCGTCACCAGAGGTTCGGCGTCCGCCTGCAAATAGGATTCGTCCAGCTCGTGGCTGGATACGACGATCCACGTTCCAGAAAAATCCATCATCCCCTCTCCAGGACGGGAGGTCTTCATCTACCGCCTGATCCTCCAGATCAAGGAACGACCCTGCTCAAGTGTAGCAGATAACCTTGGCCGTCAGGAAGGTCGTCGTCATCGCGGGTTTGCTTGTCGCCGAAGGAACCAACCGATATCCTGTTCATTGGGCTTTCGTCGGGAACGATGTCTCGGAGGAATATTTTATGCTCGATCCCATCGGCGTACACATCGCGCTGCGCGTCCGCGATCTGGCGCGAGCGGTGAATTTTTACACTTCGCTATTCGGTCTACGCGTTCGCGGCCGAGGCTCGAGCGATGAGGGACCATTGGTTCTGTTGGAACGCGGCGCTCTCCGGCTAGCGCTCATCGAATCCAGAACGCCCGGGTGGGAGGCAACGCGGGGAGGGCTTCATCATCTCGGATTCCTCGTCGGTTCGGCCGAAGACGTCATCGCCGTCGAAGCCGCACTACGCCGTCGCGGCGTCCCGATCCTTCGACAGGTGGTCAATCCTCGCCATCCGCGCGAGCGCTCGATTTACGTCCATGATCCCGATGGCCACCTCATCGAGGTATATTGTGAAGCCGCTCAATGAGCGTCTGACGAAACGCTGGTGAGACCGAATGGGCAGCGGCCTCTTCACAGGCCCGAGGAGTCGCGGTGGACGGCATTTCGGGAATGTGTTCTGGCCAACCTCTCCCGGGACCGCCAGCGCTCACGGACAATGTATCGTGCGACTTACCGTGAAGACAGGGCGTCCCGCCTGAGAACCAGTGATCATCACTTGATCCTGACAGAGAAGGACCACGCCCTGGCAGCAGACGATCCCGATCACTTCACCTTCGGCTTCGGAGAACGAGCGCAACGCGAGACAATCGCTGCCACCGAAGCGGAAGCCCACGTGCCAGCCGTCAGCAGGTATGCGGGCATCCCTCACCGAGAACTCGTAGCAGGAAGATGACACGGCGCGGAGCTCGATGCGAGGGGGCGCTCCTTGTGGGGAGCTGGCCGCCTGAGGGAGAATGAGAGCGAGGAGGACCCCCATTCCCATGATGGTGAGTGGTTTCAGGCGATGACGGGTCATAACGCCTCCTGATGTGATGATTAAAGGGGTGGGCGAATTCGCGGCGTGAATCCCTCCGGCAGGTGGGGGACGGACGTGAGAAAGAGAGGACCCGGCCATTGAACTTCTACAAAGTAGACCAGTTCAGACGCATCGCCGGGAAGACGCACCTGATATGATCCATCCAATTGACGGTGCATGCGCAGGCGATGGAAAGTATAGGCCCCATCATCGGAGTAGAGTAATCGTACCGCCCGTGCGCCCCGAGCGGAGGCTCGCGCCACGGTGAAGACGGATTCACCGTCACGTTCAGTGACCGAGACGTCGGGAATGGGCGGCAATGAAGGGCCGTCGGCCAGATGCCAGTGGAACCACGCTCGGGCATCTCCGAAAATACGTTTGGCGGCGTTCGGCGTATTGTTGTACGTATCGAACAGGCCCGAGGAACTGGCGTAATACCCGTGATCCCAATCGAAGATGACTTCCAGTCGCGTCGCGGGAGCGCGCAAAGCCAGGTAGGTCGAACGCGTGGTGTTGATGGGAAAGAATTCATCCTGCGCCCCATTGATGAGCAGCACCGGCGCGTGTTGACGATCAGCGTACTGAATGGGATCGAGATATCGTTCGAAGGCGAGCACTTCCGGCGAATCAGCCGTCAATCCTTCGTCGCCGATGGGAAAGGCGTTGAGCCAAGAGCCCGATTCCAGCGATTGACGAAAGTTGCCGGTGGCCATGATGGGATAAGCGGCAGCCAGTCGATCATCCACACCATTGGCGATGAGCGTCATCAATCCGCCGGCGGAGATGCCCGTCATCCCGATTCGCCGAGGGTCGACCTCCGGTCGCGTCATCAGGTAGGTCACGGCGCGCATGGCCGAGTAGACGTACTGATAGAGCCAGCTTCGGCGAATATCGGGAATCGTATTCAACCAGTTCTCCGGCGTCGAAGAGGGGCCCGTAGATTGTCCCTGCCCCGGACCACTGAACGAGATGGTGACGGCGTTGATCATGGCGGCCAGGTCTCTGGCGATCTCCTCGTCAGCCTCGTCGCCGGCGCCGTGACCATAGACGAGGCCCGGCAACGAACCCGCGGAATGACCGACGGGAACGGCCACGAATCCGTGAATGCGAATGGGACCGTCGCCGAGATCGATGGAATTGAACGTGACCTCAGACACATCCAGGGCCACGCCCAGCGAGCGTTTACGCACCGGTCCGGCCACGATCTCGGCGTCTAGCGTCGTTGGATCTTGAATCTCGGTCACATCCCATATCTCCGCCGGATCGACATCCTCCTGGGCGCGAACTGATGCCGGGGTGGGATGAAGCGTCATGGGCATCAGCCCGCATGAGGCGATGAAGCCAGCGATGATGAGCCATCGGGCGATCGGACGGATGTTCTCAGATGATCGATCCGTTCTCATCATTCCATTCATTCTCCCAGTGGGGAAGGAGTGACCTCCACGATGCCTGCGCGCTCGTGGGCGAGCCTTATGGCTCGCGCTACATCTCCAGACTGAGCCCATCATAAGCGATGATGATATCGCCGGGGAAAAGCTGTTGAACCTCAGCTTTCACATCAACGCCGTCGAGTTCCGGATAGAGATGCGTGATCAACAGGCGCGAGACCTGAGCTCGTCTGGCCAACTCGGCGACCTCGGGAATGGAGAGATGTTTCACATCCGTGCGCGGTCGTCGGAACGAACACTCGGCGATGAGCAGATCGGCGCGGTAGAAGAAGCGAGCCAGATCCTCCGCATATGCCGTATCCCCAGTGTAGCATACGCTCAGGCCGCGCCACTCCAGGCGAAGAGCCAAGCTCTCCTCAGTATGGGGCGTGGGATACACGCGTAACCAGTGACCATCGGCGAGAGCGTACCGCCGCCCCGGTTCGACTTCAACGATGTTGAGTGGGAAGGCCAGCGCGAGGAGCTCATAGCCCAGCGCAGCCTCCCAATCCGTGAGTAAACGGCGCGTTCCTACCGGTCCGATGAGTTCCAGAGGCGTCGTTCGCCTCTCGACGCCCGGGCCATGCTTGAGCGCGAACAGAAGGGGCGGGAGCTCACCGATATGATCCAGATGAAAATGACTCAAATAGATGTGCGTGATGTCCGTCCAGTCGAGTCGATATCGCGGAAAAGTGTGCAGCGTTCCCGGTCCACAGTCGAGGAGGAGTCTGAGTTCGTCGGTGGCCACCCAGAATCCGGCTGAATTTCGCGCCTTATGGGGAACGCTCGTGCCGGAACCCAGGACGACAATCTTCATAACTCGGAGGATTGTGTCTCACCACATGAAAATTGGCAAGCCCACACCATCGTCAATGCCGAGACGTCCCTGGAAGGTGTTCGTGCTCGATGCCCACCCGTCGTCAGCCATCCCTGAAAGGCGATGGTGACCCTCCGGTTCAGAAGTGCTGCTTGAGAGAAGCAGAGCGACGGTGTATATTGTTTATTGAGCCTCTGCTCCCTGAGCTTGACTCATGAGCTGAGGATGACACGATGGCTTTTGACGTACAAAACTACAAGGAGTTCATTCGCTTCCTGACTGAGCATCCGGAGTGGCGATCGGAATTGCGCCAGTTGCTCCTCATGGATGAGTTGGTCGAACTGCGGGAAGCCATTCACAGTTTGACCAAAGCCCAGCAGCGGACCGAGGAGCGGGTGGAGCGGTTAGTCGAGGCGCAGGCGCGGACCGAGGAGCGAGTGGGGCGGTTGGAGGAGGCGATGGAGCGGTTGGCCGAGGCGCAGGCGCGGACCGAGGAGCGAGTGGGGCGGTTGGAGGAGGCGGTGGAGCGGTTAGTCGAGGCGCAGCGGCGGACGGAGGAGCGGGTAGGGCGATTGGAGGAGGCGGTGGAGCGGTTGGCCGAGGCGCAGGCGCGGACCGAGGAGCGGGTGGAGGCGTTGGCCGAGGCGCAGCGGCGGACGGAGGAGCGGGTAGGGCGATTGGAGGAGGCGGTGGAGCGGTTGGCCGAGGCGCAGCGGCGGACCGAGGAGCGGGTGGAGGCGTTAGTCGAGGCGCAGCGGCGGACGGAGGAGCGGGTAGGGCGATTGGAGGAGGCGGTGGAGCGGTTGGCCGAGGCGCAGGCGCGGACGGAGGGGCAATTAGCGGCGTTGGCGGAGACGGTGAAAGGCCTCACTGATACGGTCAGCGGACTGAAGGGCCGAGTGTTGGAATTCAGTTTCGGCAACAAAGCGGGTGCTTACTTTGGGCCACTCTTGCAGAAACTTCGCATCGTCGCTCCCTATACGCTGGCTGACGCGTTACAGGCTCGTCTCTCGCGCGAAGAATTCAAGGATGTGTTACTGTTGGACCTGCTCGTATGCGGTCAACTGCGCGAGCATCCCGAAGCTCCTGAGATCTGGTTAGCCATCGAGGTCTCTGCTGTGGTCGATCGAGTTGATGTCGAACGCGCTCGCCGTCGGGCAACGTTGCTCAACCGAGCCGGATATCGGGCCATCCCGGTGGTGGCCGGTGAGCGAGCGACGCAGGGAGCCGAACATGAGGCGCGCGCTCATAAGGTCATCATGGTGGAGGATGGGCACCTCGCCTTCTGGGACGAAGCGCTTCAGACGTGGGGACCGAAGCGAGAATCAACGCCGAATTGATCGGTGCATCCTCATTCTGAGTTCATTGCCAACACGACGACATGCAGTTCCTTCGGTCCGTGCACGCCGACGGTGAGCGTCAACTCGATGTCCGCCGTCCGACTCGGTCCAGTGATGAAAATGATGTCGCTGCTTCGGAGTGACGAACGCGTTTCGGCAATGAACTCGGCCACGCCGGGTAGGATATACGAGGCGTTGAGCACGGCGAGATGGACCGGTGGCAGAAGCGAGGCCAGCCGACCCTCCGTCTCGCTGGTGAGCAGGACCAGAGTACCGCTCTCGGCCAGACCACATGCCGCGCCGGTGATGCCCAAGTCGGCTTCCATCAGTCGCCGTTTATACTCCTTGAGTTCGTCAAAGGAAGGCGTGCGCGGAAGCCGAATGATGTCGCCGTGAGCAGCGCGGATGAGCGCTTCGATCTCCAACTCGGCCAATACGGGAGCCGCGCTGAGGGCCACGCGTCGGGCACGATGGTGGTCAATGACCTCTTTGACATAATGGTGCGCGCCTTCTCTGGTGCGAGCCAGGAAAACCCGAGCGCCGACGGCGGTGAGTTCCTCGGCGAATTTTTGCACCCGCGCCTCCTGATCCGCATCCCTCGATGAGACGGGCATGGTCGCGGCCCCTGGTCCCTCCCGATCGCTCTCGGAGCCGGTCCGTTGAATTCTCAGATTCTCGCCGATGGATGTGAGAATGGCGCGTTTCCGTTCATCGACCATTGTCATATCACCGTCATTGATCGGGCAGCCTGGAGGCGAACGGCCGATCGCTCCGTTGAATTGATCATTGCTCTTTGAGCGATGCTTCCCACTGCGCTCTGAACGGGCGAGGAGCGAGCGCAGGAAGATCGCGATATTTCGTCCATTCGGAGAAGGGATAGAAGGGCACTTCCCTGATCAGGCCATTGGAGACGAAACGCCTCTGCAGCCGACGAGCCAGCGCCGCCGCCAGACGATATCGCCTCTCGCTCTTCATGGTGAATGCCCACAGGGCCATGGCCAGGCGTTCTCGCCAGGAATGACCGTTCCGGCGATGAGGGTGGTGCCGATGCGCACGATGTCGGAGCGCCAGGAGCAGCTTGGGAAAGTCGATGCGCACCGGGCACGCATCTCGACAAGCGCCGCAAAGGGTGGAGGCGAAGGGGAGCTGACCGGCACGATCCAATCCCAGCAGTTGCGGCGTGACGATCGCGCCGATGGGACCCGAGTACACCCATCCATAGGCGTGGCCGCCAATCTTACGATAGACGGGGCAGACGTTGAGACAGGCGCCGCAATGAATGCAATAGAGGGCACGACGAAGCTCGGGATCGCCAAGCATCGCCGAACGCCCATTATCAACGATGACGACGTGGAGCTCATCGGGGCCATCGGGCTCGTTGCGCTTTCGCGGTCCGGTGATGAACGAGACGTAGGCGGACATCTTCTGTCCGGTGGCGCTGCGCGGTAAGAGTCGCATGAACACGGCCAGATCGGCGAATCGCGGGATGACCTTCTCAATGCCCATGATGGCCACGTGGATGGGGGGCAACGAGGTGCTGAATCGAATGTTGCCCTCATTTTCGACCAGCACGATCGTGCCCGTCTCGGCCACGGCGAAGTTCACGCCGGTGATTCCCATGCCGGCGCCAAAGAATTTCTCCCGCAGCGTCCGCCGCGCCGCAGCAGTCAATTCCTGGATGTCGTCGGTCGGCGGAATGCCGAGTTTCTCGGCGAAGAGTTCGGCAATCTGTCGCTTACTTTTGTGAATGGCTGGAGCGATGATATGCGAAGGGGGCTCATGGGCCAGTTGAATGATGTACTCGCCCAGGTCCGTCTCCACAGGCGTGATTCCGGCGCGCTCCAGCGCTTCGTTCAATCCGATCTCTTCGGCCATCATCGACTTGGCCTTGACGGCGGATGTCACCCCATGTCGTCGCGCCAGATCGATCACGATCTGACAGGCCGTTTCGGCGTCCGGCGCCCAATGGACGTGGCCGCCAAGCGCCGTGATCCGATCGGCGAACTGCTCGAGCAGAGTGTCCAGATGCCCGATGGCGTGCCTCTTGATGCGCTCGGCCTGCTCTCGGAGCGCTTCCCAGTCGGGCATCTGGGTGACGGCCAGGTGACGAACGAAGGTGAATTTCGTCGTCGCCGTGCGAAGCGCCTGTTGCAGGGATTCATCGACGAGCGCGCGGCGGATATTCTCGGCGAATCGATCGGTGGTGATCTCCATGACCGTCATTCCTCCATGGCCAGCAACTCGGCCAGATGCATGGTTCGAACGCGAATGCCCTGTCGCTGCAGTGCTCCGGCGATGTGCATGAGGCAACTGCTATCGGTGGAGACGACGACATCAGCGCCCGACTGGCGAATGCATGCCATTTTGTCACGCAGCATGGCATAGGAGAGGTCGGCCAGTTTGACGGAGAACGTGCCGCCGAAGCCGCAACATTGATCGGCGCGTTCCATCTCCACGAATTCCACGCCGCGAACGGCGCGGATGAGGCGGCGCGGCGGTTCGGCGATGCGAAGTTCGCGCAGGGTGTGACAGGCGTCATGATAGGTCACCCGCCCGTGGAAACGAGCGCCGACATCTTCCACGCCGAGCACGTTGACCAGGAAATCCGAGAATTCATAGACGCGCCCGCTGACTTCCTCCGCTCGATGCCGAAGGACTGGATCATCTTCGAACAATTCCGGATAGTAATGCTTGACCATACTCACGCAGGAGCCCGAGGGCGCCACCACATACTCGGCATCGGCGAAGATATGTAGCCATCGTTCGCCAAGCTGTCGGGCGTACTGTCGATATCCCGTGTTGAACGCCGGTTGACCGCAGCAGGTCTGGCGCCCGTCGAATTCCACCGACGCGCCGAGCCGCCGAAGAACCTTGACCATGCTCTCGCCCACGCGGGGGAAGAACTCGTCCACCAGACAGGTGATGAACAACGAAACGCGCATCTCCGTTATGGCTCCCTCCCTGATTCCATGCTCCAAGATTATGCTCCAAATGTCGATGTTGTGACAACGGTCTTCTGCCGGAAAAATGCGGCGGTGATTTCGCCGCTTGAGTTTCCTCCCCGAACGTTCAATAATAGCGATTGCCATTCCATCCCGCGAGAGCGTGAGTCCGATGGCGAAGATGCTGATCAAGAATGCGCTCGTCCTGGCGACCATGGAAGACGGTCGCCCGCCGTTATCCGGTGGATATGTGCTCATCGAAGACGGTTTCATCAGGGAGGTCGGTCACGGTTCGACAGAGCATCTGAGTGCCGATCAGATCATCGACGCCTCCGATAAAGTTGTCCTGCCGGGATTGATCAACGCGCATCATCACCTGTTCCAAACGCTCACCCGCGCTTATCCACCCGCACTGAATGCGGGACTGTTCGATTGGCTGGTGAGCCTCTATCCGGTGTGGGCCAAGTTGGATGAGGAGACGGTGCGATTGGCCGCACTGGTGGGCATGGCCGAGTTGATGCTCTCCGGATGTACGACCACGACCGATCACCATTATCTGTTCCCGCGCGGTCAAACGCGCCTCATCGATGTGGAAATTCAAGCCGCCGAGGAGATCGGCATTCGATTTCATCCCACTCGCGGGAGCATGAGTTTGAGCGAGAAGGATGGCGGCCTGCCGCCGGATTCCGTGGTTCAGGATGAGGATGAGATTCTCAAGGATTCCGAGCGGGTCATCGATCTGTATCATGATCCTCGACCGGGAGCGATGGTGCGCATGGCATTGGCTCCCTGCTCACCGTTTTCGGTCACGCCCGCCTTGATGCGCGAGACGGCGCGATTGGCTCGGGACAAAGGCGTGCGATTGCATACGCATCTGGCCGAGACCAAAGATGAAGAGGTCTACTGCCTGGAGAAGTATGGCCTCCGGCCACTCGCCTACCTGGAACGAGCCGAGTGGATGGGCGACGACGTCTGGCTCGCGCATGGCATTCATTTCACCGATGACGAGATCCAGCAGCTCGGGCGCGCCCGAGTTGGCGTGGCGCATTGCCCCACGTCCAATATGCGATTGGGATCGGGGTTATGTCGCGTGAACGATCTCCGGCGCGCCGGATGTCCGGTGGGTCTCGGCGTGGATGGCAGTGCATCGAACGATTCCTCGCACGCGCTGGCCGAAGTGCGGCAGGCACTGTTGCTCACCCGGCTGGGCTACGGGCCGCAGGCGATGACCGTCATGGATGCGTTCCATCTGGCCACTCGGGGGGGCGCGGCCTGCTTGGGCCGGGATGATATCGGCACGATCGCGCCTGGGAAGGCCGCCGATATCGCCATCTTCGCGCTCCAGGATCTGGGCTATTCGGGTGCCGGCGATCCGTTGGCCGCATTGGTCCTCTGTCATCCGTTGCGCGTGGATACGCTCATCATTCATGGCCGGATCGTCGTCCAACAGGGACACCTCACCACCCTTGATCTCCAGCCCGTCGTCGAAGCTCATCGAAAGGCGGCGGCGCGGTTGATGCGATGAACTGCGTTCGTGGATCGGCCCGGACGAGGCGATGCGACATCGCCTCTTGGTGTTCTTGAAGCCTCGCTGCCCGCTCGACTCGCTCTCCAATGCTCTGATGCTCAGTGTCGGGTGAGAGCGTTCTCCACGAACAGGCTGAGGTGTGAGTTTTCTCGTCGATCAAGTGGCGGGGCTCCTGGAGGGTAAGAGCAGGTCGCTGAAATAGCTGGCAATGTGAGGCTCCCCGTGGGCGAGCCGTGGGGCCTCCTGAAGGGGGAAGGCTCTTCCAAACGAGCTGCTCATCCGATCCCTCCCCGCCGTCAAGCGGTGGGGCATCCGGGGTGGAGTGGAACCTCGGCGATGAGCGGAATCCTGATCCCTCCCCGCCGTCAAGCGGTGGGGCATCCCCATGGAAAAGTGACTCCACACACTCGCTACTCGCTCGATCCCCGCGGGCCTGCCGTGGCGCTTCCTCGAAGAAGCCAGAACCTCCCCAGGCCCCGGAGCCGATCTCCGGGGATGGTCACATTCGTTGCTGCTTTGAGCGCTCTTTTCGTTCTCCGAATGCCCCGGAGCTAGTCTCCGGGGATCGTTATGTTTCTCGCTATGATAGGGCGCGCTCAGATTATGACAGTCCTTAACCCGCCATTGATGTCCTGCATGTCCGGAAATCGCTTGCAATCCTCCGTGGAAGGAATTATGTTCCCCATTCACCTTTTCCAATCCTGGAGGTCAATCTTATGAAGATGAGCGTATCGCTCGCGACTCTTATGGGATTGATGTTATGGAGCGGATTGGTTCGAGCGCAGGAGACGCCCCAGGCCTTCATCGGCGCGCGCCTCATTCCCATCACCAGCCCGGATATCGCCGACGGAGTTCTCGTCGTTCATCGAGGCAAGATCGTGGCCATTGGTCCAGCCGACTCGGTGACCATCCCGGCTGACGCGCAACGCCATGATGTGCGCGGACGGATCATCATGCCCGGTCTGGTTGATACGCACAGCCACATTGGTGAAGTGGAAGGCGCTGATGCCAGCGCGCCCATCCAGCCCGACATTCGCGTCCTTGATGCCATCAACGCTCTGGATGACCGCATTCAGAAGGCTCAAGCCGGTGGCATCACCACCGCCAATGTGATGCCCGGTTCGGGACACTTGATGAGTGGGCAGACGCTCTATCTCAAGTTGCGCGATGGTCGCACGATCGACGATCTCCTCATCAGGTACGACGATGGGCGCATCGCCGGGGGCATGAAGATGGCCAATGGGACGAATTCCCGACGCAAGCCGCCCTTCCCGGGAACGCGCGCCAAGTCGGCGGCGCTGGTCCGCGCCGAGTTCGTCAAAGCGCAAGAGTACCGGGAGAAAATTCGCCGCGCCGCAGGGAATCCCGAGAAGATGCCCCCTCGCGATCTGAGAATGGAGGCCCTGGTGGAAGTTCTGGAAGGGAAGCGCATTGTACACCATCACACGCATCGTCACGATGACATCCTGACCGTTCTGCGCCTGGCCGAGGAATTCGGGTTTCGCGTGGTGCTGCATCACGCCTCCGATGCCTGGAAAGTCGCCGATCGCATCGCCGCCGCCGGCGTCCCTTGCTCGATCATTGTGGTGGATAGTCCCGGCGGAAAACTGGAAGCCAAGGATGTCTCCTTCAAGACGGGAGCCGTTCTGGAACGCGCCGGCGTGCTGGTGGGATTTCACACCGACGATGCCATCACTGATTCTCGCCTCTTCTTTCGTCAGGCGGGGTTGGCCGTGAGGGCGGGCATGTCCCGAGAGAAGGCGCTCTATGGATTGACTATGGCCGGCGCCCGCATGCTCGATTTACAGGATCGCATCGGATCGCTGGAGGTGGGCAAAGACGCCGATTTCATCATTCTCTCGGGCGATCCGTTGAGCGTCTACACCAAAGTGCTGGAGACGTGGGTGGAAGGCGTCAAGGTCTTCGATCGGAGCGATCCGCGAGATCGCCTCTACGCCGTCGGCGGCTATGGGGCGAGTCGCGATCGCACCAACAGCGCCGAATACATCGCTGAGGAGGAGTGGGAGTGATGAACGGAGAACGATTGATGACTTCGCCGTGTGCCGGGAAGTGGTCATCGCCGCGTGGACGCCTGGTGCTG
The DNA here is from genome assembly GCA_026985075.1 of Blastocatellia bacterium. Taxonomy (GTDB): domain Bacteria; phylum Acidobacteriota; class Blastocatellia; order HR10; family J050; genus J050. Next base: position 79,034 of record JALSQX010000020.1, on the reverse strand, counting down.
GCTTCTCTGATCCTGCTCGCCTGGGCTTCGCCCATATGGGCGCAACTGGCCGTGCGCGGCGAGACGGTCTATACCATGGCCGGTCCCCCGATCGCCGATGGCGTGGTGCTCATCAAAGACGGCCGGATCGAGCGCGTCGGCCCGGCCAGCGAGGTGCGCATTCCGCGCGGCTGGCAGGTGTTGACGGCCAAGGTCGTCACGCCGGGCCTCATCGACGCGCACACGGTCGTGGGTCTCTCCGGCTATCTGAATCAACCGCAGGATCAGGATCAATTGGAGCGCTCCTCGCCCATTCAGCCGGAGTTGCGGGCCATCGACGCCTATAATGCGCGCGAACGCCTCATCGAATGGGTCCGGGGATTTGGCGTCACCACCATTCATACCGGTCACGCTCCCGGCAACTTGATCTCCGGTCAAACGATGATCGTCAAGACGCGCGGTCAGACGGTGGACGAAGCGGTGATCGTGCCCACGGCCATGGTCGCGGCCACGCTCGGCGATGCCGCTCGAGGGCAACAGGGCAAGTCGCCGGGCACGCGCGCCAAGATGATGGCCATGCTGCGCGCAGAATTCGTGAAAGCGCGAGAGTATGCCGAGAAGCGTGCTCGGGCCGAGGCAGGGAAGCAACCGCCTCGCGATCTCCACAAAGATGTGCTCGTGCGCGTTCTCAACAAAGAGCTTCCTCTCCTCATCACGGCACATCGCGCGCGCGACATCCTCTCGGCGCTGCGACTGGCTGAGGAATTCGACATTCGCCTCGTGCTCGATGGCGCCGCCGAAGCTTACCTCGTCATCGACGAGATTCGCCAGGCCGGCGTACCGGTCATCGTTCATCCCACAATGGCGCGGGCGTTTGGCGAGCGGGAGAATCTGAGCATGGAGACGGCGGCCACCTTGCGTCATGCCGGCATCCCCATCGCTTTGCAGAGCGGCTATGAGACGTATGTGCCCAAGACGCGCGTTGTGTTGTTCGAAGCGGCCATCGCCGCCGCCAATGGATTGTCGTTCGAGGAAGCGCTGGCCAGTATCACGATCGACGCGGCCAGAATCCTGGGCATCGCTGATCGTGTGGGATCGCTCGAGCCGGGCAAGGATGGTGATCTGGCCCTGTTTGATGGCGATCCCTTCGAGTATACGACGCACTGCATCGGCGTGATCATCGAAGGCGACATAGTCAGTCGAGAGGCGAGGTGAGCTGGTCAGAGGCGAAGTCGTCGCTCGTCGGTGGTTGAGCGAGGAACGATGAACTGGTTCCAACGTCTTCCCAAAGTCGAGCTTCACCTGCATCTGGAGGGAGCCATTCCGCACGAGGCCCTCTGGCAGCTCGTTCAGAAATACGGTGGAGATCCATCGGTGCCCGATGTGGAGGCTCTCCGGCAGCGGTTTCGATATCGGAACTTCACAGAGTTCATCAAAACCTGGCTGTGGAAGAATCGGTTTCTGCGCGAGTACGAAGATTTCACGTTCGTGGCCGAGGCGGTGGCGCGCGATCTGGCGGCGCAGAATATTCGCTATGTAGAAGCCTTCTTCTCTCCGGTAGATTTCGCCCATCACGGCCTGAAGACGCAGCGGCTGGCCGAGGCCATCCGCGCCGGATTGGCGCGGGTTCCGGAGATCGAGGTGGCGCTCATCGCCGATCTGGTGCGCAATTATGGTCCTTATCGGGCGGCGCTGACGCTGGATGAGATCACCGAAGTGCGCGAGCTGGGCATCATCGGCATCGGGATCGGCGGATCAGAACAGACGTTCCCGCCGGAATTGTTCACCGAGGTCTACGAAGAAGCGCGGCGGCGCGGGTTTCATACCACGGCTCACGCCGGCGAGGCGGCGGGTGCTGAGAGCATATGGGGGGCCATTCGTCAGCTCAGGGTGGAACGCATCGGTCACGGCACGCGCGCCGAGGAAGACGAGACGCTGGTCGAGTTCTTGGTCGAGCGGCAGATTCCGCTGGAGATGTGCCCGATGTCCAACGTGCGCACGGGCGTGGTGCGTTCGATGGATGAGCACCCGGTGCGTCGATATTTCGATCGCGGGGTGCTGGTGACCATCAACACGGACGATCCCAAGATGTTCGGCAATTCGTTGGCCGAGGAGTATGAGATGTTGGAGCGGCGGTTTGGATTCACGCGAGATGAGATTCGGCGGGTGATCCTGAACGGCATCGTGGCGTCATGGCTTCCGGAGGAGCGCAAGCAGCAATTGAAAGCCTCGTTCGAGCGCCACCCGGCGTGGTTGGATTCGAACAATTCATGATGGTGGATGGTGAGGTGTGGTTCGCGGTTTTGGTTTAGTGTTCCTGGAAAGCTGAGGCATTTGGTGGCGGTGAGATGAGCGAGCCTCAGGCCACTGGATGTTAAGAACCAGGCGGTAAAAGTCGAAGAGAGCCACGAGCCGAACGGGCACTGGTCGCGGGAAGGTGCGATACAATGGTGGGTGGAAGTGAGCGGGGATGAAGGCGATCACTATTGAAGTACCTGACGAAGTGTACGAAGCGTGCCAGCAAATGGCCGTCAAGTATGGGCCCACAGTCGAAGAGGGCGTACCGGAATTCCTCGTGAAATATGAGCCCAAGCTGCGTTCACAGTCGACGGGAGAGGAGCGGCAGGCTGCACGGAAACGTCTGTTGCAGTGGGCAGGCGCGGTGAATAGTGGTGATCCTCATTCAGCGGACAATGAGCGCATCGATGCCGACTCGGCGTATGAATACGGTAGCCCTCATGAGGAAGAAGGCTCATGCTCCTTGACACATCAGGGCTACTCTGCTATTTCGACGTGGATGACGCCCGTCGCGCAGACGCTGTGGCGCTCTTTCAGGCCGCTCCAATGCTCCTTACGTACAATTACATCTTAGCTGAGTTCGTGCCCTTATGCCAGACGCGGGGCTTGAACCGCGTTCACGTGTTAGCGTTCGTAGCGGGCTTGCTTAATAATGAGGGTGTCGAGATCGTCTGGGTAGACGAAGCGCTGCGCCGCTCGGCGCTGTCGCTGTTCCAGCGGCGGCCGGACAAGACCTATTCGCTCTGTGACGCTGTGAGCTTCGTTCTCATGCGCCAGCGTGGCATCACGGAAGCCCTCACGACGGACCGCCATTTTGAGCAGGAAGGCTTTGTGCGTCTCCTGAGGCCCTGAGAGCATCTCCCGGCGGCCATAGTCTCCCGTCCATGGACCCCTCGAACTCCAAGAGTCGAACGTCTGCATGGAATGTTAGGACACCTCCATGGGGCGATGAGACGGTAGCGCCCGTGGGCCCCATAAACATGAGTACATCAGTAGCGCCGTCTGTCGGCTCATGTCAGGTTGATGTGAGGATCCATTCTCTTGGCGGAACTCAATAGCCGGTATCGGTCTTTCCATCCCCTCGCCGAACTCAAGAGCCATCCGCTTGCATTCGTGACGGTGCACGAGTAGGATTGAGTCTCCAAACGGGGTCGGTGAGGCGCAGGCGAAATTCGTCCTCGGCCATCGACGTTCCCGGTGGCGCTCGACGCGCACTCCCGGGCCATCGCGCCGACCGAGGCGTCAATCGAGCGATGATCGAGCAGCAAACCATAACGCCCGCGCGCGCGAGCTATTCGATCTGGTTCGTGCTCCTGGTCGCCATTTTCGTCACCTGCCTCATCACGGCCAATATCATCGCCGTCAAGCTCATCACTCTCATGGGCCTCGTCCTCCCGGCGGGTATCGTCGTCTTCCCCATCAGCTACATCGCCGGCGACGTGTTGACCGAGGTCTATGGCTATCGGCAGGCACGGCGCGTCATCTGGCTCGGCTTCTTCTGCAATCTCATCGCCGTCGCCGCCATCCGCCTGGGGCAAATTCTGCCCGCAGCGTCGTTCTGGAATGGTCAGGCCGCCTACGAGCGCATCCTCGGCTATACGCCCCGGCTGCTCCTGGCCTCGTTCCTGGCTTATCTGATGGGAGAGTTCGCCAACGCCTTCGTGATGGCCAAGATGAAGATCGCCACCCGGGGCCGCTGGCTCTGGATGCGAACCATCGGTTCGACCATCGTCGGGGAGGGGCTCGATTCGTTGATCTTCATGACGGTAGCGTTCATCGGGACGATCCCACCGACCGAGCTCGTTTCGGCGATGGTCGCTCAGTGGGGAGTGAAGACCGGCTACGAGGCCGTGGCCACGCCGTTGACCTATGCCGCCGTCGGTTTCCTCAAGCGGCGCGAGGGCCTCGACGTCTACGATTATGAAACATCATTCAATCCTCTGTTGCTGAGGGAGTGACATGCCAACGCAGACTGCACCATCAGGACAGCGCTCACTACCATCAAACTTTCGTCGAGCGCGCCCGACGCGACGAGCGTTTCTTGGCGCGCTGGCCAGCAGTGCTGCCGCCATGGGATGGTTTGGGTTTCACGTCACGGCGTCGGCCGGGCGCGCTCGTCCCAATTTCATCATCATCCTGGCCGACGATTTGGGCTACCACGATCTCGGGTGCTACGGCTCGCCGATGAAGACGCCTCGGTTGGATCGCATGGCTGCCGAAGGGATGAAGTTCACCGACTTCTACTCGGCGGCGCCCGTCTGCACGCCCTCGCGAGCGGCGTTGCTCACCGGATGCTATGGCCAGCGGGTGGGCTTGCCCGAAGTCCTCTTCCCCGAGGATCGCATCGGCCTCAATCCTGAGGAGATCACGCTCGCCGAATTGCTCAGAAGGCGAGGCTATGCTACAGCCTGTATCGGCAAGTGGCATCTCGGCCATTATCCTCCGTTTCTGCCCCTCCGGCACGGGTTCGACTATTTCTTCGGCGTCCCCTACAGCAACGATATGACGCCGTTCCCCTTGATGCGCGGCGATCGCGTCATCGAACAACCGGCTCGACAGGAGACGCTCACCGAGCGCTACACGACCGAAGCCCTGGCGTTCATCGCCAGGCATCGAGACCGGCCCTTCTTCCTCTATCTGCCGCACACCGCTCCTCACGTCCCGTTGCGCGTCTCAGAGCGATTTCGCGGCGCGTCCGGATACGGCCTCTATGGTGATGTGGTGATGAGCCTGGACTGGAGCACGGGGGAGATCCTCGACCGATTGAGAACACTCCATCTGGATGAGCGCACGTTGGTCGTGTTCACTTCCGATAATGGGCCGGCCGTCTTCAAGGGCAGGGAAGGCGGTTCTGCTTATCCGTTGCGCGGCGGCAAGCCACTGGTGTGGGAGGGAGGGATGCGCGTCCCCTGTCTCATGCGCTGGCCGGGACGTATTCCGGCAGGAAGAACGTGCACCGAGTTGGCGGTGATGTTCGATCTCTATCCCACCCTGGCGCGACTGGCCGGCGCCCGCGTGCCCGCCGATCGGGTGATCGACGGAAAGAACATCTGGCCGTTGATGGCTGGCCGACGCGGCGCCCGGACGCCTCATCGCGCCTTCTTCTACTTTCGCGGTGAGCGCCTGGAGGCCGTGCGGGCCGGGAAGTGGAAGCTCCATCTGGAACAGAAGCTCATCGAGAACGGCAGGCTCATCGATCGGCTTCCCCCGCGACTCTACGATCTGGAGGCCGATGTGGGCGAGACGAGGAACGTCGCTCCCGATCATCCCGATATCGTCAGGCGATTGGAGAGATTGGCCGAACGCATGAAAGAGAACATCCGGCGCCATGGCCGGCCGCCCGGACGCCTCTGACCAGCAGCCAGGCGAAAGAACTCGTGCCGGCGACGGAGATGCGGCGTCTTCGCCCATGAAGAATGGAGAGGGGATCGCTCGTGGGCCACGGGCCCACCAGGAAGGGTGAAAATGAACTCGTCGAGGGGCGTCGCGGGAGATGGCCTCTTGCGCGACATGTTCACAGGAGTCTCCCATGGCGCCCAGGCCACACCGTCGGGATGAAAAGGGACTCGCTGGGGGAAGGAGTGCACGTTGGCAACTTGCGCCACCGTCTATTTTCGAAGGAGTCCTCCATGGCCTTGGGGGCCACACCGAGGGAATGAAAAGAGAACGTCGGTCGTCCGTCATCGGTCGTCCGGCGTCTATGAAGGAAATATGATGAAGGACGTGCTGTTCGTCTGTACCGGCAATATCTGCCGGAGTCCGATGGCCGAGGCATTCTTCAATGCCCTGGCCGCGCGAAGGGGCTTGCCGGCGCGGGCGCGTTCGGCCGGTCTCTCCCCGGTCCTGGATCGGGCGACGGAGATTGCCGCGCGCGTCGCCGGCGAGTATGGCGTCGATCTCCACGGGCATCGTTCGCAGCCACTCGATCGCGCCAGCGTGGCTCGGGCCGATCTCATTCTCACCATGACCGGAGAGCAACGACGTTGGGTCGAGAAGCTCTTTCCGGAAGCGCAGGGCAAGACGTTCACGCTGCTCGGATACGTCGGTGAGCGGGGCGATATCGCCGATCCTTACGGCGAATCGCTCGCCGTGTACCGAGAGTGTGCCGAGCGCATCTGGAGCGGCGTGGAACGGGTGATCGCCTCGCTCGAAGGAGGGCCGGAGAGCGCGGAAACAAGGAAGCATCGTTGACCGGGGACGTTCCCGCTCGGAGGACATGGCTCGAAAGGCGCATGTTTGGCCCTCACAATTGACCTCGGGTGCAAAAAATCCCCCAACGACGGCGTTTTTTGTTGTATAATAAAAAGGCAATCGGCTTGATGAAGTCTAAATCCATAGATTGATGGAGGGAGTATGGCTGAGAAGAAGCCAATGACGAAAGCGCAGCTAGTGAGTCATGTAGCGGACAGCCTGGGCATCAAGAAAGCCGACGCCCGGGCGTTTCTTGACGATCTGGCTGCCCTAGCAGCCAAGGAGGTCAAGCGATCGGGTCAGTTCACCTTTCCCGGCATCGGGAAACTGGTGCTGGCCAAGCGGAAAGCCCGCATGGGACGACATCCCCAGACGGGCGAGCCCATCAGAATTCCAGCCAAGACAGTCCTCAAATTCCGCATCGCCAAAGCGATGAAAGACGCCGTCCTTCCCAAGAGGAGAAAGTGAGGGGCGGCATCATCCCTATCTGAGCATCGCGTAGCCCGGACCGCCTGAGACGAGCCCGGTGGTCCGGGTTTCTTTCATGGACGAATCGGCGCGCTCCCTTCCTCATAACCGAATATCGGCGACGATGGGAGCGTGATCGGACAATGGTCGGCCTCGGGCGACGAGCGACGAAATGGCCTGGGGACAGAGGCTGGCGATGCCCGTCGCTGCATCGATGACCTCGCCGGACCGGAGCGCGCTCACACGGCGTCCGGCCATCCAATCCAGTTTCATATCCAGACGATGATCATAGCGGGCGAGCCTTTGGAGCACCCACGAGCGAATGGGCGCGGGGAGATGATCGGCGTCCTCCAGCGTGGTCAAGTATGAGCGGTGCGTCGGTTGGGAACTGTTGAACGCGTCGATCTCGAATCCATACTGCTCGAGGATAGTGAACAAAGGCTCATCGCCCGATCGATGGGGGCGAAGGAGGCGTTGGTTGAGCCGGGGTGGCGAGGCCAGGAGCAGTCGGGCCGTGCTGCGAATGGTGCGCCAGCGGGTTCCACGCCGGAAGGTGTGGGTGTTGAGGTCGCCGGCCAGCAGCGCCGGTCCGCTCATCGACCAGCGGTCCAGTGTCCTCATGAGCGCGGCCATCTGCCGCGCGCGACCTTGAGGCGTCGTCCGCACCTCCAGATGAACGCTGATCGCGATGAGCGGTTTCCCATCGATCAACACCTCGGCCACCAGCGCGATGCGTCGCCCGAAGCGCTTCTCGGCGAATTCGAACAGTTCGAATTCGGCGGGCAGCTCGACGATGCGAACCTCTCCGAACGGATACCGGGAGAGTACGGCGTTGCCCTGCCGTCCCCCTCGATTCTCGCCAGGCACGTTCACATCATCGCCCCACCCTTTGGTCAGTTCCAGATGAGCGGGCGCGAACGCCACGTGCATGTGGAGGCGCGCGCCCAGCTCCCGCGCCACGTGCCGGTTTCCCGATCGGGCCATGCCGTCATCGACTTCGTTGAGAAAGATGAGATCGGCATACTTCAATACCGGATGCTGAGAGAGGATCTCCACCAGTCCGTCAAACGCCTTGCCCTTCTCGATGTTCCACTGGACGACGCGGGTGAACGCCTGCAGGCGAGGCTTGGCGCCAGGCGAGGGATACAGCTCCGGCGTGTTCAACAGGCGAGCGAGCGCCCGTCGATGCTCCTGATACCACGCCGACCGTCGAAGGGCTTCGCGGGTGGGGAAGCGGCGAAGGTGTTCGATGAGTTGAGAGAGGGAAGGGGACTCGAAGCGATCTCCATGCCTGTTCATGACGTTCGGGTCGCTGGGCCGCGGGCGCCTGCGCTCTCGGTCAGGGCGTCGACTCCTCGGTCGGCCGGACGTTGGGCGTCGACGAAGACGCGGGCGGGGATATGATCTTCGATCCCGTCTCCCGCAGGAGATCTCCTGTCGCTCCCCGAATGGCCTCCAGGCTCGGCGAGCACGGTCGGTGTTGCTTGACGTAGGTCACCGCCCTGTCCAGATCCCACCCCCGGCACCAGTGCAAATAGGCGATGACGACGGCGGGCGAACGCCCCACTCCCGCCGTGCAGTGGACGTAGACCGTGTGCTCGGCGGCCAGCAATTGGCTCAACGTGCGCACGGCCTGGGGCAGCTTCTCTCGCAGATCGATGGGATCATGGTCGATGATCGGGACTCGTCGAAGCTGGATTCCATACTTCCAGTACGCCGCCTCCAACGCCGGCCAATCGACGCCCAGGTAGTCAAGGTCTGCATCGGTTTGCAAGTTGAGCACGGCGGTGACGCCACTCTCGTGGAGCTGTCTCACATCCTCCTCGCTCTGAGGATAACTTCCGATCATGAGTTCGGGAAAGATCTGATCGTAGTCAATCATAGCCTTCGCTCATTGATCTCGCGATCGGTCGGTTCACTGAGCATCCTTCGCTACTCTTCACGGTTCATATCACCTGCCAACGGTGACGGTCCAGCTCTCGGGGGTCGAGACGGTCAAGGCCAACCTGACGAGCCGCCCGTATGGCGTCTTCGTATTCCTCCTCGGTGATGCGCCGGTTGATCTCAGAGTATTTCTCCGAACTCACTTTCCCGGCCGGGTAGTACTGAGCCATGATGTTGACGTAGGTATGGGGCGAGATCTCCTGGGCGATGAACCGCAGGATCTCGCGCGTCCCGGCGATGCCGCCCGGCATGATGAGATGTCGCACCATCAGGCCCCGGCGGGCCAGCCCTCGCTCATCCAGGACGAGATCGCCCACCTGACGATGCATTTCTTTGATCGTGCGTCGGGCGACCTCGGGATAATCCTTGGCCTTGAGATAGCGGAGCGAGAGCCGCGAATCCCAGAATTTGAAATCGGGCATGTAGATATCTACCACGCCGTCCATCAGTCGAAGGCTCTCCATCGAATCATAGGCGCTGGTGTTGTATACGATCGGCAATCGCAGACCGCGCTCGATGGCCAGGGGCAGCGCTTCGAGGATTTGCGGCACCACGTGCTCGGGCGTGACCAGATTGATGTTATGGCAGCCTCGCCGTTGCAACTCGATCATCATGGCGGCCAGCTCATCGGGACGGACTTCGCGCCCTCGTTTGCGGTGACTGATATCGTAGTTCTGGCAGAACACGCAGCGCAGATTGCACATCGAGAAGAAAATCGTTCCCGAGCCATTCCAGCCTCGCAGGCAGTCTTCTTCGCCGAAGTGAGGGAAGTAGCTGGAGACGATCGCGTAACGGCCCGTGTGGCAGACGGCCGTCTCATCTTCCAGGCGATTCACCCGGCACAAGCGCGGACACGCCTCGCAGGATCGAAGCAGCTCGAGCGCGCGCTCGACGCGCGCCTGAAGCTCGCCCGTCTCGTAGAGACGAAGATAGGCGGGTTCGAATGCCATCTCCGGCGCTGTCTGAGCATCGAGGCCCACTCTCCGGATTCGGTCCAGCATCATCTCTAGTTTAATCGGTTGTCAGAGTGAGAGCAATGCGGCAAGCAATGGGGTGCGCCAGCCGGAGAGAGCCTGTGCTTCGAGATACTGGCGCCCCTCGTCGCCAGGAGCGGGACCCTCCCCGGAGGCGAATTCCGGGGCCTTGGGGGGAGAGGAGCGTCCTGAACATCAGGGACCTCGGGGACCAGCTCCGGGGCCTGAGAAGCCCGGCGGTGGGGTAGGTCGGGTTGACGGCTCGCTCAGAGGGCGTTCCTCATTTCCAAAGACACCCCGCTGACCAGCAGGGAGGGGTTCGCGCCACAGGACGTGGATCTCTTTGTCACCATTGGAGGGCGCTATGCCCCTTAGAGGCGGTGTCACGCGTCCGGGTGGTCATTACCAGTGGAACCTTCGATCACTATTTGATCAGTTCCCTCAGCGCCGTTTCCAGCAAGCGACCGGGTCGTCCTGCAACTGTAACTGTGACGTGCACCCGTTGAGCTTTACGTTTTTTGGTTTTTCAGAGTATAATGGGTGTTTCATCATGACTATTGAACCGTTGCAGCGGGAAGCTCAACCTGAAGTGGCGGCGAGATCCGAGAAGGCGCACTCGTTGAGGCGCCTTTTTTTCATCGCCGCCCATTGCTGAGGAGGATACAAAGAGCCTATGGAGACAACAACTGTTGTTGAGGAAAGACCGCAGCCGCGCATTCAGGAACTGGAGACGGTCACCATCCGCTTCTCCGGCGACTCCGGCGATGGCATGCAACTGACCGGGACGCAGTTCACCAATACCACGGCGTTGGCCGGCAACGATCTGGCCACTTTGCCCGATTTCCCCGCCGAGATCCGCGCTCCGGCCGGCTCCCTGCCTGGGGTGAGCAGCTTTCAGGTTTGCTTCAGCAGCCACGATATTCGCACTCCTGGCGATCAGCCCGATGTGCTCGTCGCCATGAATCCAGCGGCGCTGAAAGTGAACCTCCCCGATCTGGTCGAAGGAGGTCTGATCATCATCAACACCGATGGGTTCAATGAGGTGAACCTCAAAAAAGCCAAGTACGATTCCAATCCGCTCGAAGACGGCACGTTGGCCCGCTATCGCGTCTACAAGATTCCCATCACCTCGCTGACCTTGAAGGCGCTCAAAGATGTGAATATCCCTCACAAGCAGGCCGAACGGTGCAAGAATTTCTTCGCTTTGGGATTGATGTACTGGCTCTACGATCGTCCCATTGACGCCACGTTGAAGTGGATCGAGCGGCGTTTCGCCGACCAGCCGGAATTGATTCAGGCCAATCAGACGGCGCTCCGAGCGGGATACGCCTATGGCGAAGCGACGGAGATGTTCACCACCCATTACCGCGTGCGGCGGGCGGCGATTGAACCCGGCGTCTACCGTAATGTCACCGGCAACGAGGCCACGGCGCTGGGCTTTGTGGCCGCCGCTCAACTGGCTGGGCGCCCGCTGTTTTATGCCAGCTATCCGATCACGCCAGCCAGCGATATCCTCCATGCGCTGGCCCAGTATAAGAATTTCGGCGTGAAGACGTTTCAGGCTGAGGATGAAATCGCTGCCATCTGCGCCGCCATTGGCGCGGCCTTCGCTGGCGATCTGGGATTGACGGGGACGAGTGGGCCGGGTCTGGCACTGAAATCGGAAGCCATCAACCTGGCGGTGATGGCGGAATTGCCGGTCGTCGTCGTGGACGTACAACGCGCCGGCCCCAGCACGGGCATGCCAACCAAGACCGAGCAGGCCGATCTCCTTCAGGCCCTGTTCGGGCGCAACAGTGACAGCCCGGTCGCCGTCGTCGCACCGGCCACGCCCGCCGATTGCTTCATCATGGCCATCGAAGCCTTTCGCATCGCCACCAAGTACATGGTTCCGGTCATCTATCTTTCGGATGGATACCTGGGCAACGGGTCGGAGCCTTGGCGGATACCTTCTCTGGACGAATTGCCCCGTATCGAATTGAAATTCCGAACCGATCCGGAAGGATTTTATCCCTACCTGAGAGATGAACGGACGTTGGCCCGGCCCTGGGCCGTGCCCGGCACGCCGGGATTGGAGCATCGCATCGGCGGACTGGAGAAGGAGCACATCACCGGGAACGTCAGTTACGACCCGGATAATCATATGCTCATGACGCAACTCCGGGCCGAGAAGGTGGCGCGCATCGCCGAGGATATTCCCGATGTGGAGGTGTTCGGCGATCCCGAAGGGGAGCTCCTGGTCGTCGGTTGGGGAAGTACCTATGGAGCGATCACCTCGGCGGTGGAGCATCTGCGGGCGCGCGGCGCTTCCGTCTCCAGCGTTCACCTGCGTTATCTGAATCCCTTCCCGCGCAACCTGGGGGCGATCCTCTCTCGATTCGAGAAGGTTCTCGTTCCCGAGTTGAACTATGGGCAGTTGGCGCTGGTGCTTCGTGCCCGGTACCTGGTGGAGACGATATCGTTCCCCAAGGTGAAGGGCAAGCCGTTCAAGATCGCTGAGATCGTCCACAAGATTCAAGAGGTGCTGGAACAGTGAGCTTCGAGCACCGGAGCGGAGGCGAGTCTCCGACTCCGAGTCCAACAAGGAGCGTGATGCCATGAGTAGACAAGGCAATGGACATAAAGGCAATGGACACCAAGGAGCCGTCAAGCTGACGCGCAAGGATTTCGCTTCTGATCAGGAAGTGCGATGGTGCCCGGGCTGCGGGGACTACTCCATTCTGGCTCAGGTGCAGAAAGTGCTCCCCGATCTGGGCATTCCTCGGGAAAAATTCGTCTTCGTCTCCGGTATTGGCTGCTCCAGTCGGTTTCCCTATTACATGAACACCTACGGATTTCATACCATTCACGGCCGGGCGCCGGCAGTGGCCACCGGCATCAAGGCTACGAATCCGGACCTCTCCGTCTGGGTGATCACCGGCGATGGCGATGGGCTCAGCATCGGCGGCAATCACCTGCTCCACACGCTGCGGCGCAATGTGGATGTGAACATCATCTTGTTCAATAATCGCATCTATGGCTTGACCAAAGGGCAATATTCGCCCACGTCTGAATTCGGCAAGAGGACCAAATCGACGCCCTTCGGATCGATCGATTGGCCACTGAACCCGCTGAGCGTCGCCCTCGGCGCGGGAGCCACGTTCGTGGCCCGATCTGTCGATCGAGATACCAAGCATCTGGCCTCTGTGCTCGAACGGGCCGCCAGGCATAAGGGATCTTCGTTCGTCGAGGTGCTGCAGAATTGCAATATCTTCAACGATGGAGCGTTTGAGCCCTTCGCCGGACGCACGGTCCGCGATGATCGCTTGCTCTACCTGGAGCATGGCCAACCGCTCGTCTTCGGCAAAGAGCGCAACAAAGGAATCCGCTTGAATGGGTGCCGCCTGGAAGTCGTCCAACTCGGAGAGGAGATCACGGAATCCGATCTGGTGATCCATGATGAGCGCGCCGATGAGCCCAATCTGGCATTCATGCTCGCTCACCTGGACTATCCCGAGTATCCCGTGCCCGTCGGCGTCTTCCGCGCGGTCGAAAAACCCACCTACGAGGAACTCCTGGAAGAGCAGATTCAAACGGCCATCCGTCGACAGGGTGAAGGGGATTTGGAGAAACTCCTGCACAGTGGGTACACCTGGACCGTGGAATGAATGGCGTTCAGCGGTCAGCCCCGGGGAACACGCAACCTGGGAGGGCTGATCGCTGACGGACGCCGGTCAGATACATGCCCGTAAACCCCACGTTCGCGCCGATCCACCAGCGGATGAACCGATCGCTGACCGCCACCAATCAGATACATGTCGACTCTCCCCTCAACCAGCCCATTCTCCGATAGCGCGCCGCTCACCATACTCTATTGCGGAGAACCGGATGGAGAATCGCTCTCAGCGTATAACGTTCGCTCTCACCGGATCGCATTCGAATCGATCCCGGTTCCATAAGCGAAGAAGAGCGATCAATGAGGCGGGATTGGCCGAGAGAGCCGGGCTCACGGCGCACCTCGTCGTCCGGAGAGCGAGTTCAACTCACCTCGATGCGAGTGCCGTTCTCATCGTACTCGTAGACCTTGTCCGGCTCCTCACCATCAGTGAGCTTGTGCGAGCCATCACACCAGGGTTCGGGATCAGCTCCTTGCCAGTTCTTGGAGAGACCACATCGGCAGATCCACTTGTCTCCAACTTTGAGAGGTCTGGTCGCATGATGAATGACTTTTCTGGCCATCACGCTCACTCCTTACCATCGAGAATGTGAAAAGGGGGTATGGTAGCGACGTCTCCTCCGGCTGTCAACGATACACCACAGGCGGTGCATCGACGAGACATTGGCCGCCCCTCCTGGAGGCGCCATAGAAGAGGCCGAGGCGGACACTCCAGAAAGCCCTGGGGAGGAGAGGTGCGTCCACCACCTCGCGATGGCCGCGCCCCGTCGCTCGGTCACTCTGTGCCCGGCGCACTCGCGCTGTCGGGCAGTGCGGCCAGAATCTCGTTGATGTCGAATGGATACGTCAAGTGGAGGATGCGCGTGTGCCGTTCGGCCAACTCCTCAATGAGGCGTTCCACCAGGTGATCGATCTCGGCCTGAAAACGACGGTCGATCGAGCGCACGCCATCATCGATGAGCCATTCGTTGACGATGGGCACCTTGACGAGCAGAGTGTACGTTTTGATCCACTCTGTGACCAGTTCATCCAGGTACGATCGTCGGCCAAACTTGTGGCAATAATAGGCGTAGTTATCCAGAACCGACCGATCGCAGACGACGACGTCAGCCCGGAGCGAAGCTTCCAGCTCGGCGGTGATATGTCGATGCAAGATCCAGAGCTGGCCGGGCTCGGAAGTGGCTTCGTTGATCGGGAAAGGGCTGCGACGCGCCATCTCGACGACGAGCTCCACGGCGTGCCCGCGTTTCTGTAATTCGGTGCAGAGAGAGAACGCCAATGCTGTTTTCCCACATCCGTGCGATCCAATGATGGCGATCTTCATGCCGATCCCTCCATCCTCGCTTGTCGGGACGTCACCGAGGGGAGTTTCACCGTCTGGTAACCGAACAGGCGCACAAAATGAGCGATCAGGCGTTGTTCGAGCTGTGACCACGCGATCGGTTCGCCTCTCCATTGAGCGAGAGCGGTGACGCGCCGATCGTCCAGTCCACAGGGAATGATGAGTCGGAAGGCATCCAGATCGGGATGCACGTTGAGCGCAAATCCATGCATGGTCACACCTCGGGAAATGGAGACGCCGATGGCGGCGATCTTGCCTCGGTCGGTCCAGACGCCGATGAGTCCGGAGCGGCGGAACGCCCGGACACCGTACTCGGCCAGCGTGCTGATGAGCACTTCCTCGAGCATCCACACATATCGGCGTGGTCCGGCAATACGACGTTGCCGCAGGTGAATGATGGGATAGCCGACCAGTTGCCCCGGACCATGGAAAGTGACATCGCCGCCGCGCTCGACCGAGTAGAGTTCGATGCCTCGAGCGGCCAGCGTGTGAACATCGACCAGAACGTGATCGAGAGTAGCTCGCCGACCGAGGGTGATGACCGGTTCATGCTCCACCAGAATGAGGCGGTCGGGACATCGACCCTGCTGGCGCGCCCGCAAAAATCGACGTTGGAGTTCAAGGGTGAGCGCGTATGGTTGTCGGCCCAGTCGATAGACTTCCAGCACCAGTCGATTTTACCTCATGATCACCCACCGGCCCAACCGCCGTGTGGAACTCCGGTGCGACTGGAAGCGGAGTCGGTTCCACACTTGCCACCATGCTCAATACCTCTGGCGGGACGCTCATCGGAAGCCGAGAGGACGGTACGCCAGGGGTATGGCACAATCGGAATGAGGACTCGACTTCCGTCCATCGGAAGCCGGGAGGACGGTACGCCCTTCGCCTCTCCGGGCCTTCGCACCCTTGTTCCTCTGGCGGAGCGCCCATCGGGAGCCGGGAGTCCTGATGTCGCTCTTTGGCCGTACCGACGCGTCTCGCTGGCCCGCCGCCGTTCTTTTCGCCCATAGACGCTGCCTTCCGCTGTTGCTAGAATGAGTTCTATGAGGGTCATCATCAATGGCGAGCCCCGCGAGGTTCCCGACCGAGTGAATGTGGAGGAGCTCATTGAGTATCTCGGTCTCAGAGGGGAGCGCATCGCCGTCGAGCGCAATCGGGAAATCGTCCGTCGCGCCGACTGGACGACGACGCTCATTGAGGAAGGAGATGAGCTGGAGATCGTCCATTTTGTCGGGGGCGGCTGACGCGTCGATCGGGGTCTCGCTTTTTGCCAAACGCACCGCCGTGCAGTAAAATAGAGACTTAGAACATCGCCAAACGGATGAGAGTCTTATGAGCACAGCCAATGATGTGTTAACCGTAGCCGGACACGCGTTCCGATCGCGTCTGATCGTGGGAACGGGGAAGTATCGTTCCTATCAGGTCATGGTCGAGGCTCTGGAGCGCAGTGGGACGGAGTGGGTCACCGTTGCCGTGCGGCGGGTCAATCTCAATCGCGATGAGGAATCGCTCCTCAACTACATTGATCCCAGCCGGTACAAGCTGCTCCCCAACACGGCCGGTTGCTACACGGTCGAGGAGGCCATTCGCACGGCTCATCTGGCCCGTGAAGCGTTGGGGACGCCGTTCATCAAGTTGGAAGTGATCGGCGATGAAAAGACGCTCTTCCCCGATAATCAAGCGACCATTGAGGCGGCGGCGCGATTGGTGAAGGAGGGCTTCATCGTCATGCCCTACGTGACGGACGATCTCATCGTGGCCAAGAAGCTCGTCGATGTCGGCGTGGCCGCCGTCATGCCTCTGGCGGCGCCCATCGGGTCGGGGTTGGGCATACAGAACTACGCCAATCTGCGCATCCTGCGCGAACAGATCACCGACGTGCCCCTCATCGTGGATGCCGGCGTGGGAACGGCGTCTGATGCCGTCATTGCCATGGAATTGGGCTATGATGGAGTGTTGATGAATACGGCCATCGCTCAGGCCGAGAATCCGCCGTTGATGGCTGAGGCCATGCGACATGCCATCGAAGCCGGTCGAAAAGCGTATCTGGCCGGACGCATTCCGAAGAAGTTGTACGCTACCGCCAGCAGTCCGCTGGAAGGTGTCATCGGACGAGGGATGAGTCGGTAGGCGCTGGCCGTTGTCCCCCAATCGACTGGCTTGAGCTCTCCTCATGGGCGCGCTCTCTGAGCGGGAAGAGGCTGATGCGTTGTTTTCTGAAGTCCAGCGCATGGCTGGCGCACTTCTGGTTGCTGGTCACGGATGACTCGCAGCATGCGTTCCGATTCGCATCTGGTGATTGATGAGGGTTTCACATCGGCCGAACAGCGCTTCGATCTCTGGCGGCGGAAAGCGGGATATGTCCTCGCCCCGCTCGTTTTCCTCATCATTCTCCTCATTCCCTTCCCTTCGCTGACGCCGGCCGCTCACCGGTTGGCCGCCATTGCCGCCGCCACTGCCGTGTTATGGGTCACCGAAAGCCTGCCATTGCCGGTGACGGCCTTGCTGGGGGCGGTGAGCTGCGTCATCCTGGGCGTGGCGCCGGCCAGCGAAGTGTTCACGCCGTTCGCCGATCCGCTGATTTTTCTGTTCATCGGCTCGTTCATTATCGCGCGAGCCGTTTTCGTGCATCAACTGGATCGACGAGTGGCCGCGATGGTTCTCAGTCGGCGATGGATCGCCGGTCGGCCGGCGCGCGTCCTGCTGGCGTTCGGCGGATTGACGTTTTTGCTCTCGATGTGGTTGAGCAACACGGCCACGACGGCGATGATGTTCCCCATTGGACTCTCCATTCTGGCCCGCTTCTCCTCGGCTACCGGCAGGCTCACTCCTCAAGACCGAAAATATGCGGCGGCGCTCATGTTGATCACAGCGTATAGCGCTTCGATCGGGGGCATCGCCACGCCGGTGGGAACGCCACCCAACGTCATCGCGCTCGGTTACCTGCGGGAATTGACCTCCTATGAGATCGCCTTCTTCGATTGGATGATGGTGGCCGTGCCCATCACCGGTCTCTTCTTCTCGATCATGTACGTTTACTTCGCCAGACTGTGTCGGCCATCGGTGGAGCGCATTCCTCTGGACGTCAATCGCTCGCCGGAGAAGCTCACCCGGGCCCAGCGTGGCGTCGTCATCGCCTTCGCCACGACGGTGGTGTTGTGGCTCTTGCCCGGGGTGCTGAGCGTGATCCTGGGGCGCTCCCATTCCTTATCGCAGACGCTGCGGACATTGCTCCCCGAGAGCGTGGTCGCCATTCTGGGGGCCGTCTTGCTGTTCATCTTGCCCGGCGACCGCGATGATTCCGGAGAGACGCGCCGCGTGTTGGTATGGTCCGAAGCGACGCAAATCGATTGGGGGACGATTCTGCTCTTCGGCGGCGGGCTGGCCCTGGGCAAGTTGCTCTTTCGGACGGGATTGGCCGATCGCATTGGTGAGGCATTCAAGAGCGTGGTGAGCGCCGGATTCCCGATGAGCGCGAGCCTGTTCATGATTCTGGCCGCCGCGTTGGTGAGCGTGTTGTTGACCGAGTTGATCTCCAACACGGCGGCAACCAGCATGTTGATCCCGATCATCATCGCCACCGCCCAAAGCGCCGGCATTGATCCGCTGGGGCCCACTCTGGGAGCGACTTTCGCCGCTTCCATGGCTTTCGTCTTGCCGGTGTCGACGCCACCGAATGCCATTGTGTATGGATCGGGATATGTCCCGGTGACCCAGATGATCCGCTATGGCCTCATCCTGGACGCCATTGGCATTCTTCTGGTGACCGGCGGCCTCTACGCGTTGCGTTCTTTGGTGGGGTGAGCGGGCGACGTTCCCTGGATCGCAGTTCCATTATGTTGCCGTTCGACAGGCGCATGTTGTCGGCGTGGATCGCTTCGCTCGGCGAGCGCCATTCCCCCATCGGGTACGAGCGGCGGCCGGCGAGGGAGTGGTATTTCGCCCGGGAGATTTCGGGTTTAGAATGTAATCGGTGATGGGTGTCGAGGTGAAACTTCCTTCGCATCTTCTGGAGGCGCTTCCCGATCCCGTGGGCGCGCGCCGGTTCATCGAGCGATTGCAGCGCGAGCATCCCGCCGTCGCTCGACGGGTGGCGGAACGACCAACCTGGGTGGCCAATCTTCTCGTCCTGGCGGCCCACAGCCCCTTTCTGGCCGAGACCATGTTGCGGCATCCGGAATACGTCGAATGGCTGGGCGCAGAGCGAGATCTCAAACGGATGAAATCGAAAGAAGAGCTCCTCGAAGACCTGGCCCGCTTCGCCGCCATCCACTCCACGTTGAGCGAGTCGGCGCTCCTCTCCCGATTCAAGCATCGCGAGTGGCTGCGCATCTATCTGCGCGATTGTCTGAGACTGGCCACCCTTTCGGAGACGACGCTGGAATTATCTAATTTGGCCGACGTCTTGTTGCAGCACGCCCTCTGGCATAGCTATCAGCAGTTGATCAATCAATACGGCACGCCGGAAGTCAGGGACGCCCGCGGGCGCATTCAGCCGGCGGCCTTCGCCATCGTGGCGTTGGGAAAGCTGGGTAGCCAGGAACTCAACTACGCCTCGGATATCGATCTCCTCTATCTCTACTCGCAGCCCGGGACGACTTCGACCGGCCAGTTGACGAACAAGGAGTTCTTCATCAAGTTGGCCGAGCGCATCACCGAAGTCATCGGTGGCACCGGCGAGGAGGGGGCCGTATACCGCATCGATTTGCGATTGCGCCCCCATGGTCGGGTGGGCGACATTGCCATCTCGTTGAACGAAGCTACCACCTATTACCGACGGGTGGCTCAACCATGGGAACGTCAAGCGCTCATTCGTGCTCGCTGTGCGGCGGGGAGCGCGTCATTGGTCCAGCAGTTCCTGGCGGCAGTGAGGGATGATATTTATCCCCTTCGTCCTTCGCCGGAGGTATTAGAGGAGATTCGGGCGGTCAAGGATAAGATCGATCGCGAGACGAGTCGACGCCATCGGGGCATTCACGTCAAGCTCGGTCGAGGCGGCATTCGCGAGATCGAGTTCATCGTCCAGGCTCTGCAGTTGTATTACGGCGGGCGCGAACCCTGGATTCGCGTCGGTCCCATCTTGATCGGATTGCAACGATTGGCGGACAAAGGCATGATCTCGGAGACCGATCACGCCCGCCTCTCGGAAGCCTATACGTTTCTCCGCATGGTGGAGCATCGGTTGCAGATGGAGCAGGGATTGCGGACGCACGTCGTCCCGATGGACCCAGCGCGACTCGATCTGTTGGCTAAGCGCCTGGGTTACCTGGCCGAAGCCCATCCGGGACGCGCTTTCCTGGACGATTTGCAGCACCATATGGCCCATGTTGCAGCGTTGTTTGAGAGTATGTTCCGTGGTGGGCAGAGAAGTCGAGCCAGACGATGGACGCCGCCGCGCGATGAGACGGAGTGGAGACGGGCGGCGTTGACTGAAGCCGTGGAGCAGTTGGTCATCGCCTTCGATGCCGGCGAGTCAGCTCGCCGCGCGCTCGATGCTCGCATCCCCATGGCTCTCAGCGCAACGCTCAATCCCGGTCGAGCGACGAAAAATTTCATTGCTTTCGCTCAATCGCTGAGCCACGCCTTGTCAGAAGAGCCCTCCCTGGCCGGGATGGGGCCGGTTTCGGATGAGGCGTTTGGGGAGATTGTAGAGAAACTCATTCGATTCTTTGGCGTCAGTCAATTCTTCTCCCAAATTCTCATCTCCCATCCTCGACTCGTCTCTCAATTGCTGGCACCGACCGGCGAGCGCGTTGGGCGAACAGTGGACGAGTATCGACGGCGGTTGGACATGGCGGTGGCCGATTTACCCGCCGATCTCTTGCTCCGTATGAACGCGCTCCGGCGGCGGTGGCACGAAGAACTTCTGCACATCGGTTATCGGGATATCACCGGGATGGCCTCGCTACGCGAGACCAATGTCGCGCAGACGGCGTTGGCGCGTGCCTCGTTGATGGTAGCCAGCGAGCTGGCCTTTCAGGAGTTAGAGGACAAATTCGGCGCATGGCGCGAGCTCCCGCGATACGCCATCCTGGGACTGGGGCGGTTGGGCCATAACGGCATGGACTACAATTCCGATCTGGACATCCTCGTCGTCTATGACGAAGACCGGGGAAGTCCGCTCTCCGGCCTTGGCGCTCAAGAAGCCTACGAGATGTTCGTCCAGCGTCTGGTGCACATCCTCTCGGCGATCACTCGCGAGGGCATGCTCTACACCGTCGATTTACGGCTGCGACCGGATGGCCATAGCGGTCCTCTGGCCCATAGTGGTGCAGCGTTCCTCGATTATGTCAGAGAGAGAGCGGCCGTTTGGGAACATCTCGCTTATCTGAAAGCCTATCCGGTGGCCGGCGAACCGACATTCGCCGAGATGATCTATCGGGAACTGCAAACTCACATCCTCCAGGCGCACCAATCGCACCTGGAGGAACTGGCGCGCCATGTCCGCGATATCCGTCAGCGCCTGGAGCGAGAGAAGGCGCGCGGCGTCGAGCGGCGCAACATCAAGTATGGGAAGGGCGGGATGTTGGATGTCTACTTCGCCACCCGATATCTTCAGTTGAAGCATCAGATTCCCGATCCGCCGGAGCGCGGAACGCTCCCTCTGATCGATCACCTGTTCGCCTGCGGAGTCATCGACCGCGAGCAGCATCGGGTTCTGTTTGACGGATACGCCTTCTTGCGCCGGACGGATCATTGTCTGCGACTGTTGTTCGACCGACCGAAGAACACCTTGCCGGCGAGCCGCGAACGGCTCGAGGGCCTGGTTCGACTATTTGGCTCCGAATCGATCGAGCAATGGCAACAGGCCTACGAGTCCCACACGGCGAACATCCGGCGAGTGTATGATCGCATCCTCGCCGCGACGTCATGAGGCGAGCCCCCGGAAGGCCCCAGCTCACCAAGGCGTCGCCAGTGACAGAGTCCTGTCAACTCGATGCTTCGGAGATGGGCTGAGTCGCATCCCTCCACGCGCGTGTTCGCAGTTCTCCGCTCGCTTCGAGTTCCGATTTCGCCGCCCGGTCGATGTGAGCGCCCTATCGGCCTCGCCCGATCCCGGGAAGAGGAATGTATGGCGATGGCTCTCAGGAGAATATTCTCAGGGACCGAGACGGATGTGCATGCATCGGTTCATGATCGGAGTGACTTCGGAGAAAACGGCCAGGATGGCCTCGATCAGTTCGATGCCAGTCATCGAGCGCACCTCTTGCTCCGAGAGAGGGTAGAAAAGCTGGAATCCGCACCAATCATCGGGAGGCGCTTCGGTCAGCATCTGGCGAAGTTGTCGAGCACCTCGGAAATCGCGCGCCGTCAGCTCGCGATATGCCGTCCAACTCCCGGCGAACAGGCGAAATCCATCGCGGCGGATGAGTCGCCGTAAGTGCCGTTCCAATCGACTATTGGGTTTCAACTGCGCCAGCAACCGGTGCCAATCCCAATCGTCCCGGAGTTCGGATTCGGGATATTCGTCGGGGGCTCGCAGGAATCCGCGCTCGACTTGCATTCCCGCCTTGAACACCTCTTCGTCGCGGGCCATGGAGATGAAATACTTGGCGCAGCCGAAACTCACATGGCTGGAGAGAGGTTTCGCCAGACGATTGGCGCGGGGGAACCATCCGATCCATTGCCAATAGATGCCGCGACCCCAGCGAACGGTGACGAACGGGTCTCCAAAGCCCGATTCCAATGCCGCTTTGAGAATCTGCGTGATCCGTTGATGAGGGTCGAGGCGGCCAACGCGAATCCCGCGCCGAAAGTCGATCCATTCGGGGCGAAACTCAGCGCCCCGAGGAACGATGAGTCGGGGGCCGGCAGGGGCCTCCAGCATTTGGCGTTTTCGCTTCACAGGCGCCATTGTAAAAACGATCGAGGAGTCAGACGAAGGCATGCTGCAGCCCAGTCGAATACGCCATCCAAGCCGAAAGGAGTGACGGGTGTGCGCTCATCTCGTTCAGTGTCTGAATCGCCAGAAGGAGCGACGCACGGGAAGCGATTTGACCATCACCAGTGCATCATCGCCGTTGGCGTAATAGTGAGGCAATCGCTCGGTGATCGTGTAGCCGAGCTTCACATAGAGTCGCTGCGCCGGGCGATTCCCGGTCCGGACTTCCAGGCGGGTGATCGTCGCGCCACGCTTCATGAACCCGCGCTCGATCTCCCCCATGAGCAGGCGGCCGATGCCCCGACGCCGCCATTCGGGAGCGACGCCCACCGAGATCACGTGTCCGACGGCCCCCGGTTCGAGCATCCCTACGGCGAAGCCAATCATTGTGCCATCGGCCAGTTCCACTTTCCTGGCCACGACCTGGGGATTGGTGAGGAGATATTGAAACGTTTCCAGATCGTACGCTTCCCCATCAGTGAAACAGCGCTGATCGAGTTCCCAGCAGGCCCGCGCATCCTTGATGGTCATTCGCTGTACGGTGATGTTGGCCGCCATGGTTTTTAAACCTCGCTCTGCACCATTTCAGCCATATAATACTCGGCTGGCATCCTTCACGCAATCCTGTGGGTGGGAACTCCGGAGAGGGTATTCGTTTCCCGAATTCCCCCTCCCGCCCCCCTACGCGATGTTCAAGCACTGTTACAGCAGAGACCCGGCGATGGGCCTGTGCGCGTCATGAGGCGCACCAACACGATGTTCACGTCCTGTTACCGCAGAGACTCCTCGTTTCGCCGTAGACCACGGCGCGCGCATCTGATATGATTTATCGGTTTTGAAACCATGATATTTCAGGTAGAGCCCGTGATGCTGGGGCTCGCGCCTGGTCAGGGAGAATGAAGCGGATATGCCGGTAGACCTGGAGAAGATTCGATCGCTGTGCAAACGGCGGGGATTCATCTTTCCGTCGAGCGAAATCTATGGAGGATTAGAGAGCACGTGGGACTACGGTCCACTCGGTGTCGAGATGAAAAATAATGTCAAACGCGCCTGGTGGCGGGCCGTAGTGTACGAGCGGGATGACATGGAGGGATTGGATGCGGCGATTTTGATGAATCGTTGGGTGTGGAAGTATTCGGGTCACGAAGACACCTTTTCCGATCCTCTGGTGGATTGCCGGGAGTGTAAGCGGCGGTTTCGTGCCGACCAGGTTCAGGGCCGGACATGCCCCGAGTGCGGTGGAGAACTGACCGAGCCGCGCATGTTCAATCTCATGTTCAAGACGTTCATGGGACCGGTGGAAGATGAGTCGGCGCTGGTTTATCTGCGACCGGAGACGGCGCAAGGGATCTTCGTCAACTTCTTGAACGTGCAGACGACCATGCGGCGGAAGTTGCCTTTCGGTATCGCGCAGATCGGGAAGGCGTTCCGCAATGAGATCACCCCGGGGAATTTCACCTTCCGCACTCGTGAATTCGAGCAGATGGAAATCGAATATTTCGTCAAGCCGGGAACCGATGAGGAGTGGTTCGAGCGCTGGGTCGAGGAGCGGTTCAACTGGTATCTCCGGTTGGGCATTCGGCGGGAGAACTTGCGCCAGCGCGAACAATCTCCGGATGAGCTGGCCCATTACGCCAAGCGCACCATCGACATCGAGTATCTCTTCTCCATCGGCTGGTCGGAGATTGAAGGCATCGCCAATCGAACCGATTTCGACTTGCGCGCTCATTCGAAATCCAATCCCGAGAACGCGCACAGCATCGAGAACTTGACCTATTTCGATCCCGAGACGAACGAGCACATCACGCCCTACGTGATCGAACCATCGGCCGGCGTGGATCGAACCATGCTCGCCTTCCTGGTCGATGCCTACCACGAGGAAGAGGTTCGAGGACAAAAGCGGGTGGTGCTCAAGCTCCATAAGGAACTGGCTCCCATTAAAGTGGCCGTCCTGCCGCTCTTGAGGAATCGTCCGGAGATCGTCGAGATGGCCAAGCGCATCAAGCGAGATCTCCAGTCGGTCGTCCACACCGTGTATGACGACACAGGTTCCATTGGCCGGCTCTATCGGCGGCAGGACGAGATTGGGACGCCGTTCTGCGTCACCGTGGACGTCCAGTCGCTCGAGGATCAGCAGGTCACCATCCGCGATCGCGATACCATGGAGCAGATTCGCATTGCCGCCGATCAGGTGAAGGCATACTTCCTGGAACAATTTGGGTGCCACATCTGAAGGCCCAGAAGAGGTGATCGTATGCCGAGGAAGAGAGTGACCACCGCGGTTGAGCGAGAGCGCGAACATCCGACCCGGTTAGACCTGATCGAAGAGATGATCAACCGCTATCCGGATCTCCCGTCAGAGGCGATCTTCAAGGAAGATATGCTCCGCACCGGACTGGCGTTCAGTCCCGAGGCGCTCCGGCTCGCCGCGCGCTTCAAGTCCAAAGCGTATTTCATCTTCTCCTTCGATCTGGTCCCTCTGGCCGAAATGGCGCAGCGCGAGCATCTCTATGCGCCGGAAGAGATCGCTCTGGAGGGGGGGCCCTATGGCTTCCGTCGCACCATCATCTCCGTGCGATTGAATCCTCGCTCGCCGTACCGCGTGGAGGCCGTCCAGGGGCGAGCCATCTTGAAACTGGAGGGGACACCCATTGCCGATGTCCACTTTGAGCCCGTCCCCGAGTACTACACGCGCACGCTGTCGAATGGCAAGCGGGTCATCGACATCGCTCCCACGATCGAGTGGGGATATCTCGTCTACCTGACCGTTTATCGCATCTGTCAGTACTTCGGCGAGCAAGAGGAATGTCGGTTCTGCGACATCAATGAGAATTACCGTCAGCAGATCGCTGCCGGGCGGCCCTATACCGGTGTGAAGTCGATTGAGGAGATTCTGGAGGCGCTGGAGATCATTCAGGAGACGGATACCGTCAGCCAAGCCTATACCATCACCGGCGGGAGCATCACCACCAGGCTGAAGGGACTGACCGAAGTCGACTTCTATGCCCGATATGCCGAAGCGATCGAACGCGCCTTCCCGCGACGCTGGATCAGTAAAATGGTTGTTCAGGCGCTGCCCAAAGACGAACTGAAAAAATTCAAGGATGCGGGCGTGCAAATTTACCACCCCAACTATGAAGTGTGGGATGAGCGTTTATTCGCTCTTCTCTGTCCGGGTAAGGCGCGCTTCATCGGTCATCGAGAGTGGGTTCGGCGCATCCTGGATGCTGCCGAGATCTTCGGTCCCACACATGTCATTCCCAACTTCGTCGCCGGCATCGAGATGGCCAAACCCTATGGCTTTCAGACGGTCGATGAGGCGATCGCGTCGACGGCCGAAGGATTAGACTTTTTCATGTCGCATGGAATCTGCCCTCGATTCACGACGTGGTGTCCGGAGCCGCTCACCGCGCTCGGTCCACAGAATCCTCAAGGCGCTCCGCTGGAGTATCACGTTCGGTTGCTGCGCGTGTGGCGTGACACGCATGCCAAGTATCGGCTGCCGGTTCCCCCCGGGTATGGTGATCCGGGCATTGGTCGCGCCGTCTTCTCGGTCAGCGCGTTCATGGACGTGATCGATGTCGACGATGACCCTGCTATGACGGCGTCTCGGGACGCGACGTCGACAAAGAGCGTCGATTCGCACAGGATGCATACCGGTTGAGGGGAGGAGCGCGCGGGATCACATTCCCGTGCACATGGGCGTCTCATTAGACTCTCGTTGAGCATTGAAGTGGCCGCCATCCATCACATCGCCAGTCAGACCATCCATCCCATCGTTCTCTCCATCTGTCGCACCATCAGCCGCGCTGGCGGACGGGCGCTGATGGTCGGGGGCGGCGTGCGCGATCGGTTGATGGGCAGGACCTCGAAGGATTACGATCTGGAGGTGTATTATCTCCAGCCCGACGTCCTGGAATCGCTGCTCCGGCAGTTTGGACCCGTCAACATGGTGGGCGCCCGATTCACCGTCTATAAGCTTCGCCTCGACGGGGACGAGGAAGAGCCGTTGGAGATCGATATCAGCTTGCCGCGCCGGGAATCGAAAGTGGGTCGGGGACATCGCGGATTCGCTGTGACCGGCGACCCGTTCATGTCGTTCGAAGAAGCGGCTCGCCGCCGCGATTTCACCATCAATGCCATCATGTATGATCCTTTGAGCGAGGACATTCTCGATCCCTATCACGGCGTCCAGGATATCGAACGCGAGATCATCCGGGCCGTGGATCCGCGCACATTCGGCGAGGACAGCCTGCGCGTATTGCGGGCCATGCAATTTGCCGCCCGATTTGAATTCCAGATCGAGCCGAACACCAGAGAGCTCTGTCGCTCGATTGATCTGACCGATTTGCCCAAGGAGCGCATATGGGGCGAATTCGAGAAGCTCTTCTTGTTAGCGCGACGTCCATCCATTGGATTGCAGGCGGCCCTCGATCTGCTCATCATCGATAAGTTGCTGCCCGATCTGAAACCGATGGTCGGATGTCCACAGGACCCCGAATGGCATCCGGAGGGCGATGTTTGGATTCACACGCTAATGGCCGTCGATCAGGCGGTGGCGTTGACCGAAGGGCTTCCCAAGGAGAAGAGGCTCACCGTCATCCTCGCCGTACTGCTTCATGACATCGCAAAACCGCAAATGACGCGATTCGAACGCGGGCACCTTCGTTCGCCGGGGCACGAGGAGGCGGCTCGGGAACCAACCCTGCGAGTGCTCGATGCGCTCAACGTGCACACGATCAACGGCTATGATGTTCGTGGGCAAGTGGTGGCGCTGGTCACCAATCATTTGAAGCCCTCGCAGTTTTATGGCGAGCGCCATCGCATCACCGATGGCGCGTTTCGTCGATTGGCGCGGAAGTGCGATCTGGAACTCCTCTATCTGGTTGCGAAAGCCGATGCCCTGGCTCGTGGTCCGGCCAGCGACTCGGCCGCCGAGGAATGGTTCATCCAGCGGGCGCGGGCGCTGGCCGTGGAACACGCTCCACCCAAACCCATTCTCATGGGACGGCACCTCATCCCCCTGGGCGTTCCGCCGGGACCGCGCATGGGCGAGATTCTCAAAGCCGTTTATGAGATGCAACTGGATGGCAAGATCACCACTCTGGAAGAAGCCATCAGAGCGGCGCAAGGACTCATGGGGAAGGAGGCCGGACGCCAGGCGCAAGACGGGCACGATGAGGAGGTGCCGGAGGCGTGACCGGATGATTACACCAGTCCCCATTCCTTGAGGATACTCATGAGCGGCGGCAGCGGGTCTTGCCACAACCAGGCTACTTTCGACCATAACCCTTCCAGGACGGCGCTTCGATAAATTCCTTCTTCGCCGACCGGCACAAGACGATAGATGCCATCTTCTCCCCGTTGATAAAATTCGGCCTGTTTGCGATCCGGATCGATGAGCCAATATTCGCGCACGCCGCCTTGCTCGTATTCGTAGAACTTCTCTCCCCGGTCGCGGGCGCGACTCTCGGGACTGATGATCTCTACGACTAAGTCGGCGGGACCATCCAAGTAATTCTCCTTGAGGCGATCCAGATGCTCCCGGCGAACAAAGATGATATCGGGCGATCTCCCAGGTAGCTCCGGTCCCGTCTTCATCTGAAACGGCTCGTAAAGTACCGTGCCCAATTGATGGGATTCTACGAAATGCTGCAGGAGCAGGAGAAGGAACAATCCAAGCTGTTGATGAAGTTTGGATACGGGACTCATCATGATCACTTCTCCATCGACCCACTCAGCCCAGGTATCTTCATCGGCCCACGCGAGAAATTCTTCGTAGGTCATGCGGCCGGGTGGTGGCGCGCCAGCAGTAGTCGATCTCATTTTGATTTCCTGCGCCATCGTGGATCACCTCCATGACATGTCTCGAACTCGCGCGCACCCAGTGCTCATCGAACGACGCCCATGCCCACTCTCCTACGAGCACTCATTACGCTGGTTTCTATTGTATCTCGCTCAGTCATATTCGGCAATATAGGGGACGACAGGAGAGCAGAATGAAACGCTCGAGGGGATGTCCGATCAGTGATCTTTGAAATCTTGAAAATCCCAATTTCTGAGTGTGTCTTCGGGTGCGCAATGCCGAAGACCAATGCAGCATCGGATTCCCTTAATGCATTTCGCTTCCCGGCCGGATCGGCGACCGCGGTGTTTCCCGCCATCATTTCTCGGACAAGATATGTCCGACGAATGCCAGCGGTTCGTCGGGGCTCACCGGGGGAGTGCCCAGAATGTACAACACGACGCCGCTCAATGGCGCGCGCACATCGGCGATTCGTTGACCAAAAAAGTCGGTGATGTAACCGAGCCGCATTCCTTTCGTCACGGCGACGCCTTTTTTCACCAGCGGATAGAAGAGGCCGGTCACCTGACTGCGGATGACCTCTGAACGATCGATCCAGATGGGATGTTCGACGAACTGGGGCTCGCCGTCCAGCATGTGCAGCCATCGGAGCACGCTCATCACTCCCCGCTCAATGCGCGCGATAGATGGTTCATCGGTTTGACCCAGTCCTCCCGACTCGGTCGTGATGGCCGGTTTGCCGCGAGTCGTCGCCGTGTTCGAGCAGTAGACGGAGTGGCGGGGGTCTTTCGGACGATCGGTATCGATGACGATATGATCGAGGCCGAATGCCAGGGCCATCTGTTTCGCTTTCTCGTCGAGCTGGGGATTTCCCGTCTTCGGCCAGTACGTGTAGGGACGCAGCGACTCGTTGCCGTCGCCGCAGTGCAAATCAATGAGATAGTCGCACCGCTCGATGACCTGTTGCGTGATGGCATAAGCGATGCGCTCGGACACGGTTCCATCCTTCTTGCCCGGATAGACGCGGTTGAGGTTCTTGCCGTCGATGGGACTGTAATAGATCGTTCGACGTAGGAACGATGGCATGTTGGCCACGTGCACCATGATGACGGTGCCGGCGAGCGCTTTGGGATCGAGCCGGCCGCGTAACCGCTGAAGCGCCAGGATAGGGGCATACTCATAACCGTGATTTCCGGCGATCAGGGCCAGCACTGGTCCCGGTCGTCGTCCATGAAGCACGCTGATCGGGATGCGCGTGCCCTCATCCACACCGGGCGGCACCTCAATGAATCCCGAGGCCACCTCTCCCGGACCGGCGGTCACTGGACCGACGGAGAACTCTTGTGCGAACGCCGTCTGGCTGATGATTGGAATGAGGAGGAGAAACATCATCGCCGCAAAGCCCATGTTCATACGATCACCTCCGGAAAGCCGCATTCTTTGAGAGCCTACACCGATGAACACTCGATGACAACCTCGTTTCTGTCCGGTGAATTGATTCCCTCATTCCCACCCTTCTCCCCGCATGAGCCTCGCGTGGTGAGCAGCGCATATGCACTCATCTCATTTCCTCAAGAGGCGAAGTTAAGGCGAGAGCATCCTGGTGAGTTCTTGAGCCACCACGCCGATGAGAAAGGGAAAGACGAGCGAGGCCAGCAGGCGAATTCCCACGAACCGCCAGCCGAAGAAGGGAGATTCCCAAACCAGCACGCGATTCATGTTCATGAGTCCCCAGGCCGCAATGTAGGCAGCCACCGGCCCCAGAGCCGCTCCTCGAGCGAGAAGCGATGCCAGAATGGGATAGTGAATGAACGGCCCACCGGGAATCACGATGCCCGCCACACAACCGAGACCGATGGCCTTGAACCCGGCTTCCGCCCCCAGCCAACGAGCGACGATCTCTTGAGGTAAAAGGTAGGTGAGGAATCCAGCCAATGTGATGCCCAGAGCCAGATAGGGAAGAATCGAAAGAATGAGCGTTCCCGTCTGTGCGAATCCCTGACCAACACCTCTCATCCCCGCTCGATGATAAGCCAGCAGGATGAGCGTCGCTACAGGGACGGCGAGAACGATGAGTCCGATGGGATTCATATGATTTTTTCCTCTCCGCGAGTCGTGATCTCTCATTGGGGCGGTTATTGTAGCATAGAGGCGCTCAGGCTCAACCGCTGTACCGATTGATCGCGCTCAGCCCAAGGGGGATCACTCATGGGCAACGTGTCCATTCCCCAGGATGAAGGTGAGGAGGGCGAGTCAATAACTTGCGCTACGCCTGTTTACTGCGAAATCGCCCATGACCTCGTGGGCCACACCGAGGGGGTGAAGAGGACTTTGGGAGAATGTCGCGCAAGCTGTCAGCTCGCACCACACTGTTTGTGAAGAAGCGGCGATCGTATGAGGTCGCGGGCGATGAGACCGCCACGTTCGCCTCTACATCTGAGACCCCTCTTCATGAGGCAATCTGTTTAAGGAGGTTGGCCATTTCGATAGCAGCCATGGCGGCATCGAATCCCTTGTTGCCCGATTTCGATCCGGCGCGCTCGATGGCCTGTTCGATGGTATCCGTCGTCAGCACGCCGAAGATGATGGGCACGCCGGTCGTCAACCCCACGGTGGCCACGCCTTTGGCCACTTCACTGGCCACATAGTCGAAGTGTGGCGTGGCGCCGCGAATGACCGCGCCCAGGCAGACGACGGCATCGTAGCGGCCACTTTCAGCACATCGTTTGGCCACCAGTGGGAGCTCGAAAGCACCCGGCGTCCAAGCGACGTCGATGTTGTCATCGGCCACCTCGAGTCGCTCCAGCGCATCGCGCGCGCCAGCGAGCAAGCGATGGCTGATGAATTCATTGAACCGGGAGACGACTAAAGCGATACGCAGCCCCTTCCCGGTGAGCGCTCCGCGAAAGGTCTTTCCCATGGATTCTCCTCCGAACGTGGGGTTCATCTCTCCCGCAGGCACGGCGTTCGCCCCCATCAGAGATCGAGAAGATGCCCCATCTTATCTCGCTTGGTCCGCAGATAGGCCCAATTCTCCGCCGTCGGCGGAACGATGAGCGGCACCCGCTCGACGACCCGCAGTCCGTGTCGCTCCAATCCTTTGACCTTCTGCGGATTATTGGTGAGCAATCGGACCTCGTGAATGCCCAGATCGATGAGAATGTGGGCGCCGACGCGATAGTCGCGCAGGTCGGCGGGGAAGCCCAATTGGTGATTGGCTTCCACCGTATCCAGTCCACGTTCTTGGAGCGCATAGGCCCGCAGTTTATTACACAGGCCAATGCCTCGTCCTTCCTGGCGCATATAGAGAATGACGCCCCGCCCTTCGGCCGCGATCATTTCCATGGCTCTGTCGAGCTGGGCTCCACAGTCGCAGCGTTGCGAGCCGAATACTTCGCCGGTGAGGCATTCGGAATGAACGCGCACCAGAACTGGCCGACCATCATTCACATTGCCCATCACCAGGGCCAGATGTTGCTGGCCGGTCGTCGTCTCTTCGTAGGCGCGAACGGTGAATGAACCGTGCCGGGTCGGGAGCTGAGCGCGAGCGACGCAGCGCAGGTACATCTCATGTTGTCGCCGATAAGCGATCACATCGGCGATGCGGATGATCTTCAATCCATGATGGGCGGCGAAGGCGCGGAGTTCGGGCCACCGGGCCATGTGACCATCTTCAGCCAGGATCTCACAGATGACGCCCGCCGGTTGAAGACCCGCCAGCCGGGTGAGATCGACGGCAGCTTCGGTGTGGCCGGGGCGCGCGAGAACGCCCCCATCGGCGGCGCGGAGCGGGAAGATGTGTCCCGGCCGGACGAAATCCTCCGGTCGCGCTCGGGGATCGGCGAGTCGTCGCACAGTGACCGCTCGATCGTAGGCAGAGATGCCCGTGGTGACCCCCTCGCGAGCATCGACCGAGACGGTGAACGCCGTTCGGGTGGGCGCCGTGTTCTCTTCGGACGAAACCATCAGGGGGAGCCGTAAGGCTTCTAGCCGCTCGCCGGGAAGGGGCACGCAGACGAGCCCGCGCCCGTGCCGGAGCATGAAGTTCATGGCTTCCGGCGTCACCTTCTCCGCCGCCAGAACCAGATCACCTTCGTTCTCCCGGTCTTCGTCATCGATCACAATGAGCATGTGCCCGGCACGCAACTCCTCCAGGGCCTCTTCAATCGTTGCCAGTGACATCTTCACCTCCTTCGAGGAATCCATGGCGAAGTAAGAACTGACGACTCAGCGTCCCGGCTTCTCTCCAGTGAGAGAGAAACTGCTCCACATATTTCCCCAGAATATCGGCTTCCAGATTGACCACGCTCCCCGCGCGATAGCGACCGGCGATCGTGTGAGCCAGCGTATAGGGGATGAACGAGACGGTGAACCCTCCATCGAGACGATCGACAACGGTCAAACTCACTCCATCGACGGCGATGAATCCTTTGGGGACGACATAGCGCATGATCTCAGCCGGCGCGGCGAACGAGACAATCACGGCGTCAGCTTCCGGTCGCAGCGCTTTCACCCGACCGACGCCATCGACATGGCCCTGGACGAAGTGCCCTCCCAGGCGATCGCCCATGGCTACGCTTCGTTCCAGATTGACGCCGTCGCCGGGTCGCAATCGTCCGAGGTTCGTTCGCCGCAGCGTCTCCGGCGCCAGATCCACGGTGAACGTGTCTCGGCCGAGAGCGGTGATCGTGAGGCAGGCTCCATTGACGGCGATGCTGTCGCCAATGCGCGTCTCCTGGAGCGTCTTGCTGGCAGCCACTTCCAGAGTGACGGACCCTCCTCGGCGCTCCAGGCGACGTATAGTTCCAATCTCTTCGACAATGCCAGTGAACATGGCGCTCTCCTAATCGCGTTGGGCGGCCGAAGCCAGCACGTCTCGACTCCGTCTCGCTCGGACGGCTTCAACTTGAGCACGGGCCGACTGTGTCCTGGTCGGATAGCCACAGATGAGGAGATCCGCGCCCAGTTGGCGCCACTGAACGCGCTCGAGCCGGAGCGCTTCAGCCAGCCGCTCCACGCCCATCCCTCCTACGGGAGTTGGCGCTGCATGACCGCCGATGATCAGTGGGGCGATGAACGCCCACACTTTGTTGACCAGCCCCTCGGAGAAAAAGCTGCCCAGGACGGTCCCCCCTCCTTCGACGAGGAGGCTGGTGACCTGGCGTTGACCGAGCGCGGCGAGCAGATGGGGGAGACTGACGCGTCCAGCGTGCGCGGGCAGAACGAGCACCTCGGCCCCCTGCGCTCTCAAGGCGCGACGCCGGTCGGCGGGCATCGCTTCGGTTGTGGCCACCAGCGTGCGTCCGGGGAGCGTGGAATCCAACACTCGCGCGTGAAAGGGGAGGCGCCCCCGACTATCGAGGATGACGCGCAGCGGATGGTGGACATCGTCCTTCTCCAGCCGCGTGGTCAGTTGAGGATCATCGGCGATCACCGTGTCGACGCCAACCAGGATGGCATCCACTTCATCTCGCAACTGATGGACCTGCTGACGGGCTTCGGGGCCGGTGATCCACCGCGCCTCGCCGCGCCGGGTGGCGATCTTTCCGTCCAGACTCATTCCGAACTTGGCGATGACGAATGGCCGTCCCGTCGTAATCCAATGGACGAAGCACTCGTTGAGCGTTTCAGCTTCCGCTCGGTGCTCGCCGACTACAGTGCGAATGCCTGCTGCGGCCAGTTCGGCGCGCCCTCGTCCGGCGACCAATGGATTGGGATCGAGCATGGCCATGTGCACTTCGGCCACGCCGGCGGCGATGAGCGCTCGAGTGCACGGCGGCGTTCGCCCGAAGTGACAGCAGGGCTCGAGATTGACGTAGAGAGTCGCGCCTCGCGCCGCCGGGCCGGCTCGTTCCAGGGCGAAGGCTTCCGCGTGAGGCGCTCCCGCCCGCGGATGGAATCCCTCGCCGACGATCCGACCCCGCTGGACGAGCACGGCGCCCACCATGGGATTGGGACTGGTCCGTCCCCGCCCACACTCGGCCAGACGCAGGGCTCGCTGCATGAAGTCTTCGTTCATGCGGTCTCGCTCATCGCTCCCCATGATGACATCGAGAGCTCATCGGGACGTTTTCCTTCGGGCAGGGAGATATGCGGCGAGGGGCACATGAACGGCGTCAGAGGGATCACAAACAAAGACCGGAAGCCATCGTGACCTCCGGGACACCGCTCCAATACGCCGCTGGCGAACCCGACGCTCTGCATCGCGCTCAGCCAGCGACATCCGATTGCCACCTTCTCCCATCCGGACTATACCGTCGGCCCCGGCCTCTCACCGGATCCACCCCACCATGCCGTGGGGGTCGCGGGCTCGGCCCAGGACTCTGGGCCATACCGCCGGTCGGGAATTGCCCCCCTCATCGAGGGGCTCACCCTGCCCCGAAGGTGTGCATCACGTTTTGAAAAGCAGATGGTAGACGAAAAAGTGCCTCCTGACAAGTTCGAGAGGTCATGGCTAGGATGCGGATCTGTGACCTGAGTCTGGTCCCCATCTCGGTGAACTCTGACGAGTCTGCGAAGCGTACGAAAGCCGGAGCGCGGATCAGTGGGCCTCTCTGCTCATCTGAGCGTCAGGAGAAATGGAGAAACCCTCACTCGGTTCCCTCCCGCGACCTTGATTCCGGCTGGAGGAAGGCATGTTTGGCATCGAGGAAATCCCGCACCACCTGTTTCACGTCGCGGTGCTCGCCGTCCACCTGATAGTTCAACCGGCGCATCTCCTCTTCGGAGATGAGTCCCCCGAGTTGCCGGAGCGCCGCGCCGAGCGCCGGATATCGCGCGAGTGTGTCACGGCGCACGACCGGCGCGGCTTCATATGGCGGAAAATAATGCTTGTCATCTTCCAGCACCACGAGATCGAGGTGAGCGATGAGCCCGTCGGTGGAATTGCCCGCCACCAGATCGACGCGACCATCTCGCAGCGCACGATACATCAATCCCAGATCCATCTCTCGCGGTGGTTCGGCGAATCTCAATCCGTAGGTCCTGGCCAATCCCGGATAACCGTCCTTTCGCTCCATGAACTCATACCCGAATCCGGCGCGCCATCGCGGCGCGTATTTGGCCGCTTGCGAAATCGTGGCGATGTGCAGCTTTCGCGCATCTTCGCCGCGGATGACGATGGCGAACGTATTATTGAATCCCAAAGGCTCCATCCATACGAGGTCGAATCGCTCAGCATACTCTTGTTTGACGCGCTGATAGACCTGACGCGCGTCGCCGATGGGATCGTGCTTCAAGATCGCCGTGTAGGCCGTCCCTGTATATTCGACGTAGAGATCGATTTCGCCCGCGGTGATCGCCCGATGGCAGAGAAACGTGCCGCCGAGGTTCAATCGACGATCCACTCGAAGGTCGGTCTGCCGTTCAATGTGCTGGGCGAGCAGCTCGCCCAGGATGACCTGTTCGGTGAAGTTCTTCGAGCCGACGACGATGCGCCTCTCCACGCGCGCGCAACCAGCCATCAAGAGGATGAACATGAACAACCAGCCGATGGTCAACCCGCGTCCGAGGTGCGTCGCGCGCCCGATCGAAGGAGTTCCATGACCGGCCTCTCGTCCGCGACTCCCGGGGCGGAATCCCGGCTCGCCGATCGCCAAACATCGAGCGCTCGTGCTCATGCCATCTCTCTCCTCGCCTCGGTTCGAGGCGTGAGATGGCGTTCGATCCACCCGAGCGTGAAATCGATGACCAGAGCGAGCAAGGCCGCTGGCAGGGCGCCGGCCAGAATCAACTGATTATCTACCATCGCCACACCTCGGAAAATGAATACGCCCAATCCGCCCGCGCCGATCGCGGCGGCGATGGTGGCCACGCCGACGGAGATCACCGTGGCCACGCGCACGCCCGCCAGGATCACGCCGAGCGCCAGGGGAAGTTCAACCTGAAAGAGCAGTTGCCGATCGGTCATCCCCATTCCCAGACCGGCCTGACGAACGGCGGGATCGACACTCATGATGCCCGCATAGGTGTTGCGGATGATGGGCAGCAACGCGTAGAGGGTGAGAGCGACGATCGCCGTGCGAGCGCCGATGCCTCCCACGAAAGGGATGGGAATGAGAAAACCGAACAGAGCCAGGCTGGGGATCGTCTGCACCACATTGGCGAATCCCAGCACCGGTTTGCGCCATCTCGGCTGACGGGTGATGAGGATGCCGAGCGGAATGCCGACGAGAAGGGCGATGCTCATAGAAAGACCCACCAGGATGAGGTGTTCCTCGGTGAGGTGAATGATCTCGCGCTGATGCCGAATCACAAATTCGATGAAACTCATGACAGCTTTTCCTCAGAGAGGCGATCGTCCGACGGTACGGCTCGAAGGCATTGAATGAACGCTCGCGCTTCCGGGCGCGAAGAGCGCAGGAACTCTGTCGGCGTTCCCAATTCCACCAGGCGCCCTTCGTCCATGAGCCCAATGCGAGAAGCGAG
This sequence comes from Blastocatellia bacterium, assembly GCA_026985075.1. Taxonomy (GTDB): domain Bacteria; phylum Acidobacteriota; class Blastocatellia; order HR10; family J050; genus J050. The sequence continues at coordinate 42,068 of JALSQX010000020.1, read as the reverse complement.
AAAGAGGGCTTCCTGGATGTCGTGCGTCACGAACACCACGGTCTTGCCCAGGCGCTGTTGCCACTCATGGAATTCGCGTTGCATCTCCACCCGGGTGAGCGGATCGAGTGCGCCGAAGGGCTCGTCCATGAGCAGGAGAGGTGGGTCGGCGGCCAGCGCCCGGGCTACGCCGACGCGCTGTCGCTGTCCGCCCGAGAGTTCATGCGGATAACGATGGGCGAACTGCTCTGGCGGCAGACCGACCAGGCGCAGCAGGCGATGGACGCGGTCGCGCACGCGCTCGGGCTCCCATCCTTCGAGCGTGGGGACGAGTCCGACGTTGCGTTCGACGGTGAAGTGAGGAAACAACCCGACTTCTTGAATGACGTACCCGATGCGTCGCCGCAGTCGAATGGGGTCCCAGTCGACGGTCGCGGTGCCCTCGACGCGGACCTCCCCTTCGGTGGGAGCGAGCAGGCGATTGATGAGTTTCAACGTCGTCGTCTTACCGGAACCGCTGCGCCCCAGCAGCACCAGAATTTCTCCTCGGCGCACGTGGAAAGTCAGATGGGATACCAGCGGCCGGTCATTGAGACGATAGGTCACGTCGTGGAACTCGACGGCTGCTCGATTCTCCTCCGCCATGGGCGACTAAAAACTAACGATCCACCATCAGCGCTGTCAACGAGGCACGCTCCCCGGAGCAGTGAGGAAAGAAGAACGATCGCCTCGACGAGGCTGCCCTTCACAGAGGGCCAAGCGCTGATCGAGACGCCGTTTTCGCGGATGCCGTTCGGGATCTCCAATGCCCATCTCGGGAAGGCCACCATCGCTTCCCCGGAGGACGTCAGACGGCCACTCGCGGAACACGACGACTAATGCCGCAGGTGATCTCGTAAGAGATGGTGTGCGCCTTTCGGGCCAACTCCGTGGCGGTGACCGAGAGTCCGTCCTTTTCCCCCAGAAGCACCACTTCATCACCGACCCGGGCTCCGGGAACATCGGTGACGTCGATCAACGTGAGATCCATGCTCACGCGCCCCACCACCGGCGCATAGCGTTGACGAATGATGACGCGGGCCGTATTGGAGAAGGCGCGGCAGTAGCCATCCTGGTAGCCGATGGGCAAAGTCGCAATGCGACTCTCACGGCGAGTGACAAATGTTCCCCCATATCCGAGCGGCGCGCCGGCGGGGACCGTCTTGACGAGAATGATGCGCGTATGAAGCGACATCACGGGCCGCAATTCGGGAGCGGCCGAAAAGAGTCCATAGAGGGCTCCGCCTGGTCGCACCATATTCCCCCACGACTCGGGGTAGGCGTAAATCGCCGCACTGCTGGCCAGATGATAGTAGGTCGGTCGGTAGCCGGCTCGGCGCACCAGTTCCATCGCTCGATGAAACCGCTCGATTTGGCGGCGGGTGAATTCATCCTGGCGCGGCTCGTTGGCCGAAGCCAGATGGGTGAGCAGCCCGTCCATCTTGACGTGAGAGTAGCTGTCCAGACGATCGAGAAACTCTTCCAGTTCGGCCAATGGCACACCCAGGCGTCCCATGCCGGTGTCGACTTTCAGGTGATAGGGAGCGATGAGCCCGCGCAGGCGAGCAGCGGCATTCAGTCTTTCGAGCATCTCGCGATCATAGATGGTCGGCGTGAGTTCATATTCGAGGAGCAGGGGAGCTTGATTATTATAGAATCCACCCAGGCAAAGGATCGGGCGCGTCACTCCCGCTTCCCGCAAGGCGATGCCCTCTTCGGGAAGGGCAACGCCGAACCAATGACACCCCAGCTCCTCCAGGTGCCGGGCGACGATCACTGCATCGTGACCGTAGGCGTCGGCCTTCACGGCGGCCAGAATCTTCACCTGTGGGCCGACGCGCGTGCGAAGGGCGCGAAAGTTTTCGGTGAGATGATCCAGATGAATTTCCGCCCAGGTAGGCCGACCGAGGACATCCGATGCCGAGCATGACGTGGTGGGTGATGCGCGAACGTCGATCTTCTGGCTCATAGGGGGGCATCCATGAGATTCTCGAATCGCGTGAATTCCTTGAGGAAGGCCAGTGGGACCACGCCGGTGGGGCCGTTTCGCTGCTTGGCGACGATCAGTTCGGCCTTCCCTTCGTTCTCCGGCGTGCGATTGTAGAGTTCTTCGCGGAACAGGAACGCCACCACGTCGGCATCCTGTTCCAGAGAGCCGCTCTCTCTCAGATCGCTCAACTGCGGTCGGTGATCGGTCCGGGCCTCAGGCGCGCGCGAGAGTTGCGAGACGGCGATGAGCGGCACATCCAGATCCTTGGCGATGGCTTTCAAATCCCGCGAGATTTGTGAAACTTCTTGTTGTCGATTCTCCGCCCGGCCACGACCGCTCATCAGTTGAAGATAGTCGACGATGAGGAGATCGAGTCCCCGCTCGTGCTTGAGGCGCCGCGCTTTGGCGCGAAGCTCGAGCGTGGTGATGCCCGGCGTATCGTCGATGAAGATCTTGCACTCGGCCAGTTTCTTCAGCCCCTGAGCGAGCCGTCGCCAATCTTCCCGATTGAGGAAGCCACCACGAAATCGCTGCATGTTCACTTTGGCCTCGGAACACAGCAGGCGAATGACCAGTTGTTGTTTGCTCATCTCCAGCGAACTGATGCCGACCGTGTAACCGGCTTGGGCCACGTTCTGAGCGATGCTGAGGACGAAGCTCGTTTTCCCCACCGAGGGACGGGCGGCAACGATGATCAAATCGCTCTTCTGAAGTCCCGACGTCATTTCATCGAACTCCAGGAAGCCGGTCGGTAAGCCGGTGATCATTCGCGGTCGGCCGGCCATCTGCTCGATGACTTCCAGTTGTTGCTTGGCGACGTCGGCCACCGTGGTGAAGCCTTCTCTGGTGCGGTCATCGGCGATATCGAGGATCGCGCGCTCGGCTCGTTCCAGGATGAGGTCGGTGTCGTCCTCTTGTTCGAAGCACTCGCTGATGATTTGATTCGAAGCGATGATGAGGCGTCGCAGCAGCGACTTATCGCGGACGATCTTGGCGTAATGCTCGATATTCCTCAGATGGGGCGTCCCATCCATCAAGCGGGCGATGTAACTGACGCCACCGATTTGCTCCAGTTCGCCGGAGCGCTCCAGTTCTTCTCGCAAGGTGATGGGATCGATGGGTTGATCCTTCTCGTAGAGCGCGAGCATCTTTTCGAAGATGCGTTGGTGCGCCTCGAGATAAAAATCATCACGACTCAAAAATTCCAAGGCCTGATGCAGCGTGGAGTTGTCCAGCAGGATGATCCCGAGAATGGAGCGCTCCACATCCACGCTGTGGGGGAGCGATCGCTCAACCATCACTTCATTGGGCGATTTGGCCATCGGTTCCTTCCTCGCCTCAGCGACCACCGAGTTGCTCACCAGGCCTCGGCAGAGAGATGAATCCGATGACGATGCTCATCCTCTCCGCTTCTTGACGAGGCCAACCATTAGTGTACAACAAAAGAATCGTGAACGACAAAGGGTGAGGGCGAATCAATTTTACTTATGGGGGTGGCTGTTATAACATGTAACGCTCGGGGATTCACCCGATCCATCTGGAGGATTTCTCTGGAATGAGAGGCCGGCGCGTCGGTTCCCAGCCACTCGCCGGATCGCTCGCTTCGATCGATGAGGGGGACGTCAATGAGTCGTCTGGGTGCGTGCAGCGTTGGTCGTCATCGCCTGAGAGCCATGCTCGTCGGACTCCTCGGCCTGATCGTCATAGGCTTTGGCGTCAGCCTCTCACGGCCGCAAATCGAGATGGCCAAGTTCCCCTATGAGCGTCACCTGTCTAAGCGGGAGCGGAAGTGGATCGACGCTCAATTGAAACGCATGCGCCTGGAGGAAAAGATCGGTCAGATGATCATGATCCCGGCGTCGGCGACTTTTCTGAATCTGGAGAGCGAACGGTTCAAGACGTTGCGCCATCACATTCTGGAACATCGCGTGGGAGGCATTCTCCTCGGGCGCGGCCCGGTGTATGAAGCGGCCATGATGATCAATCGCCTCCAAGAGTTGGCCCGCTTCCCCTTGCTCGTCGCCGCCGAGGTAGATGCCGGAGTGGGGACGACGCTCCACGGAGCGACGCTCCTGCCCTGGAACATGGCTGTAGGGGCCACTGGTGATACAGCGTGGGCCATGCGGCAGGGAAGCGTGACGGCGCAGGAGGCGCGACTCCTGGGCGTCACTCTCCTCATCGGCCCCATCGCCGATGTTATCGCTGATCCTCGTCATCGGCAGATCGGCGTGCGCGCCTACGGCGATGATCCCCGCCAGGTCGCCCGGATGGTCTCTGCGTATATTCGGGGCGCACAGATGTATGGTGTGGTGACAGCAGTGAAGACGTTTCCCGGATATGGCAGCGCTCGGCCACCGGTCGGCGAGGCCTTCCCTCTGCTCACCGGCTCCATCGATGAGCTTCGGGAGCAGGCCCTCCTCCCCTTTCGGGCGGCCATCGAGAGTGGAACGGGCGCTCTTCTGGTCGGCCATATCGCCGTTCCTCAGATCGATTCCACACCTCTCCCATCAGGTTCGCGAGAGGAGCCACTCCAGGCGGAAGCGAGACTCACCAGGCCGGCCTCACTTTCGCCCGTGGTGATCGCCGATCTGTTGCGTCGCCAGATGGGATTCAATGGCCTCATCTTGACGGATAGATTGTCGGACGCAACGATGACCGCCCATCTCACTCCACGCCAATGTGCGCGCTCTGCAGTGAAGGCGGGCGTCGATATATTGCTCGCGCCAGCCGATGTGGATGGAGTGATGCGCAGCGTGTGGGAAGCTGTTCGACGAGGGGAGATTGCTGAGGCCCGCATTGATGAATCGGTCCGGCGCATTCTCACCGCCAAGGTGCGCTTGGGTCTGGCCGCCAATCGGTTCACAGACACCGACCTCATCGATAGTTTCGTCGGTGGTTCGGCGTCGCGTCGTGTCGCGCAAACCATCGCCCAGCGTGCCATAACGCTGGTGCGGGATGAACGGCATACCATCCCGTTGAGCTCTCCCTCACTCACATCGGTGATGCATCTGATCGTGACCGATGCCGAGTTCAACGCTGAGGAGCGACGAACCTTGGGACGCGTCCTCACCGATGAGTTGAGGCGTCGCCGGCTGGACACCGAGCGTATCGTCATCGACCGGTGCACGCCCATCGATCGAGCGGCGGCGATTCTTCGTCGAGCGGAGTCGGTCGATCTCGTTCTCGTCTCATTATTTGCGCATCCTCGGCGCGATCATCAACCGGGTCTCCCGGCCGCCGCTCGTGCTCTTTTGAAGCGGATTGCTGAACGGCAGCCGTCGGTCGTGGTTATTTCTTTTGGACGTCCTTATCTCCTGCTCGAGTATCCGGCGCTCCCCACCTTCGTCTCGGCGTTCGGCGATGCCGGAGATGCCGTGTATGCCCAACGCGCCGTCGCCCGCGCGCTGTTTGGCCAAGCGCCCATTGGCGGGCGGTTGCCGATAGCCTTGCCTGGACTCTATCCTCGTGGGCATGGCATCACCCTGAGTGTGTCCGGGAGCGAGCCGGCGCCGAAACGACCGTGAAGGAGAGAGGATGATGGATGTGTTCGCCTTGACGCGAGAACTCATCGATATTGACTCCACGACCGGACGCGAAAAAGACGTCGCGCTCTTCCTGAGGGACTATCTGGCCGAACGCGGATTTCAGGTGACGTTGCAGGAGGTCGAACCGGATCGGTTCAATGTGCTGGCGCGGTTGGGCCAACCGCGCGCGATTCTCTCGACGCATCTGGACACCGTCCCACCGTTCATCGCCTCATCCGAGGATGACGACTATCTCTATGGGCGGGGCGCGTGTGATGCTAAAGGGATTGCCGCGGCTCAAATCAAGGCGGCCGAGCGGCTCTCGGACCGGGGCGTTGACGAGATCGGACTCCTGTTCGTGGTCGATGAGGAGCGAACCAGCCTGGGCGCCAAAGCGGCCAACGAGTTAACCTGGGAGAGCGACTTCCTCATCGATGGCGAACCGACCGAAAACAAGCTCGTGCTGGCCACTAAAGGTTCGATGCGCGTGAAGATCACAACCCACGGGCGAGCGGCGCACTCGGCCTATCCCCATATGGGAGAATCGGCCATCGAGAAGCTGTTGGACGTGCTCGACGATCTCCGCCAGATACCTCTTCCGCGCCACGACCTCCTCGGCGAGAGCACTTACAACATCGGCATTATTGCTGGCGGCGTGGCCGCTAACGTGATTCCGGATCAAGCGCGGGCAGAAGTCATGTTTCGGTTGGTCGAGGAACCGGCCGCGGTGAAGCGGCGCCTTCAGGAGATGACCGATGGGCGCGCGACGCTCACCATCATCTCTGAAGCGTCACCCGTATTTCTGAATCGCGTGGAAGGATTCGAAACCAGCGTCGTCTCGTTCGGTACGGATATTCCGTTTCTCACGCGACTGGGAAAACCATATTTGCTGGGGCCGGGCTCGATCCTCGACGCGCACACCGATCACGAGAAGGTACCAAAGCGAGCGCTCGTCGAAGCCGTGGACCTCTATGTTCGGCTGGTCGAGAGGCTGTTGAACGAGTCTCGTTGATCGTGGAGACGTTCCGGGCGAACGGGATCGTGATGTCCTCCTGGAAGAGAACATCGGCATCGGTTGAGGAGGTTGCAAGATGATCGTCATGAAGTTCGGGGGCACGTCGATTCAGGATGCCACATCAATCGAGCGGGTAGTTGATATCATTAAAGCGCGCGCCCATCTCGGCCCCGTCATCGTCGTCTCGGCGATGGGGAAGACGACGCGCGCACTGCTGGATATTGCTGAGCGTGCTACTCGTGGTGAGCGGGCCACGGCGCGCGGGCGATGGGAGGAACTGAAAGGGTATCACGTCGCTCTCATGCGCGCGCTGCATGTTGATGAGGCTCTCCCCCGTGTAGAAGGGTACTTTCGCGACATCGAGCAGCTCATCGATGGATTGGCCATCCTGCGCGAGCTCACACTGCGCGGCCGCGATCGTATCGCTTCATATGGAGAGCTCATCTCTTCAGTCATCGTGACCGAAGCGCTGAAGCATGGAGGACTCGATGCCGTCTGGCTCGATGCCCGTCAATTCATGATCACCGATGAGCATCACACGCGGGCGCGGCCACTGATGGACATCACCCGGGCGCGGATCGTCGAACACATCCGACCATGCCTTCAAGCGGGACGGATCCCCGTCACTCAAGGCTACATTGGGGCGACTCTTCATGGAGTCACGACGACGCTGGGGTTCGAGGGTTCGGATTATTCCGCCGCCATCATCGGCGCCGCTCTGGAGGCTGAGGATATTCAAATCTGGACGGACGTCCATGGCATCATGACGGCCGATCCAGCCATATTACCAGAAGCCCGCACGATCAGAGCGATCTCGTTTCTGGAAGCCAAGGAGCTCACCCACTTCGGCGCCAAGGTCCTTCATCCGAGCACATTGTTCCCCGCCGATGAGAAGGCCATCCCCGTCCATATTTACAATTCCCGACATCCAGATGGACCGGGCACGGTCATCGCCGCCACTGTCCCGCCCACGCGGTCGGTCGTCAAATCGATCGCGTATAAGAGGCCGGTCACACTTCTCACGGTAGCGGCTCGGCATGCCTCGTCTCTGCCGCGATTCTTCAAGACCGCCTTCGAGGCCGTAGAGCGGGCTCAGCTTCACACCTATCTGGCCATGACGACGGAAACGAGGATCATGCTGGTCATCGATCCTTCGGAGAGCGTCGAGGCGCTGACCATTGATCTCGAGCCCGAGGCGAACGTCGCCATGGTGTCAGATCAAGCCATCGTTTGCCTCGTTGGAGAGCATCTCCACCAGCACGGGGCGCTTCTCCATCAGGTCGTCCAAGCGGTCGGCGATCTACCTGTGGGAGCGATTTCTTACGGAGTGTCTGAACATAGCCTGGTGCTCATTCTCCCCGCGGCGAACGTCGGCGAGGCCGTGAAGCGCTTGCACGATCTTTTGTTCCGGGACGTAGATCCGGAGATGTTTTATTGAGGAGAGGATCATGAATATCGCCCTGATTGGATATGGCAAGATGGGTAAGCTCATCGAGCGGCGTGCGCAACGTCAAGGGATCACCGTCTCGCTCATTCTCGATTCCAAGAATAACGGATGGTTCCAGGGGCTCACGCCGGAGAATCTGGCCGGCATTGACGTCTGCATAGATTTTTCCACGCCCCAGGCTGTGATGGAAAATATTCGCCGAGTCGCCCGGGTGGGCGTGAACATGGTCGTGGGAACGACGGGGTGGTATGAGCATCTGGACGAGGCGCGCCGCGTGGTCGCTCAAAGCGGGATCGGCTTCGTCTATGGTCCGAACTTCTCCCTGGGCATGAACCTGTTTTTCAAGATCGTTGAGCACGCCGCTCATTTGTTCCATCGCTTCCGGGAGTTTGATCCCTTCATCGAGGAGGCCCATCACAAGCTCAAGAAGGACGCGCCGTCGGGGACGGCCATCACACTGGGGCGCATCCTGGAAGCGGCCTATGGCGATCATCATGTGCCGATCTCCAGTGTGCGCGCTGGGTATATTCCAGGCACTCACGCGGTGAGCTTCGATTCCCCGGTGGAAACGATCACGCTGAAACACGTCGCCCGCAGTCGAGAAGGCTTCGCCGATGGCGCGCTGTTTGCGGCGCGGTGGATCGTGGGGAAGAAAGGGTTCTACACATTTCAGGAGCTCGTGGAACGAACCGAATGATGTCGTTTATAATAGGCGACCGAAGCCGCGCTCATCCGACGGAGAGTGATGGCGCATGCCCGGTGACGGTGGGAACACCGGGGGCTTTTGATCTTAAATAATGAGGAGAGGGCGTCATGACAAAACTCGATGAATTGAGAGGATGCGGAACGGCGCTGGTCACGCCGTTTACGGCAGATGGCCGCGTCGATGAGCCGGCGCTGAAGAGATTGGTAGCGTTCCAGATCGATCACGGCATCGATTTTCTCGTGCCCTGTGGGACGACCGGCGAGAATCCCACGCTCACTGTTGAGGAGCACCTCCGCGTCGTGGAGGTCGTCGTCAACGAGGCGGCTGGTCGCGTGCCCGTCATTGCTGGAGCGGGTGGCAATGATACCCGCAAGGTCATCGAGCTGGCCCGGCAGTGCGAGAAGGTGGGGGCTGATGGCCTCTTGTCCGTAGCGCCTTATTACAACAAGCCGACGCCGGAGGGATTGTACCAGCACTTTCGCGCTATCGCCGAAGCCGTCTCATTGCCCATCATCGTGTACAATGTGCCGGGGCGCACCAGTTCGAATATTCGCCCGGAAACGCTCGCTCGACTGGCTGAGGTGGAGAACATCATCGGCGTCAAGGAAGCTTCGGGCGATCTCATGCAGGTGGGCGAGATCGCGGCTACCGTCCCGGAGTCGTTCAAGATTTTCTCCGGCGACGATGCGCTCGCTCTCGCTATCATCGCTCTGGGGGGCGTGGGCGTCATCTCCGTCGTCTCCAATGAAATCCCCGCCGAGATGACCAAGCTCACCCACTTGTGTCTGGACGGTCAATTCCAGGAGGCGCGCGCGCTCAACCGTCGGCTCTGGCCGCTCATGCGGGCGAATTTCATCGAGACCAATCCCATCCCGGTGAAAGCCGCGCTGGCCATGATGGGGTATATCGAGGAGGTGTACCGGTTGCCGCTCGTTCCCATGAGGCCAGAGAATAAAGAGGCGTTGCGCCGCGTCCTGGTCTCCCTGGGCGTGCTCCAGACGTCGGCTCAATCTTCCGATGCCAGGCGAGAATGACTATGGAACTCCAACAGCGAATCGAACGGCTCTTTGACGCTCGCTCGGATGAATTTGGCGACGAGTATTTCGACGCCTTCAACGAGTTGAAGGAGAAATTGAATCGAGGCGAGGTGCGCGCCGCCGTCAAACGGGGCGATACCTGGGTGGTGAACTCATGGGTGAAAAAAGGCATTTTGTTGGGGTTTCGCATCGGCGCGCTGCGCAATATGTCCATTAATGAGCACTTCGTCTTCTACGATAAACATACCTATCCATTGAAGCGGATTGGGATCGACGATGGGATTCGCCTCGTACCCGGCGGTTCGGCGATTCGCGATGGCTGCTACGTCGGTCGCGGCGTCGTCTGCATGCCTCCCATGTACATCAATGTGGGCGCTTACGTGGATGATGAAACGATGATCGACTCCCACGCGCTCGTCGGTTCATGCGCGCAGATCGGCAAACGCGTGCACATCAGCGCCGGGGCGCAAATCGGCGGCGTGCTCGAGCCGGTGGGGTCGATGCCCGTGATCATCGAAGACGATGTGCTCATTGGGGGGAACTGTGGCGTGTACGAGGGAGCGATCGTCCGGCGCGGCGCCATTCTGGCCGCGGGCACCATCTTGACCGGTTCGACGCCGGTGTACGATCTGGTCAAAGATACGGTGTATCGCAAGACGGAGGATGCGCCATTGGAGATCCCCGAAAACGCCGTCGTCGTTCCCGGGTGTCGAGCAATTTCCCGAGGGCGCGGCCGGGAGTTGGGCCTGTCCGTGTACACGCCGATCATCGTGAAGTATCGCGATGCTAAAACTGAACGGGCGATCCAGTTGGAGGACATTCTGAGGTAGCGCCGAGTTCCTGCATGACGACAACGACCATCTCCGATGTCAATTCCCTCAAACGAGCGCTCATCGCGGTGTGGGGAGAGGAGCGCGTTCGTATCGAGGAACCATTGGCCCGATACTGTAACTGGAAAGTCGGAGGTCCGGCCGACCTCTTGCTCGTCGTGCGAACGGCCGATGAGTTGATTCGAGCGTGGCGGCTGGCTCGACAACACCGTCAGCCTGTGACCGTGCTGGGATTTGGAGCCAATGTCCTCATCTCCGATCGTGGCATTCGCGGATTCGTCATCGTGAATCGTGCCGAGCGCCTCGCGTTTCACCCTCGCGGCCTCGTGGAGGCCGATTCGGGGACCAATCTCGCTGTGCTGGCCAAACAGGCGGCCCTGCACGAGGTGAGCGGATTGGAATTCCTGATCGGCATTCCGGGAACGGTCGGGGCGGCCGTGGCCGTGAACGCGGGCACGCGCACGCGATGGATGAGTCACGTCCTGGAGCGCGTTCGCGTGATCGATGCCCATGGTCGGGAGCGCTGGCTGGCGCCATCGGATCTGGCCTTCGCGTATCGCGAGAGTCGATTGAAGCATACCGGCGATCTTGTCATCACCGCTTGGCTTCGCGGTCGGCCCGGCCGGCGCGATCGGATTGAGCGGAGAATGGCCGAGTTGCTCCGGGAACGTCAGCACCAACCGGCCGGCCCGAGCGCCGGCTCGGTATTCAAGAATCCGCCGGGCGATTTCGCCGGGCGGTTGATTGAACAATGCGGATTGAAGGGATATCGCGTGGGTGGGGCGAAAATCTCAGAGCGCCACGCCAATTTCATCGTCAACACAGATCGCGCCTCGGCCGCAGATATTAAATCTCTGATCGATCGGGCCAAGGCAGCGGTCGCCGAACGATTCGGCATCAGACTGGAGGAAGAGATTCGCTATCTGGGAGAGTGGGAGTGAAACAATGGATCATTGAAGGCAAACGGCCACTCCATGGTCGGATCACGGTCAGTGGCGCCAAGAATGTCGCGTTCAAACTGATGATCGCTGCCCTGTTGGGGCAGAGGAAGACGATCCTCAGCAATGTTCCCGCCGTGGGAGATGTGGACCTGGCCGGTGAGATGATTCAACTTCTCGGCGGCCGGGTGCGGCGTCTGGATCGTCACACGGTGGAGGTCGATCCCGAGGGGATCACGGGGTGTATGCTTCCACCCACATTGGCCAAGAAGTCGCGAGCCTCGTTCATGTTCGTCGGTCCGCTGTTGGCCCGATGTGATGAAGTGGTGTTACCCCTTCCCGGCGGTGATCAAATCGGTCGCCGGCCGCTGGATCGCCATATCGCTGGTCTGGTCGCCTTGGGCGCCGAGGTCCGGGAGCGCGAAGGCGTCATTCACGTGCGACGAGAGCGCCTGGTGGGAACCCGATACCGCTTCCCGAAGAACACCCATACGGGCACAGAAACGCTCATCCTGGCCGCGGTCATGGCCCAGGGACAAACCGTCCTGGAGAACGCCGCTCAAGAACCGGAAGTGGATGATCTCATTGCCCTCCTCAACGGGATGGGCGCGCGCATCCGTCGCGCCGCTCCGCGGACGATCATCATCGATGGCGTCGACCGACTGCGTGGGGCCGTGCATCGGGTGATGTCCGATCGTAATGAGGTCGTCTCGTTCGCCTGCATGGCGTTGGCCACCCGGGGAGACATCTGGATCGATGGCGTACGACCGGACTATATCGAGGCCTTCCTCGAGCAGCTCGAGCGGCTCGGCGCCGGTTTCGACGTGGATGCCGCGTCATTGCATGTGTGGTATCGCGGTCCTCTCAAACCCGTTCAGGTGAGGACAGCCCCCCATCCGGGATTCATGAGCGACTGGCAACCCCTGCTGACGACGTTGATGACGCAAGCCGAGGGCATCAGCGTCGTTCATGAGACCGTCTTCGAACGGCGATTCGGCTACGTCGAGGAGTTGCGGAGAATGGGAGCCCGCATCGAACTGTTCAATCCGCCAGTGGACCGACCCGAGGAGGTGTACAACTTCAACTGGGAGGACGATCGTCCCGAATATCGGCATGCAGCGAGGATTCACGGCCCCACGCCCCTCAGAGGGATCTGCGCTCAGGTCACCGACGTGCGGGCCGGGGCGACGCTCGTTCAAGCGGCGTTGACCGCTGAAGGGCGGACAATCCTCTCCGGCGTTGAACACATCGAGCGAGGTTATGAGAATCTGAATGGGCGATTGCGGGAGCTGGGCGCGAACATCGAGGAGAGACGCGGATATTCCGTCCACGGACAATGAGGCCGGAGGAGAGGTCTCTCTCCCCCGGCGATCTCAGAGATGCTCATCGAACGGAGTGGGCTCCGGCTCTGACCTCATGAACATCCACTGGTGCTCCCGCAATTGTGACAGCGATAGCAGGAGCCGTTTCTGACCATGATCTGGCCGCAGTCAGGACATGGTGGCGCATCCGATTGGCTGATATAGGTCGTTCGCGGCGTGGTCGGTTCTGAGAGCGCCTCGTCTTCTTTCACGTCTCCGGAGAGGGCCCGAGCCAGCTTCTCTCGCACCGGCGGCGTCATCACACCCAGTTCCTCCTGTGCTCTCTCATCGAGGAATTGCGAAGCCAGCCACCGGAAGATGTAATCGACCATGGACTTGGCCACGCGCACTTCCGGATTCGTCGTGACGCCGGAGGGCTCAAAGCGCATATGGCTGAATTTCTTGACCAGCGCCTCCAGCGGGACGCCGTATTGCAGGGCGATGGAGACGGCCGTCGCAAAGGCGTCCATCAGCCCGGAGATCGTGCTTCCTTCCTTGGCCACGGTGACGAAGATCTCACCGGGCGAGCCATCTTCATACATGCCCACAGTGATGTATCCATCATGTACGGAGCCATCCTGGCTCCGGATGGTGAAGTGGTGCGTGATCGCCCGTCGGGTATCCGGGAGTCGATGACGAACGGGTTGAGCCACTTTCGCCGGAGAGAGGCCCGGGCGTTCGGATTGGGTGGGCGCTGGCTCGGTCGTTTTCTTGGCCGCCGTCTTCTTGCCGGTGCTCAGCGGTTGAATGCGTTTGGAGCCATCGCGATAAATGGCGATGGCCTTGAGGCCCTGACGCCAACCTTCGATATACACCTCGGCGATATCATCGGGGGTGACGTCGTGGGGCAGGTTCACCGTCTTTGAAATGGCTCCCGAGATGAACGGCTGCACTGCGCCCATCATGCGCACGTGGCCCATGTAGTGAATGGAGCGAGTGCCGCTGGCCGGACGGAATGCGCAATCGAACACCGGGAGATGCTCCTCTTTGAGATGGGGCGCGCCTTCGATCGTGCCGTGCTCGTCAATATGCGCCATGATATCGGCGATGTGATCTTCGTCGTAGCCGAGTCGCCGTAGAGCAATAGGCACCGTGTGGTTGACGATTTTGATCGTGCCACCACCGACCAGCTTCTTGTATTTGACCAGAGCGATATCTGGCTCGACGCCGGTCGTGTCACAATCCATGAGGAAGGCGATGGTCCCCGTGGGCGCGAGCACGCTGGCTTGGGCATTTCGATAGCCGTATTGTTCTCCGAGCGCCAACGCATCGTCCCAGGCTTGCTCAGCCGCCTGGTAGAGGTCTTCGGGCACGAGGTGGCGATCTACCTTCTGCAAGCTGTCGCGGTGCTTGCGTATGACCCGAAGCATCGGATCGCGATTGATGGCGAAACCGGCGAAAGGACCGATCTTTTCAGCGATGCGGGCTGACATGGCGTAGGCTTCGCCAGTGAGGAGCGCCGTGACGGTCGCCGCGTACGCGCGGCCTTCGTCCGAATCATAAGGGAGTCCACGAGCCATCAGCAGGGCGCCGAGATTGGCATAGCCCAGGCCTAATTGACGATAGGCCTTGGCATTCATGGTGATCTTCTCCGTCGGGTAGCTGGAATTGCCGACGATGATTTCCTGCGCCAGGATCATAATGTCGACGGCATGTTTGAACGCTTCGACCCGGAAGTCGCCACTGGCCGTATCATAGAACTTCATCAAATTCAAGGACGCCAGGTTGCAGGCGCTGTCATCCAGATGCATGTACTCGGAACAGGGATTGGAGGCGTTGATGCGCCCGCTGTTAGGACAGGTGTGCCACTCGTTGATCGTCGTATCGTACTGCAGGCCAGGATCGCCACATTCCCAGGCGGCTTCGGCAATCTGACGCAAGATATCCCGAGCTTTATGCGTGGCGACGACCTCGCCGGTGGTGACGGCCCGCAAATGCCAGTCTCCATCTTCGATCACCGCTCGCATGAACTCATCGGTCACCCGCACCGAGTTGTTGGCGTTTTGATATTGGATGGAGATCCAGCCCTCGGAGTCGAGCGAGGACATGTCGAATCCCGCTTCGCTGAGCGCATAGGCTTTGCGCTCTTCTTTGGCCTTGCACCAGATGAATTCCAGAATATCGGGATGATCGACGTTGAGCACCACCATCTTGGCGGCGCGTCGGGTCTTGCCACCCGATTTGATCGTCCCGGCGATGGCGTCCGCCCCGCGCATGAACGAGACCGGTCCCGAGGCCTTCCCTCCTTTGGAGAGCTGTTCGTTGGACGAGCGGAGTTTGGACAGATTGATGCCCGAACCCGAACCGCCCCGGAAAATCATGCCCTCGGTCCGATACCACTCCAGGATCGATTCCATGTTGTCTTCGATCGAGAGGATGAAACACGCCGAACACTGGGGCTTCTCCTCAAACCCCACGTTGAACCATACGGGGCTGTTGAACGCCGCCATTTGATACAGCAACAGGTGCGTCAGCTCTGCCCGGAACGTCGCGGCATCCTCCGGCGAGGCGAAGTATCCATCCTTGACTCCCCACTGGGTGATGGTATCCACGACCCGCCCGATCATCTGCCGTACGCTGTACTCGCGCTCCGGCGAGCCGAGTTTCCCCCGGAAATACTTCTGAGCGACGATATCGGTCGCCCGCTGAGACCAGAACTTGGGGAATTCCACGTCCGCTTGTTCGAAAACGACCACCCCATCGCTGCCCACGATGCGCGCCGTCCGCCGCTCCCAATCCACCTGATCAAATGGATCGACTCCGGGAATGGTGAAATACCGCCGAATCTGCAGACCACTGTCGACCATCTCTCTGCGCTGAGATCCTTGGCTGAACCGTTCCATTCGTTCCATCCGATTCGTCCCCCTTTGCCGCGTTTTTGAGGATGATCTCCCCACCACTCTCACACAACCGAAACCCACCCCTTGAACTCGCTCACTTTTGTTTTTGTCGCCGTCTGACGGTTCGAATCCGTCCGAGGATGTCCCCAGTGTAATCACAACATAATGGCTTGTCAAGAAAAAAAATCACAATATCTTGTGGTTCGGCGCTAAGTGGGTCAAGAGGAAAGAAATAAAATTTTTTCCACAACCCGTCCACAACTTTTCAACACATTTTCCACAATGAGCCGCCCGGATGAGGCTAATGGATTGAAAAAACGAAAGTTAGGAGACTGGTCGCGCATCGGGCTATTCTGGGGGGAGCGGCATAGCCCGAATCCGACGGCGCGATGCAGCTCAAGCCCCTGGTTGCCGATGACGGGCCACTCACCTATAATGAAGCCGCTATGCCCAACCGGCGGCGAAGTTCCATTCGGGCGCTGAAGGAACTGGAGCGCGAGATCATCCGCTGCGGGCGATGTCCGCGGTTGGTGGCCTGGCGGGAGGAGGTCGCCGAGCGCAAACCACGGCGGTATCACCATTGGGCATATTGGGGGCGACCGGTGCCCGGGTTCGGCGACCCGCGCGCCCGCCTCCTCATCGTCGGGCTGGCCCCCGCCGCTCATGGGGCGAATCGTACCGGCCGGATGTTCACCGGGGACCGCAGCGGCGATTGGCTGTATCGAGCGTTACATCGGTTCGGATTCGCCAATCAACCCACCTCGGTACATCGTGACGACGGGCTCCGGTTGATCGATTGCTACATTACGGCCGCCGTGCGCTGCGCGCCGCCGGGCAATAAGCCCTCGGCCGAAGAGGTGAAAAACTGTCGTCCCTATCTCGTCGATGAGGTGCGATGGCTTGATCGCCTTCGGGTCATTCTGGCGCTGGGACGGATTGCCTTCGATGCCTCGCTGGCTGTCATCCGGCATCTCGGCTGGTGGTCGTGCCTGGAGCGCCCGGCATTCGGTCATGGCGCCGAATATCGACTCACCGATCACCTGACGCTGATGAGCTCGTATCATCCCAGTCAGCAGAATACGTTCACCGGTCGACTCACCGAGCCCATGTTTCACACCATCTTCCACCGTATTCGCCAGTTGCTGGACGGCCAGCGGTCAATTCGCCCTCGGCCCTCCTAGCGTTGTCTTCTTCCCCGTCCGCCGATACAATTGGGCATTCTCCTCGACCAGAGGTGAGCAAACAAGGAGGCGTGAATCCTATGAACAGAGCATCGTGCATCGCCGCCATGAGCGTCACGCTCCTCTTGAGTGTGGTGTCACTCCTGGCACAGTCGCTGCCGACGACGCCCCTGAAAGTCGGTGATCCCGCCCCCGACTTCACGCTGCGCGATCAAGACGGTCGGCCCATATCGCTCAGCGACTTCAAGGGCAAGAAGAACGTCGTCTTGGCCTTCTACGTACTGGCCTTCACGCCCGGCTGAACGCGCGAACTGAAGGCGTATCAGGCTGATATCGCCAAGTTTCAAGCGGCCGAGACGCAGGTGTTGGGCATCAGCGTGGATAGTTTCGCCGCCAATAAGCGATTTGCCCAGGACTTGGGCGTCACGTTTCCCCTCCTCAGCGACTTCCACCGACGCGTTTCGAAAGCCTACGGCATTCTGGACGAAGAGCGCGGGTTCGCTCGTCGCGCCACGTTCGTGATCGATAAGCAGGGCATCATTCGCCACATCGAGTTGGGGCGTTCGGCCATCGATCCCTCCGGCGCCTACCAGGCGTGTAGCGTGCTCGCCGGGAAGCAGTGAGAGGCGGAGTGAGGCTTTGGGGCACCGCGAGTCTCTGTGGTATCCGTTTGGACTCCGGACCTCAGGAGGTGACCAATGAGATTAGAGATTTTCTCCGACTATGTGTGACCGTTCTGCTGGCTCGGCGAGCCAGCGGTGCGAGAAGTGAAACGGCGCATCCCTGAGCTGGTGATCGTCTGGCGCGCTTTCGAATTGAGGCCCGAACCCGTGCCCACGCTCGATCCTCAGGGCGAATATCTCCGCCGCGCCTGGGCCCAGGCCGTGTACCCACTGGCCGAGAAATTGGGCATGCTCATGCGACGCCCCCCGGTGCAACCGCGCTCGCGTCTGGCGCACGAGGCCGCCGCCTGGGCTCGTCATCAGGGAGCATTCGATCTGATGAATGAGGCCATATTCCGCGCCTTCTTCGAGCGAGGCGAGGATATCGGTCAATCCGACGTCTTGGTGGCGCTGGCCGAATCAGTCGGGTTGAAAGGTGAAGCCCTGAGGCGGGCATTGGATCACCACGAGTATCGGAGCGAGGTGCTGGCCGATGAGCAACTCGCCGCTCGCTACGGGCTCTGCGGCGTCCCTGCGTTCGTTGCTGGCGGAACCGTATTATTCGGTGTACAGTCGGCCGAGGCCCTGGAGGAATTCATCCGAGCCACCGAGCGGACGTCTAACATCTCTCCGTCGCCAGGGCCACTCCCGGAAAGGCCGGTGAAGATCACCCGGTGAAGCCCCATGGCGATGGCCATCCTCGAGATGATCCCGGCATGATCTCCGGCGAGCGACGTTGTCCGAGGAGACGCTCTCTCGTGTTCCGTTGATCAACCGAGCGGAGTCACAAGGACATCACCGTGCTGGACGCCCTTCATGCTGATGAGATGGTCCGCTAATCGGCGCACGCGTCCATAGCGACCGCGCGCCACCAGCACCTCCAGACAACGATGTTCATCCAGATGAACGTGGAGCGTGGCAGTGATGAGATCCAAAGTGTCGTGTTGATGTTGGGTGAGCTTGGCGGTGAGATTGCGAAGATGGTGATCGTATACCAGCACAATGGTGGCCACCACCTCCGCACGCTCATCGGTCAAAACCTCTTCGGCCAGAGCGGCGCGAACCATATCGCGCAGTGCTTCTGAGCGCGTCGTATAGCCCTTGCGGGCGATGAGCGCGTCAAACCGGCGCAGAAGGACCGGTTCCATGGAAACACCAAACCGCTGAACGACGCCGCGGAGGCCTGACTTGGTCTGCTTTTTCCTCGTCATCCTTCCTGACCGTTGCCGGCCGGGATCTCCCGTCTCCGGCCTGCCCAGGGCATTATATTGCCGCTGCCTGCCATGGGGCAATGGGTTCTAGATATTGCGGTGAGCCAACCAGGCGCTGGGAACTCGAAGGGGGTGCCATCGGAGGGCCAAGGCCGGGCGTTTCAGGGAACACAGGCCCCTTGATCACAGGGGACTCTGAAGCGGTATGTCCAGGAGAGCGGGGGTGTTTCTTCCAACGTGTGATGGCTATACTGCGGAGATGCCCGACGTTTCTCCGATCCCACCTCCGCCAAGCCGATATGCAGCCTGGGTTGACAGCGTTCGCCTCTCTTGATAAGGTGTGAGTGGCATGAATTTCATTTTCGTGCTACCACATCGCCGGGCGATGAGAAGAGAGAGGTCATGAATGGAACGTCTATGGCTGGACGGGTCGAGCTCAACCATCGAACGGGGACGAAGAAGGAGAGAGGAGGTGAATCTCCCGTCGGTCATTCGGTAGGATGTTGTGCTGAAAAGGAGCGTCGTCTCTCTGGCAGCTTCGTCCTTGGAGGGCTTGTGCTCTGCCTCCTGGTGAGTGGAAGGGTTCTGGCCGGATGTTGGTCTGATGGAGGGTCCGTTCCATTGACGGGAACGGTTCGCGACGTGGTCGGTCATGCCCTTTCGGGCATCACCGTTCGTCTCATCTCCGAGGAAGCAACGGTGCGCACCACCGTCACCGACGCGCGCGGCGCGTTCCATTTTGTCATCCCTCCAGGGCGATATCAGATCAGCATCGAGGTGACCGGATATGAACCGTTTCGCCGACTGATCACTGTGGCCGAAGGGCGTTCTCGATCGCTCTCCATTCAGCTCAAGCCGGAGATTCCGCCGATTGTCGAGAGCATGGATGTAGTTGCCGCCACGCCGCGCACGGCGGCCTCGGCGAGTACGTTTCGGCAGCAGGAGCTCGCGCTCAGGGAGATCGAGACGCCGGGCGACGTACTGCGCGCCGTGCCGGGATTGGTCATTGCGCAACACGCCGGAGGGGGGAAGGCCGATCAGTATTTGATTCGCGGATTCGATGCCGATCACGGCACGGACTTCGCCATATATTTTGAGGGCATTCCCGTCAACATGGTCAGTCATGCACACGGTCAGGGCTATGCCGATCTGCATTTCCTCATCCCGGAGACGTTGGACAGGATCGATGTCTATAAAGGACCCTACTTCGCCGAATATGGCAATCTGGCCACGGCGGGCGTGGCGCACCTTCGCTTACGAGATCAATTCGATCACTCGTTCTTTCGCATTCAGGGAGGGAGTTTCGACACGCTACGGGTGTTGACCGGATGGAGTCCCGATGTCTCCTGGACGCGAGGATTCCTGGCCCTGGAGGGATATTGGACGGATGGACCATTCCTCCATCCCCAAAAACTGCGCCGACTGAATCTGACCACCCGGTGGAGCTTCCCCGTGGGCGCCGATCAACAATGGACGGCATTGTTCACCGGGTATCGAGGAACCTGGAATGCCTCTGGTCAAATCCCTTTACGGGAAGTGAAAGCGGGGCGATTAGATCGATTCGACGCCATCGATCCCAGCGAGGGAGGAACGTCATCACGCTATACTCTGTCTCTGGCTCACATCAAGCAATGGGGCCGGCAGTCCCTCAAATCGCAGTTCTACCTCGTCCATTACGATCTGGATCTTTACTCGAACTTCACCTTCTTTCTTCGCGATCCGGTGAACGGCGATGGGATTCGCCAGTCGGATGATCGTACTCTGTTCGGCGGACACGTTCAAGCGTTCAGCGCCCATCGGCTTCTGGGTCGTCAGGGAGTATTGACGTTGGGCCTCGATTATCGCGAGGATCATATCGCCGTTGGGTTGTTCGATCAGCGGCAGCGCGTCGTATTGTCCACGGTCGCCGATTCCCGTATCACCGAGCGGAATGTCAGTCTCTACGCACAAGAAGAGATCTCCGTCCATCGCCGCGTGAAGGCGCTTGTGGGGCTCCGGGCCGAACTCTTCGACTTTGCCGTGCGCGATCGAACGGGATTCGGCCCTCGGGGACATGAGACGCGATCCATTGCGCTTCCCAAGGCGTCGCTCATCTTGACGCCACTGAGGGACGAGACGTTTCAGATATTCGTGAATTATGGGCGAGGCTTTCACAGCAATGATGCGCGCTCGGTGGTCGCTGATCCGACGGATGCGGCGCTGGTGGCTGCCGATGGATATGAGATCGGGGTGAGCAAACGATGGGGTCGGCGACTGGAAGTGAACGCCGCTTATTGGTTGCTCGATCTGGACGGGGAATTGGTGTGGGTCGGCGATGAGGGAACGACGGAATTGCGGGGACCGACGCGGCGCTATGGGCTGGAACTGGAAGTGAATGGGCGCCTCAATGATTACCTGTGGGCGGAATTCGATTTCACGCATTCGACGGGATTCTTTCGGGGGACGAGAGAAAACATCCCGCGCGCCCCGCGCTGGACGGTCGCTGGCGGCCTCACCGTCGTCCATCCTCGCGGTTTCTCGGGGAGCTTCCGGTGGCGTGGCATCGGCGACTTCCCGTTGAACGAGGAGGGAACGTTTCGTGGCGATGGATACCTGGTGGCCGATCTCACCATCAAGCAACGATTGAGGAAGTGGCTCGATGTCGTCGCCTCTTTTGAGAACCTGTTCGACACGGACTTCAAGGAAGCTCAGACGTTCTTCTCGTCGCGCCTCCCTTTCGAGACCGAGCCGGTGGGCGATAATCACTTCACGCCGGGGAATCCGTTCACCTTTCGCATCGGCTTGCAGTTCAACGTGGAATTTTGAGCTTCATGATCGTATGAACATCGCCCTCTCATCTGTGACTACGGCGCGAGTTTCTCTCACTCTCATTCACTGATCGCGGATGACGATGAGCTGGTTCATGGCGACGTCATCCTCAACCACGACCGTCCCACCGGGAAAGCGGACTCGGACAGTCACCGACCTCGCCCTTGGACTCAATCCAAAGTGTGCCGCCAATTGTGACTGCGAGCCATGTCCACTACCGATTTCGTGAACGAGCACCCGGCGTGGGATCAAGCCTCCGGCGCGTTCGACCTCGATGCGGGCGCCGATGGCATCGCGATCATCATTGGTATGGGCATCGGCGGCATCACCATCGCCGTCGGTCAGTGTGCGCACGGTGAGGTATTTTCCACCGAAGCTGTTGTTTCGATAGAGGAAATCTTGTGTTCGTCCGAAGCTGGGTACGAATAGATCCAAATCCCCATCATGGTCATAATCGCCCCAGGCCGCGCCGACCCGCTGAGACCAGCTCCCACAGCGGCTAGGCCATTGACGTGGTTAATCTCCCCGATGATCAGACCCAGCATCCCATCTTCATCAAAATCGGCCGAGGTCAGCGCCGTGGACACGGTCAACTCTCGGGTCGTCACCTGCTGGAGCCTCATCGCTACACACCAGACTGTCGGCAACAGGCAGCCCCCTCCAGAGCTCGCTCCGTCCCACTGCATGCTGATGTTGCCCTCGAAGCGCGCCAAGAGAGCATTTTGACATCCCAAACCGTGAGCCAGAGATTGCCACTGCGAGTATGCACGGCGGTGACCATCCGCGTTTACGCTAGGTTCGTCACCGCAACCTCACTCATGGAGCGGGCAGAGGTAATCTCACAACCATCGGCCAGGTGGCATTCACATCCTCACCGCGACACGCAGAGTCTCCGGCCGACAGTAGGCAACGGGCTACGTGAGTGGCCGTTCTCGCCCGCGCGCTCGGCAGCTATCATCGGGTGAAATCAGCTCCCGCTGCTGCAAATTGGATCGTGCGATGGTCGCACCCTGGCGGATCGACAAACGTACACCCCCTCACGTGAATCGAGATGCCCACGCCAAAGAAAATGGATGGCGGATCTGAGAACTCGAAAACTGCCAAATCCCCAAGCCCAACATGACTACCGCCCATGGGAGGCGACATCGGATTCGCGAGGATCCTATAGGGTCCGTCCCAAACGTCAACCCGGTCAATGACAGCATCTCCGTCGAATGAAAGCAGCACGCGGAGGAGCTTGGCTCGTGCACCCTCAACAAGAACGGGAGTGGGGATGGCGAAGTGTATCCAACCACTATTCCCCCCCGGCGCTGTCGCCGACGCGGGCACTGTGACCACAGTCCCATACCCATAGTGGACGAGCTTCAAAGCTGTCGGCTGCTCCAATTGGATGTTGCTTCCATGTACCCAGGAGGCGTCCAGCGGTAATGCTTTCGCTTGCACTTCGGTCCGGTGAGTCTCCAGATCAACAATTCGCACCGTGACGTTTTCGGGTGTCACCTGAGCTGATATTCTCGTACCATCTCGCTGCCATGCCTGGGCTGACAGTCCGAGGCTCATCAGGATTGTACTCAGAAAAAATATCAGCAACGCTGTGGCCGAGGACTTTATCGGTGAGGGTTTCTTTGTCATGGATTCTATCCCCCCTTTCTTTTCGGTTGTACTCAGTGGCTCGCATGATATCCCCGAGCGCGTCATCCCGACGCCCGCGTCGTCAACGATCACGCGCTCAGATCAGCTATCAAGTGTCACAATTCGACGCTGCGGGCCGAACGATCATGCGTACACCTTTTTTATACCTCTCTTTCGTCTTGGCCGGTATAGCATGAACATGTGGTTTTTTGAGTTGGTTCATGAGTGGTTGGCTCTGGTCTGATAAGCTGGAGAGACTTGAGGAGATCAGTGCGGAGAAGACGTAGTTGGAACGCTTACCAGTCCATCAACATCGGTCGAGGTCTCAAAGACGGCCAACCACAGGCAGCGGACGACGGACCACGGGCTTAATGAATGATGCGACTGCGCAGAGCTTTGCTGACCGCTTCGGATTTGGAGTGGACGTGAAGTTTTTCGTAAATGCTGCGGATGTAATCGCGCACCGTATTGATGCTGATGTTGAGACGATCGGCGATTCCCCGGTAAGAGTAGCCTTCGGCGAGCAACTGCAATAACCGCACCTCTTGCGGCGTCAGCGCCTGGTCGAGTTTCTCTGGCGGCCCCGTCTTCTGAAACAGCGTGACTACCTTGCGCGCAATCTCTGGCGTCATCGGAGAGCCACCTCGATGGGCTTCGCCAATCGCGTCCAGCAATTTGGCCGGCGGCGTCTTCTTCAACAAATAGCCACAGGCTCCGTTGCAGATCGACTCGAAGACCTTCTCCTCCTCATCGTAGATCGTCAGCATGAGAATCTGCATGGCGGGATACTTCTCTTTGAAGAGGACCACGCCTTCAGTGCCGGATATCCCTGGGAGATGAATGTCCAAGAGCAGCACATCGGGCACGTCGAGGCCAATGTGCCGCAGCGCCGCTTCCACCGAGCCAAAGGTGCCCGCACAACGGTAGCCGGGGGTGCCATCGATGATCAGGCCCAAACCTTCGCGGGTGGATCGATCATCTTCAACAATGGCCACACGGATGGATTCGTCTGTGTGCATACATGTCTCGTGATCAGTTCTGAGTGAAATCTTATCCTAACGCGCTTCTTTGGCCCCCGCAATAGCATGTTCATGCGGGAAGAGTGAACAGCGATAGCCTTCTGGCCACCGCCCACCGTTTACTGTCTCGATCGATAACTTCAGCACAGATTTTGATTCGCCCATTCCTGGCACCGGCGTCTCGGTCTGCTTGTATCCCTGGAGCGACGAACCGATCGAATAGATCGTGAGCATGCGGATTCATCGTTCATTTGAGCGGAACGCTCAACGTCAAGTGTGTCCCTCGGCCGGGCACCGAATCGATATGCAACTGACCGTCGAGCTCGGCAGCTCGCGCGCGCATGTTCTCCAGACCGTGGCCCAGTCGGTCCTGACGAACCGGCGCGGACCGTGGCGGTACAGTGAATCCACGGCCATCGTCGCGGATCTCGGCCACGAGGTGGCGATCGGTGACGCGAATGATGAGCGAGACGGACGTACAGTCAGCATGGCGCATAATGTTATGGAACGCTTCTTTGAAAATTAAAAAGACGTGTCGGCGTTGCTCGGGCGTGAGCTTCACTTTCTCCGGTTCTGGTGGAGTCTGAAAATCCCACCGGATCCCTTTAGCGTCCAGCACATCAGAAGCGAACTGCCGCACCCGGGCAATGACATTCTTCAGATCATCGCGCCGCGGATCAATCGACCAGACAAGATCGCTCATCGTCTCCACCAGCCTGCGTGCCGTCTCTGCCACTTCCGTCAGCCGCTGCACTGATCCTTGATGGGTGGAGCCAATCTCCTGTTTCACCACTTCGCTCAAGATGGCCATCCGCGACAGACTCGATCCGATATCGTCGTGCAGATCGGTGGCAATGCGCGTCCGCACCCGCTCTAGCTCCAGCAGGCGCGCCACGCGAGAGCGGTGGATGGCGTGAATGATCGACCCCACGGCCAGCGCCGCCAGCGCGAGAAACCACCACCGCTGCCAGAGAGGTGGGAGAATAGTGAAGGCGGCGGTGGCGGGCGTGGAGCTGGTGAGGCCGTCGGCGCTCACCGCGCGCACCAGGAAGCGATACCGTCCCGGCGACAGATTGGCATAATGGACGGTGCGTTGCTCGGTCGGCGCACTCCAGTCGGAATCCGCGCCTTCCAGCTTGTATTGATACCGAAGCACCTCGCCAGCCGCGAAGCTGAGGCCGAAGAAGTCAATTTGGAGCTGATTCTGATTCGGTCCCAGCTCAAGCTCTGACACCTCGGTTTCGCCTAACTCGGAGAGTGGCTGCAGGGCGCCTTCGATACGCAGCCTGCTGATCCAGATGGGCGGCGGCGACGGCGGCCGGTCCGGTCCCGGCATGAGCCGCGAGAGCCCGTGCAGTGTGCCGAACCACAGCGCGCCGTGGCGGTCGCAGAAGGCCGCCGTCGTAAAGCTGTTCGCGAGCCCGTCATCAGTGGTGTAATGCCTGATGTGCCCCGTCACCGGATCGAGCCGGTCCACGCCCCGCACCGTTCCAACGTAGAGGTAACCCTCCACATCCTTAGTGAGGCACCGGATGTTATTACTGCTGAGCCCCTCAGCCGTCGTATAAATGACACACCGCGGATGATTCGCCGTCGGGTCATCGAGGCGACCGAGTCCTCCCTGATTGGAGCCGATCCACAGCCGACCGGCCTGATCGAGATGGAGCGTCGTGATCATACCCGCGGGCACACCATCCATCACCGTGAACAGCGTGAAGCCCCCCTCCTGATAGCGCGCCAAGCCGCCTTCATAAAACCCGATCCACAGCGCACCGGACCGGTCCTCAGAGAACGCCGAGGGTGCCTTCGTCGGGGGGAGTCCATCGGCTTCAATGTAGCGATGGAAGATGCTGGTGGTGTGGTCCCAGCGGGCCAATCCGCTCTGAGCTTCTCCTCGCATGCCGATCCAGATGTCGCCATGCGCGTCTTCGAATAGGCGGAACGGAGCATCCCCGGTCAGCCCATCACGATGGGTATAAATGGCCAGCGGACGCTCATGCACCAACTGCTGGAAATGGCTGCTCGGGGCGAAGCAGTAGAGCCCCTTGGTCGTCAGCAACCACCATTGCCCGGTGCGATCCAGGAATCCAACCTGACTGGCCCAGCTATACCTCGCATCCCTGAGCAACTCGGGCTGAATCGAGATGAACCGCTCCCCATCGAAGCGATTGATGAACCAGTTCCCGCTGACCACGAAAATCTCACCCGCTGGATCTTCGTAGATGGCATGAATCCGGGTGTGACCCAGACCATCGGCCTCGGTGTAGGTGATGAATCCATTCCAGGTCAATTTCATCGCCCCACCCCGGGTGCCGATCCAGAGGTTCCCATTGCAGTCCTCGGCCAGCGCCTGGACATGATGCTGGGTTAAGCCGTGTGCCGTCGTGTAATTGCGAAACCGCTGGCCATCATACTCGGTCAAGCCCCATCGTGTGCCAATCCAGATCTGACCATCCGACGATTGGTGCAGGGCCGTGATTCGATCGTCAGCCAGCCCATCAGCAGTCGTGTACCAGCAGATCTCCCCAGCCTTTCGGATTGTTGATGTGAGGATGTGGATTTCAGACTCCCGGAATGTGTTTCTTGCCTCTTCTCCTTTCCCTTTTGCCTTTCGAACCCCAACTGAGATGCGCTCGGGCTGTAACCGGATCAATCCTGCCCTAACGTGGCCCACCCATAACCGTCCCTCGCGATCTTCAAGCAGCGCCTGCACGACATCACGACCCTGAGATGACGGTTGAATGGTGTAGTGAGCTATCCGACCGTCGGGCCACCTTCGCATGAGCCCCCGCGTGGTGCCCATCCAGAGACTCCCCTCTCGATCTTCAACAAAAGCGGTCACGATGACCGGGCGATCACGCGACGGTAAGGCGAACTCGACGGAGCGAAACCTTTCTTGCCCGTTGATCTCGTCCAGTCGGAATACACCGCCGTCGGTTCCGGCCCAGAGTCGTCCCCGGCGATCTTCATACAACACATTGACGCGATTGGTTGCCAGCTCATCGCCCACCTGATACGCGGTGAACAGATTTCGGGTGGTAGATTGTGGATCTCGGATTTTTGCCTGTTGCTCCTTGCCTTTTGCCTTTCGATTTTCCATGAGATCGGGATGGAAGCGGCACACGCCACCGCCGTTAGTGGCCACCCAGTAAGTGCCATCGCGTGTCTGAAGCAGATCATTGATCGTCGGATTGGACAATCCCTGCTCCATGGTGTAGGTGACGAAGTGGCGGCCATCCAAGCGGCTGAGCCCATCCCGGGTACAGAACCAGAGGAAGCCGCGCGAATCCCGGACAATGCGCTGGATGAAATCGCTGCCCAACCCATCAGCCGTGGTGTACGGCTTAATCGGCAACCGCTCGGCCCGGATGATGAGGGGCACGACCAATAACAAGCCCACCAACCAGGTGGCCTGACGACAGTTCACCTTTATGCGATCTCTCAGGGACATGGGCCTCATTCATTATAGCTGAAGCGATCATCGGGAACGAGCCTAGATTGTCCCATCAACGCGCTGTTGAGATCGGGGAGGAGGCCGTTGATCTTCCGCCGCCCTTCATTCATCGATCAACTCAGTGTGTTCGACGGTTTCGATGAGAGATTCTGCGAATCGGCAGGAGGGGCCGTCTTCGGCGGCGCGTCAATCACTCGAATGAAAATCGCGCCTTGCATCGCCGCCGGCATGGAGGCATCATGGTATACTTGGATGAGGATTCTGCCATGAAGCGACCAAAGATATCCATTGAGCCCGATCCGGTGATCGAGGCCTATAAGAAGGGCATCGATCGCACGCTCGTTCGCCAGAACCTCCGGCTCACGGTCGAACAGCGGATCGAGGAACTCATGAAGTTGCAGCAGTTCGCTGAGGAGGTACGACGAGCAGGCCGAGAGGCGGAGAGGCAGCGATGACCGATTATCGGCAATTGATTTCACTCCTGGCCGGGGCCGGAGTCGAATTCATCCTCATCGGGGGCGTGGCTGCCGTCGCGCATGGCTCAACTCGTCTCACCAAAGATTTAGACATTGTTTACCGACGGACGGAAGAGAATGTGAGCCGATTAGTTCGAGTCCTGGCTCCATATCACCCATACCTTCGCGGTGCTCCCCCTGGATTGCCTTTCGAGTGGAGCGAACGCACGATTTGGAATGGGTTGAATTTCACGCTCACCACCTCGCTTGGCGCTCTCGATCTGTTCGGCGAGATCACCGGGGGCGGCGGCTATGACGAATTGTTGCCGCATTCGATTCGACTTCACCTGTTCGGCGTTGAATGCTGGTGCCTGGGATTGGAGCGTCTCATTTATGTCAAGCGGGCGGCGGGTCGCCCCAGGGACTTGGAGGCGATCGCCGAGCTGGAGGTCATTCTCGAAGAACGCGAGCGCCGATCTTGACCGCTATGCCACTGGTGACTCCTCGAGATATTCTGCGAGCACAGCGACGGCTGCGCGGACTGATCTGGTCGACACCCTGTGTTCATTCAGCGTGGCTCTCGGAAGCGGCGGGGTGCCAAGTCTATCTCAAATTGGAGAACCTTCAACACACCGGTTCGTTCAAGCTGCGCGGCGCGGTGAATAAATTGAAGCTCCTTGCCGCCTCATCAGAATCTCCTCATATCCTGACCGTCTCGGCTGGGAATCACGGTCGGGCCATCGCCTATGGAGCGAAGCTCTTTGGATTGTCGGTCACCGTGGTAGTCCCTCGTTCAGCTCCACGGACCAAGATCAGGGCCATTGAACGGACAGGAGCCCAACTCCACCTCGTGGGCGAAACCTATGACGAAGCCGAGCGCGCTGCGCGAGAGTGGGCCACCGAGAAGAACTGGGTTTTCGTCTCCCCTTACAATGATCCTGACGTGATCGCCGGACAGGGGACGGTGGCATTGGAGGTGCTGGACGCCGTCCCTGATCTCGATGCTCTCCTCGTTCCGGTGGGTGGCGGGGGATTGTTGGCCGGGATCGCCATCATGGCCAAAGCGATCAATCCGCAGATCAAAGTCATCGGCGTTCAATCGGCACACACGCGGGCCATGTATGAAACATTTCGCGCCGGCCGGCTCGTCACGGTGGAAGAGAAGCCCACGCTGGCCGATGGGTTGGCCGGGAATATCGAATCTGGTTCGATCACTGTGCCGTTGGTTCTTCGTTACGTCGATGACATTCGACTCGTCTCGGAGGAAAGTCTGGAACGAGCGATAGTCGAGCTCATCGCACATGAGCAGCTCGTGGTGGAAGGCGCGGGCGCCGTTCCCATTGCTTGGCTTCTTGAGCGCGTCGTTCCCGATTCAGCGAGGAAGGTGGCCGCCATCTTGACGGGACGAAATGTCGACTTCCCTGTGCTTCACCAGCTCATGGCCCGTCACAGAGTTGCGGAGGGGTCGCGTTGGTGACGGTTGGTTCCGACCGAGCACGCCACAGACAAGAGGGCAGTGTCTCGGAGGGAATCACTCGTGAGATGGCCCACTATGAGAGGTGAAGCGAGCATGGACGACCGGGGGAAGGGACGGGTATCCGTTCATCGGTGGAGCTGTGCGGAACGCATATTGTCATCGTGGGCCCACGGGAGAGGGGCCCTCATACGATTCTCGGGTCGGTTAGACATTCTTCCGTATTTCTGTCAGAATTTTCCATCAACGT
This sequence comes from Blastocatellia bacterium, assembly GCA_026985075.1. Taxonomy (GTDB): domain Bacteria; phylum Acidobacteriota; class Blastocatellia; order HR10; family J050; genus J050. Next base: position 12,216 of record JALSQX010000020.1, on the reverse strand, counting down.
CCTTGCTGGAGGTGCGCGATGGAGCCGTTAGAACTCTTCAGACAGGTCGCAACGCGGACGGATTCAAAAATCGTGGTGCTCATCATGGATGGGCTCGGTGGAGCGCCGGGGCCCGAAGGACGCTCCGAGCTGGAAGTGGCCCATACCCCCCATTTAGATCAACTGGCGAGCCGGTCCAACTGTGGACTCGCCGATCCCGTCATCAAAGGCGTCACGCCGGGCAGTGGACCGGGGCATCTCGCCATCTTCGGATATGATCCTCTCGTGTGGGAGATTGGCCGCGGCGTGCTGGAGGCGCTGGGCACGGGATTCGAGCTGGAGCCCGATGACGTGGCGGCTCGAGGAAATTTCGTGACGCTGGACGAGCGAGGCAATATCGTCGATCGCCGCGCCGGACGTATCCCCCACCAGGAGGGTGAACGGCTCTGCCAACTTCTCCAGGAGCACATCACGGAAATTGACGGCGTCCGGGTATTCGTGCGGGTGTCCAAAGAGTATCGGTTCGTGCTCGTGCTTCGAGGTGAAGGATTGGGAGCCGACGTCGAGGATTCCGATCCTCAGCGCGTGGGCGTGTCGCCCAAATTGGTGAAGGGGCGCGATGAGGCCTCCGAACGAACGGCCGCCGTGGTCAACAAGTTCGTGACGCTGGCCGGCGAAATCCTCAGAAACGAGCGACCGGCCAATGGTGTGGTCTTGCGGGGATTCGCCAAACGACCGGCTATGCCTACATTTCAGGAACTCTATCAGCTCAGGCCAGCGGCCATTGCCACCTATCCCATGTATCGCGGATTGGCGCGATTGGCGGGTATGGAGATCATTCAAACGCCTCCGGAAGAAGATCTGGAAGGGTTGGTCGGTCTGCTCAGAGCACACTATGACGCGCACGACTACTTTTACGTTCATGTGAAGAAGACCGACAGTCACGGCGAGGATGGAAATTTCCAGGGCAAAGTGAATGTCATCGAGCAGGTGGATCGCATCATCATCCCCGCCCTTCTCGACCTGAAGCCCGACGTCCTGGCCATCACCGGCGACCACAGCACGCCCTGCATGCTGGCCAGTCACAGTTGGCATCCGGTGCCGTATTTATTGCATGCCAAAACGCTCACGCCCGACGGCCTGGCCGGATTCAACGAGCGAGAATTCGCTCGGGGAAGCCTGGGACGCTTTCGACTGGTGGAAGGCATGGGACTGCTCCTAGCCCACGCCGGCAAACTCATCAAATACGGCGCGTGAGGCTATGACCGAGGATGACCCCATTTGCCGGCCAGGGAGCGCCCTGGCCGCGAGCCGTCAACCTGGGGTCCGATGGAGACCGAAGTCATGCGGAGCATAGCCGCCGGTGAACAAGCCTATCCGCCGTAGAACCAACCGGTATCCCACATCACCAGTGGATGAGCCTCGGCATTTCTCAATCCAGCGTTGATGACCTCAGCGACAAACACCGTATGGTCACCGCGCTTGATGGTATCGGTGACGCGCGCCTCGAACCAGGCTGGAAGATCGATGAGGAGTGGCGCGCCCGTTTCAGCCCCCGCTTCAAAGGCGTATCCGTTCAGACGTCCATCTTTCACCTCCGAGGGGCGAAAGAATGCTGCGGCGACCTCTTTTTGATCGGCGGCGAGGATGTTCACGGCAAATGCTCCGCTTCGCTCAACGAGCTGATGGAGGTGACTGTCGGCCTTCACGCCGACCATCACCAGTGGCGGCGAGAATGACGTCTGAGATAACCAGTTGACGGTCCCTCCCGCCAGGTCATCCTCATGCGCCGCTGTGAGGATATATAAGCCGTAGGTCAATTTGCGCAGGACCTGTTTTTTGATTTCCGGATCCATGACGTCTTTCCTCCTCATCGAGATGTTTGGTGCCCCAAGCCCGCTCACACGCGGGTCTGGTCGATCGTCCACTCTCAGTGCCAATCCTCCACGACTGGCCGACCGGGGGAAGAAAGTTATAAACTGAGGGCGGGAACGTCAAGAGCGGATCGCTGGAGGCGCCGAGTCACTGTGCGTTAGCCCGGTGAACTGGTGAGGCGTGGCGGTCGTAAAGTAAAATATAAAGTTTGCGATTTGGTGGCCTGAGCGGTAACGGGCGGAGATGAGTAAAATCGAGACGCTGAAAATGGGATTCGCCTCCTTGTGGGCTCACAAGCTCCGATCCTTCCTCACCTTGTTGGGTCTCATCATTGGCGTGGCCACGCTCATCACGGTCATCACCATTGTCGATGGAGCCAACGCGTATGTGCAGGATAAAGTCATCGCTCTGGGGAGCGACTCATTTCAAATCACCAAGACGCCGCCCGTGGTGACGGACATGGATGAGTATTTTGATGCCCTGCGTTATAAGGATCTCACTATGGAAGACGTGGACGCCATCAAGCGCGGGTGCTCGGAATGTCTCGACGTGGGAGCGCAGGTGACGACTTCCGGCCACGTCAAATATGGCCGTCGCGAATTGACCGATGTCGAGATTCGGGGCGTGACCGCCAATATGGTGAAGATCGGCCACGTTGATATTGCCGAAGGGCGATATATCCTCACCTGGGAAGATGAGCATGCCGCCAGCGTCTGCGTGTTAGGGGCCGAAGTGGCCGAGAAGCTATTCCCCCACCTCGATCCCATAGGGAAGACCGTCAAAATTGGCCCACACCCTCACCGGGTCGTTGGCGTCGCCGATCGCATTGGGAGTATCCTGGGACAGGATCAAGACACGTTCGTCATCATCCCCATCAATCGCTTTTTCAAGATGTATGGCTATCGCAACCGACTCCAGGATCTCACCATTACGGCGCGCGCCGCTCATTCTGAGCGACTGCCATTGGCCGTGGATCAGGCGCGCCTCATCTTGCGCGGCCGCCGGCATGTGCCTTACGGTCAGAGGGACAATTTTTACATCGCCACAGCGGATACGTTGCGGTCGCTGTGGGATAATATTAAAAGCGCTTTCTTCATCGCCTTCATCATCATCGCTTCCATCGCCTCGGTAGTGGGTGGCATCGTCATTATGAATATCATGCTGGTCACCGTCGCCGAGCGGACGCGAGAGATCGGATTGCGAAAATCGGTGGGCGCGCGCCGTCGCGATATTCTGGAGCAATTTTTCATGGAAGCGCTGACGTTGTGTCTGGTCGGAGGCGGCATCGGCGTGGGACTGGGATTCGCCGTGGCCCTGCTCGTCAACCGGTACACGCCGTTTCCTGCCGTCGTTCAACCGGAGGCCGTGCTGGTGGGACTGGTGGTCTCATCGGCGATCGCTCTGATTTTTGGCATCTATCCGGCTCAACGCGCGGCGGCATTAGATCCCGTCGAAGCGCTCCGTCGGGAGTGAAGCCCAATGTCGATGAGAGGAAATGCAATCAGTCAAATCAAAGAGCCGGTATTCATCGCCCTGGAAGCCATTCGGTCGCAGAAGCTGCGGGCGGGCCTCACCATTCTGGGCGTCGTCATTGGCGTGATGGCCGTGGTCGCCGTGGCCGCCGTCATTCACGGCTTGAATGCGCACGTCGCCGGATTGGTGGAGCGATTGGGGTCGCAGGTCTTTTTCGTCACCCGACTCCCGCCAGCGCATTTCGGTCACATTCCGGAGGAGATTCGTAAGCGAAAGCATCTCCGCCTTGAAGACGCCTATGCCATTGCCCGGGGTTGTCCTTCGGTGCAGTATGCCACGCCGTTTCGTACGCGCGCGGTCTACTTCGGCCAGCCCAACTATGTGAGCTATCGAGGGCGGGAGATGCGCGGTACCTTCGTGCGCGGCGTGGAGCCCGTCTACGAGAAGGTCGTCGAACTGCTGGTCGTCGAGGATGGTCGCTTCATCTCCGAGCTGGACATGAACCGCCGTCGTCAGGTCTGCGTCATCGGCCACGCCGTCAAAGAGGCCTTGTTCCCCCAGATCGATCCTCTGGGCAAGAAGATCAACGTCAATGGAAAACAGTTCGAGGTCATCGGCGTGTTGAAAGAAGACAAGGGATTGTTTGGCGGGCCGAGCCTCGATCAGTTCATTCATATTCCGTTAACCACATTCGTCAAGCTGTATCCGGACATCGAGGAGACGTTCATCGGCGTGAAGGTCGCCGACCAGCGATTGCTGGAGCAGGCGCGCGATGAAGTCATCAATGTGTTGCGGCGTCGGCGCGGCGTGCCGGCCGATAAGCCGAATAATTTCGAGACGATCACGCCGGATATCTACACCGAGCTATGGAATCAGTTGACCGGAGCCCTGGTCATGCTGACGCTCATCATCTCCTCAATCGGGCTGCTGGTGGGCGGCATCGGCGTGATGAATATCATGCTCGTTTCGGTCACCGAGCGAACGCGCGAAATCGGCATCCGTAAAGCGGTGGGCGCCCGTCGCGCCGACATCCTGGTGCAATTCCTCATCGAGGCGATCACTTTGACGGGCGTCGGTGGCGTGCTGGGGATTGTACTGGGGGGAGCAGTCAGTTTCGTCGTGCGCTGGATGTTTCCTTCCTTGCCGACCAGCCTCTCCCTGTTCTGGATTATAGTGGCGTTCACCGTCTCGGTGAGCGTGGGCCTGTTCTTCGGCTTGTATCCGGCCAACAAAGCGGCCCGGCTCGATCCCATCGAAGCGCTGAGATATGAGTGACGAGTGAGTCCGGCCGGAAGAACGGCGCAATCTCAGCGGGACACGGAAATATGGGTCACAGAGCCGGAGAATTTTACTTCTTCCAGCCTTCGGGAAACCGGTGCTTCTCCCACAGCTTGGCTTGCTTGAGAAAGACGTAATAGCCAGCGAAGGCGGCGATGACGAGACCGGGAATGCCGTCGCGAAACCCCTGTTTGAGGATATAGCTTCGCAGGAAGGCCAGCGGCGGTTTCACCAGCAAGCTCAACCACCCCACCCGCTTGCCCTGAGCGAAATCGCCCTCGGCGGCCAGAGTCGTATAGCGTCCGAGCACGTCGTGATGTTCGGCCAGGTTGCGGCGCGTGAAGTGCCAGAGGTCTCCAGTGAGCGTTCCCACCCGGCCGTCCACCCGTACGGACTCGTGCACGTAATCTCCTTGCCAGCGCGCCCGATCACGCCGATAGAGCCGTAACTGATAATCGGGATACCAACCCGAGTGATTGATCCACCGGCCAAGGTACCAGGCGCGACGAGCAATGCGATAGCCATCATACCGAGGGCCCTCGCGTTTCAATCGCTCGATGGAGCGCTTGAGTTCCGGCGAGACGCGCTCGTCGGCGTCCAGACTGAGAATCCATTCGTGAGATGCTTGATCGTCAGCGAAGTTTTTCTGAGCCGCATAACCCGACCAGGGATGAATGATCACACGATCCGCATACTGACGCGCGATGGCCACGGTGCGGTCCGTGCTCCCGGCATCGACGACGACGATCTCGTCCGCCCAGGTGACCGACTGGAGGGCCTCGGTCAACCGATCTTCCTCGTTGAGCGTGATAATGGTGACAGAAATTTTCATGCGCCCCTGATGGGCTCCCCACCATCGAACCCAACTAGACTAATCCAGAATCAGACGGGTTGTCAACGCGCTCATCTGGATCGGGATGGGGCGGTTCGGCTCGCATGTGCCGAGCCTCGACCAGAAGGGGAATCACACATCACAACGTCGGTGACGGATGGTACGGTGAAGATAACACGCGCGAGTGGTAGAATGAAGGAGACGATAGCAGAGGAAATAGCCATCCCGCGGTCACCAATCCGCGTCCATTCGTTCTCTGCCGCCGCGGCGGCGAGTTCCTCTATGAGAGAGGCCCGAGATCATGCATGCGATCTCGGGCCTGGACACTCGGGTCTTTCGGTGACTTCCTCTCGGTCTCACTTGCCACCCATGGGAGGAGCGATCTCCACGTTGTGTGCCGAGAGTGTCGTCGACATCACGCGCTGCAAGTCGGCGATGGCCTTGTTGTAATTGACCAGTGCCTGGAGTTCGGCCAGTCGGGCTTGCGAGAGGAAGTTCTGGAATTGCAGCACGAAGAAGGTGGTGGACAGGCCAGCCTCGAACTTCTTCTGTTCTCCTTCCAGTTGGCGCTCCCGAGCGATGCGAGCGGCGCGGGCGGCCTCGATATTCTGTCGCGCCGTCTCCACGTTCTGCAGCGCATTACGCACCTCGGTGCTGATGAGCTGGATGAGTTTGTTTTCCTGGAAATCCAGGCTCCGGCGCTCGGCTCGGGCGCGTCCCAGATTGGCTCTGGCCGTCTGGTTCCGAATCGGGAAATTCATGCGCAGTCCAAAGGAGATCGTTCGGAAGTCATTGGTGAACGCTTGTCGGAGGGCATCTCCAGGACCACCGATCAGGCCCGCGGGAGTCTCGCCGGCGAATCCGGGAGGGACCAAATCGGGGTCGAGGATGACTTCCGAGCCCTTCAGGCCGTTACTCGTATAACTGGCCACCAGATCAATTTGAGGAAGAGTCTGGTTCTTGAGGTATTTGATCTCGATCTCTTTCTGTTCCTTGCGCAGCTTGAGTTGCTCCAATTCCGGTCGATTGGCCAGCGCCAATCGGATGGCGCTCTCATAGTCGATGACCGGGGCCAGGTGACCGATGCTCTCGGTGGGCACGATATTGGCGCGCCACTCCGGCGCATTGGGATCGCCAATGATCAATGCCTTGAGGGCGTTTTCCATGGCCGTCACGTTCCCGATAGCAGTGATCAGGTTCTGTCGCTCCTGCTCGACCTGGGCCTCCGACTGAGCCAGATCAATGGGAGCGACCGTGCCCGCTTCCACCTTCTTGCGATTATTCTCCAGATTCGTCTTGGCCAGCTCCAGTGCCTCTTGTCGAATCTCCACCGCTCGAATGGCGAACACCAGATCCCAATAGGCTCGTTGAACCTGGGTGATGATGTCAATCACCCGCTGGCGGAAGAGGCTATCAGAGAGGTTGATAGCCTTCTTCTGAATGCGGATCTGCGAGCGGGTCTGATCGATGCGGAAATTCCTGAGCAACGGCTGAGTGACATCGATTCTGATAGCAGCATTGTAGAAAGGATTGACCGCCGCGAAGGCGTTGTTGGTGAGCGTTCGGGTGTTATTGATGGAGAATCGCCACGTCGTCCCCCACCAGGGCAGTTGCTCGCTCACGCTGATGTTATAGTCGAGCGTCTCGGTCGAGGAGAGAGGGATGCCGCCGACGCCTTGTTGCAATCGGCTGGGAGCGGGACGCGTGTCTGAGCGATACTGGATGAATGGTTCGACGAAGAAATCGTACGCTCCGCGGAACGACTTCAAGTTGTAGTCGGCGATCTGCACGTTGGTGCGCTCGACCTGGATGTCGTTGTTATTCTCCAACGCCATGAGGATGGCGTCGTGGAGCGAGAGACGGAGAATCTGGTTGGGATCAATGCCCACCCGTTGGACCATCAGCGGATGCACCGGCCCGAACAGCGCTTCTTGCTGATCTTCTTGTTGAGCAGATTGGTTTTCGGTCTCTGATGGATTCTGCATCGCAGATTGGTCCGACTGATCGCGTTGAACGAATCGTTGACGCGCGCCCGCCTGGGCGAAACCCAGTGGCGCACTGAGCAGGATGATCAAACCGAGAGTCATCGTGTATGACCCGAGTCGTCGTATCCTCTTCATAAGCGTGCACTCCTTGAGAAGTTTTGTCGGTGTTCACCGAGTGAATACGTGAGACAGGGTGGGATTGTTTCACCCGCCTCGATGGCGAAATCAAACGAATCCTGCGGGTCGGCGAGAATGCCCGATACCCGAGAGGGGTGGGAGTGTGAACAGCGCATTCTCGTCTGGTCATCACCAGCACCTTGACCTCATTCTCCCACGCCGGACCACCCCACCTCGTTGGCTCGTCATTTGTGATCTTCGATGCCGCCATAGTAGCACAAGGCGCCGGTCCGAGCAACGGGAATGTGCATCTTCCGAGGTATCCCCTTCCGGCGTTCTCGACGTGATTCGCCAGGTTGGGGCATTTGCCGACCGGGCTATCGCTGTGAGGTTCAGGGGGGCGACCCGGTGAAGTGCGTGAGATCAGAGAGAGCGCGTTCCAGTGATCGTGCCTCGGCGAACGAGAGGAAGGGGATGGTGCATGGAGTCGAAGCCTGTCGCCCTCGAAGGGTCGCCCGTCAGGTTGAGACAGCAGGAGAGCCTTTCGGCTCGATGAAGGTATGCTGACGTGCTCGATCTTCTGGGCGAGATGGTTGACTCATCAGAGACGCCCTGCCGAGGCCCTTCCGTTACAAGAATGAGGCGGGTGGTTGGGGTTGTGGAATATCTATAAGCTCGGGGTGCTGAGCGACGCTCCTCGTCGTCTGGAACTCCTCTCGATCTGACCCACTCGAGGCAGAGAGCAGGTGAGGGCAGAAGACCCCGCAGAGCTGCGCTTCACAGGCCTGGAGTCTGCCCCTTCTTAATCTCTTGAGAGCCCGAGTTGGCGACTGTGCGACTGGCACCTGACGACCCATGCTAATCGGCTAGGGGGTCCATCTGCCGATTGGGAACCGGCGGTTGCGCTCGATCTCCTCTTTCCGGTGATCGTGTCAAGGCCACCAGCGTGGACTATGGTCCCAAATTGGCCCTGGCGTTGTGCAACGCTCGACGAATGAGACGAATGGCCGCCTCTATTCCCCGTTCTGAATAGATCCGACGCAGCCTCCTCACGAACGGGCGAGTTCCACGGGTGTGCTCGTCAATCATCAGCTCCTCGGCAAAGGCCGATTCTCCGCTTCGCTCATATGCTCGCATCAGCCGGTTCAGTTTATCCCGTAAAGCGTTCCGGGCATCGAGGAGGGGTCGGGCCTCCCGGCGGTCACCATACTCGGAGCCGCCGACGAATTGCACCCATGACACCCTGGCGCGAGCTGTTGGCTGAGCGGGCGCGATCTCAGCGGCTTTCACGGATTGATCAGAGATGATCTCATCGGTCTCCGTAGAATCGGTGGAGATCTCGTCATACCACGTCTGGTGGGGATCGAGTAATTGCTGGACGAAGGCGCAGTCGATTTGCTGTCTCATCGTCCTGTATCGGCCAAGGGGCGTTGTCACATCGACGCGTACGACGTAAGCGAGGATGGGCTTCTCGGTGACGTTCGTGGAGGCGAGCTTCCCGGTGAGGATTGTCCGAACGCGACCCGGACCTTGGATGGTTTCCACGCAGCGAAGCGATCCCGAGAGCTTGAGAGGACTCTCGGCCGAGGATTGGTCGATGATCTCGATCACCGTTTCAGATTGTTGAGCGCGGGCGGCTCCCGCGGTTACAAGAAGAACAACAACACCCCCAATGAATGTGGATTGAGCGTTCATATCTCAACCTCCTCATGTCGGAAACAATATTGGTCACTAGGCTCTCACTCATTGTTGGTCTGGGTTCTCTCTCTCCAACCCGGTCGCTCTCCATATCGAACGAAAACCGCCGGATTTGAACCAGTACTCGGTCGCAGGAGTGGATATGACTGGCTACAGAACTCACTATGGGCGCGAGACGGTCGAGCGAGGCGCGAGAGATCAGGTGCACAGGGGCGATGGAGTCATCGGCGACACAGCCTACTTCCCGTCCGAGAACCGTATTTGACCATCCTCGAACACCACGCCGACAATGCTGGTCACTGACACGGATCGGTCGTTCACCGCGAACGGTTGAAAACGCCAGGATCTCAACGCACCCATGGCCACCGCAGCCAGCTCATGATCTCCAGATGCATACTCCACATCCGTAACAAGTCCATCCCGATTCACGAAAAGCCTCACCAGAGCCGTCCGCTTCTTTCCCGAACTCATACTCGGCTCCGGCATCACAGTCTCAATGGCCAAATCCTCAAGCGCTGCCCATGGAACGCTGTACATGTCCAGATCGGGGATATACTGGATGGTATCAGGGTGCCCCATGGGGAAACCCGTCGCCCGCATGATCGCGCGTTGAAATAAGTGACTGTCACTGGTCAACATCGCCTTCCCGTGTTGAACGGTGATATTCTTGAAGAATGGACCCTGGCGAATGAGCCGGTCGTTGACGTACAGCGATAACCGGGTTCCCGCGGGCACCCGCAAATAGACCACCGCTCTCCTATTGGCCTCGCCATCACAATCGATCGTCACTGTGTCATCGCTCATCCGGATACTCTTTTCTGAAAGAGGGACCATTTTTTGGATCTTCTTCAGAGAGTCAACGAGGAACTCAGATTCTTCGCTCGGTTCCTTATAGACGATGGCTATCGCCTTCATCTCAACCTGGGGATCAGATGAGGCTTCGACGGCGACCACCCCCATCGGTCCAAGATGAGTGATCCTCACTGTGAGTGGACGTTGCTCCTCTAGAGCGAAGCGCTTGGTCAGGGGAGTGACGTCGAACGTGATTGTTCGAGTCTGTGCCAATGCCGAAACGGACAAAACCACCGCCATCGAGAAAAGAAGAGCGATGGTTTCACATGATGTCATCGGCTTTCTCATAGTCACCTCTCCCCAAGCCATTGATGGAAAAGCCATGAAATCCGCCGTTCGATGTGAGAGTCATATGGCTCATTGCTTAACAAATATAGAATGTCTCTCTATCCGCATCCGGCAAACGTAATCGTGGCCGTGGCTCCATCATCAGATACGCAGATGGACTCCAACACGAGGCATGTATTCCCCAGGCAGTCGCGGGCGTACACCTCTGAGTGATAACAATCACCAACAACACCGCCCCCGAGTTGAAGGAGAATATTGGAAACCGCTGACGAGCCGTTCATTGGTGCGGCGAAAAGGGTGAAGAAGAGAAGCAGGACTATTTGAATCCCCAGTCGACGTGCGAGAGCCATATCGCTCATCCTCCCCTTCCATCGATTTATCACCACCAGTTTACCCCCGATTCGCTCTCTTCGTCTCGACTCTTTCGCTCATCTTGGCGACGGAAACGATCATATGGACGACAATGGCGATCATCGCCAAGCGATTCCTTCATCTTTTCCGTTGCTGCCATAGCTTCATTCGGTACTGCTTCGGCGTGCAGCCCGTCCACCGTTTGAACGTGCGCTCGAACGAGCGGAGATTGGTGAATCCACTCCGGAAACACACGTCGGTTATGGAGAGCTGACGGTCCATCATGTCTTCTTGAACGTGATCCGCTATGTAGACGAGCGCCTTGGCTTCGGCTCGGCCCTAGAGTACCTTGTCGAGAAGAAAACCCACGCCAATGGCGACGATTCCTGCTACACAACTCGCCACGATATGCCTTCCTAATCTATAGCTTCTGCCAGTACTTTCGGCCCACTGCTTGTTCAGAGGAAATACGCCCATAAAGAGAGCGAACATTCCAATGCCCTCAGCGTATAGATTGGGCATCACCTTACGTGAAAGTCCCATCGCCAAGGCACCGAGAGCGCCAGCGAGAGCGACTATCGCTACTTTTCTCAGAGGAAAGGCATTCATGCTCTCTCCTTCTCCATAACTTGCATTTCAGGTGAGTTCTGTTTACTTCCTATTTTCAAGGAACTTCCTGAGCAACCCGGATGACCGCATACTTCGCCACGCCCAGGCACCCGCAAGAAAAGCAAAAAAGAGATCAGGATACAGGTGGGCGCGATCTACAAAGGCCATGATCAAAAAGAAGAGCATGACGCCAGAAGACAACACAACGCCGAATACTGTCTCGCTCCACCGCTTGCCCCAGAAGCTGAGCACAAAAAACGCGAGCATCACGAAAATGGGGAGCAAGTTTTCCATGACGACCTCCTATGGAAGCAGGGCATAAAGATGGCGGAAGGGCACACCACCGCTCCACAACCTTTCTGATTCTGATGAACACACCGTGATGAGGGGACGAGCCCCCGTTCAGCGCCCACCCTCCTCACCCTCACCGCTCGTTATCTAGTTCGCCGAGATCTTCCCGCCATCGATCAGGTCTTCCAGCCGCCCAATCACCCGCCTCAGCCTCTCCACCGCATCAGGATGAATCCTCCCCTCGCTGTCCAACAGCTCTCCGCGAAGAATGCGCTGCACCAGATGCCCCTGCTCCTGCCCCTGGATCAGGGGACCGGGACCCTGCAGCATGCGCTCGATCTCTTCCGGCGGATCGTCCTGAATGACCTTCAACACCTCGATCAACCTGGTGCAGAGCGCTCCCAATCTGGCCAGCACCCGCCGCCGCAACGATTCGCCCGACGCTCCCCAGGTCGTCCCATCAGCGAACACCACGCCGGTGACGGTGACGTCCAGATACTCGAACCTCACGCTGGAATCGTCGGGCGGAGGAATCGGCGGAAAGGTCACCTCCTGACCGGGCTTGAAGATCCTTTGCCCCTCAAACCA
>JALSQX010000019.1 GCA_026985075.1 Blastocatellia bacterium | reverse complement strand
CGGGTGAAATTGACAGTTGCTGCGGCGTTTGGTATGGTTGTGGAGATTTCACACGGATGAGAAGCCAGGATCACGCGGCTGAGGCCGTGGAGTCGGCGATGGAGGAGGCGTCGGCACAGGCGATGACCACTGAAGGGGTGATGGAGCACGTGCAGGCTGCCGGCGAGTTGCTAGGCGAGCGGGCATGCGAGCGCGCACCGGCGCGTGCGCCGCTCATCGGTGTCACGGGCCGAGGCGGACCAGGAGCTCGAAGCGGTACTGAACTTCCTAGACTGAACAGGCAATATGCCCAGGAGAGATCGGCAAGAGAGCGGAACCCTGGAGTTCCCAACAAGTCGGGAGATGTCCTTTGAGCGTCCCCGGCTCAATAGGGCGGCCATGAGAAGGAGCACGAGGTAGTCACAGCTTCCTTACCGATCAATCAACAGATGAGGTGGTGGAATGCAGCCCGGAAACATCGTACGTTTTCGCGATCGGGACTGGGTTCTCCTGCCCGGTGATGACGCGGACACTATCGACTGCGCCCCCTGACGGGCATAACTGACGAAGTCGTCGCAGTTCACAAGTCTCTCATGACCCTCATCCGGTATGCCCTGCCGGAGGAGAATATCCGCCCGTCGCAGTTTCCTGTGCCGTCGCCGGATGATCTTTCGGACGCCGCCAGCGCTCATTTGCTGTGGCAGGCGGCTCGGCTGACTCTGCGCGAGGGAGCCGCCCCCCTCCGATCATTGAGCAGGATTTCTATCCGCCCGCGCGTGTATCAGTTCGTGCCGCTCTTGATGGCGTTGCGCCTGGACCCGGTGCGGCTGTTCATTGCCGACGATGTGGGCGTGGGAAAGACCATCGAAGCGCTGGTGGTCGCCCGCGAGCTTTGGGATCGGGGAGAGATTCGTCGCTTGGCCGTCCTCTGCCCTCCCTATCTGTGCGATCAGTGGGAAAAGGAGCTGCGCGAGAAATTCAATCTCGAAGCGGTCATCATTCGCTCCAGCACCATCAGCCGCCTGGAACGCCACAAGCCGCCAACAGAAAGCATCTATGAATACTACGCCGTTCAGGTCATCAGCATCGACTGGGTCAAGAGCGAACGTAACAAATACCAGTTTCTGCAATACTGTCCCGAGCTGGTGATCGTAGATGAAGCGCATGGGGCGGCAGAAGCGAGCCCGCGCAACAAGAGTCAGCAGCAGCGGCATCAATTGTTGCAGGAGATCGCCCGGGACGAAAACCGACATCTTATCCTGCTCACGGCGACACCTCACAGCGGCATTGAGGCCGCGTTCCGTTCACTTCTGGGGCTGTTGCGCCCCGAGTTCGGCGACTGGGACATCGGTTCCTTGAGCGAGCCCCAGCGGATCGAGCTGGCCCGCCACTTCGTGCAGCGCACCCGCAAGGATATCGTGATCGATTGGGAGGGGGAGCACTGCTTTCCCGAGCGCCTCAGCGTCGATGAGACCTACGCATTGTCGGACGCCTATCGGCAGCTCTTCGAGCGGACATATGATTTTTGTTCTGAGATCGTCCGCACCGGCCAGGTCCTGGAAGAGCGGAAGCGTCGGGTGCGCTACTGGGGCGCACTGGCCCTGTTGCGGTGTGTGATGTCCAGCCCGGCGGCGGCCGTCGCCGCTCTGGAGAAACGGGCAGGTGAACTCAAGCTGAGCGAGGAAGAGCCTGATTTTGGTCCATTCGTCTTCGAGACGACAGACGATCTCACCGATGATGAAGCTCCCAGGCCACCCATCGAGGAAGCCGAGGCGAGCCTGCCCCAGAGCGACCGGCGCCGCCTGCGGCAACTGGCGCGCCTCGCTGGCGATCTACACCATTCCGGGCAGGACACCAAACTCGCCCGTTGCCGGGAAGTCATCCAGCGTCTTCTTGAGGAAGATTATCATCCCATCATCTGGTGTCGATATGTGGCGACGGCCGAGTATGTGGGGGAGGCGCTCCGGCAGGCTCTGGACGAGGAGGTACAGGTCACGGTGATTACCGGTCGGCTTGGCGACGAGGAGCGACGCATGAAGATCGACGAGATCGATCCCCACCGCCCGCGCGTGCTGGTGGCCACCGATTGCCTTTCGGAAGGCATCAACCTCCAGGAGAAGTTCACCGCCGTCGTTCACTACGATCTGCCCTGGAATCCCAATCGCCTCGAACGGCGAGAAGGCCGCGTCGATCGCTACGGTCAGACGGCCCCTCGGGTGAAGGCGGTGCGCTTCTATGGTCACGACAACCCGGTTGATGGAGCGGTGATCGAAGTGCTGCTCGACAAAGCGCGTGAGATCCACCGGGCTTTGGGAACCTACGTCCCTGTGCCCGAGGAAAGCGAAAGCGTGATGCAGGCGGTGCTCAACTCGCTCTTCTTGCGTCGCCGAGACCAGGCGCAGCAACAGCGACTATTCGACGAAAACGAAGAACTCCGGCAGTTCCACCACCGCTGGGACCGTGACGCCGAGCGCGAGCGGATCAACCGCACCCGCTTCGCCCAGCGAGCACTCAAGCCGGAAGAAGTGAAACGCGAGCTGGAAGCTGTGGACGCTGTCCTCGGCGACCCGGATGCGGTGCGAGAATTCGTTGTGAGCGCGGCGCAACGCCTCGGCCTGACCATCCAACGTGATCGTCGCAACCCCGATGTCTACTGCGTTGACCTCTCCCCCCAAGCCACTGCCGCCTTGCCCGATGCCGTCCGCTTCGCCCTCCCCCAACCCCATTCGCCATTCGCCACTCGCCATTCGCTCTTCTGGCACATCAGTTTCATCTCGCCCACACCGGAAGGAGCGGAGTACGTCGGCCGCAACCACCGCTTCGTGGCGGCGCTGGCACGCTATCTTCTGGAAGAAGCATTAACCAAAGGCAAGGATGCTGTGGCCTCCCGTTGCGGTGTGCTGCGAACCCGGGCTGTGGACATCCTGACGGCCTTGCTCCTTCTGCGAGTGCGCTATCTGGTGGACATCCCTGAACGGGCGCCGCTGCTCTCCGAAGAGGTGCTCGTGATGGGCTACCGCCCATTGGGTGTGGTCGACGATCCCTGGCTCAGTGACGACGAGGCGCTGCGTCTGCTCACCGAGGCCAGGCCGGATGCGAATATGCCGTTTGCGGAAAAGCGCGAACTCATCGAAGCCGTGCTCGAAGAAATTGGCGATTGGCAAATAGCAAATGGTGAATGGGGAGACGGGAGCCCGGTTCAGGAGGTGCTCCGTGCGAGAATTACTCGGCGGGCGCGCGAGCTGGAGCAAAGTCATAAGCGCGTCCGCAAAGCCGTATCGCTTCGCGTGCGGGAGCTGAAAATCAAACCTCAGTTCCCGCCAGATCTGTTGGGTATCCTGATATTGCAACCGATGGTGAGGCCATGAAGATCTTTCCTGCTGTTCGTATTGAAGGCGGCCTGTTCGCTCCCGATTTGATGGATCAGCTTCTGGCCGAGGAGCTGCCCGGCCAGAAGTCGCGCGACTTCGGTCTGGATGGCCGGCGGGGGTTGACCGATGAGATTGCCGCGGCGTTCGCCGACGCCCAGGCCCTCTGGCGAGTCTTTCAACATCGACTGGAACGCCTCGCCGAGTCGGATCTCGGCACCACGGTCACGCGCGACGCCTGGGTCATCCCCTTCCTCGGATTGTTCGGCTATGAACTCCATTACAACCGTCGAGCCTATACGGTGGGAGGACTGACCTTCGCCATTTCCCACCGGGCCGGCGAGCCCGAGGACGCGCCTCCGGTGCACATCGTGGGCGTGCGTCAGGAGCTGGGGCGCCTGGCGCCGAGCGGTCGACCGCGGCTGGCGCCTCATTCGCTCGTCCAGGAGTTTCTCAACCGCACCGACGCCCTGTGGGGACTGGTCACCAACGGCAAGGTGCTCCGGCTCCTGCGCGATAGCACCTACATCCGCCGCCAGTGCTACGTGGAGTTCGACCTGGAGGCCATCTTCACACAGCACCTCTTCCAGGACTTCGCCGTTCTCTTTCGGCTGCTGCACCGCACTCGGTTGCCCTGGGCCGGAGACGACGCCCATCAGTGCCTCCTGGAACAGTACTATCAGCACTCGGTGGAGCAGGGCGGTCGGGTGCGCGACCGTCTGCGCGACGGTGTGGAGGAGTGCATCAAACGACTGGCCAACGGTTTCCTGGGACATCCCAGGAACGAAAGGCTGAGAAGGCGAATAGCGAATGGCGAATGGCGAATGGAGGAGGGTGACGAGGAACCATTCGCTATTCGCCATTCCCCATTCGCCCATGACTTCTACCGCCAGCTCCTGCGACTGGTCTACCGATTTCTGTTTCTCTTTGTCTCCGAAGACCGGGGCCTCATCAGTCAGAATCCACTCTACCTCGAACACTACGGCGTCAGCCGTCTGCGCCGTCTGGTGGACATGCGCGCCGCTTACACGGAGCATGATGATCTGTGGCTCTCGTTGCGGGTGCTCTGGAGGCTGCTCTCGGACGATGCGCCGGTCCCACAGATCGGCAGAAAGCCTCTGGCTGCACTACTCGACCTGCCCGTGTTGAACGGAGAACTGTTCGAGCCCCTTGATTTGGATTCCTTCCGCATCACCAATCGCGACCTGCTCGGTGCACTGTGGTTCCTGGTCAATTACCAAGAGACCCCCTCCAGCCCGCCCCGGCGGGTGAACTATGCCGCGCTCGATGTGGAAGAGCTGGGCTCGGTCTACGAGAGCTTGCTGGACTACCACCCGGTGGTGGAAGCGAGCGGCGAGCAGCCAGCGGCGAGCAGTTGGCACTTCGATCTGGTGTATGGATCAGAGCGGAAAAGTACCGGATCGTATTACACGCCGGCGGAGCTGGTGGGGGAACTGGTGAAGTCCGCCCTGGAGCCGGTGATCGAGGAACGGCTTAGCGAAGCGAAGCGAATGGCGAATAGCGAATGGCGAATGGTCCCCAAAATGATTAAGGAGGTGTTTCGTGAAGACGTCTTTCCGCGATTACAGAGACCTGGAGGTCTGGCAGCGCAGCGTGGCCATCACCAAGCAGATTTATCAGTTGACTCGTCGCTTCCCGAAGGAGGAGATCTACGGAATGACAAGCCAACTTCGTCGAGCGGCCGCGTCGATCCCGGCGAACATCGCCGAGGGGTGGGGCAGACGCCACACAGCGGAGTTCATTCAGTTCATTCGCCAGGCGGGTGGCAGCCGGGCGGAACTGGAAACGCACCTGATCGTCTCGGCGGAAGTGGGGCTTTGCCCAAAGGAGACGATTCGGCCGCTACTCGCCGAACTCGAAATATTGGGAAAACAACTCGTGAGCCTCGAGCGAAGCCTCCAACGCCGGAAGAACTCATGAAGGCCTGGTCCAAAACCCCATTCGCCATTCGCCATTCGCTATTCGCCGAACACGCCCTGCTGAGCGTGCGCATCCTCGACCCCGCCTGCGGCTCCGGCCACTTCCTGCTGGCTGCCGCCCGCCGGTTGGGCAAGGAGCTGGCCCGCATCCGCACCGGCGAAGAAGAACCCGCGCCGGAGCAGGTGCGCGAAGCCATTCGCGACGTAGTAGCCCACTGCATCTACGGGGTGGACAAAAACCCGCTGGCCGTAGAACTCTGCAAAGTCGCTCTGTGGCTCGAGGCCCACACGCCGGGCAAGCCGCTCACCTTCCTCGATCACCGCATCAAATGTGGTGATTCGCTGGTCGGCGTCTTCGATCTCGAAGTGCTCAAACGAGGTATTCCCGACGAGGCGTTCAAGCCGGTCTCCGGCGATGATAAGGAAACGGCGAAGAAACTCAAGGCCATCAACCGTAACGAGCGGCGAGACCTGGAGAGGGGTCAGCTCACCTTCGCATTCGACGCGACTACAGAGATTCAGACTCTGAACGCAAAAGCTCAAGCCCTGGACGAGATTGCCGACGATTCCCCCGAGGCCATTCGCAAGAAGAAGAACCTTTACGACGCCATTCGCCATTCGCCATTTGCCATTCGCCTTGCTACTGCCTGCGATCTCTGGACCGCCGCCTTCTTCCAGCCCAAAAACGGAAATACGCCGGGCGCCGCCCTGATCACCACCAATACGCTCCGCCGCTTCCTGGAGTCGGACACCGCCCACCCGCAGGCCGTCGCACACGCTCGGACCCTGGCCCAGCAGCACCGCTTCTTCCACTGGCCGGTGGAATTCCCGGAGGTGTTCGTGGCGAGCAGCGAGCAGGGAGCAGCGAGCGGCGGGCAAGGAGCAGCGAGCAGCATGCACCGCTCACTGCTGGCCGCTGGCCGCTCGCCGCATCTAGCGGCTTCGACGTGGTGCTGGGGAATCCGCCGTTCATGGGAGGTCACAGGATCCCTGTCGTTTTCGGATCGACATATAGGCGATATTTGGCAAGCGCTTACTTTCCTGCAACTGGCCTTCAGACTGATCTGTGCGCCTACTTCTACCGACGGGCCTTTGACCTGCTGCGGGAGAGTGGCTATCTGGGAATGGTGGCCACTAACACGATCGGCCAGGGTGATACCCGACAGGGAGGGTTGGCTGTGATCGTCAAAACTGGAGGTACGATCATTTCGGCGCACCGATTTGTCAAATGGCCGGGCGTTGTCAATGTGGAGGTGAACCTCGTCGCCGTCCGTAAGGGAGCCTGGCAGCGCCCCTGCTACCTGGACGGCCGGCCTGTCCCCTCTATCTCCTCTCGCCTGGACGACGGGCCTGAGATAGATCCGAAGCCACTACCTGTCAACAAAGGAAAGGCGTTCCTTGGGTCGCGGGTGAGGGGTATTGGCTTCGTTCTGGACCCCGAGGAGGCAGAAGCCCTTATTGCCAAAGAGGCGCGGAACCGCGATTGTCTCTTCCCCTACTTGAACGGCCAAGACTTGAACACCCACCCTGAACAGAAGCCCAGCCGGTGGGTCATCTGTTTCTTCGACTGGCCTCCGGAGAAGGGCAGCCAGTACCCCGACCTCTGGCGCATAGTGGAGCAGCGCGTCAAGCCGGAACGGGAGACGGTCAAGCAGGCCAAGGACCGTGAGAACTGGTGGCTTTTCCAAGATTATAGAAAAGGGGAAAGCCTCGTATCCCTGCGCCGGGTGCTGGTGCGGAGCCGGGTGAGCGAACTCCACGCTGTCGCTTTTGTCCCACAGGGATGGATTTACAATGAGCAGTTGGTAGTTTTCGCATTTGACGACGACTACCACTTCGCCCTGTTACAGTCCAGCGTGCACGAGGTGTGGTTGCGGAAACAAGCATCGAGCCTTCGGACCGATGTCCGCTACACGCCGACCACATGCTTTGATACCTTCCCCTTCCCGCCAACAGAGTATGGGCGAATTGAGAAGATGCCAGAGGCGTTTCAGGAGGCTGGACGGATTGGCGCGGAATACCACGAGCACCGCCGTCAGATCATGCTGGCCCGCCAGCTGGGCTTGACCAAAACCTACAATCTCTTCCACAACCCCGACTGCACCGACCGCGACATCGTCCACCTGCGCGAACTCCACGCTGAAATGGATCGGGCTATACTAAAGTGTTACGGTTGGGAGGACCTGGACTTACAGCACGGGTTTTACCAGAACGAACGCGGCCAAACGCGCTTTTCTGTCTCGCCGGAGGCGAGGAGAGAGATACTCAAGCGACTCTTGGATCTCAACCTGAAGATGGCGAATTCTGGCAATGGAGGGGCAGCATGAGTACAGCACCTCTTGATCCAGGGCTTTACGTTAACGTGTTTCATGTAGAAATACCGAATGAACCGGCGTCGTTCATGGTTGCGCCTACCGCGATTTGTCCGGATTTGCGGCCGATCAGAGAAGAGATCGCGCGATGCTCTTGGAATTGCCGCGTCTACCGCGTGCGAGACCGCGTCTTCGGCTACGGCGAAGAGCGAGAAGTCCTAAGGGCGAAGTCGTTCGAGCCCACAGAGATTCGTCTTCGCGATGAATCAGGCCTTTGCAAGAGACTGATCCTCGAAGGACTTGTGGACTACCTGAAAGGCCAGGGCTATCGCGAACGTTCAGGGAAGGGAAGGGTGACACTTTATGAGCCTAAGCCCTACCGCGAGGTAGCGGGTGGGCAGATTCAGGTCTATCGGGGATACGACCTGCGCACCATCTGGTGGAAGCAGGACGGAGAGATGGCATTCGGGATGATCGTTGATGTGCGCTGGGAGATCCGGGACCGTAGTGGAAGGCGTCTTAGTTCTCCTGAAATCGCGCAATATCGCGCCACGCGCCAAATTGCACAGATTCAGGAAGAACTTCTACCGACGGGTCGGATCAATACAGAGGTCGCCAGGCTTCGGCTACAGAACCACATCCTTCCCTTTGTTCATCAGCACAGCAGATTCTCCCTTCCATGTGGTGGCGAGGCAACAGTCAGTGACGTTCCAATCCGGGTGATCCTCGGAGGGTAAGCATGGACAGGCTGTATTTCTCAGGAGAACAACTAACCACGCCTGCACTTCGATTCAATCCATCGTCTATTCAGGCGCGTCATCAGAACGCACGCCGAGGTGTGACTCTCTACGGGCCCTACGATTCGCAACGCTTTGGGAAAGACCGTGTGACCGCCTGTCTCATTTACCCACAGGGATTAGAGAGAGAACGAGATTTTGTCAAAGAAGGGCTAATTCGCGGAAATGGCGCGTTTGATGGCTTCCAGAGCCTGTTCCGGATTCCGATAGACTTTATTGGTGAGCGACGAGCGAAAAGTGAAGTAGGATCAGACCTCAGAGGCGAGATCCAGGCCATTTTTAGGGGTGCTCCCCCGGATATCGTCATACTGCTGACCTCTCGCAGGAATGAAGCGATTTACCGGATGGCCAAAGCACAATCGCTCGGTAACGGAATCCCAAGTCAGGTAGTCACAGCGGAAAAGCTGGCTAATCGCGATCAAGTCCAGTGGATGTTGGGGGATATCGCCTTGCAGATCTACGCAAAAGTGGGCGGGACCCCTTGGACTGTCCTGTCGACCTCTCCGCAAAATGAGCTGGTCCTCGGCGTTAGCAGGGCGGTAGATCGGCAAAGAAACCTGGTGGTTGGCTTCGTGACCCTTTTCACCCACGATGGGGACTATCAATTTCTTTATTCTTTGTCGCCCAGGCCGAGTGAGTGGTCAAGGCTGAACGAGTATCGGGATTCGCTCGCCCAGCTTATTGTCGAGGCATACACGGAATACGAAAAACAACAGGACGCACCGACATCGCTAGTTGTCCATCTCTGCAAACGACCCGGGAAATATCGGGAGATCGCGGCCGTAGAGCAGGCGCTACAGACAATAGGGGATACTGTCCCCTATGCGCTCGTTCATCTTAACGACGACACCAATTACCGGCTGTTCGATACGGCGCACCCAACATGTGTCCCGGAAACCGGGATCAAGGTGAACCTAAGCTGCCATTCCGCGCTCCTTTTTCTTGACGGTAGGCCACCCGGCACGCGAGGAGGCATGCGCAAAAGACGGGGCGTTCCCAGAGTTTTGGAGGTCGTCATGGACCGGCGTTCGACCATGTCGATTGATGAATTCCCACGCTTGGTTCGGCAGGTTTTCGAGTTTGCTCGCGTGAATTGGCGTGGATTTAACGCTCAGGCCATCCCAGCGACTCTGAACTATTCCTATCTGGTTGCGCGCCTTGTTGCTGAGATAGGGGCCCAGAATTGGAATCCCATAGCAAGCACAGGGAGGCTTAGGGATAAGGCATGGTTCCTATAGACTTCCACAAGTACCGTGAGCTGCTCAAAAAGGAGCTTCTTGCAAGAAAGGCATCTTTGGCGAGTAGGTGGGACCCGTTTCTGGCGTCGTGGATCGCGTACGGGCTAAGCGCGGACGGCATACAGAACAACAGCCTACTGACTGATCTTGCGGCCTGGATTGAACGGTGGGCAGCAGAGACCAGAGTCTGGGAATCTCAGCGAAACCTTGGACCATTGGCCTTCTTCTGCTGGCTGCAAAGGCAACAGGGAAAGCCTTGCGATCCGGAGTTCATCTCGAAGTTGTCGGAACGGGTAATAGCGCTAAACACTGACAGGAGGCTTTCTCTTTTGCGAGACCCGGAGCAGGTGTTCTTGCTCGCTCTGGGCTTAAGTGTTAGTGAGGAGGCTAAAGCCTACTTAGTGGAAGTGACCATACATCAGGTAACAAGGGGGCCGCTTCGCCGAAGAATTCTCTACGCTGCAGTGCTCAAAGAGATGGGCGAGAGCGTATCTATTCCATCGGGTGAACCTCAGGACACTGGTGATCTAGTCATGCTTGTCTGGTGGGCCGAACGGTATTTCGAAGGGCTGAAACGGGAGGAACAGTGGGAGTGCTTCGGGAACGCCATCGAGACGATCTGTCTTGGGGCTGACGAAACCGACGAGTCTCGGCGAGTACTATCGGTGCCAGAGTTGGCATTTTTATATGAAGCGGTTTGTAAGCAGGCATCTCAGCCAGATCCCATGTTACTGTTTGAATATTTTCCGTTGCATCCAAGGGTGAAGGAAATCACCCGAGATCACTTTCGAAATGCAAAATACGTTACCGCTGTGGAGCAGGGCTGCAAGGTGCTCAATGAATTAATCCAAGAAAAATCTGGTGTGCGTCACAAAAGCGAAGCCGATCTCGTTCAGGCCTCAATGGAGCAGATTGGATCCCCGTCAAAGTTAAAGATAAAGTTTAATGAGTTTCTAGGTGAGAACTCTGGGAAAAATGAGCAGGCTGGACTGGCACTATTGTGTAAGGGTGTGTTTAAAGCCTTTCGCAACCCCAAAGGACATAAGCCAGAAGATCATCCCTTGGTGCAGATTGGGCCCTATGAAGCCCTTACCCAGCTCGTGATTATCAGCTACCTGATGAAACGTATCGAGAGCGCAGTAACATGATAGGGAAAGACAAGAGCTACAAGCGCTTGTTCCATGGTGGGGACGACCCGCTCGACCCCCAAGGGTACGCCCACCGTGCGGAAGCCAGCGACTTCCCCGGAGAGACCTTCCTAGTGCTGAAGGAGATCCGCCAATTCGGCGAATACCGCACTCGCCGCCTCATTCTGGAGGCGTGGGAGCGATTGGAGAAAGGAGGAATACTTGAATGTCAGGCAAGTTCATAGCCATTGGCGTCGGGCAAGGTGATGCGTTCTTTCTTCAACGTGGAGACTTTGCTCTTCTCGTTGATGGCGGACGTTCTGTGGATGGTTTTGCTGTTCAATTTCAAAGAGTGGTAAAGCGAAGCAGCGTTGACGTTCTGGTCTGTACGCACAATGATTCGGATCACGCGAATGGAATATTGGGCTTTCTGGAAAGTGGATTGAAATGTCGTGAGATATGGCTACCTGGTTCTTGGACCGACAGGCTCGAGGATCTCCTTTTGAAATCTGATGAGTTCTTTTTCGAGCTTGTGAAGGACATCGGGGAACTTCATGAAAGACCGAGGTCACTTAGCGCCTTAGGTGACTGGTATGCTGAGATCATACAGGATGAAGGAGTTTCTTATGAGGAAGCAAGCGCAGATGAATTAGCCGAAGCTATTGAAACAGCATCTGAGATCGAAGGTGGTTACAGGGGGTATCCTTGGCCTCGCGGATTTCCATGGACTCGTTATCATCTTGAACTTCGGCCTCGTTTGTACAAGTGGTGGAGGGAGGATTGGCGTATCCAGTTGCTTTTTGAAGCCATTGCTGCCGGAGAACGTATCCGTCGAATTGCCTTGGCTGCTTACCACAGTGGAGCTTTGATTCGCTGGTTTGAGTTCGCTTCGGAAGGCCGTCGTGGAGGCATTCCTGACAGGCTGGTTCCGGTTAACGCTCGAGAGGTTGCTATTGTACTTCGCAAAAGGTGGAAGGCACTCAGATACTTCGCCTTAACGACTTCCAATAAACGAAGTTTAGTATTTTATTCTCCTGGTTTGAACAATGAGCCCGCTGTCCTTTTCACCGCCGATTCCGATTTGGGATTTTCACAGTCCATCCAGTGGCATCCTGATATGATCATAACCGCCCCTCACCATGGGTCAGAGTCAAATGCTGAGGCATACCGGAGGTTCCAGAAGGAAGCTCAAGGGGTTTCGGCGATTTGGGTACGAAGCGACGGTCGCTTCAAAACCCGTCCAGGTTCCTCCTATTTACAAGTGCCTGGAACACGATTCTGCACCCTGTGTCGCGGTGGTGTGAATCCGAAGCAGGACTTGCGATTTACGTTGCATCGGTGTCAATGGAAACCGGTGGCTACGCGGAAGTGCTGCTGTCAGTGATTGGTCTGGTGACACAACCTAAGAGATCAGGAGCTATGACGAAGCTTTGTGATACGTTTCGCAGTCGAGCTATTTCAACTTGGGATTTGCTTCGCCGAGCGAGAGTAAACGACTTTCAGCCGGGAGAAGAAACGATCACGGAACTGAATCTGCTTGAGATAAGACGTAAACATCCCCAAGAGGTCCTGCTGCACAAGTTTACCAAGCGTAAGGAGAGCCTTATGGGAGCGGATTGGGAGTGGTGGTTAACTGGCTCAAGTCGTCGTTGGCTTGGACTTCGTGTTCAAGCGAAGATTGTTAATCTTAAGTTGGGGACTTTCCCACACTTGCACTATAAAGGCAAGTCAGGCTATCAAACTGACGTACTTATCCATCGGGCTCTGAGTGACAACCCGCCGAGAATCCCACTTTATTGCTTATATTCAAACTGGGACACAAAATTAATCTCATACTCATGGCCTTGTTGGTCTTTTCAAGCATCAGTGAGAAGCTACGGCTGTTCATTCATATCCGCATTGCTTGTTCGATTTCTGCGGCTCAGGTGCTCAGCGAACAACCTTACAGATCTGCTTCCTTATATGCTGCCTTGGCAATGTCTTGTATGTTGCTACGGCTATAGGACTGGAGATTTACCCAATAGGGCTTATCACTACTGGCGCAGAGCGATTCTTCTTCGGGAAGATAGAGCGCTCGAAGGATTAGAAGAGGACTTGCGAAACCGCTACCGATCTATTGAGCCAGTAGCCAACCCTCCTAGTTACGTGCAGCACTTGCTACAAGGAGGTGAACCAGAACGACTTGAGGATCGAGGTCTGCAGGGAGTTATCGTAATCCGAGAAGAAGTGGAATCAGAGGGTGTGTGAAAACAGGTGCTGTACCCCCACCTAATGATTCATTCACGACTTTTGGTTTTGGCACGAACGAAAGAAGTTAGAGAGTCAATACTTTTGACGGGGGAGGTGGCAAGGAGGCAAAAAGGTGATGGCCCTCGTTGACTTGAAGGAAGCCGTGCGTCGCCTCGGGATATCAGCCGAGACAATTAAGTAATGGGACGAGCAAGGAACGGCCTGCGGTCGTCATCAGCACAGATGGTTGCCACGACGAATGGAATGAAATATTAGTGACTCTCACCTCAAGACCTCCAAAAGTGATTCAGTCTACTGATTGCCAGCTACAGGATTGGGCGAAGGCTGGATTGAGCCAGCCATCTTGGGTACGTTCTCATCTGGCCACTGTGCATCAAAGGCTCATGATCCGTAGACTCGGGAGCCTGAGAGGACGTAATTTGCGTGCTGTTGAGGATTGCTTGCGAGTGACAATAGGTTTGTGAAGACTCAGTATCCTTCCACCAGAGCACCGGTGAGATGTCGCTTCGACAGGGCTCGTTGGTGGTTGGCGACTTTTTCCTGGGGGCGCGCGCCCCCAGGCTCCTTCATGCGAACCCTTTGGGACTCCCCACGTCCGGTTGCCGCTGGAACCGATCATCATCTCCAAATACCGACCTCGCGCCCTTCGGGGGTCCGCGCGTCCAACTGCCGCCCCGTCGGCACCGCGTTAACAACTACTCACGGCGTTGAGTAAATTTACTCAACATGTTGAGTAAATCGTTCGGAGTGGCCGCATGGCTTACAAACGGCCGATCTACACGTCCCTTCGCCGAAGGATAGAGGGACGCCGGCGATTCATTCAGGTGCTCGCCGGTCCGCGCCAGACGGGCAAAACGACGTTGGCGCGACAGCTTCTCGAAGAGGTTCGCTCGCCCAGCCACTACGCCACCGCCGACGAACCGACCTTGAAGGATCGGGCGTGGATTGAGCAGCAGTGGGAAGTGGCCCGGATGCGCATCGGAGCCCGAAGAGGCCAGAGAGGGCTCCTCATTCTGGACGAGATTCAGAAGATTCCCGGTTGGTCCGAGACGGTGAAGCGGCTCTGGGATGAAGATTCAGCTCGCAAGAGGCGGCTCCAGGTCGTGATTCTCGGATCTTCACCACTGCTCATGCAGCGTGGGTTGACGGAGAGTTTGGCCGGGCGGTTTGAGATTATTCCCGTGATGCATTGGTCGTTTGCCGAGATGCGGCAAGCCTTCGGATGGGATGTGGAGCAATACATCTTCTTTGGCGGTTATCCCGGGTCGGCCGATTTGATCGATGACCATCAGCGGTGGGCGCGCTATATCATGGACTCGTTGATCGAGACGACGATTTCGCGAGATATCTTGTTAATGACCCGGGTGGATAAACCGGCCTTGCTCCGTCGTCTCTTCAATCTGGGATGCGCTTACTCCGGCCAGGTTCTTTCATATCAAAAGATGCTCGGACAGTTGCAAGACGCCGGGAATACGACGACGCTGGCCCATTACCTGGATCTGCTTGCGGGTGCCGGGTTGCTCATGGGATTGCCCAAGTACTCCGGGCGACAAGTGCGGCAAAGGGCCTCCAGTCCGAAACTCCTCGTCTTGAACACGGCCTTGATGTCAGCGACCTCGGGACTCACTTTCTCAGAAGCTCGAAGCGATCCTGAGTTCTGGGGGCAATTGGTCGAAACGGCCGTGGGAGCTGCTTTGGCCAATGCTATTGCTGGCACCAACATGAGATTCTTCTACTGGATTGATCGGAACCGGGAAGTCGATTTTGTGTTGAGCCGGGGTCGCCAGTTAGTGGCCATCGAAGTCAAGAGCGGTCGTCGAACAACCCATCTGCCGGGTATGGAGGCGTTTGGTCGACAGTTCTCCGTTAAGAAGAAATTGCTGGTCGGAGCGCAGGGGATTCGGCTGGAGGAGTTTTTCCTGACACCCCCACCAAGATGGTTCGATTGATGGGTTGCTGGGGCCCGGAACCCGGTCGCCAGGTGGTTACGGGTTGCTAGTGACTCGTCACTCGTCCGCCAGCGACGAGCGACCAGAGTATGGCGAATACCGCGGTTGATCCAGGTGTGCGCTGAGCTCGATGATCCGCCGACGCGCGAGCGCGAGATGCGCTCGCTCCTGGCGGCGGCCAAGGAACCCCCCCGGGCGAGCCTGCACCTGGTGATGTTGATGCCCGAGAGCGCAGTCGGTGTCCCCCAAAACGTCCGTGTCCATTCTGCGGCCGTATGGCTGCTCGGCGAGGTTGAGCAGAGGAAATGCCTATGACCGTCTTCGATCTCCACAAACAGGTTCTTGCCGACAACCAGGATTTCGTTCATTCGCTCATCCAGATCGCCGACGAGCGGGCGCGGGCATTCATGGATAAGCACTGCGAGAGGAGAAACGCCTGGCCCCGTGCTGCTGTGGCAATCCCTGAGGGGTACCGGTGACGCCGCGAAACGGGTGACTTCCCCGGTGAGATTTGCTCAGAGAGATCCGCCAATACGGAGAATACCGCACCCGTCACCTCGTGCTGGGAGCGTGGGAGCGGTTGAATCACAAAGGCACAGCCTGATTCTGTCCTTATCTCCCGTCTTGCCCTTGTGGCCTCAAAAGTTGAGAGCCACTGCCGTCGCGTTGAAGTGATACCGGCTTCCCGTCTTGCCCTTGTAGCCTCAAAGGGTTACAATGAAGCCACAAGATGGGGGCGAACATAAGAAGGAGACCCTATGGAGTCTATACAGGTGAGCATCCGCGAACTGAAGAATCGGCTGAGCCACTACCTGCGGCTCACCAAAGCCGGCCAGACGGTGGAGATCACCGAGCGAGGAAAACCCATCGGCCGGATCATCCCCATTCCACCGCCGCGGGAAGAGCGCCTGGAGGCGATGGCAAAGCTGGGGTTGCTGGCTCGCGGAGAGGGGAAATTGCCTCCCGGATCGCCGGTGGCCCGCGCCCGAGGACCGAAAAGTGTAGCAGAGCTGCTCATCGAAGCACGAGAGTGACCTATGCCGGTGGATGTGGCCTATCTGGACGCCAGCGCTCTGGTGAAGCGCTATGTAGCTGAACCCGGCACCGAAGCCGTGCAAGCTCTGCTGGCGGGGGTCGCCGTGACGGGCACGGCGGCTATCACGCAGGTGGAAGTGGCGGCAGCGCTGGCCAAGGCGGTGCGCATGGGGGTGCTGCCGCGCGACGAAGCGGCAGCGGCTTTAGACGCCTTTCAAGCGGAATGGCGAACCCTCGAGCGCCTGCAGGTGACGGAGCCCGTTCTCTCTCGAGCGTCCGATCTGGCGTGGGAGAAAGGGCTCCGGGGTTATGATGCCGCTCATCTGGCCGCGGCGCTGATCTGGCAGGAGATACTGGGCGAGCCTGTGCTCATGGCGACTTTCGATCGCCAGCTCTGGGAAGCCGCGCGGACGACCGGGCTTGCCGTATGGCCCGACGCATCACCGTGAGGCTCGGAAAAGGGGAGTGGATGAAGGAAAGGATCATGGGACAGGAAGTGAGGGAATGGAGATTCAAGGCCTTGACCGACCTCTGGACCGGTGACGCAAACGGTCATGGGGACCGGTTGGGATACCCATATGGCGGGCGCTGGCGGGCATGACATTCACTTTGGGTGCGCTGAGCTCGATGATCCGCCGACGCGCGAGCGTGAGGTGCGCTCGCTCCTGGCGGCGGCCGAGGAACATCCCCGGGCGAGCCTGCACCTGGTGATGTTGATGCCCGAGAGCGCAGTCGGTGTCCCCCCAAATGTCCATGTTCATTCCGCGGCCGTATGGCTGCTCGGCGAGGTTGAGCAGAGGAAACGCCCATGACCATCTTTGATCTTCATCAGCGTATCCTGGACGACTGCTGCGACGTCGTTCATTCGCTCATCCAGATCGCCGACGGGCGGGCGCGGGCATTCATGGATAAGCACTGCGAGAGGAGAAACGCCTGGCCCCGTGCTGCTGTGGCAATCCCTGAGGGGGACCGGTGACGCTGCGAAACGAGCGACTTCCCCAGCGAGATCTTCCGGGTGCTGAAAAGGAAGCGCGCCGGATTGGTGAGTACCGGACGCGACGCCTGGTGCTGGAGGCATGGGAACGGTTGACAGGAGAGACGCCATGATGGCAACGATCCTCGGCTTTCGTGAGCAGGTGCGCGCCGATGATCGCGGCTTCGCTCGGGGGGGCACTGGTTCGTGATCAGAGAACAGACAGCCTTGCCGATAAAACCCAGAAAAGGGGGTCATCGCACCCAATCAGTGATTCATCCTTGCAAATCCTACATCTTAATGCTATATTTGCAAGGATGATTGAGTGACATCTGCTCCCCCGCGTGCTCGATGCTTTAGAGGAAGCGCCAGCGGCCTGTCTATTTGGCCTGCGTCAGATCGGTAAGACCACGCTGGCTCTGGACGGAACGGTGCGGGCCGTGTATCTGGACCTGGAACAGGACTACGCCAGGTTGCGCGATCTGGAGTTCATCTCTGGAAATCACGGGCTCGCTCATCGGGCTGGAGCATGATGGCTCCCGGCGGGCCAGTGGCAGGGTTTCCTGGAGGGGAGAGGAGCTCGCTGGACTAGCGGACAACGTGAGTGCTCCCCACAGACAAGCTGTGGGGTCTCCAGGATGAGGGGATGAGCTTCTCAAAACCAGCGGACAGTGTGAGCCCTCCCCGCTGATCAGCAGCGGGGTGTCTGAGGTGGAGGGATGGCCTCCGGAGTAGCGGACAGAAGGCGGGGGTGATCGCCCCCGACCAGAAGAAGAAGTCTGAGGTGGAGGGATAGCCTCCGGAGTAGCGGACAACGTGAGTGCCCTCGCAGCCGAGTGAGCAGATCGTTGTCACTATTGGCTGATCCCATTTCTGTTGCCGCTCCCCCGGTTTCATCTCCATTCGCTGGATAGTGATGTCGAGAGAGGTGGACGGCGTCGGTCGCCTGCCGGATTGGCCACGGCCTGATGCCAGCTCGTTCTCCAAGGGCAGTCAAGAAGAGGTCCAGTGTGTGGAGGCCGTGATGCTCCGCTGCAAAGAACAGAGAATCCCACACCCAGCGCACAAGTGGGGCTGGTGCTTTGGCGGTGCCAGCCGTCGCTTCTGCAGAAATTCAGCCTAACCAGCAGTGCCCCCTCAAATTTTTTTGTCGGTCCGATTCATGTTCACCATCCTATTAGTAATATCGAAATGACAACGTTTTATTAATCGCGGTTTGATGCCTATCAAGGGATTTTTCTTGACCTTAGGGATATGGCGGTTATAATAGCATCCAAATGCAGTCGGACAATAAACCGACCATTAGAGCCAGTCGCGACCAAATGGAGATTGGATAGAATAAGGAGTTAGGAGGCTGAGATACAAGTTGACATGACACACCCTTGGGTACTTGCCATCGCATATGCTAGCGTCTGCGCGATCTGGTGGGGACTAAGATGCATCGTGCCGCTCTGGAGCCACGCACCGCGTCCTCGATTCATGCATCCCTGGAGGGAAGTCGGCATCGTGCTGCTCGCGACTGTCGGCGTCTTGCTGCTGGGCCAACTGTGGGTGCACGGAATTCGCCTTGAGGTGCAAGGGACTTGGCGTCCGGTCGTGGAGTCGATGAACCAAGTGATCATCTTCGCGCCCCTTGTGGCGGTCCCGATCTTGCGGCGGCAAGGATGGGCAAGTGCTTGGGTGCGACCACAGGGAATCCTCTGGCGGCTGGCGATCGGGCTTGGCTTGGCATTCCTCGCTCTCGCGCTCTATTCAGCACTTGAGCGAGGGTCGCCTTCGTGGCCCGAGGCGATGGCGAGAGTATACGCTCCGGCCCGGGTACACCTCGCTGTACAGGTCTTGCTCGAGGACCTTGCGATAGCCATTCTGTTCGTCCGCGTGGCTGCCGCATTAGGGCCGCGAGCCGTG
>JALSQX010000018.1 GCA_026985075.1 Blastocatellia bacterium | reverse complement strand
CCGGCCCGAGCCGGTCAGGGGAGGGCGGCCACCGTGGGAAGACGAGGACTGGCCAGTCCAACGGGATGACGGCCCATCCTCGACGGAGCTGGTGAGGGCTCGATGGGCGGTGGGAGATGCTGTGTTCAGTGATCAGGAAGCGGCTGCCGTGGTGACCGGTCTGGAGGCGTCTGAGCGTCAACCATCGGTCTGTGACGATGGGTAGGCGATGGGGAATGGGCTGAGATGGCGCCAGCTGGTGACTGGATCGGGCCCTCCTCACCATGAGGATGGGGGGGGAGTGGTGGTGAGGGTACTGGCTGGCGGTTCGGTTAGGGAATGAAGAGAATACTGGGGCCGTCGGGCCATTGATCCTAGGGTGGAAGAGCTGGAGGAGATTCAAGCGGAGGTTGGTGATGAGAAGAGCCATTACCAGCAGGCCCTCGCTCCGCTGCGGCATTAGAAGTACTCGGCTCATTTGAAGAAGGTTCATCTTAAGCGGATTGGGAAGCTTCGGGGAAAGGTCAGGTCTACGAAAGATGGCGCGCTAGTGGGATGAGTCAGGCGCCTGGTGGCGCATGCCACTACAGTGTGGCGATTAGGGGGGCCAGCTCTCTGCGCCTGACCAGGGGCGGACGGCCATACTCAGCCACAGAGACTAAAGCCGTGGGAGTGAGCGACCGGGAAAGGTCGATCCATCGGACCACGCCCATCGCGACCGGGCTATTTCACTGAGATGTTATAGGCTTTGATCTTGCTGTTGAGAGTGGTCGTGTTCATGCCCAGGAGTCGGGCCGCTCGACTCTGATTGCCGCCGGTGAGCTCCAACGCCCGCTTGATGAGGCGAATCTCGAACTTGGCCACTTCATCGTAGAAGGAGAACCCCTGGGTGATCTCGATGCTCGGCTCCCCCTCTCCATCTCCGGCAACGCGGCGCAGCAGGCGCTCGGCAGCGCGAGGATCGAGAATCTCGTCGGGCAAGCAGTCGACGTCGATGCGATCGCCGCGGGCAATGACCACGGCCCGTTCGATCACGTTCTCCAGCTCGCGCACGTTCCCCGGCCAGGGATATTCCTCCAGGAGGCGGAGCACCTCGGGATCGAGTTCCGTCGAGATGTTCCGATTGTTCTCTTCATTGAATTTCCGGATGAAATGCTGGACGAGCGGCAAGATGTCTTCCTTGCGCTCGCGCAATGGGGGAATATGGATGGTGATGACGTTGAGCCGATAGTAGAGGTCGTCGCGGAATCGGCCTTCCACCATCGCCCGCTTCAGGTCCGTGTTGGTGGCGGCGATGATGCGAACGTCCACTTTTCGGGTCGCCGTATCGCCGAGCGGCGTGAACTCCCGCTCTTGAATCACCCGCAAGAGTTTCGCCTGGATGTCGGGAGTGATATCGCCGATCTCATCGAGGAAGATCGTGCCTCCATCGGCGATCTCGAATCGGCCCTTCTTGGCGGCGATGGCCCCGGTGAAGGCCCCCTTCACGTGACCGAACAGATCGCTCTCCAACAACTCTGGCGAGACGTTACTGCAATTGACGGCGACGAATTGACCTCGCTCGGCGCGGGGACTGGAAAAATGAATGGCCCGAGCGATCAATTCCTTCCCCGTGCCCGATTCGCCTTGAATGAGCACCGTCGATCGTGTCGGCGCCACTTGTGCGACCAGATCGAGGATCTTGCGCATCTTGTGGCTCCGGGTGATGATCTTCTTCAGGTGGGCGCTCTGCCGGAGCGTCTGACTCAGCGTCCGTCGTTCCTCGTCCTTTCGTCGCCGTTCCAGGCCCGCCCGCACCACCTGCAAAATTTGCTCGTTCTGGA
Source organism: Blastocatellia bacterium (assembly GCA_026985075.1). Lineage (GTDB taxonomy): Bacteria > Acidobacteriota > Blastocatellia > HR10 > J050 > J050. The sequence goes on along the minus strand of JALSQX010000018.1, from coordinate 17,999 downwards.
AGGGCTTGCGGATGCAGTTGAACGCGCCCATCTCCCACGCCTTCATCGCCGTCTCGAAGGTAGCGTAGGCAGTGATCATGACGACGACGGCCTCGGGATCGATCTTGAGGATCTCCTCCAGCGCCTCGAGGCCGCTCATCCCGGGCAGCGATACATCCAGGAGGACCAGATCGTAGGGGCGTTGATGGAACCGCTCCAATCCCTCTTCGGCATCACGAGCGACATCGACGCGATATCCTTCGCTCGAAAGAAGACTTTCGAGCACATCGCGCATCACTTCTTCATCATCGACGATGAGGATCGTTCCTTTTCTCACCATGTGCTCGACAAGAGAAATTGTACGTCCTCAGAGAAGGACCTGTCCAGATCAGGACTCCCTCATGATCGTTTCCAAGAGAGTGCTGTTCATCATGAGGCCATAAGATAAGATATTGAGGCTCGCGCGAGCGCCACCCTCCACATATCGGATCCGACTATTTTCTGGCACCAAGGTTGAAACGGTTACGCTCAATCGCCGGAGACCAATCGAAGGGAAGCCTGTTGTCGGCGCGCGCCAGCGCGGGCCGGGGGAAGAGAGATGGTGAATTGAGTTCCCTGACCGACCTGGCTCTCGACGTGGATGCGGCCCCCGTGCTCCTGGACGATGCCATAGGTGAGCGCCAGCCCTAATCCCGTGCCACGTCCCACACCTTTCGTCGTGAAGAACGGATCGTAGATGCGCCGGATATGCTCGGGCCTGATGCCCACACCGGTATCGACGACATCCACGGCCACCATTCCGTCATGGAGATAGGTTCGAATGGTCAGCGTCCCACCATCGGGCATGGCGTCGCGCGCATTGAGGATGAGGTTCATGAACACCTGCTGCAACTTGGTGACATTGCCTCGAACCAATGGCAGATCGGCGCCGTACTCTTTCACGATACGCACCCGGCGATTCCGCAGTTGAGGATTGACGAGTTGGAGCGTATCGTCCAACACGCGGTGAATGTCCAAATCGGCGAACTCGGTCGTATCCACGCGCGAGAAATTCAACAGATTAGTGGCGATGGTGGACGCCCGTTCGGCCTGCTGCTGGATCTTGACGAGCAGTTTATAGCGCGGATCGGCTTCCGGCATCTGTTTGAGGAGCATCTGCACGTAGCTGGAGATGCCGGTGAGCGGCGTATTCACCTCGTGAGCGACGCCGGCGGCCAGCAATCCTATGGAAGAGAGTTTCTCGCTCTGCAACAATTGCTGTTCGAGTCGCAGCCGTTCGGTGATATCTTCGATCACGATGAGCGAGCCCACTTTCACGCCTCGTTTCGTCTCGAAGGGCGCGATGGATACGTTGAGGAAAAGTTCTTGACCATCACGACGAGTGGTTCGGAATTTGTAGATGTTTCGCGCATCGGGCACCGACCATCGCGCATCGCCGATGACGCTGCGCAGCGCCCGCACCAGTTCCGGATCAAGCACCTGATGAACTTTCCGCCCCAACGCCTGCTGTCGATCGATCCCGAACAACTCCTCCAGGGCGCTGTTCCAGGTGGTGATCACTCCTCGAGGGTCAACGGCGAGAATGCCCACGTTGATCGATTCGATGATGCTCTCATTGAATTCCTTGAGCCGGGCGAACTCCTCGGCGCGCTTGGCCTGTTCCTGATAGAGGAGGCTATTGTCGACCGCTACTCCCACATAAGGAGCGATGGCCCGGAGGAGTTCGATATCCTCCGAGGTCAACAAATCTCCGTCCACCGTTCGTCCCAACCCGATGAGGGCGACCAACCGGTCGCGGGCCTTACAGGCGATGAAATAGCGCAACGCCTCTCCCCCCGGGGCGGGCGGGCGACCCGCGCCGAGATCATCCAGACACACGACCTGATGCTGATCGGTCTCGGTTTGAATGAATTGAATGAACGCGGGACTGAGCTGGATCGGCTCGCCAACCCCTTCCACATAGCCCGGCCGGAACCCAGCCGAATGAGTCTCATCGCGAATGAACACGGCGATGGCCTTCACCGAGAGCATTTGCTGGAGTCGTTCGGTCACCGAACGCAACAGCGGATCGAGCGCCGTCATCGTCGACAGCATGCGGGCGAATTCGCTGATCCCGGCGCGGGCACTGTATCGCTCTCCGTAGAACAATCGATCGATGCGGACGCGCAGGTAGTTCTTCAACGGCGCGAACAACATGGCCACGACGAGCGCGCCGGCCACAATCACCGCTCGCGTCACCCACACGGAGGTGACTTCCCGGAGGAAGTCGGCAGCGATGACCAGCAGCAACACGTACGCCCCGGCCACTACGGCGGTGGTCGTCAGGTGGACGAGACTCCGCCGCATGATGACATCGACATCCATCAACCGGTAGCGCACGATGGAATAGCCGAACGAGAGCGGGATGAAGATGAGGGGAACGATGGCCAGCGCCTCCAGCACCGGCGACGGCGCAGCGACAAAGTGCTTGTAAATCAAAAATCCGGTGAATGGGACGATGCCCAGCAATCCCCAGACGACCCACTTCATCTGCTGCTTCAATATCGGCGATTGCGCGCGCAAGAACGTGTGGAACAACAGCACGCCGCCAGCGAGGAAGTAGAGCGGAAAGTGCACGCTGTGTTCCATCACATCCAGCCCTTCTCGGAGGCGACGGGCCTGGACCATCGAGGGATGAACGAGCGGCATCCCGATCTCTACCAGGAGCATGATGACCGAGGGGAGATAGATGGCCGCCGTCAACCAGGGATGCTGACGCACCACTTTCCGCTTGCGGGGGAACACGGCACAGAAATGCAGAAACACAGGAGGAAGGAAGATGAGGGCGATGGTGTCGGCGAAGAACACCATCCAGTCCAGTCGATTCAGTTCCTGAGTCGGACTATAAAAATAGACCACGAAAGCGGTCAAACAGATGGCGTAAAAATGTCGCGTGAAGGGCGCCCGGCGCTGCCGAATGACGACGTAAAGACCGATGATCAAATAGACGAGGCCGATGATGGCCAGGTAGATTTCACGCCATAGCTTCAGCGGCGGAGAGGTGAGCCGAGGGATATCGGCGGCCCACTGCGAGGGGCGTCCGTAGACGTCTCGACGCTCGATGAGATAGGAAATCGGATGACCGACGCCCGCCTGGTCGAGATAAATCTGGACATCGGTGGCCCGCCTGATCTCTTCAAACGCGTCCCCGCCATCGAGGCTGATCCCGATCAGGACGTCGCCCCGACGAATGCCCGCGCGGGCGGCCGGGCCCTGAGGATCGACGAGTTCGGCGGTGATCCCACGCTCGGTATCTGCCCAGACGACCCCATCATACGGCACCTGTGGGTGATCGAGACGGGCGCGCAGATTGAGGACGCCCAGGGCGACGAGCGCTCCGGTGAGCGCCAGAATGGCGACGATGTGGGCATCTCCTCTGAACCGTGATACTCTTACCATCTGGATCCGTCTCTCCACCGGAATAGCCAACTCCGTCTTTCAGAAATGAACCGATACGCTGCCGCGAATGAGGCGCTGGGCCTGACTGAGCAGAATCCGCTGCCCATCGGCGAATGGTCCCTCCTGCTGATCGAACAGATTGCGCGCATCGACGCTGGCTTCCCATCGACCGGGAAGAATGCCGAAGTTCGGCAGTTGCTGGGTCAACACGATGTTCAGGCTGGGATCGAAAACGTCCAACTGACCATAGAAAGGATCGATGGCCAACAACGCGTTCTCCGAGACAATGCGATAGCTGGTGGAAATGCGCGTCCGGGTTCGAGAGATGTGGGCATCGAGTTTCACCGCCAGGACGTGATAGGCGCCCCAGCGGATGAGATGCCGCGGATCGAGCGTTCCTTCTAACGAGAGCGCCTGGCCTTCCCCGAAGGCGTATCCGATGAATCCGGTCAGAGATGGTGTCAATCGCCGTTTATACGCCACGCGCGCGCCACGCGTCTCCCCCTCCTGGACGAGCGACCGCCACTCGGATTCCCCCGGCCCAACGACGCCCGAAGGAAGGGCCAGTAGACCGATCGGGCGGCCAGCGATGTGATCGAAGAAAACGGCCGCCTCGACCGCCGACCGCTCGTCCAATTGTCGCTCGATCGACAACTGAAAACGACGGCGCCGATCCGGTTGGACCCCGTCTCCGTTCACGGCCAGTTCTTCGGGATCGGCGAAGACGACCTCTCCACCTTCATAGACGAACGCCCCTCGTTTCTTCAGTTGCTGCGCCGACACGGGAAAATATTCAGCGCCCAGCCGCGTGCGTCCGGTGGCGGCCACTTCGATCCCCAAGCGGGGAGCGGCGATCCACTGAGCCGTCCCACCACTGGACAACCGTGAGAGATCCACTCCGTACACCACCACCAGCGGCCCTTTCACCTGCCAGGCATCGCTGACGCTCAATCCCAATTGTTGGACTTTCCGGAGCGGGAAGCGCCCTCGGACGGCTCCCAGTTGCGCATAGCCGACGCTCGCCGTCAGATGATGTCCATCGCTGGGATAAGCGGAGGCGATCATCTGAAGCCGACCGGGGAGATCCGGCCGCGTGGCCAATTGCCCGACCAGCACCAGCTCCAGATTCGCCGCTACCTGTTTGGCCAAGGCGAAATTGACCCCGGTGAAGGTCGTCGACGGAAGCGCGCCGGCCAGGGGGACGCCGCTGACGATCTGGACCATGCCTCTCACCGATCGACCTCGACTGAGCACCTGCTCAGCCACTTCGGCCTGGGCGTCGTCGTCCGGCCTCAGCCGGAGGATGGGACGAGGCACGCTCCGAACGACCCAGCGGTAGGCATGGCGATCAGCCCGGCGATCGACCAGCGTGTCGACGCGTTTCAACTGGAATTTCAGGCTGAGCACCACATCGGGTTTCACCTGGACGAACTTCACCGCCGACATGAAACCGCGAGCCTCGGCTCGCAATCGATAAGTGCCGGGAAGGATGTTTCGGGCGTAGAAATTACCACGCTCATCCGTGTGAAGGGATCGAATCGTCGCTTTGCGGGACGAGCCATCGATGAGGCTGATCAGCGCTCCGCCAATCGGGCGTCCCTGATCATCGCGGACGATGCCCGCGATCATTCCCAACGGACGACTGCTGCCCAGAGCTATGACCGGATGGATGACGAGGATGCCAATGCAGATGATGAGAACGGTGTGCGCTTGCCGCATAGTCTCCCTCCTCGACCGGGGGCGAATCAATTGTAATCCCATATGGCCATCATAGACAACCGCTTATTGCCGATTGACGAGTACTGATCTTCCCATCCGAGAACGAGATTGTGATCCGGTGACGGGCCGCTGTCAAGAGGTTGACGTCATAGCCCGCACCATAATCCGGACTCGCGAGAGCGCCCATGGGCCGCCACTGACGGCGCGCGTTCAACCATTGGCACGGGCGAGAGCGGTGCTCCCCGATGCGCCGGCCCGAGAGCCCTCGTCCTTGAGTGAGCACCTCGTGAGGGATGAGGACCCTCCGTACCTCCAGAGCTCACGGCCGCCTCGACCTCCCACCGGTCATTCCCTGCGCCTCACGCCCTCACCGGCCATCGCCGCACTCTGATGATGAGGGCGATCTCCTGAGGCGCGGCCTTCGGGCTCCTTATGTGGCTGGCGCATGGTGCGGGGACCGAGGTAAGAAGAGAGAACGCGCTGCGCCACTTGGCCGTCGCTTGCCGGCGACAGGGTTGTCACGCCATCGAGGATTTTGTAAAATGACACTGAACTTTCAACCACTGACATTATAACCAAGGAGGGACTATGACTCGGCATCGACGAAAGTTGATTCCGCGACTCATACCACCTCTGCTGGTCGCCGTTCTGATGGTTCTCACATGGCCCAAGGTTGCCTTCTCGCAGACGGCAGCCACGGCAACCATCCTGGGCACGGTGACCGATCCCACTGGTGCCGTGCTCCCCGGAGCCGAAGTCGAGTTGCTCAATACGGCGACGAGCCAGAGCCGAAAGCAAATCACTAACGAGGCCGGACAATACGTCTTCACTTATGTTCTCCCCGGCCCGTACAAAATCACCGTCACCGCACAAGGATTTCGGCAAGCGGTCGTTCCCCTGGTGAAAGTGGATGTGGCCAAATCCTATACGGTGAACGTCACTCTGGAAGTGGGTGAGATGGTAGAAACGGTAGAGGTCACCGCCGGCGTGGGCGTCGAACTCCAGACCACCGATTCCACGGTCGGCGATGTGATTGGCGGGGAACCGCTCCTGCGCTTGCCCACAACCAACCGCAGCGCGGCGGCCCTGCTTCTGCTTCAACCGCTGGTCGCTCCCGGTCGCGGCGTGAGCACGCTGCGAGGCGGTCAGGTCTCCGGTGCGCTGAGCGATCAGAGCACGTTCCTCATCGATGGTGGCGATGCCACCAGCGATGTCGAGGGAACGGCCGGGTACAATACGGGCCAATCGGGCCAGCCGTTGCCCATGATTCCGGTACCCGTCGAGAGCATCGAGGAATTTCGCGTGAGCACGACCAATCCCAATGCTACGTTCGGTCGCTCTTCCGGCGGTCAGGTGGCCTTCGTCACCAAGCGAGGGACCAACGAGGTTCATGGCTCGGTCTACTGGTACCACCAGAACGACAACCTCAACGCCAATCGCTGGGATTTCAATCGCACGGGTATCGAGAAACCGGAGCTGATTGACAACCGCTTTGGATTCTCCCTGGGCGGGCCGCTCATCAAGGACAAGCTTTTCTTGTTCGGCAACTACGAAGGGCGGCGCTTCCCCCGCAAGACGAGCGTGACCCGCATCGTACCGACGGATACGCTCCGGCAAGGCATCCTGCGCTTCCGCGATGCCAGCGGAAATATCGTCAGTTACGATCTGGCCACCTCCACGCTCTGCGGGGATGGCACACAACCGTGTGATCCGCGAGGGGTGGGCATCAGCCCGGTGGTGCGCGCGCTCTGGAATCTGCTCCCGCCGGGGAACGATCCCGCCCTCGGCGACGGCTTGAACACCATTGGCTTCCGCGCCGCCGCCGACAATACCCTCAAGGCCGATTTCTTCGTCACCCGTCTCGACTACAATATCACCGACACCTGGAACTTCTTTGCCAGCTTCCGCTACGCTCGCACCGATGAGCCGGACCCCAGGCAATTGGATATCGCCGGACTGATCTCCGGGCAACCGGGCAAAGCCGTCCCCGTAGCGGGCAGCCCGCTTCAGCCCCGCTATCTGGTCTGGGGCGTGACCGGTCAGATCAATCCGCGATTGACCAATGATTTTCGCTTCTCCTGGTATCGGCATTGGTGGGAGTGGCAGCGGAGTTCGCCCTTCCCCCAAGTGCCGGGGACGGCGGCCGCGCTCCAGTTGGCCGGCGAGCCCGGCCTGGTTGATGAGCCCATCAACATCGATACCCAGCGCGCGCGGAGCCGCGTCTGGAACGGGCGCGACAAGTACATCGCCGACAACGTCACCTGGATCACCGGCAACCACACCATTCAGTTCGGCGGGAGTTACCGCCGTCAGGATATCTTCCATCAGCGCGACGACAAGGTGACCGGCCTGCTCACCAGCCTGATCTACTGGCTGGACGCCGATCAGGGCGTGGTCGTTCCGCCCGACAATCGTCCTCCCACCTGCGGCGGCGATGTCACCACCAACTGCCTCTCCAGTGGCGATCTCAGTCGCTGGAACAGTCTCTATGCGGCCACGCTGGGACTGGTCGATCGCGCGGCTGTCCTGGTCACTTTCGACAAGAACTTCAACCCCAACCCATTCGGGACGCCCCTGCGGGTGAACATCGATGTCCATGCTGTCGAGTTCTACGCCCAGGACATCTGGCGCATGACGCCGTCGCTCACCTTCACCTACGGTCTCACCTGGCAGGTGCAGGTGCCGCCGGTGGAAGAAGACGGGTTGCAGACCTTGACGGTGTTCAGAAAGAGCGAGTCGCTGCTCGCCTTCGACGACTACATTCGACAGCGGCGGGAAGCTGCCCTGCGGGGGGAGATCTTCAATCCCGAATTGGGCTGGAACACCATCGAGCGCACCGGTCGCAAGTATCCTTATGACATCGACTGGAACAATTTCGGACCGCGGGTGGCCATTGCCTGGAATCCGTCGTTCCAGGGAGGCGTGCTGGGCCGCTTGTTTGGCGATCGCAAGAGCGTCATCCGTGGCGGATACTCGCTCACTTACGATCGGCTGAACGGTGTGAACCTGGTGATGGCGCCTCCCATCACGGTGGGATTCGGGCAGAGCTTCCGCTGCACGGCGCCGCTCAGGCCGGACCTCGGTGGCGGATGTGCCGGAGTGAGCGATCCCAGCACCGGCTTCCGCATTGGCGTGGACGGCGCTTCGGTCCCCTTGCCGCCGGTGACGCCGGTGAGCGAGCCCATCGTCCCCTCATCTCCGTTCGGCGAAGGCATCTCCTCGCAACTGGACGTTCACTTCACTCTGGGCGAGCATCACAGTTTGAATCTCACCATCCAGCGCGAACTGCCGGGGAATATGCTGCTAGAAGTGGGTTGGGTCGCTCGCCTGGGGCGCAATCTCCAGTTGCGTACCGATATCAACAGCGTGCCCTGGTTCTTCCTCGATCCCGCTTCCGGACAGACGCTGGCCGAGGCCTTCGATGCCGTGGCCGAGCAATTGCGCGCTGGAATCGATCCCTCGGCCGTGACCCCGCAGCCCTGGTTCGAGAACCAGCTTGGCGGCGCGGCCACCTGCATGGCCGATCCGGCGTGCAGTGCGGCGGGAAGCTGGACAGCGCTGCTGGCCACCAACCGCACCACCGATTTCATTAACGGCCGACTCAGCCGCGTGATGATGAATCCCGGCGGCGTGGATCGCATCGGCCAAGGGGCCATCGGCCTGGCCGGAGCGTTCGACAACCTGCAGGTGCGACGCGATCGCATCATCGTGGACGGCGCCCGATCCAACTACCATGCCGCGTTCATCAGCGTGCGCAAGCGGTTCTCTCAGGGATTGAGCTTCGGCGTGAACTACACCTTCTCCCATGCCCTGGACCAACAGGGTCGCAACCAGCAGTTCTCGGCAACCAACGTCTCGGCGTTCAACTTCGACTTCGATTATGGTCCGGCTCTGTTCGATCGGCGTCACATGTTCAACGCTTACTGGTACTATGAACTGCCGGTGGGACGCGGTCGCGCTTTCTCGCCGCAGAGTCCGGCGCTGGAGAAGTTCCTCGGCGGCTGGTTCCTGAGTGGCATCTTCGATGCCTCCAGCGGCCTGCCGCTCTGCGTGAGCACGGGCAACGGCGTGTTCGGCGGCGGCCTGGGCAGCGTGAGCAGTTGCGCCATTCCCATTCGTAAGCCCGACTTCGGTAACTCCGTTCATAAGGGCGTGACCGGCTCGGGCGGCATCGGGACGACCGGTGATGTGAACCTGTTTGCCGATCCCGAAGCTGTGTTCAGAAACTTCCGTCGCATCCTCATCAGCAAAGATGGCCGGAGCGCTCGCGGCGCGCTGCGCGGTCTGCCCCGCTGGAATCTCGATCTGTCGCTGGGGAAGAAGACGCCGGTCACCGAAACGGTCAACGTCCTCTTCTCCTTCGACTTCATCAATGTATTCAACCACATGGAGTTTGACGATCCCAGCACATCCTTGCTCAGTCCGCAATCGTTCGGCGTCTTGCGCTCGCAGTTCAACGAGCCGCGGCGCATCCAGTTCGGTCTCCGCGTTGAATTCTAGCGGGCTCGGTTCACCCTGTCGGGCGAGTCGATCAATAGACTCGCCCGGCAGGGCTGGACGTCCTGGCATACCACGACTTCACCCGACGCCTGTGAAAATAGGGCGTGGCGCAAATTGGTCAGCTTGCGCTCATGTGGTGTGCGATAGCTGTGGCGCAAGACGCCAGCTTGCGCTCCCTCTTCCGTAGTGTGCGATAGCTCACGAACGACTCCCCCGAAAAATGTGGCGCAAGACGCCAGCTTGCGCTCCCTCTCCCCGGGAGTCCATTTTCATCCTCGCGGTGGGGCCTCCGAGCTATGGGTGACTCCCTCGGTCATCGCCCTTCGGGAGATCCCCTGGAATCTGATCTTCTTCGAGCAAAAAAGGGATTGTGGGAGAATGTAAAATTTTGTACAATAGCAACGAATTTTTTCGCGTGTTGACTTTGAGGGAGGAAAAAATGTGACTACGCCCCAATCTGGGGTCGACTAAGGAGGGACTATGACTCAGCATCAGTGGCCTTTGGGTCTGCGAATCGGTCCGTCCCTGTTGGTTGCTGTGATGGTGCTCTTGGTCTTCCCTGGAGTCGCATGGTCGCAAACGGCGGCAGCAACATCCACCGTTCTGGGAACGGTGACTGACCCCCAGGGTGCTGTCGTTCCGGGGGCCGAAGTTGAGCTCATCAACACGGCGACCAACCGGGTTCGCAAACAAATCACCAACGAAGCCGGACAGTACACGTTCACGGCAGTATTGCCCGGCGTCTACAAACTGACGGTCACCGCACAGGGATTCCGACAGGCGGTGATCACGTCTTTGAAGGTCGATGTCGCCAAGTCGTACACCGTTGACGTCACGCTGGAAGTCGGCGAGATGGTAGAAACGGTCGAAGTCACCGCCGGCGCGGCGGTGGAATTACAGAAGACGGATTCCACCGTGGGCGACGTCATTGGTGGACGAGAGTTGCTCTTCCTTCCCACCGTCGATCGCAGCGCGGCGAGCCTACTCCTGTTGCAGCCGATGGTCGCGCCGGGAGGAACGGCCGTCTCCAATATCTCTGGCGGCCAGGTGGCCGGCGCCCGCAGCGATCAGAGCACGTTCTTGCTCGATGGCGGTGACGCCACCAACGACACGGAAGGAACCGGTGGCTATCAAACCCGCCAGTGGCATGGTGCGCCGCTCCCCGTGGTCCCCGTCCCCGTAGAGAGCGTCGAAGAATTCCGCGTGAGCACGACCAATCCCAATGCTACCTTCGGACGCTCAATGGGCGGGCAAATCAGTCTGGTCACCAAGCGAGGAACCAACGAGATTCACGGGTCGGCCTACTGGTACCACCAGAACGACAATCTCAATGCCAACACCTGGGATCTGAATCGAACGGGCGTCAAGAAACCGGAACTGAAGGACAATCGCTTCGGCTTCTCGCTCGGAGGGCCCATCCTCAAGAATCGAACCTTCCTGTTCGGGCACTACGAAGGGCGTCGCTTCCCTCGTTCGGGAACGATCGTTCGCCTGGTCCCCACCGACACGCTGCGGAATGGCATCCTGCGCTTCCGCGATGCCAGCGGGAACATCGTGAGCTACGATCTGGCCACCTCCACGCTGTGCGGTGATGGCACTCAGGCGTGCGATCCGCGAGGGGTGGGCATCAGCCCGGTGGTGCGCGCGCTGTGGAACTTGCTGCCCCCGGGGAACGATCCATCGGTCGGCGACGGCCTGAACACCATCGGCTTCCGCGCCACGGCCCCGGCGCCGCTCAACACCGACTTCTTCGTCCTCCGTCTGGACCAGGAGATCAGCAATACCTGGAACATGTACGTGACGTATCGGTTCTTCCATCGCGAGTTGCCCGATCTCTCCCAGATCGATATCGGCGGTCTCGTCTCGGGCAAACCCGGCGAAGCGGTGCCAGTGGGCAGCTCGCCCTATGAACCCCGTTACGTCGTTGCCGGACTGAATGGACAACTCACCCCTCGACTGACCAGCGAGTTCCGCTTCTCCTGGGCGCGAAACTTCTGGGCCTGGCAGCGCGTCGATCCCTTCCCCCAAGTGTCGGGGACGGCGGCCGCGCTCCAGTTGGCCGGCGAGCCGGGACTGGTCGATGAGCCCATCAACATCGACACCCAGCGGGCGCGCAGTCGTGCCTGGAATGGTCACGACCTCTACTTCGCCGAGAACCTGACCTGGGTCAAGGGAAATCACACCATGCAGTTCGGGTTCTCGTTCCGGAAGAATCAGATCCACCACTTCCGCACCGACAAGGTCACCGGTGGACTGGCCGGCGGACCGATCTACTGGCTCGACGATGGCAGCGCAGTCACCATTCCCACCGACTTCCGACCGCCCACCTGCAGCGAGGACATCACGACCAATTGTCTCCAATCGGGCGATCTCAGCCGGTGGAATAAGCTCTACGCGGCCACGCTGGGCATGGTGGACAAGGCGGCTCAGGTGCTCACTCGCGATGGCCAGCTCAATCCGCAACCTCTGGGCGCCGTCGCTCAGGCCAATTCCAGCATTAAGGCCTGGGAATTCTATCTCCAGGACGTCTGGCGCGTTCACCCCTCGTTCACGTTCACCTATGGGTTGACCTATCAGGTCCAGATTCCCCCGTTGGAGGAGCAGGGGCGCCAGATGGTCGTCGTGTTCAAAGACTCCGCCCAACCGCTGTTCATCGACCAGTACTTCGAGCGACGACGGGAAGCTGCTCTGAGGGGTGAAATCTACAATCCCGAGATCGCCTATAGCCCGGTGCGGGCAGCGGGTCGGAAATATCCCTATGACATCGACTGGGACAACTTCGGCCCGCGCGTCTCGGCGGCCTGGAATCCGTCGTTCACCGAAGGGTTCTGGGGAAGATTGTTCGGCGACCGCAAGACGGTGTTCCGCGGCGGCTATGGTTTGACCTACACGCGGATGAACGGCGTCCAACTGGTGATGGTCCCGCTGTTGGGCGTCGGTCTGATGCAGATTCTCACCTGCAGCGGTCCGGACATCACTGGGGCCTGCACCGGGAGTACCGATCCGACCAACGCCTTCCGCATCGGCGTCGATGGGAGTCTGGTCGCCCTTCCGGCACCGGCTCCGGCCGAGATCCCCTTCCCCGTCGCCTCGCCCTGGTTCCTGGGAGAAATCCGTTCGTTCATGATGGATCCCGGATTCAAGCTGGGATATTCGCACAGCTTCGACTTCACCATCCAGCGCGAGTTGCCGGGGAATATGCTGCTGGAACTGGGCTATGTGGGACGGTTGGGCCGGAACCTCACGCAGCCGGTGGACATGAACGCCGTGCCGTTCTTCCAACTCGATCCCCTGTCAGGGCAGACGCTGGCCCAGGCGTTCGATGCCGTCGCCGAGCAATTGCGCGCCGGAGTTGACCCATCGGCGGTGACGCCTCAGCCCTGGTTTGAAAACCAGGTGGGCGCTGGAGCTACGGCCTCTCTGGCTGGCGACTTCCAGACCGAGTTCATCAACGGCGATCTGGCGTCCATCTTCTTGTTCGGTATCGATATCGACCGGGCATTGAACGGGCTGACGCCGTTTGTGAACATGCAGGTGCTGGTCAACAGCTTCACCGGAGATGGCGGTCGCTCCAACTATCATGCGGCGTTCATCAGCTTGCGTAAGCGCATGTCCCATGGACTCACGTTCGGCCTGAATTACACCTTCTCGCACGCACTCGATCAGTTCGGGTTGAATCAGGAGTACATCTCCGGGATGCTCTCGCCGTTCGACTTCGATCTGGACTATGCGTCGGCGCCTTATGACCGGCGGCACACGCTCAACGTCCACTGGTACTATGAGCTGCCCTTCGGTCGCGGTCGGCGTTTCTCCACCGGGAACTGGGCCGATAAGTTGTTCGGTGGCTGGTTCACGGCGGGCATTTTCAACGCCATGAGCGGCCTGCCGCTCTGTGTCTGGACTGGTGGCGGCAACTATGGAGCCTTCCTCGGCGGCGCTTGTGCCGTTCCGACTCGCGAACCGAGCTTTGGTAACTCGGTACATTCAGGAGTAGCCGGCTCCGGGAACATAGGTACAAATGGCGACCCGGCGGCTGGCGGGAGCGGGCTCAACCTGTTTGCCAATCCTGAGCAAGTGTTCCACAGCTTCCGGCAGATGCTCCTCAGCCGAGATAGAAAGACGGGCTATGGGACGCTGCGCGGCCTGCCGCGCTGGGGTCTCGACCTCACACTCGGCAAGCGCACGATGGTCTCGGAAACCGTGGGCATCACGTTGACGTTCGACTTCCTCAACATCTTCAATCACGTGGAGTTCGATAATCCGGATACAGACTTAACAAACCCACGCGCGTTTGGTGTGCTCACTTCCCAGTGGAACCAACCGCGACGCATCCAGGTCGGTTTCCGAGTCGAGTTCTAGTGGCTGAAGATGAGGCAGGGTCCCCGATGGTGACCCTGCCTCACCTAACCTGAGGTGACGATCCTCCCACTGATGACCTCGCTTCCACATTGGAGGGCCGGGTCATGATGAGTGTTGTCTGAATGCCAAACGCCGTAGGCCTTCCCTCGAACTGTGAATAACCGCCCGCCGAAGAGATGGCTCACACCAGGCCACCCTCTACCAGAGGAAGTCGCCGCTCTCCCCTCCTCCTCAGAGCGAGAAGGACGACGGTCCCTGGAGGCAAACTGTGGCACCTGACCGGTGAGGTTCCCTCGCCCCAACGGCAAGTGGCCTGAGGACCCATGCCCCGGATACCACGCCCTCACCTCCACATGTTTTGAACGAGCAGCTCCCGGGCAGCAATGGAAGGATTTCTCTCCTCATAGTTCGACCGCACTCTGACGTTCTCCATCGTTGCGGGCTTCTGCTGCGCCCGATAAAAAAATTGACAGGTGCTCTCAGATTTTATACAATGGGCTTGGTTTTTCACCCCCGGGTTAAGAAAATCCCTGACTAATTCAAGGAGGGCGTTATGACTCAGCATCTGCCATATCGCTCGATATCCCTCTTTCGGATGCTTCTCGCGGCGACTCTCTTGCTGTTCGCAGTTCCCAACGCCGGCTTCTCCCAGTCGCTCGACACGGCGACCCTCTCGGGAACGGTCACCGATCCGGAAGGCGCTGTGGTGGTGGGAGCAGAGGTGGAGTTGGTGGATACGGCGACCAACCAGAGTCGCAAACAAATCACCAACAATGCCGGTCAGTATCTGTTCTCGGCCGTGCCACCCGGCATATACACGCTCACGGTGACCATGCCCGGTTTCCGTCAAGCGGTCATTCCCTCGCTGAAAGTGGAAGTGGCCAAATCGTACACCATCGATGTCACCCTGGAAGTGGGCGAGATGGTGGAGACGGTGGAGGTCACCGCCGGCGTGGGCGTCGAGCTGCAGACCACTGATGCCACGGTGGGCAACGTCATTGGTGGCGAGGTCCTTCAGGTTCTCACCAATCTGAAGCGCGACGCCACGACGCTCCTTCTCTTCCAACCGACGGTCATGCCCGGGCAAGGCGTCTCCACACTGGCTGGGGGACAGGTGGCCGGCGCCCGCAGCGATCAAAACACTTTCCTGCTGGATGGCGGCGAGGTGACCAGCAACGTCGAGGGCACTGGTGGGTACAACACCGGCCAGGCTGGCGAACCTCGGGCGGTGATTCCCACCCCGGTGGAGAGTCTGGAAGAATTCCGCGTGACGACCAACAATCCCACGGCGACGTTCGGGCGCTCGGCCGGAGGACAGGTCATGATGGTCACCAAGCGGGGCACCAATGAGATCCACGGTTCGGCCTACTGGTACCATCAGAACGACAATCTCAACGCCAACACCTGGGATTTCAACCGGACGGGCGTCAAGAAACCGGAACTCAAGGACAACCGTTTCGGCTTCTCCCTGGGCGGGCCGCTCATCAAGAACAAGACGTTCCTGTTCGGGCATTACGAAGGACGCCGCTTCCCTCGATTCTCGACCATCACCCGATTGGTTCCCACCGAAACGCTCCGACAGGGCATTCTGCGCTTTCGCGATGCCACTGGAAACATCGTGAGCTACGATCTGACCACGGCCGCTCTGTGCGGTGATGGGACGCAACTCTGTGATCCTCGAGGGTTGGGCATCAGTCCAGTGGTGCGCGCGCTCTGGAACCTGTTGCCGGCGGGCAATGATCCCACGCTCGGCGATGGATTGAACACCATTGGCTTTCGGGCTGCGGCCAGCACGGCGTTGAACGAAGATTTCGCCGTCGTGCGACTGGATCATAACTTCAGTCAGAACTGGCGGTTCATGGCCAGTTACCGCTATGCGCGCACCGATGAGCCGGATACGTCTCAAATCGACATCGCCGGATTGGTCTCCGGTCAGCCGGGCAAAGCCGTGGCCGTCGCCGCCAAGCCGCTGGAACCGCGCTATGTGGTGGCCGGCTTGACCGGGAGCCTCACGCCCCGATTGACCAACGATTTCCGCTTCTCATGGTACCGGCACTGGTGGGAATGGCAACGGACATCGCCGTTTCCGCAAGTACCGGGGACGCGGGGAGCGCTCCAACTGGCCGGCGAACCGGGATTGGTCGACGAACCGATCAACATCGATACGCAGCGGGCGCGCAGTCGCGTGTGGAATGGGAGGGTGACGGTGATCAGCGACAATCTCACCTGGGTTCGCGGCGCGCACACCATCCAGCTCGGTGGGCGCTTCTCCAACGACAACACCATCCACTCGCGCAACGATAAGGTCATCGGCTCGCTCTCCTCGCTGGTCTACTTCGTCGATGCGGCGGGCGCGGCGACGATTCCCGACACGGCGCGGCCACCGACGTGCAGCGACACGGTGACGACCAACTGTCTCACCGCTGGCGATGTGAGTCGATGGAATAGCCTCTATGCCGCCGTGTTGGGCATCGTGGATAACGCCAGCATCCTGATCACCCGCGACAGTCAATTGAGGCCCAAACCGCTGGGGACCCCGCTGCGCGTGGACACCACCACGCGATCATTCGATCTGTTCGCTTCCGATACCTGGCGCGTAGGACCATCGTTCACCGTGACCTACGGTCTCTCCTGGTCTGTGCAGCGCCCGATCACCGAACGCGATGGCCTCCAGACAGTGATGATCTTCAAGGAGAACGGCCAGATTCTGGAGGGCGATGACTACTTCCAGCGTCGCCGCGAAGCCGCGCTCAAGGGGGAGATCTTCAACCCTGAACTGGCCTTCGTTCCCATCAACCAGTCCGGTCGCTCGCGCCCCTATGACACTGACTGGAACAATCTCGGTCCGCGCATCGCTGCCGCCTGGAATCCTTCCTTCAGGAGCGGCTGGCTCGGACGCCTGTTCGGTGACGGTCGCACCGTCTTTCGCGGCGGCTATTCGCTGACTTACGATCGCCTCAACGGCGTCGGTCTGGTCATGATTCCCATCCTGGGCGTGGGATTCGGTCAGACGATCACCTGCCAGGGTCCGAGAATCGACGGCACCTGTGCCGGGAGCAACGACCCGTCGAACGCCTTCCGCATCGGCGTGGATGGCGACACGGTGCCGCTGCCGCCCGCCCCGGAAGGGAAAGTGCCCATCGAAGTGAGCACGCCGTTTGGGGAGATTCTCTCCTTCCAGATCGACACGGGATTGAAGGTCGGCGAATCACACACCATTGATTTCACCATCCAGCGGGAGTTGCCCGGCAATATGCTGTTGGAGATGGGCTATGTCGGTCGCTTCGGTCGCAATCTCCAACAGAGCGTCGACTTGAACGCCGCCCCCTTCTTCCACATCGATCCCGCTTCGGGTCAGAGCTTCGCCGAAGCTTTCGACGCCGTGGCCACGGCGTTGCGCACCGGCCAACCGGTCACTCCGCAACCCTGGTTCGAGAACCTCCTGTTCCCGGGGGCCACGGAGTCTCTGGCCGCCAACTTCACCAGCCAGTTCATCAACGGGGCGGTCACGTCAATGTGGCGCACGGGTATCGACTTGCGCGCCCGATTGGCCAACGGGCTCCAGCCATTTAACAACCTGCAGATGCTCATCAACTGGCTGCGCGTCGATGGCGGACGATCCAATTATCACGCCGGATTCATCAGCCTCCGGAAACGAATGTCGCATGGTCTGTTTTTCGACATCAACTACACGTTCTCGCACTCCCTGGATCAGTTGGGCTTCAATCAGCAGTTCATCGGCACCAACGCTTCGCCTTTCGACTTCGACATCAATTACGGACCGTCGCTGTTCGATCGTCGCCACACGCTCAGTGCCTTGTGGCTCTATGAACTCCCCTTCGGTCGCGGTCGGCGCTTCTCGACCGGCCGCTGGGCCGACAAGGTGTTCGGTGGCTGGTACATCTCCGGCATTTTCACCGCCAACAGCGGATTGCCGCTCTGCGTCGCCCAAGGTGGCGGCGTGTGGGGCGGGGGTTCGTTCAACACGCAATGCGCCATTCCGG
>JALSQX010000017.1 GCA_026985075.1 Blastocatellia bacterium | reverse complement strand
ACCCAACCACTCAGCCATCTGGCGACGAATCGGGTCGCTGCCAACAGGACGAAGCACCCGACCACGAAAAGACCTAGCGCCAATGCGCCCAACACCCGCTCGCTTCCGGACTCTCCATAGGGCGTGTAGAAGATGATCGTGCGGATGAAATCACGCTGGAATGGCCTCCTGACGATGAACCCAATCACCAGAGCATAAAAGGCCAAGGCTACCCACGTGACGAAGTTCATCGGACGCCGCTCGCCGAGATGGTCGGCATCACCTGTCGAGCCCCCGAACAACGTTTCGGCCAACCTCAGCCCAATGACGCCGACGCCGGCGAGTCCCCCCCCAATGGCTCCCGCCAGGATATCGAATGTTAACACGGAGAGGAACGAGGCTCTCTCCCTGAAGGTCGAGAAGAAGGGGCTCAGGGTCAACGATTGATGGGCAGCTTCCAAGAGGAAAAATCCCACCCCTGCGATCACGCCGGCCCGAAAAAAATGGACCACCGTTTTCAATTCCCACCGCCAGTTCGCCACTCACACTCTCCCGAGATGATCACCGTGCGCTTCACCAGGGTGTGGTGGATGCGCAAACAAAGGTGGCAATTCTACGAACGCATCCTCCTCCAGTCAAGTAATGCTCCTGGACCAGACTGGTCGCGGGCCGCCAACATGAGTCCATCCCATTCATCGATCGGTGTCAGCCACCCGGTTCTCTTGACAGGGAGACGCTGGTCGGCTATCTATCCTCTTTTTAGCACAAAACCAATGCTCGATCATTATCGCGAAGAATTAACTCGTTTTTACGAAGCGTTGGGGCGAGAACAGTATTGCTACTTCTCGGGGCAGAAGGATCGATTGGAGTTGCGACCCATCTTCGACCGATATAGCGATCTCTTTCGGGAAGACACGATCCAAGAGTTGAAACGAACGCTGGACCAAACCCCAGAGCACTTTCAAACCCAGCGGGAGGGCATCCGTCGGCTCATCGCCTGTACCGAAGAGCATGTCCTCGAGCGCTCAGTGGCGGAATTGACCGAGCAGATTGCCGAACGAGAGGGTCGCGCCATCATTGGCATCAACGGCTCAGAGGTTCCTTTCCACCGGATAACGGAGTTGATGGCCCATGAACCCGATGCGGCCAGACGGCGGCAGATGAACGAACACCGGCTTGCTGTTATCCGGCAAAGTCTCGAACTTCGAGAAGAGCGGGTCCGACGCTTGCACGAAGGAAGCCGACATCTCGGCTATGACAGCTACTGGTCGATGGTCGAAAACTGGCCCGGATCGGCACTCCGTCGCACCGCCGATGACTTCGGTGATTTCCTCAGCCGTACGGACGATCTGTACTTTCGACATCTGGAGCGCGAACTGACCGCGTCTCTCTCCTTGAGGCTGGACGAAGCCGATCGAGCCGATATAGAGCGGTTCCTTCAACTCGATGAATATGCTGACCTCTTCCCCGCCGATGGAGTGATCCCGGCGTATCGTGAGACGCTGCGAGAGCTGCACATTGATCTGGATGAGCAGCCGAACATCGACATCGACGATATCGAGCGTCCGCGAAAGATTCCTCGCGCCTTTTGCACCCCTATCAGAGTACCCGAAGAGATCAAACTCTCCATCAGTCCCCGCGGAGGGGTGATGGACTACGAAGCCATGCTTCACGAGGGCGGTCATGCTCAACACTACGCCTGGACGTCTCCAAGGTTGCCGGTGGAGTTCAAGCTGGCCGGCGATGCTGCCGTCACCGAAGGCTACGCTTTCCTGTTCCAATACCTCGTCCTCGATCCGCTCTGGCTCGATGATCTCCTGCGGTTCCCTGGCTCCCAGTCACTGGTCATTTCCCTCTGGTTGCGCAAGCTCTTCTTTCTTCGCCGATATGTGGCCAAACTGAGGTGTGAACACCATCTGCACACGACGGGCGCACTCTCCTCATCGAGTCTTCACTATGCTCGAACCCTGACGGAGGCGACCGGGTTTCGGTACACATCGGATGAATTCCTCCACGATCTGGATGATTATATCTATGCGGCGAGTTATCTCCGAGGCTGGCTCTTCGAAGTCCAGCTCAGGGAATTTTTACGAACGCGATTCGGTCACAAATGGTGGAAGTCAAAGAAGGCCGCTCACCTGCTGATCGATCTCTGGAATGCGGGAGAACGATATCCGGTGGATGAGTTGGCGTCACTGGCTGACTTGGGAACCCTATCGGTCGAGCCTCTCATCGACGAAGTCATGGAGGTTCTCTCATGAATCGTCGCGCAGACGCCAGGCCTCCTTCCTCACCCACGATCGTCACCGTCCCCCTCGGCGAGCGCCAGTACGATATTGTCATTGGCGCCGGGTTACTCTCAGAGGTGGGGAGCCGCCTTCGATCACTCCTCGGCGATCGGTCCCTGGCCGTCATTTCCAATCCCACGGTGTTCGAGCTTTACGGGCAACCACTGCGCCGCAGTCTCAGGCGCGCCCGATTCCGGCCAATCACCTATCTGATGGGCGATGGCGAGCGATATAAGACCCTCCGGACCGCCGAGGCCATCTATCGCCATCTGGCCACACATCGACTCGATCGATCGTCGGCCATCATCGCGTTCGGCGGCGGGGTGGTCGGGGATGTGGCCGGCTTTGTGGCCGCTACGTTCCTCAGGGGCATCGCTTACGTTCAACTACCGACGACCTTACTGGCGGCCATCGATAGCTCGGTGGGCGGCAAAACGGGAGTCAACCTTCCCGAAGGAAAGAACCTGGTGGGGGCCTTCTATCAACCGCGATTGGTGATCACCGATGTTCGCCTGCTTCGCTCTCTGCCCACCAGAGAGTTGAAAGCAGGCTTCTATGAAGCGGTCAAGTATGGAGTCATCGCTGATGCCGAGCTATTCGAATTCATCGCCCGGATGATTCGCACCGAGAGGCTCCTGGACGAAGCGCAGTTGATCACGCTGATCACTCGCTGCTGTCAGATCAAAGCCGCCGTGGTCGCCACCGACGAACGCGAATCGGGATATCGGCAGATTCTCAACTATGGACATACCTTCGGACATGCCCTAGAGGCGCTGACGCGTTATCGGCGGTTCAAACACGGCGAAGCCGTCGCCTATGGCATGATCATCGCCGCCCGGCTGGCCGTCGAGCTTGGACTCATGGATCGCGGCGCGGCCGAGAACCTGGAATCGCTGGTGCGATCCATAGGCCGACTCCCCCCCATTGCTGACCTGGATGCCCGAGCCTGGTTGAGCGCCATGCAATACGATAAGAAAGTGCGGCAGAAGAAGCTCACCTACATCCTCCCCACGACCATCGGTTCGGTGAAAATGGTCACCGATGTCCCCACCCGGCTGGTGACCAAGACGCTCGCGCGGTGCATTCAAGGACGGTGACGGGCTCTGCCCGCATCGCTGGAGAGCGAAGGATCGTTCCAACTGCCTGTCGAACGTGCACCCCGAGACGGTGACCAGCGATCGTGGCTCGCGATGGTCCCCCCTGGCGCTCTCTGGCGGACCATTGCTCCATCGCCCGTCACCGGAAAAGCCTTTTGAGGGACTGTTTCAAAATCCACTCCATGGAGTGATCGGATTCGGCGGCCATCGTTGAGGTCACTGCTCGTTCGGCGACTGACCGAGCGTACCCCAGATTCACCAAAGCCGATATGACGTCACGCTTCACGGCTTCATCCGCTTCCTCGGCCGCCGACGCTTGTGCGTAGGCAGCTTCGGCCTCTTCTGATGACAGTGGCGCGAGCTTATCGCGGAGTTCGACCACCAACCGCTCGGCCGTCTTCTTCCCGATGCCGGGAATGGAAGAAATCTTGGCCAGGGCATTGGTCCGAATGGCCATGATGAGATCATCGGCACTCAGTCCCGAAAGAATGGTGATAGCCAGTTTGGGGCCGACGCCACCGACGCTGATCAATTGCATGAACAGCTCCTTCTCCCTCTGAGTGCGAAACCCGTAAAGCTGGATGGCATCTTCGCGAACATGCGTGTGCACGAACAAGGAGACGGCCGTTCCCACCTCTCCCAGTTCGTAATAAGTGGAGACGGGGATTCGCACCTCGTAGCCCACTCCCTGCACATCGACGATGATCGAAGTCGGTTGTTTCGAGATGAGCGTTCCTGTCAGACGGGCAATCATAGGACCTCCGGCAAACCCATATTCTGCCTCGTTTGTCGGAAATGAACAAGCCATTTATGATCCACCGGCGACCAACGGGCGTCAGCGTGCACGTTTTGACCGATCGGTCATCTTCGCTCATGGACGATTCCCGGGGCGAACATTGGCATGAGCCGATAGGTCCGGTTGTAGCGATGCCTCAATGGATCCAGATGCCGATCAGGGACGGTCAGCATCTGGATGAACCGATGCGTTCGGTCATCGACTCTCCAGGAAACCTTGACGTCGTCAAACGAATCAAGCTATGTTCGACGTGAGGATGAACGACCAGACGGCGCGACAAATGATCGTCGAAGTGGGCCGACGGCTCTACGAGCGCGGGTATATCGCCGCCGCTGATGGAAATATCAGCGTCCGACTGGAAGGTCGCCGACGGGTATTAGCAACTCCCACGGGCGTCTGCAAGGGATTCCTCAAACCGGAGATGCTGGTCATCGTCGACGAAGAGGGTCGAAAACTCCAGGGCGACCTCAATCCCTCATCGGAGTTGGCCATGCACGTGGCCATCTATCGACTTCGTCCCGACATCAATGCCGTCGTCCACGCCCATCCCCCTGTGGGTACGGGATTCGCCGCGTCGGGAATTCCCCTGACCAAGCCCCTGGTCTCCGAGGTCGTGCTCACGCTCGGGTGCATTCCGCTGGCCGAATACGGGACGCCGACGACGGAAGAACTGGCTCGAGCCATTACACCCTATGTGCAACACTACGATGCCCTGTTGCTGGCCAATCATGGCGCCCTCACGTATGGCGCCGATCTGGAGGATGCTTATTTCAAGATGGAAACGCTGGAACACTTTGCCCGTATTGCTCTGGTCGCTCATTTGCTCGGTCAGGAGAGGCCTCTGCCCCCAGAAGCGGTCAACAAGCTGTTCCAGATTCGCCAGCGCGCCGGGCGAACCTCTCCGACGCCTTCGCTCTGCCAGGTTCCAATATCTTCGGAGCGCGCGGCGGGGACACCGGCCAATGCCGACGACCGGATCACGTTGACTCGGCGCGAACTGGTCGATCTCATCGCCGAATCCATTGAGGCGACGTTGGCGGCTCTCATCAACGAGAAGCGATCGTCAACCTGAGCCGAATCAATGGCCCTTGGGAGGATGGGGCGAGAGCGCCCACTCGGGCCGTCAGCCCCGAGAGATGGCCAAGGGAGTATTTTGACTTGCTTCGGCCGCCCGCCATCTTTATGATATGGGCGAAGTCAATCTGAACAGACGTGAGGAGCAGCTATGGATGCACTGGGCATGATTGAGACGCGAGGCCTTGTGGCCATGATTGAAGCCGCCGATGCCATGGTCAAAGCGGCCAACGTCTCGCTGGTCGGATACGAGAAGATCGGATCGGGGTATGTGACGGCCATCGTCCGAGGTGAGGTGGCGGCCGTCAAAGCAGCCACCGATGCCGGAGCAGCGGCGGCTCGTCGCGTAGGTGAGCTGGTGAGCGTCCACGTCATTCCCCGCCCCCATCAGGCGGTGGATGAGGCGCTTCCGGTCAGTCTGAAAGGTCGCGAGCGATAACTCATGATCCTAGCGCGAATCCTGGGAACGGTGGTGGCCACCAGAAAAGACGAGCGCCTTCAGGGCAAGAAGCTCCTCGTCGTGCGACCGGTGACTCTGGAAGGCGAGGAGGAGTCCGGTTATCTGGTCGCCGTCGACACGGTGGGGGCTGGATTTCGCGAGACGGTCCTCGTCGTTCAAGGCAGTTCGGCGCGGATGGCCGCCGGTTGCAAGGATCGTCCCATCGATGCCGCCATCGTTGGCATTGTCGATACGGTACAGGTTGAATCGGCTTGACGGTGACTGCCTGAGATGCCCCGCCCGGACCCGAGCCTCCTTTTCACCGCCATGACTGGCGCGGGCGGTGAGCAATCGAGTCAGTGCATCGTTGCTCCCTCATCGGCAGGATGAGACTGTCACGCGAAAACCGAATCTTCGTCATTCACCGCGAATGGATGAACGCCAGCCCGGGCCGCCGCTTGACACTCTCAACAGGGTGGGCTAGTATGTTCAACGGTTTGGGCCGGTAGCTCAGTTGGGAGAGCGCAGCTTTCGCACGGCTGAGGTCACGGGTTCAAGTCCCGTCCGGTCCACCAGTTCTTGTCTCCAGGCCCCCAGACCAACCGACGATGGGATGCGGGCGCTCGTACGGCGTCAACGATTTCGGTGTGGTCGTTTCGCCACCCCGCCCCTTGAGGGCTCATGGTGGGAGATCTCCTCTCTGGAGGGTCCGCTTCAGGCCATGCTCACGGCGTCCTCTCCGGGCGATCGATTTCCGGTCGGCGCACGGTAGTGACTTGACGAAGCCCCGGAAATTGGCCATATTTGCCATTCTGAGACACAATCGCGATAAAACCCGATGAACATTTTAACGGTCGTCTTATACGAACTCCAAGAAGCCGCCTTGCTCGCCTGGAGCGCCTTCAAAGGTCTCTTCAAGCGCCCCTTTTATTTCCGCGATTTCATCGAGCAGATGGACGGGATTGGCGTAGGAAGTTTGATCATCATCCTTCTGACCGGATTCTTCACCGGCGCCGTATTGACGCTCCAATCGGGAGATACCATGGCGTCTTTTGGAGCCAAGGGATTGACCGGCCAGTTGGTCGCCACGTCGCTCATTCGCGAACTGGGACCCGTGCTCACCTCATTGATGATCGCCGGACGCGTCGGATCGGGGATCGCCGCCGAGTTGGGCTCGATGCTGGTCACCGATCAAATCGATGCTATGCGCGCCCTGGGGACCGATCCGGTTCGCAAGCTCGTCGCGCCCCGGATCGTCGCTCTGTTGGTGATGGTCCCCGCGCTTTCCATGATCTGCATCGCCGTGGGTATTTTTGGCGGGTGGATCGTGGCCCAATTACTCCTGGGCGTATCGCCGGCGCAATACTTTCGCTCGGCCGAAGACGCCTTCAAGCGGAACGACCTGCTGGGGAGCGTCGTCAAGGCCGTCATCTTCGGATTCATCATCGGCGTCGTCGGATGCCGATCTGGATTGCGAACCCGCGGGGGAACAGTGGGCGTGGGACGCTCGACGACCCAATCAGTGGTCGTCGCCTCGATTCTCATCATCACTGCCGATTTCTTCGTCACCAAAGCTCTCCAAAGCTTCCTCCCCCCCGGACGGTGATAGAGCCCACCCGGTGGCAAAGAGCGTACAAACGGGGTATCCTAATGTGTTGAGATTCCAAGTCGTGGAGGGTGATTATGGAACGACGGACCAAACGACTGTCAATATCCGAACTGAAGGTGGGCATCGTGGTCCTGGTGAGTATCGTGATCTTTCTGTTCATGGTGCTCACCGCCAGCGGGGGGATGAGTCGGCTTTTCTCCAAGCCGTTCATTGTGAAAACCCGATTCGCCGAAGTGGACGGATTGCTTCCCGGTCACGAGGTGCGACTGGCCGGCAAACGGGTGGGCAATGTCATGGCCGTCAACTTCTACAAGATTCCCGAGCACCCGGAGGACCTGGATACCGTGGAGGTGGTGATGTCGGTCGATCCGGAGATTGCCCGGAAATGGATTCGAGACGACTCCAAGGCCACGCTCGGCTCCATCGGCCTGCTCGGCGATAAGGTGGTGGAGATCTCGCCGGGAACGAAACACGGAAAGCCCATTCACAGTGGCGATTACATCCCCAGCACGCCGGGAACCAATATTCGCAAGATCATCTCCGGAGTCGATCCGCTCATCGCCGACCTGACCGATACCGCCGAACAGATCAAGCGGCTGGTGGTCAAAGTCAACGAAGGAGAGGGAACGCTGGGGCGCCTCATCAACGATCCCAGCATTTACGAAGAAGCGGACCGCTTCGTGCTGGAACTGAGAAGCTTGTTGAACGAGGTGCGCGAAGGCCGCGGGACGTTGGGGCAACTCATCACCGATCCCGAGCTCTATCACAATTTGAAGACCACGGCCGTTCATCTGGAGCGGGTGGTCAAGTCCCTGGATGAAGGCGATGGGACAATCGCTCACCTCATCAACGATCCCGAATTGTACAACCGGGTGGATCGGGCCATCTCCCAGATTCAACAGACGGCCGATCGATTGAACACCATCGCGGCCCGCATCGAACGAGGAGAAGGCACGCTCGGTCGGCTCATCAATGATCCGCGGATCGCCGAGGAGACGGAGAAGACGATGACCAACGTGAGCCAGATTATGGAACGCGTCAATCAGGGGCAAGGGACGGTGGGAGCTCTCCTCCACGAGCGAGAGTTGTATGATAACCTCAATGCCCTCTCCTCCCAGCTCGTGCGCCTGGTTTACGACTTCAGACAGAATCCCAAGAAGTACCTTCGCGTGAAGGTTTCGATTTTCTGAGCCTCGTTGGCCCGAACCAACGTGGCCCATGCTTCGTTTGATGTCAATGAGCCCATGATGACGACGTCGGTCAGGACCACACCTATGCCATCACCCCATCATCTGGAAAACAGCGACAACGTTGTGGTTGACGTCGACGCGGCGCCACCTGCCGCCGTCGAGAGGCCACGATTGGCACTCATGACCCGGGCGCGTGATATCTTCCGGGGCGGGATCCGGAGTTTGGAGATCATCTCTCTGGCCATCGTCTTCGGCCTCTACGTCTATCTCGACCTGTTGGCAGCCACGGATGCCAAGAAGATCAGAGGCCGGCTGCGCCAGGGCCTGCATGTGGTGGCCAAGCTCGTGTTCTCGCAGGAAGCTCTGCAGCGAGAAGAACGGTTGGCCAAACAAGCGGTATGGCTCAAGGGGCGATTATTGAAGCTCGGCCCGACGTTCATCAAAATTGGCCAGGCCCTGGCCACGCGGGCTGACGTGCTTCCGCTCGCCTACGTCAAAGAGCTGTCCAAGCTGCAGGATGAGGTCCCGCCCTTTCCCCACGAGACGGCCATGCGCCTCATCGAAAGCGAACTCGGCGCTCCGGTGGCCACCCTGTTCGCCCATCTGGATGACGCCCCCGTGGCCGCCGCCAGCCTGGGACAAGTCTACTACGGGCGGCTCACCAACGGTGAGGAAGTCGCCGTCAAAGTCCAACGCCCGCGGCTCAAAGAGACCATCGACTTCGATCTGCGCATCCTGAGGCGGATCGTCGGCTTCCTCAAGCGCTATCCCAACCTCTTCCGGGGAGTGGACTGGACGGGCGTGCTCAACGAGTTCGCCACGACTATCTATCAAGAGATGGACTACATTCAGGAAGCCAGGAACGCCGATCGCTTCCGTCATCACTTTCGTTCGTGGAGAGACGTCTACGTCCCCAAGATTTACTGGCATCTGACAACCCGACGCGTCCTCACCATGGAGTATATTCACGGTTTCAAAGTCACCGAGGTGGATATCCTGCGGGCCCGGGGGTTCACTCCGGCGAAGATCAACCGACTGCTGGCCCGCACCTATTTGAAGCAAATGCTGCAGGACGGGTTCTTTCACGCCGACCCCCATCCGGGAAATCTGCGAGTGATGCCCGACGGACGATTGGCGTTCTTCGACTTCGGAATGGCCGGACACATTGACAAACATATTCAAGCGCTCATGATCGACGCCTTCTTTCACATCCTGGATCGGGACGTCGATGGGCTCGTCGAGGATCTGATGAAGTTAGAGTTCCTCGATGCCGATGCCGATCGCGATCAGATCCGTCCGCTGGTCGAGGATTTGTTCAAAGACTATCTGGGATTGAAACTCAGCGAGATTCGCTTCAAGGAACTCACCTACGAACTGGCCGATGTCGTCTACGAATATCACTTCAAAATTCCTTCGCGATTCACCTACATGATCCGCGCGCTCATGGAACTGGAAGGCATCGGCGTGGCTATCGATCCCGATTTCAATTTCATCGATACGGCCAAGCCGTTCGCCCGCCAGTACCTGCTCAGTCGGGAAGCCCGTCATCTCCGAAATCAATTGCTGGGCAAGATCCTTCGAGGGGAGAATCATCGACTCGACTTCGGTAAGCTCTGGTATCTGGCCAAGATCGGCGCTCGAGTCCTCCTGGACAAGCTTCAGAGCGAACGTTGAGCTCAGGGCTTGAGGCGGCGCTCGGGCCGCTGCGGCTCGGGACTCCGAGGTCGAACCGTCGAGCTCAATGGAGGCACTTGAAGGACATCCGATGAAGGGAGGAGCCCCTCCGGGGAATCCGGCGTGGGGACGGGAAGAACATCTAATCGCGGGGGCTCACCAACCAAGGGGAGCGGTTGCCCCCTCGAGCCGACGACCCACGCGCCGCGCTCCTGCTGGCGCTCGGCTTGTAATTCAGCGAGCATCGGCGGCGGTTCGGTGACCAAGTTGAACGTCTGCGGGGGCTGGCCTTTGAGGTATTCTTTCATGAATGCGATCCAGATGGGGAGGGCCGCTCGAGCGCCGGTCTCGCCCTTGCCCAATGACTTCTTCTCATCATAGCCCACCCACACGCCGGCGCAAACCGTGGGAGTGAATCCAATGAACCAGGCATCGGTGAAATCGTTGACCGTCCCCGTCTTTCCGCCGATGTCCCACTGGTTGAACTCGGCATGAGCGCGGATGGCATGAGCCGTTCCCCGTTCCACGACGCCCTCCAGTAATGAGACGACAGTGGAAGCTACATAAGGAGCGAGAACCTCTTCTTCCGGAGGTGGTTGCCAACGTTGGAGCTCTACCCCATCACGGTCCACGACCCGGCGAATGAAGTGTGGATAGACGCGTTTCCCCAGGTTGGCGAAGACGGCGTAGGCTTTCACCATGTCCAGCAATGGTTCTTCGGTCGCTCCCAGAGCCGATGGGAGATAGGGCGCCATAGGATTGGACAACCCCAGACGCTCGACGACTTCGGCGGCTCGATGAATCCCCACTTCTTGAAGGATGCGTACGGCGGGAACATTTCGCGACAGCGCCACGGCGGTGGCGATATCGATCACTCCCATGAACTTCTCATCGTAGTTCTGTGGCTCCCAATCGTCCAAGATGAACGGCTCATCCTCGACCGGGCTTTCCGGCGTCAATCCATACTCGATCGCCGCCGTGTAGATGAACGGTTTGAACGCCGATCCCGTCTGGCGCTTCCCCTGAGTGGCACGATTGAATCGCGACCGATTGAAGTCATAACCGCCGACTAGCGCCTTGATCTCTCCAGAGGGGATCTCCATGGCCACCAGAGCCCCCTGCACGGCGGGGAGTTGAAGCAGCGTCACCTTGAGCTGCCGGGTCACCGGATCAATGCGGTTAATCCGGAAGATGGTCAGATCGCCCGGCTTCACTAACGTGTTCAGCGGGCGCCGCCAGGGCACATCCGAACGAGTCACACGAGCCGTGTACTCACCGAACCGAACGAGCGCTTCCCGACGAGTGACCTGCATGACCAGCCCGGTGATATAGTCTCCCACCTCGAAAGGTCCATTCCAATCGGGATGATGATAATGCTGCAGCGAATAGCCCTGGTCGAGAATATTCTCCAGCTTATTTCGCCACCCATGACGCTGATCGAAGGCATGAAGGCCCTGACGGACGGCTCGCACGGCGGCTTTCTGGGCATGCACATTGATCGTGGTGTAGATTTGCAGGCCTCCAGCATGCGTCTTGTGGGTCCCGTACCGGCGCTCCAGCGTCCGCCGAACCATCTCCACCACGTAGGCATAAGGAGAATCCACGTTATTGATGCGCTCGCCCGTGGAGAGCCGAATGGGCTCTTTTTTGGCCCGTTCGGCCTCGGCACGGCTGATGAACCCCTGCTCGACCATGGCATCGAGAACGAGATTCCGCCGACGGCGGGCAGCTTGGGGATGAAGAACGGGCGAGTAGCTGACCGGGGCTTTGGGCAAGGCGGCTAACATAGCGCTCTCGGCCAGCGTGAGATCACGAGCCGATTTCCCGAAATAGTACTGGGCGGCCGCCTCGACGCCATACGCATTTCCTCCCAGATAGATCTGATTGCAATAGAGCTCCAGGATCTGCTCTTTGGTATAGTATCGCTCGATGAGCAGCGCCAGGAGCGCTTCTTTCAGTTTCCGAGTGAGCGTGCGTTCGCGAGAGAGATAGATGCCTCGCGCCACCTGCTGCGTGATCGTCGACGCCCCGGCGACGATACGACCCTCGCGGAGATTATCCCAGAGGGCCCCAGCGATGCGAATGAAATCGAGTCCATAGTGTCGATAAAAACGCGCATCCTCGATGGCGATGAATGCCTGGCGGACTCGCTCGGGAATCTGGTGGTAGGCGACGGGGATACGGCGTTCCAAGTAGAATTCGCCGATCACCGTCGTTCCATCATCGGCATACACGCGGGAGAGGACGCTGGCCTCATAATCGCTCAATTGAGCGACCATCAAGGCGTATTCGGATCGATCGAGGGCAAAAGCGATGAGGAACCCCGTCAACGTTCCCGCTACGGCCGACAGCACGAAGAGGGAGAGAAGTCGCGAGTGCCGCAAGATGGCGATCATCCTGTTCACCAATTCCGACCCCGACTCGTTCATCGCCCAACGAGGTCATTGTAGCACAACCAACTTGCTGGAGACAGAGCGACGTGGTATCATGCGCCCCTCAGCATGAGAGCGGAACTCGGGGGAGGCAGTCAGACCAACATCGGACGGATGGCGCGCCAGAGGTGACGAGGATGTGGCATTGGGCACTGATGGTGATGACTCTCCTCCCGATCAACCTCCCCCCCTCTCCTCCGATGTACCTCCAGAACGCTCCGGCCCATCATCGCGCGCCCGCCTCGCCTCCATCGACGCCATCGGATGATCAGATCATTGCCGGCACGCTCATCGTCACCTCGGACACCTCTCGGCGCGAGGGGAAACGAGTGATTTACCAAGGGTATGTCGATGCGCGCATGGGCTCGATGCGCCTCCAATGCGACACGTTCATCTTCGACGAAGAGACGGAAGTCGCCGAAGCCATCGGCAACGTGATTTTCGACCTGGATGGCCAGCGCATCACCGGCAGTCGGGCCGTATTCGACCTGCGAACGCGAAAAGGAACCATATGGGACGCCACCGGATTCACCAATCGCACTCCCGATGGCGTGACCGTCTACTTTCGTGCCAGACGAATTGAGCGCACGGGATTGAACCGTTTTCGGATTCACGACGGGTGGATCACGTCTTGCCAAGAGCCGGTCCCCAAATGGAGCTTCACCGCGAAGACCATCACCATCACTCTCGACCGACGCGTATCGGCGCGATTCCCTGCTTTTCGCATCAAGAATATTCCCCTGCTCTGGCTTCCCTTCGCCACTGTGCCCATCATGAAGCGGGTGCGCACGTCTGGATTCCTCACGCCCGGTTTTGGCAACTCCAATGTGCGAGGGGCATCCATTCGCATCCCTTACTACCAGACGTTGGGGCGCAGCGCCGATGTGTTGCCGCGATTGGAGATCTTCACCAGTCGCGGTATCGGGTTCGGGGCCGATTTCCGAGCTCGGACCAGCCAAACCTCGCACCTGAATACCGGGTTCTTCGCCGTCTTCGATCGCCTCTTCGGCCAGCCGGGGCCCGACCAGGGGGGCACGGCCTTTTATCTGGATGCTGTTCAACACTTCGGCAAAGGCTTTCTTCTGGCCACCGATGTCAACATCACCAGCAATCTCGCCTTCCGCCAGATCTTCTCCGATTCTTTCGAACAGGCCATCTCGCCCGAGGAGCGAACCGAGATTTATGTGACGAACAATTTCGACGGCTTCTCTTTCAACCTCCTGGCCCGGTCGCGGGACATCTTTTTGCCCAATGAGCAGGTGTCCATCCGACACCTTCCGTCGTTCGAACTCGCCAGTCGTCCTCGGAAGCTGTGGTCCCGGTGGCCCATCTATATCTCCTTCCGATCAGCAGTGGAGGGATTGAGCCGAGGGGAGTCCACCTTCCGAGCGCCATCCATTGTGCAGCGGATGGATGCTCGGCCGGAGGTAACGATTCGTCTCCCCTCTCTCGGCGGGATGACCGTCACCCCACGTCTCTCGCTGCGGAGCACCTTCTATTCCAACAGCGTTGATCCCAGCGATCGAACGAAGGTTCTCGGCGAGAGCATCACCCGGACGTATCTGGAATTGACTGTCGATATTCGCCCTCCAGCACTGGAGCGCTGGTTCAGGCATCGAGATGGATCGCTGTGGTTCAAACATCTGATCGAGCCCTCCATCACCTATCGGCGCATCACCGGCATCGGGAGCGATTTTGCTCGACTGCTCCGATTCGACGAACATGATACCATTGCCGATACCAACGAACTGGAATTCGCGCTCACCAACCGCTTCTTCACCAGGCGAGGACGTCCCGAAGGAGGAGGCCTCCAACCGCATGAATGGTTGACGCTCACTCTGGCGCAAAAATACTTCTTCGATCCCACGTTCGGGGGTGCGCTGGTCCCGGGAAGACGAAATCAGTTCTTTCCCATCAATACGCTGAGCGGATTCAGCTTCGGCGGCACGGAACGGCGGTTCTCGCCCCTCACGGTGAAGGCCCGCCTGCGCCCGCTCTCGTCGCTGTTTGCCGACCTGCGACTCGATTACGACACCCGCCAAAAGAGCGTGCGCAACATCAGTTTCACTGGTGGACTTCACCGTCACCATCTCTCGTTGAGTCAGACCTGGACCATCACTCGCGCCATGAAGCGCTCCGACGGAACGAATGAAGCGGGCACATTCGCCGGAAATCTCTATCAGTCATCGGTCGTGCTGGGGAATCCTGACCGCGGGGCATTCGGGGGATTCGACCTCATCTTCGATTTCACCGATCGGCTCATCGATGGGCAGTTCACGTCGGGCCGACTCGTCTCCTCCTCGATTCGATTCGGATACACCTTCGACTGCTGTAGTTTTCAGATTCAAAACACGACCTTCAAGATCGGACTGAGGAACGAGAACCGACTCACTTTCAGCCTCACGCTATTCGGGATCGGGAGCTTCGGCCGACATACGTCGGCCGGCCGGCGCATCTTCGGCCGATGACCGGCAACCGACGAAGCGACAGTTGATCTTCGACCTCCTTCCAGGTGGTGGGGAGGAATGTGTTATGATAACCTCGATGCGGGTGATCGCCGGGAGGTACAAAGGGCGACGGCTCTCCTGTCCCAGAGGCCAGCATATTCGTCCCATCCCCGATCGCCTCAAGGAGGCTCTGTTCAACATCCTCGGCCGAGAGGTGGAAGGAGCGCGCGTTCTGGATCTCTGCGCGGGGACGGGGGCCATGGGCATCGAAGCCCTGAGTCGAGGAGCGGCCTGGGTCACCTTCGTCGATTCCTGGAGGCCGGCCATCGAATGCATCCAACACAATGTGCGGGCCTGCGGTATCGATTCCGGCTATGACATTCTCGCCCGTGATGCGCGCACCGCGCTGACGCGACTCTCGTTGCGCGGCGAGACCTTCCATCTCGTCTTTTTCGACCCTCCCTACGCCTCCTCTCTCTATGACGATGTGCTGGAATCGCTGGGACGCGGGGGGGTGGTGAAACCGGGCGGGCGCGTCCTCGTCATGCACCATGCCAAGCGCCACCTCCATTCTCAGTACGGGCGCCTGCGCCGCTATCGAGAGGTGAAACAGGGAGAAAACATATTGAGTTTTTACATTTCGGATTGACACCTTCAGAGAGACAGTCTAATCTTTGAATTTTGCTTTAAAAATCCCTCAAAGGAAAGGATAGCGGAACATGGCAAAGCAAATTGTGTTTGGCGAGGATTCCCGTCAGGCGATCCTCCGAGGAGTCAATAAGCTGGCCGATACGGTGAAGATTACGCTCGGTCCCAAGGGACGGAACGTCGTCCTGGAGAAAAAATTCGGCTCGCCGACGGTCACCAAAGACGGCGTCACTGTGGCCAAAGAGATCGAACTCGAAGACCCGTTGGAAAACATGGGAGCGCAGATGGTTCGCGAGGTCGCCTCGAAAACCTCCGATATCGCCGGCGATGGGACGACAACGGCCACCATTTTGGCTCAAGCGATCTTCCGCGAAGGCGTCAAGAACGTCGCCGCCGGCGCCAATCCCATGGCATTGAAACGAGGCATCGAAAAAGCCGTCCAGTGCGTCATCGAGGAGATTCGCCGACTGGCCAAGCCCGTGCGGGGCGAAGCCATCGCCCACGTGGGGACGATCTCGGCCAACGGGGATGAGACCATTGGCCAACTCATCGCAGAAGCAATGGCCAAAGTCGGCAAAGATGGGGTCATCACTGTGGAAGAGTCCCGGACGCTGGAGACGACATTGGATCTCGTCGAAGGCATGCAGTTCGATCGAGGATATCTGTCCCCCTACTTCGCCACCGATCTGGAGCGCATGGAATGCGTCCTGGATGATGCCTATATCCTCATTCATGAAAAAAAGATCAGCTCCATGCGCGACCTTCTGCCCGTCCTCGAACAGGTGGTTCGAGCGGCCAAATCCCTTCTCATCATCGCCGAGGACGTCGAAGGCGAAGCGCTGGCTACCCTGGTGGTCAATCGCCTGCGAGGATCGCTCCGCGTCTGCGCCGTCAAAGCGCCCGGCTTCGGCGAACGGCGAAAAGCGATGCTCCAGGATATCGCTGTGCTCACTGGCGGGCAACTCATCGCCGAAGAACTGGGGGTGAAGCTGGAGAATGTGACGCTCGCTCAATTGGGCAGAGCCAAAAGAGTGATCATCGACAAAGAGACGACGACCATCGTCGAAGGGGCGGGAAAGAAGGCCGACATTCAGGGTCGCGTCGAGCAGATCCGGCGGGAGATTGAGGAGACGACCTCCGATTACGATCGGGAGAAACTACAGGAGCGGCTGGCCAAACTGGTCGGTGGCGTGGCGGTGATCAAAGTGGGAGCGGCCACCGAGACGGAGCTCAAGGAGAAGAAAGCGCGCGTCGAAGATGCCATGCATGCCACCCGAGCTGCCGTCGAGGAAGGCATCGTCCCCGGCGGCGGAATCATTTATATCCGCTCGTTGAAGGCCTTGGACAAACTGCAGCTCGACGACCAGGACGAGCAGACGGGAGCCCTCATCGTCCGCCGCGCCCTGGAAGAGCCGCTCCGACAAATCGCCCAGAACGCCGGGGTGGAGGGTGCCATTGTCGCCGAGAAGGTGAAAGATAACGCCAACATGAATTATGGCTTCAATGCACAGTCGGAGCAGTACGAAGATCTGGTCAAAGCGGGCGTCATCGACCCGGCCAAAGTGAGTCGCATCGCTCTGGAAAATGCCTCCTCTATTGCTGGCCTGCTCATCACCACGGAAGCGCTCGTTTCCGAAATCAAAGAGGAAGAGGAGGAGACGCCGCCGCCAGGAGGATTTTGATTTCATCTCGCTGTCGCGATCGATGCGGGCTGGCGGACGATGCGAGATCGGGTGAGACGAGAGCGATCTGGACAGGCTATCCCGGAGAGCCCCCGGGTAACCACCCTGAAAAGCGAGTGCCGGGCTCTCCGGAACTCACTGAGGTGAGACCGCGGAAGCATCCATGCGCGCTGGCCAGAGTGGTGAGCACTCTATTGGACCCTGCGCCGACTTGCTTCCCGCTCACCAATGGAGCATGATGAGGGCTATGATACTGGGACTGGGCGTTGATCACGTCGAGGTACCCCGATTCCAACAGGTGCTGGACCGGCATGGTGAACGTCTTCTCCGACGACTGTTCACCGCCAACGAAATCGCTTATTGTCAGTCGAAGGCCCGGGCCGTGGAACACTTCGCCGCTCGATTCGCCGCCAAGGAAGCCGCTCTGAAAGCGTTAGGAACGGGAAAAAGCGGCGGCATTGGTTGGCGAGATGTGGAGATCACCCGCCAACCAGGACATCCCCCACAGGTGACGTTTCATGGGAAAGCCAAAGAGCGATTCGAAGCGCTGGGCGCCCGGCGAGTCATCGTCTCCCTCACCCACACCAGCCATTCGGCCATCGCTCAGGTCATCATCGAGGATTGAAGGGATGGAAAGGCCCGGTCTGAGGACTCGGCGATGGATCTGGTCATCGGACAGGAGATGAGCGTTCAGGGGCGCTCCCCTTCCTCTCCACCCGTAGCCACATAGAGCCGCACCATCGCCTTCTGGAGTCTGGCTCGCGCCCGCATGAAATCGATCTCTTCCGCGCTCGCCCTCAATTCCTTCAACGCATACTCCCGAGCCAGCCGGGCGCGTTCGATGTCGATCTCCTCGGGCGTTTCCGCCGTCTCGGCGAGGACGGTCACGCAATCAGGCCTCACCTCGACGTATCCGCCGCTGACGGCAATCATCTGTCGCTGGCCATCCCGATGATAGGTCAACACGCCGGTGTCCAGCATGCTGAGCAGTAGAGCGTGCTCTGCCAAGACGCCCAACTCGCCGCCCCGGCCGGGCAGTTCAACATCATCGACCATCTGTTCGAACACCAACCGTTCTGGTGTAACGACCACTAACTTAATCTGTTTCGCCATAAGATTCCCACACCGCCGAACACGTCATACCGCGCCGTGAAGGGCTTCGGCATCAACCTGGGAGAGCCGTCCATCGTGGGTCCTCCACGGCCCTTTCGCCTCTCCACGATCTCAAGCGGCTTGCTTTTGCATGCGCTCGGCTTTCTCCAAAACTTCCTCGATCGTGCCGACCATGTAGAAAGCCTGTTCGGGGATGTCGTCGTGCTTGCCGTCCACGATTTCTTTGAATCCTTTGATCGTGTCCTCGACCTTCACATACTTCCCGCTGATGCCGGTGAACTGCTCGGCCACAAAGAAGGGTTGAGAGAGGAACCGCTGGATCTTGCGCGCTCGCGCCACGATCAACTTATCCTCTTCCGAGAGCTCGTCAATGCCCAGAATAGCGATGATGTCCTGAAGATCTTTATAGCGCTGGAGGATGGCTTTCACGCGTTCGGCCACTTCGTAATGCTCCTGGCCGATAATCCGGGGATCGAGAATTCGAGAGGTGGACGCCAAGGGATCGACGGCCGGATAAATGCCCAGTTCGGCGATCTGTCGCGAGAGCACCGTGGTAGCATCCAGGTGAGCGAATGTCGTGGCTGGCGCCGGATCGGTGATATCGTCAGCGGGGACGTAAATGGCCTGCACCGACGTGATAGAGCCCTTCTTCGTGGAGGTGATGCGCTCCTGAAGCTCGCCCATCTCGGTCTGCAGATTGGGTTGATAGCCCACCGCCGAGGGCATTCGCCCCAGCAGCGCTGAGACCTCAGAACCAGCTTGAGTGAACCGAAAGATATTATCGATGAACAGCAACACGTCCTGGCCTTCCTCATCGCGGAAGTACTCGGCCTGGGTCAACGCCGACAGAGCCACGCGCAATCGGGCGCCCGGCGGCTCGGTCATCTGTCCATAGACGAGCGCGGCCCGGTCGATCACGCCGGATTCCTTCATCTCCAGCCAGAGGTCGTTCCCTTCGCGGGTTCGCTCGCCCACGCCGGCGAAGACCGAGAATCCACCATGGTGCATGGCCACATTGTGAATGAGCTCCATGATGAGAACGGTCTTGCCCACGCCGGCGCCGCCGAAGAACCCGATCTTCCCTCCGCGAAGGAACGGCTGGATGAGATCGATGACCTTGATGCCCGTTTCGAACATCTCCAGCTCGGTCGATTGCTCTTCGAACGTCGGCGCCGGTCGGTGAATGGGATAGAATTTCTTGGCGTGGACCGGTCCCCGTTTATCAACTGGTTCGCCGATGACGTTGAGCACGCGGCCAAGCACCTCACGCCCGACGGGCATCTGAATGGGATGGCCGAGATCGATGGCTTTCATTCCCCTCACAACGCCCTCGGTCGGCTTCATCGATACGCAACGGACGCGCCCCTCACCAATGTGCTGTTCGACCTCGAGAATAATGTCAATGGGTTCGGGGACATCGAATCCCTCGCTGGTCACCCGAATGGCATTGTAAATTGTCGGCAGGTGATCCTCAAACTGAACGTCAATGACAGGTCCCATGACCTGGATGACCTTCCCTTCTTTCATGAGTGCTGTCCTCTTGGTTGGTGATGTCCTGAAAATTCAAGCGCGAAGTATAGCACATGACCCCACCGCTCGCTAGTCGGGCTCACCAGGTGGGAGACGGCGGCATGGGCGACAACGAGATCGCCAGTCGGCCCACCCGGAGGCCTCGGCCTCGAGGCGGCTCCATGCGCGGTCCGATGCTCAGCATGAGGAAGGAACAGAACCATCCCCGGAGACCAGCTCCGTGGCCTGCCCCCCAGGGTGAGGCGCGTCCCGTGGGGGGGACCAGACCACTCCGGCGGGGAGCGGAGTGGCGGTAGACGAAGAGCTGACGTTCGCTCGTTCAGACTCCTTTCCTTGCCCCGGGTTTGGGAGTATAATGGCTTCTATGCTACAGACCCATTGCGCGACCTCAGGCCCTTTCGCCCCTCGCCCCATTATGGGAATTCTTCTCGCCCTGCTCGGCATGGGTTGGGCACCGGTGGTGGAGGCTCAACAGCCGTGCCATCCTCCCATGCCCGTCCCGACGCTCATCCGGCGAATAG
>JALSQX010000016.1 GCA_026985075.1 Blastocatellia bacterium | reverse complement strand
GCCCCGCCCCATCATAGACATACTCCATCACCTTGACCTCATCCCCCTCACGCCGCACCAGCGACCGCAGCCGCCCCCGCTCGTCATAGCTCATCTCGGCCACCACCACCCCACCGCGATACAGCCGCCGCACCCGATTCCCCTCATCCAACTCCAATCGCGTCGCCACCCCCAGCGGATTCCTCACCGCCACCGTCACCCCCGCCGCGTTCTGCTCATACGCGCTCGCCAACCCCCGACCATCGATCACCACCGTCCGCCTCGCCACCGCGTCATACCGATAGCGGTACTCCTGCCCCCACTGCCGCACCAGCCTGACCCGCCCCGCCGCGTCATAGCCGACGACCAGGGCATCGTGACCCAGCGGATCTCGCACCCCCACCAGCCGCCCCGCCTCATCGTAAGTATACCACCAGCTCTGACCTCCCAGATCGATCACCCGCCGCAGCCGCCCCCCCTCGTCATAGCGATAATGCACCTGCCGCCCCTGATCGTCCACCACCCGCCGAATGCGCCCCCATCGATCCCGCTCGATCCTGATCCACCGGTGGTTCCCACCCCGCAGCTCCACCAGCCGACCAGCGGCATACACCAGT
This sequence comes from Blastocatellia bacterium, assembly GCA_026985075.1. Classification (GTDB taxonomy): domain Bacteria; phylum Acidobacteriota; class Blastocatellia; order HR10; family J050; genus J050. Next base: position 83,671 of record JALSQX010000016.1, on the reverse strand, counting down.
ACCACCCGGTTGCCGCTCCGGTCCTCGACCTGCGTCAGCCGATAGCGATCCCCCAGCCGCGTGTATGCCTTGACCAGCCCCGTCCGCAGCTCCACCCGAAAATGATCCCCATCCACCTGCCGCACCGCCACCATGTCCGTGGGCCGCGGCGGCCAAGGCCGGAACCCCTCGCCTCGGGGAAGCAACCGCACGGCCGCCGCCGACTCGGTCCACAACACCAGACTCCCGTCCGGCTTCACCCGGATCGTCTCGGCCGCCGACAGACGCCAGCCGGGACCAAAATCCTCCCCCTCCGTCAAGCGGGAATCGTAGACCCGGGCCACCATCAGCGGCCGCCGCCCCACCGTCACCAGATCCCGCCGCACAAACGTCAGATTCCCCCAACCGACGTGAACCAACCCAACCAGCGCCCCGCCGAAGATAGACTGCTGGTTGGGGAAAAAGACGTTCACCCGCCGCCGCGCGCTGAACTCATTCAGATAATCCACATAGGGCTTGAACGCCTGGCGCACCTGCTCCTTGCTCTGCGCCCGACCGGTCGGCCCGGGGGAGACGCCCGGAGAGAGCACCACCAGAACCACCATGAGCATCATCACACGACTCCGGCCTCGACACCAGACCTGTCGGATCATGGCCTCTTCCTCCCCGATGGTGAATCTTTGCTCCCACGCCCGTCTTCCAGGCAACCGCCGTGCCATTGCCGACGCCAATCCGGCCGTGATCGCCTAACCGCTTGATCATCAAAGCGTTGCCACTCGCCCCCGGCTCGCCCGCCCAAGCCCCATAGGGCTTCGTCTCCCCACAGAATGCCACATTTTGTGGCATTCCGTCATAACCCATTCTTTCATCGACCTTTCCTCTGCCACATCTTGTGGCATCCAGGCCTCATTTTGTGGCATCTCCTCACCAGGGATGGTGCCTCCTCGGGAAAATACATCTTGCACAGATTCACTGATTTACTATCGAATCTGTTCACCTGTGCCTTTCTCATCCTTCGTGGGGGGGCGCCAGCGCCCATAGGCATTCTCGTTCTTTTTCCCTCGAATCACGTATGTGTGGATATCTTCCAAACTCAGAGAACGGATTTGCACGTCATCGAGCCCTCCCTTTTTCAATTGCTCAGCCCGCAGGTTCCCAGCGATTCGTCACTGACCGAAATTCGCCACTGACCTTATCATAATGGGCCCACACCAAGCTGGCCCACACCAAGCCGCTCAAATCCAACTGCGGTTCGCTCGGGCATCGAGCGCAGATAGAACACCACTTTTGGAGCAACCGTTTCTTGCTCTATGAATGTGCAAGAGAGTAGCATTGGCGCTCTGAGTCGCCAAGCCGAGTAGAGCCACAATATATTGCGGTGGGAATGCCATCAGAGCGGCCGAAGAGCCCACTAACATCGTTGTCCAGAGAGAGGGTTTGGCTTCTGAGCGGCAAGCCACGGAAGAGCCGGAACGGACCCTCGGCCTTTTCGCGGTGAATGACGATAGCCAACACGGTGAGTATGCCTAGAATGGCCCCAACGGTAAGTCCAATGGATATAATGATCAGGAAGGGCCAGGAGAGTTTTCCGAATATGGTCAATAAGACCAGTACTAGCATGAGCAAACTTCCTAACCCCATACAGATGAAAATAGCTCGGCGGCACTGGTGATCATCGAGTATGTAATGTTTGATGATCGATTTTACCATCTTCCCATATAGGCCCTCGACTCGATCCGTTGTCTACTGGGATATGTTTGTTGCGTGATCCTGGGCTAGTTCCTGTGATACTATGGACTGGAGGAAGCCTTGCCATTGCTTGGTGATAGATAGTATTTTGCCTTATCTCTTGAAACAGAGTAATCGTTGAAGAAATGTTTCCCCCATCCAAAGCAATTTCTCTTCCACTAAGGCTGATGGTCTTTAGTTGACCTTCTTGTACGTAGAATTCAATCCTGTTGCGATCGTTGTAGATCTCCACATAGTATCATGTGCCACCCCTATCAGATAACCGGGCCTATGCCATTATTCCCTTGGTAAGATCCAGTAACCTGAATCATGCCCTCCGATTGCTTAAACGTCATGTGCATTGTTTCTGAAGCGAGCTCTCTTGCGAGGCGAACAGAGGGGTGTAATTCTAATCGGCTCGCCTGACTGAACATTCGCAGCACCACGTAGTGGCTCTACGAATAATGTCGACATGACACGAGCATAACTAAGCTATGTGCTGCTCTTGTCTTTTTCATGACCGTTTTCCTCCTCATGAAATAACATCTGCGGCTCAAGGCCAGGGTCATTTCAAATCCGCGCGCAGCTTCTGCCCGTGGATTGGAAAAGGCATGAATGCACTCCTACCGTTACATCTCCAACGAATGTGAGGCTTAGAAATCAGTTCGAGACGGGCGGGTGGAGTTTCGCCTTCGTCACTTGGAGCCTCACCTTCTGAGACGTAACGACGGAGCTCACCAAGTAGACGAAGCCATCTTCGCCCACGGTCTTGACAACTCCCCCCACCTCCTTTTGAACGGGCGCCAGATATCCCTTCTCGGTGGACACGATGAACACACGATAAACACTGCGCATCTGTCCCGGCGCATCATCTGGCCGCCACGTATATGTCGTGCCCCCCGTGATCAATGCCCAACGAGAGCTCAAAGGAAGAAAGCGATCGATGCGCACCTGAGGAGTGACGTGGTGTGGCTGAGCCGCTCCAGCCACCTCCTCTGGCATCGATGAGTGAGGAAACGAAATCTCGATCGAACGAAGCAACGCGCCATCCCCTGGAGCGAATGTCCTGAGGAGAGCAGCGTCACCTCGATCTTCCACCAGGAAACAGGCGTCCTTGACCACGCCGAGGAACGGTTGCCAGTATCGGGCGCTCTCGCTCACGGACATCTCCCGCTCACCAAAAACGCCGCGCACCTCTCCATCGAATCCGAGCTTGAGGACGCGCAGACGAACGTGGAACGGGGGGATGAGACTACTTGGCGGCTGCACGCCCACCAGAAAAAGCTCATCACCGTTTGTGGCCACTACCCTCTTTACCAGGAACTTCGGCCGATCGAAGGAGGCGATGAGAGCGCCTTCATGATTGAAGATCAGCACCCGGCTCGTCACATCGCGACCTGAGTCCTCCCAGGTTCCGGCTACAACCAGGTGATCGTCTCCGTCCACATCGAGATCCTCCAGGAGCGCGACGCCGTACCTCCCCATCTCGATCTCGAGTTCTTGCTTGCCATGAGCGTCGAACTTCAAGATTCTGTCCCGAGAGGCGAAATAGAGAGCCCCTCGTTGATCAACGACCAGCCGTCGGAACTCCATAGGATCGCGCTGACCAAAGTCGAGCATCATGCGGCCGACTTTGACCAGCCGCCATTCTTCCTGTGAGTATGCCGGCCATATGAGGCATAAGCTCCAAAAGAAACCCCAAAAGAGGTTGAGCAATATACCCTTTCGTGTAACCATAGGACTGACCTCCTTCTGGAAATTCCTCTCCGAAAAGCGGTGAGGCAAGCCCACAGCTTGCACGCCATCACCTTGGTCGCCGCAGGCGGTAGCCTACGAGCCATTGCCTCAAAAAGAGATCGTCATCCTGGCCATTCATCTCCCGAAGCGTCGAGCGGCGTCTCAGAATATACAGCTCGTGACAAAATCACATTCTGTCCTTTGCACAATCACGGTCCCATCATCACAATACAGCACATTACAATCAAAAAACTCCGGCTCACACTTCCACACCGGAGGCCAAAAGCGCGCTCGACATTGCCTCACATCACAGTAAGCCTGGTCAGTTGTGCCATCTGGACAGCGTAGTGTCACGCAATCAAATTCCGTAAACCACTCGATGTACAGTCCACAGCCGAATTGAGCAACACCAGTCCAACCTCTGTTGAAAGAACCAACGACCGCTCGCGCAGGAGAAACATGAGCTTCACCGACCAAGCCGCTCGCCTCGAAGGATGAGGGAGCAGGCATGGATCTGAATCCGTAGACGAAAAATAAAGAGCACACGACGAGTGACGCGTTGATCTTCAATGATGAAATCCTTCTCATATCCGCATCCTCCATTTGAGAAACTCGCCGCTGAAACACTATGCAACCAGCGTGCCATTGCTCGCCCCGTTTTCGGGTTGATCGCCCAACTGATTGTCCATCAAGACATTATGGCTCTACCCCATCCGCTCGCCCTCACCTCGACATAGTCTTTTCTCCCTCTGGAATGCCACATTTTGTGGCCTTCCGTCGTAACCCATTCTTTCATCGACCTTTCCTCTGTCACATTCTGTGGCATCCAGGCCTCATTTTGTGGCATCCCCAGCCCCACCAGAACGACGCCCCTCTTCGGAAGAACACATTCCGCACAGATTCACTGACCAACATCTTTTGTTCCTCCTTCGTGGTGGGCGCGCGCCCAGGGACGATCCCCTTGACATCACCGCCGAGGCGCAGAGAACGCAAAGATCCCTCCACAGGCTCTGTTCGTCCCTCCACAATCTGGCCCACACGCACCAGCGATGGCTCCCTCAAGAGAGTGAGGCAGCAGATCGCTCGCGCTTCCCCCTTTTTCGATGATCGCCGGCCGCTCGTCAGGTCCGATCCCGCTCCCGGGATGCCTTCGCCATCGCCTCCGGATCAATCCCCCACTGACGACACCACCGCCGCAACCGCTCCCGACTGATGCCCAGACTCTCGGCCGCCCGCCCCCGATGCCCGCCCCACCGCCGCAACCGCCGCACGACCACCCGCCGCAGGATCTCCTCCACCGTCAGCTCATCCCATTCCTCCCACACCCGACTCTCCACCAGCGACCCGGCCGCTCCCTCCCCCAATGCCGACCGGATCTCTCTCACCGTCAACCGCCGCGCCCGCGGTCCAGCCTGCACCACCGCCCATTCCACCACCTGCCGCAACTGACGCACATTGCCCGGCCAGTCGTACTCGCAGAGCATGGCCCGTGCCTCGGCCGAAACCGCCGTCACCCGCTTGTGGTACTTCTGGCCGTACACCCGCAGAAAATGCTCCACCAGAACGGGAATGTCGGCCCGCCGCTCCCGCAACGGCGGAATGCTGATCCTGACGGCGAACCGATGGGCCAGAGCCGCAATGAACCTTCCTCGCCGCACCAGCTCGCTCAGATCTCGCTCCGTGGCCGCCAGCACGCGCACGTCCACGTGGATGAGCTCCCGCCCTCCCACCCGCCAGAAGGCCTTCTCCTCCAGGACGCGCAGCAGCTTGGGCTGCATCGACTGCGGCAGGTACCCCAGCTCATCCAGAAACAGCGTCCCCCGGTGGGCTCGCTCCATGAGCCCCACCCGCCGCCGCTCCGCCCCGGTGAATGCTCCCCGCTCGTGACCGAACAACTCCGATTCCAGCAACGGCTCGGGAATCGCCGCCACATTGATGGCGATAAACGGCTCCCGGGCTCGCCGACTCAACCGGTGAATCCCCCTGGCCACCACCTCCTTGCCCACCCCCGTCTCGCCAATGAGCACGGCGTCCAGATCGGATCGGGCCAACTCGGCGGCCTGCCGCAACACGGCCTTCATCGCCGGATCGGCCACCACCAGGTGAGGAAACCTTTCCCTCAAGGCTCGGGATACTCCTCGCCGCCCCATCGTCGCGCTTCTTCCTGAGGCTCGGCCTCGCCGCCGAGACGTGGTGCCGGGGGTGATCTATGGCTCTGAGGACTCACCAGCTCAGCAGCCGGAGGCTCGCCAGTCATCCTCATTGATGAGCAGCCGCTTCACCGGCCACCCACCCGTCGGCCTCATTATACTTTGTCGGGACACCGCCGAACAACCCAGGAAAGGCGCTCCCAGGAATGGAAGCATCGCTCAAGACCGAACCCGAGCAGCGACGACTCTCAGTAGCTCTGGCCGCCAGCATGCGCTACACTCTTCTTCCCGGTGATCGGTCAGAGTCGCGGGAGTCCTGCTGCTCGAATGGATGCTGATCGCTCGGTGGAGAACTCGCTCAAAGGCTATGCGTCGAAAAGAGAGAGTGGCGCAAGATACCATCTTGATTAATCCGTCGCGGCGGGCGGCGAGCCCACGAGCGAGTCCGGAAGTGAGTGTTGCGCAAGCCGGTAGCTTGCGCAACTTACTCCTCGATGGGGGTGAACTGATGAGCCACATTGAGCACAAGGAGCGGGCGCCAAAAGCGGTCACCTGCGCGGTGATCACCATCAGCGATTCCCGAACAGTGGAGACGGACACCAGCGGCCAGCTCATCAAAGAACGATTAGCTCGTCACGGACACACGATCAAGCACTATCGCATCATCAAAGACGAGCCGGATCAACTCCGAGCCCTCCTCTCCTCTCTGGCCGCTGATGAGGAGTGTCAGGCGATCATTCTCAACGGAGGAACGGGGATCTCCCGACGCGATCAAACGGTCGATGTGCTGGATCAAATGCTAGAGAAGCGACTGCCGGGATTCGGGGAAATCTTCCGATTCTTGAGCTACCAGGAGATCGGCTCGGCGGCCATCCTGTCGCGAGCTGTGGCCGGGGTGTACAAGGGAACGGTGGTGATCTCCATCCCCGGCTCGCCGGCGGCGGCCAAGCTGGCCATGGACCGCCTCATCCTCCCCGAACTGGCTCACATGGTCTCGGAGGTGAACCGGTGAACCTCCGCGCCAGAGCTCCTCGGTCGAACTGCAGATGACGCTCACGCTCTTCGTCTCTGGAGGATCGCCCGTCTCGGTGAAGTCCAGAGTGAGCCACATCGGCGTCCCTCCCGCGCCCATTCGGATGTCGATGATGGGGAAGAGTCCCGAGCTGGCGCGCCGAGGCACCTTTCCCCTCCGTTGATGCAACAACGCGTCACTCTGACTCCATCGATCGGTCTCCATCCCTCTTCGGCCTCCTCCATGCATGACTTTCCGCTCACCATCACGGATTCGGCTATACGCGGCTCTTGTCAAGCATCCCGCTCGCATGTACATTATGAGCACTACGTTATGGGAGGGCGCTTATGCAGGTCGAGAAGTGGGATGAAGGCCGATGGGGACCGTTGAGTGAAGAGAACATGCGGCGAAAGTTAGAGGCCGAAGGCTACACGGTCGCCCGGTACACGTATCCTCCGGGAACCTCGTTCCCCGATCACACTCATCCCTTTGACAAGAAGGACGGTGTATTGACCGGGCGATTCAAGATTCGCATGCACGGTGAAGAGGTCGTTCTGGAACCCGGCGACGTGGTCGCCGTCCCGGCTCATACTGTTCACAGCGCCGAAGTCGTCGGCGAAGAGCCCGTCGTGAGCCTCGATGCGAGCAAATACTGAAAGGTCACATCCTCGCTCCCGAGAGGAGGAAGCGTTCCGATCATCCCCTGGGCGAAGATGACCGCGACATCCCCACTGATGGATCGGTCTACGTGTCTCCTTTGCCTCACTCATTATGGGGCTGGATGCCGCGAACGCTGAACGAGTGGCGCTCGCGATCGTGCTCCCCGAGCGAATGACCGCGAGTTGTGTCTTCGCTGTACAGAGCGTCGATGAGGTGACGATATTTGCGGGCGACGACCTGGCGTTTGATTTTCATGGTGGGCGTCAGCGTTCCGGCCTCGATGGTGAAGTCCTCGTCGAGAATGGCGAATTTTTTGATCCGCTCAAAACTGGCCAGGCGGGCGTTCTTCTCGGCAATCCGGGCTTCCAGGAGCACGCGGACGCGAGGATGAGCGATCAGTTCCGACTCATCCTGATAGGCGAGTCCTTCGCGTCGCGCCCATCGAACAACGGCGTCCCGGTCCAATGTGACGAGGGCGACCAGATATGGACGTCCATCCCCCACGATGACGATGTCATGAATCTCCTCGATGTCGCCGAAAACCCGTTCCAGTTTCTGAGGAGCGATGTTCTTGCCGCTGGAAGTGATGATCAGATCTTTCTTACGGTCCGTGACCACCAGGTGACCCTGGGCATCGATGGTGCCCACGTCGCCCGAATGATACCAGCCATCGCGCAAAGCCCGTTCGGTCGCCACGGGATCTTTGTAATATCCTTTGAAGACGTTCCCACCGCGAATCAAGATCTCACCATCTGGCGCAATCTTGATCTCCACGCCGGGCAGAGGAGGGCCGACCGTGCCGATGCGAGGATGGTGAACACGATTGAGGGTCGCCGGACCGCAAACTTCCGTGGCGCCATAGCCTTCGAGAATGGGGAGGCCGATGTCGGCGAAAAATTCGGCCACCTCCACCGATAGCGGTGCCGCGCCGGAGAGGCAGAATCGCACGCGTCCGCCGAGCTGCGCTTTGATTTTGTCGAACACGAGGCGACGGGCCAGAGCGTGTTGCAGCCGCAACCGGAGCGGCAGTCGCTGGCCCTCTTCCTCGGCCAAGCGCCGCCGCCGTCCTATCTCGAGCGCCCAGGAGAAGATGCGCCGCTCCAGGGGCGAACGCTGCGCCACGGCCTCGAGAATGCGCCCGCGGATCTTCTCGTAGAATCGGGGAACTCCCACCAATCCGGTGGGGGCCACGGCGCGCAGATCATCGCCGACCGTGTCCAGGCGCTCGGCGAATCCGATCGTGCTCGCCAGGTAGATTTGCACGAAGACGCCCATCCTCTCCAAAGCGTGAGCCAGCGGCAAATAGGCGAGATACACTTCTTCATCGGTGAGAAAATCGCCATACAGCTCTTTCATCGATCGGCAGACGAACATGATATTGCCGTGGGTGATCATCACGCCTTTCGGCCGCCCGGTCGTACCTGAGGTATAGATGATGGTGGCCACGTCGTCGGGCGAGATGGCCGCACGCCAACGGGCGCGTCGTCGCCGAATCTCTCCATCTGCCTCCCGGCCCAACTGACACACGGCGTCGAAATCTATCACCTCCATCCCGTCGACGGCGCCCTCCCCGTCAAACAGAATGATCCTCTCCAGTTGCGGCAATGCCCGCTTCATCGAGCGCACCTTCTCCAACTGTTCGGGCGTATCGGCGAGGAGCAGGCGAGCTTCCGAATGACGGAGCAGGTAGGCCACATCCTCAGCCACGCTGGTCGGATAGATGGGGATGGTGATGGCGCCTGCCGAGAGGATGGCCAGATCGGCGAATAAGAACTCGGGCCGAGTCCGGGAGAGCAGAGCGATATGATCCCCTCGCCTCATGCCCAGCCGCATCAATCCCAGACTGAATTGGCGAACGCGCTCTCCAAATTCGCTCCATCGGATATCCACATACCGACCGCCCCGTTTCACCCGAAGGGCCACTCGAGGGCCATACCGCTCGACGTTCTGGTCGAACACATCGACGATGGTTCTCGGGTCGCCCATGACGGTTTGGCTTCTCTCATTATGACATGCGGGCTCCCTTCTGAGCAATCGACCAAGCCGCTTCACTTCGGTCGGAGAAACGCTCGCCCAGCAGGAACGGCGCTGAAACGCATTTCGTGGAGTGGCCACCAACAATCAGAAGACCCCCCGTCCCCACCAGGTATGTCGTCCCCTCAGGATTCGCGATGATGAGGGGCTCCGTCTCTTCGTAGCCACAGGTCTCTCATGGCGCTCGTTCGGCATTCTCTACTCCCGGCTGGTGCACCGCTATGCTGGAGCACCCGGACATTGTCCGAGCAGGGATATGATGAAGGCGTTTTGAGGTCACATGTGGTGGGGGTGCTCAGAGCACGCCACTATGCTCCGATGTATTGAGCATACAGCTTACGCGCCAGATCCACATCAGTGGTGCCTTTCACGATACAGTGGCCATCGGCGAACAATGTGATCTCGTAGCCGTTGATATGGAAACTGAGCAGGTGTTCGGTGAGTTTGACCGGGCCCACCGATCGGAGTCGCTCAGCCAGTGAGGGCAAATCGATCTGCACCCGCTTGCTCTGCGAAATGTAAACGGCGTTTCGCCCGCAGAGTCCGGACGCGAGATGACGGATGCGCGCGTCCAGGAATTCGTATCGACCATGCCGGCAGGTGGGACAATCGGACTTCTCCAGCAACGCCCCCAGTTTGATGCGGTGGCATGTCGCCTGCCAGACGTCGATCTGAATGATCGACCGATGGAGTTGGTCTCGCTGGCCGGTGAGGAGCTTGAGGGCTTCCACAACCTGAATGGAGGCGATCATGAAGACGATGGGCAGAATGACGCCCACCGTGTCGCAGGTCGGCGATGAGCCCGGCGGAGGCAACTGCTCCAGCACACAGCGAAAGCACGGCGTCTCGTGCGGGATGATCGTCATGCTCAGCCCATAGGAGCCGACGGCCGCGCCGTAGATCCACGGTTTTCCATGTTTGACGCAGGCATCGTTGATGAGATAGCGCGTCTCGAAATTATCCGTTCCATCGAGCACGAGATCGACATCGCCGATGATCTCTTCGATGTTCGTGGGATTGACATCGGCGGCCAGCGCTTCGACGCGAATATCGGAATTGATGCGGCGTATGCGCCGCTGGCAGGCGATGGCTTTGGGGAGGCGTTCCCGGGCATCGCGCTCCTCGAACATGATCTGTCGCTGGAGGTTGCTCTCTTCGACGAAATCGCGATCGGCCAATCGCAAGAATCCAACGCCGGCGCGGGCCAGCGCTTCCGCCTGGACCGCTCCCAGGGCACCACAGCCGATGATGGCGACGCGGCTCTGGAGCAGTTTTTCTTGCCCTCGCTGCCCAATGGGCTCGAAGAGGATCTGTCGCGAATACTTCTCCAGTTCCATGAATGAATAAAGTAGCCCAAACCGCCCGGTGAGGCAATTGCGTGACCCCACCTCATCGGAAGGCGGAGCGGAAGCCGCGCAACACCACTGCCAGGATGGCCAACGACGCGATCACCCATCCCAACGCCCACACGATCGCCGGGATATGGGTGATCCGTTCCAGCGTCATGGCGTCGGTGGGAACGTCGGTCTCAGCCGATAGCAGGAATACCGTCTTCACATCGAACAGAGCGTTCAAACAGCTCTCCACCGCCAGAAAGCCGACCAGAAAGTGAATCACCCGCCGGGTGAAAAAGTAGAGAGCAGCGGCCAATGCCACAGCGGTCAGTGCGCTGGCCAGAAAACCGAAGCTGAACAGAGGGCGAACGAACAACACCGTGACCAGAGTGACCAGCACCAGCGTCCCGAGTAACGCCAGCTTGGCATACCGGGCCTGTCGACAGAGAAGCAACATCAATCCCCCGTAAAGAATGGCGCCGACGTATCCAGCGCTGGCGATGAGGATCGTCCAGCCGCCGCGCGTGTAGGTCACCCCACTCCCGTCGGGAGTGATTTCGATGTGATCCACGCGCCCTCCGGTCATCACTGCTCCCACGGCATGCGCCGTCTCGTGGATGAGCGTGACGAAGAGGCGAAACGGATAAACCATGACCTCGCCATAGGGAAGGAACCACAATCCCACAGTGAGGGCCGCGGCCATCAGCAATACGATGAACCCATCCCGCTTCCGCGTCCACCTGGATCGCCCAGTCATGGCAATGGGAGTCTGCCATCGAGGTCGGATCATCGTCAAGCGAAAGCGAGATGAGTGGTGCGCCATCCGGCAAGGCGAGACTCCCGAACGGACACCATAAGAGTGGCTGACACACCTCAGGAAACGGGTCCACTCACCAGCGGAGGCTCTGAGCGAGGGACGTATCTCGGGGAACCGACGTGCTCTCCCCAGATGACCACCATGGCGGGAATTGACCTGTCTTGACAGCCCGCACCCCTGGGACTATACTTGCGCTTATTTTTAGAGGTTACTACAAACGATCATGGCCGAAACGCTCAATTACATACCCATTCTCGTGCTCGCTCTGTTCTCCCTCATCGTGGCCGGCGGGATGCTTCTTTTGCCTCGAGTGATTGCCCGGCGACGGCCCACCCCGGAAAAGGATATGCCCTATGAGTGCGGCATGGTGCCGGTGGGCTCGGCGCGCGACCGCTTCAGCATCGAATTCTACCTGGTGGCCATGATCTTCATTCTGTTCGATATCGAAGCGATCTTCATCCTCCCCTGGGCGGTCATCTTCAAAGACCTGGCCGCCGAGGTCTCGCCGGCGTTCGTGTTCGCCGAGATGATGATCTTCATTCTAGTTCTGCTGGCCGGATATGCCTACGTGTGGAAAAAAGGCACGTTTGATTGGAATCGATGATGATGAGTGACACGCCTATGGATGAAGAGCAACGGCAACAGCAATTGGCCGAAGCCCAGTCCAAGAGTGGGCAGATGGGCATTCTCACGGCCCGATTCGAAGATCTCATCCAGTGGGCGCGCAAATCCAGCATGTGGCCCATGCAATTTGGACTGGCCTGCTGTGCTATCGAGATGATGGGGATGATCTCGTCGCGCAATGATATCGCGCGCTTCGGTGCCGAGGTATTTCGTGGCTCTCCGCGGCAAGCTGATGTCATGATTGTGGCCGGGCGCGTCTCGCAAAAGATGGCTCCGGTGGTCAAACATCTCTATGATCAGATGGCCGAGCCGAAATGGGTCATTTCCATGGGGGTTTGCGCCTCGGCCGGTGGAATGTTTGACAACTACGCGATTGTCCAAGGAGTGGATCACGTCATCCCCGTGGACATCTACGTTCCCGGGTGCCCCCCTCGGCCGGAGATGCTGTTATATGCGATGATGAAACTGCAAGAAAAGATCGAGCGCCAGCGCATGCACGAACAGATCGAGCAGAAGCCCAAGGTCCAGACGCGGACCGAACCGATATTTCCCAAGAAAGCCTATATGAAATAGGAAGAGAGCGCGGCGGTGCGGTGTGGTCAATCTTTGAGGTGGGTTCATCACGGTGATGGACAATCAGCAGCAGTTGGAGATCTTGCGAGATCGCTTCGGACCGGAGATCGTGGAGTGGAAGGAACAGTGGGGAGAATTGACCGTCGTGGTCAAACCGGAAGCGATTGTGCGGGTCTGCGAGTTCCTGCGCGACGAACCGGGACTGGAATATAATTTTCTCTCCAGCGTGACGGGCGTCGATCTGGGAGTGGATGCCAATCCTCGATTTGAGGTGGTGTATCACCTCTACTCGATTCCCCAACGACACCGAATCCGGCTCAAGGTGCGCGTCAACGAAGATCAGCCCGTGCCCACTGTCACCGGCGTCTGGAAAGCGGCCGATTGGTATGAGCGGGAGACCTATGATTTCTTCGGGGTGACTTTCGAGGGGCATCCCAACTTGCGGCGGATCATGATGCCCGACGATTACGAGGGCCATCCCTTGCGGAAGGATTTCCCCTTGCGGGGATATCGACGGTGATCTATGTCTGACGTGCTCACCGAAGTCAAAAAGAGTCCGCTGGACTCCGAAATCGTCCTCAACATGGGGCCCCAGCACCCCTCCACTCACGGCGTGCTGCGCGTGCTCCTCAAATTGGATGGAGAGCGCATCGTCCATGCCGAATGTGAGATCGGCTATCTGCACACCGGCATGGAGAAACTCGCCGAATACAAGAAGTACAACCACGTCATCACCATCACCGATCGCATGGATTATCTGAACTCCACGGGCAATAACCTGGGATTCGTCCTGGCCGTGGAGAAGATGCTCCAGTTGGACATCCCGCCGCGCGCCCAGGTCATCCGGGTCATGCTCACCGAGCTTCAGCGCATTGCCAGTCACTCGGTGTGGATCGCCACCCACGGGTTGGAGATCGGGGCCATGACGCTGTTCTTTTACGGATTTCGTGTGCGCGAGGCCGTCCTCCAGCTCATCGAAGCCGTCTGCGGCGGCCGCATGATGCCCAGTTACTTCCGCATTGGCGGTCTGGCCCGCGATATTCCCGATGGCTGGACGCAGCGGGTTCGCGATTTTTGCGATGACTTTGAAACGCAGGCGCTCAAAGAATTCGATACTCTATTGACCGAGAATCCCATCTTTCGCAAGCGGACCGAGGGCGTGGGCGTCATCAGCGCCGAGGAGGCTATTCAGTGGGGGATGAGCGGCCCTTGCCTGCGAGGCAGCGGCGTCGCTCATGACATTCGCCGCGCCCATCCTTACAGCGGCTACGAAACCTACGACTTCGATATTCCCACGCGCCCGGAAGGCGATGTCTGGGCGCGTTATCTCGTTCGGGTTGAAGAGATGCGGCAATCGCTCCGCATCGTCCGTCAGGCCGTGGAGAAGCTCCCCTCCGGCCCCGTCAAGGCCGATGCGCCCCGCATTGTGCTTCCCGACCGGCATAAGATGAAGACGCAGATGGACGCCCTCATCTATCACTTCCTCCTCGTCTCCGATGGCTTCCCTGTGCCGGCGGGTGAGGTATATCAGCCCATAGAAAGTGCGCGCGGCGAGTTGGGATTCTACATCGTGAGCGACGGAGGACCCAAACCGTACCGCATGCACGTCCGCGCGCCGTCATTCGCCAACTTGCAGGCGTTGCCCAAGCTCATCGAAGGACATTTGATCGCCGATGTCGTCGCCATCATCGGTAGTATCGACATCGTATTGGGAGACATTGACCGGTGAGGGATTGATCATGTTCTCACAACAGGCAGAACGAGAAATCGATCGGCTCCTGGCCCGGTATCCACGAAAGCGATCGGCCATCATCCCTGTTTTGTTCATCGCCCAGAAAGAGCGTGGATACTTGAGCGACGATGTTCTGGAATACGTGGCCAAGCGGATGGGCCTGACCTATTTGGATGTGGTGACGGTGGTCAGCTTTTACACGATGTTCTATCGCCGTCCCATTGGCAAGTACAATATTCAGCTTTGTAATAATGTCTCCTGCATGCTCTGCGGATCGGAGAAGATTCAGGAGCACATCGAGCGAAAACTGGGCATCACCTTCGGTCAAACGACGCCCGACGGACGATTCACGCTCACCGAAGTGCAGTGCCTGGGATCGTGTGGTACTGCTCCGGTGATGCAGGTGAATTTCGATTATTACGAGAACCTGACGCCGGAGAACGTCGATCAGATTCTCGATTCACTCCCTTGAGGGGAGGCGAACCGGAACGATCGGTGAACGATAAGACCCTGTCGGACCGGGGAAACGCGGACTGACGAGGCCCAACGAGATGGTGAGGGCCCGACCGTTGGGCGCACGAGGATGAGCCATGGAGAGAATCATCAGCGCCAGATTCGATATCCCCAATGCCGATCAATTGGACGTCTACCTCGAGCACGGCGGTTATCGGGCGTTGAAGAAGGTGCTCACCGAAATGACGCCCGAGCAGGTGATCGAAGAGGTGAAGAAATCGGCGCTCCGCGGTTGCGGTGGAGCGGGATTCCCCACGGGGATGAAATGGGGATTCGTGCCCAAAGATTCGCCCAAGCCCAAGTATCTCGTCTGTAATGCCGATGAGAGTGAACCGGGCACGTTCAAGGATCGGCAGATCATGGAGAAAGACCCCCATGGTCTCATCGAAGGCATTCTCATTGGCGCCTACGCGATCGGAGCGCATCTGGCGTTCATTTACATTCGCGGCGAGTACTGGTATCTCAAGGAGAAGCTCGAGCGGGTGATCGACGAAGCCCGACAAGGAGGATATGTCGGGCGCAATATCCTGGGAACGGGCTTCGATTGCGATATCATCGTCCATCCGGGGGCGGGGGCGTATATCTGTGGCGAGGAGACGGCGCTGCTGGAATCGCTGGAAGGAAAACGCGGCTATCCGCGCCTCAAACCGCCTTTCCCGGCCAGCGTTGGCCTCTACGGGTGTCCCACCGTGATCAACAACGTGGAGACGCTCGCCTGGGTCCCTCATATCATCCTCAGAGGCGGCGAGTGGTTCCATCGGCTCGGCACGGAGAAGAGCGGCGGGCATCGCCTCTATTCACTGAGCGGACATGTCGTGCGACCGGGCGTGTATGAACGCCCGCTCGGTTATCCGCTCAAGAGGCTCATTTACGAAGACGGCGGAGGCATTCGCGACGGCAAACGATTGAAAGCCGTCGTCCCCGGTGGGGCATCATCGCCCATTCTGACGGCGGAAGAAGCCGAGAGTGCGACGCTGGACTACGAACCACTGGCCGCTCTGGGCACGATGATGGGAAGCGGCGCCGTCATCGTCATGGACGAAGACACCGACATCGTCCGAACCACCTACAGTTTCATCAAATTCTTCGCTCACGAATCGTGCGGCTGGTGCGTGCCCTGTCGCGAAGGCACGCGCTGGATGGTGAAAATCTTCGAGCGCCTGCTGCGCGGTGGCGGCACCGAGCGCGATTTGGAGATGCTCGTCACGCTCTCGGACAACATGTTTGGTCGGACGCACTGTCCGCTGGGCGATGCCGCCGCCTGGGCGGTTGGTCCGGCGGTGAAGAAATTCCGCGCCGATTTCGAACGCTATCTGACCCGACGCGGCGCCGTCGCAGCCGATTGAGGAGTGGTGAGATGACAGAGTGGGTCAAGATCACCATTGATGGGAAGTCATACTCGGCCCCACGAGGGCGGTATCTGCTGGAGGTGTGCGAGGAACTGGGCATTTACGTGCCCAATTTCTGCTACTACTACAAGCTCCCTCCCCAGGCGGCCTGTCGCATGTGCCTGGTGCGCATCGAAAATATTCGTAAGCTCCAAACGGCCTGTACCGTCCGCGTGCAGGACGGCATGGTGGTCACGACGAACTCGGATGAGATCATCGGGGCGCGTCAGGGAATGGTCGATTTCATCCTGGCCAATCATCCGCTCGACTGCCCCATGTGCGACAAAGGCGGGGAGTGCGAACTCCAGTACATGAGCTTGACCTATGGGAACCTGTTCGGTCGCTACATGGAGACCAAGGAGCACCGCGACGAATATCAATTGAGCCCGTTCATCTGGCTCGATCCACAGCGTTGCATTCTCTGTTATCGATGCATTCGCGTCTGCGACGAGTGGGTTGGTGATCACGCCCTGGGGGTGCTCGGCCGAGGAGCCCACTCTGAGATCATCGGCAATAAGCGGGATGGCACGCTGGAATGCGAAAACTGTGGCAACTGCGTCGAGGTGTGTCCGGTGGGCGCGTTGACCAGCGCCAACTTCCGATTCCGCGCGCGGCCCTGGGACATCGAGGATACCATCACGACCTGCACCTACTGTGCCGATGGGTGTCAACTCAAGCTCAGCGTGCGCGACGGGAAAGTGGTGCGCGCCTGGGCCAAGGACATGACCGGCATCAACATGGAATTCCTCTGCCTCAAAGGGCGCTATGGCAATGAGTTCGTCAACAGCCCGGATCGCGTGCACGCGCCACTCATCCGTCGCCAGGGGCGATTGGAACAAGCCAGTTGGGACGAAGCCATTGGACTGGTGGCCAGTCGACTGAAAGAGATCACCGCCACACACGGTGCCGAGAGCATCGCCTGTTTGGGTTCGCCTCGGCTGACCAATGAGGTGCTCTATGTCCTCAACAAGTTCGCTCGCGATGTCATTGGAACGCCCTGGATCAGTCACATCGCCGAGCACGATTGGCGACCTCTCTTCAATATGCTCACCGCTCCGCTGGCCACGCAAAACGACATTCGCTCGGGAAAGAAAACGTTGCTGCTCATCGGCGGAAATCCGCCCGAATATAACCCGCTCACCGCCTACAGTCTGCGGTACGCCGTGCGGGAGAATGGCTCGCGGCTCATCATCGTCAATGCGCGCCCGCTGCTGCGCTTGCCCGAGGAGAGCGAATTCTTTCACATTCGCCCGGGATCGGAACCAGCGCTCTTGCTCGCTCTTCTGGACGAATCACAACTGAACCTCGTGGCCGAGATCACCAACCTGTCCGTTGAGCGACTCGGCGCCCTGCGTCGCGCTCTGGAAGAGAGCGAGGATCTGGTGGTCTTGATCGGACCGGAAGTCTCGGGCGCCGCCCTGGAAGCGGCTGGCGCGCTGGGGGCGCGCTGGGCCACCGAACGTCGTCGGGTACGTTTGCTCCCCCTCATGCGTTTCAATAACTCGCTCGGCGCTCTGGATATGGGACTCACCGGGGATCTGCCCGCTCCGGAGGATATCGGCGCCCACATCAAAGCGCTCTATCTGGTCGGCGTCGATCCCATCCGCACGTACGGTGACCGGTGGCGCGAGGCATTGGCGCGAGCCGAGTTCGTCGTCGTGCATGAACTCTTCACGACGGAAACGGCCGAATATGCTCACGTCGTATTGCCCGCCATGAGTTTTGCCGAGATCGATGGAACGTTCACCAACAATGCCGGTCAGGTCCAGCGCGTTCGCCGCGCTCTGGAATCGGGGGGCGAACGACGGCCCGATTGGGTGATCCTGCGCTTGGTGGCCAAAGGGATGGGCGTGGAGATGGATGTGCGCGGTTCGGCCATGGCCATGCTCAAGGATCTGGCCGAACGCGTCCCCGGATATGAGGGGATCACCTACGAGCAGATCGACGCCGAAGGAGCCGTTCAAACCCATCGCGCATTGGTCAAGGAGGTTTCCTGGAATGATCTCCTCGATCGATTGAACGCCCAGGTCGCTGCCCTAGACCGTAACCGCGACATGCTCACCGAGCCACCGGCTCTGGGAACCGGCTTATTCGAGCGCGGCACGTTGATTGAGCACGTCCCGCTCATGGCGCAGGCTTTCGGTTGGGATGGATCACGGTCGAGGGATGATCGATGATAGGCACAGCGATCCCGGAACGGCTCTTCATCGTGGTGACATGGTCGGAGTCACATTCGATGTTCGTGGTGGGAGATGAGTGAATGGACATTGCTCTGGAAGCAGCGCTGAAGATCGCCGTCATTCTGTTCATCGTACTCACGTTCTTAGCTTATCTGGTCTTATTCGAACGAAAGATTCTCGGTTGGATTCAATTGCGCGTGGGTCCCAATCGCGTGGGACCGTGGGGCTTGCTTCAGCCCCTGGCCGACCTCCTCAAATTCATCGCCAAAGAGGATGTCACGCCCGACACGCCCAACCGGGTTTTATTCGCGCTGGCTCCGGCGCTGGCGCTGGTGCCGCCGCTCATGGCGCTGGCCGTGATTCCTTTTGGCAGCACGATAGAGCTGTTCGGACGGAAGATCGCCTTGCAGATCACGGACATCAATGTCGGCCTCCTCTATGTGTTTGCGCTGGGAAGCCTGGAAGTGTATGGCATCATCCTCGCCGGCTGGTCGTCCAACAGCAAGTATTCGCTTCTGGGTGGACTTCGTTCGGCGGCTCAGATGATCAGTTATGAACTGGCATTGACGCTCTCGGTCGCCGGCGTCTTGATTCAAGCGGGAACGCTCAGCCTGTCCGAGATCGTCCACGTCCAATCCGGGTATTATTTCGGCATCATCCCCCGGTGGCACGTCTTCTGGTATCAGCCTCTGGGATTCATCATCTTTTTCATCGCCGCCGTCGCGGAGACCAACCGCGTGCCCTTCGATTTGCCTGAGGCGGAGAGCGAGCTGGTCGCCGGCTATCACACAGAATATAGTTCCATTAAATTCGCCATGTTCTTCGTCGGCGAATATGCGGCCATGTTCGTCGTCTCGGCGCTGGCCACGACGTTGTTTCTGGGAGGATGGACGGGCCCGGGAGCTGAACGAGTGCCTCTGTTGGGCGTCCTCTATTTCTCCTTGAAGACGGGCTTCTTCTTGTTCGTCTATATCTGGCTGCGAGGAACGTTGCCTCGATTTCGTTACGATCAGTTGATGCAGTTCGGGTGGAAGGTCTTGGTGCCCATGGCGTTTGCGAACATCTTCATCTCGTCGGCGCTCGCCCTCTGGCGGTGAGGCGACGACGAGCGTGGTGGGAAGCCGATGGAACAACTGTTTTTCGTCATCTTCGCCGGGATCGCCCTCATTGGGGCGGTGAATCTCCTCCTGCGCAGGAACCCGCTGTATGCCGCTCTGTCTCTTCTGACGACCATGGCGGCATTGACCGGCCTGTACATCATGCTGAAGGCCTACTTCATCGCCGTCATCCAAGTCATAATCTACGCGGGAGCCATCGTGGTGTTGTTTTTGTTCGTGATCATGCTCTTCAACATTCGCGCCGTGGAGCGGCAAACGGACCGTCGCGGGTATCTCAAGTGGTTGGCCTTGCCCTTCGCCATCATATTGATCGGGCAATTCCTCTATATCGTCCGACTCTTCGAAGAGAACCCGACGCCGGTGGGGACGGAGATCGGATTCACCGAGGCGGTGGGGCGGAAGCTCTTCACCGCCTATCTGCTGCCGTTCGAGTTGACGTCGGTACTGATTCTCGCGGCCATCATTGGAGCTGTAGTATTGGCTCAGAAGGAGTGAGGTGCGGGTGATTGGGGCGATGGCCGAAATGACGAACAGAATTCGCATGAGGAGGCCGTAACGATGGTTCCGATGTCATGGTATCTGGCTCTGGGAGCCGTGCTGTTCACTATTGGCGCCGTCAGCGTCATTGTGAAGCGCGACATCCTCTCCATGCTGTTGGCCATCGAGCTGATGCTCAACTCGGTCAACTTGACGCTGGTCACTTTTTCCAGCTACTTCCGGGAACTGAGCGGGCAGATCCTGGTGTTCTTCGTCATGGTCGTGGCGGCGGCGGAAGCGGGCGTGGGGCTGGCCATCGTCGTCCTCCTGTTTCGCAATCGGCAGACGGTGGACGTCGATCAGGCCAGCATGCTGAAGCTCTGAAAGCCGAACGCGAGGTGAAGGGATTATGTTAAAGCTCATCGTATTCAGTCCGCTGGTGGGGGCGGCGCTCATCGGCCTCGGGGGGCGCCGTTGGAGTGAACGGATCATCGGCACGGTGGGATGCGCGACGGTGGGACTCTCAACGGTGCTGGCCTTTTACGTGTTTTTCGCCCGACTGTTGCCGCTCGATCCCGAGCACCGGCTCATTTTCGAGCCGTTCTACAATTGGATTGCCTCGGGCCGCCTGCACGCCGACTTCGGCTTCCAGCTCGATCCCCTCTCTGGCGTCTACATTCTGTTTGTGACTTTCGTGGGCTTCTGGATTCACGTCTTCGGCGTCGGTTACATGCACGGTGATTCGGGGTATTATCGGTTCTTCGCTTACATGAACCTGTTCATGTTCATGATGCTCCTGCTCGTGCTGGCGGATAATTTCCTCCTCATGTTCGTGGGATGGGAAGGCGTCGGCCTCTGTTCCTATCTGCTCATCGGTCACTATTTCACCCGCCAGTATGCGGCCGACGCCGCCAAAAAGGCTTTCATCGTCAATCGCATCGGCGACTTCGGATTCGCCCTGGGGATTATTTTCATCTTCGCGACATTTCACACCATCCGGTTCGCCGAAGTGATGGCCCGAGCCGCGCACATGCCGACCGAAGCGCTGTGGACGATGGGGACGTTGACGGCCATCTGCCTCCTCCTGTTCGTGGGAGCGACGGGCAAGAGCGCCCAGATCCCACTCTACGTGTGGCTCCCCGACGCTATGGCTGGTCCGACGCCGGTCTCGGCGCTCATCCACGCGGCCACCATGGTCACGGCGGGCGTCTATATGGTGGCCCGGACGAGCCAGATGTACACGCGATCACTGACGGCCTTATTCATCGTAGCGCTCGTTGGTGGTCTCACGGCGTTTTTTGCGGCGACCATCGCTCTCGGGCAAGATAACATCAAGAAAGTTCTGGCGTATTCGACGATCTCGCAGCTCGGCTATATGTTCATGGCGTGTGGCGCCGGGGCCTTCATCGCTGGAATTTTCCACGTCGTCACGCACGCCTTTTTCAAAGCCCTCCTCTTCCTGGGCGCGGGCAGCGTGATCATCGCCCTGCACCACAATGAAGACATGCGCCAGATGGGCGGCCTGAAAAAGTACATGCCCATCACCTACAAGACATTCATCATCGCCTGGTTGGCCATCGCCGGCGTGTTCCCATTGGCCGGCTTCTTCAGCAAAGACGAGATCCTCTGGCGCACGGCCAACAGTGCGGTTCTTCCTCCAGGCTGGGGACGAGCGTTATGGCTTCTCGGTGTGATCACGGCCATTCTCACGGCCATCTATATGACGCGTCTGGTCGTGATGACGTTCCATGGAGAGGAGCGATTTCGCCATGGAGAGGCGGGATCGGCGGCCGGACACCACGGAGGCCCTCTCTCCCCACAGGAGTCGCCGCGCACGATGACTATTCCCCTGATCGTGCTGGCCGTGCTCTCGGTCGTGGGAGGCTGGTTGGGAATCCCGGAAGGCTTCTCGGCCGGGACTCTTCCCAATTGGATTGAGCATTTCCTCCACCCAGCCATTGCCACGGTCTCGGAGGGACAGACGACGATGGAGCCCGCGAGCCAGGGGTCGGAAATCGGGCTGGCTCTGGGGACGTTGTTGCTCGTCGTGGCCGCGCTCGTATGGGCCTACCGATTTTATCAACGTCAGCCGCTCTGGCAGCCACCGAGCGTGTTGGTTCACAAGTACTGGGTGGATGAAGCGTACGATCGCCTGTTCGTTCGACCGATCAGAGCGATCTCGACCGTGTTGCTCTGGCAGGTTTTCGACGTCCGCATCATCGATGGAGCGGTCAATGGAACGGCGGCTCTGGTGCGGGCTGGAGGACGAGCGCTCCGACATATCCAGACGGGAGCCGTGCGCAGCTACGTGGTGATGATTTTCCTCGGGGCGCTCATCGTCATCACCTACTTCATGCTAGCGGGACGGTGAACATATGGAGTTTGTCATCCATCATCTCCTCACGGTGATCGTTTTCACGCCCACGGTGGGCGCCGTCATCCTTCTGCTACACCGCCTCTTCGGCGGGAAGAGCGAAGCGCTGATGCGCTGGATCGCGCTGTGGGTGGCCGTGATCACCTTCATCTTGTCGCTGCCTTTGATCGCCGGATTCGATCGCTTGCATCCGGGCATGCAATTTGTGGAACGCGTGCCCTGGATTCGCAGCTTCGGATTGAATGTGGATTACTACCTGGGTATCGATGGATTGAGTCTGTGGCTCATCATCCTGACGACCGTGTTGACGGTGGTCTCCATACTCTCCGGCTGGCGAGCGATCGAGCATCACGTGCGCGAATTTCTCATCTTCATGTTGCTGTTGGAGACCGGCGTCCTGGGCGTCTTCGTCTCTCTGGACATGTTCCTCTTCTACCTGTTCTGGGAGATCATGCTGGTCCCCATGTATTTTCTCATCGGCGTCTGGGGCGCGGAGCGGCGCATCTATGCGGCGATCAAGTTCATCATCTACACCATGGCCGGGTCGGTCCTCATGTTGGTGGCCATCATCAGCCTCTATTATCTCCATGAACAAGCGACGGGCCAGCCGACGTTCGATCTGGTCCGGATCACCGAGAACTTGAAGACGGGCGTCCTGCAGCTCGATCCGCGGGTGGAGTTCTGGCTCTTCCTGGGTTTCGCCCTGGCTTTCTTCGTCAAGGTGCCTCTCTTTCCACTTCACACCTGGTTGCCCGACGCCCACGTGGAGGCGCCGACGGCCGGATCGGTCATGCTGGCTGGCGTTTTGTTGAAGATGGGGACATATGGATTGCTGCGATTCAATCTGCCCATGTTTCCCCACGCGGCCGCGGAATTGACGATGCCCATTTGCGTGTTGGCCATCATCGGCATCATTTACGGCGCCTTGGTGGCCATGGTGCAGCCTGATCTGAAGAAACTCGTCGCCTATTCTTCGGTCAGCCACATGGGATTCGTGGTGCTGGGCACGTTTGCCCACACGGAGCAGGCCCTCCATGGGGCGATCTTCCAGATGCTCAGTCACGGATTGGCGACTGGCGGATTATTCCTGGCTGTGGGCGTGATTTATGAGCGCCGCCACACGCGATTGATCGCCGAGTTCGGTGGCCTGGGCCAATCCATGCCCGTATATACGGGCATGGTGGGTATCCTGGCTCTGGCCTCCATTGGGCTACCCCTGTTGAGCGGCTTCGTCGGGGAGTTCCTCGTGCTGGTGGGAACGTTCACTTCGCCGATCGAGCATGCGCATGCCTTCACCGTCCTCGCCGCCACGGGCATGATCCTTTCGGCCGCTTACATCTTGTGGATGTTCCAGCGCGTCTTCTTCGGCGAGATCAAGCATCCGGAGAATGCCGCCTTGCCCGATGTGAACGGGCGCGAGAAAGCCATGCTTTTGCCCGCGGTGGCGCTGGTCATCGTCCTGGGCGTTGTGCCCAACTGGTTCATGCGCAAAATGGATATGACCGTGCTCGCCCTGGAGCGGCGAATGGCCGGTGTCGCCGAACTCCACCAACCGCGGCGAGATTTCTCCAATCAACGGGTCTCGGCATCCACGACGATCGTGAACGGGCAATCTGAGACGGAAGAGGTGACCGCCGATGGGAATAGAAGGCTTGGGAATTAACTACAGCGCCATCTTACCCGAAATCATCCTGGCGCTCACTGGCGTCGCGTTGATGCTCATGGAGGCGTTCTGGCCGAGTCGCAGCAAGCGGCGCGCCGGCCTCGTCACCCTCGCCGGATTGGGGATCGCCCTGATGGCGACGCTGCAGTTGTGGGGAGCGCCCCGACAGACGGCCTATGCGGGCATGGTCATCATCGATGACTTTCGCTTGTTATTTACCGCGATTGTGATCATCGCCTCGGTCCTAGCTGTCTTTCTTTCCTGGAACTTTCTGGAAGAGGAGCGCATTCAACCGACGGCTTATTTTGCCCTCCTCCTGTTCTGCGCCGTGGGAATGGCGCTGCTCACCAGTAGCCATGATCTCATCATGGTGTTCCTGGGCATCGAGACGGTCACCATCTCCACTTACGTGCTGGCCGGATATCGGCGCAATGATCTCCGCTCGACGGAAGCTGCGCTCAAGTATTTCATCCTGGGCGCCTTCTCTTCGGCCTTTTTGCTCTACGGCATTGCGCTCGTCTATGGAGCGACGCACACGACGAACTTGAGCGCGATCCAAGCCGCATTGAATCAACCGCTCGGCGAGGCCGAGCGCGCGTTGATGATGGTGGGCGCGGCGATGCTCCTCATCGGTTTCGGCTTCAAAGTGACCGCGGTGCCTTTCCACGTCTGGACGCCGGACGTCTACGAAGGCGCGCCCACGCCCGTCACCGCTTTTCTCTCTGTGGGTCCCAAAGCCGCCGGGTTCGCTGCCTTCCTGCGCGTCTCCTCGCTCATCTTTGGCGCCGATTTCGACCTGGCCAGTGCGGGCCGCGCCCTGCAATCGGACTGGATTTCCGCCCTGGCGGTGATGGCCATTCTGACCATGACGTTCGGTAATCTCATCGCCATCGCCCAAACGAATATCAAGCGCATGCTGGCCTACTCGTCCATCGCTCATGCCGGGTACGTGTTGATGGGCATCGTGGCTCGCGACTGGCAAGCGGTGGCGTTCTACATGATCGCTTACACGGTGATGAACATTGGCGCCTTTGCCGTCGTCGCTCTCATCGCTCGTCGAGGTGATGAGCACGTTCTCATCGAGGATTACAGCGGACTGGGCTTTCGGCAACCGACATTGAGCTTTCCCCTCACCGTATTCTTGATCAGTCTCACCGGCATTCCTGGAACGGCAGGGTTCGTGGGGAAGTTCTGGCTGTTCAAGTCGGCCTGGGAAGCGGGCTTCTCCATGCTGGTGATCATCGCCGTCATCAATACGGTGATCTCCGCCTACTATTATCTCTACGTCGTGATCGTCATGTTCTTCCGCGAAGCCAAGCGGGAGATCGAACCGGTCCCTCTGCCCGGCGCATTTGGCTTCACTCTGGCGGTGACGGTCCTGGGGACGTTCTATCTCGGTCTCCTTCCCACCCGAGTGTTCTACTATCTCAATCAGGCGCAAACGGCCATCGCCCATCTGATCCATTAATGGATCGAGGGATCGGTCAACGCCGATCACCCCCTCGTTGGTGAATACGCTCGAAACGTCTGGATGGCATCGACCGGTTGGGCTTACAGATAGCCCTTGGCCTTCAAGAGTTCCGCATTGAGAATGGCGGCGCCCGCCGCACCGCGAATGGTATTGTGACCGAGGACCAGGAATTTGTAATCCAGGATGGGACAGGCTCGCACTCTTCCTACCACTGCGGCCATGCCGGCGGCCAGCTCCCTGTCTAATCGAGGCTGCGGGCGATCCTCTTCTTCCTTGAGGATGACGGGGTGCGAGGGAGCGCTGGGGAGCTGCAACTCCTGAATGGGCGAGGTGAACTGACGGAAGGCTTCGATGATCTCCTCCTTATGGGCCGGGCGCTCCAGCTTCACCGACACCGCTTCCAGGTGGCCATCGCTGACATTGACGCGATGGCACTGGGCGCTGATCTGGAATGAGGCGGGAACGAAGCGATCGTCCGCCAGGGCGCCGAAGATCTTCAAGGGTTCGGTTTGAATTTTCTCTTCCTCGTTCTTGATGTATGGAATGACGTTATCCACGATATCGAGCGAGGCCACGCCCGGGTATCCCGCTCCGGAGAGGGCCTGCATGGTGGTGACCATGATGGCGCGTAACCCGAAGGCGCGATGGAGCGGGGCCAGCGCCAGCGCCAGCGCGATCGTCGAACAATTGGGATTCGTCACCAGGAATCCGCGATCGTAGCCGCGGCGCCGCTGTTGAACGGGTATGATCCGGATATGATCGGCGTTGATCTCCGGAATGAGCAACGGGACATCCTCATCCAGGCGATGGTTACTGGAGTTACTAATGACAGGGTATCCGGCCCGGGCGAATGCCGCTTCGATCTCGCCCGCCACGCTCGATGGTAAGCTGGAAAACACCAGATCACAGGCCAGCTCCGGCTCCGGCGATTTGACCATGAGGGACCTGACGCTCTCGGGCATGGGCGTGGAGAGCTTCCAGCGGCACGCTCGTTCATACGGCTGGCCGGCCGAACGATCGGAAGCGGCGAGTTCCGCAACTTCAAACCAGGGATGGTCGGCCAACAGTTGAACGAACCGCTGTCCCACCGTTCCCGTCGCTCCCAAAATGCCGACCTTCAATTTCCCCGATGACGTCATGCCAATCGCCTCTTCAGTTTACCGAGTTTGAAATCCTCGTGAATGGCGCGAACCGCCTCGCGAACGTGTCGTTTATGAATCACACAGGAAATGCGAATGTGGGATGTGCTGATGAGCTCAATGTTGATTTTTCTCTTGGCCAGGGCGCGAAACATCCGCGCCGCCACTCCCGGTTCGGTGACCATGCCCGATCCCACGATGGAGACCTCGGCCACGTTGGCATCAAAAATGACGCCTTGAGCTTTGAGTTGCTTGCTCAGCCGCCGCAGCACCTCCACCGCTCTCTCCATATATTCGCGCTTGAGCACGATGGTGACATCGGTGACATTCCCTTCGCCGATGCTTTGAATGATGAGATGGACGCTGATGCCCTCGCGGGCCAGCGCGCCGAACAGCTTGGCAGCGATGCCCGGGCGATCGGGCACTTTTTGAATGGCGATCTTGGCCATATCTTTATCGGCGGTGACGCCAGTGACGACGACCTTCTCCAGCATGCTACCCTCCAGAATCGTTGTTCCGCTGCCGAACGAGTGAGCGGGCTTCACTTTGAGCGGCAGGCCGAATTTCATGGCGATTTCGACGGCGCGCGGATGTAAAACCTGAGCTCCCGAACCGGCCAATTCCAACATCTCCTCGTGCGAGATGTAATCCAGTTTGACCGCCTCAGGCACCAGGTTGGGATCGGCGGTGAACACACCATCGACATCGGTGTAGATCTCGCAGCTTTTGGCCTTGAGCGCCGCCGCCAGGGCGGCCGCCGTGGTATCCGATCCGCCTCGTCCCAGGGTCGTGATCTCAGCTCCTCGACTCACGCCCTGAAAACCGGCCACGATGACGACTTTGCCCTCTTCGAGTGGCTTCAAAATACGATGCGTTTTGATCTCCCGAATTTTCGCTTCGCTATATCGGCTGTCGGTGATGATCCCGCTCTGCAATCCGGTCATGGAGATGGCCCGTCCGCCCCGCTCATGGATGGCCATGGAGAGAAGCGAGATCGAAATCTGCTCGCCGGTGGAGAGGAGCATGTCCAGTTCCCGGCGCGGAGGATTCGATGAGATTTTCCGCGCCATATCGATCAGGCGATCGGTGGTGTCTCCCATGGCGGAAACGACGGCCACCACGCCCATTCCCGACGCCTCCAATCCCAGGATGCGCTCGGCCACGCGCTGGATTTTCTCCGGTGTCCCTACCGAAGTCCCACCATACTTTTGAACGATGATATCCATCTCACACCGATACAGACGCCTTACCGCGAGAGGCCGGGAGGGAGACGGTGAGGCTCGCCGGTCTTTATGAACGCTCCTCGGTATTCCCACCTGGGTGGCCAGAGGACATGAGGCTTTCGAGCACGTCCTCTCTTCTCAGCTCCCTACTTCTCCAGCCTCTCGCCCCCGGTCTCTATCACCGCGCCCCGCCGCTCAATCTCGAGGATCAACACCTCAGATTGAATGCCATGACGCGAAAATTGAAATTGGATATTTTGACCGATTTGTTCAAAATTGTCTATGGCCAGAGCCAACACGCTCGGACCGGCTCCGCTCAAGCTCACGCCCAGGAGACCGGGCATCGAGGTGAGCTGCAAAATCTCCTCCAATCCGGGAATGAGCGCTTGCCGGTATGGCTGATGCCATCGATCGCGCATCGCTTCAGCGACGAGGTCGGGATGAGGATGCTGGAGCGCCGTCGCCAGCAGGGCGACGCGCTGAAGATTGAAAACGGCATCTTCCCGCGAATACCGGTCGGGCAACACAGCGCGCGCTTCCCTGGTGGGGAGTTCAAAATCAGGCACGACGATGATGGCTTTGATGTCCGGGGAAATGGGCAGGCTGGCGTAGAGCGTTCGCCCCTCATCGGTGACACAGCAGGCGACGAATCCCCCGACGAGCGCGGCCGTGATATTGTCTGGGTGAGGCTCTAATGCCAGAGCGTGGGCCAATAGTCGCTCATCACTCAATCCCAATTGGCAAACGGCATCAGCCGCCATGACGCCAGCGACGATGGCTGCTCCACTGCTGCCCAAGCCTCGCGCCAAGGGGATCTCGTTCTCGATCTCTATGACGAGGTGAGGTCCTCGTTTCCCCTCTCGCTCGATAACCCATTGGTATGCTCGCCAGATGAGATTTCGCTCATCCACCGGAACCTCTCCGACACCGCGCCCGCGATAGATGATGGAGAGCGGCCCGGACGTCTCTCTCACCCTGATGGTGAGATAGAGTTTGAGAGCCAGACCGAACACATCGAAGCCCGATCCGAGATTGGCCGTCGTTGCCGGGACGCGAATAGTGATCATGGATCTCCAACCACGCGTTTCATCATGGTGACCGCGCGGGACTCAACAGGTTGGCCGTTTTCATGACTCCACCCGCCAATCGCCCACGCTAGATCTATCGCCGATGATCTCCCTGACACGTCGATATCCCCGGCGGATCCCCTTCAAGGCCACCCGGGCAGAAGCTCGAGGAGATCGAAGATTCTATGTACTCCTCGAAGTCTCGTCAAGCACTCTCCAGATCGGCCGCGTGCCCACCGGGACTGGGCCCGAAGAGTACGATGAACAACCCGAGGACACACGCCCGGGACGCTGATCACCTCATCATCACGAGTCCCGAAGGACAAGATCACCCACGACGCGATGAGCCTCTACCAGCAATGGCTACTGGCGAATGTGAGCTTTACGATTGGTAAGTCCTGGGAGTCGTAATCTCAGTAGAGGCGGGCTCCACCGCGGAGAAGAGGAGGACGCTCCACTCGCTCCCGTCTCGGTGGGGTGACGGTGATGAACGCGTACCGTTCTCCCATTAACTCCCTATCCCCAATCCCCTGGTGATCTCGTGTTTTCAATGACTCAGTCAGGTTTTGGGATAGGTTCTAAGCCTGGAGATGCTTTCCCGGCACGTGCTCATTCATCTCCACCGGCCAGACGGCAGCAGGGTCATGCCCGTGCCGTCCACCCGTTCCCTCGACGTATTTCCCGTGTGAATCCCGATGATACATTCATCGGTTGAAGGCGCTGGAGTCGCCGCCACTCGGAGACGACGCCTCGCCGCAGCGCTGGCACTTGAATGTGATGGTATAAGATCCACGGCCCTGGGGAGTAGCCGGAAGCACGTTGAGTTTATACCTGCCCGGGATATCCAAGATACCCGAATACTGAATCCGCGCTGGATTATCCGGATCGGGAACATCGGCGATAGCACTTTGAACGAATATATTTCCTCGTTGCGCATCGGTGAAGAGCAAGACGGAGGCTACGTTGAAATTCGCCTCAACGGTGATTATGTATGGCTGCCCCCCTTGTTCGACGGTGAGCGCGTATTGATCAAAAGGAGTATTATCCGGAAGACGAGGATCAAAGCCACTGATTCTCCCCTCCCTCGTCTCGCCGCAAGCGAGACTCCTTCGACGTTGACTGAGAATAGAATCAGGATTGTCTCCATCACCTTGGGAAGATTCACAACGTTGACACCGGAAACCCAGTTCGTAAGATCCTCGTCCCTCCGGTGGATCGGGGAACACGACGATCCTATAGTCTCCCGGCATGGATAGAATGCCAGAAAGCTGTATGTGCGCGGGAATCTCCGTGCTCAGCGGATCGGCAAATCCGCCCTGAACGAATACGGGCTCACTTTGCTCTGGATCGATGAAAAAGATATTCACCGCCACGCTGAAATCGGCTTGGAGGGAAACAATGTACGGCTGTCCCGGTCGTTCGGTCAAAAAGCGATAGCGATCGAAAGGCGTACCATCCGGAAGGAGTTCGTCCGAATCCTCGATCAATCCGGACTTCATTTCACCACACGCAATTCCCTCGCTTAACGCCGCAAAAAG
Source organism: Blastocatellia bacterium (assembly GCA_026985075.1). Lineage (GTDB taxonomy): Bacteria > Acidobacteriota > Blastocatellia > HR10 > J050 > J050. The sequence goes on along the minus strand of JALSQX010000016.1, from coordinate 53,140 downwards.
AGGAAAGCTCGTGAGCGACTTCGAGGCGTCCCGACCAGCAGATACTCTGCCTGGAGCAGCCGATGAGCCTTCATATGGCGTTCCCATCATGGTCACCATGAGTGCAACGACTAAACTGATGATCATCTTGCTCGGTAATGTCACGATTGATTCTCCTCGCCAATGATTCATGGATTCGAGTGTAGGCCCAATTGAAAAATAGGGAGGTCGCAAAGGTCCATGTTCGTCACGTGCCTTTGCGCCCCCCATCTCAAGAGTTGAGCGATCTTTTTTGTCACTTTATTCGCTTATGAGCAAGGTCGCCGGCGAACCGGTGGTGGTGCTTCGCTTTCGCTCTCACCATTGTCATTTTCGGTATCGCTATTCTCATTGTCTCCGCTGTCACTGCTGTTGTCATTACCACCCGTCCCATTGTCATTGCCGTTGTCGTTGGTGTTGTCGACCCCACCATCGTCATTGCCATTGTCGTTGGTGTTATCGACTCCACCATCGTCATCGCCGTTGTCGTTGGTGTTATCGACCCCACCATCATCGTCGCCGTTGTCGTTGGTGTTGTCGACTCCACCATCGTCATCGCCGTTGTCGTTAGTGTTGTCGACTCCACCATCGTCATCGCCATTGTCGTTGGTGTTATCGACTCCACCATCGTCATCGCCGTTGTCGTTGGTGTTGTCGACGTCACCATCGTCATCGCCGTTGTCGTTAGTGTTGTCGACCCCACCATCGTCATCACCGTTGTCGTTAGTGTTGTCGACGTCACCATCATCATCGCCGTTGTCGTTAGTGTTGTCGACCCCACCATCGTCATCGCCGTTGTCGTTGGTGTTGTCGACCCCACCATCGTCATCACCGTTGTCGTTAGTGTTGTCGACGTCACCATCATCGTCGCCGTTGTCGTTAGTGTTGTCGACCCCACCATCGTCATCGCCGTTGTCGTTATCGTCCTCTCCATCGTCCTGCATATAGGCCCGATCGGCGGCATCTTCAGCCTCGAGCTTGGCGTCTCGAGCTTCATCGGCCACGGCCAACGCAATATCAACGCTGGCACTGAACGCACCGGTGGCCAAGGACTGTTCTGCGGCCCGAAAGCGATCTCTAGCCTCAACCAACTCCTGCTGGGCGAGGCTCACATCGGCGCCCAAATCTCTGGCCTGTTGGACCGCTTCATCGGCTTGGTCGAGTCTCATCTCTGCCTGAGCCAAGGCCGAGGCGGCCTCCAGGGGAGTTGCCTGTGCTTCGAACCGCCCTTGATAAGCGAGTTCCGCACGCCCTGTGATGGTGGTCGTGAACAGGGTTACCTCTCCTTGATTCAACTCCAGCACGAATGGTGGATTCACATCCAACTTCTGAACGTTCAGTTCGAACGTTTGATCGAATCCACCGGCGGAGAGCTCGCTGAAGCGGATGATGGCGCGTCCCGTGGCATCGGGGTCACTTTCCGGGATTAAATCGGCGATCAGGAGGACCTCTCCATCTTCTGAAATTGGAGAGAATTCCCCTCGCAGCGCGACCTCTCCGGTGGCATCGAGAATGCGAATCGTATTGATGGAGAGCGTCGTGTCCTGGATCAGCTCGTATGATCCACTCAACAAGACCTGTTGAGAGCTGGTCAATAGTTCAACCGTCTCGAACTCGACTACGGATGAAGTGGTTGCCGGGAGTGGCTGCTCTCCATCTGCGAGTTCTTCGCCTCGCACGAACGTCATTTCCAATCGCCCACGATCGTCTGTTCGGAGAGGAATGTGATGAAGTGGGCGACCGTTGACGACCACCCAGATCTCCTCATCAGGAGGAAGATCCACTCCTCTCACCATGAACGACTCAACCGCATGTCCGTCTTGAAGGATGGATTGAACGATCGCACATCCCCGCCCATGTGACGATAAGCTGTTCCCCACGAGTTCGATGCGCCTGTAGGTGAGCTCCCGGCTCGATCCGTAATCCGCGGAAACGACTGATGGAGACTCGATGACTCGTCCGACCACCCCTAAGATGAAGACCGTCATGCCGATGAACAGGAGAACATCCCTTTGCCGGAGCCTCGAACGGTGCCTCTGATTCATGACTTTTCGTAACCTCCTTGTAGAATGAGCCGATGAAGAGGAGAGTAGTGGGCAAGATCTCATCCAACCACTATATTGAGCGAACCCCTTTTCCTCGATCTCGGCATACCTCCATGATTTCAACCTCGTCACTCATACTCCATATCTATAGACGGACCAGAAGCCGAAAAAATACATCGAGATGCCCGAATATTCCGGCTTTACGGAATTATTGAGGGCGAATCACCGGCGCGCTGGGTATGTGACGGTTGATGGAGGTCACATACGATCAAAGTCAGGAAAAGGGCGTCTGCTGTTTTAATCACCACGTCTCATGGCCATTTCAAATCGAGTTGCTCATCAGAAGCGCATTCCTGGAGCGGTCTTGAGAGAAGGGCTCGGGGATTCCCGTCCGCGGCGAAGGACGACAATGAGTGATTCGCCATGGTGAACTTCGCCGCACGCAGAGATGAGGATGAAGGGCCACGAACCTCCTTTCCCGGAACCTGTCTCTGAGCCATGGGTCCCCTATGGAAGGACAAATGTGGCAGAGTACCAAGCGGTCCAGGTGCACTACGCGCTCTTTTCATGGAAATCGCCCACAGCCTGGCGAACTCCATGGCGGGGATGAGAGCGATGTCACGCGAGTCAGCAATTCGCGCCGCCCCCTGTCGAGAGAGCCCCTGGAATCGCGCCGCCTATGACCGCCAACGATGGAGCTGCGCTGCCCTGACGACAGCATTCACATCGGCCCGGGCCGTGACCACCCGTTGACCCCGTGAGAGTGCGGTATCCGGATCTTTGAGTCCGTGGCCGGTGAGGACACAGACGATGGTCTTCCTTCCGGTGAAGTAGCCTTCATTGGCCAGTTTAATGAGTCCAGCGACGGAGGCCGCTGAGGCGGGCTCGGCAAAGATTCCCTCATGCTTGGCTAATAATCGATAGGCTCGCAGGATTTGGCGATCGGTGACTGTGGTGATCATTCCCCCCGATTCGTCTCTGGCGCGAATGGCCCTGTCCCAACTGGCTGGATGACCGATGCGAATCGCGCTGGCGATCGTCTTGGGATGAGCGATGGGCCGCCCTCGTACAATGGGAGCGGCGCCGCTGGCCTGGAATCCCAGCATCCGGGGACGCCGGGAGATCAAGCCGTGCTGGTAATATTCGGTGAATCCCATCCAGTAGGCGGTGATGTTGCCGGCGTTTCCCACCGGCAGGAGAAGATAATCAGGGGCTCTTCCACCCAACTGGGCGCATATTTCAAAGGCGGCCGTCTTTTGTCCCTCGAGCCGATACGGATTGACCGAGTTGACCAGGGTGATGGGATAGGTGGCGGCAATCTCGCGAACGATGGAGAGGGCGGCGTCAAAGTTCCCGTCGATGGCGACGACTTTTGCGCCATGCATGAGAGCTTGGACCAACTTCCCTTTAGCGAACGCGCCCTGAGGCAAGACGATGATGCACTCCAGGCCCGCTCGGGCGGCATAGGCAGCCGCCGAGGCCGCCGTATTGCCCGTGGAGGCGCAAATGACCGCTCGGGCACCTTCCCAAACCGCCTGGGATACGGCCACGGTCATACCCCGATCTTTGAATGAAGCGGTCGGGTTGAGTCCTTCGAATTTGAAATATACTTTCGCCGAGAGACCGAGTTGATGACTGAGCGCACGGGAGGGGATCAACGGGGTGTTGCCTTCCAGCAAGGTGACCGGTTTCACCCTTTTGCTCAGCGGCAAGAACTCTCGAAATTCCTCTATGACACCTCGCCAGGCCATCATCGGAGGGCGACATTGTAGGCGCAGACGCCCCGCCGATCAAGAGAGAATAGCGATATGGCTTGACCAATCTCTTCGGAGGTTCATACAATTTGCAGTTTGAACCAAATACTACTTCGCTCGCTGGGGGAACGAGGCCTTGATCGAGAGAATCACCATACGCGGCGCGCGCCAGCACAATCTCAAGAATCTGAACATCGAAATCCCCCGGAACTCGTTGACGGTGATCACCGGCCTCAGTGGCTCGGGGAAATCGAGTCTGGCCTTTGATACCATCTATGCCGAGGGGCAGCGCCGCTATGTCGAGTCGCTCTCGGCCTATGCCCGCCAGTTCCTCGATCAATTCGAGAAACCCGATGTGGACATCATCGAGGGCTTATCGCCGGCACTCTCCATCGAACAAAAGACGGTCAGTCGCAGCCCTCGCTCCACCGTGGGGACGGTGACGGAGATTTACGATTACCTGCGACTGCTCTTTTCGTCCATTGGCAAGCCCCACTGTCCGAGCTGTGGACGTCCCATCGCGCGTCAATCGATTGATCAGATCGTCAACGCCATCATGGATCTTCAACCTGGCGAACGGGTGATGATCTTGGCGCCGATCATTCGCGGACGAAAGGGGGAGTTCCGCAAGGAGCTGGATAAATTGGCCCGGGAGGGATTCGTTCGAGCGCGCATCGACGGGCGCCTGCGCATGCTCGATGAGGATATCAAGCTGGAAAAACGGAAGAATCACACCATCGAGGTCGTTGTCGATCGTCTGCTGATGAAACCGGGCGTGCGCTCTCGCGTCGAATCGGCGGTGAAGATCGCATCTCGACTGACCGATGGGCTGGTTCTCGTGTCCATTGTCGATGGCCAGGAGATCCTCTATTCGGAGAAGATGGCCTGCATCGACTGTGGAATTTCCATGCCCGCCTTGGAGCCGCGTTCGTTCTCGTTCAACAGCCCATATGGAGCTTGCCCTGACTGCCAGGGATTAGGAACGCGGGAGCAGGTCGATCCGGAGCGATTGATCCCCGATCCCTCCCAACCGATCAAGCGCCTGGATATTGTTCCCTTCGACCGCTCGCTGAACGCCTATTTACGCGACGTCTTGATGGCGCTGGCGGCGCGCTATCGGGTGAGCCCTGATACCCCCTACGCCGACGTGCCGGCCAAGATGAAGCGCGCCTTTCTCTATGGCTTGAAAACCAGAATCACGGCCGAGCATCAAGGATTCAGGTATCAATTCCAATGGAAAGGCGCGCTCGCCTGCATTCAGCGGCAATTGGATCAGACCACGCACGAGCAGAAACGAGAGGCTTACCAGGCGCTCCTGGCCACCATCCCGTGTCCCACCTGCGAGGGGAAGCGACTCCAGCGAACGAGCCTGGCCGTTCGAGTGGGCGAATATACCATCGGTGACATCGTCTCCATGCCCATCAGCGAGGCACTTCAAGCTTTTCGCCAACTTCGCCTCACTCCCCGCGAGGAGCAGATCGCCGGGCTGGTCGTGCGGGAGATTTGCCAGCGACTCGGGTTTCTGGAGACGGTGGGCGTGGGCTATTTGACGCTCGATCGCCCGGCAGCGACGCTCGCCGGTGGTGAGGCCCAGCGCATCCGGTTGGCCACCCAAATCGGCACGCAGCTCCGAGGCGTTCTCTACGTCCTGGACGAGCCCTCCATTGGGCTTCATCCGCGCGATAATGCGCGGTTGTTGTCCACTCTGGAACGACTGCGCGATTTAGGGAATACGGTCATCGTCGTGGAGCATGATGAAGAGACCATCCGCCGGGCCGATTATGTGATCGATCTCGGGCCGGGAGCCGGGCGGCATGGGGGATATCTCGTCGCCGCCGGTCCGCCGGAGCTGATCGCCCGGCATCCGGAATCGCTCACCGGTCAATATCTGGCCGGACGTCGCATGATCCCCATCCCCGCGGAACGCCGCCGCCCCACCGAAACGGCGATCACGATCTATGGAGCGGCCGAACACAATCTGAAGCATATCGATGTGTCTTTTCCTTTGGGAGTATTCATCGTGGTGACCGGCGTCTCCGGATCGGGGAAATCGACGTTGGTCGACGAGATCCTCTATCGCGCGCTGGCCCGACATCTGTACAAAAGTCCCGTTCAACCGGGAGCCCATCGCCGCATCACTGGTCTGGAATACATTGACAAGGTCATCGAGATCGATCAATCGCCGATCGGTCGCACGCCGCGCTCCAATCCGGCCACCTATACGGGGGCCTTCACCTACATTCGTCAATTATTCGCCGAATTGCCCGAAGCGCGCGAACGCGGCTACAAGCCGGGACGGTTCAGCTTCAACGTCAAAGGTGGGCGGTGCGAGGCGTGTCGCGGCGATGGCTTGAAACGGATCGAGATGAATTTTCTCCCCGACGTTTATGTGCTCTGCGACGTCTGCCGGGGCGCCCGCTATAATCGCGAAACGCTCACCGTGCGTTACAAGGGATATTCGATCAGCGACATCCTCAATATGACGGTGGCCGAGGCGCTGGAACTGCTGGAAAACATCCCACCGATCAAGCGCAAGCTGCAAACGCTCGTCGACGTCGGCCTGGGATATATTCAACTGGGGCAGTCGGCGACGACGCTCTCCGGGGGCGAAGCCCAGCGCATTAAATTAGCCAGAGAACTCAGCAAACGAGCCACCGGTCGCACGCTCTACATTCTCGATGAACCGACGACCGGACTGCATTTTGAAGATGTTCGCCGATTGCTCGACGTGCTCGGACGGCTGGTCGACCAGGGAAACACGGTCATCGTCATCGAGCATAATCTGGAAGTCATCAAATGCGCCGATTGGATCATCGATCTCGGCCCAGAAGGCGGCGATCAAGGAGGACGTATCGTGGCCGAAGGAACGCCCGAAGACGTGGCGCGAGTGGCGTCATCTTACACCGGTCAAGCGTTACGGCGAGTGCTCAATGTGGAGGAACGAAAATTAGCCTGATGATCGACTCCCCGAAGAGGCCAGAGCGCTCCGGGAACGGGACCGCGTCGTCCTGAGCGATCTCGGCGTCCCGTGCATCCTGGTGGGGAGATCGAAAATGGACATTCGCTATGAGCAAGAGAGCAGATTTCATTCGACGACCCAGCGAATCGGTCGATGAACGATTGACCAATCGCATCGTCGAGATCGCCAATGCCACGGTGGACCTGAAGATTCGCTTCTTCTCCCAACATGCCAATGATCTGGCGCGCGCCGCGTTGCTGCTCATCGATGCCGTACGCGCGAGAAGAAAAATTCTCCTGTTCGGAAATGGAGGGAGCGCCGCCGATGCGCAACATCTCGCCGCCGAACTGGTGAACCGGTATCAGATGGAACGATCGGCGATCGCCGCCATCGCTCTGTCGACCGATACGTCGATTCTGACCTCTATTTCCAATGACACGACATTCGAAGACGTGTTCAGCCGACAAATCGAAGCTCTCGGTGAGGAGGGCGATGTGGCCATCGCCATCACCACCAGTGGTCGCTCGGCCAATATCGTCCGCGCCGTCCACACGGCCAGGGAACGAGGACTCCAGACCATCGGTCTCCTGGGAAAAGACGGAGGCCTGGTGAAAGATCTCGTCGACGTGCCCATCATCGTTCCCAGTCCCTCGACGGCGCGTATTCAGGAGGTGCACATCACCATCGGGCATATCTGGTGTGATCTGATCGAACACTCGCTCGGTTAATGCACCGTTCCTCCATCGCACGGGGAGAGCCCTCTTATGACCGAAAAGGCGACGGACATCATCACCCCCTATCCCGAAAATTTCGATCCCACCCGGGCCGAGGAAATCCTCGAACGGATCCGCGATGTGCCCGTCATAGGCGAACGCCTGAACATCGTCTCCGCTCAGTTTCTGGGTTCTCCCTACATCGTCCATCCGCTCATCGGTTCCGCCGAGACGCCCGAAGTGTTCACTATTTCGCTCACCGGGTTCGACTGCGTGACCTATGTGGAGACCGTCCTCGCCCTGGCCCTCTCTGACACCATCCCTCAATTCATCGACACTCTTCGCCATCTCCGCTATCAGGGAGGTCAGGTCGGCTGGCGAACGCGAAATCACTATATGATCGATTGGATCGCTCGTAATGTCGAACAAGGGTTCATCCTGAACATCAGTGAGGGACGGGGCACGGTGAACAAGACGCGGGTGTTGAGTACGATCCCAGAACTCCCGCCCCGCTCGGTGACGTTTCGCTGTTTTCGCAAACGCGCCTTCCCCCGTATTGAGGATCGAATTGTCGATGGAGACGTGATCTTCTTCGTTTCCACGCGGAAGCATCTCGATGTCTTCCACATGGGATTGCTCTTCCGAGGGCGAGACGGCCTCATCTTACGGCACGCCTCGCGTCGCCGAGGAAGCGTGGTCGAGCAGCCCGTGGAGACATTCCTGCAGCAACACAGCATGTCCGGATTCATTCTGGTGCGACCGAGAGGATCTTCCAGGAACGCATAGCCTCATCGACGGGTATCGTTCCGCCACAAACCATGACCTGGAACCGCCCACATCGCTGAAGCCCCCACGTCTCTCTCCTCCGCGTCCTCTGATCCTTCGAGGTCCACACCCTCTGATGCGCACACCGAGGGCCTGGAGTCCTTCGAATCCCAGTGATACAATAGCTTGCTGTACATTCTTTCCATCGAGGACCACGTCGTCATCCGAGGATGGAATGGCGAATGTCGTGGTCCTGGTGATCCAACGCGCGTTGACTGATGGAACCATTCACCGTCATTCTGCCTCATTCGTCAACGTGGAGGACGCCGACCCAACTCTCCCGACAGGTCGAGATGTTCGCCGCGGAAGCTCTGGTTGCGCGCGTGCTGATCTTCTGTCAGGATTCCGCGCCGGCGATGAACCTCACCGCCGATCGACAGAGAAAAATACAGCGCCTTCAGATGGCCACCTGGCTATCGGGCATCGACGTGCATCGCCTTCTCGAGGCGGTGGAGAGCGAGGCGCTGGTGCTCATTCGACCGGGCTATGACATCGACCTCGGACAACGAACGCTGGAACGATTCCTCGCCGTCATCGAAGAGGCGGGAGCGGGGCTCGTCTATTCGGACTTCCATGAGCGGCGCGATCACCAGATCGTGGAGCATCCCACGATCGCCTATCAACTGGGAAGCATTCGGGATACGTTCGATTTTGGCCCGCTCGTCGTGATCTCCCGGAGGGCGGCCGGACGGGCTCTGGACGCCCACGGTGCGATTGATCCCGCGCTGCGGTGGGCTGGCTTCTACGATCTGCGATTGAAGCTCTCGCTTGATGCTCCTCTGGTGCGCATTCCCGAATCACTGTACACAGCCAGTAGCACGAGCGAGACCCCCTCGCCCTCGGCGGCCGAGAAGATTTTCGAGTATGTCGATCCGCGAAATCGATCCTACCAGTTGGAGATGGAACGCGTGGCCACGGCACATCTCCGGCGATTAGGCGCTTATCTGGATCCGGTGTTTGCGCTGCCGCCCCCTCCTGGCGAGGATTTTCCGGTGACGGCGAGCGTCGTCATTCCGGTTCGCAATCGAGAGAAGACCATCGCCGAGGCTGTGCACAGTGCCCTTGGTCAATCGACATCATTCGCATACAACGTCATCGTGATCGATAATCACTCCACGGATGGAACGACCGGGATTTTGCGCACATTGGCCGCCCGGCACGAGCGCCTCATCCACAAGATTCCTCGGCGGACGGATCTGGGCATTGGTGGTTGCTGGAACGAAGCGATCACCGCCCCCGAATGTGGAATGTTTGCCGTTCAGCTCGATTCGGACGACCTCTACGCCGACACGCACGTGCTGGAGAGGATCATCGAGAAGTTCTGGGAACCGTGGCCTGATGGCTCCGATCCCCGGCAACGGGGGATTCCTCGCTATGCCATGGTCATCGGCTCGTACACGACGGTCAACGTTGATCTGGAGGAGATCCCGCCGGGGCTCGTCGATCACCGCGAGTGGACCCGAGAAAATGGTCGGAATAACGCACTCCGCATCAATGGATTGGGCGCGCCGCGCGCGTTCTATGTCCCGCTCTTGCGACGCTTCGGCTTCCCCAATGTGAGTTATGGCGAGGATTACGCCGTGGGATTGCGTATCAGTCGAGAGTATGAAATCGGTCGGATCTTTGATTCCCTCTACCTGGCGCGACGGTGGGAGGAGAATACCGATCGTGCTCTCCCGCTGGCGACGATGAATCGCTACGACGCCTACAAAGACTGGCTGCGGTCGATGGAAATCCGCGCCCGGCAGAGAATGCGCTCATCTCAACTCTCAACAACCGAAGTGACGAGAGGGGATCACCTTCGGCTCTGACGTCGCGCGACGACATCAGGGCCATGGGGAGGGGGGAGCCTCATGAATGACTCGCGGACCGCGTTGACCGCGATATGGGCAGCGACGTTGATCGTCCTATTGCCCGGATTCTCATCTCCCGATCTTCCTCTTCATCGGTCGTCGGTCATGAGGATGTCCGGCGATATAGAAGCGTTCCTCAATCAGCGGCCACTTCCCGGACGACGAACGGAAGCGTTCATTCCTCCGAGCGATGCCGACGTTCTCGGTTGGCGTCAGACCATAGAGGCACTGCTCGACGGTCAGTATGAACGGGCGGCGGCGCTGGCTGATCCCTTGGGATATGACCTCATCGCCTTCACCGATCAGGGGCGAGCCCACCTCTACTATATTCTCAGTGAACGAACTGATGCCGAGGGCCAACCACTCCGCGGATTAGGCACCTACATCTATAATCCGGAGGCCCGTCGTCCTCTCAGCATTCACGCCCCACATGCGGGCGGCGATGCGAATACGCGCCCTGAGAGCATCGCGCTATTCCTTGACCTCGATGCTGTGGCTTTACTCATCGCTGGTACGCACCGTTGTGCCAACTCAGAGCCGAGCCCGTGCGATGGAACGACGACGACCTGTACGGGGAGTCGCGCGCCCTATCCCATCTCCGACGTCGCCCATTACACTCAAAATTTCTTCGAGCCGGCTCACGAAGAGATCGTCATGCACTTCCTCGACGTGATTAGCGTCTCCGTCCACGGATTTCGATGGCGACCAGGAGATCCCGATGTCATCGTCAGTAATGGAACGCGCGCCGATCGCCTCGAGAGCCTGAGTATCGAGCTGGCCGCGGAGTATAATCGCCTCTTTCACCACCTCGGCGTCTCATTGCGAGCGGCGAGTTGCAACCAGGTGGATGGCCCGGATCGGCTCTGCGGAACGACCAATGTACAAGGACGATTCGTCAATGGGTCGCTCGATATCTGTCGGCAAGGCGTCGCCCATCCATCCCTGCCGGAAAGATTCATCCACCTGGAACAGAGTTGTGCGCTACGACAGATGTCGAGTTGCGCGCGACCCGACGCCGTCTCATATCAAGTTGCCGTAGAGGCGTTCGCCGCTCTATTTCCGCCGCGCGCGGAGTCCGCCTCGATGACCCCACTCCGGGAAACTCGTCGGTGAGGAAACGGGATCGCGCCCACCCTGGCGAGAGGGGCTGAGTGTCAAGAGAAACGTTCGCCCACTTACAACATTGTGCGACTCGTGACACGTATATATAGGACGTGGTTATGTCGCCCAAGCTGTTGACATTTCAATTGCGCGAGGCTCGCCCCCGAGAGGCTCCGCTCCTCACGCTCGATGAGGGGAAACTCCTCCGCGAGTACCAGCAATTGATTCTGTCGCTCGATCAACTTTTGGAGAGACTCTTTTTCGCTTATAACCGCTATTTGGCCGCCTACCTGCAACGGTGGTCCTGGGATGAAGCGACCATCGAAGACGTGCTCCAATCGGCCTGGGTCATTTTGTGGACCGATCTCCGACGGGGAACCTTCTTCCGGCGGCGCTCGACGTGTCCGAGCCGGAAACCAATTCTCGCATTTCTCATCAAGACCTGCGAGAACCTCACGCGCAACATGAAGCGGCACGCGCACCAATTCCCTCATCTGCCGCTTGAGGAGATCCCGCCGCAATGCCTGATCGAATCCACGAGTAAGGACATCCGTCACGCCGAAGCGCGACTCAACTATCATCACATCATGCAGGTGGCGCTTCGTGTCTGCACACCCGATGAGCGGCGCGTATTGGATCTGCTGGCCATGGGCCTCGACCGCTGTGAGGTGGCCGAGATTGTTGGACGGAAACCTCACTGGGTTGATAATCGTCGCCGCGCGGCCTGTCGGAAAATACGCACCGAACTCCATCGCCTGGGAGGGATGAAGTCATCATGGTGAAACGCATTTGGCCTCCATGGCGTCGCACGGGGAGGAGCCGAGGTTCTCCGGCCCGGGAACCGAGCGATGCCGAGATCCTGCATCAGGTTGGGCAGTGGCTGGAGACCGAGGCAGGACAGAGAAGCCCATCGGATGAACAGCAGTTGTGGTCTCGGGTGAGAGATCAGATCGCATGGCAGGCCTATCTGGTGGGCGATGCGTCGTTGGAGGACATTCGTTCTTCCTTGCATTGTCGGCAGTGTGCGCGCATCCTGGAGGCGTTCCGGAGACACTATCAAAGCTTCGGCCACTCGGGAGGAGAAAGAGACGCTCCATCCGGAGAACGCCTTCCTTCCGCGACGTCGAGTCACCATCTCTCACTCAGTCGTCGATTGAGAGTGCTACCTCGCGCTCACTGGAAGCCTTTCGCCATGGGCGCCATTACCTGCTTGCTGACCGTCTCTGTCGCGCTCCTGGTCTTGCCCTGGTTTTTCCCCAATGCTAACGCCATTCTCCGCTTCAGCGGTCAACCGAAACCCCTGGTGAAAGAGCGCGGTCGCTTGGCCGATAAGGTCGCCGCCTTGCTCCGGCAGTCTGAGCGGGTCATTTATGTTGCTCCCTCGGAAGCCGAGTTGAGAGCTATGGAGGAAGCGGTCGAGTTGGTCACGCTGAGCCTTCGCGTCCACAACGAATCGCTCCTGGCCGAAGCCAGTCAGGCGGCCGATCAAGCGGGTTACCGGATTGTGGATTTCGAGGATACGAATGGCCTGAAGGCGCTCATCCTCGAGGAAAAACCCGATCGGGTTCGCGGCCGGGGTACGTTTTTCTTTCGACGCGATCACTACGATGGCCGACTCATCATTGTCGCCTCTCATGCGCTCCGGGACGTCGGCACGGGATGGCTCGGTTTTGAGTGCTTCAGCCGCATTCCCGGCGCCGATGCCTTTCTCCTGAGCGGGGCGCGGAGCGATTATGTCGATGAGGCTCATACGCGCCGCTCGATCTTCAATGCCGTCTTTCGCGCCGCCATGCGCCCTCAGGCCATTTGTCTCTCTCTCCACGGGTTCGATGAGAAGAGGCCCGGCCGCGCCGAATATCCCGATGTGGTCATCTCTTCGGGCGCCATCACCGAACCGGTGGTGCGGCAACTCCACGTCGCCTTGGCCAGCGAGATGGAGCAATTCGTTCGCGTGGGCGTCTACGATGGGAAGCATTATGCCGACATCTCTGGAACGATGGATCAGCAGGGGATCTTGACGTCATCGGTGAATTCCCTGTTCGCCCACATCGAATTCAGTCGCGCCGTGCGGCGCGATCCGGCGGTGCGCGCTCGACTCATTGACGCCTTAGCGGGCGTTCTCGGTAATGTGGATGTCGAGATCATCTCCTCTTACGCTCGACCGGGACGCCAGACGGTGCTCACTTTCACAACCGTGGCCAAAGTCCCCCTCGATCTGCTGGCCAAGTATGGGCACAACGCCATCCTGATGAACCGATCGAGTATGGAGCGACTGCAACTGCGCGCCGGCGATCCGGCCCTCGTCTCATCTGGAGAAAGGCAAGCCGTGGCTCGGGTCTACCCTTATGAGAGTCCGGCTGGTCGCCTCTACTTGAGTGGAGCCATGCGCCGGCGCCTGAGTATTGGCGTGGGATCATACACTGTTCGGGTCTCCCGGCTTCCTGAGTGAATTCGGGGACTCGGTGGCCCCGGCCTTGCGCCCTGGGGTACCCGCACTGCCCATTGTGGCGCAATGCGAACGATCCGGGAGGTCTCAAGGAAGGAGGTCGCCATGAGGATAATGATGGGCAGATTCGAATCAACGCGCACCCAACCGCGGCCAGTCAGACGACTGCTGGTGAGCGGATGCCTGATGCTCCTCCTCGGGGTGGGAGCAATGGCCGCTCAGGAGCTGACCGGTCGCATCGAAGGGGTCGTGATGGATGAGACCGGCGCGGTCATTCCCGGCGCCAGCGTCATCGCCACCCACGTGGCCACCAATACCGTCTATCGGGCTAAGACCTCGGCCATCGGGACGTTCGTCATTCCCAACGTCCGCCTGGGACGGTACACCGTGGCCGTGGAAGCGCCCAATTTCCGTCGCGCCGTCGTGCGAGACGCGATTGTGGAAGTCGGTCAAACGGCCGACCTGAATATCACCTTGCAAGTCGGCGAACTCCAGGAAGAGGTGGAGATCACGGCCGGCATGGCTCAGGAAATCGTCAATACGGTGGATGCTGAATTGAGTACAGTGGTCGATGAGCGCCGGGTCCTGGAACTTCCGCTCAATGGGCGCAACGCTTCGCACCTGGCGTTTCTTCAGGCCGGCGTCTACTTCGAGCGGAGTCCCGACGGTCAAGGGAACAAGCTGTTCGTTCATGGTCAGCGCCATCGCTCCATCAATATCACACTGGACGGTATTGATACGCAGGACAATTTCAATCGTGCGTCTTCGATCATGCTCGATCAACCTCTGCTGGCCTTGGCGGCGGAGAATGTGCAGGAGTTCCAGGTGGTCACCGGCATCTCCTCGGCCGAGTATAGCCGTGGTGGAGCTCAAATCACCGCCGTCACCCGTTCCGGCTCGAACGAGTTCCACGGCTCGATCTTCGAGTTTCATCGCAACGACGTGCTCAACGCCAATGACTTTTTCAACAACGCGGCGGGCGTGGAGCGCCCCAAGCTCATCCGCAACCAGTTTGGCGGGCGCATTGGCGGACCGATTTTCAAAGATAAGACCTTCTTCTTCTTCGGCTATCAACAGACGCGCGAATCTCGAGGCGTGGCCGTCAATCGACTCGTCTATACGGCCGAGGCGCGCCGTGGTCTCTTTCGGTACTTGGATAACTTGCGCACGACGCCGGAGAATGTCGCGGCCCATCCGGAGCTCATTCGAAGCGTCGACCTCATGGAATGCGGTGGAGCCATCCAGGCGGCGTTGGGACGAGAGTGCGTAGATGGTCGCTTCGATGGTACCCGTCCGGCCACTCCCGATCCCTTCATCACCGGGACCGTGTTCGGCGCCATTCCGTTACCCAATAATTTCGACATCGGCGACGGACTCAACACCGGTGGATTCCGTTTCAATGCTCCATCGATTACTGTTGAACACCTCCCATCTTTCAGACTGGATCATCGCTTCAATGAGAATCACTCCTTCTATGTCACATTCAATTACATCGATCGCAACATCGAAGGCGATTTCATCAATAATCGAGAACCGCGCTATCCCGATCTGGGGTCGCTGGGCGATCGCGTCACGCACTCCCGCGGATACAGCGTCGGCGTGACCTCCACGTTCGCGCCGACGCTCATCAATGAATTCCGCTTCGGGTATCTGGGAGGCGAGAATGCTTTTCTCGTCAACCAGCCGTTCGGTACGCCCTTCACGCTCGACTTGAATACGATCACCGATCCTTATGATTCGAGCAACAACGATGAGGTTCGTGACAATGTGACCGTCCACCTCCGCGATACGGTCAGTTGGGTACGCGGCAATCACCAGATCAAGTTTGGGGGCGAGTTCCGCCACCGCTGGGTGGATACCTATAGCTTTGACGAGGTCAATCCATTTGGAGAAATCGACTTCGACGACAACGACAATCCTCCGGGATTCAGCGAGGCGGATCTGCGCGCGCTCTCCGGCGGCTCGGATATTGAATCGCAGGACATGGAGACGGCCCGCGATCTGATCAATAACCTGGTTGGCGCCCTGGCCGAAGTCGAAGTTCGCTATAACGTCACTTCGCTCTTCTCGGGCTTCGTGCCCAACGCCCCCGAACGGCGACGATATCAGGTTCGGGAGTTCGACTGGTTCATCCAGGACAACTGGAATGTGCGTCCCCATTTCACGCTCAATCTCGGCCTGCGCTGGGAATTCGCCACCGTGCCCTTCGAGACGCAAGGGCTGCTGTTGCTCCCCGAAGGCGGTGAAAACGCCATATTCGGCATCTCCGGGCCCGAGGGCTTTTTCCATCCCGGCGTCTTCGCTGGCCAGCCGTGCGATCTCCTGGAACAGCTTCCCCTGGACCCGACGACGAGCAACGCCATCAATCTGATCACTACCTGTGCCACCCGATATGGTCCAGGGGGGTCCAACAATGGCCGTCCGTTGTGGAAGAACGATCTGGATAATTTCGGTCCGGTCATCGGCTTCGCCTGGGACCCCTGGGGCGATGGGAAGACGTCCATTCGCGCCGGATTTCGCATCAGCTACATGCAAGACCACTTCAACATCATCGACGGGAACGTCGATGACAACGAAGGGTTGCGCGTCGATCAGGATTGTATCCCCGTCGAAGGCGATTGCCTGAACAATCCCACTCTGCTCCGCGACGTCCTCTCCACCGGCCCTCCGGTCGCTCCGGTGCCGCCGTTCGTTCTGCCGGTGACGCGCACCATCCTGGACAGCACGGCGCAGGATTTCCGGACCTTCGCCGACGACCTGGAGACGCCGTACTACAACGAGTGGACGCTGGGTATCCAGCGGGAACTGTTCGCCAACACGGCCATCGAGATCCGGTACGTGGGCAATCGCGGCGTCAAACTCCGTCGCGTCGCCGATTTCAACGAGATCAACGTGCTGGCGTTCGATCCGGTGACGGGCATGACGTTCTTAGAGGCGTTCATCCTCGCCAAACAGAACTTGGCGTGCAATCGCGCCAACGGAGCGGGCAATCGCTTCGATACGCTGAATTTTCCCTGTAGCGTGCCCAATCCGCTCATGGATGCGCTCATCGCCGGCGATCCGAGTCGCTTGCGCAGCCGGACGGCGCTCATCGATGCCCTCGATTTCAATGAGACGGGCGAATTCGTCTATCGTCTCACCCAACGGGAGACATCGCGACCGGCCCCCGGCCAGCCGCGCATTCGCGGAGGGAGTTTCTGGGGGGCCGTCCTTCAAGGTCGCTTCCCGGCCAATTTCTTCCAAGCCAATCCGTTCGTCCACAGTTCCCGCCGAATGGTCAACGATGGCTTCTCCACCTATCATGCCTTGGAGATCGAGGTGCGCCGACGGTTCTCAGGTGGTTTCACTCTCCAGGCCAACTACACGTACGGGAGAGCATTGGCCGACTTCGATGGCGATGAGAACACGTTGATTAATGCGACCCGGGCGAGTTCCGTGCGGTTCGCCCGCAACAGCATCCAGGAGTTCATGCCGCGCCACCTGTTCAAGGCCAACTGGATTTATGAGCTGCCCTTCGGTGTGGACAAACCCCTGGGAGCCGGTATGACCGGTTTTTGGAGGACATTGATCAGTGGGTGGCAATTTGGTGGCATCATCAACTGGCGCAGTGGCCGACCGCTGTCGATCACATCGGGCGTGGGAACATTCCATCGCTCCACCATCTCCGACGATAACACGGTGAACCTCTCTCAACCGCTGACCGTCGACGAACTTCGCCGCCTGGTCGGTCGACGGACCATTGGCGGCGGCGTCTTCTGGCTCGATCCGTGTCTCTCCAGCATCGTCGGCGGTCAGTGCTCAGACCCCGATGCCACGCCAGGACTGTTCCAATTGCCGCGCCCCGGAGAGTTGGGCGAGCTGGGGCATACGCCCATCTTCGGGCCGCGTCGGTTCACTTTCGACTTCAACCTGTCGAAGCGCACCAAGATGACGGAGACGGCCGATCTGGAGTTCCGCTGGGAGGTGTTCAATGCGTTCAATAACGTGAATTTCTGCGTGCCGAACACCAATATTTTCAGTCTCAGTTTCGGACAGACCACGTGCACGATCACTAATCCGCGGCTGATGCAGTTCGCTCTGAAAATCAACTTCTGAGTCCCACGGGCGGCGAACCTCCGCCCAGGTTCGCCCCTAGTGGGTGGAGATACCGTGAGTCAGGCGCAACGTTGAGAGGGAGCTATGAGACGTCGAGACGTGATCATCGCGGTTTGGAGTGTCCTGTGCTGTCTTCCCCGCGTGCAAGCGCAGCAGGATGACCTGAAGGCTCGGTTGGAGAGATTGGAACGTCAGATCCGCTCGCTTCAGTTCGCCGTGCAAGCGGCCGAGCAACGAAGCCTGGAGCTCAGCTTCTTCCTCGAGGCGCAAGGCATCGCCCGCTACGAGAAGATTCGCTATCCCAGTTCGGCCGATGAACATATCATCCCGGCGCATGTATGGACGCCCCTGAATATCGGCAACGAGAAGCGACCGGCCCTCATTTGGGTTCACGGTGGCGTCCATGGCCATCTGGATCATTACTACTGGCCGCTGATCCGCGACATGCTCCGAGAGGGATACATCGTGCTCGCTCCCGAATATCGAGGAAGCACCCATCATGGCGCCCGTCATTACCATGCGCTGGACTATGGTGGCAAAGAGGTCGAAGATTGCATCAGCGGCCGCGACTGGCTGGTGGAGATGCATCCTAACGTGGATCCCCATCGCATCGGCATCATCGGCTGGTCGCACGGCGGCTTCATCACCATGCACGCGCTCTATCGCGCGCCGGAGAAATTTCGCGTCGGCGTCAACGTTGTGGGCGTCTCCGATCTGGTCGAGCGAATGGGATATAAATCGGAGCGGTATCGACGCACGTTCGCCGAGCAACGAGGATTCGGCGGCACGCCCTGGGAGAATCTCCGGCCCTATCTGGAGCGTTCCCCGGCGCATCAGGCTCATCGGTTACAAACGCCTTTGCTCATCCATGCGGCGACCAATGACCGGGACGTGCGCCTCCACGAACTCATGCATCTCATCGACGCGCTGAAGGCCGCCGGGAAGAAATTCGAATACGAGATCTATGAAGAACCTCCCGGCGGCCATCAGTTCAATCGCCTCAACACCAGGACGGCGGCCGACAGTTGGCGGAAAATCAAGGCCTTCCTGGCGCGCTATTTGAAGTGAGAGGGTTCGTTTGTCGAAATGCGACGATGGGCGAGCCGATTTCATTCCACTTGCGCTGTGCAATCGCGCCCGCTTCGTTCGATGGAAGGTGACGCGGGAGTGCGCCCGACAGAAGTCAGGAGTGCCGTAGGAGAGTCAGGGGCAGAGCACAGCAGCATCCCCAGACGACGACTCACTCCGAATGGACACCACGAAGCCGGGGGACGCGCCCGGCGGCCCCCTCTGGGCCTGTGGGCGAGCGGCGGGATGTCTCCGGAGAGGAAGGGGGGTGCCGCAAACTGGCTGACAACCGACCCTCCCCACCGTCCAGCAGCGGGGCCTCCTGAAGGGAGGGGAACCGCCCGCGGAACGAGCTAGCCACGTGATGGCTCCCCGCCGACCGGCGGCGGGGTCTCTCCTGGGTGAGGGATGAGCCTTTCCACGAGCTGACGACTCTCCGCCAGCCATCGGCGAGGTGTCATGGCGCAGGCCCCGGAGCTCGCCTCCGGGGTCTCTGACGATGGGCAGCTACTCACCCGGAACTCCCCCCACCCTCCGGAAACCCCGGAACTCACCTCCGGGAATCGTTCCTTCCCCGCTCACCCCACCAGCCGCGCAGCTCCCCACCGCCCAGCGGCGATGGTCTCGGGGGGCGCCAGATGACAGGTGGTCGTGAGAAGTGAAACCATCCGATACCCGGTCAATGCAGTTCCCCGAGAACGCAAAGAATGCCGGCGCCCCCATGACCATCAAGCGAACTGAGGGTCGAGGATGTGACGGTGGCCGTCCCTGGTGGCGGAGCGAATCTGGTGGGTGATGTCCGCGTGGCGTTGCCGGTGGCCGGGCTCCGACGGAACCGGCTGACCCCACGGCCACCTGGGAGAGGGCATGGGCCGCCGGAACTCCCAGCTCTCACTTGACGCACCGGGCGGCGCGCTGGCTCTAGACATCCATATGAGGCGTGGTGTAATATCCGGCCGTGCGTCTGAGAATCGGAGAAAACATCATTGGGTGGAGGTAATGTATGTTCGATGTTTGGCCCTCTGGGAAGCGCGGGCGAGTCATCATGCTCGTCCTCATCCTCTTCGTCTTTTCGAACGGCGTCTTCGCGCAAGCCCCCGGTCATGCGCCCACTGCCGAGCCACCGCCCTATCGATGGCCGCGCAGTCATTCCTATGATGTCCAGCACTATCGCCTGGTTCTCAGCTTCGATTGGGCTCAAAAATCGGTGACCGGCGAAACGACCATCATCCTGCGCCCGTTCAGCAGCGATGTGAAGGAGATTCAACTCGACGCCGGTCACATGACCATCCACTCGGTCACGCTGGCCGATGGCACGCCCCTTCGGTTTCGCTATCAGGATGACGAGAAGCTCTTCGTTACTTTGGATCGCGCCTATCCCGCCGGTCAGGATATCGCCATCACGATCAACTACACAGCCGTGCCCCGGGAAGGATTGAGGTTCGTCACGCCGACCGAGAGCGAGCCGGATCGTCCTTATCAGATATGGACGGCCGGTCAACCGGAAGCGAATCACTACTGGTTCCCCTGCTACGATTACCCCAATGATCGCGCGTCCGCCGAGGTCATCGCCACCGTCGCAGATCAGTACACGGTGATCTCTAATGGAGCGTTGGTGAGCGTGACGCCCCATCCGGAGAAGAAGACCAAGACCTGGCATTGGCGATTAGACAAACCCTTCTCCAGTTACCTCATCTCCATCGTCGTCGGCCAATTCGCCGAACTCAGGGATCGGTTCAAGAATATTCCGGTGATTTCTTACGTCTATCCCGATCAGGTAGAGAACGCGCGCCTCTCGTTCGGCAAGCTAAAGGACATGGTCGCGTTCTTCTCCGAAAAGCTCGGCTACGACTATCCCTATCCCAAGTACGCCCAGACGACCGTGCGCGGCTTTCCCGGAGGGCTGGAGAACATCTCGGCCACCACGCTGGGCGACAACTTCGTTCACGATCGCCGCGCCCATCTGGACATCTCCTCCGACGGCGTCGTCTCTCACGAGCTCGCTCATCAGTGGTTCGGCGATCTGCTCACCTGCCGCGATTGGGGCGAGATCTGGCTCAACGAATCGTTCGCCACGTTCATGGCCAACGTGTGGACCGAACATGACAAAGGGAAAGAGGAATACCTCTACGAAATGTTCGGCAATCAGCGGCAATACTTTCAGGCCTGGCGCCGCGGGAACCGGCGACCCATTGTGACCAAACGCTACGATAATCCCTGGTCGATGTTCGATACCCACGCCTATCCACACGGCGCCGCGGTCCTCAACATGTTGCGGTTCGTGCTCGGCGAGGAACTCTTCTGGCGCGCCATCCATCATTACGTGGAGAAATACGCCTGGCAGAACGTCGAGACGCCACAACTGGTCATCGCCATCGAAGAGGCGACGGGCCAGAACCTTCAGTGGTTTTTCGATGAGTGGGTGTACAAGATGGGCCATCCCCGATTCGAAATCACCTCTCAATATGATGAGCGCGCCCACACGCTCACCCTCACCGTCACGCAAACGCAGAAACCCGATGAGACGCGGCCCTGGTTTCAATCGCCGGACGTCTTCATCACCCCGGTGGATATCGCCATCACCACGGCTTCGGGCGAGAAAGTGCATCGCGTGTGGATCGATGAACGTCGAGAGACGTTCACCTTCCCGGTGGACGGTGAGCCGCTCATCATCAATTTCGATCGCGGGAATTACATCCTCAAGGAAGTGAAATTCGATCGCAGCGATGCGGCGCTGGCCTATCAACTGCTCCACGATCGAGATGTCACCGGCCGCATTCGCGCAGCGGTCGAACTCGCCTCGCGATCCAGCGACGCGGCCATCGAGGCGTTGACCGAAGCCGCTCTGCACGATGCCTTCTGGGGCGTGCGATTGGAGGCGGTGAGGGCCTTGGCCGGGAAGCAGACCGAAGCGGTGCGGGCTGCATTGCTCAAAGCGCTGAAAGATGAACAGTCGCGCGTCCGCCGGGCGGCGATTCGTGGACTGGCTGCTCTGAAAGATCCTGAGCTAGCCGATCTCTTCGTCAAGATCATTCAGACCGATCCCAGCTATTTTGCCGTGGCCGAAGCGGCGCGAGCGTTAGGGCAGAGTCGCGCGCCACGGGCCTATGATGTACTCGTCGATCTCATGAAACGGGATTCCTGGCGGGATGTGATTCGCGCCGGGGCGATGGATGGACTGGCCGCGCTTCAAGACCCGCGGGCGCTGGACATCGCTATGGAGTACGCCGCTCCGGGCCATCGAGCGACGGTGCGGAGTTCGGCGTTTCAATTGCTCGGCGCCATCGGCAAAGGCGATGACCGCGTGCTCGACATCCTCCTCAAAGGACTCGAGGAAGGCATCCGGAATCGATCGTTCCAGCTCGGCTTCAGCGCCGCGCAGGCCCTGGGAGCATTGGGAGATCGGCGAGCGCTCCCGGCGCTGGAGGAAGCGGCCCGAGCGCCCGGTCTGCCGCCATTCGCCAAGTCGATCATCACTAACGCCATCAATCGCATCAAGAAGGCGCAGGAGCAGCCGGGAGAGAAGAAAGAGCACTCCCGAACATCGGCGATGGCGACGGTGGCATTGCCCTGATGCACAACGGGCTCAGGCGGCGCCGAGAGAGAAGATCCGCTCTCGTGACTCCTCTCATCGGGCGGTGAGCGGCGACAGGGTGAAGATGAAGCGCTTCGTTCGCTTCACCGCCACGGGCCCTGATTTGGCGATGATGACATGGGGGCCGGCCTTGAACCATCCTCGATGAGCGGCAGCGAACGCCTGGCGCGTCTCATATGAGGGTAACGGTTCGCCGTTCACCGACACCTGCTCGACGTCTCTCTTTTCTACGATCAACTTCACAATCGTATCGCGGCGCGCCGGCGCGCCGGCATAGGTTCCGGACGCTCCCCGAACGGTCACCACCACGCGGTCATCCATCTGCCGTTGCGAGATGACGGTCGTCCGCACGGCTCCTCTCTGATAGGCGATGGTCTCGCCGTCGTCTTCGTAGAGCGTGAACTGGCTCGGCGACCGATGGGCATACACTCTCACTCTCAATTCATCGTGCCGGCGCCCATCGCGCCGCCGCCCCATGATGTTCATCGTCTGCTCATCGACGTACATCTCAGGAATGATCGCTCCGGCGCGAGCGAACAGGGGCAACGTGAACCGACCGTTCACCAGGACCGGAATTCCCCGGAACCACTGACCATCGCTATGGAACCATTCGTTGGTGTGATAGCGAATCCACGTCCCCGCGGGCAGATAGACATCACACTTGGAGCGGCCATACCGGGTGACGGTGACGACTAATAGATCGCGTCCGATCAACCGCTCCCGGCCCATCTTACGAACATTCGTATCCGTTTGATAGTAAAAAACCAGCGGCGGCATCACCGGCTCGCCATAGAGATAGGCTCGATGGGCCAACGAATAGAGGTATGGGCTCAACGCGTATCGGAGGCGCAGATTGGCCAGATTGCTGGCCCGATCTCCGATTCGGTCCGGAGCCGTCTCCTTGCAATTACAGAGATTCTCCGTATGCGGCCGGACGGGAACATCCAGAGCCGCTCCGATGGCGAACCAGCGCGTGTACAGTTGATGGAGATCACCATCGAGCGCTTCGCGATGAAAGCCGCCGATGTCGGCGCCAAAATAATCGATGCCCGAGAACGACATGTGGAGATGCACGTTGAGATGCGCCGCCAGGCTCTTCACATTGGAGCCGATATCGCCCGACCACATGCTGACGCCGAATCGCTGACTGCCCGGCGCGCCGGAGCGGGAGAGGATGAACGGCCGACCGGTGACGCCGTGACGT
Organism: Blastocatellia bacterium; assembly: GCA_026985075.1. Taxonomy (GTDB): domain Bacteria; phylum Acidobacteriota; class Blastocatellia; order HR10; family J050; genus J050. Next base: position 29,464 of record JALSQX010000016.1, on the reverse strand, counting down.
CGCCGGCCGCGAAAGATGCTCTCGCTCCACTTGAAATTGTACAGATTGTGCACGTCGACGTGAGCGTGCTTGCCCAACTCGGGAAACCCGTAATACCAGGCCCATCGGTTATACGCCTCGGGCTCTCCCAGATCCGTCCAATGTCCCAGAATACCCATCTCGATGAGCGGCTGCCGCTTCCAGTCGTGCCAGTAATCGCCGGCGGCGTCGTTGGTCCAATCGATCATGCCTCCTTTGCCCCACCAGGGATTCTTGGCGATATAGGTCGCTCCGCAGCCCTGGCAATCCTTCACCAGATAGCCTTTGCGCTCCATGAGTTCGTGTTCGGGGAGCGCTCGACCAATGTACGACTCTTCGATGAGGATGAGCCCGATGCCCTGTGTGTCGCGCAGCCGGGCGATTGTCGCCGCCGGATGAGGAAAGTGCGTGGTATCCCAGGCGAGCGTGCCCATGCGCGTGTGATCGGAGTTGGGAGTGATGCCGCCGAACCACTGCAGGTCCAAAATGAAACCATCGACGGGGAAGCGGTTCGCGCGCAGGCTGCGAAGCTTCTCTTCGAGTTCAGCCCAATCGTCGAAGCCATATTCTGAGATCCACAAGCCGAACATCTTCTTCGGTGGCACGGGCGGGCGGCCCACCAGTTCCATGTAATCTCTTCTCAGGTCGAGCAGGTTCGGACCGGTCATCAGATATCCGCGGATCTGATCGTTCCAGGTGTTCACTCTCCATGGTCGACCGGTGAAATCCCACCGCTGTTTATACACGTCATCGAGAAACAGGGCATAGTTTTCGTAATCTCTTCCCAGCGCATAGAGAATGGGGAATTGCGCATTCTCCACCGCTCCGCCTTCGAAGGGAACCAGGGCATTCCCTTCCGTGTTGCCGGACACCCGCACGCGCCCAACCCAGTCGCCGTCGGGCGATCCCGGCGCGACGAACTGCTCGCCCAATCCGTAGACGTGACGCATGCCATTGGGCGCGAGCGTCAAGCCTTTCCACCGGCGATGAAGGTCGTGGGGGCACAGCGTGGTGAGTTCCAGGTTCTTCGTCTTATCGATGACGGTGAGGCAAAGGCGGCGGCGGTCGACGATGACCTTCATCTCGGCCGTCTCCAGAATGTGGCCCTCGGCTCCCGAGCGCGCGAACTGACGAGGACCGGGATAATTCGTCTTGAAGATCATCGGCGTGGTATAAATGGGTTCATCGGCGCTCGGCCCTCGCCCGGCGGCCAACTCGAAGTGGAGGAGATCATCGTCCAGGAACTCCATAATGAGATGTTTCTCCGGAGCGGTGAACGCGATCCGATGGATGCGCCGCCGGACTGAATGAGTCTCGGCGGCCATGATTCCCAGAAGAGCGACCGCTACGGCCACTCTCAGGCAAAGGCGAAATGGGCGATGCGGGTTCTTCATGGTGAGCTCCTTCGACGATAGTGTGACGTAAGATAGCCTCTTGCGCGACGTCCTCCAACGAGCCCATTTACATCCTTGGGGTGTGGCTCACGAGGTCATGGGCGCCTCCTTCAAAAATAGTTCGTTTTCGTCCATTCGGTGTAGCCTCCAAGTCCACGAGTGATTCCCTCGAGAAACGCTCACTTTTATCATCATGGCATTGCGACGCAACGCCTGCAGACCATTGCCAATCCCAGCGAAGGAAGAGTGTGACACAAGCAGCTTGCTCATGTCACATCATTTTCACCATTGGGCCTAACAGGAAGAGAAGATGGGTGATTACTCGAGCGATTTGTATGTGAGAAGCGATCGAGAAAATTCTTCACGCCAATTGAACATTCCGGATCGGTTGGCGTACACTGTCCTGCTCGCTATGCACTGGCTCACTGAATCGATCAAAGCCGCCGCCCACTTGCTCGAAGTCAACCCCCCGATCACCTGCCACGCCAATAAGACGGTGGCCGAATCCATTCCCACGTGATGAGGAAAACGAATATGCGATATCGAATCGTGACCGCTTTGCTCATCGGTTTCATGGTATTGGCCGCTCCATTCTCGTTCTGGGCCGACGAGGGCATGTGGCTCCCGAATACGGTGAAGGAGCTGCCTCTGGCCAAAATGCGAAAGATGGGATTCAAGCTCGCGCCTCGGGACATCTACGACCCTCAGAGGCCGAGCCTCTCTGATGCCGTCGTCATCGTCGATGGCGGCACCGGCGCGTTCGTCTCCCCCGAAGGCCTCATCCTGACCAACCATCATGTGGCCTACGAAGCGCTGGTCGCCGCCAGCACGCCGGCCAAAGATTACAGCCGAACGGGATTCCTGGCTCGAACCCGCGCCGAGGAATTGCCGGCCCCCAATTACACCGTCTCCATCACCAGGAGCCTCCGAGACGTCACCGGTGACGTCCTCTCGGCGGTGACCGAGAAGATGTCTCCCGACGAACGGGAGCGGGCCATCGCGGCTCGACGCCGAGAGATCGCCCGAGCGGCGGAGAAGAAAGACGAGGGCATTCGGGCGCGCGTCGTCGAGATGCTCCACGGGCTTCGATATTATCTCATCACCTTCCAGGTGCTCCCCGATGTTCGCATCGTCTACGCGCCGCCGCGGGCCATCGGGTATTTCGGCGGCGATCCCGATAACTTCGAATGGCCCCGACACTCGGGCGATTTCGCTTTCCTGCGCGCTTACGTTGGACCGGATGGTCGGCCGGCTCCGTATTCGGAGAAGAACATCCCGTACACGCCGGAGAAATTTCTCACCCTCTCTTTGCACGGATACCGGGAGGGCGACTTCGTCATGGTTCTCGGCTATCCGGGCACCACGTTCCGTCATCGCGAATCCGCTTCCATCGCTTATCGCCAGCGACGACTCTACCCTTATCAAATTGACATCCTGCAACGTCAGATCGATCTGCTCCGACGCGCCGAGAAGCGCGACCCCGAACTGGCCCTCCGCTACGCCAGCCAGGTTTTCGGCTTGAGCAATGCGTTGAAAAATTTTCAGGGCTCTCTGCAAGGACTGCGTCGCTCTCACTTGCTGGAGCGGCGTCGAGCGGAAGAGGCAGCGTTCATGCAGGCGGTGAACGACAGGCCGAAATGGAAAGCGCGATATGGGCATCTGCTCGATGAATTCGCCGAGGCATATCGAGATCTGGAACGATACGACATGCGGCAAAACGTGCTCGGCAGTTTGCTCAACGCGAGCGACACGCTCAGCCTGCTGTCCACCGCATGGGCTTACGCTCTGGAGCGAGACAAGCCCGAATCTGAGCGTTCGCCTCAACTGTCGGAGCGAGCAATAGAACGGATCAAACGATCGCTTCCCGAACAGTGGAAACGCCGCGATGTCGAGACCGAGCGCGCGTTCATCGAACTGTTTCTGGCCAAGGCCGATGAGCTGCCCAAGGGGCAGAAGATCGAAGCAGTAGAAAAATTGTTCGCCGGCAAGAGCGGCCAGGAGCGGCGACGAGCGGAAGAGGCATTCGCCCGTCAGGTGCTGGAGAGTCCTCGCTTCGCCTCTGCTGAAGCCATCATCACATTCTTCGATATGACGGTTGCGGAATGGCGGGCGCTCGATGACCCTATCCTCACGTTCGTCGCCGACGCGCAGGCTGAATTAGACCAGTTGAACCGACGGTTCCAGAAATTCGTCGCGACGGTGACCCGGCTTCGTCCGCTCTACATCGAAGGGATGAACCGATGGAAGAAGACGCCGCTTTATCCCGACGCCAACCGGACGTTGCGCTTCACCTACGGGCGAATCCGGGGATACAAGCCGCGCGATGCCGTCTTCTACGACTATGTGACGACGCTCCGAGGCGTCATTGAGAAAGACACCGGTCGAGAGCCGTTCGACGTCCCCGAGTCGCTCAAGGCGCTGGAACGAGCCAAGGATTTCGGCCCTTACGCCGACCCGCGATTGGGCGATGTGCCGGTGGCATTCATCTCCGACGTGGATATCACCGGCGGCAATTCCGGCAGCCCGGTTATGAATGGGCGGGGCGAACTCATCGGCGTCATCTTCGATGGCAACTACGAAGGATTGGGGAGCGATTACGTGTTCAATCCGGCGCTCTCACGTGGCATCGCCGTCGACATTCGTTACGTGTTATTTGTGACCGAAAAAGTCGGCCACGCCGAGAACATCCTCAAGGAGCTTCGCCTCCGAGGGCGCTAGGATGCGATCGAGGACGGCCTCTCTCTCGTCGGGCAGGAGTGCGTCCGAGGGGAAGTCGGGCGCCGTCCAGCAATGGTTGCGGGAGAAGACGCCACTCCACAACATTTTTCGAGGGCTCTCACTCTCGCTCGACGACCATGGCGAATCCCATGGCCCCGGCGGCGCACACGGTGATGAGGCCAAACTGTCCGCTCCGGCGCTTCAGTTCATTGAGAATGGTGATGGTGAGCCGTCCACCGGTAGCACCGAACGGATGACCGATGGCGATGGAGCCGCCGCAGACGTTCACTTTCTCCATATCGACCTCGCCCAGCGGTTCTTCGCGACCCAGTTTTTCCCGGGCGAACGTGCGCGATTCGAAGGCGCGAATATTAGAGAGGACCTGAGCGGCGAAGGCTTCGTGCATCTCGATGAGATCCATCTCCTTGAGCGTCAATCCGGCGCGGTCCAGCGCCAGGGGCGCAGCATAAGCCGGTCCCATCAGCAACTGATCCCAGGGCGATAGAGCGGCGAAGGCGTACGAGCGAATATAGCCGAGCGGTTCATATCCGAGCGCTTTCGCTTTTTCTTCGGACATGATGAGCAACGCCGAAGCGCCATCGGTCAACGGCGATGAGTTCCCGGCGGTGACCGATCCATATTGTCGATCGAACACCGGAGGGAGCGCGGCGAGGGCTTCCAAGCTCGTGTCGCGGCGGATGCCGTTATCGCTTTTGACGGTGATGGTGAAGTCGGGTGGCACATGGGTGGGAACGATTTCCCGGGTGAGGCGACCGTCATCGGTGGCGGCGGCAGCCAGCCGGTGACTGCGATAGGCGAATCGATCTTGCTCCTCCCGCGAGATGCCGTTCTCTTTGGCCATCTTCTCCGCCGACTCGCCCATGGTCAATCCCGTGACCCGCTCGGCGATGGCCGGCGCCTCGGGCGCCAGATCGCGCCAGCCGATCCCGCGAAACGCGCCGATCTTCTCGCCGAGCGATTTGGCCTTGGACGCCTTGAGAAAGGCCTGGCGCATCGCCGGAGAAAAGAGAATGGGCGGATCGGACAGCGATTCGGCGCCGCCGGCGATGATCGTATCGCATCGACCAACCATGATGGCCTCGGCCGCGCTGACGATGGCCTGGTTGGCCGAAGCGCAGGCACGAGCCACGGAGAACGCGGGCACATGCTTGGGAATTCCGGCGTCCAGGGCGATCTCGCGGGCAATGTTGGACGTTTTGATGCTCGGCATCACCGTCCCGAAGATCACTTCATCGATCTCGTTGGGGTCGAGTTCGGTTCGATTGAGCAATTCGACGGTGGCGATCCGGCCCAATTCATAAGCCGTCAGATGCTTGAACAGCGTTCCGGCTTTGGCAAACGGCGTTCGGCATCCATCGACGATGGCGACCCGGCGATGATTCCTGTGCATGATGTTACTCCCCTTCCAGTATCTCTGTCAGCGATCCGCTTCGAACGAGCGCCAGAGAGAGTATGTCACCGGCAGCGATGAGAAGCAAGCCTCGCCATTCGTCCCACGTGGATCGAGGGAGCCGTCGACGAATCCGCGCGACGAGCGGCGAAAATAGGATACCGAAATGGCGGAGACCGCAGAGCGCCTTTCCTCTGTGGTGATGATCACCGGAGTCGGCCATGATCCCATAGGCCACGCCGAGGGGGTGAAAATGCGTGGCGCAAGTTGGCGACTTGCGCCACGCGTATCAAGGCGAGAGCGCAACGATCCCCGGAGGCCAGCCCCAGGGTATTCGGAGAGTGGGGGGAAGCTCCCAGGTGAGGAACTGACCATCGTCAGAGACTCCGGAGACCAGCTCCGGGGCCCGCCCCATGAAACCTCGCCGATGGCTGGCGGAGAGTCGTCAGCTCGTGGAAAGGCTCATCCCTCACCCAGGAGAGACCCCGCTGCCGGTCGGCGGGGAGCCATCACGTGGCTAGCTCGTCCCGCGGACCGCTCCCCTCCCTCCTGGAAGCCCCGCCGCCGGTCGGCGGGGAGGAGTCACGCTTCGCCCCACGGGAGCATCACTCATGGACGATGAGTCCGTTGCCAAGGCTGAACAATGAAAAGAACGAGGAAGGAGCAACACAGGCTCTCTCGGAGAGCGGCAGCGAGGGTGGATGTGGATTTTTCCTTCTTCACCAGAATCGCCCACGGCCCGGAGATCACATGACACAATCGACCCGCTGAACGGCGGAGCACGAGCTGCCAGCTTGCCCCACTTATTTTTCGATGGCGTTCCTCATGGCCCGGGAAGCACACCGAAAGGATGAAAATGGACGTTCGGGGAATGTAATGCAAGCCAGCAGCCCGCGCCACTTATTATTGAAGGGGTCCTTCATGGCTTTGCAAGCCGCACCGAGGGGATGAAGAGAGAACGTCGGTCATCCGTCGTCGGTCGTCCGTCGTCTATTTTCACGGGAGAGTCCACGACGCGCTCGGGCCAGCAGGGTCGGCGAGGGGTGGCATATCGCAGTTGAAACCCGGTTTGAGGAGGTGGTAGACTTCAGGGTTAAGAAGCTCAGGGATGAAAATAGTGCGAGCACGCATCTTGGAAGTCGCCATCGGCGCCGTCAGAGATGCACTGGTTCTGATCCTGCTGGGTTTCGTGTTTGTGACCAGCGCAGCGGTCGCCCTCTATTTGGCCATGCATCAACCGACGGTGACGGTGCCCAATGTGGTGGGTCAAAAACTCGGTCCGGCTCAGCGACGAGCCAGCCAGGCGGGGCTGCATCTGGAGGTGAAAAGCACCATTCATGCGAGGCAACCGGCCAACACCATCGTCAAGCAATGGCCGCCCGCGGGCATGACGGCCAAACGCGGCCAACCTCTTCGGGTTCAGGTGAGCATCGGACCGCGCGACATTGGCCAATTGCGCTCGAGAAGATAAAATTGTATCTTTGCCAACTGAGACTCGGTTTATGATCGAGATTGCGCCATCGATTCTATCGGCTGATTTCACTCGCCTGGGCGAACAAATCCACCTCGTTGAGCAGGCGGGCGCTTCGCTCATTCACATCGATGTGATGGATGGGCGCTTTGTGCCCAACATCACGGTGGGGCCGCTCATTGTGGACGCGGCGCGTCGGTCGACGACATTGCCGCTGGACGTTCATCTGATGATCGTCGAGCCGGAACGCTATCTGGAGGAATTCGCGGCGGCGGGGGCCAATCTCATCTCCGTCCATGTGGAGGCCACGCCTCATCTTCATCGCGCGCTCACGCGGATTCGGGAGCTGGGCTGCCAGGCGGGCATTGCCCTCAATCCGGCGACGCCGCTCATGGCCGTGGAGGAGGGATTGGCCTATGCCGATTATGTGCTGGTGATGTCGGTGAATCCGGGATTCGGCGGACAGCAGTTCATCCCCTCATCTTGCGAAAAGGTCCGTCGGCTGGATCAACTCATTCGCCAACGAGGTCTTCCGGTGCGAATCGAGATTGATGGCGGTATCTCGCCGGACAATCTGGAACAGGTCATCGCCAGCGGGGCCCACATGATCGTCGCCGGATCGGCCATCTTCGGAGCGCCCGATCCGGCTGCTGTGGTCCGGCAGATGCTCGATATCGCCCGGCAGCAGCAAGCGCGAGCCTTCACGTGACCTTCGATCAGGATCGAAGGAGGAGGTAGGACCTATGAAGTGGGCAAAGATTGTGACCTTGGTTTTGATCGTCGGACTGCTGGCGACCGGCTGCGGTCGGGGAAAGAAAAATGTCGGCAAAGAGACGCCACGGGACATCGAACTCTTCGAACAAGGTTTGCATGAATTGAATAAGAATCGGTACATCGTAGGCCGGTTATTGCTCAATACGCTCATCACCACCTATCCGGATAGCGCCTACGTGCCCATGGCCAAGCTGGCCATCGCCGACTCGTTTTACCGGGAGGGGACCACCGAGGCATTAGCCCAGGCTCGCGTAGAATACAAGGACTTCGCCAATTTCTTCCCCACCCACCCGCTCGCCGATGATGCGCTGATGCAGGTGGCGTTCATTCACCTCCGACAGATCCTCGCCCCCAATCGCGATGTGACCGCGGCCAAGAAGGCGGAAAAGGCGCTGCTCACCGTGCTCCAGCGGTATCCCAACACCGATCGGAAAGAAGAGATCCAGGAGTGGCTGCGGCGGGTGCGCGATCACATCGCCGAACACGATATGGAAATCGCCCGGCTGCAGATGAAGCGGAAACGGCTCAAGGGCGCGCGGAGTCGATTACAGGAGGTGGCCGAGGAGTATCCCGAATATTCCAAGATGGACGAAACGCTGTTCCGGTTGGGAAAAGTGTTGTTTGAATTGGAAGAGCCGGATGAAGCAGCCAAATATCTGGCGCGGCTGGTCCGCCAATTCCCGGACAGTCCCTATCGCCAGCGGGCGGCCAACATGATCGAGATGATGGGCAAGCCGGTCCCCGAAGCCGAGCCGGTCGAGATCGCCGCGCGAGTGGAACGCCCCGATCCGGGATTCTTCGGCTCTATTTTCGGACCCGTGCTCAGCCTCATCGCCAATCCCAACATGCACGTGCCCCGCAATGGCCTGTTGCTCAAGCGAGACACGACTACCGAAGACCTCATCGCCACGGCCGAACAATACTCGCGACCCAAGACCGTGGTGACGCCGACGTCGAGCACCGTCGTGGTCGGTCCATCCGGCCCGATCACGCCGGGCGCCAAGGCCGGTGCGCGGGGTGAACAAAAAGTTCGCGTCGGCGGGGCCGAACAATCCTCCCGCCAGACCAAGATGAAGAAAACCAAGAAGGCGAAAGAGACGAAAAAGAACAAAAAGAAGCGGAAGAAAAAGAGCCAGACCAAAAAGTGATGGGCGAGCCAACCGGTGACGCCACGGGCCCGCGGTCGGCGGCCATCGCCGGAGATCTCCTCGGCGTGGCCGTTCTCCGAGCCGGCCCTCGAGGCCAAAGCAGCAGTCATCCAGCGAGGGGATCAAGTGGTCGCGCTTGATCCCCACTCATTTTGAAGCCTATGACGCCACAAGACATTCCCAAGGCCTATAACCCCAAAGAAGCGGAAAAGCGATGGTATCCCTGGTGGGAGAGCCGGGGATTCTTCAAGCCGGAGGTTCATCCCGAGGGAGAGCCCTTTTGCATCGTCATTCCGCCACCCAATGTGACCGGCTATCTTCACATGGGTCACGCGTTGCAGCACACTCTGATGGATATCCTCACCCGGTGGCGGCGCATGCAAGGATACAAGGCGCTCTGGTTGCCGGGCACCGATCATGCCGGCATCGCCACCCAGGTGGTCGTCGAGCGCATGCTGGCCGAAGAGGGGCTCACGCGAGAAGCGCTGGGCCGCGTCGAATTCGAAAAGCGCGTCTGGCAGTGGAAAGAGCATTCCGGAGGAACCATCCAGAAACAGATGCGCCTGGAAGGGGCCTCGGTCGATTGGACGCGCGAGCGATTCACGCTCGATGAAGGGCTCTCTCGGGCGGTTCGGGAAGCCTTCGTGCGCCTCTACGAGGAAGAGCTCATTTACCGCAGCCATTATATCGTCAATTGGTGCCCGCGGTGTCAAACGGCGCTCTCCGATCTGGAAGCGCCCAAGAAAGAAGTGCGCGGCAAGCTCTACTACATCGCCTATCCCATCAAGCGCGCGACCGGCGACCGAGCAGTGGAAAACGGCGATGCCGTGGTGGTCGCCACTACCCGCCCGGAGACGATGCTCGGCGATACGGCAGTGGCCATTCACCCGACCGATGAACGCTATCGTCACCTGCGCGGGGCGACGGTGATCCTCCCTCTGGTGGGACGGGAATTGCCGGTCATCGAGACGGAACTGGTGGAGAAAGAGTTCGGGACGGGCGTGGTGAAAGTCACGCCGGCACACGATCCCGCCGATTACGAAATCGGACGGCAGCACCATTTGCCGTCCATCGTGGTCATCGACAAACAAGGGCGCATGACCGAAGAAGCCGGACCTTTCGCCGGTCTGGATCGCTACGAGGCGCGCCGACGCATCGTCGAAGAACTGGAGAACAGAGGGTATCTCATCCGCGTCGAAGAATACACCCACAACGTGGGACACTGCGACCGCTGTCATACGGTCATCGAACCGCTGGTCTCCATGCAGTGGTTCCTCAACGTCAAGCCGATGGCCGAGGAAGCCATCCAGGCCGTCAAACAGGGGCGCACGCGATTCGTTCCCTCCAATTGGGAGAAAACGTATTTCGACTGGTTGGAGAATATCCGCGACTGGTGCATCTCGCGGCAATTGTGGTGGGGGCACCGCATCCCCGCCTGGTATTGTCCCGAGGAGCACGTCACCGTCGCTCGACAGACGCCCACCGCCTGCGCCACCTGCGGCAGCCCGGATCTCCGACAGGACGAGGACGTGCTGGATACCTGGTTCAGCTCGGCGCTCTGGCCATTCTCCACGCTGGGGTGGCCCGACGATACCGAGGATCTGCGCACCTTCTATCCCACTTCCGTGCTGGTCACCGGATTCGACATCATCTTCTTCTGGGTGGCGCGCATGATGATGATGGGCCTCAAGTTCATGAAAGACCATCCCTCGCGGCGGCACGCCCATGATCCCGATAGCGTTCCCTTCCGCACCGTGTTCATCACCGGACTCATTCGCGATCCCTACGGCCAGAAGATGTCCAAGATGAAAGGCAACATCATCGATCCACTGGATGTGTTCGAGCAGTACGGGACCGATGCCGTGCGATTCACCCTCGCCTCATCGGCGACGCCGGGGATGGATATCGTCCTCCAGTACTCCAAGATGGAGGCTCATCGCAACTTTTGCAATAAGATCTGGAATGCGGCCCGGTTCGTGCTCCTGAACTGTTCGACGCTGAAAGCCGAACCGCGTCCCTCGCGCGAGCACCTGGCGCTGCACGATCGCTGGATGCTGAGCGTCCTGCATCGGACGATCGGCGAGGTCAACCGCGCGCTGGAAGAGTTCCGCTTCCATGAGGCAGCGCATCTGTTGTATCATTTCTTCTGGCATGATTTTTGCGACTGGTATATCGAATTCTCCAAAGCGCGCGTCAGCTCTCAACAGACGACGCCGGAGGTGGAGGCGGCCCGGCAACGGCTGGTGTACGTGCTGGAGACATCCTTGAGAATGCTGCATCCGTTCATGCCGTTCATCACCGAAGAACTTTGGCAACGGCTCCCGCTGACCCGGCCGACAGAGACAATCTGTCTGGCCCCTTATCCGGAGGCTGACGCCAGGCTCATCGACAGGGACGCCGAACAGCAGATGGGCATCCTCATCGAGTTGATCAAGAAGATCCGCAATATTCGCGCCGAATTGCACATCGATCAGGCTCAGGAAGTCGATGTGCTCGCACATTCGCCCAACGGCACGATGCAGGAGCTCATCGAGAGCAACAGCGAACACATTCGACGATTGGCGCGCGTCCGCCAGATCACCTACGTTCCCTCGACCGAGGGATTGCGCCACGTGGCCCGCGATATCATTGCCGGCATGGAGATCGCCGTGCCGCTGGAAGGACTCATCGATGTGGAGAAAGAGAGTGCGCGGCTCAAGCGAAATCTGGCCAAGATCGAAAAGGAATTGGAACAGTTACATCGCCGGTTGAGCAATCGACAATTCCTGGAACGAGCCGCCGAGGAGGTGGTCGCCTCGACGCGCGAGCGCTGCCAGCAATTGGAGGAGAAACGTCGACGATTGAAAGAGATGCTGCACAATTTGGGGTGACCACCCTGTAGCGTGAACCCATGAACGGGACACAGATGAACGCAGAAGTCGCCGACGAGGCACAGACCGAGAGGACATCGACGATGCCCCGCCTTCTGGGTCAATCTATGGCCCGTTCATCCCATAGCCAAGACGAATGAGACTGAACACCTCTGAGCTTTTCAAACTGGCCAGCGAATTCATCGCCGAGGACCTCGGGCGTGGCGATATCACTACCCAGGCCGTGCTCACCGCGGCAGTCACGGCGCGCGGGCGATTCATCGCCAAACAGGATCTCGTGTTGGCCGGCCTGGAGGTGGCCGATGCCGTGTTCGGCGTGCTGGAATCGCCGGTGGAGATCGAAGCCTTTGCTGCCGATGGCGAACGGGTTCGCCAGGGCGATGTGTTCGCCCGGGTGAAAGGTCCTGCCGATATATTGCTCATGGGCGAGCGCACGGCCCTCAACGTGCTCCGCCATCTGTCGGGCATCGCCACGCTCACCCGGGCCTATGTCGATGCGGTGGCGGGAACCAAAGCCAAGATCCTGGATACCCGCAAGACGACGCCGGGCCTGAGAATGCTGGAAAAATATGCCGTCCTCATGGGCGGTGGGCATAATCACCGATTCGGACTCGATGATGGCGTGCTCATCAAAGACAATCATCTGGCGCTGGTCGGCGACGTTCGGACGGCGATTGAGCGCGCGCGCCGGCACCTGGGTCATCTGCACAAAATCGAAGTCGAGGTGAAGAACCTGAACGAACTGCGCGAAGCCCTGGCCGCCTCGGCCGATCTCATTCTGCTCGACAATATGACGCCGGAGATGGTGCGGGAAGCCGTTCAGATCGCCCGCGCCACGGCTCCTCACGTGCTGTTGGAGGCCTCCGGCTCCATCACACTAGACAATGTGCGCCAGTATGCCGAAGCTGGCGTCGATTACATCTCGGTGGGCGCCATCACTCACTCGGCGCCCGCCGTGGATATCAGTTTCAAGATCACGACCATATGAGCCATGAGCACTCCAGCTCCTAAATTGCGACGCTTTAATAACATCGTTTATCATTACGCGTCCGTCACCTCGACCAATGACGTCGCCCGCGAGTTGGCCGAATGCGGCGCCGGGGAGGGAACCGTCGTCGTGGCCGAAGAGCAAACCGCCGGACGCGGACGGTTGGGCCGAACGTGGCTCTCTCCGAAAAGCGAAGGACTTTATCATTCCATCATTCTGAGGCCGACCATCCCTCCCTCGGATCTGCCCGTGCTCAGCCTGGTCATCGCTGTAGCGCTGGCCGAGCTGGTCTCTCAACAGTATCAATTGACCGCCGACATCAAGTGGCCCAACGATTTGCTCATTGGCGATCGCAAGTTCGCCGGGATATTGGCCGAAGCCGAAGTGAAGCATCATCGGCTGGCCTATGTCATCAGCGGCATCGGCGTGAACCTCAACCAAACCTCGTTCCCGCCGGAACTGGCCGCCGAAGCGACGTCTCTCAAACTGGAGACGGGTCGGGCCATCGATGCCGACGACTTCCGACAACGGCTCTACGTCCAGCTCGATGCCTGGTACGATCTGTTCCTCAGTCAGGGCGCGAGCGATATCGTCCATCGGTGGTGTCAACTGTCCACGTATGCCGAAGATAAACCGGTGAAGGTGGTCACCTGTGATCGGACCATCGTCGGCGTGACGCGGGGCCTCACGCCGGAAGGGGCGTTGATCGTGGAAACGCCGACCGGAGCGCGAGAAACGATCCTCTCCGGGGATGTGCGTAGCTTGAGAAAGAAACAGTGACCGCCTCATACCGGGCGCGGCCGCGAGACCCGACGGCGCGAGCGATGTCACAGGAAAAAGTCTGCGTCCTCATCAGTGGCGGGCTCGATAGCAGCGTGCTCGCCTGCGAGTTGGCTCAAAACTATGGAGAGGTCCATCCTGTATTCGTCAGGAATGGACTGGTTTGGGAATCGGCCGAGCTATTCTGGCTCGCCAGGTTCCTCAACGCGGTTCATCAACCCAACATCCATCCGCTGAAACAGCTTCATTTCCCCATGGAGGACGTCTACGGCCGGCATTGGAGCACGACCGGCGACCAGGTTCCCGATGCTCGAGCTCCGCTGGACGCCAACTACCTCCCCGGACGAAATCTCATCCTGTTGGCCAAAGCCGCCGTCTATTGCGCTCTTCACCGGATTCCCGTGATCGCCCTGGGCGTTCTTCGCTCGAATCCATTCCCGGATAGCACGCCCGGTTTTTTCCGCCACTGCGAACAACTCCTCGGCCAGGGACTCAACAGCTCCCTGCGCATCATCACGCCGTATGCGCAGCTCACCAAAAGTGACGTCGTCCGACGCGGCCGCTCCTGGCCATTGGGACTGACGTTTTCCTGTCTGGCGCCCGTCAATCGCCGGCATTGCGGCCGATGTACCAAGTGCGCCGAGCGACGAGAGGCTTTCCGGCGAGCGGGCCTTCCCGACCCGACCGACTACGCCGGATAGTCTCCGCCTTCGTTTTCCGTTCGCGGATCAGAATGAATGCATCACACCCGGCATGACGAACGAATCGCGAGCCACGCATCTCGCCCGCTCTCCCTAACGTCGCTACCCTTGGCCGCTCCAGCGAGCGAGGGAGCGACCGATCTCATCTGACGAGTTCCGCATTCACGAATGCTGCGCCCCGGCGTTCGCTGGAGTCGCTTCTGCCGCTGCATCCGTTGACAGAGAGAGCGAACTTTGATACTCAATCTGACGGATGGTTGATGAACCGGTCTGGTCGCGGGCGGGTTGAGCGGCCAAGACGGCCATGCGAGGTGAATGCCATGAGACCAATGATGAGGAAGAGCGCGTTGCACATTCTCTTGTTTCTCCTGGCGATGAGCTCTCTGGCCTTCGTCGGTCAACCGGAGAACCAGCATGACCGAGAGGCGCAGATAGCCCGCGTCGATGAGTTGTTCGCTCCCTGGGATCGACCCGATTCCCCAGGGTGTGCCCTGGGCATCATCAAAGACGGGCGATTCATTTACAAACGGGGATACGGCATGGCCAATCTGGAACACCACATTCCCATTTCGCCCACGACGGTATTCCGCATCGGTTCAACTTCCAAACAGTTCACCGCGGCCACGGTCGTCCTTCTGGCCCAGCAAGGGAAGCTCTCATTGGACGATGATATTCGAAAATATCTCCCCGAAATGCCCGACTACGGGACGCCCATCACGATCCGCCACCTCATTCATCACACCAGCGGCATTCGCGATTATCTCACCCTGATGGATCTGGCCGGAATGCGCCAGGACGATTTCTACACCGACGGAGAAGTCCTCGACCTGCTGGCCCGACAGAAGGAACTCAACTTCAAACCCGGTGACGATTTCCTGTACAGTAACTCCGGATATTTCCTGCTCTCCCTCATCGTCAAACGAGTCACGGGAAAATCGTTGCGCGAGGTGGCCAGGGAGCTCATCTTCGAGCCGCTGGGCATGAATCACACTCACTTTCACGATGATCACACGATGATCGTCGAGAATCGCGCATCCGGTTATGCGCCGAAGAAAGGAGGTGGATTCAAGATCTCCATGACCACCCTGGATATGGTCGGTGACGGCGGCCTGTTCACGTCCGTCGAAGATCTGTTTCGATGGGACCAGAATTTCTATCATCCTGAAGTCGGTGGGCGCGCCCTGATCGATCAGCTCCTCACGCCGGGTACGCTCAATGACGGAAAGAGGCTCGATTACGCATTCGGTTTGCGCCTCGGCGAGTACAAAGGGCTGAGAATGATCAGTCATGGCGGCGCCTTTGTCGGTTTCCGGGCCGAGATGATGCGCTTTCCCGAACACCGATTCTCGGTGATCTGCCTGTGCAACCTGAGCACGATCAATCCCAGTCGATTAGCCCGACGGGTGGCCGACATCTTTCTGGCCGATCAGATGACACCTGAGGCGAAAGCGGCCCGAGCCCAGGAGCGGCCATCGGTGGAACTCTCCGAACGAGAGCTGAGCGCCAAGGCGGGGGCCTTCCATGACCCTGAGACGGGCGCTCTCTGGCAGCTCTCGGTGGCCGAAGGGACATTGATCGCCAAGGTGGGGCGTTGGCGCTTCCGGCTCATGCCCATCACCAAGCAGCGATTTCGTGCGGTGAACGCGCCCGTCCCCATCGAGGTCAGTTTCGAAGGACGAAGTGGTGCCGCTCCCGTTCGCCTGCGCGTTCACGTCGAGGGGCGACGACCGGCGGTTTTGGAAAGAGTACGCCTTGTCTCCCCAACGCCGGACACACTGCGGGAGTACGTGGGAACCTATTTCAGCGAGGAGTTACAGGTGAGCTACAACGTGGTCCTGAAAGACGGCCGGTTATTCTTGCGCCACGAGAATAAATACAAACATTCCCCGAGGGAGCCTCTTCAACCGACTCTCGCCGATTGGTTCACGGTCGCCGGTCTCCATCTTCACTTCCTTCGCGACGAGCGCGGCAACATCACGGCTTTCACGATGAATACCGACCGCGTCAAGCATCTTCGGTTCGTCAAAAGATGAAGGGTGGGCGCTCGGACGAAGAGGTGATGCGGTCGCCGAGCGGCGAAGGAGCACGGGAAGGCGAAAATGCCGACCAGAAGCGGACCCTATTCCGGAATCGAGCGATTGAGCAACTTTCCCATCGATGAATGCGCCGACGCATTTCGCACATGGCCAACGTCCCGGAGAGCGCCTCGGCGTCCACGATCGCGAGTGCCGCTCGATGATGTCAGTGGAGGCGACGCCGTCCGGGCTCCCTCTCTCACCTTCTGGCTCGAGCGCCTCGCGCACCGAGTCGTTGTCCCGAGAGACCCCAGCTCTCCCATCGCCGAGTTGCCTGAGGATCTCCTTCGAACAATAGAGGGGGGCGCAAGTTGCCAACTTGCGCTCCTTCCCCAGCGAGTTCCTTTTCATTCTCGCGGGGTGACCTGGAAGCCATGGGCGGCTCCTTCGAAAAGAGCTCACTCTCATCCTCGCTCCGTGGTTCGCCAGGCTATGAGTGACTCTTTCCGAAAAGAGAAAAACTCCGAATAAATAACCGCTGCCCGCCTTTAACAAAAGTGCTATCATTTTAACCAGGGTTGCTAATATTGCGGAGATGCACGATGATAAAGAAAGAGTCGAAAACGACGCGACATCAAAAACCAGAAATCGTCGCCGTTCACTCCCACAGAGCAGGGATTTTTTTCACTGCCTCGGGATCAGGCTTTGAGTTTGGAGGATTTGGTCACGTCTACCCGTCGCGAATCGCCATCAGGCTTCATCGGCACATCATGAGTTCCCCGATTTGCCGGGACTCACTCCCTATGATATTGGCACGAAAGGAAATGCCGAACATGTTAGTGACAAAGGGGGGCGCTGATCCCCCCCTGGAGATGGCCGTTGTCCTACCGGGGCGAGAACGCCAAGTCCTTGACGTTGTGGAAGAATGAGATGTCTCATTCTCAGAGGGGGGTACCCATGGATGAAAAATTGAAATACCTTGTGGGCCGGGTGAAAGAAGAGTTGGTTCGGAGATATGGCCGAGGCATTGACCGCGTTCTGCTCTATGGTTCTCAGGCCAGGGGAGAAGCAGAGGAAGGCTCTGATATTGACCTGCTCGTCGTCGTTGACGAGTCTCTTGATGCTCGAGAAGTACGCCGCAGTCTGAACGATCTTCTCCTCGAGATCCTCCTCGAGGAAGGAGAACTCGTTTCGGTCATCGTGGTTCCAAGGAACACGTTCGACCACTATAACTCGCCTCTACTGGTGAACATACGGCGAGAAGGAGTAGCCGTATGAAGGAACTGACTGATCTCTATGAGAAGGCGGAACGGTTTTTGAAAACGGCCGAGAAGGCCATGGAGTTGGGCGACTATGACTCGTGTGTCTCCCGCTGCTACTATGCCATGTTTTTCATGGCTGAAGCCGCACTCCTGACAAAGGAACTCACCGCTTCGTCCCATAAGGGTGTCATTGGATTATTCGGGCAGCACTTCGTGAAGACGGGTATTTTTGACCGGGAATTGGGGAAGGCTTTGAGTGAAGCGTACGATATGCGGCTCATCGGTGACTACAGCGCGGGAATCTTCCTATCAGAAGAAGAAACCGAGGAATTGTTGCAGACGGCGAGGACGTTCGTTCGGAAGGTAAAAGAGTACCTGGATCAATGGGAGAAAAGTCAGGAGACGAGATGAAATCGGTATCCCAAGGACCCCACTCACTCTCTTCCTGTCGGGACTGTGGACAGGTCGGGGAGGTATTCGAGCTTCGGCAAAGTGCGTTTATATCACCTCATCTGGCAGTAAAGAGGAAGAGGTGGGCCCATCGGACTACGAAGATTACTATGATGCCCGGCGCCCAATCGGACGGTTCCTTGACGAGGCCTACATGCACAAACGAATCCATCCCTCGGCTGGGATACTTGATCCCAGCCGAGTTTGAGCAACAATGGAGGAGGCAGCAATATCAACTCGCTTCATCACTAAAATTGGTTCAAACCCTGTCCAGTTTTAGGGAGTCACTACAATGCGGCGCAGCCGACGCCCAGAGCCCGGTCCTTATTTGAAGCGTATCGAGTCCAGGGAGGTAGCGCCACAGTTAATCGTGGTCATCGACACCACCTCGCAATAAGCAGTTTGGTGGCCTTCGAGGGACGGCCACGACGCTTGGGCGGTTGCCAGGGCAGGGGTGGCACATGAAAGGACAACAGTTCAGCCACAGTCCAACAGTGGTCAGTGATGCTGGCGGCCATGGCTGGCGTGCGCTCCAGCCATTTATGACCGCCAATGAGACCGGGCAAGCGCAAACTCCGATGCTCAGTGCAAAAGTTATAGACCGTGCCGACCAGCTACAGGCTCTGTTCCAGGGCGGGGGTCAGACGGGCCGAGGCGCGACCCCGGCGCGTCAGCGCGGCCAGGCGTTGGCGGAAGGTGGCGTTGAGCCGTTCAATGAACGCCGTATTGAGAGTGCTGGTGTGGTGGGAGCGTCGAAGCAACACCTGAACCTGAGTCTCCGCTCCTTGGAGAATACGGCGGGTGATGCCGACCACACGGCGGTGGGCGTATTGCTTGACGACCTGGGCAATACAGATGTTCTTCCAGGGCTGCAACCGCGTCGCCCGCGCCGACCCGTGGGAATGGCTTGGCGAAACACCTCAGCGATGGCCCGGACATAAGCCCGCCAACCATCGGTACAGAACAGCACCCCCTCGGTCAACGCCGAGGCGCAGGCGCGCACCTTCCGGATCAACGCGCGGATCAGATCCAGGTCTCGCTGGGGCGATACCACCCCGCCCAACCACAGCCGCGTGCTGACCATCAGGGCCAGGGCCACCCAGACGAGGCCCCCTTGACCCGCAGCTCATCGGCCTGGACGTGGCCCAGATCCAGTGGCTGTTCCACCAGGTGCTCATGCACCGACTGACAGTGCCCGCCGGCTCGCTCCGGCCAGTCACTGACCGTCCGCTCATCCAACCCAAAGGCGGCCACGATGGCTTGGACCGGACACCCGTGGGCCAACAACGTGACCACCGTCGTCACCAGATCACGCGCTTTGTGCAGCCGGTAAAACATCATTCCCTCGGTCTCGGCAAACGTCTTGTGACAGACGTGGCAGATGTACCGTCTCTCTTTGATGGAGTGCACTCCGATGTTGCCTTGGCCAATTTGGCCCCTGGCGGGACACTCCGGATTGGGACAAAGTGTATTCGTCGGGTCCATCGGGATAATCCTTTCTTGGTCTTTCATAACCAAGGATTATCGCTGGACCCGCCCTTTTATCCAACTCTCTTTTCTCCACGGTTTAATGTGGTGCTACCTTTTCCCCTTCCCTAAGAATTAAAGGCTGATTCGAGAGCAACATCACACCGCGCCGACTCGTTTGAGGCATGATCGGGTGCTCTGGAGAGGTCCCGGCGTCCGCGATCGCGAGCGCCGCTCGATGATGTCAGTGGAGGCGACGCCGTCCGGGCTAGCGCTGTTTCCACGCGGCGTTGACGGCGATCAAAACGGGGTCCCAGACGGGCGCAAAGGGGGGAGCATAGCTGAGATCGAGTCCGGCCATCTCCGAGAGCGTCATACCGGCGTGGAGGGCGGTGGCGAAGATATCGATGCGCTTGGCCACCCCCTCGCGGCCCACCATCTGCGCGCCGAGTAATCGCTCGCTCTCGCGATCGAAGATCACTTTCACGGTGATCGGCTGTCCGCCGGGATAGTAACCCGCTCGCGATGAAGCGGTGATCGCGGCCGCTCCCGGCTTGAATCCCGCTTTCCTGGCCTGGTCGACGGAGAGGCCGGTGCGGGCGACGGCCAGATCGAATACCTTCGTCACCGCCGTTCCCACCACGCCGGCGAATCGAGCGCGGCGACCGGCCACATTGTCTCCCACGACCCTCCCCTGCTTATTGGCTGCCGGTCCCAGGGGAATCCAGGCGGGTTGACCGGTCACCAGGTGCCTCGCCTCACAGCAATCGCCGGCCGCATAAATCCGAGCGATATTGGTCTCCTGCCGTTCATTGACGGCGATGGCGCCGGTCGGTCCGAGAGCGAGCCCGGCTTCTTCGGCCAGCGCCACCTCGGGGCGAATCCCCACGCCGATGAGCACGAGTTCGGCGTCTATCGGCTCGTCGCGATCGGTCAGGACGCGCCGAACGCGCCCTTGAGCATCGCCTTCCAGAGCGGTGACCTTGGTCATCTTGAGCAACTGCACACCGTTAGCCGCCAACTCCTCTTCGACGAGGCGACTGATGTCTGGCTCCAGGTGACCGAGAACGCGATCCAGCGCTTCCACCACGGTGACGGCCAGGCCGCGCAGGCGCAGCGCTTCGGCCATTTCCAAGCCAATGTATCCCGCGCCGATGATGACCGCTCGGCGCGGCGACATCTCGGCGATGGCCCGTTGCACATGAATGCCGTGTTCGAGGCTGCGGAGCACGAAGACATTGTCCAGCTCAATCCCCGGCAGCGAGGGACGAATTGGCCTGGCTCCGGTGGCGACGACGAGATAGTCGTAGCCGATTTTCTCCTCCCGACCACTCTGGAGGTCGCGCGCGATGACCGCCCGTTCCGCCGGTCGGATCTGGACGACTTCGGTGTTGGTGCGAACATCGAGGCCGCGTTCCCGGCGGAGGTATTCCGGCGTATAGACAATCAGCCGACGATAATCGGGAATGAGTCCGGCAATGAAATACGGTAGCCCACAAGCGCCGTAGGAGACGTGCGGGCTCCGCTCCAGCACCACTACGTCCAGATGAGGATTGACGCGCTTGGCCCGCGCCGCCGCCGACATGCCCCCGGCTACCCCTCCGATCACGACGACCCGTTCTCGGTGAGCCATATCTTCCCCTCGCGATGAACGTTCGGGCGTATGGTACAGAATGTTTCCGGTGCTGTCCAGTTTTCGAGGACGTCGCTCATGGCGCTGGAGTACTACACCGAGGGGATGAGAGAGGACTTGGGGAAATGGAGCGGCGCCACCCTCTATTTCCGGGGAAGGGCAGCGTCGAGAGTGAGGAGACCTTCAACTCTGGAGGCCAAGAGCCGGGTCTGTTGGCCTCGTGGCCCTGCAAGGAGCCGGGCCATCACGGCCGTCCCATGAGCACGAATGGAGCCCAGTAATAGGGATGCGGATACCTCTCTCGAATGGCCAGTTGTGCTTTCCGGAGCGCCGCTCGAGCAGAATGATCCCGTTGCAACTCGGTGTAGAAGACGCGCATCATCTCGGCCGTCGATTGATCGTGAACGGCCCAGAGACTGAGAATCAAAGAAGGTGCTCCCGCGTACAGAAATCCCCGCATCAGACCGATGAGCTCATCGCCGGCGAACACCTTGCTCACGCCCGTTTGACAGGCGCTGAGCACGACCAATTCGGCCTGGAGGTCCAGGTGAAACATGTCGTAAAAATTGAGCCAGGAATGAGATAATTGAATGGCCGAAAACAGGGGATTATCTCGCCGAAAAACAGCATGAGAGGCCAGATGTAAGAGCCGCGCCTGTTGGGCCCGCCGCCTGAATCGCTCCAGGGTCGCTTCCTCGCCCACCAGCGCCTCGGCGCCGGGGATGAGCCGGCGAATATATTCCACTTCCTGGCGAATGTGGACGAGCTTTTCGTCCGGCACGCCGACGATGAGCGCTGGCGTCCACCCGTTCTGCGGCCTTCGGCGGCGCTGGCGGCACAGCCGAAACACATGGGCGCTGGGCGCATAAGAGACTTCGTAATCATCGATCACATAGTGCTCCCCATCATACAAGGCGTGGAATGGGATGTAGTGGAGGAATCCGTGAGGGACGATGATCAATCGCTTTCCTTTTAAGGCGTCGGCTACCGGCTCAATGAGAGCGCGATGGAGTTCGCGCAAATGTTCATTGACGAACCGGTGTAACGCAGCCCGATGCGCATCGAGATAATCGACGCCAAGGAGGTGTTTGTTCAATTGAAATCGGAGCTTCCTCAGCGAATCGCGCACTGGTGACGCTGGACCGAGGAACTGCGCCACCCGGAGGCCACGGGCATCGATGACGAAGACGCCAATGCGATCGCCCGCGATGCTGTATTCGAGCAGGATCTCGCCGGCGGCCAGGTCGCCGGCGATGTCCTCGCTGGCCACGTGAGGGACGCTCTGCAGAGAGAAGTACTCCGGATCTTGCACCTGGAGCTGTCGCAGCAGATTGCTCAGTTCCTCCTCACGCTGGCGGATGTTCTGGCGCAGGTCTCGACCCCATTCGACGGGTCGCGGCGGCGGCTGCGATTCATATTCGTTGAGTTTGTTATAATACCAATCCAGCTCTTCCCGCAGCGCATTCCACCGCTCAATCAATGCCCGGTCAATCTGGGACTCGGCTCGGCTTTTGATCTTCAGCGCATTGGACAGAAGATCGACCAGGGCCCGGGATTTGGCCGCCTCGGCGAAGCCGAAGGCGCGCTGTTTCTTCTCCGGCGAACCGTCCTCCAGACACAGCGCCACCATGTCCTCGTAGACCTTCAGCTTGTCTCTGACGAAGGAGGCTTTGAATTCGTCTACCCGGATGCTGCTCCGCATCTCTTCGATGTGATGGATGGCCCGTTCATAACTCCGATATGCGGCCCTCTCATCGCCGAGGCGCTCGGCAATGTTCCCTTCCAGATGAAAACACTGATAGTGCAGCCAAGGCGCTTCCAGAGATTCGATCTTCTGGAGCGCCTGCTGGCAAAACCGCTGAGCGGCCTGGACGTCGCCGGCGTGGAACCGAATGCGAGCCAATTGAAATTGAGCATAAGCGGCCTTGTTATCCAACTGATGCGCTTCGAATGTTTGACTGGCGGCCCGACAGAGCTCGAAGGCTCGGGACCAGGCGCCTTCCCTCAGCGCCACTTCGCCCAAGTAGAGATCACAGAGGGCTTGATAGATCTGATTGCCCTCTTGGGAGAAGAGCGCGCGCGCCTGCTCCAATGATTGAGTGGCGCGGTCGAGGGCTCCCAGGTGAAGGTGAGCGACGCCATGATACATTTGGGCCTTGGCCAACTCGGCCGTCATTTGCAGTTGAGCGAATTGTTCGATGGCCGTCTGCGAGGCCCTCAGGGCGTCTTCGAAGGCGTTGAGCTGAAGATAGACTTCGGCCAGATCGAGCTGACAGACGGCCACCTGGGTGATATCCCCATGCCTTTCCGCTTCTTGTTCCACGCGATGGAATTGCCGGAGCGCCAGATCAAACTTTCCTCGCAGGAAGTGCAGCCAGGCGACGTTGTGGTCCACTCGAATGGCCCATAAGTGCAGTCCCAGTTCGGAGTAAATTCGTCGCGCCTGTTCATAAAGGGCCAACGAACGCTCGAACTCGTTCAGGTGGGAGTAGACGACGGCCTCGTTGGCTTGAACCAGTGCCAGGCTCCGCCGATCGTTCAGTCGCTCGAACACTTCGGCCGCCTGCTGATAGTAGCGCAAGGCCGTGTGATACTGAGCCAGTCGCTCGTAGATGCTTCCGACGTTGGCATCGACCTGAGCCACCAGAGCCCATTGATCGTGCTGTTGAAGGACGCGGCGCGCTTCGGCGGCGACCTGGAGGGCCCGGTCGTAATGCCCGAGGTACATGAGAACCGGCAACTTGGCTCGGGCCACTCGCGCGGCTTCCACCTCCTGGCCCAGAGACTGATAGATGGTCTCCGCTTGATTATAGAGCTTCAGCGCCTCGGCGCATTTCCCCGAACGGTCCAACGCCATCGCCCGGGCGTGTGCGCTCAGGGCGCGGCTGAGCGGATCGCCGGCCAACTCCGCCGCTACGGTGATCAAATCGGCGACTTCGAGCGCCCGATTCAAATCGACGCGAACCAGATGACTGATCTGGTCCTTGAGCAGTTTAATGAGCGTGTAATTGATGCGTTCTCGGTGCTGTTGAAGGAAAGCGAAGGCGTCCTCGCGCGAGGGAAAACCGAGGAGCTGATCGACGAGTTGATGGACCTGATGGACCTCAGCGTCCGTCGTGTCCGGATCGACGTCACTCATTGCTCAATTTGACTTCCAGGCGCTCGATCCATATTTCCTGTTCGGGGAGCTCCACGCAGAGATTGTAGAGGCCGGGAGCGAGTTGATCCATGGTGAATTCGCCGAGTTCATCGGTCACCGCTTCGGCTACTACGGCGTCTTCTCTCACCAATCGAACCGGACGATGCGCGGCCTCCCGTCCAGTCCCTCCGGCTTTGAGGATCTGTCCGGTCAAGTCGATGGTATCGGGGATCTCTCCGGGCTCGAATTGAAGATCGAGTTCCCACTGCTCAGCGCGGTACAAGCATTGGCGGGGAGCAGCTCCACTTTGCCTCACCACCGCTGGTTGCAGGCTCGCCCAGCTATCGAAGGCGAGCGCCGCCACTAATCGCTCGATCATTCCCGGCTTCCGCTTCGGCCCCAGCTCGTGGAATAATCGGACGGCACGATGGAAGACCCACTCCGGAGGATCGACCGAATCGTCGGTGGCCGTGAGTTGAACGATCTTGCTCAACCAGTCCAGATTCGCCCGGCAGCGAGAACACCCACTATCCACATGGGCTCGAATTGCGTCAGCCACCTCGGTGTCGGCCCGGCCTTGAATGAAATCTAAAAGTTGTTCCATACGCCAACAACGCATCGTCTCATTTTCTCCTCGCGTTCTCCCCCATTCACGCTCCTCCAGAACAGTAGAGCGCCAATCGTCTCAAAAAATACTTCCCTTTAAGAAATCCCCCATTTCCGCAAAATGCGCTTCAGCTTCTCCAGGCAACGCCCGCGCGTGGGGCCAATGCTGGCCACCGGCATTCCCAGTTGTCGGGAGATCCGCTCGTAGGACCACTCTTCTTTCTCGTAGAAAAGATAGGTGAGCAGCGCTCGACACCGATCATCGAGTCGCTGGATGGCCTGTCGCACCAGGTGCTGCTCTTCCAGCGTTTGGACGAGCTCATCGGGCAACGGCCCATCAGCCGGAAGAGCGGCCAGCGCCTCCCCTTCATCATCGGGGTTGGAGATCTCCCGTTGCTCGCGCCGCTTGACCTTCCAGCACTCGCGCAATGTCGTCGTGATCAGCCAGGAACTGAGCTTCCTCTCATCCCGGAGCGTTCGCAACTGCTCCAACATCGTGACGCAGACAGACTGAAAGATATCGGCAGCCTGATCGGGGGAGAGGCCGTATTTATAAGGAATAGAGTAAATGAGCCGCCGATAGCGCTTCAAGAGTTCTTCCCAGGCCTCCGCCTCACCATCCAGACACGCAGCAATCAGCTGCGTATCCGTAGCTTTCCCATAATCGCTCATCGCATCTACGAGCAGCCCCGGCTGAGTGTGAGCCTCTGACTCCAGGCCGGCTCACCGGTGAGTAGTTTTTCACTTTTTCACCGGGATTGCAAGTCTCGAACGTCTCCCGCCGCCGGAGCACATTTTCCGCAAAAAATGTGTATCATTCGAGCGCCATCGCTCTCTATTACTGAGGATGGGAATGTCACAGAGAGAGGAGATGAGCGGTGATGATTCATTCAACCGTAATCAGCTTGACCGGAAGTTCTACATGATGCTATGGTTATGAGGATTGGTATGAGCGTGAAGGCTATTCTGAAGCATGGAAGATTCGCCCTGTTCGTATCGCTGTTGGTCCTTATGTCTCGGCACGCGCCACCAATAAATGGACAACCGCTCCCGCAGCAAGAGTCCTCGCTTCTCAGCGTCAAGATGATTGTTGAGACGCTCATCAACATGACCAACATAGAGACTGTGCTGGCAGCCTCTCAAGACAGTGGTACCGGCAATGATAATGGCGATGATGAGAACGACAACGGCGACACCAACGATAACGGCGATACCAACGACAATGGCGACACCAACGACAACGGCGATACCAACGACAATGGCGACACCAACGACAACGGCGATACCAACGACAATGGCGACACCAACGATAACGGCGATACCAACGATAACGGTAACACTAACGACGATGGTGACATCAACGATAATGGCAATGACAATGGCGACGATAGCGGCGATATAAACGGCAACGGGAATGAGAACGGCAACGAGAATGAGAATGGGAATGAGAACGGGAATGGCAACGGCAATGAGAACGGGAATGAGAACGGGAATGGCAATGAGAATGGGAATGGGGGTGGAACCGGCGTGGATGACTTTGTCGAGGATGAGGTGGTGGTCGAGCTTCGACCGGGAGCGGATCCCAACCAGGTGGCCCAACGTCACGATTTGACCGTTCGCGAGCGATTGGAGAGAACGAATATTTTCCGGATGGGCATCCCGCGTGGCCTCAGCGTGGAGCGCGTTCTCGATCAACTGTCACAAGATCCCGATGTCGAGCAAGGAGAGCCCAACTTCATCATTCGTCTCCCGGAACCGCGAATTGATCCCCGCACCTTCGTGTTCATCGATCCTCGGACATTCGTATTCATCGATGGCGCGTCGCCGGGCGAATATTTTGACCAGGAGGCGGTGGCCAGGATCCGAGCTCAGGAAGCTCACCAAATGGCCACCGGCAAAGATATTATCGTTGCCGTCATCGATACGGGAATTGACCTGACCCATCCGGCGTTCGAGGGGCGAATCACTCTGGAGAAGATGTTCGATTTCGTCGATGATCCTCATGATACCGATCCCACCGAAGAAGGAGAGGGACCCGGATTCGGCCATGGGACGTTCGTAGCTGGCATCATCGCCCTGGTGGCGCCGGAGGCGAAGATCATGCCCATTCGGGCCTTCGACAGCGAAGGAAAAGGAACCGCTTTTGATATCGCTCAAGCCATCCGGTATGCAGCCACCAACGGGGCTCTGGTCATCAACATGAGCTTTGGGATGATGAACCCGCCCCCATTCGTCGTACAGACGGCGATTCAAATAGCGCACAAACGTCGCGCGTTCCTGGTCGCCTCGGCGGGCAACGAAGGCGAAGAGTTCGAACAATACCCGGCCAGCGATAATGAGCGCGTGGTCGCCGTCGCCGCCACTGATGAAAATGATCAGCTGGCGGACTTCTCGAACTTTGGCCCCCACATTGATGTGTGCGCTCCAGGGGTCGGCATTTTCAGCACTTATCCCGGAGAGACTCCGGGCACCGCTCGTTTCGCCAGGTGGAGCGGAACGTCGTTTGCCGCTCCCTTCGTCTCGGGAGAAGCCGCCCTGCTCTATTCGGTCATACCGGCACCCCTGCGTCGCCGCCCGGCGCTGTTTGGTCGACCATCGACCGCTGAACGGGTGTTCCAAGCGATCATGGATTCGGCGGTCGATATTGAATCCAATCACCCGCCGGCATTACAGGGAAAACTCGGTGCAGGTCGCATTGATGTCCTTGGCGCCGTCATCGAGATTGAGCGCTGAAGGGCGAGCTCCGCAGGTCGATGTAGCCAATTGGCCCTCTGGAGGTGAATGACTTCCCCACTCCGCCGATTGAGAGAAGGCTCGCTCCTTATCGAGCATGTATTTTTTCACCGTCTCACCCCACTATATGAATGTGGGAGATCATGTTTCGGAGGAGACGAAAATGAACATGCGATGGCAAGACTCCAAAGGGATGAATGTTTTTCGACAGGGCATCATCTTTGCGTTTATTAGCCTCGTGGCGGTGGCCACTTTCATGCATCGGGACATGATGCGACCATCACTCACGGTTATGGCCGCTCAGGGCGCCCAGCGGCAATCGGCTTACGCCCTTCAGGTTCCCAATAGGCAGTTGACCTACCGACGCATCGAACTGACCGGGAGTGGACTGATCAAGCGAGAGCGTGGAAGCGCCATCATCGAATCAATGACGCAGGATCGACGTACCATTGAATTATTCGTCGTTGAAGGAGCGAACCTGCCGCCAAGTCAAGATTTCACGCTCTACGTGAATGGTCAACCTTTGGCTCGAAGTGCGCAAGGCGTTGTTCGCACCGATGAGCAGGGGCGCTTTCGCGTTGAATTTGTTCGCGGCCAGCACGCTGGCCCGGGGCAACGTCGGCTGCCCTACCTGGCTCCCCCGGTGACCGAGTTTGATACGATCGAACTCGTCACCGCCGAGGGCGAGACCGTTCTCGGTGGATCGTACGAGTTGGCCCGTGAGAGCCTGCTCACCAGTCACACCATTCGCATTCTCAATGCCACAGGTCAGGTTGTGCTGGAGGGAACATTCGTTCCCACCACTCAGGATGAGCGAGTCACTCTCCAAGCCCAGTTAACCGCTCAAGCTGATCCAGATGCTACCGGCACGGCCACGATCGAATTCACCGAACTCTCGGCGGGTGGTTTCGATCAGGATTTCGAATTGAGCATTGATGACCTGGACGTCGATCCCCCATTCACATTGGAAGTGAATGGCGGTGCCGTGGCTCTCTTCACAACTAACTTCTCCGGACGCGCTGACATCGCCTATGAAGGACGGTTCGAGACTCAAGCCGGTCCCATCGAGGCTGAAACAGCCATCGCCGACGCCGAGTTCAGAATCCTTCAGGCGCAGCGAGAGATTCGTCGAGCCGAAGACTTCGGCGCCGATGTCACTCGTCCACAACTATTGCTGGATCAAGCGCAAAGTCAATTGGATGACGCTCAAGCCGCCCTTCAAGGAGGTGAATTCGATACGAGCATTGATGCCGCACTGTCAGCGGAACGCACCGCTCGTGAGGCTAGCCTTTCAGCTATGGATGCGGCTGACCAAGCTGAAGAGCAGAATCCAAATGGTAACGGCAACGCGAACGACAACGACAATGGCAATGGCAATGACAACGGCAACACGAACGACAATGACAATGGCAATGACAACGGCAACATGAACGATAACGACAATGGCAATGGCAATGACAACGGCAACATGAACGACAACGACAATGGCAATGGCAATGACAACGGCAACATGAACGACAACGACAATGGCAATGGCAATGACAACGGCAACATGAACGATAACGACAATGGCAATATCAATGACAACGGCAACATGAACGATAACGACAATGACAATGGCAATGGCAATGACAACGGCAACATGAACGATAACGACAATGGCAACATGAATGACAACGATAATGGGAACCATAATGGTAATGCCAATGACAACGAGAATGAGAACGATGACGATCATGGGCATGATGGGGGTGATGATCATTAAGGAGTGAGGAGCGATGAGGCGGCAGTCCGAGGCAGTGACGGCGGTTATTGAGCCGGCGGTGGTGGGGAGGGAGGCGGTCTGGTCGGCGACGGTCACCGCTTCCTCCCCCTACCGGGAGGTG
>JALSQX010000015.1 GCA_026985075.1 Blastocatellia bacterium | reverse complement strand
TGCCAGTATCATTCGCTTTTTCACCGATCATCCGCTGCAGACGTTCTCAGTCCGGTTCGCCAATGACTTTTACGACGAGAGCTTTTATCAGCAGCTCATGATCGATCACCTTCAGGCCGAACATCGAGCCGTCGCGTGCTCGGATCGAGACATCGGGGCGTCCTTCCCGCAGGTGATTTGGCATGCCGAAGCCCCCGTTCTCCGGACTGCGCCGACGCCCCTCTATCTCCTCGCCCGGCTCGTTCACCAAAGTGGCGTGAAAGTCGTGCTGAGCGGTGAAGGAGGAGATGAGGTGTTTCTCGGATACGATCTGTTCAGGGAGACGAAGATTCGACACCACTGGGCACAGCATCCGGAGACTCGACGAACGTTGCTCTTCAAGCGGCTGTATCCCTATTTGACGCTCTCGCAAGTGCAGTCGTCGACCTATTTGAAGGCTTTCTTTGGGGCGGGATTACAAGCCCTCGATGCGCCGCACTATTCGCACATCGTCACCTGGAGTAATACGGCAAAAGCGAAAAAGTTTTTCTCTCCCGAATTGAAATCGGTGCTCGGGGAGTATGACGCCATCGAGGCTTTCCTGGAGACCTTGCCCGAGGATTTCCATCGCTGGCATGTGCTCTCTCGCGCTCAATATATCGACATGAAGCTCCTGTTGGCCGGCTACCTGCTGGCCTCGCAAGGCGACCGCATGGCCATGGCCCATGCCGTAGAGGGGCGATTCCCTTATCTGGATCATCGCGTCGTGGAATGGGCGGCGGCCATGCCTCCGACGTTGAAGCTGCGAGGAATGCGCGAGAAATATGTGTTGAAGAAGGCATTTGCCGATCTGGTGCCCGCCAGCATTCGTCGCCGTCCCAAGCAGGCCTATCGCGCCCCGAACACCGAGAGCTTCTTCACCCACGGCGAGCCACTAGACTACGTGGCCGAATTGCTCTCGCCTCGGCGCATTCGAGAAGTTGGTTACTTCGACCCCGAATTAGTTGGGCGATTGCTGAAGAAATGCCAGACCAAAGGGCGCGTGATGGGGGAAGTGGATAACATGGCCTTTGTGGGGATTCTCTCACTGCAGTTGCTCCATGATCAATTCATCGAGAACTTCTCCACCGTCGAGCGGGCGAGAGCTTCTGCCCCGCTGAACGGACAACTGATGACAGTAGGGTGATCGGGCAGATCTCGGTGTTCGATTCCGAACCCCTGCCATCGGCGCTCGACACTCACGATGAAAGGAGGGTGATATGGTATCGGAGGTCAAACATCTGGTACGAAGGTTCATCTGCGAGAATTTCATCGTCCGGGAAGAAGATTTCACCGACGATGATTCCATGCTGGAAAAGCAAATCATCGACTCCACTGGCGTTCTGGAATTGGTCGCCTTTCTCCAAGAGCAGTTCGGAATTCCCATAGCTGATGAAGATATCACTCCGGACAATCTGGACTCGGTCGAGCGGATCTGTGCCTTCGTCCAACGGAAGTCAAATGCAATCCCATCCACCGCCATGGCGATGGCTTCGAGGAGGACCCTATAGGATGAAACGATGTCGTCAGTGTACGCTTCCGGAGACCTATCCGGGGATCACGTTCGATACCCAAGGCGTCTGCCAATTTTGTCGAACATATGGTGAAGGTGAGTCGATCCGTCAACGGCGAGCGACGCTCAGGGAGCGATTCGCCCAACTCCTCGCCACGGAGCGTCGGCCAAACGGCTACGATTGTTTGGTCGCCTATAGCGGGGGGAAGGACAGCAGCTATCTGCTCGCCTTGCTCGCCCGCGAATATGGAGCGCGGCCACTCGCCCTCACTCTGGATAATGGATTTTTGTCTCCCCAGGCCCTGGTCAATATGGACCGGGTCACTCAATCGTTGGGCGTCGATCATCTCATCATCAAAGTCCCGGTGGAGATCATGCGGCAGATTTACGCCCGGTCACAGCGACAACCGCTGTTTGCGGCCAAGACCCTTCAGCGAGGGAGCGCCATCTGTATGGCCTGCATTGGGCTGGTGAAATTCCTCGCGCTGCGGTGCGCCATCGAGCGTCAGATTCCCTTCGTCGCTTTCGGTTGGTCGCCAGGTCAAGTTCCGCTCTCCGGAACCCTCATCAAGAGCCAGCCGGCCATGATCCGGGCCATGCAGCGGGCCACTTTCGAGCCGCTTTATGCTGTTGTTGGTGAGGCGGTGCGCCCTTATTTCCTCGAAGAGCGACATTTCCGTGCCGCCGATCGGTTCCCGTATCTGGTCGGTCCACTGGCCTTCAGCCCGTATCGCGAGGATCGGATCATGGCCAGCATTGAGTCCCTGGGGTGGAAGCGACCGACCGATACTGATGCGAATTCCAGTAACTGCTTGCTCAATTCCTTGGCCAATCGGGTTCATAAGCGCCAATTCCATTTTCATCCTTACGAGTTCGAGATCGCCGGACTCGTCCGCGAGGGCATCTTGAGTCGGGAAGAGGGATTGGCCCGCCTCACCGCCGGTGAAGATGCTCAACTCATTCACCGGTTGGAAGAGCGACTGCGGCCATCCACGGACTGAACGATGAGCGGTCCTGTTTCCATACGCTTCATGAAACCGACGGACCTGGAGGCGGTGACCCATCTGCTGGGGCGCGTCTTCCCCGAGGCATCCTTGTCCCCTGTCCAGTGGCGGAAGACGCTCAATTGGCTCTACTTTACGCTGCGTCCCGGAACTTTGCCCTCTCGAGCTCTGGTCATCGAACGGAAGGGAGAAGTCATCGGACACATTGGGTTCACCCTCTCCGAGTGCGTGCGCGGCCACCGCTCGTTCGAGGTCGTCCATCCGGTCAACTGGGCACTGGCTCCCGAAACGACCATAGGCCTCCCCGCCCTGCAGCTCATGCTCCGCGTCCTCACGTTCGGTGAGGTTGCTGTGGTGATCGACGGGAGTCGAGATACGCAACGGATATTGCCTCGCCTGGGATTCAGCCGGCGCGTGGATGTCACGCGTTATATCAAGATCGTACGACCGGGGGCATTCTTGAAGTCAACGGTCATCGGTCATCGAAAAACAGCTCATTTGGGTAAGTGGGGCGTGTTCCTCATCGCTCGGACCAGAGAGCGGATGGGGATGTTCACCGTCGGAACGTCACGGATGACCGAGAGCGGCTCCATCTCAGCTCGTACCCTCAACGGAAACCGATCCTGTCCCGATGATCCGTTTCGCGCTCGTCTCACGCCCTCACTCCTCCAGTGGTATCAACAGTGTCCCCATGGCGACGTACACGTTGTGCCATGCTTCACTCATCATACGGTCATCGGCGAGAGTGTCCTTCTTATCAAATCCTCTGGCAGGAACCGGTATGCCACGATCTTGGCCGTACAAGCGTTCCGCCCCGATGTCCAGGCGTGGATTGATACGCTGGACGCCGCTGAGCGGTTCCTTCAGCAGAGGCAGATCACCCATATCAACGCCATTGGAACATATCCGCCATGGTGCCGAGCCCTCGAGGCGAGAGGATATGTTCGCTTGAGGATGATGCCTTTCTGGCTCCGAGATCGAACGGGGGAACTGGCCGGTGTGCATCAATGGCACGTTATGCCTATCCAGGGAGACGTTGGGTATCTCTTCGAGTGAGCATCATCCAATCCGGTCCCACCGTGGACCAGTTGGTCGACGGGAAGTCCATGCACCAGTAGCGTGAGCGGCATGAGACATATCATCTCATCGCCCTCGTCATCAGGGAGGTCGCCATCATGTTAGCGCGAAAAGTGTGGTCATCGACGACTATTGCCAATGGGGATTCTCGATCCATCGAATCCCCTCTCAGTTCGTCACAAGGATATTGTCTCACCCTGTCGCCGGAGCGGATTGTACGTTTCCTTCTGCTGGTCGTTCTGGGCCTGGCGCTGGTCAGTCTCGCCGGCCAGTATTACAGATATTTCCTCAGCGAGGGCGGTCGTCATATGACCATCGTTCGCTTCTTCGATCTGGACAGCGAGGCCAACCTTCCCACCTGGTATTCATCGGTGGCACTCCTCTTCTCCTCCTTCTTACTGGCCATCATCGCCTGGGCGAAGAGGGGGGGTGGTGATCGCTATGCTCTCCATTGGGCCGCTATGGCTCTTCTCTTCTTGGGCCTCTCCTTGGACGAGGCCTCGGGCATTCACGAGATGCCCATCGAACAGCTCCGAGCGGCACTTCATGCGAAGAGTATCTTCTACTTCACATGGGTGATTCCAGGAGCTGGATTCGTCGGTTTCTTCTTGCTGGCTTATCTTCGGTTCCTCGCCCATCTTCCTCCTTCCACGCGCTGGCTGTTTCTGTTGAGCGGGGCCATATTCGTTGGTGGAGCCATTGGCGTAGAAATGATCAGTGGCTACTATTCCTACTACTACGGCGAGGCCACCTGGGGGAATGCTCTCATTACCACGGTGGAAGAGGTCCTGGAGATGCTGGGCATCGTGCTGTTCATCTATGCGTTGCTTCAATACATAAAGTCACACATCGGCGTCATACGTCTCCGTATCGTGTGAGGAGTGGGCCGGCGGCGTTCCGCGAATGCCGTAGCCGAGGGCGTATCCCGGCGTCAACATCTCTGACTCTTTGGGATGATGAGAAGCGATATACATTTCCTCGACCGGTCAGTTAGAAGAGGGCGGCGCTCTTCGGTGAAGAACGTCACCTCGCACATCATCCTTACTCGCCCGGATTCAGAGATGGCGCTGTGGACTGGGGGGATCGTCGTCATCACATCGGTGATGGTCGGAGTCATCGTTTTGGTGCTCGGTGGATTACCCGTCGCGTGGGGGATGACCTTTCTCACTGGTCTCCTCGTGCTGATGGTGATGATCGTCATCCCAGGGCGGCGGCGCTTCTTGGAGGCCGCCTTGATGCTCAGCTTCGGAGCCAATATCGACTATC
>JALSQX010000014.1 GCA_026985075.1 Blastocatellia bacterium | reverse complement strand
GGGCGCTCCACCCCAGGGCTTCGCCCAGCATTTCCTGGGGCATCGCGTCTTGGCACTTCAACCGATGAGGAGAGCGACCATGAAAACCACGAGCCTTCTTCTTGCGATGCTCTGCGTGTCCGTGGCCTCGGCGCAGACGGTCCACATGGTGCCGTCGACCGCCTTCCCCACCATCCAAAGCGCCATCAACGGCGCCCAGTCGGGGGACACCATCCTGGTGGCGCCGGGACTGTATGTGGAGAACCTGGACTTTCTGAACAAGCAGCTGGATCTCATCGGAGCCGGGATCGATCAAAGCATCCTGGACGGCAACCAGAGCGGAGCGTGCATCGCCATGGTGGGGGATCAGTCCATCTCGCGCGTGGAGGGGTTCACGATCCAGAACGGGTCCGGGTACGTCTTCATGACGCCTGGAGGTCCCATGAGTTATGGGGGGGGCCTGTTCGCCGGACATAATTCGACCCTTTTTCCGCAACCCATCGTCCGACGCTGCCGATTCCTCAACAACACGGCGGATATCGGGGGCGGAATCGGCAACATCTTCAGCGCCTTGTTCACGATCGAGGACTGTGTCTTCGAGGGGAACTCGGGAGCCGCCATCAGTCTCTTTGCCGGGACCCCGCATATCATTCGTCGCTGTATCATCAAGAACAACGACGGAGGAATCGGAGTCAGCGCCTGGGGTGGAGCCCAAGGGGCTCTCGTCGAGGATTGCGTCCTCTCGGGCAATGTGGGACAGCCGAGCCCGAGCCAAGGGTTGTTCATCTCGACCGGTGCCGCTGTCGGTATCGGCGCTGCGAGCATCACCTTTCGTCGCTGCGTCTTCGATGGCAACACGGCGGATCGGGGCCCGGCGGTGTTCAAGTTGGGTGGTGCCGGTGGTGTCGCAACAGACCTCTTCGAGGATTGTCTCTTCATCAATAACGTGGCGAATCAGGATGCGATCATCCTTCATCAGGGACATGGGTTGGAATTCAGGAATTGTACCTTCGCCAACAACACGACGGCCTCGGCAGGCGGCG
>JALSQX010000013.1 GCA_026985075.1 Blastocatellia bacterium | reverse complement strand
TGGCGTGGACGCAATGGAAGTCTCGGATGTGCAAGACGGAGAGTTTACCGTCACCTTGTTCAGGGGAAATACGATCATTCCAGGTTGGAGGGAGACCGGAACTTTCCGGAGTCCGGGCTTGCCAAGGCCATGCAAGCCGTGCGGACCCTCTTTGATCCAAGCAAGGCGATCAGCGCGAATCGCATGCTGCGAGCAAAGCTTGCCGAAATCCGCTCACTGATCGAGGATGGCAATCTTCCGCGCATCCGATTTCTCCTTTGTAACAACGGTAGGCCCTGGAGCGAGCGGGCGCAGCTGATTCTCGACAACGAAGATATCCCGGACAGTGTTAGCTTCGAGCATGCGAATCACGACACTGTTGTCGGACTGCTACAGTCGACGCAACCGATCAAAGATCGGTTCTCCTGCCGTTTCTGTGGGTGAATCGACAATGGTTTGCCTAAGGGAGAGGACGTCCGGAAGCAATGGGATACGGTCCTATGGACCGCAGTTTCTTGTGTCCGGCGACGCCGGACGGAGAGAGCTCGCTTCCCCTCGGGCTCAAGAGCAATCTCTCCAGGCGAACGGATGTTTCCCCTTGCCCCATCGCCGTCGGCATCACTCGCCAGGACGGGGCGAGCGAGCGATACCGACGGCGATGGGGCAAGGGGAAACCGGGGGGTAGGAAGAGGTTTGCACGACGCAACCTTCCGATGTACGCGATCGACAGGAGAGGCTAGCGAACACTGCTTGAGTCAGTTCCTCGGGAGAGGAACTGTCACACCGGAGCAGCGAAGATAGACCGTAGCCTGTCGTGTCTCACGCTCTCTGAGCGGCCCATCTCACGCTTCGTGGCACGGATCTCACGGATCTCACGATCTCACGGCCCCTCAGACCTGATGACAGAAAAGTCGCTGGATCACACTCTCACGGTCGGCGAGAGGATCGTGCTGGCGTAGAAGCGAGCGGGAGTCGATGGGCCCCCGAAGTTGTGGGAATGCGGTAGACGCCGCCTCCCCACGGCCACCAACATGGACGCAACGACTCCATGCGAATCACCATTGCCCGAGGATACTCGG
>JALSQX010000012.1 GCA_026985075.1 Blastocatellia bacterium | reverse complement strand
AGCTCGCGCCAGAGAGCGAAGTAATCTCCCTTCTCCCGCCATTCCACGGCGACATCAATATCGGACGCCGACATGAAGTGACCCGGTCGGACCAACGAGCCGAAGAGAAACAGACGGGAAATCTGGCGCCCATGTCGCCGAGCGACAGTTTGAAGCTGAGGGATCACCGCCGCCAATGTCTGCTGGCGTTGGCGCTCGCGCTCAGCCCATAACCGCGCTTGCCGCCGTTGATAATTTTCTTTGTACACCTCGATGCGCGTCATCTCGATAATGATAGACTCGGTCGCTCTCCAGAGTCCACCGGTTCTTTACAGCCCAAAGCGGGGAATTGCACACAGATCGGCACAGCCAACGGCGGGATCTCCACAGATCTCCCTCATTGAATCTGTGCTCATCCCGCCTTTCCTGTGTCCATCCGTGTCCCATTAATAGCACACAGATTGGCACAGCCAACGGCGGGATCTCCACAGATTCCTTCCCCCTTCATTGATCTGTGCCCATCCCGCTTTTCCTGTGTGTATCTGTGGGCCATGTGATCTCGCCGTTTCGGCGCCGATCCGCGGCCGAGGTGACCGTTCCACTCCAAGCCCCGGAGCTGGCCTCCGGGGTCCCTGACTTGCCTGCTACTCAACGCGACATCCCCTCATCTCCATGAATGCCCCGGAGCTCGCCTCCGGGGATCGTTACTTCCCCGCTACTAGCTCTCAACTGATGCCTCCCCGCGGTCCAGCCGCGGGGCTTCTTGAAGATCTGTGCTCATCCCGCCTTTCCTGTGTCCATCCGTGTCCCATTAATCGCCCACAGATCGGCACGGCCAACAGCGAGATTACTACAGATTCTTCCTCACGACGTGTTCAGTCGCTCAGTTCTTCCAGGAACGTCAAGAAGGCATTCAGATCCTTCAAATAATGGGGTCGAAGTTTCTCGTCCAGTTTCTTGAGCACCAGTGTCATCCTCTCCCAATCCAGCTCCAACGTGTAGGCGTGGCGAAAAATATGTCGAAATCGCCGCAGTTCATCGAGCGCATCAAAACATTCCTCATCGATGACTTTTGGCCGCACGCCTTCG
>JALSQX010000011.1 GCA_026985075.1 Blastocatellia bacterium | reverse complement strand
CGCGGCGTTCTGAGTTCTCGGCGGCGGAGGAGGCGCAACGGTTGTTAGGACCGGAGGCGCGCGTGGTGGCGGCGTTTCAGAACATCTCGGCACATGCGCTGGCCGATCTCAGCCGACCGATTGATTGTGATGTGCTCGTCTGTGGGGATGATGCGGAAGCCAAGGCCGAAGTCATGGCGCTGATCGCGCGGATGGAGATGCGGGCCTGGGATGCCGGTCCGTTGGAGATGGCGCGGTCGGTGGAAGCGATCACGCCGTTGCTCATCTCGCTCAATCGACGCTATCGCTCCAAGCGGGCGGGACTGCGCATCACCGGCCTCCGACCACCGGCGCCATGAGCCATACATTCCGGCTTCGACCTTCTCTTGCCTTCAGAGTGAACAACCGGCTAGACTGAATAGCGTCAAAATCCCGCCCCCGGTCGAGAATGTGATGGAGCCATCAAGGAGGAGGCCATCATGAGAGGGGGAATCTGGGGGTTGTTCTCTTCCTCACGCGCACCGCTGGGAGTCACCGTCACAGGACATCGGAGTCCTCAGTGGAAATGGATGGTAACCCTGAGCCTGGTGGCGCTGATCACGTGGAGCCTGACCGATTCCGGGCCTCGGGATGTCTCGGCAGTGATCACCGCACGATCAACCGATGAACCACGCGCGACGTCTCCGCCCGAAGGACAAGCCTCCCTCCGCCGGTCGGATGTGTTTCATCCATCACAGGATGTGACCCTGGAGGCCGCGCACCTGACTGGGCTGCGAGCGCAGGTGGAACGACGACGGGTGAGGGGACGCGAGTTGACCATCGGGTGGCTTCGCTTTCGTCGTGTGGTGATTCCGGCAGGGGTGACGGTGCGATTTCGCGGATTCGACGTGGTGGTGTTTCAATCCGAGGGAGATATGGAGATCAATGGGGTGCTGGATGTCAGTGGGACGGATGGGCAACCAGGGACCACCGAGCGCGGCGGCAGGGGCGGTGATGGGGGTGGCCATCAGGGCGGACCACCGGTGGGTGGAGCCGCCGGTGGTGGCGGCTTCGGTTGGTGCGTGAACAATGGCGAGATCACTGCCTGCCAGTCCAATGGAGCGATGGGTCAGGGGGCGATCGAGAGTCCGGGCAATCCGCGATTGGTGAGACGGATGGTTGCGGTCCCGGCCGTGCCGACTCCGGGTGGTGGAGGTGCCGGTGGCGGCAACGGGACGCCGGGAGCGGCCGGACGGGGCAAAATGTTCGATTACGATCCAGTGGCCGATCAGTTTGTGCGGATCGAGACGCGGCGCGGGCAGGCATTTGGAGAGCCGTTGTTTGACATTGCTGACCTGATGCCCGCCGGCGGCGGGACTGGCGGCGGCGGTCAGGCCACGGAACTGGAGTTGACCGGCAGTGGCGGTGGCGGTGGTGGCGGAGCCATTTTCTTGCAGGCCGGTGGCCGGATCTCGCTCAATCTGGGTGGAGCGATTCGGGCCAATGGCGGTCGTGGAGGCGATGGGCAGCCAGGGACGCAGGCCGGCGGAGGCGGCGGCGGGGCCGGAGGATTCATCCGGCTGGATGCCCGGGAGGTGCTGATGAACGGCGGGACGCTGGAAGCTCACGGGGGGGCGGCGGACGAGGTCAGAACGGAGCATTTGATGGCGGTGCCGGTGGTGGCGGGCGCATTGTGATCATGGCCTCGGTCACCTGCATGGGACCGACCGGGGATTCGCCGGAAGTGATCACCTGTCCGCAAAAGGATCTCAACGGGCGGGCACCGCGGGGAGCCGATCGGGTGGGATTGCCCACGGTAGTGGTAGAAGAGACGCCGCGGGTGGTCCAGCTCCAATGGGAGCCCACGTTCCGGGGGCAGCTCAGCGGTAATCCGGCGGATCTGGGCGGAGGGCGGCGACTGTTTGCCGACAGCGAGCGACCGGATGATCCGGACCCGGAGCGGTTCCGTCAAGTCCAGGTCCGAGCCAAGCCGAACATGAAGCGGGCCGGGGTCCGGGTGTTCTTCCGGTCGTTTGACATGGATGATCCCACGGGGATCAAGGACGAGAACGGGTTGACCGATCCACCGGAGCCGCATCCGGAGGGAATACTGACGCCGCTGATGGCCGAAACCGATAGCCGTGGGGAGGTGGTGGTGCAACTGACGGTGACGGGACAACCGGGGGATAATTTCAAGGTGGCGGCAGCGGTGGAGGAAGCGCTGCTCGATGACCTGGCGGTGGAGGGACTGGAGATCGTGGCTGCCGATGGGCGGATCTGGCCGGAGAAAAAGGCGGGACCCGCCGATCCGGATGGGGTGGTGACTGAGTTGCTGACCGTGTGGCGGCGGTTGCACGTGGAGATCGACGCTATGGAGCCGGTGCCCCAAGATCCGAGCGATCCGGAGGCCAACGTGGTGGCGGGCTTCATCACCGGCATCCAAGGCACGGGAGATAAAGCCACTCGCGTCTTCCTGGATCAGGATCTGACCGTGACACCGGATGAGGGAACAATGGACGAATCGCGCAAGTTAGATGATGAGGGGATTCGGATGGGGAATGGGCGGTTCGAGAATGGAGAGATTCTGATCGGTCCGGAGCAGAGGAAGACGAAGCCTCTGGACGGCAATGGCACCAACTTCGTCCAGCGAGACAAAGGGATCACCATTCCGTTCAAGATTCAGGACAGCAGTGGACAGAACAAGAAGTCGGGCAATGTGATCGGTCTCGATCTGGCCGACAGGACGTTCACCGTGAACAAGAATCTCACCGCGAATTACATCGGTGGTCGATTCACGGTGGCGGGGGTAGAACTGACGGTGATGAGCAACACGACGAACACGGTGACGGTGGTAGAGGAGGTAGACATTCCCTATGTGTTGCGAGACGATGACAAGCTGACGCAACTGAGGAGGCCGGATCGGGGGAAGGTGAAGGCGGCGTTCCGGGAGGTGTATATCCTGCCCCTCTTTGACGGTGGCGGCGACCCGGCTAATGACACCGCTGACGTGCCATTTACTTTGAATCAAGTGGATACGGAACTCATCAGTATTGTTGAAGCGGGGTGGGATTCCCGGGGCAACAACTCCGAGCACTACTGGGTGGCGTATCTGGTGGGCGCGTTCCAGGGGGCATATCGAGTGGATGGAGATCTGGACAGCGAAAGCCTCCGGCTGGGAAACACGGACTGTGCCCGGGGCGGGTCGTTAATTTTTCTGGAAGCGTTGAAGGAGGAGAGGCGGCCCGGGGCGGCCGAGCGCGATGCCGTGGTCCACGAACTGGGCCATGCGTTTGGAGCCACCGTATTGGAGCCCGTCACCCAATGGGGAAGGCCGATTCCGCCCTCAGGCCAAACGTGCCATTCGGAAAGAGGCCAAGCCCAGGAGCTAACGTCCCATCATGAGGAGGATACCATGATCATC
The DNA here is from genome assembly GCA_026985075.1 of Blastocatellia bacterium. GTDB lineage: Bacteria > Acidobacteriota > Blastocatellia > HR10 > J050 > J050. The sequence continues at coordinate 87,270 of JALSQX010000011.1, read as the reverse complement.
CGAGTCCTGATGCTCCCTGTGCTTCTCCTGAGTCCCATTCTGGAACATAGTCTGACGACCACGCCCGCCACCGAGAGACAGGCGGGAGAGAGGAGACATCAGTACGTGGGCTTATGCACGTATAAGAACCCTCCCTACATAGAGCATCGGCATGGGGTGGTGCCGGGGCAGCCGATGGGGGTGGAGGTCAAGCTGGATCAGGAGCGGTTTGTCATCGGCGAGCCCATCCGGGTTCACATCCTGTTGACCAACCAGACCCAAGCGCCCCTGTCCCTCAACGTGTATGCAGGTCAACTCCGCCTCTACCTCTCCCAGGACGGGAAGAATTTTTTCCACTACCAATCAGAGAGGACTTCTCAGGACGACCGGCTGGTCAAGCGGCTGGAGCCGGGTGAGGTGTGGCGGTGGGAGCGGGTGGTTCTCTACTGCCCCTGGAGCAAGGATCGGCTGGTCATCCGTGAGGCGGGCACCTACCACCTGTTTGCCGAGTTCCAGGTGGGGATCAGCGAGCATGAGATCTATGATTCGGAGGTGGTGGGTTTTCGGGTGGAGGAGCCTCGGGGAGTGGATGCTGAGGTGTTTCGCCTGTTGGCCGATGAGGATGGGCGTTATGAACAGTATGGGGACCTGATCCGGGGCCAGGCCTATGGACTGCGTGTGGCCCTTCGGTTCGATCACCTGGTGCAAGCCTATCCCCACAGCGCCTATGTTCCCGCCCTGCGCCGGGCGTTACATCGGGTGGTGAGGCATCTGTCTCCTTATCGTCCCCGGATGACGCCCCGGGAGCAGGCGCTTTATGATCGGCTGGCCGCCGAGTATCTGGACGAGGCGGTTCAACAAGAGTGAGGAAGTGGCCGTCCATCAGGTGACGCTCGGGGAGCGAGGAAGCGTCTACCAGGCATCCCATGGAGAGGGGATGGATTTGATGAGAGCCTTCCCGGGTGCCTCCTACCGATGTTGATCCTGATGAGTTGCAGCATCATCCGCAGAGCGCGTATGCGCCGGCCCTGAAGCAGGCCATGCGGCGCTTTCTACAGCGGATGTCGCCGGGCACCCGGCCCGAGATGCAACAGTTCTTCCGTCAGGTGAAAACCCGATATGTGAATGATGCCGAGAAGAACCGGTGGTGAATATGAACCCGATCGCCCCGGCTCCCGGGTCATGGCGGGAGCCCATCGAGGGATTCCCGTACAGATCGCACTGCATCAAATACCCATCCTGAAACCGATGACGCATCACCGGCCTCCGACCCACCGGCATCCTGAACCTTCAGCTCGTGTAATCCCAGGTGAAAAATCGTCGGGGCGTGAGTCGGATGAGAATGCTCTCTGGTTGAGCGTAGAGCTCGATGAATGTGGGATGATCGGTGGACCCGAAGTACTTCATCCCCAAGGCGCGAAACGCCCTTCGATGTAACCGCTGATCCGTAACCGGCTCGGCTGTGCCCCAGAAGGAAACGCCCAGGTATCCCCCGGCCTGGGTGCCTCCGTCAATGACCCAACCGACTTTGGGCCGCCGTCGAAGATGCCGCCACTTGACGCTCGACGCCTCGGTGCCGACGATGAATTGCTCGCCCACTCGGACGAACCACAGTGGCATGACGCGCGGGTATCCTTCCTGATCAACGTAAGCCAGCCTGAGGAGCTTCTGCTCGTCACAGAAGCGCTTCATCTTCGTCGGTAATCTCGCCATGACGCCCTCCTTGTCCATCGCCCAACAAAGTAACACAGAGTCACCTCGCGAGCCAGCCCGAGATGAGGCGCGTTTGAAACCAGGCAAGGAAGTGGCCGGTCTTCACAATTTCTATGACGATCACTCGCGCGCCATGAACAGCCATCCGAGATGGCGGTTCTGGATGCGGATGGGTATGATATGGGCATGGACCTTGTATCCGCCGCTTCAGAGGAATGATTCATGTGCCACTCTGCCCATCAGGGGATTGGAGGGACATCAGAAAGCGGGCGCGACGCGATGGCTGGCTATCTTTTCCCTCGCCGGATGACTCTATATATATGGGGGCAGTGCCCCTTGAGGCGGAGCTGGACATGAAGCGAGAGAGGAACGCCGATTTGCCGGACGAAGTCCTGGTGATGGCCGCCATTCTCGGTGATATCCGAGCATTCGATACGCTGGTGCTCCGATATCGCCCGGCGGTGGTCCGGGTGGCACAGTCTATTGTTGGCGAAGAGTGGGCTGAGGATGTCGCCCAAGAAGCCCTGCTGACAGCCTTCAAGGCTCTGCCCACGCTGGAGGAGCCGGAGAAATTCCCCACCTGGTTGCACGTGATTACGCGACACCAGGCGCTGCGGTTCAGTTGGCGAGAGCGCCGCTGGCAAGAGAAGCGCATGGCTCTCGATCAATGGCTCCTCAATCAGAGCGCCGCCCTGAGCCGTCCCATGCTCAACGGCACTCCGGCTCGGCGCGCCGAATTGAGGCGGGCCATCGATCAACTCCCGTCCGAGTACGCCATGCTCATCACGTTGCGCTATTACGATGAGATGCCCCTGAAACGCATCGCCGAGTTCATGGCGCTTCCGCTGACCACCATCAAGTGGCGTCTGCATCGGGGCAAACAGCTCCTCAGAGAACTCATCACTCGGCAGGGAGGTGCTTATGGAGAAAGAGAAAATCGAGGAGATCCGAAAACTGGTTAACGTGTTGAAGCGAACGGCGCGCATGGCCGCTCAGGCGAGCTGGGGATGGGCGTGCAGCGCCGAATCCCAGGAGCACGTCGCTCAATACGGGGCTCAACAGTACAACCGCATTCTCAACCGATTGAAAGAACTCGATCCGACCGTGGGAACAATTTTCGCTCCCCTGCCCGAAGACGCGCGGTTAGAGGTGGTGGCCATGGCCTGTCGCCAGCTCGCCGCCTATTTCGAAGAAGAACTGGAAGCCGATGAGGTGGGCGAGGGTCGCCGCTATCGGCATCGAGACTGGGGGTCATTCTATGAAACGGTCTATGAAGCGGGACCGTTCAAGATCTTCTTCGGTCGGGGGTTCAAAGATCTGGAAGAACTCGGTCGCCTGATTCGCGAATGCATGCCCCCGTGGATGCGCGGAGAAGAGTCCCGGTCGAAATCGAAGGTCTCGACATCTTCGACCGAGACGTCATCCGATGCCGAGACGAAGCAATGAGCGGTGTGAACCCCGCTCTCGCACGTCGGCTCCCGTTCAACGGATAGGGCGCGCTCTATCGAGCCGGAGATCCGGTCGACTGGCCGTCCCGATAGCCTGCGTGAGACGAATCTCCCCGTGGAGGCGATGTGGTTCTCCAGCAGCTTCATCATTTCGCTCTCTTCCACTGGACGTCAGCGGCCCATTGCTCTAAAGTTACTTTCGATATTTCGGAGCAGGAGCGAGCATGCTGAACATCGTGGTGGGGGAACTCAATTTCCCCCGAGTGGACGAACTGGAGACGGAAATCGTCGAACGCAAAGGCATTGGCCATCCCGACTCCATCTGCGATGGCATCGCTGAAGCGGCGAGCGCTGCTCTGTGCCGGTATTACGTGGAACAATACGGCCGCGTCCTTCACCACAACCTGGATAAAGCGCTCCTCATCGGCGGTCGGACCGAGACCTGGTTCGGGGGCGGCCAGATGCTCGATCCCATCGTCTTCCACCTGGTCGGACGGGCCACTGTCGATGTCGAAGGCGTTGCCATTCCGGTAGAAGAGCTCTGCCTGGACAGTGCCCGACAGTGGATTCGCCAACATCTACGCCACCTCGATCCCAATGAACACCTCCAATTCTGTACCTGGCTCCGACCGGGCAGCGCCGACCTCGTCCATCTCTTCCTGCGTCGCTCGGGCGCGCCGCTGGCCAATGATACTTCATTCGGCGTCGGCTATGCCCCGCGGACGGAGACGGAACAACTCGTCCTGGAGATGGAGCGTTTTCTCAACAGCCCGGCGTTCAAGACCGAACATCCCGAAGTCGGCGAGGACATCAAGGTCATGGGCCTCCGACGCGGAGAGACGATCACATTGACCATCGCCGCCGCCTTCGTCGCCCAGTATGTAAAGAGTCTGGACGATTATCTGGACAAGAAAATCGCCGTGCGGGAAGCCGCAGCACGGTTTGCCGATGCGCACATTGATAGACCGGTGACCATTCATCTCAACCTGGCCGACCAGGAGGAAGAAGGATCCGTCTACATCACTCTGACGGGCACCAGTGCCGAGGCTGGAGACGATGGTCAGGTGGGACGCGGGAATCGGACCAATGGCCTGATCACCCCATTCCGGCCCATGAGCCTGGAAGCCGCCGCGGGCAAAAACCCCATCAGCCACGTGGGCAAGTTGTATAACCTCACGGCCAACGCCATCGCCGAGCGCATCGTCGAGCGACTGGAGGAGGTGGATGAAGCATATTGCTACATCCTCAGCCAAATCGGGAAGCCCATCACCGAGCCCCTCATCTGCCACCTGAGGTTGCGGACGTCATCGCTCACTCCGGGCATTCAGCAACGAGCGGTGGAACTGGCCAGGGAGCACCTCGAACAGCTTCCGGAACTCTGGCAAACTTTGATGACCGGTCAAATCCCCGTGTTTTGATCGGAGCCCGGTTCGGGCAGGGAGAACGCCATGAACGCCTACGCTCACCCCAGACGCCGGAAGGACCGCTCTCTCACTCTGAGAAGGGCTCGCGGTTGGGCGGCGCGCTACCGAAAAGTCGATGGATCGGTATCCCATGGTGTGAGCCCACCCTCGAAGACATCAGTCCCCCACCACGGTCAGGAACGTCGCCCTCTTCGGAGCCGAGTACGGGGACATGCGTCCGGCGATGCCTCGCCAGCGTCGAGAGTCCCGAAGCCGAACTTCCGGGCATGGGAGAGAGCGGCTCGCCATCGGCTGGGTGGAAAACCGCCGCACGCCATCCCGAGAGCGAGGAAGGCACTCGGGAGGCGAACTCTGGCAGACTCACATGGGGCGATATCTCTGTCATCCCGAGTGGATGCTCGCCCACCCCTCGGCGCACCGGGGATGGGAATATGCTTGCTTTTGCCGGTTGTCACAATCTACAATAAATATTTGAAATTCCAGAGACAAAGGCCCGATCGCCATGAAGTTTGAAAAGATCCTGACCAAGATATTTGGGAGCGCGAACGAGCGGTATCTCAAACGAAAGCGACCACTGGTCGAATACATCAACTCCCTGGAACCCCGCATCAAGAAGCTCTCTGACGAGCAGTTGAGAGCCAAGACGGCCGAATTCAAGGAGCGTCTCGATCAGGGAGCGACGCTGGAGGACCTGCTGCCGGAGGCGTTCGCCGTCGTGCGCGAAGCTTCGGTGCGCACCACTGGCATGCGTCACTTCGATGTTCAGTTGCTCGGTGGAATTGTGCTCCATGAGGGAAAAATCGCCGAGATGAAAACCGGCGAGGGGAAGACGCTGGTGGCCACGCTCCCGGCCTACTTGAATGCCCTCACCGGTCGAGGCGTCCACATCGTGACGGTGAACGATTACCTGGCCAAACGCGATGCTGAGTGGATGGGGAAGATCTACAAATTCCTGGGACTGACCGTGGGGAAGATCGTTCACGACATGGACGATGACGAACGTCGCACAATGTACCTCTGCGACATCACCTATGCCACCAACAACGAGATCGGGTTCGATTATCTGCGCGACAACATGAAGTATGATCTCTCCCAATGCGTTCAACGGGAATTTCACTACGCCATCGTGGACGAGGTCGATTCCATCCTCATCGACGAAGCGCGAACGCCGCTGATCATCTCCGGTCCCTCAGAAGAGAATGTCCAGCGATACTATGATGCTGATGCCGTCGTGCGACGACTGCGACGGGACATCGACTATCAAGTCGACGAGAAGGCGCGGACGGCGGCGCTCACCGAATCGGGCGTGGAGCGCGCCGAACAGATGCTGGGATGCGGAAATCTGTTCGATCCGGTCAATATGGAGATGCTCCACTGCATCAATCAGGCGCTGGTCGCCCACACGCTCTATCATCGGGATAAGAACTACATCGTCAAAGACGGTCAGGTGATCATCGTCGATGATTTCACCGGTCGACTGATGCCCGGTCGGCGCTGGTCCGACGGATTGCACCAGGCCATCGAAGCCAAGGAAGGCGTTCGCATCGAGCCGGAAAACCAGACATTGGCCACCATCACATTCCAGAATCTCTTCCGCATGTATGAGAAGCTCGCCGGGATGACGGGAACGGCGGAGACGGAAGCCGAGGAATTCGCCAAGATTTATGATCTGGACGTGATCGTCATCCCCACGCACAAGCCGATGATTCGCATCGACCATCCCGATCTGGTCTTCCGCACCATGGAAGAGAAATGGAATGCCGTAGTGGAAGAGATCAAAGACTGCTACCGGCGCGGTCAGCCCGTCCTGGTCGGGACGGTCTCGGTGGAGAATTCCGAGATGCTCTCCAAACGCCTCAAGAAACTGGGCATTCCTCATAACGTCCTCAACGCCAAGCATCACGAACGCGAAGCTGAGATCGTCGCCCAAGCGGGCCGGAAAGGCGCTGTCACGATCGCCACCAACATGGCCGGACGCGGAACCGATATTCTGCTCGGCGGCAATCCCGAATTTCTGGCCCGGGAGCTTCTGAAGAAAAAGGAAATCAACCCCGACGAGGCGACGCCCGAACAATGGGCCGAAGCCGTCCGAGAGATGAAGCGCATCACCGACGAGGAGCATAAAGAAGTCGTCCGCCTGGGTGGCCTGCACATTCTGGGCACCGAGCGTCACGAATCGCGCCGCATCGATAATCAGCTCCGCGGCCGTTCCGGGCGACAGGGCGATCCCGGCTCGTCGCGCTTCTTCCTCTCGCTCGAAGACGACCTGATGCGGATTTTCGCCGGCGATCGCGTCAAAGCGATCATGAATCGGCTCGGCGGGTGGCCCTATGGAGAGCCGATCGAATCGAAGATGGTGAGCAAGGCCATCGAACGCGCTCAGAAGTCGGTCGAAGCCCACAACTTCTCCATCCGCAAACACCTGCTGGAATACGATGACGTGATGAACCGACAGCGGGAGACCATCTACAGCCTGCGGCGACAGCTCCTGGAGGAAGAGGATCAGCGCGAATACATCATGAGCGTGGCCAAGGATCTGTTTGAGGACATCGTCGATCAGTACCTGAGCACTGATCTGAGTCCGGAGGACTGGGACTACAACGGCCTCAAACTGGAACTGCGCAATATCTACGGCTTCGATCTGGAAACGGAGGTGCCCGAGTACGAGGACCTCAGCCCGGACGAGCTCAAAGAGATCGTCTGGCCCAAACTGGAGGCCATCTACACCCAAAAAGAGGAACTGCTCAACCCCGAAATGCTGCGCTATTACGAACGGGTCATCATGCTCAACATCGTCGATTCTCAGTGGAAGGATCACCTGCTCGTCCTCGACCACCTGAGAGAAGGCATCGGCCTGCGCGGTTACGCGCAACGCGACCCGTTGGTCGAGTATAAGCGGGAGTCATTCGAACTCTTCCAGGCCATGCTCGACCGCATCGATCGCGAGACGATTCGCTTCCTCTGGAACCTGCAGGTCAGCGTGGAGGCGGCCCCCGCAGAGCGACTGCGCCGACGAACGCCACGCCGCGAGCGCTTGCAATACCAGCATGCCACGGCCAGCGCTCTGGCCGGCACTGCTACTGCCGACGATCGCCCGCGCACGGTGAAACATCAAACGCCGCGCATCGGTCCCAACGACCCCTGTCCCTGTGGCAGCGGCAAAAAATACAAGAAATGCCACGGAGTGAGCTGACGAATATCCCCCGGTGGCCCGCAGCGCGTCAACCGTTGCATCCACCCCTCACCCCACTGAAGTTCCTGACATCCGGTGCTCTGCAACTCTCGACTCTCGTGGTCATCTCGCTCTCCATGAGCGATGGCCACGAATGAAAAGCGCGTTTCATGACTGAAACATCCGTCTCACCCCGGAGGTGAAATCAGCGTCTTTCCATTCATCAGAGGCAGCCCAGCTCCAGACGCTAACGGTTTTGTTCTCAGACAGTTGGACACCGGTTGGCGTCCCCTACTCATCTCCGAGATCCTGGCACAGTTGTTGCACTATGGATCGCGGTGGACGCACTGGAGATGGGGTTGGCCGTCGAGCGGAGGCTGAAGCGCGAGGCTACTGAGGGAACCGAGAAGAAAGAGGATTCCGCATCATGGCGTGGACCTTTCGTGACCACATTCGAGTGGGCATCGCCGTGGGAGGGATCGGCCTCTGGGTGGTCTTGGCCACCCTCCCCGGCATGGCCGCGCAGCGCCGTTTTCACCGCTATACGGGCGCGGACGGCCTCTCGCAAGCTGTCGCCCAAGCCATCTACCAGGACCACACCGGCTACCTATGGATCGGCACCCAGGCCGGACTGAATCGTTTTGACGGTGTGTCATTCAAGATCTACAGTATCCAGCAAGGACTGGCTCACGACTGGATCAACGCCATCACCGAAGACCATCAATACCGGCTGTGGCTGGCGACTCTCGGGGGCGTCAGTTGCTGGGATGGACGTCGATTCTGGAATTATACGACGGCCGATGGGTTGATCGACGATCGAGTGACGTCGCTGGTGGTGGACGCCCAGGACCACGTATGGTGCGCGACGCCTCGAGGTATCGGTCGATTCGACGGTCAGCGATGGCGCTCCTACACCACCGATGATGGCTTGCCCGCCGCCCGCGTGAACGTTCTCCTGCTGGACGACGAAGGACGACTCTGGGCTGGAACATCGTCGGGCTTATACTACCTGGATGGAGATCGTTTCGTGGCCTTTCGGCCCGAGAGGCTCTCGGGCGATATTCGCTGTTTGATTCAGGATCGGCAACACCGGCTCTGGATCGGGTTGGCCGATCGGCTGGAGGTATATCAGGACGGTCACTTCGTCCGCGCTTATACGCGCGCCGATGGGTTGATCCATCAGCCGGTGACCGCGCTGTGCGCCGACCGGTACGGGATGGTCTGGGTGGGAACGCCGCAAGGCCTGGGCACTCTTGACGGCGATCGGATGACTTTCCTCACCCCAGCTCAAGGATTGAAATACGACGATGTCAGGGCCTTGTTTGAGGATCGAGAAGGCATCCTCTGGATCGGCGTGATGGGCGGCTTGTATAAGTTTCAGGCTCGCGCGTTCACCAACTATGGCGCTGCCGATGGACTGGGATCGGACTCGGTGCGCCCCATCTGGCGCGACCGACGTGGCCTGCTCTGGGTAGGAACCACGGGGGGATTGAGTCGATTCGATGGGCGCAGCTGGCGCAATTTCACCGCCGACGACGGCTTATTGGATAATGCCGTGATGGCGTTATTGGAAGATCGACGCGGTCGATTATGGATTGGCACGCGGAGGGGGCTGACCATTTTTGACGGCCAACGGTTCATCAGTGATCCCTCGTTGGGAGCCCATGGCCGAGTCGTCTCCATCGTGGAAGATCGGGCGGGAACGATCTGGTGCGCCGTCCAGCCGGGCGGATTGTTTCGACGGGTACATGGCGGGTTCCAGCCGGTTCACGTCCCTCATCAGTCCTTCTCTAACGCCCGCTTGCTCGTTGATCGCCGCGGGTGGCTCTGGGCCTCCGGCGATCATGGGTTATCGCGCTGGAATGGACACGATTGGCGCACGTACACCACTGAGGATGGATTGGCCGATAATCAGCCGTATTTCCTTTGCGAGGATCAGCAAGGGCGCATCTGGTTCGGGTATCACTCATCGCGCGGACTGACCAGTTTCGATGGTCAGCGATTCCAACACTATACCACGGCTCATGGATTGACCAACGATGCCGTCTATTCATTAGGTGTGGATCACGAGGGGAATCTCTGGATCGGCACGGCGCGGGGCGTCGACCGGTTCGATGGTCAGACGTTCACCAACTACGGCACGGAAGAAGGCTACGCCGACAACGAATCAAATGCTGGGGGCTTCTTCGCCGACTGGGATGGCACGTTGTGGTTTGGAACCATGGGTGGGCTGAGCCACTACAATCCCCGCTTCGATCTGACGCGGGGAGATCCACCGACGGTGCAATTCACCGAATTGCGATTGGGCGAGCGGCTCTGCGCTCCGGGCACGTCCCCTACCCTCGGATATCGGCAAAATGACCTGATGGTCCGCGTGGCCGTGCTCTCGTTTGTCAACCCCAAGCGCCTCGACCTCCAGTATCGACTCCTGGGATGGAAGGAGATGTGGGCGCCGCTGGATGGCCGAGAGCTGCGTATCACCAACTTGCCGCCCCGGACGTATCGCCTGGAGATCCGCGCCAGGAAGTATCAAGGGCCCTGGTCCGAAGCGGCTCATTTCAACTTCACCATTCGAGCCCCGTTCTGGCAACGGACCTGGTTCTGGCTCCTGTTAGTGGGTTTGTGCGGCGCGTCCATCTATGCTGGGCATCGATTCCAAACCGATCGCGTACGACGACGAGCTGAAATCCTGGAGCAGAAGGTGGCCGAACGCACCCGCGAATTGGCCGAGAAGACCGAAGAGCTGGAATCATTCATCTATACCGTCTCGCATGATCTCAAAGCGCCGGTGATCTCACTTCAGGGCCTGGCGAGCCTCCTCCAATTGGAACTCGGTGAAACGGTGAATCCAGACGTCGCTCTCTACCTGGAGCGCATCCATGCCAACACGCTCCGCATGCAACGCCTCATCAGCGAACTTCTGGAACTATCCCGGATCGGGCGCCGTCCGCATCCCCGCCAGCCCGTGAACATGAGGGACCTCCTCGACGAGGTACTCGCCGAGTTACAGGGCCAGATTCAGCTCAAGCAAGCCACCATCACGGTCGCGCCAGTGCTGCCCACTGTCGTCTGTGAACGAGAGCGCCTGCAGCAGGTATGGAGCAACCTCATCACCAACGCTCTCCACTACTCTCGCCCTGGCATCCCTCCTCGCATCGACATCGGCGCCCGAACGACTGATGCCGGCGAATATGCTTTCTTCATTCGAGACAACGGCGTGGGCATTGCCGAGGATCAACGGGAGAAGATTTTCGAGATCTTCTATCGCGTAGAGGGCAAGTATCACGATGAAGAGAGTACGGGCGTGGGGTTGGCCATCGTCAAACGCATCATCCAAGCGCACGGAGGGCGCGTGTGGGTGGAGTCAGAAGGTGTCGGCCGAGGAAGTACGTTCTGGTTCACGCTCCCCGGCCATTCAGATGTCACGAGCACGGCTTCCAGCCAGTGCCGTTCCAATGGGAAAGGAGATGAGTCATGAGTGAGCGAAAACCGATCACGATTCTGCTCGTCGAAGATAATCCTGATCATGCGTTGATCATCCAGCGTGGACTGGCCGCCAACCATGTCGTCAATGAGATCAGGGTGGTGAAAGATGGACAGGAAGCGTTGGACTATCTCTTTCAACGAGGTCCCTATGCAGACCCTGCCAAGGCGCCACGCCCGGGATTGATCCTTCTGGACATCAAACTCCCCAAAGTGGATGGCTTCGAGGTCCTCCAATGCATCAAGGGCACGCCCTCTCTGAAGGCGATTCCGGTCATCATGCTGACCAGTTCCGAGCAAGAGACGGATATCGCCCGAAGCTACCTGCAAGGGGCCAACTCCTACATTACCAAGCCGATTCAGTTCACCGAGTTCGTGGAGAAGATCAAGGAACTGAAGCTGTATTGGATTCTGGTCAATAAGCTTCCGCCAGAATCGACCTTTGCCGAGCACGCGTATGAGGCCCTGTGAACCATGGAATACCAGGTGCCCTCACATCGATCACCAGAATCACTCGACGGCTCCGTCGCGCGCCAGGAGGGGTTCCGTATCCTTCTCATCGAGGATGATACGGACCATCGATTTTTAGAGCATAAGGCGCTGCAGAAGCTGGGAGCGGCCACGGAAGTCGTCACCGCGAGGACAGCCATTGAAGGTTTGTCGGCGCTCCAGGATCGGGCTTTCGATCTGGTGGTGGCCGATTATCGCATGCCGGAAATGGATGGGGTGACGTTCTTGCGCACGCTGAAGGAGCGCCAGATCACCGTGCCCGTGGTCATCGTGACCGGCCTGGGGAATGAGCGCGTGGCCGTAGAAGCGCTCAAGCAAGGGGCCCACGATTACATCATCAAGGAGCCCGGGTACCTGGATCTGCTTCCCTCCGTCGCCGAGCGCGCCATCGAAGCCGCTCGCACCCAGCGGCAATTAGAAGAGGCTCGCCAGCGATTGGCCGAGTCCGAGGAACGCTATCGTCAACTGGTTCATGGCGTGGATGCCATCGTTTGGGAGGCGGACCCCCGAACCCAGCGATTCACCTTCGTCAATCAACGAGCCGAAGCGATTCTCGGTTATCCCGTCGATCAATGGCTGAACGAGCCCGATTTCTGGAACCGAGTGATTCATCCCGCCGAGCGCGCGCAATGGGCTCACGGACCTATTCCCATGCCTCCTTGCTCATCGGCGACGACCGAAAAGCAAGACTGCGAATTCGAATTTCGCGTCCGGGCCGCTGACGGGCGCACCGTCTGGCTGCGTAATATTGTGAGGGTCGTCTGTCAAAACGGCACGGCGACCAGCGTACGCGGACTGATGGTGGACATCACCGAGCGGAAACTCATGGAGGAGGAACTCCAGCGCCAGAAGAAATACTGGGAATCGCTGACCCAATACAGCCCATTAGCCATCGTCGTTCTGGATATGGAGCATCGCGTCATCTCGTGCAACCCGGCATTCGAGCGTCTCTTCCACTATCGCGAGGCCGAGATCAAGGGTCAGAACCTCGATGACCTGGTGACCGACAAGGAGACGGTGGCCGAAGCCCGGGCCTGGACCGAGGCCGTATTGGCTGGGGGCACCATCCGACAAGTGGCGCGCCGACGAAGAAAAGATGGGACCCCGCTCGATGTAGAAGTCTTCGGCGTGCCCGTGGTGGTTGAGGGACGACAGATTGGCGTGCTGGCCCTCTATCACGATATCACCGACCGCCGTCGCGCCGAGGAGGAATTGTGGCAACGCCATCAGGAACTCTCCACCCTTTATGCCATTGCTACGGCGATGAACCGCGATCCCAGTATCGAGAGTATCCTCCACAATACGCTGTCGGAAGTGATGAGCGTGCTGAAGGTCCCCTTTGGCTGTATCTACATCAAGCACGGCGATCAGTTTCGTCTCCGCTCTTACCGGGGATTCTCCGCAGAGGTAGCTCGCCAGATCCGGCCATTTCACCTGGCTGACCGACCGTGGTTGGCCGACGTTCACTTGGTGGATGGCTCATCTGATGAGACGCACCAGGGACTCGATGACTGGGAGAAAGCGCTGGGAATCCGCGCCCGGCTCTCCGTCCCCCTGCAGACCAAGAACGACCTCATCGGCATCATCCAACTCGCCACGCGAGAGATCGATCGATTCACGACGGCGGCCATCTCGCTGATCGCGGGCGTGGCCAATCAGTTGGCCATCGGGCTGGAAAACGCCCGGTTGTATGAACAGATCAAAGCTTCGGAAGCAAAGTATCGATCCATCTTCGAGAACGTCGTCGTGGGCCTTTACCAAACCTCTCCTGAGGGAAAGGTCTTGACGGCCAATCCGGCACTGGTGCGCATGTTGGGATACGACTCGTTAGAAGAGTTGCTCGCCACAGATGTTCCTCGCGATCTCTACGTCAATCCGGCTGATCGGGAGAAGAATCTGGAGATATTGCATCGAACCGGCCGGCTCGATGGCGTCGAACTTCGCCTTCGTCGCAAAGACGGACAGGAGATCATCGTGCTGGAGCACGCCCGCGCTATCCGAGATGCTGATGGCCGAATCCTCTATTATGAGGGGACGCTGATGGATATCACCGAAAAGAAAGCGCTCGAACAGCGGCTCCTCCAAGCGCAGAAGATGGAGTCCATCGGGACGCTCGCTGGCGGCATCGCGCATGATTTCAATAACCTCCTTCAAGGCATTCTCGGTTATGTGTCTCTGGCGCTGCAAACCACGGATCAACAGTCCGAACTCCATCACTATCTCCAGACGATCTTTCATTCGGCCAAACGAGCCGCCGATCTCACCAATCAGATGCTCACCTTCAGCCGTCGCCGAGAGCCCCGTTTCGAACCCACGGATCTCAATCAATTGGTGGAGGAGAGCCTCCGCATGCTGCGCCGGTTGATTCCGACGACCATCGACATCCACACGCGCCTGGGCAGGGAGTTGTGGACAGTGGAAGCTGATGCCACTCAGCTTCAGCAGGTATTGGTCAACCTGTGCGTGAACGCCCGCGATGCCATGCCTCGTGGCGGAATCCTCAAGCTGGAAACAGAGAATCGCATCATCTCTCCTCAGGAAGCCTCTCATCACATAGAGGCCAAACCAGGTCGATATGTCGTACTCACCGTCTCGGATAATGGAGTGGGCATGACCCCCGAGGTGCGCGAGCGCATTTTCGAGCCCTTCTTCACCACTAAAGGAGTGGGCGAAGGAACCGGGCTCGGCCTTTCAGTGGTCTATGGGATTGTGCAGAGCCACAAGGGATGGATCACCGTATACAGCGAACCGGGACAGGGTTCCGTGTTCAGGATCTATCTCCCGGCAGCAGAAAAAGCGGCCACGCTCCAGCCATCGGCGCCAGCGTCGGTCTCTCGCGGCACGGAGCGGATTCTGGTCGTCGACGATGAACCGATCGTACTGGACTTGGCCTGTCACATTCTGGAACGTTACGGCTATCATACGCTCAAGGCGCGGGATGGAGAAGAAGCTCTCCACATCTATCAGCAACGGGCAGAGGACATCGATCTCGTCTTGCTCGATCTGACCATGCCCAAACTGAGTGGCCTGGAATGCGCCAAGAGATTGAAGGCATTGAATCCGACCGTTCGGCTGATCCTCTCCAGCGGTTATAACGCCCAAGCCGAGCAAACGCCCAACGAGTGGATTCACGCCTTTGTCCCGAAACCCTATAGTCCAGAACAGTTGGCTGGCGTGGTGCGGGAAGTCCTCGACCGACCCGATGAGACGTGATTCCTCCTGATCTGACGGACCACGGCCATGGCGACTGCAACTGCGCCCCCGGTCGCCTCACAATCGAACCCCCAGCGCGTGCTCACGCTTTGATGAGTTCCCCATCTCAGTTCCCTAACTCGAGATCGGTTTTGTCCATCCAGGAGCGGCTTACGTGAGATCATCTATCGAGTGGCCCGATCATCGCTCAAGTTGAAGAAGCGCACAGGACCTATTTCGGTTCATTAACGGGTATCGCGGCCAGCTCACCTCTGTCATCCCCTACAAGACACTTCCGGCAAGTCCACTGGCCCCCATGGCGCGGCCATCTCACATTGAGAGAGACGGACCGGCCCCGATGGATGCGCCCTCTTTCGAGGCTCATGGGAAGGAGAATCCCGAGGCGGGTATGGCAGGCTCGTTTAGAGCACCTTCAAAGCATGGATTCCCAGGCGGCATGCTGTTCTCCCTTCAATGGAGGCTGGTCATCTGCTCCACAAAATGATATAATAAATGTGCATTTCCGGTGGTTGAGCCCTTTACGGGTGCTGTCTCTCTGAGTTCGCGTTTTCTCAACACTATGCTCATCTCGGGAGGGTCTATGTTGGCGAATTTGGAGATCGCAAGAGCGACGGAGATTCTCAAGGACCAAGAGGGACAGGGATTGACGGAATACGTGCTCATCCTGGTGCTGGTCAGCATCGTCTCGGTGGGCATATTGACGACACTCGGGCATGATGTGAGCGACCTCTTGAACAAGGTGATCCCATTGGGAGGGGGTTGAGCGGCGCGACGCCTCTCGCCTCACGGATGGGAGATGTGGTCCTCTCCGGACAGCTTGTAGCTCGTGTCGGGGGTCAGACGATCGACGTTCGGATGGCGAACGCCGCTCGCTGAAGGTGGAGTCTTGATTCAGGCGTTATGATCCCCGATCCGCGACGCGCTCTTGTTCACGCCCATGGTGCCCGCCGCCCGGCGTGGGTCTCAGGTAAACCTTGACTTCCATGATGGATTTTCTCATACTAACAACGAACCTCGATACAAGAGGGGAGAGAACATGGGACGCGGATAATTGCGGGATCGGCGAGAATGCGAGAAAGGCGATGGCGAGGAGCATCCCTGGTCACTCTGCCTTCCGCGGCGAAAATCCGAGTCCCGACTTTTGGAACCCTGGGCGGATATCGGCACCAATGGGCTCACCGGACACCAATGCGCGCCATCTCGAAACCATCTATCGCCGCATCGTGGAGCAGGCCCCGGGGATGATCGCTATCATCCAGGAAGGGCGATTTCGTTATGCTAATCCAGCGACGTGCGAGCTGCTGGGCTATTCCATCGAAGAATTACCCCGTGTGAGCTTTCTCGATCTCATCCTCCCGGAAGATCGAGATGCCGCTCGAGCCCTCCGTACCCTCGAATCGAATGGCGAACGGCGATGGGGCCATGAAATCCGCGTCCTCAGAGGGGATGGCCAGGCTCTCACTCTCCTCATGACGGCAACTCCCATCCACTACGAAGGGGCGCCCGCTCTCCTCTTGATGGCTCAGGATATCACAGCGCGTAAGCAACATTGTGTGCAATGGATCCAGGCAGAAAAACTGGCGGCCATCGGGCGTTTCACCTCGGCCCTCGCTCACGAGTTGAACAACCCCCTCACCGTCGTCGTCGGATTCGCCGAGATTTTATTATCCAATTTAGAGCTCGCTGAACAGGATCAAGCCGATCTTCAGATGGTCGCCAGCGAGGCTAATCGCGCGCGACAGATGGTTCATGAGCTGCTGAGCCTCGCTCGAGAGCAAGTACTGCAGAAACAGCCCATCGACCTGAATCAACTCACCATCGCCACTTTGGAGGAGCATTACGCCGATCTGCAAGCCCACCACGTTCGCGTGACGACCGATCTGGATTCTCGGCTCCCCTTCGTGCCCGCAGATAGCGATCAACTGAAACGCGTGCTGGTCTCTCTTCTTCAATACATCAGCAAATCTTCCAGCACCTCGCCCTCTGGCCGCACGCTGATGATCAGAACGACCTTCCATGAAGCTGATCCCCTATTCCGATCGGGCCCTATGGCTGAGATTGCCATCATCGCCGATGGGCCGACTCTGTCAACAGAGGAATTGGGACAACTCTTTGAGCCACGTTATACGACGAAAGAAGCGGATCGAGGCTTAGGTCTCGCGCTCGCTCACAATATTATTCGCCAGCATGATGGACGATTATATGCCCTGAGTCCATCGAACGGAGGTCTTCAATTCGTCATCGAATTACCCTGTCCTCAGCCGCCGGCTCATGCGAGGACCGAGAGATGACACTGTGCTCACCGGGCGCGATCTTTTATTGAGCTTCGCCAAAAGAACGAATCTTCACACCAACATGGAATAGACCGAGAGCGCCAGCTCAGATCAGCGTCGAGCGCAGGCTGCCTGTAGGGGAGTTCCTTCGCCGACGCTCCCCTCTCCCACCCAACGGAGACCATCCGGGCTCGTACCGATGCCGAGCGCTCGAACGCATCAGCACTGCCAGTGGCCGGAGCCGGCCTTCATCGGTGGATGGCTGAAGGGGGACCCCTGATCGGGTGAACGACCTCGCCGCTGTTGCTCTCCCCCACCAGTTGGTGACGATGCGCCAATTGAGCGTCCTCGGGCTTCCGCCCCACCGCCTGATCTCCTGGTTCGGAGAGCCTATTACTAATCCGTCCATTTCAACGTGCAAAGACCAATGAACGCTCGGCGTTGTCGTCCCGTCGCTGTGAAAGAGGGCCCTCACTGCTCGCCGAGGACGTCACGCACTGCTCGAATGAGATCGTCTACCCGATAGGGCTTCTGGACGAATTTTCGGACACCTTGAGTCAACAAATCCTCAACGATCTCGTCGGCTCCATAACCGCTGCTGAGAATCACGCGCACGTGAGGATCGAGCTCACGCAGTTTATAGTAGCAGACGCGCCCATCCATCTTCGGCATGGTGAGATCCAAGATGACCAGAGCGATGTCTGATCCTCGCTGCTCATAGATATGAATGGCTTCTACGCCGCTGTCGGCTGTGAGCACGGTGTACCCCTCTCGCTGAAGGATGGCCTTAGCCAGATCCCGTATGATCTCCTCATCATCGACGACCAGGATGATCCCCGTTCGGCGCTCAGTTGTATGCGTCGACATCATTGACGAGGGCGACGGTGCGGTCATAGCGGGGAGATACACGCTGAACCGCGTTCCTTGACCGAGTTGACTCTCCACCCGGATGAACCCGTGGTGACTCTTAACAATGCCGTAAGCTGTGGAGAGACCGAGGCCCGTCCCCTGATGCACGTCCTTGGTGGTGAAGAAAGGATCGAAAATCCGGGGCAAATGTTCTGGAGGAATTCCTACTCCCGTGTCGCTAACGCGCAGCACGACATAGTCGCCCGGTCGGGCGTCCGCCCATTCCCGGCAATCGACGTCGTTCAGGCTCGCATTCGCCGTTTCGATGGTCAATCGGCCACCCTGGGGCATCGCATCGCGAGCGTTGATGCAGAGGTTCATCAAAACGTGTTGAATCTGGCCCGTGTCAGCTTCCACCGGCCACAAGGCCTCGTCCTTCCGAACGTCAATGTCAATGCTGGCATCGAACGAACCTCGCAGGAGCGCCACCGTCTCATCCACGAGAGCATTCAGATCGACGGACTTTAACTGACTCACCGTTTGGCGGCTGAAAGCGAGTAATTTCTCCGTCAACTCGGCTCCGCGACGCGCTGATCGCTCAATGGCCAAGAGAGGCGCATACTGTGGGTCATCGGGCTGACTGTGATCCAGGAGGAGAGTTGTGTATCCGAGAATGCCTGTCAATAGATTGTTGAACTCGTGAGCGACGCCCCCGGCGAGCGTCCCGATAGATTCCATCTTTTGAGCCTGGAGGAGCTGTTGTTCAAGCACTTTCTTCTCGGTGACGTCCATCAACGTCCCTTCATAGTACATTACCCGGCCTTGCGCATCGGTCACGGCGCGGGCGTGTTCCAATACGGTGATTTCGCGGCCATCCTTCCGCCGGAGTCGGACTTCAACGCCCTCCAACCGGCCGGTTCGATGGAGGATGGCCAGGTTCTTCTCCCGGTCCGCCGGGTCGACATAGAGGTCGCGGGGGATATTGACGGTCAACAATTCATCGAGCGAATCATATCCAAGGAGCCGAACCAACGCCGGATTGGCCGCGAGGATGCGTCCCTCAGGCGAGCTTTGATACAGCCCGACAACCAGGTTCTCGAATATCGAGCGATATTTTCTCTCCGACTCTCTCACTTGATCGTACAGTCGGGCGTTGGCCAGCGCCATGGTGATCTGATTGGCCACAGCGGTGATGAGGGAAACGGTGGTTGGCGTGAATCGCTCGGCTTCAGAACCGGCTAACCAGATGAGGCCAACGACCTCGTTCTTCGAACGCAGGGGAACCGAGACCCAGGCCCGAATCCCCAGAGCCTCCCACTCTCGAATCGGAGCGGGGGAATGGACACGGGACTCTCGCACCAGCGTCGTCTCCAGTACCCAGGGATGTTCGAGCGGGTCCAGCTCGGCCAGGCGTTGGGCATCTTCCTCGGAGAAGCCTCGATAAGAACGAAGAATGAACGTGGACCCTTGCTTGATATAAATACAGCCAAATGGTATACCGAGGACGCGCGTGAGTTCGGTTAAGGTATTATGCAGGATGCTCTGCGTGCTCGGATCTTGAGTAATAGCCATCGCGATGGTATAGAGCGTCGAAAGTTCCTGATGGCGCTGTCGCAATTGTTCCTCGACGTGTCGCTGATAGCCGTTCTCTGGAGACCTCGCCTCAGGAAGGGAAGCCGGAGAGAGCCAGGAGGGCGTGGTGAGCCGCGGAGCGGCAGTTCTTCGCGTTCGCACCAGTACGACTTCTTGACCTTCCACTGCGAGGCTACAGACGCGAACTTCCACCGAGAGCGGCAATCCATCGGAGCGCCGCACTCGAAGGCGCACAACGTTTTCACCTCTTCGACTCGGACGTTGAACGATTTGGGCGAGCGCCTCCACGTCTCCCGGGGAGGCGAGGTCGGCTATGGTTCGATGAAGGAATTCCTCTCGACCATATCCGTATAACCGGCAGGCTTCGCCATTCGCGCTCAGAATGCGGCCATCGTGATCGACTACCAGGAGCGCATCATGAGCTTCCTCGAACAAGAACTGCGTCAGTCCATCCATCGTGATCCTGACGGGATTTTGCCGATCCATTGTATGTCACCTCCTCTTTCTCGAATGCGCCCCACTCTAGATTTCCGAGCTGTTGAAAATCCCCGGCGAGAACATCGACAGATTTGCGGATTCCACGAGTCTTCTCATTCTATATGAGAAGGGAGTGTGGTTTCCCTACACCTCTAGAGTCCAACCCTCTATAGGCTCAACCCGTGCTGTTTTTAATGATATGTCGAGGTCCCGTGATTTGTCAATAAACGATCAATCCTGTTGCGCGCGGACCGAAGAGTGGGAGCCTCAAAGAAGGTATCAAGGGACTCTGGCACACGATCGAGGAAACGCTCCAACTACTACGAGTCTTGAAATGGAGTATCCATTAGAGTTGGCGTGTTTCTCCCGACCTTGTGATGACTGCACTGGTGATCTCTTCATCGAAGAAACGAAGCGTGGGTGAGCTCGTTGCCCATCAGGTCTGCGGTCGCTTCCCATGACGATGAGCGAGCAACTGCCGTCACCCGTATCACGCCGATGCTCCGACGAGCCCTAGAAGCCTCACGCGGTGAGTGCGGACCCATGAGCGATCCCTTCACCGAAGACGGGCTCGGGGTTCTTCATCGGCTCCCTTCCCCTCCCACGCATTGTGTCGACGAGAAAAGAAATCCCTCAGCGGTCTGACTCGGGGCTTCCTCTCCCGCCTTTTCTTCGACTGGCATTTTGTGTTACATAATTTCCGTCCACTATACAACCAAAAGGAGGACGCCAAATGAATCTTTCGCGTCGGCGGTTTTTGCATTCCATAGGCACCTCGACGGTCATTCTTGGAGTCGGCAGGGCCAACAGCATCGCCGGTCGTCGTCCCCTCCCGGCGCTGGACGTCGCCCCCCTCACCCCACCCTTCCGATTACCCGTGGAATGGTATCAAAAGACGGTCCGGCGCCTGCAAAAGAAATTGGATGAACGGGGACTCGATGGGATCATCCTCAAGGACCGTTGGAACATCATTTACGTCTCTGGTCTCTTCCACACGACCACGGAGCGACCGTTCTGGTTGTTCGTGCCCACTAAGGGCGAACCGGCATTTTTTTATCCTGGATTGGATCGAGATCTGATTGACACCTGGTGGATCAAAGATGGCGCCTGGTATTTCGATTTCCCTCACGCCGGGGCGTTCAATCAGGTCGTGTGGGAGGCGGGCGAGCGAGTCGATCTCCTTCAATGGATGCTGAAAGAGCTTGGCAAACGCGGATTCGGCAAGGCGAAGCTGGGTATTGAGCAGGAAGTCGGCCCCAAGACGATGAACAAGATGAAGGAAGCCCTCCCCGAAGCCTCGTTCGAAGAGGCGGGAGATATCCTGATCAAGATGCGCCAGATCAAGACGCCCGAGGAGATCGAACTCGCCCGGAAAGCCATCCACCTTCATGACCGCATGCTGGAATTCGCTCGCGCTTATATCCTCATGCATGGCACGGATGTCACCGATTTCGACGTGCGGCACGCCACCGAGGCCTGGGGCACCGAACAACTCATGAAAGTCATGCATCTGGATGGGCGGCCGCACCGTGGCGTGGGTATTCGATTGGGATTCGGCTGTCGCGCCGGTCGGGCCACAGCGTATCCCCATCCCAACCAGTTTTTCTATAAACGACTGGAGCGTGGCGATGCCATCCAGATCGCGTCCGTCATTCACATTGGTGGATATGGAGGCGAAGGTTATCGCGCATTGCAAACCTATCCGATGACCGATCGGCAAAAAAAGCTGTGGGAAGTGCACACCGAAATGACCATGTTGCAGGCCGAGCTGTGCAAAGCGGGTGCCCATTGTCGAGAGATCGCCGAAAAAGTCCTGGCCGTGGCCAGAAAGGCCGGTGTGGAGAAATACGTTTATCACCGACCAGCACACGGACAAGGGATGGAAGGCCATCAACCGCCTTATCTCTCGCTCGGCGATGACACGGTGCTGGAAGAGGGGATGATGTTCAGCAACGAACCAGGACTCTACGATCCCGAGGGAGGCTACGGATATAATCACTCCAATCTGGTGTTGGTGGGCAAAGAGCGCGGCATCGTGTTGAATCAAACGCCGCTCACCAAACAATGGTGCTGGCTGGATATCTGATCGTGACCCGCTCACCGGTCAAGGGGGTGGCGTTCGCTGCTCGCTCGTGCTATCCTCAGGGCTCTCCAGCATCGTGTTCATGTGGGGTGAAGATCGAGAGGACTCGTCGTGGGGAGTCCTTCATCAAAGGGGCGGTGACAGAACGATGCGAGATTGGCGACGCGTCTTCAAACTCATGGCGCTCGGTTCATCACTGCTGATCGCCGCATTGATCCCGGTAGATTCCATCACTGGAAGAACCCGAAGCACGGACCGGGAGCTTCTATCTCAACAGAGGAACGCCTCTTCACCTCCTCTACCATCCGCGAAGATCCAAAAGCCTTCCGGCGCGGAAGGCTTCGTCGGCTCGACGACTTGCCGCGCCTGCCATCCCAATCAATACGCCTGGTACGCCCGGACGGCACACTTCGCCACCATCAACAGTCCGAAATACGCACCGCCGGACAAAGGGTGTGAGATGTGTCATGGTCCCGGTCGTCAACACGTACAGGCCGGCGGTAAGGGATTCATCTTCGATCCCCGGAAAGCTTCGGCACGTCAGGTCGTCGCTATGTGCACCCGGTGCCACCAGGAGAAACGGATCGGGAAATGCCGCTTCCACGAGAACCAGCACAACGTCGAGGTCGTCGCCTGTCACGATTGTCACCACCCACATCAAGAGGCGACACATGACTACATTCTCCGCCGCGAACCGCCCGGACTATGCTACCAGTGTCATCGAGAAATTCGCGCGCAATTCGCCCGACCCTTTCACCATAAAGTCCCGGAAGGCGGCATGAGCTGCCGCGATTGCCATCAGCAGCATGGTTCATTCAACACGACGCAAACTGTGGATACTGTTGGCGGATTGAGTGCCGTCTGCGTCCGGTGCCACGCGGATAAGGAGGGGCCATTCGTGTTCGAGCACATCACTTTGAGATCGGACCGCTGTCTGGCCTGTCACCTCCCCCATGGTTCGGTGAACCACCGCCTCTTGGTGCGCAGCGAGGTGAGATTTCTCTGTCAGGAATGTCACGGAGCGCGGCAGGGCGCCCCGTCCGATGCACCGCAATTTGTCCACGATCTGCGACTGCCGCGCTTTCAGAACTGTACGAGCTGTCATGTGATGATTCATGGCTCCAATACGAGCCGACTCTTTTTCCGATGAAGGAACGGGCAGATGAACGGGCATCAAGGTGAGCGCAGAGCGATATGAGAAGACGTCGATGGATCGGCCCGTCTATGATCAACGTCCTGGGACTCGCCCCAGCGCTGGCCCTCGGCCTGTACTCCGTCTCGGCGCAACGACCGGCCGCGAACGAGGTGATCACCGAAGTCCATTCTTCTCCTCCGGCGACGGCCTCGGCCTCATCGTCGCACCTGGTGCCACCTCAGCGCGAACCCATCACCTTCGGTGGGCTGCGGCTCAAGAACACCATTGAATTCGGGCCGCGGTGGCGCGATTTCGATGGCAACGAGGACGTCTATCGCAGCCACGTCAATCTGGGCAATGGGTTGAAATTGTTCTCGTCATCTTTCGAACTACGCGCTCCGGAGAGCAGTGGCCGATTATTCGATAGTTTGAGCGTGACTCTGGATCACTGGGGAGGGGACCCCTATAACACAGCGCGAGTGCGCGTGAAGAAAGATCTCTGGTACGACTTCGCGTATCACTATCAAAAGATCGATTCCTTCAACTTCATCCCTCAGTTTGCCAACCCATCGTTCGCCGAAGCGGTGCGACGGAAGATCGGCGCTCGCCAGGCCAGCGGCACGGTGCTCGGCCAACATAGTTTTGACCTCTCCCGTCGCCTTCAGAGCGCCCGTCTGGATCTCTTCCCTCACGCCCCGCGCCTGCAGGTGCATCTCCGTTACGCTCGGAACAGCATCTCGGGGCCCGCCTTCATCACCGTGAACATGGGGGGTGATGAGTTTCTCATCGCTCGTCGCGTCAAGAACAGCACGGACGATTACACGTTCGGCGTCGACCTGAGCGTGTGGAAGCTGACGATGGGCTTCGAGCAGGGATTCCGTCGCTTCAGAGATGATCAGGGGAACGCGCTCCCGGGAACGTTCAGTTTGGGGAACAGTCCCGATCTGCTCTTCGATTTCCAACAGATCTTTCTCACCGCGTTCCAACGATTCTACTTCGCCCGCGGCTCCATTCCCACTACCCGAGTGGCGGTGAGTTCTCGGGGTCTGCGACGCTTGGCCTTCACGGCACGGCTCTACTATAGCGACGCCGACATCGATTATGCCTACGCGCGCTTTTTCAGCGGTGTGGTATTGAATCGAGAGACGTTTCTCTTCGCTTCTCGCGGGCTGGCGGCCAATCGGGCGAATCCCCGCCGACCTCACCTCGTCGCCGATGGAACCATGCGCCTTCGCCTCGGGCGACGATTAGCGGTGAGCGAGACGTTTCGTGGTGCGCACTTCGTCATCGCTGGTGCCACGACCTTCGGCGAACAATTCACCAACTTCGATGCGCCTGAAGAACAGGTGACGGTGGAGCAGACCTCATTCCGGCGCGAGTTCTTGAATGCGTTCATGAATCGGGTGCAGGGCGACTACGCGATCACCGATCAACTCATCGTGCGCGCCGGCTATCGGTTCGAGCACCGGCGCACCTTTTTGCAAGAACGCGACCGACAGAGCATCCGCTCTTCGATCTTCGGTCCCGAGCCCCCCTTCGACTTCGAGCCACGCGATGAACAGACGACGCAAAATACGCACACGCTGTTTACCGGCTTCAGTTATCGCTGGCGACGCCGGCTCCGCCTGGCATTCGACTATGAAAATGGAGGCCGTCTCACTTCTTTCACCCGCGTCGAGCCGCGCGATTATCAACGGGGGCGGCTTCGCATTCAGTTCCGGCCGAATGATCGATGGTCGTTCACCGCCTCGGGAACGGTCTCCGATCAAACGCGACCGAACCGGACCCGACAGGGACTCGATCTCATGTTACGGAATCAGAATCGCTATCGAAGCGGCGGCTTCTCCCTGTCGTGGTTCCCCCAGAAGCGAGCGACGCTGGATGTGGATTACACGCGCAGTCATATCACGGCCACCATCTACACCCTGGATCGAGATCGAGGAAACGCGCCGCGTCCCGTGATCGTCTATCGAGAGGATAGTCACGTGGTGCAAGCGGGCATCAATCTGACGCTCTATAAAGGCGTTCGTACGGATTTCGGTTATCGGCTCGTGAACTCCAGCGGCAGTTTTCCCATCAATTTTCACCGCCCTTACGCCCGATTGAGCTTCCCTCTGCATGACACGGTGACGTTGAACATCAACTATCAGCACTACGGGTATAATGAGCGCGGTCGCTCGATTCAGGATTACCGGGCCAACCTGTTGACCACGAGTTTGCGGCTCTCTTTTTGATCGACGGCCAATGGCGTCGTGACGTGACGGGTCATCGCCCTCACGGCGGGATTCACGCGATGATCGCCTATTCCATATACGGGCTCACCACTGGATGACGAATGCGAGCCGCCACCCGCCAGTCCACCCGGTTTGTCAGAGAGGCACGATGAGCAGATCGCATACTTCGGGGAAGTATCTTCACCCATGGAGGGGGATCGTGATCACACGGCCGTTATCTCTGATGCTCGATCTCTCTGGCCCCCGCCTCTCGTAACAGGCGATCGGCTATCTCGATTGTCTCCATGCGATCGCCCGACACACCGACGATCAAGCCAGCGTCGACAAACGTCCTGGCCATCTCAGCGCTGGGAATGGCTCTGGGCCGCTCGGGCAGACCCGCCTCGCGAAAGAACGTGATGACCGTTCCACCGATAGCGCCAAGCGCCGTCAATTCAAAAATGACGATGGCAAAAGCCCATAACGAGACGATGGGTTGCCCCCCCGATGCGAGCCCCATAAGCCGAGCAGCGGTGACCGGCAATGAATAACCAATGGCGCACCCCAGAATGGCGCCCACGATCGCCCAGAGCGACATCCGCGTCTTCCGATCTTCAACTGGGAGGAACTCGGGATCGAGCATTGGTTCGGTCGAACAGATGATGATGTTTTGTCGCGGGATGCCCGCGTTGACCAATTCCCTCACCGCTCGACGGGCATCGGCAGGCGTTTCAAATACACCGAGAACTCGTTCAGTCATCCAGCATCACTCCAGGAAATGGTTCATCGGCCATGACGGGGACATCCCTCGTGGGTCTTCGCTCACGAAGACGGCGTCCCTGCTTGAACTCCCAGATAGAGATGATGGGAAAGAGCTTGCTGAACAACACGTATAACAGGATGAAATAGGCGATCGTCCCCGCGAGAATAGACATTTCCACCCACGTGGGCGCATAATGCCCCCAGGCGAACTCCAGTCGCGGGCGCGAGAGCGTCCCGACGACGATGAGATACCGCTCCAACCACATGCCGATGAGGATGGACAACGAGGCCACCAGACAGCCGGTGACCGTTCGCGTCTTGCGCACCGCCAGAATGGGAACGGGAATGACGAAGTTCATCAACACCATGCCCCAGAAAAATGGGGCCAACGATCCTTCTACCCTGAATCGGAATGGGGCCATCTCATCGGGCAGGTGGCCGTACCAGGTCACCAGATATTCGGCGAACGTGAAATAGAGCCACAAGCAGCAAAACATCAGCAGGAGCAATCCGAGATTATTGAAATGGATGGGCTCCAGATACGCTTCCAGGTGGAACACGCGGCGCAAGATCACCATAGCTACTATCAATATGGCAATGCCCGAAAAGAGCGCGCCGACGACAAAATAGGGAGCGAAGATCGTGCTGTGCCACATCGGCTTGAGGGCTACCGAGAAATCCCAGGCGACGACCGAATGCATGGAGATGGCCACAGGAATGATGACGACGGCCAGAATAGAGATCGCCTTCTCCAGTCGATGCCACTCTACCGGTGTCCCGCTCCAGCCGAGGGCGAGCAAGCCATAGAACCGGCGCCGCCACCCGTTCACGCGATCGCGGATCAAGGCCAAGTCGGGCAACATCGGCAGATAAAGGTAGACGAAACTTCCCAACAAGTAGGTATTGATGGCCATGAAATCCCACACCAGCGGACTATGAAAGTTGGGCCACAATCCCCGTTCATTGGGATAGGGGATGAGCCAATAAAATTTCCAGACGCGGCCTAGATGAATGAGCGGAAACATCCCCCCGACCATCAGCGCGAACACAGTGATCGCTTCCGCACACCGGGTCACTGGATGGCGCCAACCAGCATGGCTCAGACGCAACATGGCGGAAATGAGCGTGCCCGCATTGCTGATGCCAATGAAAAAGATGTAGGTGGCAATGTACACGCCCCAAAAGACTGGGCTGTTGATGCCGGCAACTCCCATGCCCGTCCTCACTTGATATCCCCAAGCGGCCAATCCCCAGAGCACGATCAGTCCCAACAAAGCCACCGCCAGATAAAATCGCCGCCCGGTGAACACCACTGGACGGATGAGATCTTCGTGCATCATGCGTGTCGTCAGAGATCCGGTTTCGTCACTCATAGTTCGGCCATCCGATTGAGACATTCCGGTCACTCTTGCCCACCTCGGAGGGAAGGGCCAGATCTTCCATCCTCGCCGCTATGGCTCGACCCATTCATCGCCTTTGAGATAAATGACACTGGGCTCCGTCCCCAACTCTTCGAGTAAGCGAAACGCGCGGCGACTCCGCGCTCGCTGCGAGACGCGACTGTCCGGATCGTCCAAATCGCCGAACACCATGGCCTCGGTGGGACAGGATTGGACGCATGCCGGCTGAACATCGCCATCCCGAATGTCCCGACCTTCGTCCTCGGCCTGGTGGCGCGCCCGATGAATGCGTTGAATGCAGAAAGTGCACTTTTCCATCATCCCTCGCGTGCGAATAGATACGTCTGGATTGAGTTGCTCGTCAAGAGGTTTCTCCCAGTGATGATCGAACCAGTTGAAGACGCGCACCGTGTAGGGACAGTTATTGGCACAGAATCGCGTTCCAATACATCGATTGTACACCTGAGCGTTGAGTCCTTCGGGGTTATGATAGGTGGCATAGACCGGGCACACCGGTTCGCAAGGAGCATGATCACACTGCTGGCAGAGCACGGGGATGAACCGCGCCCGAATATGAGGATACTCGCCTTCCCAATAGCGTTCGACGCGAATCCAGTTATGCTGTCGGCCCTTCGCTGACTCTTCTTCCCCTACGATGGGCAGGTTGTTCTCCGCGTGACAGGCGATGACACAGGCTTCGCATCCCGTACAACGATCCAGGTCGATGACCATGCCCCATTTTGCCATCTCCGTTTTCCTCCTCGGCCCTCCGCTTCTCGATGACTGGCGAAGGGCGCAGATCACCGTCGTTCAGCTTCCGTATGCACCCTCGTGTAACCCACGGTGACGAGTCGACCGCGGTCAGGTGCCTTTGACACCTTCACCCGCGTGGCCGCCCAAGCCAATCCGCCCGACACGGGTTCCATCAATGGCGTGAGCAGACGAACGGGATTGGCGCCCCGGTCCTTCGCGTAGCGTCCGTAGGCCTGGTGACCTTGCCCCACCGGTATGTTGACGGTATCCGGTCGCGCTCCGGGAAAGAGAACCACTGGGGCCTGAATCCGGCCATGGGGCGATTCGATCCACACCCAATCGCCCTCGCTCACTCCAAGCTGCTCGGCCGTCCGAGGATGAATCTCCACCCATGATCCCCAGGCCACCGTGGTCATCGGATCGGGCATCTCCTGGAGCCAAGGTTGGTTGGCGCCTCGGCCATCGAAAAAGGCGATGGATGGATAGATGTGCAGGTGAAAGGGATAGGCTCGCTCATCGCCAGCGAACGTCGGTTGTCGCCGATGCGAGAGCGCGGGCGAAAAATCAAATGTTTGTGGCTCCGGATGGTCCGTCAGTGACGACCGCTGGTCATCGGGCATCCACCAACCGCCGTTTTTGAGAACCTCCTCCCAAAAATGCTCGAAATCCCCTCCTTCACCCACGGCGCGATGGAGACCGCGATAGGCCTCCTTCAAAAAATCCTCGAATCGCTCCCAGGGGAGAGCCGCCCGCATATCGTCGCCGATAGTCCGAGCCACGTGGAGTAACACATCCGATGTGAGGCGCGTGTTATATAGCGGTTTGACCACCGGCTGAGCCAGTCCCACTGCCGGCTGTCCCGCTCCCGGCTCCGGCACTTCATCCCACCAGCTCTCCAGGTAGGTGTGATCGGGCAGAATCAAATCAGCCCATGCCGCGGATTCGTCTTTGAAAGATGAAAAACTGACGATGAAAGGGATCTTCTGGAGCGCCTCTCGCACACCTAACGCTGGAGGAAGCGTGAACAGCGGATTGACTTCATAGAGAAAGAGCGTATCCACGGCATATGGTTGGCCCGACCGCCATCGCTCGATGAGCGCGGGGATGCTCGTTGCTCCGTCGACGCGATCGAGTCGAGGCTGGCGCAAGCTCTCCCGGGTTTGAGGCGTCTCGGGCACCGGTGGAAATTCTTGAAATGGCGGATCGGGGGTGAACGAGAGACCGCCTGGCCGGCCCAAGTTCCCTACCAGGGCGTTGAGAGCCTGGATGGCGATCAGGTTGAAGAGGCCGTTCGTGTGGGCCGCCGCCGCACCACCGCCCAATGCCAGGCTGGGCCGGTGTTGAGCGAACTCGCGAGCCAGACGCACGATGGTCTCAGCAGGAATGGCGGTGATCTCGGAGACCCGCTCGGGAGGATACTCCTCACGCGCCAACTGACGGAACGCCTGGAATCCACGGGTGTGGCGCTCGATGAATGCCCGATCGAAGAGATTCTCTTCGATGATGATCCCGGCCAGTCCCATGGCCAGCGTCCCCTCCGTTCCTGGATTAATGGGAAGCCACTCATCGGCGCTGGCCGCTGTCAGCGAGAAGCGCGGCTCGACGTGCACCAGCTTGCCGCGCACGCCCGGACGTCCCTGTCGCATGCTCCCAAATCCCAGACTGTAATAGACCGGCGAACGCCAGGTCTCCAGGAAAGGGGCGCTGAACGAGAGCACATAACGCGCCCGGGCGAGATCATACGTCGCCAAAGCCTCTCGCCCCATGGTGAGCTCATTCGCTCGACGCTCGACAGCATCATCGAACAGCTCATACGTGATGTGATTGGGCGAGCCATAGGCGCGCATGAATCGCTCGACGAGCAAGCGCGTGTGCTTCGATAACCGGCCAGTGAGAAAGACCAGGGCATGGGCCTGGTGGCGTTGCCGCAATCCCTGGAGTCGCTCGACCAGCAACCGGATAGCCTCCTCCCAGGTGATCTCAACATATTGATCGGAACCCCGCGGTCCGGTTCGCCTCAATGGTCCCTGGAGCCGATCGGGATTATAGAGGACCTGCAAGCCCGCCTGCCCGCGAGCACAGAGCCGGCCTCGATTGAGCGGATGGTCGGGATTCCCCTCGATTTTCTTGGCCTGCCGCCGTTTGACGCGCACCGTTTGACCATCGACTGTCGTCGTCGCTTCGCCGAGCATGGTCTTGACCACGATGCCGCAACCGGCCGGACACTGGCGACAGACGCTCGCCGTCCAGTACTGGGCGCCCGGCACGAGCTGTTCCTCGGACACGAGGAGAGGGATGAGTCGCTCTTCTCGATGCCCGCAACCTTGGAGCACAACGGTCGCTCCCGCCCCCAGAGTCGTGGTGATGAGAAACTCGCGTCGCTTCATGTGTAAACGGTCCTCCTCAGTAGTGACAGGTGAGGCAATCAGTGGCTAATCGGGGCTTGGCGAACCGGGATCGATTCTGTTTATGACATTCGACGCACCATCCCATCGTATGCCTGATGGCTCGCTCGGCGACCGCCATTTGCCCGACGTCCCCATGACACTTGGCGCAGTCTATGCCGGCGGCAACGTGACGCTGGTGATGGAAGCGAACGTGCGCATGGGCCGGAAATCCATACACGCGCGCCCAGGGAATCTCTCGCTGCTGATCGAGATAGGCGCGCACCTTCTGAATCTCTGGGCTATCAGCTTTGATCACCTGATGACAGGTCATGCAGAGTTGAACGCTGGGAAGACCCGCCTGGGGAGACTTATCGGCGTATTGGTGACAGAACGTACAGGCGATTTGCTTCTCGACATGAACTTTGTGACTGAAGGCGATGGGTTGTTCCGGCGTGCCCGCCAGCAAGCTCCACAGCAGGAATCCGCTTCCCAAAAAGGTGAGAATGACGATAACCGCTAAGTGAAACCACACCCGCTTCCTGATCACCACACTATCTCCTCATCCCAGCCAGCCCTTCAAGCTCGCTCCATCCCACCCTCTCCCTTCAAGCTCCACAGAGGCGCTTTTTATAGCACGGGGCCATTTTAATAGCAAGACGAAGGGAGATCTGTGGGCTCGCTCACCGAGCGCCGTTCCAGGTAGACGCTCGAAAACGGAGGTCAACCTCACGCTCAGCGAATGATCCTCTATCCGGGAATGAACGACGCCTGGCCGTCACCGTCGCCTCCTCGGGGGGGGTCAAATCAATCCGGCCCGTTCGGCTCGCCGGATAGCTTCTAATCGACTATGAGCGTTGAGCTTACGGAGGATATGCTGGATGTGGTTATTGACCGTCGTGCGACTGATGAACAACGCGTCCGCAATATCGGTTGTGGTCATCCCTCGGGCCAGCAGGCGCAAGATCTCCAGTTCCCGTTTGGTCAAGTCCGCTCCGCGAGCGGGCGATCGCACCGCCGTCACCTTGGTGGCCTGATCGGGGGGGAGATCCGTCTCGCTGACGATGAAGTCGCGCACCACCAATTCCAATCGCTTGCGAATATCCACGGGGCGAACGATGTGGATGGCGTAGGGGAACGCAGAACCAGCATCGCTGGCGATGAGCACGGAAAAGTTACACCATTGCAGCCCTGATGCCGTGTGAACCTGAAGATCGAAGTTGCTCAGCGGATGACGTTTTCGAACCGCCTGCTGGATGGTGCAATCGCGACAACAGACTGGCCCACACTCATCCGATCCCTTCAGAATCTCGCCGCAGGGCTTGCCGATGGCCTCGCCGACCGGCACGCCGAAAAGAGATTCCGCCGCCTCATTCCACGCCACAATCACCCCCAACCCATCGACGGCGAAGGCGGCGTCGGCCGTGCTCTCGACCAACTTTTTGATCTCCCCGAGGCGCATTCGATCACTCGCATCACAAAAATGATGTGGACTAATTATTGTCTCGAACCGCCGAAAATGCAACCATGCCATCTCTAAAAAGGACAAAGAGGTAATTTAGTGAGGTAGAGATGATATTTTCCAAGACCACGGCATATGGCATCAGAGCGTTGGCCTATTTGGCCAACCATCCTAACAGGCCGTGTGGTCTCCAGGAGATCGTCGAACACGAGAAAATCCCTCCCGTCTACTTGCGCAAAGTGTTGGGCGAGTTGCGGCGCCACCGTCTGCTCCGATCGACCAAAGGCATCCACGGAGGGTATGAGCTCGCTCGTTCCCCGGACGTCATCACGTTGTGGGAGGTATTCCGGGTTCTCGATCCCGATCCTTATCTGGACATGTGCATTTTGGGGTATGAGCAGTGCAGTCATGAATCGGCCTGCGCACTGCACGAAGAGTGGCAGAAGGTGCGTCAGGCCGTGATTGGGTTACTGAAAAGCAAAACGATTTCCGAGGTCGCCGCCTTCGTTTCGAGCCATCGGCCAGTTGACCGATCACTCGCGCAGCCTAGTATGCGAGGCGGCGATCAGGAGCAGAAATGAAGGGGATCTCTATGATGAGCATGCGAAGCGGGTTCACATGGAGTGTGATCGGGCTGTGCGCAGGATTGCTCATTTCCATTGAGGCGCGAGGACAGGCTCCTTCGCCCGGGGCCACGCTGTTCGAGAAGCGGTGTTATAGTTGTCACAATATCGGGAGTGGCGACAAGAAGGGACCGGACCTGAAGGGCGTGACGCTCCGACGCTCCCGCGATTGGTTGCACGAATACATCAAATCGCCTGCTGCCATGAATCGCCGTGGCGATCCGGAAGCGCGCGCCCTGTTCAAAAAATTCGCTCCGGAAGTCATGCCCGACCAGGATATCACCGATGAGCAAATCGATGCCATCCTCGCCCTGATCGATGAGCTCACCAGGAAAAACGAGACCTTCGTCCCCGCTGGGGCGAAGCTGAGTCGTCCGGTGACGCCAGCCGATATCGATCTCGGACGGCAATTGTTCGTCGGACGACGGGCGTTGAGCAATGGAGGTCCGGCGTGCATCTCCTGTCACACGGTGAGCGGTGTGGGACGGTTGGGCGGCGGCACGCTCGGTCCCGATCTGACCGCCGTCAATGTGAAGTATCGCGACCCGGAGCTGATCGCCATCTTGCAGAATCCCAATTTCCCCACCATGAAGACGGTATTCGGCACGCGGCCGCTCACTGACGAAGAAATCGTTCAGCTCTTCGCCTACTTGCAAAACGTCAAGCCGGCCCATCCGACGACTCAAGCCTTGGCGGGCATCGCTCGCATCGAACCTTGGTTTGTGACCATCGGCTTCGTGGTCCTGTTAGGCGCGATCATTGGACTCAATGTCATCTGGAAGAGTCGTCTCCGCGGCGTCCGCGAACCATTGGTGAGGAGGAGCACATCATGAATTGGATCAAGGATCTCATCAGTCCCGAGACTCGCTCGTGGGAGGAGTTCTATCGTAACCGCTGGCAGCACGATCGCATCGTGCGTAGCACGCATGGGGTCAATTGCACCGGCGGGTGCAGTTGGAACATCTACGTGAAGCAAGGCATTGTCACCTGGGAGATGCAGGCGCTCGATTATCCGCTCCTGGAAGACACCCTGCCACCTTATGAGCCGCGCGGCTGCCAGCGAGGGATCTCCTACTCCTGGTATCTCTACAGTCCGATTCGAGTCAAGTACCCCTACATTCGCGGCGCGCTGCTCGACCTGTGGCGCGCAGCCAGAGAGCGCTTCGACGACCCCGTCGAGGCGTGGGCCTCCATCGTCACCGATGAGCGCGCCCGCACCCGATACCAGCGCGCGCGCGGCAAAGGTGGCTTTCGACGAGCGAGCTGGGAAGAAGTAGAGGAAGTGATCGCCGCATCCATCATCTACACCATCAAGCGGTATGGCTCGGATCGCATCATCGGATTCTCGCCCATTCCCGCGATGTCATTCCTGAGCTACGCGGGCGGATCGCGCTTCCTCCAGCTTCTGGGCGGCGTGAACCTGAGTTTCTACGACTGGTACTCCGATCTCCCTCCCGCCTCACCGGAGATCTGGGGCGAGCAGACGGACGTGGGCGAGAGTGCCGATTGGTACAACGCCAAGTTCCTCGCCGTGATGGGCTCAAACCTCAACATGACGCGCACGCCCGACTGTCACTTCGCCGCCGAGGCGCGCCATAACGGGACGAAGATGGTCGTCCTGGCGCCGGACTTCAGTCAGGTGGCCAAATACGCCG
This sequence comes from Blastocatellia bacterium, assembly GCA_026985075.1. Classification (GTDB taxonomy): domain Bacteria; phylum Acidobacteriota; class Blastocatellia; order HR10; family J050; genus J050. The sequence goes on along the minus strand of JALSQX010000011.1, from coordinate 52,666 downwards.
ATCAATGGATTCCGATTCACGCCGGCCAGGACGGTGCCTTCTGGATGGCCGTCAACCACGTAATCCTCAAGGAATTCCACGCCGAGAAGAAGGTGCCCTACTTCCTGAACTATCTCAAGCAATACACCGATGCTCCCCTCCTGGTCCGGTTAGAGAAAGGGCAAGATGGATATGAGGCGGGCCGATTCCTGCGAGCGAACACGCTGGTCAGATACCAGGATGAAGAGCACGGCGACTGGAAGTTCCTCATGTACGATGCCCGCTCGGACGAGCCGCGCATGCCCGGGGGGTCGGTGGGCCATCGCTGGGGTCGAGTGATGGGCAAATGGAATCTGGAGTTGAAAGATGCCCGCGACGGCTCGGCCATCGATCCGCTGCTCAGCTTCATTGAGAGCGCCGACGAGTTCGCTCACGTCACGTTCCAGGAATTCGGCACCGGAGAGACGTTCTCCCGGGCCGTCCCGGCCAAATGGATCGAGACGACGAGTGGCCGCGTGCTCGTCACCACAGTGTACGATCTGTTGATGGCGCAATTCGGCGTGAGCCGGGGCCTGCCAGGGGACTATCCCCAAGATTACGATGAGGCGCGTCACTCTTATACGCCCGCTTGGCAGGAGCAGTGGACCGGCGTCAGCCGCGAGACGGTCATCAAATTCGCCCGCGAATGGGCCGCGACGGCGGCGCAGACTGAAGGTCGCTGCTCAGTGATCATCGGCGCGGGCATCAATCACTGGTATCACAACAACTTGATGTACCGGGCGGCCATCACCGCCTTGATGCTTTGTGGCTGTGTGGGCAAGAACGGGGGCGGCCTGAACCATTATGTCGGCCAGGAGAAGCTGGCGCTGATGGCGCCCTGGTCCACGATCGCCTTCGCCAAAGATTGGATTCCCGCTCCTCGACTGCAAAACACGCCCTCCTGGCACTATGTCCACACCGAGCAGTGGCGCTACGAGCGGGAATTCACCGAATACCACACGGTCCCCTCTCGTCAAGCCGCGGACAGGCGCCTCCAAGGCCTCGCCAGCGGCCATGCCATGGATCTGCAGGTCAAGGCCGTGCGCTGTGGTTGGCTTCCCTTCTACCCACAGTTCAACAAACCCAACCACCAGATCATTGAGGACGCCCGGAACGCCGGAGCCAAGACCGACGAGGAGATCGTCCAGTATGTCGTCGCCGCACTACGCCAAAAGCGGCTCCGCTTCTCGGTGGAAGATCCCAGCGCGCCCGAGAACTGGCCGCGCGTCTGGTTCATCTGGCGCGGCAACGCGCTCATGTCGAGCGCCAAAGGACACGAGTACTTCCTCAAGCACTATCTGGGCACGCACCATAACGACGTCGCCGAAGAGTGCGCCCGAGGATCGGTCAAAGAGGTCACTATCAACGGTGAGGCGCCCCGGGGGAAGTTCGATTTGGTCATCGATCTGAACTTCCGCATGGACACTTCGGCGCTCTATTCGGATATCGTGCTCCCCGCTGCCACCTGGTACGAAAAGGCCGACCTGAATTCCACCGACCTCCACTCGTTCATCCACCCGCTCTCGGAAGCCGTTCCCCCCTGCTGGGAGTCGCGCAGCGATTGGGATATCTTCCGCGGGCTCGCCCGGAAAGTGAGCGAGTTGGCCCGGCATCATCTTCCCATCCCGGTGAAAGATCTGGTCATGGCTCCTCTGGCGCATGACAGTCCGGATGAGATCGCTCAACCGGAGATCCGGGATTGGGCCAAAGGGGAGTGCGAGCCGATCCCGGGCAAGACCATGCCTCACTTGAAACTGGTAGAACGCGATTACGTCAATCTCTACAACCGGTTCGTCTCGTTGGGCCCGCTGGCGCGCCAAAATGGGCTGGGCGCGCATGGTGTGAAGTATTCCATCGAGGATGTTTACGACTCGGTGATCAACTCCCCGACGCACGCCATCGAAGAGTGGAATGGACAAAAATACCCCTCCCTGCGGCGGGCCGAAGATGCCGCCGATATGATTTTGCTTCTGGCACCGGAAACCAATGGCGAGCTGGCTTATCGTGCCTATAAGTTCATCGAGAAGAAGGTCGGACGACCGCTGGCCGATCTGGCCGAAAAGAATCGTCATGCCCGGGTCACCTACAAAGACTTGCAGGCCCAGCCGCGACGGCTGTTGAATAGCCCCATCTGGTCCGGTCTGCTGGATGAGGGGCGAGCGTACGCTCCGTTCACCTACAATTATGAGCGGCTCGTTCCCTGGCGGACGCTCACCGGGCGCCAGCAGTTCTATCACGATCACGAAGGCTATATCGCGTTCGGCGAGAATCTCCCCACTTACAAGCCGGCTCCCAAGCCCACGCAATATGGCGATCTGAAGATCAGCGCTCCCGAGGGGAAGGCCAAGATGCTGAACTATCTGACGCCCCACGGCAAGTGGCATATTCACTCGACCTACTTCGACAATCATCGCATGTTGACGCTCTCTCGAGGGTGCGAACCGCTGTGGATCAACGACAAGGATGCCGAAGAACTGGGGATCAAAGATAACGACTGGGTGGAAGTCTATAACGATAATGGTGTCGTCTGTACCCGCGCGGTGGTGAGCGCGCGAATTCCTCGCGGCGTCTGTATTCAATACCACTCGCCGGAGCGAACGATCTCAGTGCCCAAATCGCCACTGCGCGGGAATCGACGCGCGGGCGGGCACAATAGCCTGACGCGCACGCGGTTGAAACCCGTCCTCATGCTGGGCGGCTACGGCCAATTCACCTATCACTTCAACTACTGGGGACCCACGGGCGTCAATCGAGACACGTTCGTGCTGGTCCGTAAGCTGGAAAAGGTTTCCTGGTGATTCGTCTGTGGTCACACCATGACCGCGGGCGACCGATTCATTGACTGAGGGCAACGCTTATGGACGTCCGGTTACAAATCTCGATGGTGTTTCACCTGGATAAATGCATTGGCTGCCACACGTGCTCCATCGCCTGCAAGAACGTGTGGACTGATCGCAAAGGCGCCGAGTACATGTGGTGGAACAATGTCGAAACCAAACCGGGAACCGGCTATCCCACAGCCTGGGAAGATCAGTCGAAATACAAGGGCGGTTGGGAACAGAGGAACGGACAGCCGGAATTGAGAATGGGCCGCAAGTCCTCGCGGTTGATTAATCTGTTTCACAATCCCCATCTCCCCAAGCTCGATGATTACTACGAACCGTGGACCTATCGGTATGAAGATCTGTTCGATTCGCCCGAAGGAGCCGATCAGCCGACGGCTCGGCCCATCTCCATGATCACCGGCAAACCGATCGATATCGAGGCTGGCCCGAACTGGGACGATGACCTGGGGGGATCGCCCGTCTATGCGGCCAACGATCCCAATCTCGAGGGGTTCAGTCCCGAGCAGCGGGAGGAACTCTTCGACGTCGAGCGTCTGGTCTTCTTCTATCTGCCGCGCATTTGCAATCACTGCCTGAACCCCGCCTGTGTGGCTGCCTGTCCTTCGGGCGCGATCTACAAGCGGGGCGAGGACGGTATCGTGCTCATCAATCAGGAACGATGTCGCGCTTGGCGCATGTGCGTGACCGCCTGTCCCTATAAGAAGACCTATTACAACTGGTCCACGGGCAAGTCGGAGAAGTGCATCCTGTGCTTCCCGCGCCTGGAGACCGGACAGGCTCCGGCCTGCTTCCACTCCTGCGTCGGGCGTATCCGTTATTTAGGGGCTTTGCTCTACGATGCCGATCGGCTGCTGGAGACCCTCAATGTCGCCGACGAGAAGCTGGTGGAAGCGCACCGGGAGCTCATTCTGGACCCGTTCGATCCTTACGTTCAGGCCGAAGCCCTGAAGAACGGCATCGACGATCAAGCCATCGAGGCAGCTCAGCGATCGCCAGTGTACAAGTACGTGAAAGAGTGGCGGCTGGCGCTGCCCCTCCATCCGGAGTTCCGCACGCTCCCTATGCTGTTCTATGTGCCCCCGCTCCTGCCGGTGATGGCCAGAGCTGAACAGGGCCTGTACGATACTTCGGACAAGGAGCTGTTTGCTCCCATCGACAAGGCGCGCGTGCCGATGGAGTACCTGGCGCGGCTGTTTGCCGGCGGGAATGTGGAACTCGTGCGTTACTCGTTGAAAAAACAGTACGCCGTCCGGCTGTTCAAGCGGATGGACACCGTAGGCGATATCGATCGCGCTCTGGTCAAGCGCGCCCTCCAGGAGGTGGAGGCGTCCGAAGACGAAGCGGAACAGATTTTCCGGCTCACCTCGCTCCCCACGATGACCGAGCGGTTCGTCATTCCTCCATCTCACCGCGAAGAAGCGCTGGCCATGTTGACCCAGGATCTGTGGGAAGAGAAGGGGGGAGCGGGGCTTGGCTTCCGCGAACCTCCGACGAGAGGAGCATGAGAGATGGATCATCTTTACGACGGAGTAGCCGATCTACTGGAGTATCCCGACGAGGATTGGGATGCGCGGCTCAGCCGGTGTGAGCGCCAGGTGAGCGCTGGGCATCCCGATCTGGTCGAGGATTTTCTCGCCTTCCGCCAGAACGTGGACGCCCTTTCGGTGACGGCGCTTCAGGAGCTGTATACCCATACGTTCGATCTCAATCCCACATGTGCGCTGGAGATCGGATACCATATCTTCGGCGAGAACTATAAGCGAGGAGTGCTGCTGGCGCGATTGCGCGAGACCGAATCGCCTTACGATCTCGGTCAGGATCGGCAACTTCCGGATTACCTCCCGGTGCTGCTTCGATTGGTGGCGAGGCTGGATGACCGAGAGCTGCGCAATGCCCTCATCCGGGAGATCATGATCCCGGCGGTGAACAAGATGGCCCGGGCTCTCGGTGAGAGCGAGAATCCGTATGGTCATCTTCTCCGCATGGTTGGCCGGGCGCTGGCCCAGGATGTGGGGATGTCCCGGTCATCGCAGGTCGACAAGGCGATGCGTCATTCATCGGTTCCCGAGGTGTATACCATCACGTCAAAGGCCGCAGTCAAGCGGTGAAGGAGCGACTATGATGGACAATCTGTTGTTCGTCATCTTCCCTTATGCCGCCGTGCTGTTGGCGGTCGTGGCGACCGCTCAGCGATATTTCAAGAGCGGCTTCTCCTATTCGAGTCTCTCATCGCAGTTCCTGGAGAGCGGTGAGTTGTTCTACGGCTCTGTGGCTTGGCATTTTGGCATCATCGCCGTTCTCATCGGCCATCTGATCGGTCTGTTGTTCCCCGAGCGCGTGCTCTGGTTCAATGGCGTGCCGGTGCGATTGTATATCCTGGAGAGCACCGGGTTACTGTTCGGTCTGCTGGCTCTGGTTGGTATTGTGAGCCTGCTGGTGCGGCGGATCGTGTCAGCGCGGGTGCGGGCGGTCACTACGCCGATGGACGTCATCGTGCTCGTTCTGTTGCTCATTCAGGTGGCGCTCGGCGTGTATACGGCTATTTTCTACCGTTGGGGATCATCCTGGTATGCCGCCGTCGCCGTTCCCTACCTGCGTTCGCTCCTGGCCTTACGGCCGGATGTCCAGTTGATCGCGCCGCTACCGTGGGTTGTGAAGCTCCACATTGTGAACGCTTATCTGCTGGTGGCCATCTTTGGTTTCTCTCGATTGGTTCACATGCTGGTCTTTCCCGTCCAGTATCTGTGGCGGCCCTATCAACTGGTCATTTGGAACTGGAATCGCTGGCGGATCAGAGGTCAGGCTCCCGCGCTGAGCCAGCAGCCCGTAGAGGCGAGCGAGCCGATCAGAGAACCAATGACCAGACGACGACCGGCATTCACGAGGTGAGACGATGAGCTTGACGACGGCTAAGATCATTTCGCTCCTGGTCACCATCACCGGCGCTGTCGCTCTGTTGCGCGGGGCGAGCTTCCACTGGTTCAACAATCATCAAGGCTACGCGCCGGCGCAACCGATCGCTTTCTCGCATAAACTGCACGCCGGAGACAACCAGATTCCCTGCCTCTACTGCCATTGGGCGGCGGAAAAATCGAGTGTGGCGGGCATTCCGGCAGCGTCGATTTGCATGAATTGCCACTCCCAGATCCGAAAGGACGCGCCGGAGATCCAGAAGATTGTGCGGGCGCTCAAAGAGAATCGGCCTATCGCCTGGGTCCGCGTCCACGACCTGCCGGACTTCACCAAATTCAATCACAGCCGCCACGTCTGGGCGGGAATCAAATGCCAACAGTGCCACGGACCGGTGGAGACCATGGAGCGAATCTCTCAATTCCGATCGCTCAGCATGGGCATGTGCGTCGATTGTCACCGCACGCACCGCGTGGTCACCGTGGACGAATCGGGCAAGCCGATCATCACCCGAGAGCCGACGCGGGAGAAATTGATGGCGTCAACCGACTGTTCGGTGTGCCACCACTAACGATGGCGCGCCCATGGCGCGCTTCAGCATAAGCAAGGAGATATGAACGGGGAGAAACTCTGGAAGGTCTTTCAACGTTGGGAGGCGGATGCCGAAGCGGCGGCTGGCGATGAGACCTCTTCGCCGCTGCCCCGAGCGGGCATGTCGCGGCGAACGTTCATCGAGCTCATCGGGTTCTCAGCGGCCGCCTTGGCCTTCAGCAGTTGCCGTCCGCCGGAACAGAAAATCATCCCTTATCTCAACCAGCCGGTTGAGCTCACGCCGGGCGTAGCCAACTGGTATGCGTCCACGTGTGGTGGCTGTCGCGCGGCCTGTGGCGTACTGGTGAAAGTCCGCGATGGTCGACCGATCAAGCTGGAAGGAAATCCCCAACATCCGTTGACCGAAGGCGGCTTGTGCGCCGTGGCCCACGCCATGGTGTTCGATCTGTATGACGCGGAGCGGCTTCGCCAGCCGATGATCGGTTCCCAAGGCGCCGATTGGGAAGAAGTGGATCGCCAGATCATCGAGACGTTGACGACCATCAAGCAGTCCGGCGGCGCGGTGCGGTTGTTGAGCTCAACCATCAACAGCCCGACATCCAGGGAGGTCATCGCTCGATTCCTCAACCAGTTCGCCGACGGCCGACACATCGTGTATGAACCCGTGTCCACCGCCGCCATTTCCCAGGCGCATCAGAAGACGCATGGAGTGGCCGTGGTGCCAAATTATCGATTGGACAAGGCGAGGTTAATCATCAGCTTCGGCGCCGATTTTCTGGGAACCTGGCTGGCCCCGGTGCAATTCACGCGCCAGTATGCGCGGGCACGCAACCTCCAGGATGGCCGCCGAGAGATGCTGCGTCACATCCAATTCGAGTCGAGATTGTCTCTGACCGGCATCAATGCCGACGCGCGCGTCCGCGTCTCTCCGGCCGAGGAGATAGCGGCCCTGCTGCTCCTGGCCAAGCGCGTCGCCGAGAAGCGTTTCCGCCATCCGCCGGCCGAATTGCGCTCGTTGGATGAGACCCAACTCCCCGAACGCGTGCGCGATGCCGTGGAACGGGCGGCGAGGCAGGTATGGCAGTGGCCCGGGCGATCGCTGGTCATCAGTGGCTCCAACGACGTGGACGTGCAGTGTGTGGTCAACTTCATCAATCACTTGACCGGGGCATATGGCCAAACGGTCGATCTCCGCGCGCCCACCAACCAGAACCAAGCCAGCGATGGGGACATGGTTCAGTTGGTCAAGGAGATGAATGAAGGGAAAATCGCCGCCCTCCTCATGGTCGGAGTGAATCCGGCATATGACTATTATGCCCGCGAGGATTTCATCAGAGGCCTGTCCAACGTTCCGGTGAAGATCTCCTTCAGTCCTCGGCGCGACGAGACGTCCGCTCTGGTCGACTACATTTGCCCTCATCATCACTTCCTGGAAACGTGGGACGATGCCGAACCGGTGCCCGGCGTGTTCAGTTTGAACCAGCCAACTATCGCTCCGCTGTTCCAAACGAGGGCCTATCAGGAGAGCCTGCTCCGGTGGAGCGGCGATGAGCGGAGCTACTACGAGGTTCTCCGGCAACACTGGCGGGAGCATCTATTTCCGCGACAAAACGGGACGACGAATTTCGACGAGTTCTGGGATCGGTCGCTCCAGGATGGGGTCGTCGTTCTGACATCGGCATCGGCATCGACCACGATCCCTCGATTCACTGCCGATGAGGTGGGCGCCGCCGTGCGACGATTGCGAGCCCGCTCGACTGAGATGGCCGAAAGTCTCAGCGTGATCCTCTATGAGAGCGTGGCGCTCCGCGACGGTGCGCATGCCAGCAATCCCTGGCTCCATGAGCTTCCCGATCCCATCACCAAAGTGACCTGGGACAACTATGCCAGTCTCTCTCCCAAGCTGGCTGAACAGTGGCAGCTCGAAGAGGGCCGCGTCATTCGTCTCTCCAAGGGAGAGGTCTCGCTCGAACTTCCCGTTCTCATCCAACCGGGACAGGATGACCGCACTATCGCCATCGCCCTGGGATATGGAAGGACGAAAGCGGGGCGAGGAGGGAGTTACGTCGGCGTCAACGCCTATCCATTGGTCTCATTCGAGCGAGGAACCTTCCAGTACCTGACGCACGGCATCACCATCGAGAAGACGCCTCATCGCGTGGAATTCGCTTCCACGCAGCGCCATCACACGCTCGATGGGCGACCGCTCATCAAAGAACTCACGCTCGCCGAATATCTCGCCGAGGACGGGGATCAGGATCAGCAGAGGGCGCGATCCTGGAGCATCTGGGAAGAATACCCCTACGGCGAACACAAGTGGGCCATGGTCGTTGACCTGAATGCTTGCACCGGCTGCTCGGCCTGCATCCTCAGTTGCCAGGCAGAAAACAATGTTCCCGTCGTCGGCAAAGACCTGGTGCGCGAGCGGCGGGAGATGCACTGGATCAGATTGGATCGCTATTATCGAGGTGAGGCGGATGATCCCACCGTGTCTTACCTTCCCGTCATGTGCTACCAGTGCGACAACGCGTCCTGCGAGAGCGTCTGTCCGGTGCTGGCGACCGTCCACAGCAGCGAGGGATTGAACATGCAGGTATATAACCGGTGCGTGGGGACGCGATACTGCGAAAACAATTGTCCGTACAAGGTGCGTCGGTTCAACTGGTTTCAGTATCCCCATTCCGATCCCATCGCCAACCTGGCCCTCAATCCCGATGTCACGGTGCGCACGCGCGGCGTGATGGAAAAATGCACGTTCTGTATCCAGCGCATCGAGGAAGCGAAGATTCGCGCGCGCAATGAAGGCCGTCCCCTCAAGGATGGCGAGATCCAAACGGCGTGCCAGCAGAGCTGTCCGGCCGGAGCGATCATCTTCGGCGATCTGGTCGATCGCCAGAGTCGCGTCGCCCGATTGAGACGAGACAAGCGAGGCTACGTCCTCCTGGAGGAGTTGAATCGACGCCCCAACATCACCTATCTGGCCAGGGTTCGAAATCGCGAGGAGGCATAGAGCATGTCTGTGGCCGTTGAACACATTCCCGAAGTTGAGGTCAAACCGGAAGTCGAGCGTCCCGTCCTGTCTCCTTTGCGGGAACCGCTCATCGAGGGACATAAAACGTATAGCGAGGCGACAGCCGATATTTGTCAGCTCCTCGATCAGAAGCCCGGGCGGGGCTGGTGGCTGGCCTTCTCGGCTTCATTTTCGGTGCTCGTGGCCGGCCTCATCGCCATCGGCTATACAGTGGTCACGGGCATCGGCACCTGGGGATTGAATAAAACGGTGGGATGGGCGTTCGCCATCACCAATTTCGTCTTCTGGATCGGAATCGGACACGCGGGGACATTCATCTCGGCCATTCTTCATCTGTTCAATCAGAAATGGCGAACCTCCATCAACCGGTCGGCCGAGGCGATGACGATATTCGCCGTGATTTGCGCCGGTCTCTTCCCCATCATCCACCTGGGCCGTCCCTGGTTGTTCTATTGGATTCTGCCCTACCCCAATGCGCGAGGGTCGTTGTGGGTGAATTTCCGTTCGCCGCTGCTCTGGGACTTCTTCGCCATCGCGACGTACTTCACCATCTCGCTCGTGTTCTGGTATCTCGGCCTCATCCCCGATCTGGCTACGGCCCGGGACCGCATCAGATCCCGAGTGCGGCGCGCCGTCTATCATGTGTTGAGCCTGGGATGGAACGGCTCTCACCGCACCTGGTCGCGATATGAAGTCGTCTACATGGTCCTGGCGGCGCTGGCCACGCCGCTCGTGCTCTCGGTCCACAGCATCGTGAGTTTCGACTTCGCCGTCTCCATCGTGCCCGGCTGGCATACGACGATCTTCCCACCGTACTTCGTGGCCGGAGCGATCTTCTCCGGGTTCGCCATGGTGATGACGTTGCTCATTCCGACCAGGAAGTTCATGCACCTGGAGAGCTACATCACCCTCCGGCACTTCGACAACATGTGCAAGGTCACGTTGCTCACCGGCTCGATCGTCGCCCTGTCCTATCTCATCGAAATCTACATCGGGTTTTATAGCGGCAATCGCTACGAAGTCTTCGTCATCGTGAATCGGGCGCTCGGACCCTATCGCTGGGCTTTCTGGACGATGATCGCTTGCAATGCGCTGATCCCGCAACTCTTCTGGTTCAAGCGCGTGCGGTCCTCTATCCCATTGATCTTCATCATCTCGATCCTGATCAACGTGGGCATGTGGTTTGAGCGATTTGTCATCATCGTGACGTCGCTGCACCGCGATTTCATGCCATCGAGTTGGGCGATGTATATGCCGACGATGACCGAGGTGTTCATTCTGGCGGGAAGCTTCGGACTCTTCTTCACGCTCTATCTCCTCTTCTTGCGAGTCTTCCCGGTCATCTCCATTAACGAAGTCAAGGGGGTGCTTCACTATGCCCGCGACTGACCGTCAACCCAACGTCAGGTATATGGCTGGATTCTTCAAACGCGAACGAGACGTGCTGGCCGCCGTCCGGGAGGCGCGGCGCGCTGGCCTCCAGATACACGATGTGTACACGCCGTTTGCCGTTCATGGCATGGACCGGGCGATGGGACTGCGACGGTCGCGCCTGACCTGGATTGCCTTTGTGGCCGGCGTGATGGGACTGGCGGCCGGGTTGGCGCTCCAGATCTGGACGTCCGTCTACGACTGGCCACTGAATGTCGGCGGCGCGCCGTTCAACTCATTCCCTCTGTTCATTCCGGTCACATTCGAGCTGACGGTCCTTTTTTCGGGTCTCATCGCCATCGGCATGCTGCTCATACGGAATCGCCTCTGGCTGTTCAGTAAGCGCCGGGTGTTTGATCGGGTGACCGATGATTTGTTCGTCTGTGTGATCAAACAGTCGGACGCCGCATCGGACGCCGAAGAAGCGGCCAAGGTGTTCACCAGGCATGGAGCCATCAGGGTGACAGAAGGAGATCAGTTCGTATGAGGAAAAGAGCATCATGGTGGGGAGTCATTCTCCTGCCGGTCATTGTGCTGGGCAGTATCGCGGCGCTGAAGCGCAATCCGGCAGTTCGGAATTTGGAATGGCCGACGCAGATGGAATATTCGCCGGCGTATCTGTCTCAGACACCCAATCCTGTTCTGCCCCATGGGATGACTCAGCAGATGCCCGTCCCGGGGACAATCCCCCGAGGATTCCAGCCCTTTCATTACGGGCCCGGGCCGGAGGAAGCGGCTCGCGCCGGTCGCGAGTTGAAGAATCCGTTTCAACCGACGGAGAAGAATCTAGCTCGCGGACGGCAGGTCTATACGCATTTCTGCCTCGTTTGTCACGGGCCGACCGGCGCCGGCGATGGTCCCATCATTCCCAAGTATCCCAATCCACCGTCGTTCCATACCGACACCTCGAAGGCGCTGCCCGATGGAACCATGTTTCACATCATCACCATGGGGCGAAAGAACATGCCGTCGTACGCGGCCCAGGTTTCGCCAGAAGATCGGTGGAAAGTGATTCTTTACATTCGCCAGCTCCAAGGGAAATAGCCGAGATGCTGAGGCGGTCGAGTCCATTCGATCAGAGTCCATATCACGGTGGGCGGCCATGGATGCCGGACGCGAATTCCTGGACTCCACGCAACGCCAGACACTATCTGCAGGAGTGAGCCTATGTCTTTCAAAGATTTCATCTCGGATCGGGAGCGCAGGGCATTGATGGGCCTGTTGGCTCTGGGAGCATTGGGATTCGTCGCCGGATGGCTCTCTCACAGCGCGCGTCTTTGGCCGGGTTTTCTCCTCAATGCCTTTTATTTCCTGACGCTCGCGCTGGGGGCGATGGTGTTTGTCAGCATTCACCACGTGTCCAATGCGGGCTGGAGCACGGCCATCCGGCGCATCCCCGAAGCCATGATGGGTTATGTGCCCCTGGGGGCCGTGATGATGCTGCTCACCTTTTTCGGCCGGCGGGCCATCTACCGCTGGACGCATGAAGCGGTCGTTCACTCCGATGGTGTGTTGTCGGTGAAGGCGTGGCTCTTGAACACGCCTTCTTTCTTCGCCCGCATGGCGATCATTCTGGCCATATGGATTGCCTTCATGGCGCTCCTGCGCCGGGAATCGTTCCGACAGGATGAGGATGGACGGCTCGAACATACGATGCGCAGCAAGAAGATCTCGGCCGTCTTCCTCGTCGTCTTCGCTCTGACTTTTTCGCTGGCCAGCTTCGACTGGCTCATGTCCATTGAACCGGAGTTCTATAGCACGATCTATGCGTTTTATTGTTTCTCGGGACTGTTTGTGAGCGGCATCGCCGCCATCGCCATTCTGGTCATCTGGTTGCGCCGGCGCGGCTTCTTGCCCGAGGTTGGTGAAGAGCATCTGCACAACCTGGGCAAGCTGATATTCGGATTCACGACGTTCTGGGCGTATATTTGGATCTCGCAGTACCTGCTCATCTACTACGCGAACCTTCCCGAAGAGACCATCTACTATATTCGCCAAATGGCTACGCCGGGATGGTATGGATTATTTCTGCTGAACCTGTTTTTGAACTGGATCATTCCGTTCGTGATTCTACTCCCGCGCCAGGCGAAGCGCCGCGAAGGATGGCTCATGATCGCCTGTGTGATTGTTCTCGTTGGCCATTGGCTGGATCTTTACCTGATGATCTTTCCCCAGATTGGCGCGGCGGCCATGATCGGTCCCTACGATCTCATGCTGGGGATGGGATTCACGGCGCTGTTCCTCTACACATTTCTGCGAAGTCTCAAGCAAGCTGCACTCTTGCCGGTGCACGATCCGTATCTGCAAGAGAGTTTGGCCCTCGGCTCACATGAAGCGGAGGCAGGAGTCTATTGAGCGGTCTACAAAACACAACGAGTATGATGGGAGGGAACACGATGGCAGACACGACGCGCTACACATTGAAGGGCAGTCCGACCGAAGGGTTGTTCGGTGCGACGTTAGGATTCTTCGTCGGCTTCGCCGCCGTCTCGTTGTTCGGTCCGACGGCGCACAAGTTCAAGGAGGTCATGCACCTCAGTCCGGTGCTGGTGGGTTTGTTGGTGGCGGCGCCGTCGCTCTCGGGCTCCCTGTTGCGCATTCCCTTCTCCGCCTGGGTGGATACGACTGGGGGTCGGAAGCCGTTTCTGGTCCTGCTCCTTCTCTCCATCGTGGGGATGCTCGGGTTGACCTTGGTGGTCTATCTGCTCTACCCCGGCCGGTTGAGTCCGACCCTTTATCCGCTGCTCTTGCTCCTCGGAGTGCTCAGCGGTTGTGGTATCGCCACCTTCTCTGTGGGCATCAGCCAGGTCTCATACTGGTTCCCCCAAGCCCGCCAGGGATGGGCGTTGGGGACGTATGCGGGAGTTGGGAACCTGGCTCCGGGGTTGTTCTCTTTTCTCCTTCCCATTGCTCTGGAGTCGTGGGGATTGGCCGGTTCGTATCTGGCCTGGCTTCTCTTCCTGGTGATGGGCACGGGCCTCTACTACCTGATGGGGCGCAATGCCTGGTATTTCCAATTGCGCGAGCAAGGGGCTCCTGTCGATGAGGCGATGCAGGAGGCCCGTCGACAGGGTCAAGAACTCTTCCCGGCGAGCAGCCTGATGGAGAGTCTGAAAGCCTCGGCGCGGATCTGGAAGACGTGGATGCTGGTGATCCTCTACTTCACCACATTCGGTGGCTTCATTGCGCTGACCGCCTGGCTGCCCACCTACTGGAAGTCATTCTTCGCCGTATCAGCAGTCACCGCGGGGTTGCTCACGGCGCTCTACTCGCTGTTGACCTCGGCCATTCGAATTCCCGGTGGCTCGCTCTCGGACCGCATCGGTGGGGAGAACACGGCCATCCTGGCGTTGCTCATGATGCTGGTGGGAGCCGTCTTGATGACCACTTCGCACAACTATGGGCTCTCGGTGGCCGCGGAAGTCTTGATGGCGGTGGGAATGGGCGTCAATAATGCGGCCGTCTTCAAGCTCGTGCCTCAAGAAGTTCCGGAAGCGGTCGGAGGCGCTGCCGGGTGGGTTGGTGGTCTAGGAGCTTTCGGTGGATTCGCCATTCCTCCGGTGATGGGAGCCTTCGTTCGAGCGCAAGGCAATGTTGGGTACGCCACCGGATTCGTCGTCTTCATTGGCCTGGCCATCTTCTCGTTGGCACTGGCCTACGTGTTGAAACGGTCGCACGCGGCTCAAGCTCAGGCCGTGGAAATGCGAGCGGGGTAGCCTGCTCTGGTGAGGAATCATCTCATGTTTCACGAGCACACGAGCGTTAGCTTTGTTCGTTGTCCCTTCATTCCAACAACTGATGGCGATGAACGAAGGATGGAGGACGACGAAGGATGGGTGATGCCCCCCCGACAACGAACGAAAAAGCACAGTAGCGTGGCCGCCGTTCTCTTTTGGACAGCGGTGGTGTTGGTGGTGACACCGTTTATCGCCCCCCGGGCGTATGCTCAGGAAAAGGCCGGGGATTCGCCTTCTTCCTCCACCGAATCCCACACCTCGACGCGGTCATCCCCTCACCGAGCGACCGAGCGGTCCAATCAAACGACTGAAGAGTGGCTGAGCGTGGGAGGAGAGATCCGCCTGCGATGGGAAGGACGACGTCATGCCGGCTTCCGCTCTGGGAATGATGATGGATACCTGCTCACCCGATTCCGCTTTCATCTGGATGTCCACCCAGGGGAATGGTTTCGGGCTTACATAGAAGGCCAGGATGCGCAAGCTCTCGGGCTGGCTGGGGGTCCAGATCCTCCCGTATTCCAGGACACTTTCGATCTCCGACAAGCCTATATTGATCTCTTCCACCGCCAGAAGAGGGGACTGGGGCTGCGCCTGGGGCGGCAGGAATTGATCTTCGGCGAGGAGCGTCTCATTGGCGCCTTCAACTGGGGGAATACGGCGCGTACGTTCGATGCCGTGCGGGTCTACTATGAGACGAAAGCCATCCGCCTGGACGCATTCGCCGCCTCAGTGGTGCGCATTCAAGATGAGCGGTTCAATCGGACGGCCAAGGGAGACAATCTCTATGGCGTCTATACGGCCTTCCCCCGGTTGATCCCACGAGGCCGATGGGAGGTGTATACCTTGTGGCGCGCCCAGTCGCAGACAGTGAACGAGCGAGGAGAGAGAGGCGATGCTGATCGCGTGACGTTTGGCACTCGACTGGTGGGCAAATTGCCACATAATTTCGACTATGGCGTGGAGCTCGTCGGACAAGCGGGCGACGTCGCCGGCGACCGGGTGCGGGCTTGGGCGGCCCACCTCCAACTGGGATACACCCCGGCCCGCGTGCGCCTCAAACCGCGATTCCTCGCCGAATATAACTTCGCCTCCGGCGATGACGACCCTAACGATGGGAAGGTCGGTACCTTCGATCAACTCTTTCCTACCAACCATAACAAGTATGGCATCGCCGATCTGGTGGGATGGCGGAACATGCATAACCTGCGGCTCGGCCTCTCGCTCAAACCAACAGATCGCACGGGCATCCATTTCGATGTCCATTCGTTCTGGTTGGCCAGTCGGCGCGATGCGCTATATAACGCCCCGGGTCGTCCTGTGGCCAGAATTCCCGAGGGCGCAACCAGCCGCCATATTGGGGAAGAGATCGATCTTTATGGCTCGATCAAGTTAACGACCTCCCTCTCGTTGGGCGCGGGCGTGGCTCACCTTTTCGCCGGTCAGTTTCTCCAGCAGGCCACGCCCGGTGAGAACACGATGTTCGCCTACGCTATGGCCTCCTATCACTTCTGAATCTCGCGCTCCCGACGGCTGGCGGTTCTCCTCTCTCCTCAGACTGGTGCGCTCGGGCACAAGTGGCCAGATTCACCACGCCCTCTTTGGACTTTGAACGACGAATCACGAGCCCCGATTCCCAGCATCAGAATCGCAGTGTCACTCCACCACTCCACGTCGCGCCGGGCGTGCGAAATCCGTCTTCGAAGTACGCATCGTCAAAGATATTATCCACCTTGGTGTAAAAGCGCAGACTTCGAGCCTCTGAGAGCGGAAGCGTATAACTCACGCCCAGATCGGCTTTGACCGGCCCATCGAAGATGAACGCCCGCGACCGATCACCAGCAAAGAAGGGGAACGCATAATCGCTGGCCGCGAAGAGATCGAAGGTGAGGTGAATGCGCCGGGCGAGGCGTTGATTCACGATGAGCGTGAGCATGTGGTCGGAGATCTCCAGCGTCTTGGGGAAATCCAGGATGCTGGGCACGCGCTCATCAGCGTTGGTGTACGTATAGGAGAGCGAGAAATCGAGCGCTGCCGTGGGCCTTCCTTCTATGCTCACTTCCACACCCCGGGCCAAACCACCCCCGGTGTTCAGATAACCGCTCGAGCGCCCGAACGGATCGGTGGCCGGATTGATGAGCCCACTGCTATCGAACGCGATGACTTCCTGCAGACGAGTATAAAAGTAGGTGGTGCTCAGATACAGGCGACCACCGGCCAGCGATTGATCTACGCCGACATCGAAGGCGATGGAGCGCTCCGGCCGCAGTCGTGGATCACCGAATGGGAAAAAAGTCCCGAAGAAGAACGAAGCCCCAAACCGCTCAAACAGCGACGGGGCGTGATAGCCATTGCCCACGTGAGCGCGCAGTTTGGTCTCGGTCGCCGCCACCGTGTAGGCGATTGAGGCATCGCCGGTGTATGCCGTCTGCGGATCCTGGAGGGGCACTTCGGTGAAGCGCGTCGTTCCACCCACGAACTCCGGGCGCGAGAGATCGAACGCCTGGACGCGCCCGGCCAACGAGATCTGAAGGCGACGATCCAATAAGGGAAGTTGATCCTGCACGAAAACAGTGTGACTACGTTGCTTGATGTGCGAGCGCGCCAGAACGCGGTTGGCCGGATCGGGATTTTCATCTCTGGAGATGTTGGTGAACGTTTCCCGCTCGTATTCGTAGCCCGCCGAGAGAAGATTCCATCGCCCCAGCCAGAGATCGGCGCGCAGATTGAGCGTGTCAATGCGCCCCTGGAAATCGCTCTGAGTGCCGAATGACGGTTCGAATCGCACGCCCGCCGGCCCATCGCGGAAAGTCCGATCAGTGGCCACATGCTGGAAACTGAGGCGATAGCTGGCCGCTTCGCCGAGCCGCTGAGAGAAGACCACCGCCCCGGCGAAGAAATCGGCCGCGCGTCGAGAGTCCGGATCGTCCACATCGGGAACGAAAGTCGCTCCGCCCACGTTGAATGATTGGCCCGCCTCCAAGCGCCGCCGCTCTGCAGGAGGGAGCGGAATGGCCGGGACAGGCCCGCGCGGCGGCAGCGTCGCGCCGGGCGCGGCGAAAGGACTATCGTTCAGTTGGAGGAAGGAGTCCGCAGTCCAGATCCGTCCGCTCACCGAAATAGTGGGAGTGAGGTTGACCTCTGCGAATCCCTGGCCGCTTGTGTGGCGAGTGGCATCGTTGCCATCGACGCCTCCAGCGACGTTCAGATGCGTCACCGCCGCACTATATTGGAAACGATCTCGACCCAGGCCACCAGCCACTTGCCCGCGACCGCGAAACAGATCGAGCATCCCCCCTTCCAGTTGAAGCTGACCGTGAGTTGGACCGCCACCGCGATCGGTGACGATATTGATGACGCCGCCGATGGCGTTGGTGCCGTAGAGCGAGGAACCCGAGCCGCGAAGCACTTCCACCCGCTCAGGGTTGACGACGAGCAAGTCTTCGAGGAACGAGGTGGCGTCGCCCTGAATGGTCGCCGCATCGCGGAACCGAAACCCATCGATCAAAACGGCCGTGTCTTGGTTGCGCAAGCCGCGAATCTTGATCTTGGTGAGCGCGCCCGGGCCGCCGAGTTGCTGAACGCGCAGCCCCGGCGTGCGGCGAATGCTCTCGCCGATGGAGAATTCGTCCCGATTCTGGATCTCTTCGGCATTCACCACAGTGATGGCTTTGGATGTCTCATCCACTGACTGGGCCGTCGCCGAGGCGGTCACGATGACTTCGGCGCGCACGCGCCCGACCTCTAGTTGCACATCGACGGCGAGCGAATCTCCTTTCTTCACTCGCACGTTCCGCAGGACCCGGGCGAAGCCCTCGGCTTCGATTTCCAGGAGATACGGACCCGCCGCCAGTCGCTCGAACCGATACTGGCCAGCCTCATCGGTCCTCGTGCTCAGGCGAATCCGCCCGTCGCGCTCATAGAGTCTCACCTGAGCGCCCACGATGGCTGCGCCCTGAGGATCGGTGACGCGCCCGGTGATGACGGTGGCGGTTTGCGCGCCTGCCGGGAGCGAGATGGCCAACAACCCGATACACCATAGCACGTGTAAAGTCGTTTTTCTCATCATTGATCACTCCTTCATGTCCCCGGCCCCCAAGGCCAAAGGGAAGATGGTCCTGGAAAGAATCCAGCGCCGGTCCCACCGTGGAGGCGCGTCGAACGAGACGAGGAGATGTTGGTGGCGGAGACAAAACAAAAAGCCTCCACCCGACTCGCAAGGATCGAGGACGCGAGCCCGGCAGAGGCTTCCGATCAACAAAGCACTCACTGCCTCACGGTGCGGCCACTCTTTCCTCGAAGAGTCGAGCGCGCGAGACTTTGGGCAGGTTTCCTGACTGAGCTCCGCGGCGCCCGATCATCAGCGCCGCATCTCCGCTCGGCCTTCCCACGCTGGCCGCGCAGTGGCCTTCAGTGAGCAGAGATATCGGAGAGCATCACAGTGGCGGGACCGTGCGGGATTCTCACCCGCTTCCCTATTATCCCACTGCCGGAAGGACAGCGGGCACCCAAAGTCAGTTCAAAGAGCCAGTCGGAGCTGCGACTATAACACACCCCCAAGAAGGTGTCAAGCTGATGCTCATCGCAGAGCTGAAAGAAAGGGCTCTCTGGAACGCCCGGACACCACGAACTCCAGGAGCCGTTGACCGAAGTCACTGTGAGGAACCTGCCATCAGCCATTAAGGTCACAGCGCGCAAAATGTCATTTTGTGCTGGAGCACCCGCGAAAGAGCCCGTCCTCTCGTAGCGAATCCAGCTACGCCTTCTCATCTCCACAGGCCCTGCAGAAAATAACGTATGATGCAAGCTGCGCGTGCGCTCTCGGTCCCGGAACTCGCCACCTCTGAGAATCACCACGCTGATCGATTCGCCAAGGCTTACAGAAAAAGAGGGCTTCCATCATTCGGGGTGGACTGATGGCCCATAACCGCTTCCCGTGACAATGAGGGGGGCAAGAGGCCATCCGGAGCGACTTGCGCCAGGCACCTTCATCCGTCCCGGCGGGCTCAGAGCCGATGACCGACGCCCTCAAAGTAGCGAACCGAGCCACCGGGCGATGTGATAGAGCACAGCAATGTATGCATAAGCCAGGAGTAAGATGGCGATCGGATAAAGAATGGCCACTAACACGGAACTCCCCACATGGTCATTTCGGGTATGCATCATTCCCTCCGCGGGCCTTTTGTTTTCACCTCACTGAATGCAACTCCTATGCCACTCGCCATGTCCACGAGCGCGCCCTCGCTGGCCCATTCCAATGCCTAAGAATACCAGCATTTACATGACGAGGCCAGAAGCGAGGATCTCATTTCTTCCGAGTGCCAGCGATGAAGACGGTGAGCGACTGCGCTGCATCACCCGCTCCACGGTGGAAATCACCCACCTGAGGCGACATCGCCTCATGCGATGCGCGCGAGCGCCAGGGATGCATCGACGGGAACACTCCTGCTCTCCTCTCGAATCGGAGAGCTGCGTTTACCCTTCGTGATCTCGCGGCGATTTCTGTGGTCGTTTCCGGGGCGCAGAGAGTTGGATGCGACGCCAGAATGAGCTACCATATGGCCTTGATATGAACAGACGAGTGGTGATCACCGGTTTGGGGCTGGTCACGCCTCTGGGCCTGGGCGTGGTCGAGAATTGGGATGCCTTGATTCACGGGCGCTCGGGCATTGATCGTATCACCCGATTCGACGCTTCGGAATTCCGCGTTCAGATCGCCGGCGAGGTGAAAGGATTCGATGTGGGAGATTACCTGGATCGGAAAAAAGCGAAGGCCATGGGACTTTTCACTCACTATGCGATCGCGGCCACGCAGATGGCCGTCCGTGATGCTGGACTGGAGGTGGGGAAGGAAAATCCTGAGCGCATCGGCGTGGTCATCGGTACGGCGATGGGTGGAATGCAAGAGACCGAGGAAGGTTATCGGCGATTTCTCCAGCGCGGACCCCGGCGCGTCTCCCCGTTCGCCGGTCCGCGAATGCTGCTCAATATGGCGGCCGGGGAAGTGGCTATTCTCCTCGGCGCGAAAGGGCCGGTCAACTGTACAGCGACGGCGTGCTCGGCTGGCGCGCACGCCATCGGCGACGCCTTCAAGTACATTCAACTCGGATATGCCGACGTCATGATTGCCGGCGGCAGCGAGGCGTCCATCACGCCCTATTATGTCGCCGGGTTTGATGCCACTGGCGCGCTCTCGCACCGCAATGATGAACCGCAACGAGCAAGCCGCCCTTTCGACCGAGAACGCGATGGCATGGTCCTTGGCGAAGGCGCCGGTGTCCTTGTGCTAGAAGAGCATGAGCGGGCTCGGCGACGAGGCGCGCCCATCTATGCCGAGTTGGTCGGTTTCGGTACGACCAGCGATGCTCACTCGCCGGTGATTCCCGATCCCGAGGGTGGCGCTCGCTGTATGTTGATGGCCCTCAGCGATGCTCGCCTGTCGCCCGACCAGGTCGATTATATCAACGCCCATGGCACCGCCACCCATTACAATGACTGGCACGAGACGCTGGCCATCAAAGCAGCGTTCAAAGACCATAGTCGCCGTCTCAAGATCAGCTCTACCAAATCCATGACCGGGCATCTGTCGGGAGCCGCTGGAGCTGTGGAAGCGGCTTTCTGCGCGCTGGTCATCAAGCACGGGGTGATTCCTCCCACCATCAACTACGAATATCCCGATCCCGCATGCGATCTGGATTATACGCCTAACGAGGCCTGTCCCTGGGACGTGAAGGTGGCCCTATCGAATTCTATGGGATTTGGGGGCAGCAACGCCTCTCTCATCTTCAAGAAAGTATAACTCGCCGAGGAGACCAATACGACTGTCACACAGAGGGTATCGCCCATCATCTCTTATGTTCAGGAAAGTGTAACTCGCTGAGGGGGCAATTGCCCTTTCGCTCCTCACGACCCCGCCAACACGGGGACTTTCTCCGCCCATGCATTGGGTGAGGCGTTCAATCGCGGGTTCCACTCAGTACCTTGTGTAATTCCTGCTTCTGGACCTTCCCCAGGGGCGTCTTAGGGAGCTCGCTCACGATGTGCACTCGTCGAGGGACCTTAAAGGGCGCCAGATGTTGACGACAATAGTCCAGGATCTCTCTCCCCGTGACGGTGAGCCCTGGACGAAGCGTGACCAGGGCCACGGGAATCTCGCTTCCTCCTCGTTTTTCGCCGATGACCGCCGCCTCCATGATCGCCGGATGGCGGCTGAGAATCTCCTCGATTTCCTTGGGGTAGACATTGATGCCTTGAACGACGATGACATCTTTTTTGCGATCCACGATATAGACGTACCCTTCGGCATCGCGCATGCCCATATCACCGGTCAGCAACCGACCCTGGCGCAAAGCCTCTCGCGTGGCTTCGGGTTGATGATAATATCCCTTCAGGACGCCCGGACTCTTGACGGCGATCTCGCCGATTTCTCCTGGAGGAAGTCGTCTCCCCTGAGGGTCGAGAATATCCACTTCCACGCCGGGGATGGGGAGACCGACCGATCCGGGTTTTCGCGGCGCATCTATGCGATTGATGCAGATGAGGGGCCCTCCTTCGGTCATCCCATACGCTTCGAGCAGCGGGACGCCGAACGTTCGTTCGAACTTCTCCCACGTCGCGGGAGACAACGCCGCGCCACCCGAAATAGCCATACGCAAGCTCGACAGCGCCGCCGCCACGCCAGGAATGCGCTTGGAGACGAGAATGTGGAAGATGGGCGGCACGGCGGGGAGGATGGTGATGCGATGTTGGGCGATGAGGCGGACCAGTTTTTCGAACGACCGCCCTATCTCGGTTAAAACGATCTGAGCCCCTTCTCGAAGAGCGTAAAAGAGACCGAGCGTCAGCGGGAAGATGTGGAAGTGAGGGAGCATGATCAGCACGGTATCGCTCGGATGGAATGGAATGGCCCGATGAATGGAATCCAGATTGGCGAGGTACCCGCCATGAGTGAGCATCGCTCCTTTGGGCCGACCGGTCGTCCCCGACGTATAGGCGATGAAGGCCACATCGTCGGGTCGGGATCGGGATGGCAGGTCACGCTCGGGCATTCCTTCCACACAGGCTGACCAGGAGATGGCCCGCTCGGATTCCCCATCGACGCAGATCACGCTGGCAAGTGCTGGCAATGATGAGCGGATAGAATCAATCTGCGACAGATACGCGGTCGATGTGATCACCAGACGCGCGCCAGAGTCGCCCAGCACGAATTGAAGTTCGGAGCGGGTCTGGCGCGTATTACACGGGATGGCGATGGCTCCCGCCTTGACGACAGCATGATAGCTCATCACCGCTTGCCAACAGTTGTCCAGCAGGATCACCACACGATCACCCGGTTGGATGTCGACATGGTGGACGAGTCCATGCGCCAACCGATTCGTCTCCAGGTGCAGCGACCGAAAACCGAACTGACGATCATCGACAGTGAGAGCGGGACGATCACCCCATCGATCGGCGGCTTGGGCCAGAATGTCTCCTAACATCATCTCCCCCATTCACTGGACGGCGGGCACGTGCATCTGGTTGACGACCTGCTCGGCCCGCGCGGCCAGTTCATTGAGTCGAACTTCGATCTCCTGCCGATAACGCTCGATGGTTCCCTTATCGGCATCTGCCGGGATATAGAGCGGACCGTCAACGAGCATCACGACCTGAGAAAAGGGATGGACGAGGGCGAATTTCGGCCAAGTTTTAGCCAGAATGTGTTGCCGCGTGGCCCAGGAGCGCACGAGCAAAATCGGTCGTCCCGTCATTCGTCCCAACAGGACGATTCCCGAATTGGCCCGTCGAGCCGGCGGGCGAGGACCATCGCACACGATGATGCCCACGTATCCTTGCTGGGTCACCAATTGACTGAACTCGTAAATCGCCTCTGTGCCTCTTCGAGAACTGGAGCCTCGAACCGTCCGGAGTCCGAATCGCCGGAGAAAGAAATCGCCCAACTCACCCTCCTGACTCAAGCTCACCAGAATGGCGAACTTCCTCTTTCTGGCAAACTGAAACAGATATCCCACAGTGAAAATCATGTCCTGGTGCCAGCAGGTGAGCAGGAAAGGCTCGTCTCTGGCCAAGTATTCCTTCAACTCCCCCACGATAGTGATGCGACAGGTCAAGTAGAGCGCTTTCACGTAAATCCAGGTCAGCCAGAATGCCCCCTCCAGGCTCACTCGACGCAGCCATTTCTTCAGCATCATCGTCCGTGCGTGCTCCCCTGCGAAAGCACATTTTAGAGAGATCCCCCTTGCAATTCAACCACCAGGGCTTCAAAATTGGTGGCGCTATTTCGGAGATGTTGTCGTGGGAACAGCACAGCTCGAGCTGAGGAGGGACGCGTCATGTCCAGACAGAGTGGCGTGATCGTGAGTATGGTGGGACTATGGTTCCTTGTGCTCGGTGGCCAGCCGGTGAGGGCTCAATCGGGTTCGGTGATGGGTACCGTCGTCGATGAGCGCGGAGCCGCCATCCCTGGCGCCGTCGTCACATTGAAGAACGAAGAGACGGGTCAAGAGCGAACCATCGTGACGGACCCTCAGGGGCGCTTTCGCTTCTCGACGCTGGCTCCCGGCCAATATGAGCTTCGCGTGGAGCACGAGGGATTCCAGCGCGCCGTGCAGCGCGGGCTCACGCTCGCCGTGGGTGGAGAGGTCGTCGTCGACGTCACCCTCAAGGTTGGCGAGATCACCGAAGAAGTCCTCGTCACCGCCGCGGCCCCATTGCTGGAATTCACCAAAGCCGAGGTGAGTCGCGTGATCGATGAGCGCGAGATTGATGATCTGCCGATCATCGGTCGAAACTTCGTGGATTTCGTCAAACTGTCCAGTCAGGTCGCGCCCGCCCGCGGCAACCTGACCGGTGGCGCTTTCCAGGAACCGACGGTGGCCGTGGGACCGGCGGCAGCTCCCCGATTGACATTCGGTGGACAGAACGAGCGCTTGACGCTCATTCAAATCGACGGCGTGGACAATTCACAAACGATCACTGGCCTGCCCCGAGCGACGCCCTCTCAAGAAGCGGTCAAAGAATTTCGCATCTTGAACAGCACGTATGCGGCCGAACACGGTCGATTCCTGGCCGGATTGGTCAATATCGTCACTCGATCGGGCACCGATGAGTACCATGGCACCGTCTACTACTTTGGCATGAACGATGCACTGAACGCGCGGTCGATCCTGCAACGGCCGGAATCGAAGGTGCTGCGACAACATCAATTCGGATTCACGCTGGGCGGTCCCATCGCCTCGGGAGAGCACACCTTCTTCGGCAATTATGAAGGACAACGGCGCGCCGAAGGGAACAATTTCTCGGAAGTCCTCCTGCGGAATCTGGCCGCCATCAACCGCATTCGGGCTCAATTCGGACTCCAGCCGGAAGTGGATACGCTCACGCGAACCAACAATTATGATGAGTTCCTCATCAGGACCGATCACGCGCTCACTGCCAAAAATCGGGCGATGCTCCGATATAACTTCATCGATTCGGATACCCACAACTTCCTCGGCGGCGGCGGTCGCGCATCGCCCGCTTCGTCGACGCGGCGGAATGCCTTCGTGCGCGATCAGGTGCTGGTCGTCAATGTCGTCTCCGTGATCTCTCCCACCTGGGTCAATGAAGTCCGCTTTCAATACGGGCGACGATCTTTCGCCTTTCCTTCCATTCTGCACGAGCCGGCCCTGGAGATTCCCAATCTCATTGTGATGGGAAAGAGCACGTCGGATTTCGATTTTTACCGGGAGAGCCTCTGGCAAGGCATCGATCAGACGAGCCATACGCGCGGCGGCCATGAGGTGAAATTCGGCTTCAACATCAATCATTATCAAGATACGTCCCGGTGGCAGCTCTTCTTCCCCGCCCGCATCATCTTCGCCGGTCTGCCCGGTTTCCTCGGACTGCCGCCATTTCCCGGCATCACGCCGGTCTTCATGCAGTGGCCATCAGCCGTCGATGTGGACGTTCATCCCGGATTCAGCACGACCTGGGATCGCGCGGTGCCCGCTCCCTGGGAGGAGTTAACCGGCATTCGCTACGACTACGAGAGTTGGGGATTCTTCATTCAGGATCGATGGCGCCTGACGCCCCATTTCACCCTCAATTATGGCGTCCGTTACGATTTTGACACGCTGCCGACCTTCGTCGCCGATCGAGACTACAATAATGTCCAGCCACGCCTGGGCTGGGCCTACGCGTTCGCTCGGGGGCGCGGCGTCATCCGTGGCGGATTCGGGCTGTTTCACGATCTGAAGCGCGTTCCGGCACACTGGTTCCATGGATTCACGGTGATCGGATGGGGACGATCCTCTCCGCTGATGGATCTCGGTCCCTTCAATCGGCGACTGAGCCACATCGCCCTCTACTCCCTGGCCGGACCGCCAGTAGCCGCGCCGGCATTCTTCAAGCTCATGACCACGGGCCAGCTCCCCCCCAACGCGCAGGGTCTCATCTTCAATATTACTAATGAACGGACGCTTCGGAGCCCGTACAGTGAGCAGGCCAGTCTGGGCATTTCTTATCAGTTAGCCGGAGATGTGGCCATCTCGGCACATTATCTATTTGTGCATGGTCTCAAGCTGCCCGCGGCAGGGACGAATATCAACGCCATCCAGACGGGAACGACTCCCGATGGACGCCCCCTTCTGGCCGGTCGAAGAGATCCCCATTATCTGGCTGTTCTCGTCGTCCGCAATGATGATCGTTCGAACTACCACGGAGGAACCTTCTCCTTGAACAAACGATTCAATCATCACTTCAGTCTCAATGCCAGCTATACCATCTCCAAAACGATTTCTCTTCGCGATCCCGCCGGGTGGGGACTCGATCTGGCGATGTGGGCCAATGATCCCAACAACGCCAATCTGGAACGTGCGCTCTCCAATCAACACGTGGGACAACGATTCGTCCTCACCTTTCTGGGAGAGGGTCCTCGGGATCGGCTCCATGGCCTCCTGCGCCATTTCAAGCTCGGCGTCATCACAACGCTTCAGAGCGCGCGATTCTTCACCGTGTTCGCTGGCGTCGATGCCAATCAGGATGGTAATCCCCTCGCCGATCGCCCCGGCCAACTGGGTAAGAACACGTTCAAAGGCGATGGATTCTCCGACCTCAGCCTGCGCGTCTCCCGCTCTTTCGCCTTCGGCGAGCGATGGAAAGGAGAGTTCATCGCCGAGGTCTTCAATCTCTTCAACACGGTGAACATCAAGAATTTCAGCACCGTCTGGGGCTCGGCCGATCTGAACACGCCGCCACCACCCTTCCTCGGCTTTGGGACGCCACGAGATGTATTCAATCCTCGAGAGATCCAGTTCGCCTTCCGATTGCGTTTCTAGCCGAGGAAGAGATAGCGACGTCCGTCGTTTGGGACCTCCGTCAAAACCGACTTGGTCTGATACGGCTGGGTTTCGGCCTCGTCGCCTCAGAGGCGATGCCCGACCGGGCTCACGGGAGTACGGCGAGTTCACGATGGAAGGGCGAATCGAGATTAAGAGAGATCCTCTGAGGTCGTTCCGCTCATGGGCGTCCGGTCGGGGATCGACGCGCTCGTACGCGGTCTGATGAGAAGGCCGAAGCGTTCACCTCTTCTTTCGGGCGAATTGGTTGTAGGCTACGCGAAATAACTCAACCAAGGCTTTGGCCGTCTCCGGCGAGAGACGACGATCGGCGCGCAGGTGAGCTTCCACAATATCCGGTGTGTTCTCATCCTCGTAGTAAACGATCGCCTTCCGCTTCGTCGGCCTGGCGACGTCGACCAGTCGCTCCAGCGGGACGCTCAGCCACTCGGCCAATCGCGCCAGAGTCGCCGAATCAGGTACTCCGCGTCCCCTCTCCAATCGCCAGAGTGTCGACGCCCCCAGCCCAACCTGCCGGGCGACCTGGCGCAATGAGAGGCCCTCAGCGGTTCGCTTGCGCTGAATGGACGCGCTCAATTCGGTCAGTTTGATAGGGGACCGGGAGCGGTTCGTTCTCTTCCGCCGTTTCGCCTCCGGCGCCATCGCGCATGGTATTACAGTCAAGCGCCGCGAGGAAGCAGATTCTCATTTCCTCTTCCCTTTGAAACGCTGGTTTATTTCGGGTATACTATTTCATAGATGAAACAATCACCGGAGTCGCGCGTTTTCGCGGCGAGTCACCGGAGGGTTCATCTTTGATCGGCGCGGCTCTGGATACGTGGAGAACACGCGATGACTAACGCGGCCAGAAAATCGTCACTGGTGAGGATGCCCGACCGAACGGGGCGGACGCGAAAGCGACCGTCCAAGAAGGAGCGCATCCTCGAACTCTACCGCACGGGGATGACCAACGTGGCCGAATTGGCCTCGGCGGTCCACTCGCAACCGAGCTACGTGGCGCGTGTGCTCACCGAAGCGGGCCTGCTGTCTGGCTATTTCGATCTGTACACGACGAGCGCTCAACTGATGAATTTCTACTCCCACTTCTCCCGCGGCATCGTGCGATTCAAGACGCCCCAGGATGCCCGAGCGAGCGTCGAGCGCATCGATCGACTGTATCGCGAGTTCGAGAGTCGAGGAGATCGAGCGGGCCAACATCATGCGGAAGTGATGGCGCTCATCGGAATGAACCGAGCGCTCTCCCGCGGCAAACGCGAAGAGGCGCGCATTTTCGCTGAGTGGTTGAAGGCGCGATTAGCCGATGTGTGAAGGAAGCATGGCGCATCCCTCGCCGATGAGGAGATATCGAGTCTCTAATGAGCGGTTTCGAGGGATGAACGCCTTCGCTGATCGTTCATCGCGGCCTCGGGTCTCCACATCAAGGGAGAAGCGCGGTTCGCCCACCTCGGGAGGTCAATCCGGAAACGCGCGATCGAGCTGCTCGGCGGTCTTCATCGCTTCGCGCACACAATCACTCACCGAGACACCGCGCAAGTAATTCCCCACCAGAAAGAGACCGGGAAGATGACCGAGATACTCCTCCACCCGTTGGAGCTTCGCGTGATGTCCCAGATGATATTGAGGGATCGCTCGGTCATGGCGATGGATGGCGACGACCCGGGGCTCGGCCCGGACGCCGAGTATCAGCCTCAATTCGTCACACACCATGTTCACCACCTGTTCATCACTCAATTGGCGCACCGTTGGATCAGTCGTCCCACCGACGAAACAAGTCAGGCACACCTTCCCTTCAGGAGCACGCTCGGGAAAGAGACTGGAATTCCATAAACACCCCAGCAACCGGATGCCCTGACGTCGAGGAACGAGGAATCCGAATCCGTCGAGAGATCGCCGGAGGCCTGTCTCATCATACCCCAAACAAATCACCGCCAGCGGTGGATATTCGATCGATTCTAACACCTCAGCCAGTGGTTGGGAGAGGGAGCGTACTAAATCGGCAGCTACATAGGCGGGCGTCGCTAATACGATAGCGTCAGCGCGGACGCGGTCTGTTCCCGCCGACCACTTGATCGTCAGCCGATAAGGAGGGCCCATCATTGAGGTGACCGTCTCCAAATGGACGGCCCGAGCCCCAGTCACCACGGCATCGCCCAATCGTTCGGCGAGAGCCCGAGGGAGCTGCCCCAACCCGTGTCGGAATGAACAGAGCAATCTCTCGGAGCGCGGCCGAGAGGCATCCTTTCGGGAGCGAATCAGTCCTTTCAATATGCTCCCGTACGTTTTCTCCCATTCGGCCAATGACGGAAATGTGCTCGCCAGACTCAGTCGGGCTGGATCACCGGCATAGACGCCGGAGACGAACGGATCCACAAATGCTTCGAGGACGCGGCGACCGAATCGTCGCGTGATGAATTCGGCAATCGACTCCTCACGCTCGGGAGGCGGCGGCGCCCACGGTTCGAGGAAAATTTTCACCTTGTCGCGAAAGCTCAACAGCGCGGTCGAAAAGAACGCCAGCGGATTCGTGGGGAAGGCGTGAAGTCGCCCATCATAGTAGATGTAGCGAGGCACCGAACCGGGGGCCGTCACGAGTTGGTCGGTCAATTCCAGTTCCTCGACGAGCTCCATGATCTCTGGCGCACTCTGAAAGCTGTTCGGCCCATGCTCGGTCAGGAATCCGTCCCGACGCTCGCTCTGCATCACGCCCCCGACCCGCTCTTCTCGCTCCAGGAGCAATACCTCATATCCCCGTTGCTTCAAGCGGTAGGCACAGGTGAGCCCTGAAATTCCTCCACCAATGATGATGACCTGCGGTCCCATGATTCAATCTCCCGGATGCGTCAAGGCTGAGGTGACATCGAGCGCCGCAAGTCGCTTCCGGACCAGGTGAGCGAGGGCGCCAATGAAAGCCGGATGGGTGTTCGGCGCGGCCACTCGTCGAAAATCAGTGATACCCGCCCGACGGGCCGTCTCCCGATAGAGGATGTCCAGTTCGTAAAGTGTTTCGATATGCTCGGAAACGAAACTGATGGGGATGACCAGTAAGTGTCGAACGCCATCGTGCCCCAACTGCTCGATGACCCGATCAATGTAGGGCGATACCCACTTCACCGGACCGAGACGGCTTTGAAAGGCGAGATGATAAGGATGCCGACGGCCGAGTCGATCCATGATCCGTTCTACCGTCTCTTGTGTCTGCGCCACATAGGGATCACCCTCATCCACGTATCGTTGAGGGATGCTATGGGCACTGAACAGGAGATGAACGCGAGAACCGATCTTCGCCGCGAAATCGTCCAACGCCTCTTCGATCATTCGAGACACGGCCTCGATATATCGCGGATCTTCGTGCCAATGCTCGATCGTCACCTGCCGTTTCACCGGCCAATCCGATCGCCGTCGCACCGCCCGGCGCAGCTTGGCCAGACAAGCGCCCGTCGTCGTGAAGGAGAATTGAGGAAACAGGGGCAAAATGACCAGATGTGTGATTTCATCTTCAACAATGCGCTCAACGGCCTCCTCGATGAACGGGTGCCAGCATTGCATGCCGACGTATACGCCAACGTCGTATCCCCACCCCTGGAGAGCACGCTTCAGGGCCTCGCCTTGTTGCTCGGTTATTCGGCGAATCGGCGATCCGCCGCCGATGTGCCGGTAAGCGTCTCGTGATCGTCGGTGCCGGACGGCAGCCAGAACGCGAGACAGAGGAACCCGGACGATGGCGGGTAAACGAATCACTTCTGGATCGGCGAACAGGCGTCGAAGGAAAGGGCGCACGTCATCTGGCGTTTCCGGTCCGCCGAAATTGAGGAGCAAGATGCCGGTTCGCGCGCGTGGTGCCATCTCGTTCCCGACTCACAATGTTTTGGAGAAGATCGGTTGGTCTTGCCCGCGCCGTCGCCGGAGATATTTATCGAAGGCCATGCCGATGTTTCGCAAGAAGATGCAGCCGAGGGGAGTAGCGCGGATACATTCCTCGTCCATGGTGATGAGGCCATCGGCCTGCAATTCTTCCAGATTCGATCGCTCCTCGGCGAAGTACTCATCGAAGCAAATATTGAATTCGGCTTCGATCTCCGGTTTGTGGATCACGCGATGGCAGAGCATCCGCATGATCACAGCTCGCCGGATGATGTCATCTGCGGTCAACCACCAGCCCCGCATTGTGGGCAACCGATCCTGATCCAGCGCTTCATAGTAGGACGGCACGTCGCGATAGTTTTGCGCATAGGCGTGGTGAAATCCGCTGATGGAACTCACGCCCATGGCGTATAAATCGGCATTGGCTCGCGTCGAATATCCTTGAAAATTGCGATGAAGCGTTTTGTTCTGCTGGGCGATGGTCAGCTCATCGCCGGGCTTGGCGAAATGATCCATGCCAATATACCGGTAGCCCGCCTCGGTGAATAGCTGAATACCAATGCGAAAGATGAGAAACTTGTCCACTCCCTCGGGAATATACTTCTCGAACGAACGCTGCTGTTTCTTCAACCAGGGCACGTGGGCATAACTATACATGGCGATACGATCAGGATCGATGGCGATCACTTTCTCCACCGAGTCAGCGAAGCTCTCCGGCGTTTGATGGGGAAGACCATAGATGAGATCGATATTGATGCTCTCGAAACCCACTTCGCGGCACAGATCAACCAGCGCCTTCGTTTCCTCATAAGGTTGGATACGTCGCACCGTCTTTTGGACGAGGGGATTGAAATCTTGCACGCCCAGACTGATGCGATTGAAGCCCAGGCGGCGCAATAATCGCACCTGCTCTTCGGTCGTCACTCGCGGATCGACTTCCACGCCAATCTCGGCATCAGGGGCGAATCGGAAGTGCTCGCTGATGCATCCAAAGAGGTCCTCGATTTGCGCTGGTGAGAGATAGGTCGGCGTACCGCCGCCCCAGTGAAGCTGAATCACCTCCCGAGCGGGCGAGACGAACCGACCGATGCGCTCGATCTCTCGCCGGAGATGCTCCAGATATGGGATGGCGACTTCCTTCCGCTTATTGATGACGACGTTACACCCGCAGAAGAGACAGAGGCGTTCACAAAATGGGATGTGGAAGTAAAGCGAGACCGGCCTGGGCGATGTTGAGGAATCGGCCTCTATCATGGCTCGCTCGAAATCGGCCGGTCCAAAGTCATCGGACCACTCCGGTGCCGTCGGATAGCTCGTGTATCGAGGGCCCGGTACATTGTATTTGTTGAGCACATCCAGCGTGAGTTGGCAATGTTCACCGTTCAACGCAAACTCGAAGGATGATGGCCTGTGCATGATTCTCTTCTCCTCCCGGCCGTGGCTCTCAAAGGCTCATGTCCTCGACATCACGTCGTTTCCCGATTCGGCATCGCGCGTCCACCTCTTGGCGACATCGACCAAAGCGCGGGCATTTTCTACCGGGGTCTGAGGCAAGATGCCATGCCCCAAGTTGAGAATATGCCCCACGCCTCCGCCTTTGCTCAGCGTTTCACGCGCGACCTGTTCGACGCGCTCGCGTGCGCCCAGTAAGACGCCAGGATCAACATTCCCTTGGAGGGCGAGACGATCGCCGACGCGGCGGCGCGCTTCGGCTAAATCGAGTCGCCAGTCGATGCTCAGCACATCGGCCCCCGAGCGCGCCATCTTCTCCAGAATATGAGCACAGCCGTTGATATAGAGAATGGCAGGCACGCGCTCGCGCGGCAAGCTCTCGATGATCTGACGCTGGTAAGGAAGGGCAAACTCTTCATAGGCGTCCGCACTCAACTCTCCCGCCCAGGTATCGAAGAGCTGAACGACGTCGGCGCCGGCTTCGATTTGGGCCTGCAAAAAGAGGGTGATGGTTTGTGCCAATTTCCCCAACAATCGATGGAGCAGGCTCGGATGGGAGTAGGCCAATGATTTCACCACGGCGAAGTGCCTCGATGTTCCGCCTTCCACGAGGTAAGTGGCCAGCGTCCACGGCGCGCCGGCGAACCCGATGATGGGGACGCCGTCCTGGAGTTCTCTTCGCAAGCGGCGAATCGTTTCCAATACATATGGAGTGGATTCCACCGGATCGGGGATGGCCAGCGCCTCGACCTGTTCCATCGTGCGAACGGGTTCAGTGATGCGCGGCCCGTGCTCGGTGAACAGGAGAACGCCGCCCATAGCCTGAACGGGGATGAGAATATCGGAGAAGAGGATGACGGCATCGACATCGAGGATGCGGTACGGTTGTAACGAGACCTCTACGGCGAGATCCGGCGTTTGACACAACTGGAGAAATGAGGCGCGCGCGCGGAGTTGTCGGTATTCTTCCAGATAACGCCCGGCTTGCCGCATGAGCCACACGGGGGGACGATCCACCGGTTGACGCCGGCAGGCGCGGAGCAGGCGATCTCGATTAGAAATGCCCTCCCCCATCTGTTATAATGGCTCCTTTAAAAGGTGATGATAGCACACCGAAGAGCTTCAGGAAACTGAGAGCGATGAACAACTGGTGGAGGAGGGCGATAGACAACGCCATCCCCAGGAGGCGGGGAAGAGATTCCCTGAATGGGCAGTCATGAGCGCGACGGTCTTCAATTGGATGTCTGTGCTCTGTTATCTGGTGAGCGGTAGTGGCTACGTGGGATTTCTCACCCTCCGGAAGCCTCATCTAGGTCGAATGGCCACTGGATTTCTCGCCCTGGGACTCGTCATCCATTTCATCGCCCTCATGCGACGCGCTGCACTCATCGGATCCGTTCCCTACGGCGATCTCTATGGGTCCATCTCCTTGTTCGCTTGGGATCTGGGGTTGATTTATCTCGGGCTGGAACTCTACCTTCGGCAGAAGTCCATGAGTATTTTTCTGCTGCCCATCGTCATCGTTCTTCAAGCGGCGTTCGCTCTGTTTCAGAGAGTGCCCACTGAGATCGACCCTTGGGTGAAAGGATGGCTGTTCGCCCTTCACGTGAATATCAGCGTCCTGGCCTATGCGGCCTTCGCCATCTCGTTCATCGCCAGCGTCGCGTATTTGATCCAACACTGGCGACTGCGGACCCATCGGCCGGGACGATGGTCCTCGCTCTTGCCCTCGCTCGATCTTCTGGAACGGGTTAACCTGACCAGCGTCATTCTCGGCGTGGGCGCATTGAGTGCGGGCATTCTGACCGGTGTGGCATGGGCCCGACGAGCCTGGAGTCACGCTTCGCACCGATGGGATGCCAAGATCACCTGGTCTCTGCTCGTGCTGGTCATTTACGCGCTCTACATCATCTTGCAAAAACGCCGTGGATGGCGTGGTCAGCGATCGGCGTGGGTAGCCGTGGGGGGCTTTCTGGTGGTGTTGTTCAGTTACACGATGGTGAACCTCTTTTTCTCGCGATTGCACGCCTATTTTTGATCGAGGATAGTATCAACGATGTCGCTGCTGGTCGTCGGACTGAATCACCGAACCGCTCCCATCGAACTCCGGGAGCACGTGGCGTTTGCGCCCGCCCAGGCCAGAGAAGCCATCCAGCAACTCACTCGGGAAGGAGTGCTGGAAGAAGCGGTGATCGTCTCGACCTGTAATCGCAGCGAAGTCTATGGCGTGAGCGCTCTGGAACGAAAAGCCATTGCGGCGGTGCAGTCTTTCGTCTGTCAATTCCACCGCGTTGATCCGCAACGACTCAATGGCGCTTTCTACCATTACCTGGAAGCCGACGCCGTGCGACATCTGTTTCGCGTCGCCGCCAGCCTCGACTCGATGGTATTGGGCGAGCCGCACATTCTGGGCCAAGTTCGCCAGGCCTTCTCTCTGGCCCTGGAGTGTCGGACGACGGGGCTCATCCTCAATCACCTGTTTCAAAAGGCAGCGCAAGTGGGCAAGCGGATTCGGAGCGAGACCGAGATCGGATTGAGACCGACATCGGTGAGCGCCGTCGCCGTGGAGCTGGCCACCAAGATCTTCGGCGAGCTTGGCGATCGCTCGGTCCTCGTCGTGGGTGCCGGCCAGATGAGTCAGCTCACCGCGCGCGGCCTGGCCATGCGCGGCGCCAGACATATTACCGTCACTAATCGATCGTTCGATCGCGCCACCGCTCTCGCCAAACAGGTGGGCGGGCGAGCCCTCCCCTGGGAGCAGTTCATGGCCAGTTTGAAAACACAGGACATTGTCATCACCTCGATCCAAACCGATCAGTACATCATCCGACACGATGTGATCGAACACATGATGAGCGAACGAAATCACCGGCCTCTGTTCCTCATCGACCTGGGATTGCCTCGCAATATCGACCCCGATGCCGAGCGCGTTTACAACGTGTTTTTGTATAATCTGGACGATCTCCAGAGCATCGCGGCTCAGAACCGGCAAGAGCGAGAGAAGGACATTCCCAAAGCGGAGCGAATCATTGAAGAGGAGGTCCAGAAGTTCATGCGCTGGCAAGAGAGCCTCTCGGCCGTGTCGACCATCAAGAGCCTGCGATTCAAAGCGGAACGAATTCGCCAGTCGGAACTGGAGGCTCATTTGAGAAAGCTGGGCCCGCTCTCGGATCGTCAGCGGAATATCATCACGGCTCTCACCCTGGCCATCGTCAACAAGATTTTGCACGAGCCGACCGTCCGACTCAAACAATCGGCCGATAAACGGCATCTGGAGAGCATTCGATACTTGTTCGATTTGAACGACGAGGAATGAGAGAGAAACTCATCATCGGAAGTCGCGGGAGCCAACTCGCCCTCTGGCAGGCGCGTTTCGTTCGCCAGCACCTCGCCGCCTTCACGGAAATGCCGATTGAGATCATGACGATCAAGACGACGGGCGACAGATTTCTCGATGCGGCTATCGCCACGCTCAGCAAGGGCGTCTTCGTCAAAGAGATCGAGCGAGCACTGCTGGAGGGCCGCATTGACATGGCCGTACACAGCATGAAGGACGTCCCCACGGACATGCCGACGGGGCTCACCATGGGCGCCATCTGCGCCCGTCACGACGTACGCGACTGCCTCCTCTCGCGGGATGGTCGGACGTTGGAATCACTGCCATCAGGTTCGCGCGTGGGCACCAGTAGCTGGCGGCGAAAAGCTCAACTTCGCCACCGACGTCCTGATCTGGAATTCGTTGACATTCGCGGCAACGTGGATACCCGCTGGCGAAAACTTCGCGAGGGCTCTTACGACGCCATCGTGCTGGCCAAAGCCGGTCTGGATCGTTTAGGGTGGACAGATCGCATTACGCAGGTTCTCTCCACAGAGGTGATCCTGCCCGCCGTCGGACAGGGAGCACTAGGCGTCGAAGTTCGCGCCGATGATCGAGAACTGCTCGCCCTTTTGTCATCGATCGATCATCCCCCGACGAGAGCCGCCGTGATGGCCGAGCGCGCTTTGTTGAGCGCATTGCAAGGTGGCTGTCAGGTGCC
The DNA here is from genome assembly GCA_026985075.1 of Blastocatellia bacterium. Classification (GTDB taxonomy): domain Bacteria; phylum Acidobacteriota; class Blastocatellia; order HR10; family J050; genus J050. Next base: position 16,456 of record JALSQX010000011.1, on the reverse strand, counting down.
CATTGGCGCGTGGGGACACGTCGAAGGGAACGACCTGTGGCTCGAAGCCTGTGTCATCTCGTTGGATGGAGAGAAAATCGTTCGTGACCGTCTGAGCGGACCGACGAGCGATAGCGAACGCCTCGGCGTGCGTCTCGCCCAGAAACTGATCGCCCGAGGCGCCGATCGCATTCTCGAAGAGGTGAATGCTTACCGACAGGCCCAGCGACATGTCCAACAGAAAGGCTCCCAGAGTGAATAGTCAGCCCCTCCGTGGCCGTTGCATCCTCATCACTCGGCCACGCGAGCAGGCGCGCGAACTCACCGATGCGCTTCGCACGCACGGCGCTCATGTGCTCGTCATGCCGACGATCAAGATCGTCGAACCCGAGACGTGGACGGAGATCGACCGCTCCATCGAGCGACTGGCCGAATACGACTGGATCATCTTCACCAGCCGCAATGCCGTGGAGTATTTTTGCCGCCGATGCTCGTTCGACCGCCCCCCTTCACGACTCCATCTGTGCGCCATTGGTCCAGCTACGGCCCGGGCTCTCGCTGCTCGAGGACTGGTTGCCGATCTCGTTCCCGAGTCGCACACGGGTGAGGGCGTACTCGCCGCTTTCCCCCGACGCTTGGATGGGGTGAAGATTCTCTTTCCGCGAGGGAATCTGGCGCGCGATACTGTGTCGGAGGGACTGCGCCGACGCGGAGCGCGCGTCGATGACGTGATTGTGTATCGAACCGTGATGGGCGATCCACCAGAGCCCCGAATCCTTCGCTCGCTGGAAGCAGGGACTGTTGATGTTGTCGTGTTCACCAGCTCATCAACGGTGGAGAATTTCGTCCGCCTCGTGGGGCCGTCCAATATCGAGCGATGGAAACACCGGTTCCTGGTCGCCAGCATCGGTCCCCGAACTTCGCAGACGATCCGCGAACAGGGATTGACGGTGCACATCGAAGCGCCGGCCTCGACGGGATCGGCGCTCGTTCGAGCGCTGGTGACATACTTTGGCAGGAGGTGATCAACTATGCCATTTCCTCATCACCGACCACGGCGATTGCGCCGTCATGAGCTCCTTCGACGCATGGTCCGGGAGACGTCGCTCTCGGTCGACGATTTGATTTATCCCCTCTTCGCCTGCCCGGGGGAGCGCGTGCGACGAGAAATACCATCCATGCCGGGATGCTATCAGATGTCCGTGGATGAAATTGTCCGGGAGTGCCATGACGTCGCCGAGCTGGGTATTCCAGCCGTCATCTTGTTCGGTATTCCAGAGAAGAAAGACGACGTCGGCTCGGAAGCCTATGCCGAGCAAGGCATCGTCCAGCGAGCCATTCGAGCGATCAAGAAAGAGCAACTGGACCTGCTCGTCATCACCGACGTGTGCCTCTGCGAGTACACGAGTCATGGCCATTGTGGCGTCGTCGTCCAGGGCGATGTCGCCAACGATCCTACGGTGGAACTCCTGGCCAAAGAAGCTTTATCCCACGCCCAAGCGGGCGCCGATATGGTCGCGCCTTCCGATATGATGGATGGTCGCGTGGCCGCCATTCGCCGAATGCTCGATGAGAACGGATTTTCGCACATTCCAATTCTCTCCTACGCGGCCAAGTTCTGTTCCAGCTTTTATGGACCGTTCCGCGAAGCAGCCGAATCAGCGCCTCAATTCGGCGATCGTCGAAGTTATCAGATGGATCCACCGAACGCTCGCGAAGCGCTCAAAGAGGTCGCTCTGGATCTAGAAGAAGGGGCCGATATTGTGATGGTGAAGCCGGCGCTCGCATATCTAGATATCATCCGACGTGTGCGCGACCGCTTCGACGTTCCCGTCGCCGCCTATAATGTGAGCGGCGAATATGCCATGGTCAAGGCCGCGGCCCACAACGGATGGCTGGATGAACGGCGCGTCGTGTTGGAATTGTTAACCAGCATAAAGCGGGCTGGAGCCGATATGATCCTCACCTACCACGCTAAAGACGCAGCACGATGGCTGCGATGACCAAGAGGACGACTATGAGCAACCCAACATCTCACGAACTGTTGGAGCAAGCGAAACATCTCCTTCCCGGTGGCGTCAACAGCCCCGTTCGCTCATTCGCCTCCGTGGGCGGTGATCCGTTCTTCGTCGCTCGAGCCGCGGGCTCGAAGATCTACGACGTGGAGGGGCGCGAGTATATCGACTATGTGTGTTCCTATGGGCCTCTCATCCTTGGGCATGCCCATCCGGCCATCGTGCGCGCCATCCAAGAACAAGCCGAACGGGGAACGAGTTACGGCGCGCCGACCGAATGGGAGGTGGAATTGGCCAGCGAGATCGTCGCCGCCATCCCATCGGTCGACATGGTTCGCTTCGTCAATTCCGGCACTGAGGCGACGATGAGCGCCGTCCGGCTGGCCCGCGCTTTCACCGGGCGGAAGAGAATCATCAAATGTGAAGGATGTTATCACGGTCATGGCGATGGATTCCTCTCCCAGGCGGGCTCCGGATTGACGACCCTGGGCATCGCCTCCAGTCCCGGCGTCCCCGACGAATTCGCTGGATTGACTATCAATGTGCCGTTCAATAACACCCAAGCCCTGAAAGCGGCTCTGGAGGAGTATGAGAGCGATGTCGCCGCCGTCATCCTGGAACCGGTGCCAGCTAATATGGGCGTCGTTGTGCCTTACGACGGATATCTGCATGAGGTGCGCGAGATGACTCGGGATCACAACGTCCTGCTCATCTTCGACGAAGTGATCACCGGATTTCGACTGGCCTATGGAGGGGCTCAAGAGTACTTCGGCGTGAATGCTGACCTCACCTGCTTGGGAAAAATCATCGGCGGCGGTCTGCCAGTGGGCGCTTACGGCGGCCGCCGCGACATTATGCAACTGGTAGCTCCCTCCGGTCCCGTTTATCAGGCGGGAACGCTCTCGGGAAACCCGCTAGCCATGCGGGCCGGATTGGAAATGCTCAACCAGTTGAAACGGCCGGGGATCTACCAGCAACTCGAAGAGACGACGAGGCAACTGGTGGATGAACTCCAAAAGAGCATACGGCGGCACGGATGGCCACTGCGAATCAATCACATTGGCTCGATGTTGACTGTATTCTTCACTCTCTCATTAGTTGTCGATTATGCTACGGCTAAGAGAGCTGACACCGAGAAATATGCCCAGTATTTCCATCGCATGCTGGATCAGGGGATCTTCATCGCCCCGTCCCAATTCGAAGCCATGTTCCTCTCAACCGCGCACTCGCCGGCGGACATCGAGAAGACAGTGAAGACTCAGCTCGCCGTTCTGAGAATGATGTTCTAAGACGGACTGATAAGGCCACATATGGTGCGACCCCACGACGGGAAGACTTGAAAATACCCTCTGCATAGTGAGGAGCTTTTCTCTCATTCACCTGACCCCCGCTGAGGCGACTCCGGGGGAAGTCCCATCTCGTGATGGACGTGTGGCAGGAATACGGGCCGACTCGTCGATGCCTGACCAAAGGTCGTCACTGCTCGTTCCTCTCGGGTGATCGAGCGCCAGCACATCTTCCATTCCGCCGGAACGTAGAGAGGGAGAGGATTTCCATCGGGAGAGACCACGCGCCCGCCCGCCGTCCGCATCCCTCTCTGATCAATTGAGCTCACAGAGATTTTCACTGATCTGGTACTTGACAGTCGCTACGCTATGGCGTATGATTCGGTTTCGAAATTGAAAATGGATTTCAATTTCATGATATGCCAAGACTACGAGGAGCAGCCCTCGGAGTTCCCGATCGGGCCCGGTGGGCTGAGAACTCGATCGTATCTGTCATCTCTGGTCAATCACGGTCGTCCGCGGGACATGTCTCACAAACTCTCGAATGCCATACCGTCGCATTCTGGAATCCATGAAAAGCGAACCTCTTGGGTTCGCCGGTTCTTCAGGCAATTCCTGGAAAGGAGGAGCAGCATGAACCGTCATCTTTTCATCGCCTTCGCTTTAGCAATCATACTGTTTGACCCATCCCATCGGGCTTGGGGACAACGTCGTTTTTCCCCCTCTTCCGCACCCATGGATAAGAGAATGTTCAACACGAAACCATCCTGTCGGCCAACTCAACAAACACTCCATGAACATCCGATCGTTCACAAGCTACAACCCCCACACCGCACTCCCAACCTCGAGGTTCTCAAAGCCGAAATCGAGCGGCTTCGCGCGCAGGTCGAACTGTTGCAAAGAATGATCGTCGAGATGAAACGAGAGCGATCGGAGATCAGCCTCAAGACTTCGGGTTCGACCGAGACCAGCCGGAGAGATAGTCGCGTTTCTGAAAAGCTCCTTGAGGGTGAACAACGAGGTTCCCTGGAAACCCCGCGACGAGCATCAGCGGTTCCTCGGGCAGTTCGATCAGCATCGACCAATCGGTTGGACGTGAAAAAGCGGCTCACCGGCAATAGCAGGCGCTCCTCAGGCGAGGATCAACGCGGTTTGCCGAGCCATGTCGTTCACATCGGCGGTTATGGCTCCCTTCGTTTCGAAGCCAATAACATTGATCTTGGGATACCTTTCGGCACGCTCCCACGGGTTCGACGTGGTTTCCACTCCTTCGACTTCCGCCGATTCGTTCTCACCACGGATATCACGCCTGCCGACCGGCTCCGCATTCACAGCGAAATCGAATTCGAGCGATTGGGGAAGATCGAGATTGAACGGACGGCGATTCCGGAGAATCGTGGCCAACGCCACCGGAGTGGAACGCGGTTCGTTCAGGGCGTCGAGGGACAAAGTGGGAGCGAGATCAAAATCGAGCAAGCCTGGTTCCAATACGATGTCATTCCCGATCAATTTGGTCTGCGAGCGGGGATTATTCTCCCCCCCCTCGGGCGATTCAATCTCCTTCATGACGATGACTATTGGGATATTCCCCGACGTACCCTAGTCGATCGCGACGCTCCCGTGCTTCCAGCCAAGACGGCCTGGAGCGAATTGGGAGCGGGGATCTTGGGAACCATTCCCCTGAGTGGAGGCTTTCTCAAGTACCAAGCATATATCGTCAATGGCGTGACTCTCGATTTCACTAATGAGGTCGCCGCGTCCTTGCGTCAAGGACGCAATCTCATAGAAATTGAACCGGAGATCTTCTTCGACTCCGGACCAGTCAATGGATCGAACACTGCCGATGCGGTGACCTGGCGGCTGGCCGTGAGTCCTCGGATCGGGAGCGAAATTGCCTTCTCCGGTTATCACGGCCGCTATACTCCGGATTACCTGAGCATTCGCGAGAATATCAACTCATTTGGCATCGATGGAAAACTCACACTCGGATCATTAGAAGCTGAGGGCGAGTTCATCTACACCGACTACGGCCGCATGCAGCGGGTACTCGATGACCTGGCCCGCCAACTCGTCGATGTGGGCGCCGAAACGTCGGGCGAAGAAACAGAGGAATTAGAGTCCGAAGTGGAAGCTGAGTTCAAGGGGCCCTTGACCAATCAACGCTATGGATTCTGGATCGATTTTAAGTATCGCTGGCGTCCGCGGTGGTTGCGCGAGAGCTTCCTCGGCCGGGGATTTGAAGATCCACAGTTAATTCCAATTGTGCGCTACGAGCGGGTGTGGTTCAACGATCTGGTACGGGAGCTGAAATTCGCCGACGGCATCATCACGAACCTGACATTAGAAGACATCAGTCAAGATCGACTCACCATTGGATTGACCTACCGACCGATACCATCGATCCCCATCTCCTTGGCTTATGAACACAATCACCGACGAAAGGGCCGAGTGCTCGTTTATCCAGACATACTGGGATTAGGACGCCTTTCGGATCGTTCATTCGATACGATTCTCTTTGGCATTGCTTTCGGATTCTAACCATAGCGTTTCTTCGCATGCTCATCTTCAAGGAGGCAATATGGTGGGAAAAGGAATCCTACATTGCCTTCGGGCCATGACCTTCACAGGATTGGTACTCTCCATGAGTTCTCTCGTCTCCGCCCAAGTCCTCCTCACCGTCGAAGACGCCCCCAAGGCCGTCTTCCCCGAAGCGGACACTTTTGAACGGCGGGAGATCCCATCGACGCCGGCGCTGCGCGAGAAAACTCAACGGTTGATCGGACGGGCCAAACCTTCGATATGGGAACCTTTCTACATCACATTCATCGCCAAACAAAAGGGCGAGACCATCGGTTACGCCATCATTTGTGAAGAGATCGGCAAGTATCGACCGATCACGTTCATCGTTGGTGTGACGCCCGACGGTTCAGTGAAGGATGTCGCCATTATGATGTATCGCGAATCACATGGTAGCGAAGTTCGGTACCGAGGGTTCTTGCGGCAATTCCGAAACAAGAACCTCAAAGATCCCATTCGTCAATATAAAGACATCAAAAATATCAGCGGCGCAACGCTCTCGGTCAGAGCGCTCAGTGTGGGCGTTCGCAAAGCGCTGGCCATCATCCAGGTTATCTATCTGACGCCGCAAACATCTGATAAGAGGTGAAGCGGAGATGCGCACCTTCTGGAGTCCATTCCAACTGCGGAACAGTTCGGTGGGCATGAAGATCATCATGACTTTTTTCAACTTCACTATGCTCATCGGGCTCATCGTCAATCTGGCCATCTTCTATCAACACACCCGATTTCGCCTCGCTGATATCGCCATATACTATCGAGGCTCTGAAGAACAGCTCATCGCTCCCCAAAGCCTTCGGGCTCTGCTCGAAACGACACATTTTCACATCTTCTCTATGCCCGTGGTGATTATGATCATGGCGCATCTCCTCTTGATGACATCAGCTCGCGCATGGCTGAAAGTCATGGTCATTGGAGCTTCATTCGTGGGGGTGATACTGGAGATCGCTTCGCCCTGGCTCATCCGCTATGTCTCGGGCCAATGCGCACTCCTGATGATCGTCGCTCAAATTCTCCTCGCGCTCAGTTTGATGTCCTATATCGTCATCCCCACTCACGAGATGTGGTTCAAGAAAAGAAATGCCGAGATGGAAGAGACTCGCGTTCACATGAACACCATTCGGAGGAGGTCATGAATATCCGATGGAGACATTTTCACTCGATGGGCAACATGATGGGATTGTTCCTCGTCTCCTTATTATGGCGTGGTGGGATGTTGGCCCACGCGACTGATCGCCCCCTCATCGAAGCGCACTACGTCATGGGGACGATTTTCCAGATCACGCTCTACACACCCGACAGGGAGACAGGACAGCGGGCGATGCGAGCAGCGTTCGAGGAAATTCGCCGGATCGATGCCAAGATGAGTAACTATAAGCCGGAGAGCGAACTGAGTCGAATGAATCGCACAGCATGGAAGCGACCGTTTCACGCCAGCGATGAACTCTATGCCATCATTCGGGAGTCGATCTCTTATGCTGAACTGACGGAGGGAGCGTTTGATGTGACTGTCGCGCCGCTCTTGAAACTATGGGGATTCTACAAACACGAAGGCCACTTCCCCACTGCTCGAGAACTAGAGCACGTTCGCGCGCGCGTCGGCTATACTTTCCTCATCCTGGACGAGGAGGAAAAAACGATCTCCTTCGCCAAACCGGGGGTCGAGATCGATCTCGGCGGCATCGCCAAAGGGTATGCCATCGATCGAGCCGTGGAGATACTCAGACGGTACGGGATCACATCCGCTCTCCTCAGCGCTGGCGAGAGCACCATCTATGCGCTGGGAGCGCCGCCCGGCAAAACCTTCTGGAGTGTGAGCCTCAGAGATCCGAAACATCCCCAAAAAATGATGGCCGTCCTGAGATTGAGAGACCAGTCGGTGTCCACATCGGGTCGCTACGAAAAATTCTTTCGTCTCAGCGGCAAAATGTATGGGCATATCTTCGATCCCCGGACGGGGCAACCGGTCCAAGGCATATACAGCGTCACCATAGTTGCGCCGCGAGCGATCCAATCGGACGCCCTGTCCACGTCCGTCTTCGTGCTAGGGTTTGAACGCGGCATGGCCTTGCTCAACCGGCTCGATGAGGTGATGGGGCTCATTGTAGGCGAGGGAGACAATGGAGAGGAGTATCATATAGAGCAATCCGAAGGCTTTGACCGCGTCCTAGAGAAGATGTTCCCCCATCACCCCGACTGATGGTCGGATCACGTGCGCCGAGGGAGGCCTTTCCTGAATTGCATTGCTCCTGAAACAGCCCGACGAATAAGTTCTAACGGCAATAGATCCTGAGTCGACGTTTCCCTGAACCATCTTCCTTGACGGAGGAAGGGGTGGTGTTCTACGGTTGCTACGGTAACTCGTTTGGTCAGAGGAACCGAAACATGATCGATCTCAGCCCAATGGATAGTCTGCCAAATCGCGAGCACATCATTGAACAGAAGATGCGACATCTTGTTGACCAATTCTCTTGGGCGAGGAGTTTCTTATCGTCTCCGCGGCGACTGACGTTGCAATGGTGGGATCGCCCCTTCTTGATGAGCATCTCCGGCAACCACGTGCGTGAAAAGGTCATTCCCGAACGATATGTTCGGAGCCGGTTCATCACTCGGCGAGTGGCGCTTTCGGTTGCGAGAGCGCCTCATATAGAGCCATGCATGAATCGAGCGACGCGAAAAGGAGCCCCTCGAGGATTCCCGGCGAGGCGCCGAAGGGATTCCCTATCCCAATGGTACGAGGACGTCACGAGGAGAACGCATGACCGATTATGCTATCGAAACCGCGAATGTGTGCCGTGACTTTGGCCGTCGTCGCGTCATTCACGACGTGAGCCTGCGCGTACCACGAGGCGTGGTCTACGGCCTGCTGGGTGTGAACGGATCGGGCAAGACGACGATGATCAAATTGCTCATGGGTCATCTGCGGCCGACCGAAGGAACCATTGCCGTCCTCGGCCGGTCGTACCCGGCCGATCTCCTCGCCATTCGGCAACGCGTCGGTTACGTCTCGGAAAACCGATATCTTTACGATTGGATGACCGTCGAAGAGACGCTGCACTTTGCCGCCGCCTTTCACGAGCGGTGGGATTGGAAGAAAGCGCGCCGATTGACCGATAGACTCCAGCTCGATCCCACGATGAAAGTGAGGCACCTGTCGCGGGGTAATCGAGCACGACTCTGTTTGATCGTCGCACTGGCCTTCGATCCTGAGCTGCTCATCCTGGATGAGCCAACCTCCGGACTCGATCCCGTCGTCCGGCGCGATGTTCTTGAGAGCGTGATTGTGGAGATCGAACAGGAAGGACGAACGGTGCTCTTCTCGTCGCATCTTGTCGAAGAGGTCGAGCGCATCGCCGATTGGGTGGGAATCCTTCACCAGGGTCGATTGAAGATCAGCGCGCCTCTGGAGGAGGTGAAAGCCTCGATGAAAAAAGTCCGTCTCGTGCTCAACGGCCGCGAGCCCGACTTCGGACAGCTCCGGGGCGTGTTGAGCGTCGAGAAGCTCGCCAGCGAGTACATTCTCACCCTCGGAGAGGTGAACGATGAGGTCCTGGCGAGACTCCGCCGGTGGAGCGCCCGCGAGCCGGAGATTATTTCGCCGTCGCTCGAAGATGTATTCGTCGAGTCGGTGCGCGCCGAGGTCTGGTGAGACGGCGATCCGAGATAGGAGCGAGTGACATGAACTGGACGAAGGCGAGAGCCCTGTTATGGAAAGAATGGCGCGAGACGCGATGGAAGTTCCTGGCGTTCTTTCTCGCTTTTCATCCTCTGGTGTGGATCAGCGCTGTCGCCTTGCTCGTCGATGAGGAGCACTGGTTCACTTTTCAGACAATGCCCGCCAAGACCGCTTATCAAGTCATGGAGGGACTCGTATTCGCTCAGTCCATGTTCACGCTCACCGCCGGTCTTTTTCTCATCGTCTTCTATGCGGCGAGCAGCGCCTCGCGCGAGATCGCCTCGCGGCGTATCTTCTTCCTCCTGGAACGACCGGTCACGCGATGGTCGGTACTGAGCGCCAAGTATGCTCTCTCTGGATTGCAAGCGTACGCCTTGATGGCGCTCACGCCGCTGACCACATTGCTGGCTGCGTATATTGGCGTGCTCCTCGTCTCTCACACCGTCACGCTGGAGGCGTCGTGGGGACATGTATTCCCGCTGATGGGCACGGCGTTCAGGATTGGACTCTGGCGTGGCGTGGTGGGAGTGATGGTCTTCTCGCTCGTGTTCAGCTTCTCGGTCGTTTTCGAACAATGGTGGATCAGCATGGGCGCGGGCATCGTGGCCGTCATCGCCCTGTTTTACTTTTTCGGCAAGAGCCTGATTCTCTCCATCCTTGAACCGGCGCGAGGACATCGTGGCGAGTTCAGTCTGGACATGTTCGGGGATCTCAGCAGGGAAACGGTCTTGATCACGCTGCTCGTGGCGATAGGGTGTTTCCTCCTGTCGCAGATCCTTTTTCAGCGTAAGCAGATGGTTTAGATGAATGAAAGGATGAGGAACTATGAGGAACCGAATTTTGGTCGGCGCTTCGCTCATGGTGACGGTGGGCGTCATCCTGTTCTGGCAACTGGCCGGACGCGCTTCCGGTCCGCACATGGAACGCTACCTCCCGGCCGGGACGTTGGCTTTTGTGGAAGTAGCCGATCTCTCGGATCAAGCGCTCCGGCTGGTGGAGACGAAAGCCTGGCGGATTTTCTCCGAGACCTATCCGGAACTGGCCACCGGCTTCCTGATGAGCGCCAACTATAGTGGCCTGCTCCGCGCCAGTGGCGCAGCGGCGCTCATCCGTCTGGAGGTTGATGGAGGGCATCTCCTTCCGCTCGTCGCTGTACTGGCGGAGTCCGATGATGAGCAGTTCGCCAGGAGTCTCCATCTTTTCTTCTCGCAGAGGTTCGAAGACGGTCCGTCGACGGTCGGGCAGTACCACGGTGTTCCTCTGATCGTCTATGGCCACCACGAGGGCGATCCCCTTTACTTCGCTCGGCGGGATGATCTCTTCGTGTTCAGCAATCGCCAGGAAGGCCTGCAAGGCATCATCGATGTTGTGGCGGGGACGGCGGCTTCTTTAGCCGATAATCCCCGGGTGATGGAGATGCGCCGGCGGCTGGGATACGCCGATGGGTTCTTCGGATTCGTCGATGGAGAGCGACTCCTCGAGGCGATCCAGGCGCTCCACCGAACGCATTCAACTCGTCGCGATCCAGAAGCGATTGCCCCCGATCAACTCCTCCGCGCTTACGGACTGGATTCCATCGCCGCCATGGGCGGAGTGAGTTCGTTCGAAGGGGAAGGAGTGGCCGAACGACTGTTTCTGGCCACCCCTGATGGTGGTGCGGGTATCGTTCGGGTGATGATGAGTGCGCCCCCCCTGACGGACGAGATTCTGTCGATCATCCCGGCGACGGCCAATCGCGTTTTCGTCGCTTCTCTCGGTGATCTCCTGGCTCTGTATGACGAGATGTATACGGCGACGCTCCAGGTGATGGGATCAGATGGTGAGACGAAGATTGATCGGCTGTTGGCCGAGTTGGGAGTGGATATACGAAATGAGCTCCTGGCAGCCATTGGCCACCAAATGGCCGTCATCGCCCTGCCGTCGATGAAACGAGATCACCCGCGGGCGGCTCTGATAGTCGAAGTCCTCGACGCGCGCCAAGTGAAGGCGGCGATTGAGCGGATGGCCCGGGCCCATCACTTCACCGTGATCGAGACGAGCGTGGCTGATCAGCCGGTGCTCATCCTCAATGGCGAGAGATCCGGTCACTCCGCGCATTGTGCGTTCGTGGGCGAGTTCCTCGTCGTGAGTGGCAGTCGATCCGCCATTGAAACAATCATCGAAGCTCATCGATCAGGCGAGACCATGATGGTCTCGGCCGCATATCAACGAGCCCTGGCCGATCACGACGCGCCACCAGTGTTGACCTTCTACGCCACAAATGAGCATCTCCTCGAACGGATGGCGCGCGTGCTGAACGAGGGCGGGCTCTCCGAACCGCGGCCAGCGCGGGAAATGGAAGCGCTCTTCCCGACGAGTTGGACGGGGACGGTGGAAAGCGATGGCCTGCGCATTGAGGGCATGTCGCCGATGGGGACATTCCCGCACCTGTTGACGGAGTTGATGGCCGCAGTAGCCAGAATCCCAGAGAGCGAGTGAAGCGAAGAGATGGATCGACAGAGGACCGAAGGTGGCCAAGGAAGTCACCTATGGTTCGCCACACCGCAGCGGATGAAATCGATGTAGCGTAAGATGGCATCTCGCGCTACATGGAAGAGCCGCTTATGGGCCACGGACACACCGCGAAGGATGAGGAATGACATAGTCTGGCGCCACGCTCTACTTTCGTAAGGGGGCGACCGGAACAGTTCATGCTCCCTTCGCTCAGTGGCCTCCCGGAAGGGACAGACGACTGACTTCCCCAGGAACCGGCTTTGATGAAGTGGAGAGGAAGAAACTGGCGGAGGGTGAGGGACTCGAACCCCCATGGGCTTGCGCCCGCCGGTTTTCAAGACCGGTGCCTTGCCAATTCGGCCAACCCTCCCAACTTTCCTCCCACCCGGTCAACTTTCTGCCACGAGGGTGGATGGGAAAGCCTATTCGTGAGTATAGGCGACCTCGGTCAAATTTTCAAGCAGCGCCATAAGCGGCGGCGAGCCTTCTCCCAACCTCATTCGAAGACTTGCATGATCTCTTCCAGCGGTTTCTTCTCCAAACGAGGGACGCTCGCTCCTTCGGCGGGATAGCCAACCGGGATGATCAGGTATGGTTTTTCATTCTTGGGACGCCCCAGAATCCGGTTGAGAAATTTCATGGGATTGGGCGTGTGCGTGAGCGTGGCCAGACCCGCTTGATGGAGTGAGGCGAGCAGCAGACCGACAGCAATACCGACCGATTCCATCACATAGTAATGCTTGCGTCGCCCAGCCGTTCCATCGGGGAAGGCGGCGGGAGATTCTTCATAGTCGATGCGGAAAACGACGATCAAGTAGGGCGCGATTTCCAGAAACTCTTTATGCCAATCCGTGCCCAGAGGTTCCAGTACCTGTTTCCACTCGGCCGGAAATCGGCGCTCGTAGTTCTCGCGCTCTTCCGCCTCGGCGGCCAGGCGGATCTGACGTTTCAGTTCCGGATCGCCGACCACGATGAAGCGCCAAGGCTGTTGATTGGCTCCCGATGGGGCGGTGCCCGCCGTGCGAATGGCCAATTCGATCAACTCAAATGGCACCGGTTCAGAAGAGAATTGACGCACGCTCCGCCGCGTTCTCATGCGCTGGAAGAACTGAAGCGCCCGCGCCCGCTGCGTTTCTGCGTCCAGTCGTTCAAACTCGAGGGGTACCATCTCTGTTGGCATAGGTCCAGTCAACGCTGAGAGATCGAGCGTCATGAGCTCGCGCCAGAACTCAATCACGGAGTCCTTCAAACACCCGCCAGCGCCTGAGCCACCTGCTCGGCGAATCGTCGCAGGTTGAGAAACACCAATCCCAATTTGGCTTCCTTCTCCAATATGGCGGCGAGGACGGCCTCCGGCCCAGCCGGGACGACGACCATATACCCGTTCTGACTGCGCATGTACATCTGTTCGAGCGAGCCCATGTCGAGTTCCCTCGCCGTGCGCTGACCGGCATCGAGCAGGGCGGCGCTCATGGCCACGAAGCGCTCTTCGTCGAGGTCCGGCGGTAATGCGCTGGCAATGGTCAATCCATCAGTGCTCACGACGGCGGCCGCCTGGATACCGGGCACGATCGCCTTGGCTTCCTGGAGGGTTTGTTCGAGCTGCTCCACATTGGTCAATGGCATGATTTCGTTTCACTCCCCTGGCTCGATTCTCAAGCGGCTCTCTCGCCAATCAACCGCTCGTAACGAGTGATACCCGATTGCACGAACACATAGTATCGGAGATCATCATCGATGTCAATCACGGAGCGCGTAAGCCATGCGCCCCTCTTCGGATGTTCACGCTCACCCGGCGAAGGAATCGGCGAGCCACCATCAGCATCAATCACATCAGAACGCGGCTGCTGGAGTATTGGGCGTGAGTCTTCATCACGTTATCCGCTTTGCTCCTCAAAGCGGCGATCGATGCGCATATCTCCTTTGAATTGTCAAATGTATAGCACCTTTACAAAGTAAAAAATCATTGTTCATCAAAAACTTAACTCACAAGGGCGTTCCATTCGGATGGTGCGGCGGCCCTCCGGGGGCGGGCTATCGTCGTCTCCCATGCGCGTATCGCCGGAGGTGCTCATCGCGCTCTCAAGGTTCACGGCTCGCCGGAGCGCGTTCTCCCTCATCGAGCAGCCCTCTGGCGATGGCCACCTGAGCCAGTGACTGCGATCCCGCATGCGCCAATCCTGGAGCCAGCGAGAGGGCCCGTCTGGCGTCATATCTGGTCAACTCCCGGAACGTCATTTCCAGCATCTCGATGGGATCGAGGACTTCATCTTCGTTCAGCGCATAGTGAGGCAGGCGAACCCAGGGACGAATGGCCGGGGGCAATTCAGACCTCCACAAAAGGGCGCCTTTTTTGGCCAGTTGATTCATTCGAACAATGGCCGAACCGAGGGCCTCGAGGCTGCGCTCGGGAGCGATCTCTGCGAGCGACCTGGCCAGCACCAGGTATGCCCTGGCCACTTCTTCGCTGGTGGCTTCTCCGCTGAGTTGCGCCATGGCCAGATCATAAACCTGCCCAACGCGTTCCCCATTCACCTTGGCCCGCCTCATCCGCTCGGCAATGAGATCGAGCACCAGTGTCCGACCGAGCGGATGCGAGATTTTCAACGCGTACATCTGCGCCTGCACATAGTCGGCCTCTCTCAATGCTTTTCGTACCAGAGGGCCATAGACTTTGAGCGAAGTCTCCCGGCGAATGTTTTCATCCTCGATTCTGGACATGATGCGTTCGGCCAGCCCCAGGTTCTCGCTGCGCGCGGCGCGAGAGGCCAATCGTTGATATGTCTCATCCCGAAGATGATCGTCCTCTATCTCCTCAGCCTGGGAGAGCGCCTGGAGGATCTCCGAAGTAGGCACCGGCTGAGACGAACGGTTTGAAGAGACGTCAATGGCCCTGGTGGGTGGAGGTTCGGGAGGCGGCATGGCGCGCGCCTTGAACACATTCACCAAAGCGGACGTCAACGTCTCGAACTCCGCTTGCCAATGGGGGGCAAGGGAGGCGGTGAATTGGCTCATGTATCGAGCAGCGTCAAGATCGCGTTGCAGTTCCCGCATGGGGGTGTCAGGACGAGCATCTCGCCGGAGCCGAACGACGAGGGCGTGCAGGAAAGCGTCCTGGAGATCAGAGGAACGCCCGGGACCGAAGACGAACCGCCGGAAGTTCAGAAGATGCGTCGAGACGAACGGTCCATCTCGCAACCAGTCGATGATCACTCTGGCCAATCGTTCGGCCTCGGTCGGATCATGCCGGCTGAGACTCTGGAGAAAGCTCGTCCAATCGGCCAGACCAAAGCGAAGGCTCTTTTCTGCCAGATGCGCGGCCAGGGCGGGGTCTTTCTCGACCTGATCCCAGGCCACGCTCATCATCGCCCGCGCTTCGTCGGTCCACCTGGCCGACTTTTGTTTTGAGAGCTCACCCGCTTGCCGCAAGAACTCTTCCACGAGCTCGGGGTTGACGGCGGCCATTTTGCGGAGCACGAGAGACCAGAGCTTTCTCCATCTCGCCTCGCTCGTGCGATCATTCGGCTCTGATTTCTCGATTTCCGCTTTCCACTGGTGGAGCGTTCCGAAAGCTCGCTCGAAGATGGCTCGCGCCCGCGCCCGGTCGATGTGCCAGAGCGCCGACGCCGCCTCGACCTGCGTGCGGATGCGATATTCGATCGGCTTGAGTCGCTCAGCACTTCCCAGAGCGCCCTGAAGGAGCGAGAGAGCGAGTTCCCGCTTCTCTTCTGGCGAGAAATCGGCTTCCTGGTCCTCGGTCGTCATTTGTTGATCTCGATTCCCCAAACCCTGATCGTCGAGTTTCGGACTCCCGGCAGCCTGTCGCCGTCTGGAAGATTGCTCCTGATCGTCCTCGATGCTCAATCCGCGATCGCCCCGCTCAATCGGCCGCGTGGCGAGAACCGTTCGCATCTCCCGACCAGACGGCGAACGATCAAACACAGTGAGTTCCTGGTCGACGCCCGCCCAACAGCAGGGAGTCGTTGAAAGAGGGAACCACCAGAGAAACTGTATGAGCATGAGACTGTTCTTCCACATACAACCTCCTTCACTCCCAACGGCCGGCGACAGAGCAGCGCAAAGGGAGAACCGCCGTCAGGAAAATGAGTCCCCGATTCATCGGTCACGTGGAGTCCCACATCCGGCTGGCCACAAAGCTCATTGCGTCTGAACGGGAATCCAATGACCTCAGTCCTAGCATTGCGTCAACTTCTCAGATCCTACGCCTGAGTGCGAACGCCGATTCTCATTGACGCCCGCTCTCGCCACCGTCAACGGCCCGGGAACCAGCGCGTCTCTGCCCGAGATCGAACCGATAAGCCCCACCAGCAGTGAACACATAGAGGAACGGACGCCGGACCAGCAGGGCCTCCACCCCGGTGATGAGGCGCGGCCGGGCCTTGTCCCGAACCACCAGCGCATACTCCCCC
>JALSQX010000010.1 GCA_026985075.1 Blastocatellia bacterium | reverse complement strand
CTTCCTCCGCAGTTGCTGCCGGGATGCCATGTCCCTCGCTCCTGGGTCGCATGCCTCCGTATGTCTTCTCTGCCGGGGGTGAGTCGATCATAGCTTATCACTGCCATAGAGCACCCGTCAACCAAAGATGATCCTCCCGGAACAACCATCGATCAGATGATCGATCCAGGTTCGCTTCCAGCAAGAGACTTCACGCTTCCGAGACTCCTCGCTCCCGGCTCTTTTGGTCGCGCGGTCGCTTCGATCTCGTCGTCGGGTCGGTGCGCCAGCTTCTCATCCCCGGTTGGTCGTCATGTGAAATCACCTCCTGCTGTGGCCGGGAAAATCTCGCACCGGTGGGTCAAATTCCACAGCTTGAGGGGAGGGAAGCCTCGTCATTCAGATCCTGTTCGATCCCAATACTCGTCCCCCCACGGTCTTAACTCTACGACGTCGCTCCAGTTGCTCGGGCCCGTTGAAGACAGAGGATGATGCTTCGTAAACTTGTATTCATTGGCACATCGATTGCACCAGTTGGGTGTAACATTACCCGATCATGGGCGAAGGGACGAGACGAAAGAAACTCCTGCTGATTGGTCATCCCAATGTGGGGAAGTCGGTCATCTTCCGCCGACTCACCGGGCGCTACGTCGTCGTCTCCAATTATCCGGGAACGACGGTGGAGATCTCTCGCGGTGAGATGCGGCTGGGTGGAACGACCTACGAGGTCATCGACACGCCGGGCATCAACAGTCTGACTCCCCACTCTGAGGACGAACGCGTGACGTGTGAGTTGTTACTTCGAGAGAACCCCGATGTCATCGTCCAGGTCGCCGATGCCAAGAACGTGCGCCGGGCCCTCTCGTTGATGATGCAGCTAGCCGATCTGGGCATTCCCGTCGTTCTGGTTCTCAATATGGTCGATGAGATGCGGGCGCGAGGAATCGAGGTCGACGCTCGCGCCATCGCCGAATTATTTCACATTCCCGTAGTTGAGACGGTGGCCACTTATGGTCATGGGATTCGTCAGCTCGTTCAAGCCATTCCTCGAGCGGCCATCCCTCAGAAGCCGCGCCCCAATGGGCGATGTGTGACGCTGATTGAGCGCGCCCTCTCCGGGACCGAGGGTGTTCCACTGGAGCTGGCCGTGGAGTGGATGGAGGGGGGCGATCCGACATTCCGTCGCGAAATCGAGCGCCTCATAGGCCCACGGCGTGTCCGGCAGTTACAATCGGCCATTGAAGAACACTGCCGCCTCTGCCCACGCTCGCTCTGTCGCGAGATCGAGCAGCAACGAAGCGCGTTCGTGAATGAGACGGTGGCCGCGATCAAGCGAACGAATCACGCGCCGCGGACGGAGAGGATCACGCCCGTGGGATTCTGGGTCTGGACGGTCTTGTTGATGCTGGGTCTGGGCGTATTCTTGTGGGGAGAACTCGGAGTGGGAATCGGTATCCCCACGCCCTATGGAGCCGCTCGCCGCTGGATGCGGCAACATCTGGCCGGGCCCGTACAGGGCTTCTTCTTCTCCCACCACGGAGGATTGATCTACGAACTCTTGTTTGGACGTCCGGGCGCCAACGAGTATGGTCTGGTGATGGAATGTCTCCATCTCCTGCTTCTGGTGGTCCCGATCGCCATCCCTTTGGCCGTCCTCATGCATCGGAGCCGCCGGTTCACCGAGAAGCTCGGAGAGTTGACGCGCGCGCCGCTCACCGGGATTCCCATCCTGCTCATTGTCTTGTTGCTCGTCTATGAGTTTGTCGGCGTCACCGGCGCCCAGACGCTGGTCGGGTTGCTGGAGGAGATCGTGTTCGGCCGCTATCTGGTGGCCGGGCTGCGGGAGCTCATCCCTCCGGGATTCATCCACGAGCTGCTGGTGGGCCCCTACGGGTTGATCTCCATGGGATTGACCTACGCTCTGGCCATCATCCTGCCGGTCGTGGGCACGTTCTTCATCGCTTTTGGGCTCTTGGAGGACAGTGGCTACTTGCCGCGTCTGGCCATCCTCTCGGATCGCCTATTGCGCCGCATGGGCCTCAACGGCAAGGCCATTCTTCCCATGGTGCTGGGATTGGGATGCGACACCATGGCCACGTTGACCACCCGCATCCTGGAATCGCCCAAAGAGCGCCTCATCGCCACGCTGCTGTTGGCCCTGGGCATTCCCTGTTCGGCCCAACTGGGCGTCATCCTGGGCCTGACGGCGGGCATTTCTGCGGGAGCGACGTTGATCGTCGTGCTGGTCGTCGTCTCCCAGCTCATCCTGGTCGGCTCTCTCGCGGCCAGGCTCCTGCCCGGGCGGCGAGGCGATTTCATCCTGGAGATTCCGCCCATCCGGGTGCCGGTTCTGAGGAATGTGGCTCTCAAGACCTGGTATCGGATGAAATGGTTCCTGGGGGAAGTCGTTCCCCTCTTTCTCTATGCCACGTTGGCCTTGTTCATACTCGATCAAATCCGGGTGGCTGGCCGGAGTGGCATCGGGTGGATCGAGGCAGGATTCCAGCCCATCGTCGTCGGTCTGCTCCACCTCCCCATGGAGGCTGCTCAGGCGTTCGTGATGGGGTTCTTGCGGCGCGATTATGGAGCGGCGGGCCTTTATGCTCTCGCTCATCGGGGACTGCTCTCCCCTCAACAGGTGGTGGTCAGCCTGGTGGTCATCACTCTGTTCGTCCCCTGTCTGGCCAATTTTCTGGTCATCGTCAAAGAGCAGGGATGGAGGCGCGCTGTGATGATCGTCGGATTCATCGTCCCCTTCGCCCTGCTGGTGGGAGGCGCGCTCAGTTGGGTATTACGAACATGGCATCTGTTGGCCTAGAATTGTTCGTGAGTGGACCGGCGAGGAAAGAGGACGGGCATTTGCCGGGTGGTTGATGGGAGGGAGAAGACTTCGAGACGAGCTCGGGAGACATCGGTGCGCAGAGCGTGAGGAGCAGCAGGGGAGAGCGCCGCTCGAAGAACGGGTCGCTCTCCATGGATGGCCGACCGCGATCGCCTCATTTCGCTGGGAATCGCCCACAGGGCAATATGGGAGGGAAGATGGGCGTATCGAGAAATATAAGCGAGCTGCTGGAGGCCGTCTGGACGCTCCAGGAGCGAGGAGACGCTACGCTCGCGGATGTGGGGCGTATTGCCCATACGGAAGTGACCGAAGAGCTCTTGACGGAGGTGAAGAATGAGGGGCTCGTCGACGTAGACGCTGCTGGCCATATTCGATTGACGGCTCACGGACGAGCGGTGACTGCTCCCATCATTCGTCGTCACCGTCTGGCCGAGCGGTTGATGTGCGACGTCCTCGGCATGGATGTCGAGCAGACCGAAGCGGCAGCCTGCGAATTCGAGCACATCATCGCCGAAGGAATTACCAGTGCGATTTGTACGCTCCTCGGTCATCCGCGATTCTGTCCTCACGAGCGTCCCATTCCCGAGGGCGCGTGTTGTCGTCAGGCGCGCGAGCAGGTCAACGCTATCGTCGTCTCTTGCGATCGCCTGCGCCTTGGCGAACGCGGACGCATCGCCTATGTGAGCACGCCCGATCATCCCCGGCTGCTCAAATTGGCGGCATTAGGCGTGACGCCGGGCGTGGAGGTGAAGCTGTTACAGAAGTGGCCGAGCTACGTCCTTCAATGCGACGAGACGGAGATCGCTCTGGAAGAAGAGATCGCGCGTCACATCTACGTGTGGCGCACTCCCGATGACGAAGGAGGCTCATCGGACGAAGTGCCGTCTTTTGATGATGGTGGTGGCCCATTGACCAGATGATCGGTGGCGCGCCCATATGATTGCGCGGGCTCGTCTCCTCGCGCCCTGGGTCGCGATGAGCGCTACAAGAGCGCCTCATCGCCTTGCAGGCCACACCGAGGGGATGAAAACGCGTAGCGCAAGCTGCCAGCTTGCGCCACCCTTTTATTTTCGAGGAAGAACTTCACTCGTATCGGAGAGCGTCAATGGGATCGAGCGAAGCCGCTTTGTGAGCCGGGTAGTACCCGAATATGATGCCCACGGCGACGGAGAAAGCCACCGACATCACAATAGCCAGAGGCGAAATCAACCGTGGCCAGTTGAACATCCCGGAGAGAGCGAACGACACGCCGATGCCCAAGAAGATGCCCAGGAGGCCGCCAATCAGGCTGAGCACGACCGATTCGATGAGGAATTGAAGGCGCACGTGTCGCGTCCGCGCTCCCACGGCCATGCGAATCCCGATCTCTCGCGTCCGTTCGGTCACCGAGACGAGCATGATGTTCATGATGCCGATGCCACCGACGATGAGCGAGACGCCGGCGATGCTGCTGAGCAGCAAGGTGAGGATGCGGTTGGTCTCTTCGGCCGCCTCGGCGATGTCGGTCAAATTATGCACGCCGAAATCGTCCTCCTGTCCGGGGCGAATGTGGTGACGTTGACGCAGCAATTCGGTGATCTGCCGTTCGGCGATGAAGGTGGCTCGGGGGCTGATGGCCGAGATGTAGGCTCTGGGGATGTGAGTGATGGAGAGCAGCTTTTTCATCGCCGTGGTGTAGGGGATCATGATGACATCGTCTTGATCCCGACCCCACTGATTCTGTCCGCGCTCGGATAATACCCCGACGACGCGGAAGGGGAGATTGCGCACGCGCAACGTTTGACCCACGGGATCGAGTCCAGGGAAGAGCTGTTCGGCCACGGTCTGACCGATGACGCACACGCGGGCGGCCGTATGCACATCTCCCTCGGTGAAGAACTGACCCGATGCGACGGGCCAGTTGCGAATCTGAGGATATTTCTCATTCACGCCCTCGGCGCGGGTCGTCCAATTCTGGTTGCCGAAGATGAGGCTGACCGGAGCGGTGACATTGGGACTGGCCAGAGCCACCGTCGGGCACTCGCGCACAATGGCGTCGATGTCCTCCGGCGTGAGCGTGGGGCTGGTCCCGATCCCTCCGTGCCAGCCGCGCGTCTTGCGACTCCCGGCGAACACGACGAGCATGTTCGTCCCCATACTGGCGATTTCTTCCTCAACCTGTCGCTGGGCGCCCTGTCCCAGACCGACCATGGCGATGACCGACGCCACGCCGATGATGATGCCCAGCATGGTCAGCATGGAACGCGCCTTGTTGCGCGCCAGCTCGCGAAAGGCCACTTTGAGAATTGATGAGACGTTCATATCACCGCTTCCTCCTCTTCCTCTAATGGTGGCATCTCAGCCAGCTCCTTGGCCGCGTCACGGCGATTTTTCACCGGTTCGTCCCGCACGATGCGCCCGTCGCGCACAATGACGATGCGCTTGGCATATTGAGCGATGTCCATCTCGTGGGTCACCAGAAGGATGGTCATGCCGCGCTCGGCGTTCAGTTGCTGAAACACGCTCATGATATCGATCGAGGTCCGACTGTCCAGATTCCCGGTGGGCTCGTCGGCGAGCATCAGTGAGGGGTTGTTGACCAGAGCGCGAGCAATGGCCACGCGCTGCTGCTCGCCGCCGGAGAGTTGATTGGGGAAACTGTGAGCGCGCTCTTGCAGGCCGACGATGGCCAATGCGCGTTGAGCCCGTCGAATTGCCTCCGCCGTCGGCGTCCCGTTGTAGAGGAGAGGGAGTTGCACGTTCTCCAGAGCGCTCGTCCGTCGGAGGAGGTTGTAACCCTGGAAGACGAACCCGATCTTCCGATTGCGAATATCGGCCCGCTCGTCCTTGCTCAATCCGGAGACATCCTGGCCGTCGAGGAAGTACTTCCCTCGGGTCGGACGATCCAGGCATCCAATGATGTTGAGCAACGTCGATTTGCCCGAGCCCGACGCCCCCATCACGGCGACGAACTCTCCAGGATAGACCTCCAGAGAGATGCCCCGGAGAGCGTGCACGTCAACCTCCCCCAGATGATAGACCTTATGAATGTGCTCCAGCCGAACGACGGGGACGGCCGCGCGCCTCGTCGGTTGATCGCATCTCACGTCCGCTGGGTGTTGCATACCGGTTCCTCATCACGTCCGCCACGACGCGGCGGACATTCGATTGATCTCTCCCACTCAACTCAATGCCACCTAGCGTCGTCGCCGACGGCCGAATGGTCCGCCGAACGGCGAGCTGGGTCGTCGGGCGGCCTCATCGGGATTGATGGTCTGACCGACGACGACGAGGTCGTGCTCTTTCACCTGACCATCGATGACCTCCGAATACACGCCATCGGTGATGCCCAATTTCACCCGCACCGGCTTGAGCTGATGATTCTCGTCCAGCACCCAGATGATGCGCACTTGCGGGCGTTCTGGACGGGCCGGACTCCATCCGGGAATCGTCGTTGACGTCGCCACCATGCCCGGGCGCGCGTGATCTCCCCGGTCGCGCGCCGGAGGTGCCGGCCGCCCTCGGGCGACGCGAAAAGTCCGGGGCTGGTGCTCGGCGGACGTCATGGCCGGAGAGTTCTCAGGCGCGGATCGAGTGGCCCATCTTCGCCCGTCGCCGGAGCGGCGTCCCGAGCCATCGCCCGGCGTCACGTCGCGTGGCGATCCCGGCGATCGATCTCCCTGATGGAGAAGGGCGGCGACTCGTTTTTGCTGCTCGGGAGTGAGCGACGGCCGGAATCGGAGAGCGGCGTTGGGCACTTTGAGGACGTTCTTCCGTTCGGCCACGATCACCGTGACGTTGGCCGTCATGCCCGGCTTGAGCTTCAACTCGGGATTGTCCACGTCGATGACTGCCGTATACGTGACCACCGTTTGCTCCGTCTGCGGATTCAACCGGAGCTGGGTGATCCGACCGTGGAAGGTGTCCCGGGGATAGGCATCCACGGTGAAGGTGACGCGACTCTCGGGACTGAGTTGACCGACATCGGCTTCGTCAATATCGGCCAGCACCTGCATCTTGGTCAGATCGTTGGCGATGAGGAACAAAGTGGGCGCTTGCAAGCTGGCGGCCACCGTCTGCCCCACATCCACATTGCGGGCCACGACGACGCCGTCGATCGGTGCCCGGATGATCGTATGGCTGAGATTGACCGAGGCTAATTGTACGGCCGCTCTGGCCTGTTTGACCTGCGCTTTGGCCTGGACGAGTTGAGCCTTCGCTGAGAGGAGCTGGGCCTTGGCTTGTTCCAGTTGGGCTACGGCTTGCCGGTATTGGGCTGCCGTCTGATCGGCCGCTGCTTGCGCCGATTCCAGATCGCGCTGCGAGACGACCAGGGTCTTCTGTAACTCCAGGGTTCGCCGCAATACCCGCTGGGCATCCTCCATGGCCACCCGGGCGCGCTCCTTATTGGCTTCGGCAGCCAGCACGTTGGCTTGAGCGTTGGCCACGGCGCTCTCGGCCGAGCGCACCGCCGCTTCGGCGTGCGCCAGATTGGCCCGCGCCTGCTCCAGTTGCGCCTGGAAAATGGCCGGATCGAGTTTGGCGATGATCTGTCCTTTTTTCACCACGCTGTTGAAATCGGCGAATAAGGCCGCAATCGTCCCTGAGACCTGGCTGCCCACCTGTACGGTCACCAGGGGCTGGATCGTGCCGGTGGCGCTGATGCTCTTGATGATGTCTCCCCGCTGGATCTCTCGCGTGATGTATTCCGCTTCCGCCTTTCCGCGATTGAAGCCCCAGAAGCCGAGGACCGAGCCACCCACGACGAGCGTGACGATTGTCAGGACAACGGCGCGCTTATTTTTCAACATGCTCCTCATTTCCATCATTCACCCTCTCATCAGAATTGTGATGTGGGTCGGAGTTTTCTCTCAATGCTGATGATCGCGCCATCGCGTCTTCTCCTCATCGTGACGATGAATGAGCGCGTCGAACGCCTTCTGCTGTTCGGGATTCAAGATGGCGCGGATGCGCTCGCGCGATCGGTTACGGATGGCGCGATACCGGGGACGGATCTCCCGTCGGAGCCGAGCGTACTCCTCTCTCGTCTCGGCGAGGATTTGGCTGACCGCCTGACGTTGTTCCGGCGTGAGGTGTAGCTGCTCGGCGAGTTGCTCCACCAGGCGTCCCGAGTCACCGTGTCCTCGCCATGCGGATGGGGTTTCCTCCGAAGCCGTTGACACCAGGTTCATGGTGAGCGCCCCGGTGAAAAAACCGATGACGAAAATCGTCACGACCATGAGGCCGGCTTTCCATCGCTTATTGCCGATTGCCATTGTTCTCCTCCCTGAGGACCACGAGTGTGCGAAGGACGCGCTCCTGAGTGAGAGCGACGTCCTCGGAGAGAATGAGATCCACTTCATCGACGGGCGGTGGGATGAGATCGTTTTCGACCAGCACCGGTCGTCTCTCCTGCCGATCCGTCGTGTACAAGTTCATGCCGCCGACGAAAATGAGCGCGATCATCGTAATCACAGCGAATGGCTTGGAAAAATTCCAGACGAACTCCCAGAAGGTCCATCTCTCGCCGAATGAACCTTGTCGCCACCGGGCCATGAGCCGCGTCGGGAAGTCGGGCGGGGGCTTGGGCGCTCCTTCCGCCGGCAAGGTGGCCTGCAACAGCTCCCGTTCCACGCGCCGGAGATGATAGGCCCGGGCACAACGAGGACAGGCCGTGAGATGTTCCCTCAGGCGACGGTCCCGAGGCTCCGACGAGGCGCGTTGGAGATATCGTCTCACTTCTCGGCACGTTCTCATGATCTTCCCTCCTCATCCTCGATGTGGGCGGCATCCAGGAGCCGCTCCAGCGCGCGGCGCAACGCGCGTCGGGCGCGAAACAGTCTCACTTTGACGTTAGCCCGCGACCATCCCATCATCTCGGCGATCTCCGCTGTAGAGAATCCATCCCGCTCGTAGAGGAGGAGCGCCATCCGATCTTCGGGCGAAAGGGTGCAGAGCACTTTCTCGGCGAGCCCGGCGGCGATGTCTCTGGCTCGCTCCCTCTCGAACGCTCTCACCGCTTCGGCCAGGCGATGCTGATCCAGCCAGGTCGCTTCTTCGGGCGTGAGTTCCGAAAACTTCCACTCTCGCCGGCGTCTCAGGCGACGGAGATGATCGTAGCACGTATTGACGGTGATGGTGAACAACCAGGCCTCCAGCGACTTGCCCGGCTGGAATGCGTCGAGTGATTGAAACACCTTGAGAAAAACCTCCTGAGCGATGTCCTCGACCGCTTCCGGTTGGCGAAAGAATCTGGCCGCCGTGTCGAAAACCCGCTGGGCATATTTCTCGACCAGTCGCTCGAATGCCGCCTCATCGCCTTTCCGCGCCCGCGCCACCAGTTGATCATCTTCGGTCAATGGATGCTCGGCATTCTCCGGCGGCAACGCTCTCGCACCACTGACCGCTCGCGTCCGACCTCCCACACCTGGGTATACGCTCGCGCTCGCTCCATGGTTACACGTCCGCTCCATCGATTGAAGAATGCTCCGACGAGAGCCCGCGGGTCAAGGAGAGCGATGGAGAGATGGTGGGGGATATCTCTCATTGACGAGAAAAAAGGCCCGAGTGGTGGGCCATCCATCTCCGGTGGGCGGGATCTTCGGTGGCACCGAAGCGACGCTACATGACCTGACGCGCCCGACGCAGGGGAGAGACATCGGACGCCGATGGATGAACATTCAATCGGGATGCCCACCGCGGCACAGCGTTTGCATAAACGACATGGTGAGGACTATGATCAACAGGAGGAACAATGGCCAGAGCAGTGAAAGTCCATGCCAGGACGGCATCCATTCAAGCCCTCGTCGATGAGGCCCGGCAACTCATCGCCGAGCGAGCCTATCAGCTCGCCGCCGAACGCGGGTATGGAGCTGGCCGCGAACTCGATGATTGGCTGGCCGCCGAGAGAGAACTCTTCTGGAAACCCCCGTTGCGACTGGAGGAGCGGCGGCGCGCGCTCATCGCCAGATTTCACGTGCCCGCGCTTCGGGCCGACGAGATCACGCTCACCGTCGATGCTCATCATGTGATCCTCATGGGGGAGCTGAAAGCTGGGGAGCCCGCCCCCGGGGTCCATGTCCACGTGGACGAGTTTCGCTATGGTCCGATTTATCGTCACGTCGATCTTCCGACGACCATTCGGCCGGAGGGAGCGAGAGCGCAGCTGCAGAATGGCGTCCTCACCGTCTCGATGCCCAAACCGGGGCCGGTGGTCGAAAAGGCGCCGGCGAGCGCCTCGGCGAAAAGGAAGAAGACGACATCCCGGACTTTTGAGAAAGGGCGGTGAGATTCGGAGCGTCGGTCAGGCCTCATCGGCGGGGACGCGGCGCGAGCATTGATGGGGAATGAGCCGAGGACTCGCGCATCACTTCATGAGGAGGGGAGATCATGGCACTGGTGGAAATCAGCATCATCCCTGTGGGGACATCGACGACCAGCATGGGCGATTATATCGCTGACGCCGTTCGGGTCCTGGAGAAAGCCGGGGTGAAGTACGAACTCTCGGCCATGGGAACGCTGTTTGAGGGAACGCCCAGAGAGGTCTTCTCCCTGGCTCGAAAGGTTCATGAAGCGGCCTTCCGGCGCGGCGCGCAGCGGGTCGTCACCCGCATCGTCATCGATGATCGTCGAGACAAGCAGGTGACGATGCGGAGCAAAGTGGCCGCCGTCAAGAGGCGTCTCAAAAGTGGGCGGAGCTGATCGGGGAACGTATTGTCTCCTCATCCGTCTCGATCGACGAGTGCGGCTCACCGTCGGTCGGTTGGGGAGGCTGACGTTCCCGCCGGGCGTCTACGTCTATACGGGCAGCGCGGCTCGGGGATTGACGGCTCGGGTCGCCCGTCACCTGAGAAAGCGCAAGCGTCGGCATTGGCATATCGATTATCTGCTGGCTCATCGCTCGGCGCGCATAGTGGCCGTCATCATGGTCGCTGGTGAACTGTTGAGCGAATGCCGGCTCAATCAGGCGGTGATGAGTCTGGCCAGAGCCAGGATTCCTGGCTTCGGATCTTCCGATTGCCGGAGCGGCTGTGGCTCGCATCTGGCCTACCTGGGCGAGCGATGGGAGTGACGTTCAACCGAGCGGGCGGCCAGATCGTGTGCGCGAACTGCGGCCGGGGAGGACTCATTGTCTCCCGGGCGCTGGGCGTGTGCTTGGACTGTCTTCGCGGCGACTTTGAGCGGGTCCGGGCGCGCGTCGAGGCGGTGCATCGGCGGGCGCGGGAGGCGTTCGACCTGCCTCCGGTGCCGCCCAGGGAGGAGGCGGGCCTGCCGTGCACGTTGTGCGCCAACGCCTGTCGTATTCCCCAGGAAGGGTCCGGATACTGTGGCGTTCGGTTCAATCGCGGAGGGCGGGTTGTGGGCGGCGAGCGGGAGGCGCGCGTCGATTGGTATGACGATCCCTTGCCCACCAACTGCGTCGCCGATTGGGTGTGCCCGGGAGGGAGCGGCGCCGGCTATCCGACGTTCGCTCATCGTCCCGGTCCCGAATACGGCTACAAGAATCTGGCCGTGTTCTACAATAGCTGCACCTTCGATTGTCTGTTCTGTCAGAATTGGCATTATCGGCTCGGCGCGCGCCGGCGACGGGGAGTGAGCGTCGCTCAACTGGCCGATCAAGTCGATGAGCGAACGTCCTGTATCTGTTACTTCGGTGGCGACCCCACGCCACAATTGCACCATGCTCTCGCCGTGGCGCGGCGGGCGTTGCGCCGACGCCGGGGCGGCATTCTGCGCATTTGCTGGGAGACCAACGGAGCCATGCATCGGACGCTGCTCGAACGCATGGTCGAGCTCTCGCTTCGTTCGGGAGGATGCGTGAAGTTCGATCTCAAGGCCTGGGATGATGGCGTGCATCGAGCGTTGTGTGGGGTGAGTAACAAGCAGACGCTGGAGAATTTCGTCTGGGTGGCCGGGCGAGCGCGAGAGCGTCCTCAGCCGCCGCTGTTGGTGGCCAGCACGTTGCTCGTTCCCGGGTACATCGATGCCGAGGAGGTCGGGCGCATCGCCGCGTTCATCGCCGATCTCGATCCTGACATCCCTTATGCTCTGCTGGCCTTTCATCCTTGCTTTTACATGCGCGATCTGCCGACGACGTCTCGGCGACAGGCGCGTGAATGTCTGGAGGCCGCCCGGACCGCCGGACTCCGGCGCGTCCGCCTGGGCAACATCCATCTGCTCAGGGACGAGTGAAGGGGAGGTTATAACATCGCTCCGGGCTGGCCCGTCTTCCGGCCGGGAGCATCCGGTAGACGCAGACCGCATCCGCCGCCTGGTGGATGTGGCGCAGCCTGATGTTGACACGTTCCCCGAGTGCTGTCAGAAATGGCTTGGCGCCTGATCGGCGTTCATTAGCCGTCCTATTCTTGTTAGGATTTCTTCTACCGTTCCTCTCGACAGTTCTGGCGCCGTGTGGTATTTCTTCTCAGTGAGAAAGGGATTTCGAAGGATTTAGCAATTACATAGAGGGATGAAATGTATTTGTTCAAGACATCGGGGAAGACATTTGATAGCGTTATACTGAATGAAAAACATGCATTTCTCACAAAACCGAAGGATTGGTATGTTGGTGAGTTGGTACTTGTGAGTAAAAATAAGGTTGACTGCTCCAAAAATGAAAAACAAATTCAGTATGTAATGAAGATAGTCGATATTCGCCCGCTAAGACAGGGGGAATCGGAAAGGTATTGGCCGGGAACTGAGGGTAGATGGAGATACTTGGTCATATGTGAAGATGCGAGAAGAATCAAGCAGCCATTTAATCTGTAAGAGATTCTTGGCGATAAGGCAAAGCTATATTCACCAATTATGACTTTTAAGAGATTTGAGCCAGAGGATGAGGAACTGTTGACTCGATACATCGAAAAAGTAGGTCTTATATGACGCGGGAGAATTACCTTCAAAACTTCGGCGATTCGCTAGCAAACGCGATTGCCGAATGTGCAACCTTATCTATAAGCTTAAGAAATGGCCCCGAGCGAGTCACTTGCCGTGCTGAGGCTCAAGAGTTAAGGGCGGAATGCGGGCTTCCTCACCCAGCCCTCACTCATCCTCTATCTCCTCATGAGATGAAGTGGGAATCACTTTCAGGCTTAAGAATGCTCATCTGCTCATCATCGCTCCACCCCCTTCATCGTGATCTCCTGTCCCATCCGGTGGCTCTACACGGACTCCTTGCTCTCCTCTGTGAGAGGGTTACCTCCTCTCCTGGCGCCGATGGGTAGTTGCCTCCAGAGGCGTCCTCCATCTTTTGTCTGCCGAAGGGGGTAGCGCCCGCTGCTGGTGTCAGTACAGAACGGGGACGCATCGACCCCCCTTCCGTCCCGGTGATCTCCAGCGCTCAGCGGGAGTGGAGGTCAACTCGCCCTCTCTCAGTCACTATGCTCTCCTCAGGTTCCTCAAGTGGCATCCGCTCAGCGGCGCCAACTCATCTTCTCTTCCTTCTGGAAGTGAGCTTGGCAGGTCCTCTATGCGCTCAGTATCCGGCATCAGCTCACTTTCTCGCCCGGTTTCATTTCGATGATCTCCAGTCCCGCGATCTCAGCGGTCAACTCCCTCAATTCCGCTACCGTGCCCGTCAGAGCCGGGAAAGTCCCGAAATGCATGGGAATGACTTTCTTGACATCGAGCAGCCGGATGGCGTGAGCCGCTTCCCGCGGGCCCATGGTGTAGAGATCGCCGACGGGGATCATGGCCAGTTCCGGGCGATAGAGCTCGCCAATGAGCTTCATGTCGCCGAACACCGCCGTGTCTCCAGCGTGATAGAGCCGGAATCCATTCTCCAGCTCCACGACGTAACCGACGCCTTCACCGCCATAGATGATCCGGCCATCATCGAGAATGCCGCAACTGTGATCGGCGTGAACCATCGTCACTCGGATATTATCGATCACCTGGGTTCCGCCTTTATTCATGGGCAGGACGTTCTTCACGCCTTTGCTCTCCAGCCAGTGCGCCGTCTCATAGATGGCCACCACCCTGGGCTCGTATCGCCTGGCGAGTTCCACGGCATCGCCGATGTGATCGAAATGTCCGTGAGTGATGAGCATGAGATCGATCTTGTCGAAGGTCTGTGCCTCCTGAGGACAAGCGGGATTGTTCATCACCCAGGGATCGATGAGCACCGTCTTGCCTTCCGGCGTGAAGACCTGGAAGGTGGCGTGTCCGAGCCATTTGATGATTGTATTGCGATTGAGTGCCGTCATATCTCCTCCTCCGTGATCAATTATGAAGGTTGATCGGTGTGCGTCATCCTGCTCCTGAAGATGACCACCTTTTCTCTACCACGTATGAATGCCATCGGGCGCGAGCCGATGCATATCAGCGCTGATCGCGGCTCGAAGCGCTCCGTGATGCTCCGAGTCGCCGCCGGTGCGTGCGAACTCCCTTACCTTACCGAACGAGCCAGGAGGCGTCAAGCCTCGTTTCCGCCCGCCCTCCACGCCGTTCAGTACTCCCAACGACTGCCGGCGTGGATGGGGTGTCGAGCGATGTGGTGAACGATCGGGGCTTTCATCATCGCTGGACCGGAAGCGCCCGTGTGCTTCATTCTGTGGTGGAACTGGCGTTCTCATCCGAGGAGAGAGGCAAGCGTTCAGGGCTGGCTCTCCCGGCCGTCTCGGTCGGCTCGCCTCGTTTGCCGACGGGGAGGAGTTTTCTCAACAACCGAAGACCGGGTCTGGCGACGAGAATGGTGAGGCTCGTCCCAATGACCAGGGTGAACCCATCGTAGCTCCAGCGGGTGGGCGCATCGTCTCTCAATTTGAACCACATCAGGAACTCATCGAAGGCTAGGCCCAGACCGAAGCCGAATAGCAGGGCGATGAGATACTTGGCGCGCGGGCTGTTGAACACCAGAGCGAGATACCCGGCGATGGCCAGGACGAAGATGCCGTATGCGAAATGGTGGATGTGAACGCCCGGTTCCGGCTCCCAGTAGATGGGCGGGAGATACCCGTAGGTGATGAGATAGCTGATGAGTCGAGAGCCGGCAAACGTCAACACGAAGGCGAACAGGATGGGAAACAGCAGGGCGATGTACAGACCCGGCTCGCCGCGGGTGAGTTTTCGCCGAATCAACTTTTTCATTCTCGCCAGCATGATGCATCATCCGGGACATGCCGAACTCCGTCGCTCCCTTCTCATTCTGACTATCCCTGCTCGGTTGATCAAGGGAGTCACCCCTGGCCTGGGGGGCACACCGTCAGGATGAGAAGGGGCGCTCGAGGAATGGAGCACAAGATGGCATCTTGCGCCACATTCTCTCAGGAGATCGGGCCCGTCTCCCGCGGCGCTCGAGCGACGAGCAACCGATCAGCACAACTCTCGATGACGGGGACGGCAACCCCGTGCACGAGGATTGTTCGGTCCGTCATTCGGAGTGCGCCCGCGACGGACTGTGATGTTCAGCCGGTCACCACCTCTCCATCGCGGGCGACCAGTCGCTCCAGATCCTCCCGGGTGAGCGTCTCTCGCGTCTCCAGTTCCTGAGCGATCTGCTGCAGAGTGGCTCGACGTTCGGTGAGAATGCGCTTGGCTCGCCCATAGAGGTGATCGATGAGGTGGCCGACTTCTTCGTCGATGAGTTCGGCGGTGCGCTCGCTGTAATTCCGCTCCTCGCCGAGGTCCAGAGCGGGTTGCAAGTAACGCCCGGCCAATGGGCGCCCGAAGGTTCGGGGACCGAGTGCATCGCTCATACCGAATCGGGTGACCATCTGCCGGGCCAATTCCGTGGCTCGCTCCAGATCATCCTGGGCCCCGGTAGAGATATCGCCAAACGCGATCTCTTCGGCAGCTCGGCCACCGAGCAGGACGGTGAGACGATCTTCCAGTTCCTGCTTGGTGAGCACGTATCGATCTTCGGTGGGCAACTGGAGAGTGGCACCGAGCGTGCCGATGGATCGAGGAATGATGGTGACCCGGTGAACGGGATCGGCATGGTGAACCGACAGGGCGACGACGGCGTGTCCGGCTTCGTGGTAGGCGATGCGCTCCTTCTCGACCTGACTCATGACCCGACCTTTCTTCTCCAGGCCGAGCATGATGCGATCGATGGCCTCCTCGAAGTGATCCATCCCGACGGCACTGGCGTTGCGGCGGGCGGCCAGCAGGGCGGCTTCGTTCACGATGTTGGCCAGATCGGCGCCCACCATTCCCGGCGTGCGAGCGGCGATCACGCTGAGATCGACGTCGGGAGCCAGCTTGATCTTCCGGGCGTGGACCCGCAGGATGGCCTCCCGTCCTTTCACGTCGGGGCGATCGACGACGATCTGCCGATCAAATCGTCCGGCGCGTCGTAATGCCGGATCGAGCACTTCCGGCTTGTTGGTGGCGGCGATGATGATGACGCCCATGGAGGGATCGAACCCGTCCATCTCCGAGAGCAACTGATTGAGCGTCTGTTCTCGTTCGTCGTGCCCGCCGGTGAAACTGGCCGGGCCGCCGAGACGAACTTTGCCGATAGCGTCCAGTTCATCGATGAAGATGATGCAGGGCGCACGCATCTTGGCCTGGAGGAAGAGATCGCGCACGCGACTGGCCCCGACACCGACGAACATCTCCACGAATTCCGAGCCGGAGATGGCGAAGAACGGAACATTGGCTTCCCCGGCCACAGCTCGGGCCAACAACGTCTTGCCCGTTCCCGGTGGGCCCACCAGCAAAACGCCTTTGGGGATGCGCCCTCCCAACCGCTGGTATTTCTCCGGGTGCTTGAGGAAATCGACGATTTCGGCCAATTCCGCTTCCGCTTCATCCACGCCGGCCACATCGTCGAAGGTGACGCTCAACTCGGCGCTCCGATCATAAATGCGCGCCCGCGTGCGCCCGAATTCCATGGGGCCGCGTGAGCCTCCCATGGCCGTTCGCCAGCCGAGGAACCACAAGAACAGAATTATGAGCAGGGGCACCATCCAGGCCCACATCCACCAGGAGGCCGAAGTCTCCGGTCTTCCCTCATAGGGCGTCCCGCTCTTGGCGAGCGCCTCTATCAATGGCCGCTCATCCAGCCCGGGAGGGCGCTTGGCCACGACCTGCTTCGCCCTCTCCTGTCTGAGTCGGCCTCGGACCTCCGTGGGGGTGATCACGACGCGCTCGAACCGTCCCGCCGAGACCATCTGAATGAACTCACTGTAAGGCACCTGGTGCGATGGCACGCCGAGCGCCAGATACGGCGAGAGCACGAGGCTCACTACCGCCATCCAGCCCGGGCGATGAGCGATCGGATGTCGTCGTGTCTCGTCTCTGCCGGTCATGATCCATAGACTCCTTCATCAATTGATGACGTGCAATTCCCGTACCAGTGCGGTGACGGCCGGCCGTGCCCCTGCGCCTTGCTCCATGGGGAGTTGCGCGCCCGGTTTGTCGCCGACCATGGAGCCGTTCTCTTCCGAGTGGGTGAGAGCCCTCACCGGGTGGGTGATTTTCAGCACCCCTCGATGCGATGACTTCGGCATTTTCGCCACATCATCGACGCCGGGCGGCAACTCTTTGTGTTAAAATTATATAAAAATGCACCGTGCCGGAAGCGAGCGGTGCGGGAGGCCAGCGGCGTGGTGGTACGAGGATTGCATCACTGAAGGAGGAGGAAACGATGACGCGAGTGAGACCACAGCTTTCGCCCAACGCGCAATACATCCTGGAGCAACGCTACCTGCTGCGGGATGAACAGGGCCGGATCATTGAGACGCCCGAGCAGATGTTTCGTCGAGTGGCCGGCGAGCTGGCCAAAGCCGAGGAGCAGTATGGAGCGTCTTCCGAGCAGGTCAAGGAGACGGAGGAGCGGTTTTATGAGGTGATGGCTCGACTGGATTTCCTCCCCAATAGCCCGGCGTTGATGAATGCCGGGACGTCCCGGCCCCAGTTGGCCGCCTGCTTCGTGCGCGAGGTTCCCGATTCCATCGAGGGCATCTTCAAGGAACTGCAGGCGGCGGCCCTCATCTTCCAGTCGGGCGGGGGCGTGGGCTTCGATTTCTCCGCGCTGCGCCCCGAGGGCGATCCGGTGGTGACCAGCGGGGGGCAGGCCAGCGGCCCGGTCTCGTTCATGAACGTCTTCAATGCCTCGGCCGACGCCATCAAGCAAGGCGGGCGACGGCGGGCGGCCATGATGGGCGTTCTCCGGGTCGATCATCCCGATATCCTCAAATTCATTCGCGCCAAGCAATATGGAGGACAATTGGAGAACTTCAACATCTCGGTGGCCGTCACCGATGCCTTCATGGAGGCCGTCAAGGCCGACCGCGAGTATGAATTGAGGCACCCGCGCACCGGAGAGATCGTCGGTCGGCTCTCGGCCCGCGAGGTATTCGACGCCATCTGCGAGTGCGCTTGGGCGCGCGGCGATCCGGGCATCTTGTTCATCGATCGCATCAACGAATCCAATCCCATCCCCTCGCAAACCATTCGTGCCACCAATCCGTGTGCCGAGGTGCCCCTGGGCCACGGCGAGGCTTGCGTACTCGGCCACGTCAATCTGGGTCACTTCGTCAAGGAGGGCGATCATCCCACTATCGAGTGGGCGCGATTGGAAGAAGTGGTGCGCGTGGGCGTGCGGATGCTGGACAATATGCACGATCGCTCGATTTATCCGGTGCCCGATATCAAGGGAGCCGCGCTGGCCAATCGCCGCATCGGCCTGGGCGTGATGGGATGGGCCGACATGCTCATCGAACTGGGCATCCCCTACGATACCGAGCAGGCCGTCTCCCTGGGCGAGAAGGTCATGAAATTCATCAACGAGACGGCCATCAACGAGAGTCGTCGACTGGCCCGCGAGCGCGGTCCGTTCCCCAATTGGCTGGAGAGCATCTACGCCCAACGCGGTGAGCCCCCGCGGCGGAACGCCACCGTCACCACCGTGGCCCCTACGGGGACGACGGCCATGATTGCCGGGGCTTCCAGTGGCATCGAGCCGTTGTTCGCCGTGGCCGAGACGCGGACCACGCCGTTGGGCACGTTCGTGACCATTCATCCGCTGTTCGAGAAGATCGCTCGCCAGCGGGGATTCTACTCCGAGCAGTTGATGCTGAAGGTCATCAATCATGGGCGCATTCAGGATCTGGAAGAGATTCCCGAGGATGTGCGACGGTTGTTCGTGACCACGCTGGAGATCGCTCCCGAGTGGCATCTGCGAATGCAGGCCGCGTTTCAGCGTCATACGGAGAACAGCATCAGCAAGACGGTCAACCTCCCGCCAGAAGCCACCGTGGACGATGTCCGCCGCATCTTCATGATGGCCTACGATCTGAAGTTGAAGGGTGTGACCGTCTATCGATATGGCACGCACGAACATCAAGTGCTCCATCTGGGACTGGCCGAGCGATTGGCCGAGTGGTGAACGTCGTCGAGGGAGGCGTCATGGCCTATGATGTCATCATCATCGGTGCCGGGCCGGCGGGCCTGTTCGCCGCCCTGGAATTGGCCACTACCGAGGCGCGGGTGTTATTGCTGGAGAAGGGAGCCGATCTGGACGCCCGCACCAGTCGGTTGGAGGGGTGGGGCGGGGCGGGCGCGTACTCCGATGGCAAGTTGACGCTCTCGCCCGAGGTGGGAGGGCAATTGACCGACTATCTGCCGCACGAGCAGGTGGTCACCTTGATTCGAGAGGTCGATGAGAAATATCGGGCGTTCGGCGCGCCCGATCGCGTCTATGGGACCGATGAACGGGCCGTGGCCCAGATCGCCCGGCGCGCCTTCGCCGCCGAATTGAAATTGCTCCCCACGGTCATCCGTCACGTGGGCACCGAGCATCTGGCCGAAATCACCCGCCGCATCCGTCAGGCGCTCGGCGGGCGCATCCAGATCAAGCTGAACACGCCGGTACGGCATATTCGCGTTCGCGACCGGCGAGTGGTCGGCGTGGAGACGGTCGACGGCGAACGGTATGACAGTCGATTCGTCATCGCCGCCCCGGGACGCAGCAATGCCGAGTGGTTGATGGAGCAGGCTGCTCGGCTGGGATTGGCGCGCGTTCACAATCCCGTGGATGTGGGCGTTCGCGTCGAAGTCCCCGCCTCGGTGCTCGAGCCGCTGACCACGGCGGTCTACGAACCCAAGCTCATCTATTACACGCGAGAGTTCGATGACAAGATTCGCACGTTCTGTTTCTGCCCCTATGGCGAGGTGGTCACCGAGCAGGCCGATGAGATCATCACCGTCAATGGCCATAGTTATGCCACGCGAGCGACGGAGAATACCAACTTCGCCCTTCTCATCTCCACGCAGTTCACCGAGCCGTTCAACGAGCCCATTCGCTACGGGAAGTATCTGGCCAGTCTGGCCAACATGCTGAGCGGTGGGGTCATCGTTCAGCGACTCGGTGATCTGGAAGCCGGACGGCGCTCGACGCCGTCTCGCATCGCCCGTGGACTGGTCAATCCCACGTTGCCATCAGCCGTCCCCGGCGACCTCTCCTACATTCTCCCTTATCGATACCTGAGCGGCATACGGGAGATGTTGCATGCGCTCGATCGCCTGGCGCCAGGCGTGGCGTCGCGGCACACGCTGCTCTACGGCGTCGAGGTGAAGTTTTACTCTTCGCGATTGAAGCTCACCCCACAGTTGGAGACGGAGATCGAGGGCTTGTTCGCCATCGGAGACGGGGCGGGCATCACGCGCGGTCTCGTTCAGGCTTCGGCCTCGGGACTCATCGCCGCTCGCGCAATCATCAAACGACTCCAAGGAGGAAGGCATGAGTAAAGAGACACTGACCATCGTCGATAATCGCACGGGGAAGCAGTACGAGATTCCCATCTGGAAAGGGACCATTCGCGCCATGGACCTGCGTCAGATCAAAGTCTCCGACGATGACTTCGGCCTGATGAGTTACGATCCCGGATTCACCAACACCGCGTCGTGTAGGAGCGAGATCACCTTCATCGACGGCGAGAGGGGGATTCTCCTCTACCGCGGCTATCCCATTGAGCAACTGGCCGAACGAAGTACATTCCTGGAGACAGCCTATCTCATCTTGTTTGGGGAATTGCCCACCAAGGCGGAGTTGGACGAGTGGGTGTGGAACATCACTCACCACACTATGCTGCACGAGAACATCAAGAAGTTCATCGATGGATTTCATTATGATGCCCACCCTATGGGGATTCTCGTGGGGACGGTGGGAGCGCTCTCTACCTTTTATCCCGACGCCAAGAACATTCACGATCCCGCCTCGCGGTTGAAGCAGACCTATCGACTCATCGCCAAGATGCCCACCATCGCCGCCTTCGCCTATCGACACAGCATCGGGATGCCTTACGTCTATCCGGACAACGAGTTGAGCTATACGGGGAATTTCCTCAATATGCTGTTCAAGACGACGGAATTGAAGTATACACCCGATCCCGTTCTGGAGCGCGCCCTGGATGTGTTGTTCATCCTTCATGCCGATCACGAGCAGAATTGTAGTGCGACGACCATGCGAGCCGTGGGGAGTTCGCACGCCGATCCATTCAGCGCCACGGCGGCGGCGGCGGCCGCTTTGTATGGGCCATTGCACGGTGGGGCCAATGAAGCCGTGTTGCGCATGCTGAACGAGATCGGAACCAAGGAGAACGTGCCCGCCTATATCAAACGGGTGAAGGCGGGAGAGATGCGGTTGATGGGATTCGGGCACCGAGTGTACAAGAACTACGATCCGCGGGCGCGCATCATCAAGCAGATCGCCGATGAGGTGTTCGAAGTCACCGGTCGCAATCCGCTGTTGGATATCGCGCTGGAGTTGGAGCGCATCGCGCTGGACGACGAGTATTTCATCAGTCGCCGACTGTATCCCAATGTGGATTTCTATTCGGGCATCATCTATCAGGCGATGGGATTCCCCGTGACCATGTATCCGGTGCTGTTTGCCATTCCTCGAACAGTGGGCTGGATTGCTCAATGGCAGGAGATGCTGCTCGACCCCGAACAGCGAATCGCGCGTCCTCGCCAGGTTTACGTGGGCAAGGAGCGCCGCGATTACGTTCCTCTGGAAGAGCGCTCATAACCGGGCGGGTAGATGGGACGACTCTTCGGGAAAACCGGCACGGATGGCGCAGACAGAGGGTGCTTTGCCGTAGCGGCGATCATGGCCGTTCCCGTGTGGTTCGCGGCTCGCG
The DNA here is from genome assembly GCA_026985075.1 of Blastocatellia bacterium. Classification (GTDB taxonomy): domain Bacteria; phylum Acidobacteriota; class Blastocatellia; order HR10; family J050; genus J050. The sequence goes on along the minus strand of JALSQX010000010.1, from coordinate 69,238 downwards.
CGAGCCTGAGGAGAGTGCTCTCGGGAAGGTGTGGCGCAACAGGCGTCACTTCACGGGCATTCCTCGTAGCGGGTTCGGAGACGATGCGCCATTCCTGTGAAAGTGGTGCACGCCGGGCTCTTCGGCGATCTGGTCCTCGCGTCTTGGGGCCAGACTCCGGGGATGGCGACGGTGGTCGGCTCGTCACGGCGACGCTCCCTGATGAAGCGGCGCCACCGATTGAAACTTTTTTCTCCCCCGAGGCTCTATAACATATGAGGATTCGGAGAGCACCTTTCATCGAATTCGATACGGCACTGAGGAGGAGAGAACCATGTTCGAACAATCGCTCATTACCTCGGGAAAGAAGCGTCGTTCGGGTCGGCTGAAGTGGTATTTCCTGTTCACCGCCCTCATCTATGTCATAGCGATTGTCGGCATCATCATTGGCGGCATTTGGCTGTACACTCCCGAACTGGGCGAGGCGGTCTTACGCGTGGCGCTGGTTGCCCCTCCGCCACCTCCACCACCACCGCCTCCGCCGCCGGCCGGCGGTGGGCGTTCCCCGGGAGTCCGAGCTCCCCGGAAGGTGGTCATTCCGGTGGGATTCGTGGCTCCTACCGTCATTCCGGAGAGGACGCCACCGACGCTGGAGGAATTGCCCGAGGAGGGCGTCGCTCAAGGCGTGCCGGGCGGCGTTCCCGGCGGCGTGCCGGGTGGCGTTCCCGGCGGCGTGCCGGGTGGCGTCATGGGCGGCGTGGTGGGAGGCGTCCTCGGCTCGGTGGGTCCGGTGACGGCGCCGCCACCTCCGCCACCGCCACCTGCGCCTCATAAGCCGATGCGCGTGACCACCGGGGTCCTCAAAGGCATCGCCATCCGTCGGGTCATGCCGCGTTACCCATTGGTCGCCCGGAATGCACACCTTCAAGGGACGGTGGACGTTCGCATCGTCGTCGATGAACACGGAAACGTCATCGAGGCGGAGGTCATCCGCGGTCATCCATTGTTCCGTAAAGCGGCTCTCCAGGCAGCGCGGCAATGGAAATTCCGTCCCACGCTGGTCAGCGGGCGGCCGGTGAAAGTGACGGGCGTCCTCACGTTCATCTTCAGATTGGAAGAGAGCGGAGTGGTCAGTTGAGGGGAGCCAGTGTCGATGTCGACGCTCATGGCGCAGTGAAGAAGAGGCGATCGTTCGGGCTGGCCTCGCGCGCCTGGAGCGGATATATTCTAAACGATGATTTCCGAAAGGGGGATGGCTCATGAGCGAGAAGCGATCGGACGTGACCATCGCCATTGTGGGCAGCGGCGGTGAGGGTGTAGTGAGCGCTGGCGAGATTTTGCTCCGCGCGGCGGCTCAGGATGGCTTGTTCGGCATGATGGTGAAAAGTTACGGACCGCAGATTCGCGGCGGCGAGAGTTTGGCTCAGGTTCGATTACAGGAGACCCCGGTCCTCTCCCAGGGCGATGCGCTCGATGCTCTGGTGGTGCTCAGTTGGGAGAACTTTTTTCGCTTTTCGACGGAGATCGTGGTGCGCAAGGGGGGCTCCATTTTTCACGACAGTGACGAGCGCGTGCCCGAGGATCTCCCCTTCCCACCCGATACCCGCTTCCTGGCCGTGCCTTTCCTTCAGACGGCCAAGCGCGTGGCCGGATCGGCATTGACCAAGAATATCGTCGCCCTGGGATTCCTGGCCACCTGGTTCGGATTGCCGCCGGGAGGGTTCCAGAAAGAGATCGCCGAGCGATTCGCCGGGAAGGGCGAGCCGGTGGTCACGGCCAATTTGAAATCGTTCGAGGCGGGCATGGCGTTGGCCGAAGCTCATGCTTCCCGCGTCAGGCATCGGTGGAGCGGTGTGGCCCACGCGCCGAAATTGATTCTGACAGGGAATGAGGCCATCTCGCTTGGCGCCCTGTTCGCCGGAGTGCGATTCTTCGCCGGATACCCCATCACGCCGGCCAGCGAGATCATGGAATGGATGGCCCGGGAACTCCCCAAGGTGGACGGCGTTTTCGTGCAGGCGGAGGATGAAATCGCCGCTCTCACTATGGTCATCGGAGCGTCATTTGGTGGAGCCAAGGCGATGACGGCGACGTCGGGTCCGGGCCTCTCGCTCATGACGGAAGCTATGGGATTGGCGGCGATGGCCGAATTGCCCATCGTCATCGTCGATGTGCAGCGCGGCGGGCCGAGCACCGGCATTCCCACCAAGACGAGTCAGGCCGATTTGTTGCATACCGTGTTTGGCGGTCACGGCAATCTCCCTCGCATCGTGCTCGCTCCCGTTGATGTGGCCGATGCTATCCACATCATCGTTCACGCCTTTTATCTGGCCGAGAAATATCAGCTTCCCGTGCTCGTGCTCAGCGATCAATTCCTCGGACAGCGTCTGGAGGTCATTCGACCGGTCGATTTCCAGGCGCTCAGCGACCAGGTCATCGATCGGATTCGTCCATCGGAAGAGGAATTGATCGCCTATCGCCGATTCAAAATCACCGAGACCGGCGTTTCGCCCATCACGATGCCGGGGATGAAAGGAGGAATGTATACGGCGGCGGGCATCGAGCACGACGAGATGGGACGACCGACCTCGGATGCCGACATTCACGAGAAGATGACGTGGAAGCGGTGGAAGAAGCTCCAGACCGTCGAGCAACGGGAGGCCAATCTCCTCTGGCATGACGGGGATGCCGATGCCCGGGTGGGCATTATGACCTGGGGGTCGACGAAAGGGGTAGTCGAAGAAGCCGTCTCCCGGCTGCGACGGGAAGGCTTCAAACTGGCCACGCTCGTCCCTCGTCGATTGGTCCCATTGCCCGTAGCGCCGATACAGGCGTTTCTGGATCGCCTCCAGGCGCTGCTCGTCGTGGAATTATCCACGGGGCAATTCCATACCTTCTTGAACAGCCAATTGAGACTCCCTGATACCGTTCGACTCTGCCAGCGCGCCGGAGCCGCCCCGTTCACAGTCGGGGAGATCGTCAACGCCATAAAGGAGGTTCACGCCGCATGAGAGGGTATACGGCCAAAGATTATCGAAGTGGAGTGAAACCCGTCTGGTGTCCGGGCTGTGGTGATTATGGGATTTTGAACGCGCTCTATCAGGCATTCGCTCAGTTACAACTTCCTCCCGAGGAGGTGGCCATCATCTCCGGGATTGGCTGTTCGAGTCGCCTTCCCGGATACGTGAAGACGTACGGATTCAATAGCATTCATGGCCGCGCGCTCCCCGTCGCCCAGGGCGTGAAGTTGGCTCGACCGGAGACGACGGTCGTGGCCGTGGCGGGGGATGGCGATGGATTGGCCATCGGCGCCGGGCATTTCCCTCACGCCGCGCGACGGAATATCGACCTGACCTACATCATGCTGGATAACGGCATCTACGGCATGACCAAAGGGCAGGTTTCGCCGACCACGGGGAGCGATCGGCGTACCAAGACGACGCCTTATGGGATCGTGGAAGATCCCATCAATCCCGTCAAACTGGCGTTGAGTTACGGGGTTACATTCATCGCGCGCGGATTCTCAGCCCAGGTGAAGCAAGCCGTCGATCTCATCATACAGGCGATTCGGCATCCCGGTTTCGCTTTCATTCAGATGCTCAGCCCCTGCGTCACCTTCGTGGGAAGAGAGCAGTTCGATATCATTCGTTCGCTGGCCGTGGATTTGCCTCCCGACCACGATCCCACATCACTGGAGAAGGCCTGGGAGGTCAGCAACGAACGAGATCGTATTTCCCTCGGCGTCATTTACCGGACGGAATCTCTTCCGTTCGAACAGCGTCTGCGCCGCATCGGAGAGCTGGCCAAGCGGGGAGGCGATCATCATTTCGACGCCGCGCTGAGGCCATACATGGTCGCTTCTTGAGTTCGAAAGAAAGGCAGAGATGAGATATTCTCCGCCTCACAACGGTGCTGAATACACCATGATCGATCCGGGCGGTGCGCGAAGAGAACGAAGGAGGAGATCACCAGTGCGTCATCTGATCAGAGGGAGCCATGTCATCATCGCCGCGGCTGTGCTCGTGGCGTGTCAGGGACAGTCGCACTCGACCGAGAGCGCTATTCCTCGAACTGAGGAGGAGGTAGCCATGGGATTTCAAATCAGCAGTCCCGCCTTTCGATCTGGCGAGAAGATTCCGGTGAAATATACCTGCGATGGGCCGGACGTCTCGCCTCCTTTGCAGTGGACGCCACCGCCGAAGGGCACCAGGAGTCTCGTCCTCATCGGCGACGATCCCGACGCCCCGGCGGGCACCTGGGTGCACTGGGTCCTTTATGGATTGTCGCCCGAGACGACGTCCTTGCCCGAGAACGTGCCCAAGCAGAAGGAGGTCCTTGGCGGCGCGCGGCAAGGGATGAATGATTTCGGTCGCATCGGCTATGGTGGCCCCTGTCCGCCTCGAGGGGCTCCGCACCGCTACTTTTTCAAGCTCTACGCCGTGGATATCCCGACCGATCTGGAGCCGGGCCTCACCAAGCGCCAGATTCTCGATGCCATCAAAGGACACGTGCTGGCCGAGACCCAGTTAATGGGAACGTATCAGCGCTGAGTACCGGCGTGGATCAGCAGAGGTTGTGTCTCGGGAGGAGGCGGCCGGCGTCAGACGGGTGGTCCCTCACCGGTTTCCAACGTCTCCGATCTGGTGGTATTGGTTTCATCATGGCGCTGTGGGCCCCGGAGTGGCGTCGGGAAGGACGTATCGAGCCCGACGCCAGGCTCAGTGAGCGTCTTCCCTCTCTTCCCGCTCGTCATCGGATTCGGCGGGGAGGCCTTCTCGCTCTTGGCCGGGAGTCTGGAATCCGGTTCGGATTTCTGGATGGCGAATCTGGCCGCCCAGATTGGCCGTCCAGCCGACGAATCCCCCGGCGACGAGGGAGAGGAAGAGGGTGGTGGTGAGAAACCAACGAGGAAGCTCGTCGATCTGGCGAAATCGCCTCAATCCCACCGCGGCGACTATCCCCAGAAGCTCGATCACGATGAGCGTGAGCAAGGCCGATTCCTCGTGCTCCTCGATGTACGACTCGGAGATCCCAGGGAGGTGCTCGATCACTTCTTCCGCCGGTTCGCCGGTCAGGTAGACGGGAATGGCGATCACTGCGATGGCCACGAGTATTCCCAGGCTGACGCGGGCCAGAGGCGTGCTTTTTCTGACCACCGACACGGCGAGCAACACCAATCCAAAAGCGAGACCGACGACCGGGAAGTGATTGAGAATGAGATGTACGTGCGCCCAGTTCATAGAGAATCCCTCCATCGCTTCACGCTTTGATTGAGTCCGGCATTATATAAGCTTTCTCACAGCAGGCCAATGAGAGCGATTCGCATTTCATCGATGGAGACTATCGAGACGTCGTGAAGATTTTCTCATCGAGCGAACGAGCCTCTTCTTCGGTGAGGTTTCGTCATGGGCAAGAAGCGTGTCTTGCGCATCGGTGGGGCGTCTTCGATGGGATTTCGTCATGGGAGCAGCGGAGGATCACAGCGCATCATAGCCAGTCGCTTCTCCGAATGTGCCGGGCGTCTCGCAACGCCGCATGAACATCCGTGACGCGTTCTCTTCCGCGCGTCGAAGGGGCATTGCGCTGGAACTCGTTCGAGGGAGAAAAGAGCGGACATCCGGCGAACCCAGGGGGGCGGCGTCTATGTTCGCGCAAGCCGTCTGTCCCTCCCCGAGGCTCCTCTCGAACGGCGCGCTGTCCTCTTTCAGGGGAGCGGTTGAGAAGTGACGACGAATGTGCCGCTCTCGGTGAGAGCGTGACATCGAACGCAGCCCGTCTGGAAGTGGCGGATGAATGTGGTGTCTTTCAAAAAATGACGTCGATGTAACCGGGAGCCTAAATTCCCCTGATGGCATAACAGACAGTCGCTCGGGACGTCCCTGATAAAAGGGGCAATGAAAGGATGGCCGACTTCCCGGGTGAGCGTATCCAGGGCCTCCAGGATGGGGTATCCTCCCCTCTCATGACAGCCCACGCAGCCGTTGGGATCGATCTCTTCGAGCTCGGGGTCGTAGGTGTGACAATGAGAGCAATCGAGTTGCGGTCCTCGCCGGTGTGGGGGGATCTCGAAATTGGGATCCTCAATGTCTTCGGCGCTGTTGGGCGGATGCGGGCCGTGACAGGTCAAACACTCAAGTGATGGAGCGCGATTGTGGGGATCTTCGTCCTCCTGAAATCCGTTTCGGAGTTGAACCGTTGGAGGAGACGACGCAGCGGGGTGATCGAAAACCGATGCCTCAGGATGCCGCGTCATTGCTCCGCGTTCGGCCGTCACCCTCTCTTTGCTCAATGAAACGGAAGCCCACACCAGTGCGAGCAACCCCAGGACGCCAATGAGGCGCTTGGTGAACTGTCTTCTCTTCCATCCTCTTTCCATGACTTCCTCCCACCCATGGAGATGGATCTCATCAACATGTGTCTGTTCGGAGGTGAAGCGACCACCGAATGACCGATGGAGCGGGGTCGCTTCACCTCAACGGCGCAGGCAAGGAGCAGCCACTTATCGAAGCGATATATGATCTCGCCCGAACCGCGATGAGCTCGTCATGGAGGGCGAGCATCTCGTCTCCGGCTCGAGCACTCCGCATCGCTCAGTCATTGCATCGGCAGAGAGCGTGCCGGGCTGAAGATCGCCGCCTCTCAGCTCTTGATTTCATGACAATTGAAGCACGACATCTGACTGGCCGGGGGCGCTTGGCTTCGATCCGGGTGTTCTCCGTGGCAATCCCAGCATTCCAACACGGGCGCATCGCCGTGCGGCGGGCCGGCGGTCAGAGCGTGCATCCCCTGAGTTTGCGCCAACTTCGCCGTCGTGGCGCTCACCTTCGTTCGTTGAGGAGTCGAATTGGCCGAGCCTTGCGCATTGAAGTAGGAGAGACCAAGACCGATGAATATGGCGAGCAGGACCGCTGCGAGCTTGATCTTTCGTACAGTCGGCTTGCTCATACGTTGACCTCCTTATTCAGACGAATTTCACCCCACTACGGGTGAGGAACGACGAGCATGGAGACGAGGTTGATATGACCCCATTCCCGCGCTCCCCGGTTGCTGAGAGCAACTGCTGTGCCACGGCTCGGTGCGGAGGTGGAGATTCGGAGCGACACAAGTTAATTACTTGCAACAAAAGGTGATCGGGAACTCCCCTCGATCAATGGGGCATGCTCCTCCAGGGCAATCGAATGGGTGAAGAGACCCAGCGCTGGGGACCTTCGCCCAGTCGCGTGGATTGGCGCGAGTGAACAGTGGGTCGAATGACATGAACGCGATGGTGTCGTGAACCGGTGTTGATCAGTCTCAGGCGAGCGCGCTGGAGCAGGTGAGACGCCTCCCCTTGCCGCGCTCAGGTGCGATTTCCGATGGCGTTCCTCAAGTCCGCTCTCGTCACGTCGCTCAGCCCCATCGTGTTCAAACGCCCCTATCCTGAGAGGGACGGAGCAGAGCGCTCGACGCCCTCAGTTCCCGGGACGTCGTGAGTGCCCACCGTCACCGCCTCAACGTGGCGATGAGACGGGTGGGATAAATGAGCAACTCCAGCGCTTCGTCAATATCTCCGATCACCACGTCGGCGCGCCGCAAGGCTTCGACGGACGCGCCTTCGTGGCCAATGACCAGGATGCCCACCGCGGCTCGCTCGAGCATGAGCATGTCATTGGCGCCATTACCGATGGCCACTACGGTGCGTGGGTCCAGCGCCTGAATGTAGGCGAGCTTGGCCTGCGCCTGATCTGTTGTCGGAATGCGCGTCGCCTTGAGGCCGAGTTGTTGATCGATGAGATCCTGAGCGCCATGACTATCAGCGGTAATCAGGTGAACATCGAGGCGATCGCGCAACCGCTTGAGCCGATCCTCCACGCCGCTCAACAATCGGCCATCTCGCGCAATCGTCCCGTTCACATCGAGAACCAGATGGTGGAATGTGTATCGGCCGAGGCCGGGAATGTCGATCTCAATCATCGGTCATCACCTCCATGGGAATCCCTCTGCCACATGATATCGGGAAACTGACTCAGAGGTAAGGCAAAAGAGGAACGGGGCGAACGTGACCGCGGGCGAAGAGAATCTCTCCGAGGCACGACACCACACCCACCGCCAAGAGTGAAGTGACGCGAGATGCCATCTTGCGCCATTCATTTTTTTGAGGAGGGACGGCGATCGAGTAGCGCCCGGTCATCATCCCCTGGGCCAGCCAGGGTGATGGAGCCGCCATCATGGACAAGCGGCCAACGCTCGATCCAGATCGGCGATGATGTCTTCGGGATCTTCCAGACCCACGGCCAACCGCACCAACCCATCAGTTATGCCAGCGGCTCGCCGTTGCTCGGGCGGCACGGTGGCGTGAGTCATCGATGCCGGATGTTCGATCAACGTCTCGGCATCGCCGAGACTGACCGCGCGCGTGCACAATGTCACGGCGTCGACCAGTTTCCTTCCGGCTTCCAGTCCCCCGCTCACCTCAAAGGAGAGCACGCCCGCGAAGCCTTTCATCTGCTGCCGAGCCAGCGCGTGATACGGGCTCGACGGCAATCCCGGATAGTAGACTCGCTCCACGCGAGGATGCTGCTCAAGAAACCGAGCCACAGCCATCCCGTTGGCATTGTGGCGCTCCATGCGTAGAGCAAACGTCTTCAGGCCGCGTTGCAGCAACCACGCCGTGAATGGGCCGCAGATAGCTCCTTTCTCCTTCAACTCTTCGCGCACGGCGGAGACCAAATGCCGTGAGCCCACTACCGCTCCGGCGATGAGGTCGCCATGTCCACTGAGATACTTGGTGGCGCTGTGAATCACCAGATCTGCCCCTAACTCCAGCGGACGTTGATTGAATGGCGTGGCGAAGGTGTTATCGACGATGAGCAGCGCCCCGACCTTCTTGGCCAGGGCAGCGATGCCGACGATATCGGCGATGCCCAGGAGCGGATTATCCGGCGTCTCGATGTACACGACGCGCGTGGAGGGGTGAAGGGCATCACGCACCTCATCGAGGTTGGTCGCATCGACGTAGCGGATGTTCATTCCACATCGCCGTTCCATTCGCTTGAGGAGGGCGAGGGTACTCCCATAGAGAACGCGTCCGGCGATTAACCGTTGCCCGGGTTGAAGCAGCGCACATAGCGTCGTCGAAATCGCCGCCATGCCCGAGCTGGTGAGCAATGCTTCTTCCGCTCCCTCCAGGGCCGCAATTTTGGAGGCCGTCGCCTCCACGGTGGGATTTCCCATCCGCGTGTAAATGAATCCTTCTTTCTCGTGCGCGAACAACTCGGCGCCTTCCTGAGCGCTCTCGAACACGAAAGAGGAGGTCAGATACAGCGGCATGCTCAATGCGTGCGCTCCCTCTGTGAAGGGGCGTCCGCCGTGAATGGCCAGTGTGGAAGGTCCTATCTTCTCAGTACATTCATCCATACGCTCCTCCAGTTATGCCCGGTGCGGGCTCGGGTGTACACGGGAAACGTGAGCCCACGGCCAGGCCGATCTCGTTGTCCCGCGATTGGGCATTCACTGTGTCTCGTCATGCGTCGATGAGCAACGCACCGTCTCGCATAATGACCCGATCATCGATGGTCAGCGTCGGCTGTTTCAAGAGTCCATCCAAGTGGCTGGGTACTCGGACTGTGCCGCCGAACGAGACATTATCGCCAAGAGCAATATGAATCGTGCCCATCGCTTTCTCATCTTCCAGAATGAGGCCGGTGAGCCTGGCGCGGTCGTTGGTGCCGATTCCCAGTTCGCCGATATTGCGTGCCGGCTTCCCGAATGGTTCGATCAACTCGATGAGCCGCGCGGCTTCCTCGCCACCGTCGATCTCGACGACGTAACCGTCTTCCACGACCAGGCGAATCGGTCGGTCAGTGATCATACCCACGCCCGCCATCGCGCCGTCGACGACGATCGTTCCTCGGGCCGTTCCTTCGACCGGAGCCAGATACGCTTCGCCCGCCGGGAGATTGATGAACGCTCCCGGTTCATGAGCCAGTCCCGTGTCGGGCTCGGCCCTACGACCTTCAATGGACATGGTGATGTCTGTCCCGGCTGGCGTGGTCACATGGGCCATCTTCCCCTCGGTCAGAATAGCGGCCAGGCGGGTACTGCGCTCGGCAATCCGGGCATAATCAGCATTCAATGTGCGGATCATCATGTCTTCGGTGATGCCCGGTAGCGTGGCAATGCGCACGCCCATTTGGCTGGCTTTCCGGCGTGCGTCCGTATGGGAGAGGGATTTACTCGTCGGCGCCAGAATGACATCGACGTGCTTCATCAGTTCGGCAACCGGTGCCGGCGGTTCCTCGCCGTTGGTCCGTCGCGGCAAGATCTCTACGAGGATGGCCTCGGCTCCCAGGTCGCGCGCCACTTGCCAGAGCACAGTGCCGATGTGGCGCGTCGGTTCATCAGTGATGACGAGAACGGTTTCTCCTTTTTTCGCCGCCATGCAATCGCGCACGGCAATCAGAGCGGCTTCTCTCAATCGCTCCATCATCGCCTCCTGATGGCGATTCGTTAGGCTTCCTCTTGCAGTCGCCATACACGAACCAAAATGCAAACCTCGTGCCGCGAGGCGGGCACGTGATCCACCGCTCCCATCATCGCATATCCTCAAGCGGTGGTGAGAGTTGTTCTGGCGGCCCTGAAACCCACTCCCGTGTCGAAGCCGTCCTGTGGGGATTATGCCCCAGTGCGGGCCCATTTTCCCCCAATCTCCCCTTCGAGGAGAAAGGGAACCGGAGAGCTCGACGGACGGCGAAGAGCGCGTTCCCTCAATCTCCTCCTCAGCATGTTTGGCCCGCGCCACCCATTCTCATGGGATATCGGGCGGTTTTGCTCTCGATGCGGTGTACCGGGACGGCGGTCGCCATCGTCGAAAGAGACACCAGTCGCAGCGTCACCGGGCGAAGATCGAGGGCTCCGCTCTCGGGCGAGCGGAGGACCGCCGTCAATGGCCAGCACGGTGACTCCGAGGATCGTTTATCGACTCGCCGGGGAGCGGACGCGGCTGCGCGCTTCAACTGAAGTTTCTGGCCCCTGAGCGTCACCTCGTGCGGTGAGGCACTGTTATAGTGAGAGGCTGAGGATCATCCTCAGCCTCTCATCCGAGATCATCTTTCATGAGACCTGTCATGCTCATGCTCAATGGGCCAAGGCGCGCCGATGAAAGCGCATGGCACGGAAGAGAACGTCGAAAATCGAAAGTCATGCTCATGCTCGACGGGCCAAGGCGCGCCGATGAGAACCGGCCCGAAGCCGTAGTAGTCTCAGTCGGTGCGCCTCCTTCCTGCCTCCATGAGCACCGCATCGAGTGTGGAGCTTTTCAACATCTGGTGTTGAAAAATTCCACGCCGTTCAACGACCGTAACCAGAGGAGCCTGCAGCGGTTTTATGCTGCTCTCTCTCATCCGATGTTGAATTATTCAACGATGGGGTGTGGGGAGATTCTGCAGTCACTTCAGCTTGTCCTGTATCCCCGTCATTATCCATGCAGATAGAGAGGGCCACGAGCTCTCTCCAGAGGTTGGTTTGGCATGCCGGTTGCACTCTAAGAAAGTGGGACCACATAAGGAGGCGCGATTCAGATGAGAGACCAGTGGAATCGACACCGTGAGATGGCCATGAAGCCGGAGGAGGCGTTCAAGTGTCTATGGATGCTGGCCGGAGTCGTCAATTACAAGTTGTGTGATCGAGAGTACGAGTGTGAGCGTTGCCCATTTGATCGTGCTCTCCGAGGAGGGGCTCCGTTGGCCCACGCGGATGCCGGGACGCCGCGCTGGTCTTCGCTGACGAACCGACGCGCGGCGAGGTCTACTCCCCAACGGGGGACGGCCGAGCGCGTGAGGGGATTCCGGTTGCCGACCACATTGTTCTATCATCCCGGCCACGTCTGGGTGCGGGTGGAAGCGAGGGGCGATGTGCGCATCGGGCTGGATGATTTCGGCCAACGCTTGGTGGGCCGCATTCATGCGGTGCGGTTACCGCCGCTGGGAACCGAGGTCATGATTGGTCACCCCTGTTGGCGGATCGGGCATCGCGCCGGAGAGACGATGCTGGTTGCTCCCATCACTGGCATCATCAGTTGCCTCAACGAGAGATTGAGTATGCACCCCTCCCTGATCAATCTCGACCCCTATGGTCAGGGGTGGGCGGTGGTCATTCGACCGACGGAACTCATCGAGAGTCTGAAGCTCCTCCACTATGGGCAGCAGGCCAAACGGTGGCTCGACGATGAGATCAGAAAGCTCTGGGAAACCTTGGTGACCCTCGCTCCCCATATTGGGTCCCGTTTGGGGCGCACGCTCCAGGACGGCGGTTCACTAGTCGAAGACCTGGATGAGTTCATCCGTGCGCCGCAATGGCGAGACATCGTCCATAGATTTTTCTCCGTTGCCATCGGTCAGCCCCTCGCCGTTGAGAGCCGAGCGAGAGCCGATGGTGACGAAGGGAGGTGAGAGGATGGTGGCATTGTTTGTCATCTTAACCGTCATCGCTTTCATCGCGATTGATGCGCTGGTCCAGCGGGCAGAGGCCAGGGAGCAGCGGCGGGCTCAACCGACTGCGCTGACATCGCGTGAGCGCCGGGGATCGGTGTTGGCTTTGGAGGGCGTCTCGGTGCCCCAGGGCATGTTCTTCGACGTCGGGCACACCTGGGTTGACCTCGATTCTTCGGGTCGCGTGCGTGTGGGAGTAGACGACTTCGCTCAGAGAGCCATCGGTCGCATCGATGCTGTCGAGATGCCCGAAGTCGGTCGTCCTGTTCGTCGCGGTGAGACGCTGTTTGTCGTTCGGCAAGGCGAGCGGACGGCCGCGTTCGTGGCGCCTGTGGACGGGGTGGTCGCCGCAGTGAACGAGCGGCTGGCTCGACATGCGGACGCCATCAAGATTGATCCGTATGAGCAAGGATGGGTTTGTGTGCTGCGTCCCCGAAACCTGGCTCAGCATCTGAGGCGATTGGCCGTCGCTGGAGAGGCCACGACGTGGATGAATAAGGAGATCGAGCGATTCCGACAGCTTATCGCCGCCCATCCCTTCAAAGCCATGGCTCGGGGTCAGGTGCTTCAGGATGGCGGCCGACTGACCGACGGGGTGCTGGAGATGATGGATGACGAAACCTGGTCTCGGTTCACTCGGGAATTCCTCCATCCCGATGAATGGGCGAGAGCGTAACGATGCCTGACGCGACCGCGACTCGAGGTCCAGCATCAGCCATTCCACAACCGAGATCGGTATGGGCGCCGCGGTGGGGGTGTCAAGGCGCATCACTGGGCGGTTTGACCCATACGGTTATGCAACGTGGCTTCTGTGAATGCCATATCCCCGGCGATATCGTGTAATGTACTGAATGAGCGTGACTTGTGAGCGAGCGGTGAGTCCACCCTGAGCGCCGTTTTGGAATGGAAGTTGCACACGCTGATAGTGGAGATGCGGCGATGAAGGGGATTTGAGGTTGATCTGACCGAGAGGGGGCGAGGAGCACATCGTGAAGAATTGGACATCGAGTTTGAGCCTCAAATTAGTCATCTGCCTCCTGGGCAGCCTGGCCGCCATTTACACGGTGGTGGGCTATCAAAACATTCGGCTGCATCGACAACATCTGGAGAAGATGACCGTAGCCAGTGCCGACCGCATCAGCGAGACCATCAAACGCAGTACGCGCTACCTCATGTTGAGGAATAATCGAGAGGCCATCTACCACATCATCAACACCATTGGAGCCCAGCCGGGGATCAGCAAGATTCGTCTTTTCAACGAGGAGGGCATGATCAGTTTCTCCACCGATGAACAGGAGAGGGGAACGTTTGTGGACAAGAAGGCCGAGGCCTGTTACGCCTGTCATGCCCGGCGTCAACCTTTGACGCGATTGAACCGTCCCGATCGCGTGCGCATCTACCGGGATGCGCGCGGAGAGCGGATTCTCGGACTGATCAACCCCATCGAGAATGAGCCCAGTTGTTACAATGCCGCCTGTCACGTACATCCGCCGGCTCAGCAGGTGCTCGGCGTGCTGGACGTGACCATGTCGCTCGCCCAGGTCGATGCCATCATGGCCCAAGGGGAATGGCAAATGATCGTCAACTGCGCGTTGGCCATTCTGATCATCTCGTTGATCGTCGGGGGACTCGTTTGGCGCCTGGTTCATAAACCGGTGAAGCAACTGACTGCTGGGATTCAACGAGTGGCCGCGGGCGACCTGGATCACAAGATCCGCGTCTCCTCGGGCGATGAAATCGGAGAGCTCGCCGCGTCCTTCAATCGCATGACGGAAGAACTCAAACGGGCAAACGAGCAGCTCACCGAGTGGGCCAAGACGCTGGAGTGTCGCGTCGAGGAGAAGACGGCCGAGTTGAAACGAGCGCACGAGCAGATGCTTCATGTGGAGCGCATGGCGTCCATCGGAAGGCTGGCAGCGATTGTCGCCCACGAAATCAACAATCCATTGGCTGGAATTCTCACTTATGCCAAGCTGTTGTTGAAGAAACTGAAGGGCGCCAGCGTCTTCCTGGATGAGAGCGAGGGCGTCGAGCCGTATCTGGAATTCATCGCCCATGAATCGGCGCGCTGTGGTGAGATCGTCAAAAGTCTGCTTCAGTTTGCGCGCCAGACGACGGCCAATTTTCAACCTCACGATGTGAATGAACTCATCGCTCAATCCCTTCGCCTCGTGCAGCATAAGATCGACCTCATGGATGTCCAGACGCAGGTGCAACTGGACGAACGCATCCCCACCATTATTTGTGACCGGCAACAAATCAAGCAAGCATTGGTGGCGATATTCATCAATGCCTGTGAGGCGATGACACCTGGTCAAGGAGTGCTCCAGGTGCGTTCATCCTATCGTCCCGACCGACACATGGTGGCCATCACGATCCAGGACAATGGGATTGGCATGGACGAGGAGACGCAAAAACACATCTTCGAGCCCTTCTTCACCACGAAAGAAGCGGGTAAGGGAGTGGGGCTCGGATTGGCCGTCGTATACGGAATCATCAACCGTCACCATGGACACATTGAGGTGGACTCGACTCCGGGGCGAGGGACGACGTTCACTATCTGGCTGCCCGAAAAACCGGAGGAAGAGAAACCAGCGGCCGACGACCGTCAAGATCGATCCAACCAGTACGGTGACGGCCGAACGCCGGTAAATATGAAACTCTTTCCAGAGGGATCATCATGGCGAGGAAAGACCACATCCGCATCTTGATCGTCGATGACGAAGAGATCGTTCGTCGCTCTCTGGGGAGCTGGTTCCGCGAGGAGGGATACGCCGTCGATGTGGCCGCCTCGGGGAAGGACGCTTTGCAGAAGTTGACTACGGGACAATGGGATATTTTTCTGATCGATATCAAGATGCCCGGCATGGATGGCCTCGAGCTTCAGCGCAAGATCAAGCAGATGCATCCTCGCTCCACCGTTATCATCATGACGGCCTATGCTTCGGTAGAGACGGCCGTGGAGGCGATGAAACAAGGGGCGTATGACTACATCGTCAAACCGTTCGATCCCGATGACCTGGAGCACTTGATTCGCAATGCCGTTGAGCGGAAGCAGTTGATGGCAGAGAATGTTCAGCTCCGCCGGAAGATCGACGAGATGAACCAGTTTCACGAGATCGTAGGACGGAGTCCAGCCATCCAACGCGTGCTGGAGCAGGTCAGGCTCGTCGCCCAGTCCGATACGACGGTTCTCATCCGGGGTGAGAGTGGCACCGGCAAGGAATTGATCGCTCGAGCAATTCACGCCAACAGCCCGCGCCGCTACATGCCCATTGTCGTCGTCAATTGTGGCGCGCTGGCTGAGGGCATCCTGGAGAGCGAGCTCTTTGGGCATGAGAAAGGAGCATTCACCGGAGCCCAGTACCGGCGGAAGGGGAAGTTTGAGATGGCCGACGGAGGGACACTATTCCTGGACGAAATCGGCGACATCAGCTTGAAGACACAGATCGATCTGTTACGGGTACTGGAGGAGAAAAAGATCTGTCGTGTGGGTGGGAATAGACTGATCCCGGTGGATTTTCGATTGATCGCCGCGACCAATAAGGACCTGGAAGCTATGGTCGCCGAGGGGAGATTCCGCGAGGATTTATATTATCGATTGAACGTCTTTTCCATTGCCATCCCTCCGCTGCGCGAGCGGCGAGAAGATATTCCCCTGCTGGTGGAACACTTTCTGCACAAGTTTGCCCGGAGCATGAACAAATCCATCGCTGGCGTGTCACCGGCCGCCATGGATTTGCTCATCGATTATGACTGGCCGGGGAACGTGCGCGAGCTGCAAAATGCCATCGAACGCGCTGTCCTGGTTTGTAAGACCGGGGAGATTCAACCGGGCGATCTCCCCTTCCAGGTCAATGGAGGACGAGAATTTTCCCCGGGACGAACGCTGGCCGATGTGGAACGCCAACACATCGAGCGCGTGTTGAGAGAGACGGGATGGAATATCTCGCGCGCCGCTCGGTTGTTGGGTATCGACCGGGTGACGCTGTACAATAAGATCAAGAAATATCAACTGAAGCGGGAGGCATCGTGACGGGGAAGGAGTGGTGACTCAGGTTCACATCCATATCGTCCCGGTGGGAGGCGTCGAGATGACCGTGATGGACTACCTCCGGCTCGTCTTACCGGAGACACTGGACGCCCCCTGTTCCATTCATCATCGCCTCGTCGATACGCGTCGAGCATACGACGATCAGCGACAGCAGTATAGATCGCGAGAGATCCTGATCCAATTGGCGGACTTGAGTGAGGCGGATGAGATCAAGGTCTTGGGTGTGACCGACGTGGATCTCTTCATCCCCGTGCTGACGTTCGTGTTCGGCGAAGCACAGTTGGGCGGTCGGGCAGCCGTGGTTTCGGTTCATCGACTGCGTCAAGAGTTCTATGGACTGCCGCCCGACGAGAAACTCTTCCTGGAGCGGTGCGAGAAAGAAGCTCTCCACGAGTTGGGACATACGTTTGGGCTGGTTCATTGTCGCCGTGTGGAGTGTGTGATGCATTTCTCCAATTCCATCGCCGAGGTCGATCTGAAATCGTCCACCTTCTGTCCTTCGTGTGCCCGACGCCTCCCTTGATTCATAGTGCTCATCTGGCTCTGCCATCCGATTCGGCGTCCGTTGGAGAGGCCTGTCGGGCATCACGATCACCTCATCCGGCAGCGGGGGATTCTGACAGAGTGCAATGGGAAGACCGGACAGAGGGTCGCCCGGCCATGCTCAGTCCCAGCGGAGGCTGCTCGAAAGTCGATCGATCTGTTCGCGACCTGGTAGGGGCTTCGCCTCACTGCTCTCATCATCGAGGCAGACTGGGAGCATTCGATCGCCTCGCCAAGCGGAGAGGCGGCCATGGTCTGTCCCTCGCCACGACGTCGCTCCCATTCCTCGAGTGAAGTCTCTGGCGCGGAGTTTGACAAAAACCGTTCCGCGCTTCCGGAAACGTTGTTGGAGTGGAGGCGAGCCTGTATAGTAAAGCATCTCCGAACGGCCGTGGTGAGGGCGGGGCGTTCGCGGATTGCGCAATCAGCTCCTGGGGGGATGGTCGAGCGGGAGGTGTGAGGTGATTGACCTCCACGGCCCTGGGCGATCCTCTGACGAGAGACCTTGCTCACAGCGGAGACGGGAATGAGGGGAAGGGACGCTTCGCCAAGAGACATGGCAGGGCGCGGTTGTTATATGGTATGCATCCGGGAGGACGGCTCTATGATGCAGAGTTTCCATGATGCGCTGATGATCACCGGATTCGTTTTCGCCATGATGCTCTTGATCGAGTATCTCAATGTGCTCACCATGGGTGAATGGCAACAGTGGATCGCCAGATACCGATGGAGACAGCTACTGGTGGCGGCCTTCCTGGGCGCCATTCCAGGATGCTTGGGAGCGTTCGTCGTCGTGACGATGTATACGCATCGCATTGTGACGTTGGGTGCCGTAGTCGCGGCCATGATCGCGACCAGTGGTGATGAGGCATTCGTGATGTTGGCGATGATCCCGCGCCAGGCGCTTTTCCTCACCGGCGTCCTCTTCGCCGTGGGCGCCGTTGCGGGAGCGCTCACTGATATGATGGCTCGCCGACGACTCATTCCTGTTCCGGCCACTTGTGAAGAGATTCAATGGCATGTCGCTGAAGACTGTCAATGCTTTCCTCGGGGTCGCATCCGGCAGCAGTGGAGAGAGTGTTCTCTGGCTCGAGGGGTTTTGGCCGTGGCCCTCGGGTTATTCATCATCGCCATACTCTCGGGCCGAGTGGGACCCTCCACGTGGAACTGGGGGCGCGTCACCATGTTGATCGTGGCGGCACTCTCCCTTTTCATTGTCGCTACCGTCCCCGATCATTTTCTGGAAGAGCACCTCTGGCATCACGTCGCTCGGAGACACGTCCCTCGTCTCTTCTTGTGGACGCTGGGAGCCCTGCTGGTCATCCACGTGCTGATCGATACGCTTCACCTGGAGGCGAGTATTAGCGAGGCCGGATGGCTCGTTCTCGTGGGGGCTTGTCTCATCGGGTTGATCCCTGAATCTGGTCCGCACCTGTTGTTCGTCACTCTTTATGCCCAAGGGAGCCTTCCCTTGAGTATCCTCTTGGCCAGTTCGATTGTCCAGGACGGGCACGGGATGCTCCCGATGCTCGCCTCTTCCCGGCGGGATTTCATCATCGTGAAAGTCATCAACTTCGTCGTCGGACTCGCTTGTGGGGCGATTGGATTAGCGCTCGGCTGGTGAGGACTCTCGATCTCGGAAGGGCATTGACAGAGGCGCATGATGTCGAACGAGACGGACAACCCGCACGCATGGCGGCCCTCTTCATCTGGCACTTGATGCGTCTCTCTGGGAGGGACTCTCGTGCAGGGCGAGAGGAATCGGTGAGGGATAAGCGGCGGTCAGTTGAATGGATCGGTCTCGGTTGCTGTTATCCCATTGTCAGCCAGGCGTGGCCCAGATTGAATGGTGTATTGGCCGGTAGCGGCTGGCTCGGAGACGGACAGTGATCCACAACAGCGCCTTCGCGTCAGGGCGCTGCTCCCCGTCAGATCCTCATCCGGGGACCCCCCATTGACGCCCGGCGGGCGCGGCGTTCGTCAATGACTCGATGGGGTCACTCTTGGAGATGTCCCCAGACCGTTTGCCCTCCTCGATGGACGTGCTATGATTAGGGCTCTATGCACCCCGTCATCGACAGATGGGATCGGCCATTGCGGAGCTTGCGCATTTCGGTGACCGACCGGTGCAATCTGCGCTGCCAATACTGCATGCCAGAAGAAGAGTATGTGTGGTTGAATCGCCATGAGTTGCTCACCTATGAGGAGATTGCCGAAATCGCCGACATTTTCACCCAATTGGGCGTGGAGAAGATTCGATTCACTGGCGGGGAACCGCTTCTGCGTCGCGATCTCGACATTCTCGTTCGCCTGTTAGCGCAAAATGCCCGCCTTCGCGATCTGGCTCTCACCACTAATGGGATTCTCCTCGCTCAGTCGGCCGAGCGCTTGCGTCGGGCCGGGTTGCATCGCCTCACAGTCAGTCTGGATACGTTGCGACCGGATCGCTTCCACGCGCTCACGCGAAAGAATGCGCATGCGCAGGTGCTCGAAGGCATCGAGGTGGCCCGTCGCGTAGGTTTCGAAAGGATCAAGCTCAATGCCGTCATCGTTCGGGGCTTCAATGATGATGAGCTGGTGGATCTCATCGCGTTCGGCAAGGAGATGAGCGTTGAGGTGCGGTTCATCGAATATATGGACGTCGGAGGAGCGACGCGCTGGTCGATGGAGCAGGTCGTCTCCCGCTCGGAGATCCTCTCTCGATTGGAGCGACAACTGGGGCCAATCGAGCCATTGAACGAGAGCGAGTGGGCGCCGGCGGATCGATTCATGCTGCCGGATGGAACGGTCTTTGGCGTCATCTCGTCGATCACGCAGCCGTTCTGCTCGACCTGCGATCGCGCGCGCCTGACCTCCGATGGTATATGGTTCCTCTGCCTTTATGCGCGGGAGGGCATTGATTTGAAGCGGTTGTTACGCGCCGGCGCCTCCAGGGAGCACATCGCCACGGTCATCAGGGAGGCGTGGCGCCGCCGCCTCGATCGGGGAGCCGAACAGCGCAAGGCATTGCGCGAGCAAAGAGCGCCTCTCCCTCCGGAAGATCTGCGCAAGAATCCCCACCTGGAAATGCATACCCGAGGAGGGTGAGCTCATACGCATCAGCATAAACGACCGGGTGGCTGCCCGGGAATCTCATTTCGTGGTGGGCCTCCACCACCGAGTCCAAATATTGAACTGGAGAGGCGTCACCCTATCAGGGTTTCTCTCTGGCGCTGAGCACGATTGAAGTAGAGATTTCTCAGTTCCATGTGGTGATTCTCCAGTCCGCTCGGGCGACATGGAAGAGCCTCCAGCGAGAGAATAAAAATCGGTTGACAAGCGCATCCGAAAATTGTTATATAAAAGTGACGATTGTCAGATTTTTATGACGGAGGCTCGGATTCGGCACGATGAAATTTTTTGTCGACAAAAGTAATCCTACCCCCCTTCAAACGCAGTTGAAGGAGCAGATCAAGATCCTGCTTCTCATGGGGCGACTGCGGGAGGGGGATATCCTCCCTTCCATCCGTGAACTCGAAGAGCAGCTCGGCATTGGAAGGAGCATTATCTGGGCGGCGTATCGCGATTTGGAGAAAGTGGGTATTCTCAAGCTCAAGCGTGGCAGAGGCGTTCTCGTCAACCGTGGATATGAGAACTCGCGGGAGAATCAAGCTCAAATTCACCGGTGTGAGCGTCTGAGCAACAAATTCATTCGCGAGATTCAGAGGAATGGGTTCGTGCTCTCATCTTTCGTCCGTTACCTCTCGAATCGCGTGATGGAAGTCGAGGCCAAACAGTCACCTTTTGGAGTTGTCGAGGATAGTCACACGTTATCCGAAGACTATGCGCGCCAGATCAGTAAGTGTTGGAATGTACGGACGGTTTCTATTCTCCTGGATGACCTGATACGAGATGATGCCATCCTCACCCGAGTGAACAAGCTGATCACGAGCTACTACTGCTTCGATATGGTGAAAAAGATTGCTCAGTCCCGAGAGGTTCCCGTCTTTCCGGTGAGCGCCGATTGGAGCCAGGAAATGCTCGATGAGCTCAAGGCCCTCCCTGAGGGATCGAAAGTCCTCCTCCTCTTCCGCAAGGAAGATCAACTGCGGTATGGAGAGCTCTTCATCAATGATCTGAGAGAGACGCTCAGCGATTGTGCGTTAGAGTTTTCCTCAGCTTCGATGAGCAGCGAAGAAGAGTTGAAAGATCTCGTCTCATCCGGGATGTATCAACGTATTTACGTGGGCAATCGCATATGGGATTCGCTCAGCGAGGAACTGAAGCGACTCCCCACGGTCAGTCACCCCACACTGACCATCAATCGAGACGACCTGGAGGACATTAGAGTGAAAGCTGGCGTCATCGTTTAGGTCGACGCTAGCGGCAACTGCTCTTGAAGGAGGAGAGAGCCATGATGAAAAGGATCCTGTCAATCATCGTCATTGTAGTGGGCGTCGTCGCGGGAGCTCAGTCCGTGCTGGCTCAAGCGACGAACAAAGGTGAGATTTCTGGGACGGTCACGGACGAAACGGGAGCAGTCATTCCTGGGAGTACCATCGAGGCGAGGAATTTAGAAACCGGTTTGACGCGAAAGACGGTGACCAATGATCGGGGCTACTATGTTCTCACGCTCGTGGATCCTGGCCGCTATGAATTGAGAGCGTCGATGCCCGGATTTAAAACACAAATACGTCCGGAAGTGATTGTCGAAACGCAGAGCAAAGTCGTCGTTGATTTCACTCTCGAACCGGGAGAGATCACCGAGCAGATCACCGTAGAAGCGCGAGAGGAAGTGCTCAGACCAACGGACACGACAGTCAGCGGCGTCATCTCAGAAATCAAGATGAGAGAGATGCCTTTGAATAACAAAGCCATGGCCGAGCTGACGCGACTTGAGGCGGGAGCAACTCCTCCAGAAATCACAACGGCCGAGACCTCTCCGAACACCGATACGGGGGGATTCATCCACGGTTTGAGACAATTCTTCGTTCACGTCACGCTCGATGGAGGCCATTACAACGATCCCGTGTGGTCTGGGGGAACAATGACCACGACGGAGGGATCTGGAATCAGCCATGATGCGGTCAAGGAATTTACCGTTGTGAAAGGGAATCCCTTGCCGGGCCAGGCCGGCTCAGGCGGGTATTCGATTAACATCACGACCCGGAGTGGGGGCAGCGAATATCATGGCGACCTGTTCGAGTATGTGAGAAACGACATCTTCGATGCTCGGAATTTCTTCGATCCGGAAGATCCCCCACCATTCCGGCGCAATCAGTTTGGGGGATCATTGGGGGGACCACTCCCGATTCGAAATGAGAAGGATTTCTTCTTCGTCAATTATGAGGGATTCCGCCGGCGACTCATTGAAACGATTGTGCCCGTCGTTCCCACACCGCGATTATTGGATGCCATCCCAGGAGGGGCCGAATTCGGATATCTGAGGGAGATTTTCACGCACACCTATCCAAGGCCGACGCCGGGGACATTCGGGCCTGATGATTTAGTGGCTCCGGCGACGAGCACGACCAATCTCGGGTTAGACCGGGATCAGTTCCTTGTGCGGACAGATCACCAGATGACGGAGAACACACAGGCGACGTTTCGATACAACTTCAGCGATGGTGAGAGCTTCCCGGGGGTGACCTTCCGTACCGGCGTCAGGCCGGGGAATCTCGGTTTCAACTGGCGGTTCCAGAATATGTTGGTGAACGTGACGACGACGCTCTCTTCGACCAAGGTCAACGAATTCCGCTTCACCTATAATCGCATCCGCTTTGCCTTCTTCGGCGAGCCAACGCCACCCGAGCTCGTGGCGTTGGGATTCGCTCCTACGTCCGATTCACCGAATGGCATTCCCTTCATCTTTCCGTTTGGCACGGGATTGACCTTTGTGGGAGCGCTCCCCTTCATCCCCAGATTCCGCAGCCAGAATGTGTTTGAATGGAACGACATATTATCGGTCACCACAGGGAGACACACATTGAACCTGGGAGGCACGATCGCTCGGTACCAGGTCAATTGGTTCAATGGGGATACGATCAGGCCGTTCACCTTCTTTAGTGGCTTTGGGCCGCCGTTTGACGAGAGTACGTTCGGATTGACGACGGGAACGTTTCTGTTTCAGAACGAGAATCTCTTCATCCGTCCTCCCACGCCATTGCGCGGCTATCGCTTCACCGAATTCTCGGCTTACGTTCAGGATCGTTTCCAGGTGACGCCAACGTTGACGCTCAATTACGGCATCCTGTACTCGCTACAAACGCCTATTGATGAGGTGAACGATCTCATGAGTAATGCCTATCCGGTAGTCAATGGAAGCCCGGTCGAAAATGGCGATATCAACGATGCCAATATCTCCCAACTCGCCTTGGTAGGCGTGGATCGGTTCGATTTTTCCAAGTTCGATAAGAACAATTTCGCGCCGAACCTGGGGATAGCCTGGCTACCATTCGGCAGACGTAGCAAGGTGGTCATCAAAGCGGCCTACGGCATAAGCTATGCTCGCCCGTTCTTGGAGCTCATTCGGCTCTCTCGATTCAATCCTCCTTTCGCCCAATCCACGACGATTGTGGCGCAGCGGTTCGGGACCAGAGCAACACCGGAAACGAGCGTGGTTCCTCCAAACCTGAATGTTTTTAATCCGTCGAATGTTAATCCATATGTACAGTATTGGAATCTGACGATCGAGCGAGAGCTTGAGCCAAACACCGTCCTGCGCATCAGCTACATTGGGAATAAGGGAACAAAAATCTGGTTTACGCGAAGGCCGAATTTCGATGCGGGATTCACGGGACCGCGCCCCAATCCTTCGTTTTCGGTCATCGACTTGACTGAGACAAAGGCGGATTCGATCTATCACGGGTTAAGGATTGAAGTGAACCGACGATTCATACATGGGTTTGCCATTCAAGGGACCTATGTGTATGCGAAGTCGATCGATGATATTTCTTCAGCCATCACGACATTTCAACCGGGAGGAATCGGGAGCATCCCGACGAACCAGTTCGATCTCGGTGAGAACCGCGGCGTGTCGGATTTTGATATCACCCACTCGGCGGTCATAAACTACATCTATGAACTTCCGTTTGGGAGAGGGCGTCGATTTGGCAAGGAGTGGCCCGGTTGGGTGAAAGCACTGGTGGGCGATTGGACGATCAGTGGTATCACATCGTTTTATGATGGGCTTCCCTTCGACGTATTGAGTGGAATTGATAATAATGGCGATGGGGTGGCCAATGATCGCGCGCGCGTCTTACCCGGAGCTCGAGCCGACAATGCTCTCGTCCCCGGTCGGGGAGCCAATAACCGGCAATACCTCGATCCCAGCGGCGTGCTCTCGGTGACCGGAGATGTCCCTCTGGGGCGTAATGTATTTCGTGGACCGGGGATCGTGAACTTCGACGTCGCATTCAAAAAGAGGATCCCATTGGGCGAGCGAGCGCATCTCGATTTCAGCGCCGAGATTTTTAACATCTTCAATCATACCAACTTTGGCAATCCGGTGAATACGCTCAATTCCCCGTTGTTCGGAACGATCCTCTCTACTTCAACGAATGCGCGTCAAATTCAATTCGGATTGAAGCTCGCATTCTAGAAAGGATGAGCGGTGGGCTGCTTTCTCTTCACGAGAGATGCGACGCCCATTGGTGAGAGTCAAAAGGGGGGGAGCGTACGACCGGAGTGGTTCTCCGGGGATCTCGGCCTTCTGGATCGCTCCCCAAGTGAGCGATCATCAAAAAGGCGACCGGGTGAGGGGAATCCTTAAAGATTCCTCATCACCCGTCACGAAAACGTGAAGGAGGAGATATGCCCTTCAGAATGGCCATCGATATTGGAGGAGGATTCGTCGACCTCGTGGCCATAGACGAGCAGACCGGTCAAATGATCTGGTCGAAGACACAGACCACTCCCCAGGATCTTGCTGAGGGCGTAAAGGAGGTATTCCAACTCAGCAAGGTCGATGCCAGGCAGGTGAGTCAACTCTTGCATGGTCAAACGCTCGTCATCAACGCTATTGTGCAGAGACGAGGAGCGAAAGTCGGGCTCATCACAACAAAAGGCTTTCGTGATGTATTGGCCATTCAGAGATCGAATCGCCGGGATATCTTCAACCTGCGATACAAGAAGCCCAGGAGCTTCGTGCCCCGACACAGGCGGCTTGAAGTTGATGAGCGAACCTTGGCCGACGGCAAGATCGAGAGAGACGTGAATGAGGCGGAGCTCTTGGCGGCGTGTGAACGGCTGTGGCGCGAAGGCGTGGACGCGATAGCCATTTCCTTCATCAACAGCTATGTGAATCCAACTAATGAGAAGAAGGCACTGGCGTTCATCTCTCGAGTTCAAAAAGAGAGGCATCCCCAATCTCGTCTCTACCTCAGTATTTCGAGCGATGTGACGAGAGAGTGGAAGGAGTACGAACGAACCAATACGTGCGTGCTCAATGCCTACGTCATGCCCTTGATGGAAGGATACCTGGATAAACTCACGCGCGAATTCCGACAGCTTGGGATGACGGGAACGCTTTATATGATGCTCTCAAGTGGTGGCGTGAGCTCATTCGAATATGTCAAGAAGCGTCCTATCGAGACTGTCGAGTCGGGTCCCGTCGCCGGTGTCGTGGGAGCAACGGTATTGGCTGAGCTCCTAGGCGAAAAAAATATCATCGCCCTGGATGGGGGGAGTACGACAACCAAGGCCAGTCTGGTGGAAGGATTACACGTGAAATTCACGACCGATTATGCCATTGAAAGAGATGAGTACTCACCCGGCTATCCGGTGAAAGTTCCGGTCGTAGATATTGTTGAGGTTGGGAATGGTGGGGGAAGCGTCGCCTGGCTCGATGAGGTGGGGAACCTGCGAGTCGGCCCTCTGAGCGCGGGGGCCATCCCGGGTCCGGCGTGTTATGGTCGGGGGGGAACACAACCCACACTGACGGATGCCTACGTCACGGTGGGATTTCTCAACAGCGAGTATTTTCTCGGTGGGGCGTATCGGTTGCAGCCATCGTTGGCTGAACAGTCGCTACGGACGATCGCCGAACATTTCAAAATCGATCCCGTTGAAGCCGCCTTCGCCATCATCCGGATTGCTAATGACAATGCCGCTCAGCTATTGAGGTTGATTTCGGTTCAACGGGGCTATGACCCTCGGGATTTCACGCTCATCGCCCACGGAGGCTCTGGTCCCATGTTCGCTGCGTTTATCGCCGAGGAATTGGAGATACCCAAAGTGATCATTCCGGCTATTCCTCCCGGAAACTTCTCGGCGTGGGGCTTGTTGATGAGCGATTTGAAGCATAACGTCGTACAGACGATGGTCACGCGGCTCGATTCGGCTGGGGTTGAGGAGCTCATTCGCCGCACTTACAAGGCACTCGAAAATGAGGTCATGCGCATATATCGCGATGAAGGGATCACCGAAGGGATTCTTCTGCAAAGAACGGCAGATCTCCGTTATTATGGGCAGGAACACACAATAAGGGTACCGGTGACTGGAGGAGACATCACGGAGCGAGATGTGGTACAAGTGAGATCCACATTCGAACAGTATCATGAGCGGGAATATGGATTCAGGTTGGATAGTCCGGTCGAACTGGTGAACCTTCGGGTCACCGGCGTCGTCAGTGTGGGAAAACCTCGAATGAAGAGATGGGAGACCACCACGAAGAGTGTAGAGGAAGCGATGCGTGAGGAGAGGGATGTATATTGGGGAGGGGAGAGACGCATCACAACGCCAATATATAGACGAAACCTCCTTCCGCCAGAGGGCCAATTGACCGGTCCTGCTATTGTCGAAGAACCAACGAGCACAATAGTCATCCCCGAGTCATTCACCGCTTCGATAGACGCATTCGGTCATCTCATCCTCAGGAGGGCATAATATGGGTTTCAGAGCCGAGAGTGATCCGTTCACGCTCAGCATTCTGCAGAATGCGTTAATCTATGCGGCGGAAGAGATGTTCGCCGTAACGGCGAGAACGGCCAAGAGTCCCATTATCTATGATGTACTCGATTTCTCCACCGCGATTACCGATGCACGAGGTGATGTCATTGCTCAAGCGACGGGCATTCCACTCTTCATCGGTATCTTCGACTTCACGGTCAAAGGTGTCCTGGCCAAGTTTGGGGACGACTTTGAGCCGGGTGATGTGGTCATTCTCAATGATCCCTATATCTCGGGGACGCACCTGAATGATATTGGTCTGGTCGCTCCCATTTTTTATGGAGATCGCCTCGTCGCCTTTGCTGCCAGCAAGGGGCACTGGAACGACATCGGTGGAATCAGCTTTGGGAGTTGGGGACCTGGCCGAACGGAGATCTATCAAGAAGGCCTGCAAATTCCTCCCTGTAAGGTGTTCATTCAAGGAAGACCGAACCGGGACATCCTCGATATCCTGAGGGTGAATTCCCGAATCCCTGATCAGGTGCTCGGAGACATGGAAGCTCAGGTGGCGGGTCTCCGGGTCGCCGTCAGGCGCGTCGAAAAGATCATCGCGAAATATGGGTTACATACATATTTTGCGGCCATCGAAAGAATCCTCCATACGGGAGAACAGATCGCCAAGACTCGGATGAAAGAGTTGCCTAAAGGTCACTTCCGAGCAGAGGATTTCATGGATGAGGGTGGTCCCGATGATCAACCATTGCCCATCCATGTGGATATTGAGATCACCGATGATGAATTCAAAGTCGACTTCAGCGGGAACTCACCGCAACTGCCTTTCTCGTTAAACACGACCTATCCGGCAACGGTTGCTGCTGTCCGCGTCGTCTACATGGCGCTCATCGATCCTCACGCGCGATATAACCAAGGTCTTGTTGCTCCGTTGAAGGTCATCGCCCCCGAGGGAACGGTATTCAATGCGCAACGACCTGCCCCCGTCTCAGTGTATTGGGAGGCGTTAACCTATGCGGCCGACTTGGTGTGGAAGGCGCTTGCCCCACACGCCAAGGATCGACTGACTGCGGGTCATTTTCTGAGCGTCGTCGCTGAGATCATCGCTGGAATGCATGATGAGACGGGAGAGGCCTTCGCGCTCGTGGAGCCGAATCCCGGTGGATGGGGGGCTGGTTGTGATATGGATGGCGAAAGCGCCTTGGTCAGCTTCGCCGATGGCGAGACGTTCGCGGCGAGCATTGAGGTTCTCGAAACACGATATCCTATCCTGGTCGAGCGGTATGCGTTGAATACCGAGGATGGCGTTGGGCATGGTCAATTCCGTGGGGGATTGGGCATCATCAAGGATTATCGGATACTCAATAGTCGGGCTGAGCTCACAACAGACATCAACAGAGCGAGAATCCCCCCTTGGGGAATGGAGGGAGGACAATCTGGAACGCTCAACTATGTGCTGCTCTTGAGCGAAGGAAGACCGCCTTTCCGAACGAGAAAAGTAGCGGCACACAAACTGAATCGCGGAGATATCGTGAGTATCAGGACGGGAGGTGGCGGAGGGTGGGGTGATCCTCTGGAGAGAGAGCCCCAACGTGTGCTTGAGGATGTGAGGGAGGAGCTCATCTCCATAGAGCAGGCTCGCCATATCTATGGCGTGATCATTAACGAAACCGATCTGAGCATAGACACAGAAGCGACAATTGCTCTGAGGGCGAGGAAACGGCGGGAGAGGAAAAAAGATCTCCGTTCTTCTGATTCCGAGCATCGAGACTGCCCGTGAAGCGTCTGGGCGTGCACGCTGAAAGGCTCGCCTTCTCGGGCGAAGCAAGCTTGGCAGATGAAAAGATCTCCGTCTTCTGTTGAATTACGGCGTCCCCCCATCGACGGATCATGAAACTGTGCTCTCTCTCGTTAGGGGAATGATGTCGCCGATGACCATCCCGGCTCAATAAAAGATCCCTCAGCCGACTTCCTCATCGCTGGCTACGTTGAACATAGCGAACACCATCCTCGGTGACGATGGCGATGAGATCGGCTTCTTCGCTCGGTCGCAGAGCGAGACGCAGGAAGCGCCCATCACGATAGATGATGAAGCGAATGGGATCGAAGATATCGTCCGCTTCGTAAAAGCGATAGCCTTTGGCCCGAAGATCCTCGGCCACCCGGTGCGCCTTCATTGCTTCGTCCAGTTGCTCGTGGACGAGCGTCATTCGAGGGACGGACTCTTCCGGTGGTTTATCGTTCTCTTCATTCATCGGAGAGGTCTCAACAAGATGTCTTATGGTTCCAGGCTGGCTCGGGAAGCATCCGCCTCGAAGTCGCCTTCCAGAGCGACACCCTCTGCGAAGAATTGTGGATAATGCTTTCTGAATTCATGAACCATCAACTCGTAGGGGAGGTCAGCGAATCGCCCGTAGTCGTAGAGGTATTCCATGTACTTGTGCCCGTGCCGATCGAAAGGATGAAAGATGGAGTCGCGCCGACCGTCGAATTCCAGCGGCGGGACACCAAATCGCTGGCAGAGAGAGAGATTGAACACCGGCGTGGCTTTCACCCATCGCCCTTCCAGAAAGAGCTCGGTGAACCCGTGAAAAACGAACACGTCCGTCTTCATGCGCTGTCGCAGACGCTCGGTCGTCAAGTGGTTGCGAACGATGGCGAATCCCAGACGGCCGGGAATGCCGACAGCTCGAGCGGAGGCTGCCAGCACAATGGCTTTTTCCACGCAGAATCCTGATTTCCTCCGCAACACTGTGCTGGCTCGCAACGCCTCGGGCGAGAAATCGATGTGATAGGGATCATAGCGAATGTCATCCCGCACCCGATAATAGAGGGCGACGGCCTTCTCCGTATCGGATGGAACTCCTCTGGTGGTATGTTGCGCGAATGCGATGACCTCTCTGGAATCACTATCGATGAATCGCGTCGGCTCAAGATACGGGCGCATGTCTTCTTTGGAGCTTTTCATGGTTCACCCCTCAATATGCCAGCCTAGAATCAAAGCTTAACGGGAGACCTCGCCTGTGATCAACCCCACGATGCTCCTCCCGGTCATCCGGCGGCCAGAACGCAGGCCTGTACAGAATACTCGAGCGGGCGTCCTTCTGACGAAAAACTTCACTGGCCCTCATCGACCAGACTCACTATGATACATCGACGGGAGGAGCAGGATGTCAGTTCAGGCGTGACCGTCACCATCAACGATCGCGCGAGGATGGAGAATGAGAGTCGTGACGTATCAGGCGCCAGAGTGGCTGACCGCAGAAGAATTGATCGAACTGGGAATGGTGGATGAGCCATCACCGGCCCTCCAGGCGAAATTGGAGAACCTGCTGACTACGCCGGTGATCAGCAATGAGGCTTCCCAGCAGGGCGCTCGACCTCTTCGTCCGACCCATCCCCGGCTGGGACCCGTTCTTCGCGTTGCCTTTTGGAACATTGCTCAGGGGGTGCGATTCGACGAGATGCGGTGGGCGCTCAGCGAACCCGCGGAGTTCATCCGCCGGGTGGAGCGAAACCGTCTTCCTGGACGCCGGCGGGAAGCATTGGCCGAGGCGCTCCAACTGCTGCGCGCCGTGGACCTTCTCATTCTCAATGAAGTTGACCTCGGCCTGCCGCGGAGTGGCTGTCGGGACGTCGCTCGAGAATTCGCCGGCGTGCTCAATATGAATTATGCGTTCGGCGTGGAGTTTGTCGAAGTCTCTCTCCAGGCAATCGACGTTCATCCATCTCTCCCACCTCTGTCTCCCTTGATCGCGAACGGCGTTGGCGATCACCAGACCGATCGCCTGAAGGCCGAGACTCGGCAGCTTCGTGCGTTACATGGCAATGCTGTCCTGAGCCGGTATCCGATCCGGAGCGCTCGCATCCTGCGATTCACGCATCAAGGGTACGACTGGTACGCGCAGGAGAAAGAGCTGTTCTCTTGTCTCCCTCTCCCCGGTCCATCGCCTCAGTCTGCGACCCCCTTCTGGCGGGCGATGTCTTACTGTCAGTTGCGCCGTGGAGGCCGCATGGCCCTCATCGTCGAGATCGAGGTCCCCGACCTTCCCGAGCGCAGAGTCACTGTGGTCGCCACTCATCTGGAGACGCGGGCGCGGCCATTCATTCGCCGCCTGCAGATGCGCGAACTCCTCGCCGAACTCTACCACGTGACCCATCCGGTCATCCTGGCCGGCGATCTCAATACTACGGGGCGGGATGCGACGCCGGGGGCGATTCACCGCTATCTGTTGAGACTCGTGGCCAGCGGCGAATGGTGGAGTCGCGTCGCGCCCAAGGTGGGACCAGCGCTCGGATGGGTGCATGATCTCTTGAGGGGATTCTCCCACTTGTGGCTCGTCGAGCGAGACCCCACTCATCCCGGAGTTCTCGGGAACAACGAGGAGCATGGTCTCTTCCAGGAGGTGGAACACTTCCGGTTTCGGGATGGTCGATGCTTTGACTTTCGTGGGGATGGCGATCGTTCGGCGAATCGCATGACCGGGCGGCTGGCCAACTCCAATCAGCGCTCGATGTGCGGATTCGTCCCCACCAGTGAATCCCCAGGAGCGTGGGGGCCGATCGGGCGGCGAAAACTGGATTGGATTCTGGTCAAACCTTATATTCGAGATCCTCACGACTCGTTGGGGAGTTATCGCTTCGCCCCACACTTCGGTCGAACGCTCGGCGAACTGAACGCCCGTTTGAGGCTCTCTGATCATCACCCGATGACCGTCGATCTCCCATTGAGCGAGCCGTGAGCGGGCGCGATGCGCGGCCCTGCTCGTTGAGGAATCCAGGGCGAGAGCGGAAGGAGAGGGGAGCCGGGAAGCGCTCTGAAACGGACCCTTCTCATACACCTCGGGTCTTTCTATCTTGTCAGGATATGAATTTTGCAATATCTTTTAAGGTTTGCGATGAAGGAAGACTATCGCCCTAGAGGCAATGAGGAAGCCGAGAGCCGGTGGTCTTGAGGGGCCAAGGAGGGAGCCGATGGAGAAACCGGTGAGTGGTTCCGAGATCAGAAAAGCCTTTCTGAAATTCTTTGCCGACCGCGGACACACAGTCGTTCGCTCTTCTTCGCTCGTGCCCGCTGGCGATCCCACATTGCTGTTCACCAACGCCGGCATGGTGCAATTCAAGAATGTCTTCCTGGGCCTGGAGAAGCGGCCATACACGCGCGCCACCTCTTGTCAGAGATGCTTGCGGGTCTCGGGGAAGCACAATGACCTGGAGCAAGTGGGACCGAGTCCCCGCCATCATACGCTGTTTGAGATGCTGGGGAACTTCTCCTTCGGCGATTACTTCAAAGAGGAAGCCATCGTCTACGCCTGGGAGCTGCTCATCGAAGAGTTCCAGTTGCCGATCGAGCGGTTGTGGTTCACCGTCTTCGAGGATGATGATGAGGCCTTCAACCTGTGGAAGAAAGTCGGTGCTCCCTCGGATCGCATCTTGCGATTTGGCGAGAAGGAGAATTTCTGGGCCATGGGAGAGACCGGCCCCTGCGGTCCCTGCAGCGAGATCCATTATTACCTCGGCGATGATCTGACGGCGAATCGGGCCGAGCTCGTCAATGGTCCCGGCGACGATGTCATCGAGATCTGGAATCTCGTCTTCATGCAATACAATCGCGACGAGCATGGCCGGATGACGCCGCTCCCCAAACCCTCTGTGGATACCGGCATGGGACTGGAGCGCATGGCCGCCGTATTACAGGGCGTGAAATCCAACTATGAGACGGATCTTCTTCGACCTCTCATTGACTACATCGCCTCTCTGGCCGGAAGGGAATATGTATACGCGAGCGATGAGGGCATCTCGATGCGGGTCATCGCCGATCACGCGCGGGCCACGGCGTTCCTCATCACCGATGGCGTGTTCCCCGGCAACGAATGGCGCGCTTATGTGCTGCGCAAGATCATGCGACGGGCGCTCTGGCATGGGCGCAAATTGGGCATCGCTTCGCCGTTCTTCTATAAGGTCACCGGGTTCGTCGCCGATCTCATGGGCGAGGCTTATCCCGAGCTCAGCGATGCCCGGAAGACGATCGAGCGCGTGGTCACTCATGAAGAAAAATTGTTCTCATCGACGCTCTCCATCGGATTGCGGAGGCTGGATGAGGTCATGGAACGCACCACCGATCGAGTGATCAGCGGGAAAGACGCCTTCATGCTCTACGACACGTTCGGATTGCGCGAGGATCTCATCGAGTACATCGCCGAGCAACGCGGCTATTCAGTGGACTGGACGGGCTTCCGAGAGGAACTGGAGAGACAACGGCAACGCGCTCAGGCCAGTTGGAAAGCTTCGCTCGGCGAGAGACGCGAACGCGCTGAGGCGGGCGAACAGCGGGAGATCGACAGCGCCTTTCTGGGCTACGAGACGCTCGAAGCCGAGGCCACGGTGGTCCGTCTGTTCGTCGATGATCGTCCCGTCGATGAGGTCTCCGAAGGGATGGAGGCTGAGGTCGTCCTGGACCGCACGCCGTTTTACGCCGAATCCGGAGGGCAGATCGGCGATACCGGCGTCATCGAAGGCGAGCAGGTGCGGGCCGTGGTCAAGGATACCGTGTCCAAGACCTTCGCGCTCAATGGGTCGATCCTCAGCGTGAAATACGTTCATCGCGTCCTCGTAGAGGAAGGAGGCCTTCGCGTCGGGGATGAGGTGATCGCCCGCGTGGATGCTGAACGGCGCCAGCGAATTCGCCCCCACCACACGGGAACGCATCTGGTTCACGCCGCCTTGCGAGCCGTGCTCGGACCACACGTGAAACAGGCCGGGAGCCTGGTGGCCCCCGACCGATTGCGATTCGACTTCACGCACTTTGCGCCGCTCACTGACGAGGAGATCGAGGAGATCGAGAATCTGGTCAACGAGCAGATCCTGCGCAATGTAGAGGTGAAGACGCACATCCTGCCATTGGAGGAAGCGCTGGCATCGGGGGCCATCGCGTTCTTTGGCGAGAAATACGGTCACCGCGTTCGCGTCGTCGAAGTACCCGGCTTCAGCAAGGAGTTGTGTGGCGGAACGCACGTGCGCCGGACGGGCGATATCGGTCTGTTCAAGATCATCAGAGAGGAATCCATCGGCGCCGGCGTGCGCCGCATCGAGGCGGTCGCCGGGAAAGCGGCCCTGGAGCGCTTTCAACAGGATGAGGAGGAGCTGGCTCATCTGGCCGAGCTCTTGAAGACGTCTCCGCAGGATGTTCCTCGACAGGTCGCGCGCGTGCTGGCGGAATTGAAGTCGGCTCAACGGGAGGTCGAGCTGTTACAGTTGAAGCTGGCCAGTCGCACGGCGGGCCGGGCGGCGACTCGCGCTCGCGAGGTGAATGGCGTCAAAGTCGTCGCCGAGCGCGTGGAGGATCTGGATGCCGCGGGTATGCGCCAATTGGCCGACCAGTTATTGCAGCAACTCACATCGGGCGTCGTCGTCCTCGGTCGAGCCCAGGATGGAAAGGCCGCTCTCGTCGTGCGCGTCTCTCGAGACCTCACCGAGCGATTGCACGCCGGGAAGATCGTCAAAGAGCTGGCCCGCATCGTTGGCGGCGGCGGCGGCGGGCGGCCCGAACTGGCCGAGGCCGGTGGCCGAGCGCCGGAAAAGCTCGACGAGGCGTTAGCGGCGAGTTACGATATCGTGGCCCGATTCCTGAACCGGTGAGTCCGGGTTCGTGGAGCCGCTCTCCATTGGTTGGCGAAGCATCGTCGATTCCACCAGATGACGTGCTGGAGGTTTCTGCAGGATGGCAGGGGTCTCTCTCCATTCGCTGGCGAGACGTCATCACATCCACCGGGGAGGGGGTTCCCGTATCCCGTTGGAGCGTCTCGCAGCATCTTCATCGTCGGTGGAAGGCGTACTCTATGATCAACGGAGAGCGCTCGGTGCGTCAATCGGGCATCGGGAGCTTCCCAGAGAGATCACGAAAGAAGAAGCGCGCCCGAGGAGACCAGTCATCCCCACGAGCCCTGAAAAGGCGACGGACGCTATGGCTATCAGTGGACCCGGACGAACGTTTGATGGCCGCACCGGAGACCGCCCCTTATCACGGCGTTGAGGTCGTGATAAAATCAACAGCCCGCGATACCGATGAAACGATACGTCCTCAAACGCCCGACGAGTCGGCGATCTTTGATTGACTATCGCGCCGAGTTGAACGAAGAACAGTATGCCGCTGTGACCGCCGACCGAGGGCCCATACTCGTCATCGCCGGAGCCGGCTCGGGGAAAACGCGCGTGGTGACCTATCGTGTGGCCTGGCTCATCGAGCAGGGCGTTGACCCATCGCGCATCTTACTGGTCACCTTCACGAATAAAGCAGCCCGCGAGATGCTCCGGCGGGTAGAAGCTCTGTTACAGATGGACGTCCGTCGACTGTGGGGCGGCACGTTTCATCACATCGCCAATCGTACGCTTCGCCAGCACGCTGAGCGCATAGGATATCGGCCGAACTATACCATCGTTGATACTGAGGATAGCAAGGAGCTCATCACCGCCTGCGTGCGCGAGGCGGGCATTGATACCCGGGCGCGCCGGTTCCCGCGGAGCGAGATCGTGCGCGATATCTTGAGCCTCGCCGCCAACACGGCGTCGCCTATCGAAGAGGTGATCGCGCGTTCGTATCCCTATTTCGAGGCGCTCACGTTCGATATCGCGCTGGTCGGCCGGGTCTACGAGCAGCGGAAGCGGCGCGAGAACATGATGGATTATGATGATCTGTTGCTCAACTGGAAGCGATTGCTCCAGGACCATCCGGACGTCCGTCGCTACTACGCGCAGCGCTTCCAGCACATTCTGGTCGACGAGTATCAGGACACGAACCGCATCCAGGCCGACATCATCGATCTGCTCGCCGAAGAGCACCGGAGCGTGATGGTAGTCGGCGATGATGCCCAATCGATTTATAGCTGGCGGGGCGCTGATTTCCGCAACATCTACGAGTTCCCCGAGCGGTATCCTGAGGCCCGGATCTATCGCCTGGAGGTGAACTACCGGAGCACGCCGGAAGTGCTCCAATTGGCCAATGCCTCCATTGCGCACAATCGGAAGCAGTTTCCCAAGCGGCTGCGCGCTCATCGTCGCCGTGGACCGAAGCCCGCGCTCGTCCCGGCGCAGGATGTCTACGAGCAGGCGGAATTCGTCGTCACTCGCGCGCTCGAACTGCGGGATGACGGCATCCCGCTCAACGAGATGGCGGTGCTCTATCGCTCGCACTACCATTCGATGGAACTGCAGGTGGAACTCCTGCGGCGAGGCATCCCGTATCTGGTGCGGTCCGGCGTGCGATTTTTCGAGCAGGCGCATATTAAAGATGTCCTGGCCCACCTCCGGCTCGTTCATAATCCCTATGACGAATTGGCATGGATGCGGGCCCTGCGGCTCATTCCCGGAATCGGCAAGCGCACCGCCGAGCGCGTCTGGGATGAGATCCGCCGATCGCGTCATCCCCTGACGGCGCTCACCTCCATCAGTCGCGCTCGCCTGATCCCTCGTCGAGCCGAAGCGGGATGGGAGCGATTTCTCGCGCTCGTCGAGAGTCTCACGCGACCGCCGGTCGCGCATTCTCCATCGGCTCAGATCGGAGCGGTGTTGGAGAGCGACTACGTGGAGTATCTGCGCCTCAACTATACCAACGCTGAGGCGCGATTGGAGGACCTCCGGCAACTGGCGGGCTTCGCCGCTCGGTATGACTCCACGGAAACTTTTCTCAACGAAGTTGCGCTCATCGGGACGGAGCGCTTCTCCATGCGGGACGGCGTTTATGGCGAGGACGCTCTGAGCGAAGACGATGAGGATGAATACCTGATCCTCTCTTCGATTCATCAGGCCAAAGGGTTGGAGTGGCGCGTCGTGTTCCTCATCTGGATGGCCGAGGGGCGCTTCCCGACCGCGCGGGCCTGGCGCGATGAGGAGGCGCTGGAAGAGGAAAGACGGCTCTTCTACGTAGCCACCACGCGAGCCAAGGATGAGCTCTATCTCTGTTATCCGCGACTGGGGCGCGAGCGAAGCCGTCACGTGATTCTCCGACCTTCGCCCTTCATTCAAGAGCTCGATGGTTCGTTGATGGAAGAGTGGATCATCTCCACCGAAGAAACCGATGATCTCCAATGAGCGGTTCGTCCCCCTGCGGCCGCGTTTTCAACCCATGCTGTTTGTGGCCGCCGCGTTTTCGCTCGGCATTGCCGGTGAGCCGTATCTGCACGCTTCCCTCTGGTTATGGTTCGCTTCGACGGGAGGATGTTTCTTTCTCGGTCTCTTCTCTTATCTGAAGAGCAACCGAGAAGGCGTTTCATCTTCGCTCCCCGCGAGCTGGGTGCTCTTGGCCGGGATGATGTGTGCTGGGGCATTACTCGTTCACCTCGAACGGCTGGATAGGCAGCCGCAGCGCCTGCGAGAACTCTATCGGAGGGGGATCATCCGGCCGACGGAACCGGTAGACGTCGTGGGTCGGCTCTCCCGTCCTCCGGAGGATGCCCCTCAACGGGTGTATTTGGATGTGGACGTGGAGCGTATCCAGACGCTCAAGCGCGTTCATCCGGCTCGCGGGCGGATGCGCCTCATGGTCCCCCTCGTCGATGAGGTGGCGGAAGCGCAGTATGCCGGACGCCATCTCCGGTATGGCGACTGGATTCGGGTCTTGACGTTTCTCAGGCGCGCCAGTCGATATCGGAACCCGGGCTCGCCCAACTACACCGAGTATCTCGATCAACATGGATATGACGTTTCCGGCGTCGTCAAGAGTCCCCGACTCATCACCGTATTGGCTCGGGGACGAGGACATCCCCTCTGGACCACGCTCTACCGACTCAAGCGCCGCGCCGAGCTGGCCATCGATGAACTCTTCTCTGGCCGAGCGGCGGCTCTCTTGAAGGCCGTCCTCCTCGGCAATCGACATTTCATCGGTCGGCAGATAGCCGAGCGCTTTCGCGCTGGAGGCACGTTTCACGTTCTGGTCATCTCGGGAATGCACGTGGGGTTCCTGGCGGGGATACTGCTCGGGATGCTCTCTCTCTTCGGGCGAAATCGATGGTGGCGCTTTCTGGTCGTGA
The DNA here is from genome assembly GCA_026985075.1 of Blastocatellia bacterium. Classification (GTDB taxonomy): domain Bacteria; phylum Acidobacteriota; class Blastocatellia; order HR10; family J050; genus J050. Next base: position 31,292 of record JALSQX010000010.1, on the reverse strand, counting down.
GCGGCCTCCTCTGGGTCTATGCGCTGATGATTGGTCTGGATCACGCGCCCGTCGTTCGGGCGACGACGATGATCACCGCCGCGTTGGCCGCCCCGCTGCTGTTTCGATCGGCTCAGGCCGCCAATACCATTGGGCTGGCCGCCTTCGTCTTGCTCGTCATCGATCCCGAACAGGTGTTCGCCCCCGGTTTCCAACTCACCTTCCTGGCCGTATTGTCGATGAGCCTGCTGGCCTTTCCGGTGATCGATCGATTGCGAGCCATCGGGAGCTGGCAGCCCAGCGAGAAGGCACCCCAACTGCCTCGCTGCGCCCAGTGGGTTCGCCAGTTGGCCGAACTGATCTATTGGGATCAGCGCGCCTTCGAGCGGGAGATGCAGACCTCGCCGATCACGTTTCAACTCGATAAGTCGCCTTGGGCGCTGAGGCTCAATCGCTGGCCCGGCGCACAATGGATGATTCGCGCCCTCGTCCTATCGGTGATCGTATCGGCGGCGGTACAGATCGGCGTCTTACCGGCGATGGTGTTGTATTTTCATCGCGTCGCGCCGGGAGGCATTGTGCTCAATATCTGGGTGACGGTGGGCATGGCGCTGTTCGTCATCTCGGCATTGCTCGCGTTCGCTATGGCGGGGCTCAGTGTGCGCCTCGCTCTCCCCGTCGTCGCCGTCGGTCAACGGCTCGTCGAATGGATTCCATCGGGCGTGGAGCCTTGGCTCCGGCTTCCGTGGGCCAGCTTTCGCGTAGCCGAGTATACCGGTTGGGCCAGAGCCGTCTATGGGATGTATCTCCTGGCGCTCGTTGGATTGGCCTGCGCCGCGCATCGGTGGCAACCGCTGTGGCTCTCCCATCTGAAGTCTATGCCGGAACGGGCGTCCGGATGTCGGGAGCATCGGCTCGCCGTGCGGCCCCTTGCCGCGTTCGGACTCATGTTTCTGGTGTGCCTGGCGATCATCGTCACCCATCCAGACGGCGTCGTTCACCGGGATGGATGGTTGACTCTCTCGTTTCTGGATGTCGATCAGGGAGATGCGGCATTGGTCCAGTTCCCGCGAGGGACGACGATGCTCATCGATAGTGGCGGGCGATGGTCATTTCAGCGGTCCGGCGAGCGGAGTGGGACGCCCGGTTTTGTCGAAGATACGCTCACCGTGGGGGAGGCCGTGGTATCGAATTTCCTCTGGGTACGAGGGCTCCAGCGCATCGATTACATTCTGCCCACCCATGCCGACATCGATCACATCCAGGGGTTCGGCGACGTCATGAACAATTTCAGCGTCGGTCGCGTTCTTCTGGCGCGCGCTCCCGTGAGCGATCCAGAATTTGAGCAATTCGAGCGCGTGCGTCGGCGCGTTCGCCTTCCCGTACAATTCATCGCCGCCGGAGATCGTTTTCGCATTGAGGGCGTCACGGTGGACATTCTTTGGCCTCCGCCCGCAGAGAAGGACGACGCGCCCTGGGGGAACGACGAGGCGGTGGTCGTGAAGATGACGTATGGGCGACGGACGTTCCTGCTGACCAGCGATATTTCCGGCCGGGTCGAACGGGCGCTCATGGCTGGCGCGCTGGATCTGAAGAGCGATGTGCTCAAAGTCCCTCATCATGGCAGTCGCACGTCCTCCACGGAGGCGTTCGTTCGCCGCGTTCGACCTCGATATGCTGTCATCTCCGTGGGCGAACACAGCCCATTTGGGCATCCGCACCCGGAGGTCGTGGCGCGGTATCAATCGTTGGGGGCCACGATCCTCCAAACTGGGCGATGGGGAACGATCACCATCCGCACCGATGGTCACAATCTGGAGGTGCTCACGTTCGTTCCCCGGGAGTTCCAGAGTTCAGAGGGCCTGAGGGCGAAAGGGAACCGAGAGGAGCCTCCGCAGCGAAGGGAAATGAGACGGGGTGGTGATCCGAACGGGAGCCGGAGCGGGAGTCATCTTTTTCCTCGATCCCTGAGGCCGCGCCCGGCCTGCCAGAAGACGCTCGATCGGTGGGCGTCGCTGATCAATGGGGACGAATGCGGTGGTTAAAACGGCGCTCCTCATCCATTCTCAGGCTGGCGCCGGATTATCGCCACGAATGGGCGGGAGAATCGGTTTGAGAACGCCCTCGGATTCCTTTTCCTTTTCCTTGGACTCGGAAGTTTCGTCTTTCGGTGAAGGGGGAGGCGTCTCCAGATCTTCCAGTGGCAGCCCCTCCACGATGCGCTTGATTTGCCAGGCTTCCAGCGTCTCCCGGTCGAGCAGGGCTTGGGCCAGTCGCTCGACGATCTCTTTGTTTTCCAGGATGATGGAACGCGCGCGTTCATACTGCTCCATCACGATGCGCTTGACTTCCTGGTCGATCTTGACGGCCGTCTCCGGACTGTAATCCTGGTGTCGAATGAGTTCTTTGCCGAGGAAGATCTGCTCATCGCTCTTCCCGAAGGTGAGGGGGCCGAGGTTCGACATGCCGAATTCACAGACCATCTTCCGGGCGAGTTCCGTGGCTCGTTCCAGATCGTTACTCGCTCCGGTGGTCATGCTGTTGAGGAACACTTCTTCGGCGATGCGTCCGCCCATGAGAATGGCGATTTGACTCTCCAGATACTCGCGGGTGTGCATATAGCGATCGGCTTCGGGCAGTTGTTGCGTCAAGCCCAGAGCCATTCCCCGCGGGATGATGGTGACCTTGTGAACCGGATCGGCGTGCGGGACCTTCATGGCCACCATGGTATGTCCGGATTCGTGGTAGGCGGTCCGCCGTTTCTCCTCCTCGCTGATGACGATCGAGCGGCGTTCGGCGCCCATCAGGACCTTGTCCTTGGCGACCTCGAAGTCGGCCATGGTCACCGCCTTCCGATCGTAGCGCGCGGCGTTCAGGGCGGCTTCGTTCACCAGATTGGCCAGATCGGCGCCAGTGAATCCGGGCGTGCTCCGGGCAATGACCCGGATGTCCACATCATCGGCCAGGGAGATCTTTCGCACGTGCACGCGCAGAATCTCTTCCCGTCCTTTCAGATCGGGTCGATTGACCACAATACGCCGATCGAAGCGCCCCGGTCGCAGCAGGGCCGGATCGAGCACATCCGGTCGGTTCGTCGAAGCGATGAGGATCACGCCATCGTTGGATTCGAATCCATCCATTTCGACCAGCAGTTGGTTCAACGTCTGCTCGCGCTCGTCGTGCCCTCCACCCAATCCAGCGCCCCGGTGCCGGCCGACGGCGTCGATCTCATCGATGAAGATGATGCAGGGCGCATTCTTTTTCCCTTGTTCGAAGAGATCGCGGACGCGAGAGGCTCCTACGCCCACGAACATCTCCACGAATTCGGAGCCAGAGATGGAGAAGAAGGGAACGCCCGCTTCGCCAGCCACCGCTCTGGCCAGGAGCGTCTTTCCCGTTCCCGGGGGACCCATCATCAGGACGCCTTTGGGAATCCGGCCGCCGAGCTTCTGAAATTTCTGTGGATCTTTCAGGAATTCGATGATTTCGGCCAATTCTTCCTTGGCCTCGTCCACGCCGGCCACATCTTTGAACGTCACCCGTTTCTGCTGGTTGGAGAGCAGTCGCGCCCGACTCTTGCCAAAACTCAATGCCTTGTTTCCGCTGACTTGCATTTGCCGGAGCATGAAAATCCACACGCCAATGAGGAGTAGGAACGGGACGCCCCAGGTCAGGAAAGAGACCCAGTATCCACTACTACTGCTTCGCCAGTTCACCTCGACGCCGTGCTCGAGCATGCGCTTGGCCAATTCGGCTTGCATCTCGCCGTTGGGCAGATCGGTCTTGAATCGACCCGAGCTGAGCGTGCCGGTGATCTGGTCTTCTTCGAACGTGGCCTTCAATACGTTGCCCTGGTCCACCTGCTTGACGAGCTCCGAAAACGAGAGGTCCTGGATGCCGGCATTCCCGGAGTTTTGGGCGAAGTTATAGAGGAGCACGGCGGCTCCGATGATGAAGATCCAAACGACGAGTTGTCTCACTTTCGAATCCAACGCTGCCTTCCTCCTCAATGGTCAGAATCTTAGTTTACCACAATCGGCCGGATTTATTCAAAGCTCGCCGTTCTCGTCTCTGGTAGAGTGCATTTCGTGCGGAGGGACGCCGAGAGGATTTCGCTGGGGACGAGAAGGGAGAGACGATCTCTTCACTGATACTCTTCGCGCTCGATCTGCCCGTCTCGAAGGTGAATGATGCGACGGGCATGCGCGGCGATCGCCGGTTCGTGGGTCACGATGATGATCGTATTCCCTTGTTCGTTGAGCTGATCGAAGAGACTCATGATCTCGGCTCCCGTCTTGGTGTCGAGCGCTCCGGTGGGCTCATCGGCGAGCAGGATGGACGGGTTGTTCACCAGGGCCCGGGCGATGGCCACGCGCTGGCGCTGTCCGCCGGAGAGTTCGTTGGGTCGGTGGTACATGCGATCGGCCAGATCGACGATCTCCAGCGCGCGACGAGCCCGCTCGAGCCGTTCCTCGGCGGGGACGCCAGCGTAAATCAGAGGCAGCTCCACATTATGCAGGGCCGTGGCGCGCGGCAGAAGATTGAAAAGCTGGAAGACGAAACCGATCTCTTGATTCCGAATGTACGCGAGCTCATCATCGTCCATCTCGCTGACCAGTTTCCCCTTGAGCCAGTATCGCCCTTTTGTCGGCGTGTCCAGACAGCCGATCAAGTTCATGAGCGTCGACTTGCCCGATCCCGACGGCCCGATGATGGCCACATACTCACCCGGTTTGATGGTGAGGTCGATTCCTCTCAAGGCGTGGACGAGAACTTGCTCGCCCATCTGATAGGTGCGCCACACACCCTCCATGTGAATGAGGCCATCCGGTGGAGGGGTTCGCGTCAGCCGATGTTGTGCTTCCTGCTCCGGTACGGCGTGAGTGAGAATCTCCGACATCGTCTCCCTCGTCTCATGAAGTTTATCGCGTCGTGATGCTCTTTTCCGTTTTGACGATCGTATTGTCTTTGAGGTTGCGCAACTCTCGATATGGTCCAACGACGATGAGTTCTCCTTCCTTCAGGCCATCTACGATTTCGATATCGGTTTCCCCGAAGATGCCCGTCTGGACGGGGCGGAATCGAGCGCGATTTCCCTCTACGACGAACACGCCCTGGACCTCTTTCTTGCTCTCGGATTCGGTGGTCGCCGCCGTCTCCGCCGTCGGTTTCGAGGGGCTGGGCACTTCCCGCTCGACAATGGCCTGAACCGGGATGGCGATCACATTGTGCCGGACGTCGGTGGTAATGGTCGCCGTGGCCGACATCCCCGGTCGCAGCGCGTTGCGGACCTCGTCGGTTAAATCGACCAGACTGATGACCACTTTGAAGTCCTTCGCCTCTTGGGAGGTTGTGGAGAGAGAGCTCAGCCCTCCCGGCCCTTGAGTGATGGGCGCTTGCCCCACTTCTTTGACCACTCCGGCGAGTTCTTTGTCGCCCAGGGCGTCAACCTTGATCGTGGCTTTCTGGCCGGGATGCACGCTGGTCACATCCGTCTCATCGACCTGTACCTCGACGCGAATCTCTGACATGTCGGCGATGGTCAGCAGGGGCGTCGTCTGAAAAGTGGTCAGAGCGTACTGGCCCACGCGAATGGGAAGGCTGGCGATGACGCCGTCGATGGGGGCTTTCTGGATCGTCTTGGAGAATTGATCCTGGGTGGCGCGCAAGCTGGCCTGAGCCTGAGCGATGCGCGCATCGGCGCTCCTGACCGCGGCGCGAGCCGCTTCGACCCGGATTTTGGCTTCTCTCAACTGGGCTTCCAGTTGTTGAACGCGGGATTCCTGAGCCCGAACCAGCGCCTGGGCGGCGCGAAATCGACTCTCGGCAGCATCGAATTCGGCTTTGGAGATGACCTCTTCTTCGACCAGCTTTTGGGACCGCTCATAGTCCTGCCTGGCCAGCGTGAAATCGGCTTTCGATCGCTCCAGATCGTAGCGCGCCGAGGCGAGCATCGCCTCGACGTTGGAGATATTGTTCAGCGCTGCGCGCAGTTGAACCTCGGCATTCTCTTTTTCCGCCTGGGCCGCCCGCAGCGTGGCCATGTCCCGGGACAGATTGGCCTCGATCTGAGTGGGATCTACCTTCAACAGCGGTTGTCCTTTTTTGACCACATCGCCTTCCCGAACATAGATCTCGATGACCCGTCCGGCGACTTCCGAGGTGAGTTCATAGAAATTGAGCGGGCGAATCTCGCCGTTGGCCGTGACCCGGGCTTCCAGCAGTGGCCGACGCTTCACCGTTTCGACTTCCACGGTGGGAACATCACGTCCACTCCGGGTCACGCTGAGTCCCACGACAACCCCCAGCAGGAGTAAGATGCCCACGATCAAAAGGATTTTCTTCTTTCGTGTCACTGCCATAAGCTCACCAGAATACGCATCTCAATCTATCAATACGTTGCCGAAGTCCTTTTGTTTCAACAAACAACTAGCATAACCTCAACCCCGTTCGGTGTCAAACACCCTCGCCGCGCACCAGAGATGGGAAGATCGCGGCAGAAAACCCCCTCTCGCCGTGGCGCTCCTCGCCGATGTGGCCTCTCGATGCTGGCAAGGAAGTGGCCACGTCATTCATCAGTGGGGTTCGCGGTGTATGCCCGAATCAAGCCGCGGCCTCATGGGAAAATGCCCCGCACCCGCGTGGCCTCAGCGACGCGTGCCACGGCGAGGACATAAGCTCCCGTTCTCATGTCCACCCGGTGTTTCTCGGCCTCCCGGTAGACGTCGGCGAAGGCCCGCGTCATGATCTGTTCCAATCGGGCGTTGACCTCCGCCTCATCCCAGAAGAAGCCATAAAGATCCTGCACCCACTCAAAATACGAGACGGTGACGCCCCCAGCATTGGCCAAGATGTCGGGAATGACGAAGATCCCCTTATCGAAGAGAATGCGATCGGCTCCCGGCGTCGTGGGTCCGTTGGCGGCTTCCGCAATGATGCGGGCTTTGATGCGATCGGCATTCTGAAGCGTGATCTGATTCTCCAATGCCGCCGGGATGAGGATGTCGCACTCCAGCTCCAGCAATTCCTCATTGGAGATGGGCTCAGCCTCGGAGAAGTTCACCACGCTCCCCGTTTCTCTCTTCACGGCGAGGACGGCCAGGGGATCGAGGCCCCGAGGGTTATAAACGCCTCCTTGAGAATCGGAGACGGCGATGAGGCGCGCGCCGTCTTCATGCAGGAGACGAGCGACCGCGCTGCCCGCGTTGCCATATCCTTGAACGACGACCCGCGCCTCATCCAAGGTGAGTCCTTTGATGCGACAGGCTTCGCGGATGGTGAACTGGCACCCTCGGGCCGTCGCCTCTCGACGCCCGCGCGAGCCCCCCAGCTCTACCGGCTTCCCGGTGACCACGCCCAACTCTGTGTGGCCTTTGAACATACTCATGGTGTCCATGATCCAGGCCATGGTCTGGGCGTCGGTGTACACATCCGGCGCCGGAATATCCCGATCCGGACCGATAATAGGGGCGATTTCAGTGGCATATCGTCGAGTCAGCCGTTCCAGCTCGGTGGGCGATAAGGTCTTGGGGTTGACGCGCACGCCGCCTTTGCCTCCCCCATAGGGGAGGTTCACCGTGGCGCACTTCCAGGTCATCCAGGCGGCTAACGCTTTGACCTCGTCCAAGGTGACGTCGGGATGGTAACGAATCCCCCCTTTGGCCGGGCCTCGGGCGATGTTATGCTGGACGCGATATCCCTCGAATACGGCTAAGGAGCCATCATCCATCTTCACCGGGATAGAGACGATCATCTGGCGCTTGGGATGCTTCAATAACTCGCGCATCCCGTCTTCCAACCGAAGAATATCGGCCGCCCGATCGAATTGCGTCTGGGCGATATGGAAGGGATTGAGGTTCTCTTGGCTCATAGTTCCTCCTCAGGGAAAGTGACATACGCGACCAGGTCGCGCTCGGTTGCTTTTATCGATGGGAACGTGCATGAGCACCTGGGGAATTCTGTCCAGAATATCCACAAAGGGCGCCGAAGGGGAACACCCGTGGCAGCCTCTGTGGGTCCATGTTCATCGGTGGCGGATGGATACCCCATGAGCCATGCCTCAGCGTCAATAAGGATGCTGAATCTCCGTCTGGGGATTACTTCGGCTTTTCTTTAGGAGGTGGAGTCTTCCCCTCTCGTTCGGCATTTTGAGGGAAGGAGAGGACCAGTTCATCCGGCCGCACCATGTTCAACTCTTCGCGCGCAATGCGCTCGATGAGCTGAGGATCGTGCTGGAGCGCTTCGATCTCCTCGCGAAGCCGTTGATTCTCCAACTCCAGTTGCTTCACCGTCCTTTCTGCCGCCCGGTAGGCAGCCTGAGCCGCTTTTCGCTCGCGGATGGTCTGGACCAAAACGGTGATGCACAACAAGCCGGGCACCAGAAAGAGCAACAACCAGCGCCCCGCTCGAGGTGACGCTCTCTTTCTCGCTCGCCTCGGCGAGGATGGCCCGACCGAAGATGAACCGATCATTGGACGCACATCCCTCTCCCGCGAGATCGTGGGTCATCAGTGGCACGATGGGAGCCCTGACGGCCGCTCCCTGGGCCCGCGATGGCCCCTCCCCAATCATCCTCTGGCCGCCGAAGAATCCGACCCGTTGGCCATCGTATACAGGGGAGACGGCGCGTTGTCAGATGCCAATAGGACACTGACACTTCTCCCCGCCAGGCGAACACCGCACATGTGGCTACCCCCTTCATCGGTCTACTGGATGAAATGCCTGGAACTCGTATCTCACACCAAACGTCACGCCACTATCCGGGCTGTGATCGGTGAGCCCTTTCATGCCCGCCACATCCCACCACAGCCCTCCCGCTCGGAACTGAACTCCCAGGCGCACCTGGCCTTGGGATTCTGTGCCCAACGGGGCCGGACCCGATCGCGTATTGGCGCGGCCGTTGATTTCGCCGACCAGGTTGAGTTGATCGTTGATGCGATAGAGACCAGCAAGCCCATAGAGCAACATGTCATTCTGGGCGAACGGTTCCACCGGGGCTGAAAAGATGCCCAAACCAATGTTCCCCCATAGATGCAGCCGGCCAAGATGCTTGCCCATCAGGATCGTGCCCAGGAAATTCGTCTGGTTGGTCCCTAATCCCCGCGATTGATCCGTATTGGGAAGCTGGACGCCGAGCCGAAAGCCGATGGCCGGGGCGCGCTCGCTCTCGCGCCGCAACAGGAACTTTGCCGACAGCGTGAAATCACCAACATCATTGGTGCTATTAGCCCGCGGTAATTTCAGGGGAATCGCACTCGGTCCGCGTTGATCAATGCTGAGGAAGTTCTGAACCGTCCCTTGAATTTGAAACTCGACGTTGGGCGCCAATCCTACGGTGATGCCGACAACCCCAATGGCCGTCGGATCCCCGCGCAATCCCGAGAGTGCGAATCGCTGATCTTGCAAAAATTCGAATCCCACCTCCAGGCGAATGGTCCCCGGGCGAATGATGTCCACTTCCTCGGTCAGGAGAGGGCGTTGTTGAGCCTGAGCCAACAGGGGCGAGATGAAAAACGCGCACAGGACGAAACCCCACCTTATGACGCTGTCGGCATCGATGAAACGCATGAGTACCTTATCTACATTCCCTGAGCATTCTATGTCATAGGAGGGGCTCTGTCAATGATTTGTTAAAAACGCGGGGCGCTGACCTCGTGTTCTTCGGGCCGCCCTCGCTGCTCTGTGAATGGGTGTTGAAGACGTGAAGCGCCGAGCCAGAAGCGAGCGTCACTCAACCCGAGGTCCACATCCCGATGATATCGACTCCCCATCCCCACCGGTCCGGGACGAGTGGGCTCGACCGAGTCTCATAGGACGCCCCATTGATAATGGCATCAGCGCGCACAGGGCCGCATGATGGCGAGGAGCGCCGGTTTTGTCCGGTCTCTAGATGTTGAGGGTGAACAGCGGTGGGGCCGCGTGCAGGGCTCTGTAGCGCCAACGTGGGGATCAGCGAATGAGCGTGCCCGTCCGGCGCCAACGGGTGTAACGGATCATATCGGCGAACCAGTTCTTGCCGTTGTGCTGGGCGGCGCGCTCGTCGAACGACCAGTAGACGATGAGCGCGCGTCCGACAATATAGTCCCGAGGAACCGTCCCCCAGTAGCGGCTGTCCTGGCTATCGTCGCGGTTGTCTCCCATCACGAAGTAGGCCTTCTCGGGGATCGTATAGGGCTCGTTGACGGCGTAGCGTCCGGAGTGGAATGAAGAGCGAAACCAGTCGTCCTGATCCGAGTATTCCCAGAAGACGGTGTAGGCGGCATTTTCCGGTCCCGGTTCCTCGGCGACGATTTGCAGCGAGGAGTCTTGGGCATCATAGGCCGGAGACTTGACGAACACGCGATGTTCGGGAAGTTCTTTCCCATTGATGAACACGCGCGTGCCACGAACTTCGATCGTCTCGCCGGGCAATCCAATGACTCGTTTGACGTAATTGGTCTGTGGGTCCTCGGGATATTTGAACACCACGACATCTCCTCGGCGCACGCTTCTCACTGGGAGGAGTCGATCCAACCAGGTGTGGGTCTCGTTGAAGATGAACTTATTGACCAGGAAATGGTCGCCAATGAGAATGCTGTTTTCCATGGACCCGGTGGGCACCTTCACCGCCTGGACGATGAACGTCATCCCGAATAGCGCCATAATCACCGTGACCACAGCCGATTCGAAGTACTCGCGAACAGTGGATACCCGATGGGTCGTTCCCGGAGAGGAACCCGCCTCTTCGTAACCGGTGACCTGGACGTCGATGGATGTTGAGGGATCACGATCCGTCATCGTGTCTGGTGCTCCAACTCCGGCTTGGACGCGGTGGCTTTCGCCCGGCGATCCAGCTTCTCCAAGGCGATCCGGGCGGCCGACTGATGAGCCGCTTTGATCGTGCGACCCTGCCCGAAGGCGATCACTTGCCCATCGGCCTTGACCCGCACGTGAAAGATGCGATCGTGAGCCGGGCCTCGTTCATCGATGACTTCATAGACCGGGGGGGGCGAGCCCTGGGCCTGGAGTCGCTCCTGAAGGGTCGTCTTGTAGTCCATGAATTCGGTTCGATCGGGGTCGAGGTCGTCCATCACTTGAGCGAATTGCTCTCGTAAGAATTGCTTCGCCGCCTCAATGCCCCCATCCAGATAGATGGCCGCCACCAGCGCCTCGAAGGCATCGACCAGGAGCGTGCGTTTCGTCCGCCCTCCGGTTTTCTCCTCGCCACGATTGAGGCGCAAGAACTCGCCCAGGCGAAGCCGTTGGGCGTGCACCTCCAGATTCCTCGCACTGACCAGATAGGCCTTCAGTTTGGAGAGCTTCCCCTCGGAGAGTTCGGGATACCGTTCCAGAAGCCAGTCGCTCACCAGGAATCCCAGAACGGCATCGCCGAGGAACTCCAACGCCTCATTGTGGCGCACAGTGCGGTGGGCCCTCTCGGAGGCGAACGAGCGGTGGGTCAACGCCCGCTCCAGCAGGCGTCGATCGGTGAATCGATACCCGATCAGGGTTTCCAGGTGTTGGAGCTTCTCCGAATGTTCTTGCCTCATCTGCACATCATCGGACGGGAGCGGCCCATTCATCCCATTCTCCGTCTCGATCGACGCCGATGGTCCATCCCATCTCACCCGGAGCGCGTGATCGCCACCGCTCGCCCCGGTCTATCGGCGGGTCGCGGCCTATGCTTTCAGCTTCTGGATCAGTTCGTCCAATCCCTCCAGGGAATTGTTATGGCGATACTTCCAGTACGTCTCCAGACGCTGGCGCGCCGTTTGCTTCAACTGAGGGACCTTGTCCGAGAGAGCGACGGCTCGGGCATAGGCCTGGATCATCTGATCGACGATCTGATCGATGCGCGCCCGTTGCTCATCCATCTGCTCCTGTAATTGTTCCAATCGATTGGCGTATTTCAAGACGGTCTGTTCGTAAGGCTTGAGCTGCTCCTCTTCAACAGTGGCCTTCACGGCGGCGAGGAAGTCATCCCGGATTGAGAATTCCTGATCCTGCAGGGTGCGCAGCTTGTCCACGACCTCTGGGGGGACGCCTTCAGAGGCCAGCGTCTCCAACGCCTTCCCCGTGAGCTTATAGGGAGCCAGCAGTTCGGCCGCCTTTCGGTTGATCTCCTCGCCCTGCTGCTGAAGCTCCTGAATCCGCTCCTTCACCTTGCGGGTTTGAGGCTGCTTGCTCAGATCCTCCAGCTCCTTGTTGATCTCGGCCAGTTGCTGGTTGAACTGCCCGAGTTGCTCGGTGAGGTCGTTGAATTGCTTCTGCATCTCTTCGATTTTCTTCCGCTGTTCGGCATACTGACTCAGTCGCAGGGCCTCCCCTTGCAGGTAAAAGGTTGTGGGGTCGGAGCCCTGCAGTTCCCCGGCCTTGGTCAACGCCGCTAACGCCTCATCGTAGGCCTGGTGATTGAACTTGATGAGACCGATCGTTTGGTAGAGCGTCGCGATGATCGTATTCTTATTTTGCTCCCAAATGGCCGAACCCATCGTCGGAGGAACGTCGCCGGCTTGGGCCATAGCCAGAGCGCGTTCGGTGTATCTCAGGGCCTGTTCGTCCAGATCCGTTTTACCGCTGCGGGCCACGCGGTTGGCCGATTCGGCCAGAGTGGCGAGCATCTGGAAATCCTCCATGGGGGACGTGGGGAGCTTCCCTCCCGCTTTCTCAATCTGTTGCCCGAAGAGAAGTTTGAAAGCCTCGGCGTATTTCTCGTGGGTGGAATGAAGGTAGGTCTCGGCGATGTCGAACGCCTTATTGAGATCCGGCTTTTGAAGGTAGAGAAAAACCAGGAAACGCTGAGCCATGGGCACCAGAGCGCTCTCGGGAAACTTGGCCACGAAATTCTCGAGCGATTGGATCTTCTTGGCCACATCCGGTTGTCTGAAGAACTCGTTGAAGGCGGTCACTTCCTCTCTGGACCAGGGGTACTGTTGCTGTGACGTTGACTGTTGTGCCGAGCTCAGGGCTGCCGCAGACACGCTCCAGACGGCGACCAGGACCATGCTCATCAAAATAACCGTTCGCTTCATTATAGACTGTCCTCCTCACCCGTGTATATTTTGCAACCACACGTTAAGGCCATAAAACTCAAGCAAGAATTGTATGACAAAGAGACGATAAGGGCAAGCATGAGTTGCGGTTGGTGAAGCGCACTCATCAGCATCGAGCGTCCGACCATCACGGCGATCGGGACGAGGCAGCGTCGACCGGAAACGCAACCCTGCGTGGGCGATTCCGGGCCCCTGCGCAAAACTTGACAAAGAAGTCAGGTTATGTCACACTAATATCTTTGGAAGAGCTATGAGAATCACCGCACAAGAAGAATACGGGCTTCGATGCGTCTTGCAGCTCGCGCTGCAACCAGAAGGAAGCCCGCTCTCGGTCCGAGAGATCGCTCGTCGCGAGGCCCTGTCAGTCGCGTACGTGGAGAAGCTCCTCTACTTGCTCAGCCGGGCGGGACTGACGCGGAGTGTGCGCGGGATCAATGGGGGGTATTGTCTGGCGCGTCCGCCCGAAGAGATTTATCTGGGAGAAGTGGTGCGGGCGCTGGGGGGATTTGCCTCCGATGCTGAGATTTGTAATCAATTCACCGGCAATGTGGATTCCTGTGTGCACATGCAGAACTGTGGTCTCCGGCCCCTCTGGCGAGTGGCGTTCTATATTCAAAGCCTGCTCGATCAAGTCCCGCTCTCCGAACTGTTGGAAGACGAAAAGGACGTCGAGCACAGCTTGATGAAGAAGAGCCGGGCTCAACTGGAGCTGGTATGAGGTTTTTTTCTCGATAATTATGACTTTTTAGTTATGTTTTCGCACTCAACCAGACTGATGCAGCAGGGAGGTACCCAAGATGGCCACGGCATCAGATAAGATCCAGCGGCTTGTCGATAAGGAATATGAATACGGGTTCGTGACGCCCATTGAGCAGGAGGTGTTCCCCTGCGGGCTCAATGAAGAGATCGTTCGCATGATCTCGGCCAAGAAGAACGAACCCGAGTGGTTGACCGAATGGCGATTGAAGGCCTATCGATACTGGGCAGAGTTGGAGCGAGCCGGGGCGGAACCTCGATGGGCCAACGTCACCTATCCACCCATTGATTATCAGGCCATTCGCTACTATGCGGCGCCCAAGCAGAAGAAGCGACCCCGGAGCCTCGATGAGGTGGACCCTCAACTGCGGGCCACCTATGAGAAGCTGGGGATTCCCCTCCGGGAACAGGAGATGCTCGCTGGCGTCGCCGTGGATGCGGTGTTCGATAGCGTCTCGGTGGCGACCACGTTCAAAGAGAAATTAGCCCAATTGGGCATTATCTTCTGCTCGTTTTCGGAGGCCGTTCAGGAGCATCCCGAGTTGGTGCGCAAGTGGCTGGGCTCGGTTGTGCCCTACACGGATAACTTCTTTGCCGCTCTCAATTCGGCCGTGTTCAGCGATGGGTCCTTCGTCTACGTTCCCAAGGGCGTGCGCTGTCCCATGGAGTTGTCCACCTACTTCCGCATCAATGCCGCTCAGACGGGACAGTTTGAGCGGACTCTGATCATCGCCGATGAGGGGAGCTATGTGAGCTACCTGGAAGGGTGCACGGCGCCCATGCGCGATGAGAACCAGTTGCACGCGGCGGTGGTTGAACTCATCGCTTTGGACGATGCGACGATCAAGTATTCCACGATTCAGAATTGGTATCCTGGCGATGAGGAAGGGAAGGGAGGCATTTACAATTTCGTCACCAAGCGCGGCAAGTGCCTGGGGAGGAATTCCAAGATCTCCTGGACGCAGGTCGAGACGGGGTCGGCCATCACGTGGAAGTATCCGAGTTGCATTCTCATCGGGGATAACTCGGTCGGCGAATTCTACTCGGTGGCCATCACCAATAATTATCAGCAGGCCGACACGGGCACGAAGATGATTCACATTGGCAAGAACACGCGGAGCACGATCATCTCCAAGGGGATCTCGGCTGGCCACGGGCAGAATACGTACCGCGGATTGGTCAAAATCACCAGGAGCGCCGACTATGCGCGGAACTACTCGCAGTGCGACTCCCTGTTGCTCGGCGATCAGTGTGGCGCGCACACATTCCCCTACATTGACGTGCAGAACCCCACGGCGCAAATGGAGCACGAGGCGACCACATCCAAGATCAGCGAGGACCAGCTCTTCTACTGCCAGCAGCGGGGGATCTCGGCCGAGGATGCCGTGTCGATGATCGTCAATGGATTCTGCAGGGAGGTCATCCGCGAACTTCCCATGGAGTTCGCCGTGGAGGCACAAAAGTTGTTGGGCATCAGCCTGGAGGGAGCCGTCGGATGAGCCCATCGACAGGTGAGGATGAGGTATGTTGGAGATCAACAACTTGCACGTGAAGGTTGAGGACAAGGAGATCCTGAAAGGCGTGAGCCTGAAGATCAATGCTGGAGAGGTTCATGGCATTATGGGCCCCAATGGGTCGGGCAAGAGCACATTAGCTCAGGTGCTCGCCGGACGGGAGACGTACGAGGTCATCTCGGGCGAGGTCCTCTATCGAGGGAAGAACTTGTTGGCCATGACGCCGGAAGAACGGGCGCGCGAGGGGATTTTCCTCGCCTTTCAGTATCCGGTCGAGATTCCCGGCGTCAGTAATCTCTACTTTCTCAAGACGGCGCTGAATGCCATTCGCCGACATCGCGGGTTGCCCGAACTCGATGCCATGGACTTTCTCGCGTGGGTCCGCGAGAAGATGAAACTGGTCCAGATGGACGAGAGTCTCCTCCATCGTCCAGTGAATGACGGCTTTTCTGGCGGCGAGAAGAAGCGCAATGAAATCCTCCAGATGGCGGTGCTCGAGCCGACGCTGGCCATTCTCGATGAGACGGACTCGGGGTTGGACATCGATGCCCTGAAGATCGTCGCTCGGGGCGTCAACAGTCTCCGCAGCGATGAACGCGCCATTCTCCTGATCACGCATTATCAGCGATTACTGGATTACGTCGTTCCCGACCGGGTCCACGTTCTCTATGATGGACGCATCGTCAAGTCCGGCGGGAGGGAATTGGCCCTGGAACTGGAGAAGAGGGGCTATGGATGGCTCGAGGAAGAAACCAACGTGGGAGTGGTCCGTTGAAGGAGAAAGTCATGAGCGGCGCGGCGGTCAATGCGCCTGAGGCGCAGAACATCTTCCTCTCGAATTTCGAGAGACTGGCCGAGAGGCGGTCGGGCAAAGATCCGTCCTGGTTGCGCGCGATCCGCCAGTCGGCCATCGAGCGTTTCGCGCAGTTGGGATTTCCTCATGCTCGTATGGAAGAATGGCGATTCACCAGTGTCGCCCCGATCACGAAGATCCCTTTCCAATTGGCCGAGCGTGAAGATCAAACGGTGACCATCGACCAGATCCGACCGTTGATGTTCGGCGAGCCGGAGGGGCAGCGACTCGTTTTCGTGAATGGTCACTTCTGTCCGGAGTTCTCTCAGCTCTCGTCCATCCCCCAGGGGATGATCGTCACCGGGCTGGAGCAAGCGCTGGAGCGATATCCCGACCGATTGGAATCCCATCTGGCCCGCTATGCCGACATCGAGCAACAGGCGTTCGCGGCGCTCAATACGGCGTTCATCGCCGATGGAGCTTTCGTCTATATCCCTCCGGGCGTCGTCGTCGAGGCTCCCCTTCATCTGTTGTTTCTCTCCACGGCGCCGGGGCCTCCTCTGGTCTCGCATCCGCGAAACGTGATCATCGTGGAGCCGAACAGTCGGGTGAGCATCGTCGAGGACTATGCGAGCGTGAATGAGAGCCCTTGTTTCACCAATCCAGTGACCGAAGTCGTCGTCAAAGAGAATGCCAGCATCGATCATTACCGACTCGTTCGCGAGAGTCTCCAGGCGTTTCACATCGCCACCCAACACACTCATCAGGGCCGCGACGCGCGTTACCTATCGTATTCGTTGGCCCTGGGCGGAGCTCTCGTCCGTAATGATATTCGCGTCGTGCTCGATGGAGAGGGGAGCGAGTGTATCCTCAACGGTTTTTACCTGGTGAAGGATCGCCAACACGTCGATCATCACACCCGCATCGATCACGTCACACCGCATTCCAACAGTCGCGAATTTTATAAAGGCATCCTCGATGAGCGCGGGCGCGGGGTATTCAATGGGCGGATCGTCGTTCATCCCGGCGCGCAGAAGATCAGTGCTCATCAGGAGAATAAGAACCTCTTGCTGTCCAAACAGGCCCTGGTGAACACGAATCCCCAGTTGGAGATTCATGCCGATGACGTCAAATGCTCGCACGGGGCGACGATCGGCCAACTGGACGCCGATGCCCTCTTCTATCTGCGCACCCGGGGGATCGATCTGGAGGCGGCGCGACAGATCCTGATCTATGCTTTCGCCCGCGATCTCATCAGTCGCATTGAGATCGCGCCCGTTCGAACCGAAGTGGAGCGGGCGTTAGGGGCCAAATTACCCGACGCCCCCGCGGCGGAGAGCGCGCCGATCAACTGACCGGTGAGGTGAGATGTTCCGATGTCCGATTTACGCGACTTGTATCAAGAAGTCATCCTCGATCATGGGAAAAATCCGCGCAATTTCCGGAAGCTGGAGGATGCCGATCATCAGGCGGAAGGGAATAATCCGCTCTGTGGTGATCGCATCAACCTGTACCTGAAAATGGACGGCGAGGTGATCACTGATATCGGATTCCAAGGGCGGGGCTGTGCCATCTCGACGGCTTCGGCCTCCATGATGACCGAGAGTGTGAAGGGGAAGACGCGAGCCGAAGTGGAAGCCCTGTTCCAGCGGTTCCACGAACTCGTCACGGGAGAGGCGGAGGCCCCCCCGGGAGCGCCCGAATTGGGGAAGCTCACCGTCTTTGCCGGCGTGCGCGACTATCCCATCCGCGTCAAGTGCGCCACGCTTCCGTGGCACACGTTGCGCGCGGCCTTGGAAGAAAAACGGGAGCCCGTCTCCACTGAGTAGATCGAGGGATGGAACTCCCTAGCCGAGGAGGAACTCACGATGACGACTGATGCCCATGTCTCGACAGAGGAACTCAAAGAGAAAGTCATCGAGGCCTTGCATACCGTCTATGATCCGGAGATCCCAGTCGATATTTACGAACTCGGGTTGATCTACGACCTCCGCGTCGACGAATCGGGCGCCGTCTCGGTCAAGATGACGTTGACGGCACCGGGATGCCCGGCGGCCCAGGTGCTGCCTATGGAAGTGGAGGCCAAGCTCAGGGAGATTCCCGGGGTCACTTCGGTCGATGTGGAAGTCGTCTGGGATCCGCCCTGGACCCCGGAGCGGATGAGCGAAGCGGCCAAGCTGCAGCTCGGTTGGTAACCGGGGGCCGGGTCGGAAGGTCCTCAAGGCGGGCGCGTTCGTGCTCGGGAAAGGAGGGCGTATGTTGGACGTACAAGCCATTCGAAAGGACTTCGATATCCTCGGTCGCGAGATGCGAGGCAAGCCGCTCGTCTACCTGGACAACGCGGCGACCACCCAGAAACCGCGCGTCGTCATCGAGGCTCTGGTCGAGTACTACCAGAATTATAATGCCAACATTCACCGGGGCATTTATTATCTCAGCGAGCTGGCCACCGAGAAGTACGAACACGTGCGTGAGAAAACGGCTCGATTCATCGGAGCGCCCGATCCGGCGACGATCATTTTCACCCGGAATGCCACTGAAGCCATCAACCTGGTCGCCTATGCCTGGGGGCGACAGTACATCGAGCCGGGAGATGAGATCGTCCTCACCGAGATGGAGCATCACTCCAATCTCGTCCCCTGGCAACTGCTGGCGCAAGAGAAAGGAGCTCGACTCCGGCACATAGGCATCACCGAAGATGGACGACTGGCGCTGGACGACCTGGACGAGATCATCACCGAACGCACCAAGCTCCTCAGCATCACGCGCATGTCCAATGTGTTGGGAACCATCAATCCCGTCAAGCCGCTCATTGATCGCGCGCACGCCAAAGGAGCCGTCTGTCTGATCGATGGAGCCCAGGGCGTACCTCACCTGCCGACCCGGGTGCTGGAACTGGATTGTGATTTCCTCGCCTTCTCCGCGCATAAGATGCTGGGCCCCACGGGCGTCGGGGTGCTCTATGGGAAGCGAGAGTGGTTGGAGCGCATGCCCCCCTTCCTCGGCGGAGGAGATATGATCAGTCGCGTGTGGCTCGATCGGGCCACCTGGAACAAACTCCCCTGGAAGTACGAGGCCGGCACGCCCAATATCGCCGACGTCATCGCCTTTGGAGCTGCCTTAGACTATCTGGAGCAGATCGGCATGGAGGCCGTCCAGGCGCATGAACGGGAGCTCACCGCTTACGCCCTGGAGCAGTTGAGTCGCGTGCCCGGCATCCGGATTTTCGGACCGCGCCATGTCGAGCATCGAGGCGGTGTCATCTCGTTCGATCTGGAAGGCATTCATCCGCACGATATCGGTCAACTTCTGGATGCCGAGGGTGTGGCCATTCGTGCCGGTCATCATTGTTGTCAACCGTTGATGGAACGGTTGGATGTCAGCGCCACGGCGCGAGCCAGCTTCTATATTTACAATACCGAAGAGGAAGTAGATCGACTGGTGGCGGCGGTGAGAAAAGTGGAGCGCGTATTCAGTCGCGCGGTGAGTTGAATGTCGTACACATCAGAGCCTCGTTGACGAGAGAGATATGGACCCCGCTCTCTCCTATTCCCGATACAAAGCGAGAAGCTATTGGGGAATGTCGAGGTGTCTCAGTCGCGTCCTGTAGCCGGATTCACCGGCGATGAATGTCGCGGCGGCGCACCTCTCGGACGTCCTCGCTGTATTGACGGACCGGACTCTCCTCCTGATGAGCTCGACGAATGAGCCGCAACCGCCCATCGCGCACCTTCTTCATCTCCTTCTGCCCGTCTTCGAATTCGACTTCCACAGCGTCTCCGAGGACGCGAATCACCGTTCCATAACGAACGCCAGACGCCAGGGCATAGCAAATTTCATCGCCGACCCGGAATTCTCTCTGTCGTGGCCTGGTCTTGTTCATCATTCGCCTCCATAGTGAGTGATCGATAAACTCTTATTTTACTGGTCAGATGCGTCCAAAGAAAGCCCCGGATGCCTCACCGATGCACCAGCTGAATATTAGGCCCCTCCCGGGGGACGCCGGAAAAGAACCCGGAACGCCCATCCCGGGACATTCGTCTCATGACGCGATCTCACTCAAGGGGAGAACCGTGACGGTTGGACCGCCCGTCCCAGGACATGCGTTCCCTCCCATACCGTCGCCCGGGAGAGGCGAAGGCGATCTGTCGGAGGAGACTCATTGCCCGTGACCGATTCCCGGGATGAGCTTGTCGCATCCGTGGTGCGGCGTTCGGCTTGACGCTATCTGAGAGGCTGGATATGCTTGCCGAAAAGAGAGCGTCATAGAGGTGTGAACATGGTGAGCGCCAAGGGGATCTCATCCGAGTTGCCGATTGGCCAGCTCATTCCCGCTTTTCGGCTCCCGGCCGCCAATCGCCCCACCCTACTCGGGCCGTGGGATTACAAGCAACGGAAGAATCTCGTTCTCTTCTTCTTCCACGGCGGGCGGTGCCCCTCATGCCACCAGCGATTGACCGGACTGATTGCCCGCTATGCTGAATTCAGAGAACTCGAAGCCGAGGTGCTGGCCATCTCTCCTGAGCGGATTGAAACGCTCAGAGGACTGGCCGCGGAGCTGGCTTCGCCGTTTCCCCTCCTGGCCGATGCTCAGGGCGAGGTATTCCATCGCTACCTGCGGTGGCCGGAGAACGAGGTGCCGCCCACGGCGTTGTTCATCGCCGACCGCTGGGGAGAGCTCGTCGCCCATATGGTTGCTCAAGAGGCCGACAAGCTACTCCCGGAAAAGGAAGTTCGCGCCTGGCTTCAATTCATCGAGATTCAGTGCCCCGAGTGCCATCTGCCGGAATGGCCGGAGGAGCGATGAGCGAGTCATCGCTCCTCCTGACGGCCGACCCCCCCCTCTCCGTCTGCGCCAGGAGGGATAATGTATGGCGTCCCGATATTCTCTCCTCCTGCAGTTGCGAGGATCGGAG
Source organism: Blastocatellia bacterium (assembly GCA_026985075.1). GTDB lineage: Bacteria > Acidobacteriota > Blastocatellia > HR10 > J050 > J050. Next base: position 10,303 of record JALSQX010000010.1, on the reverse strand, counting down.
AGAGCTCATCATTATCCATATCACGGCCAACCGCGGACGAGCATGATGCCGAAGGCGATGACGGCCAAAGTGAGCACCAGGTTGATGCGGCCGATCCAGCCGGCCCGCCGACGCAACCGCTTGGCTTCCTGGGCATCGGGGTTGTCCTGCCAGAGGTGCGTCGCCCGCGGCCCGATGATGAAATCGTGCCAGGCGCTGAGCGAGAGGATTACGGCCACCAGGATCAATTTGTGACTCAGCGCGCGCCCGAATGGGCCCTGCCACAACCGGCCATTCCAGATGTCGGCCCAGCCGAATCCTCGATACGCGAGATTGAATATGCCAGTGAGGATGAGCACACCGAAGCACGCCCATGCCACCCACCGCACCCGTTCGCCCGTCCACTGTAGAATCGAAGGGGCGATGGTCCGGTACTCCGGGTGTCGAATCAATGGGACCAGAGCGACGGCCACCAGGATCAAACTGCCCACCCAGATACCGGCAGCCAGAATGTGAAGCCAGACGGAAACGAGATAAAGCAAGCGCATCATGCGTACTCCAGAAAGATAATCAGATACCGCTCGACCACGAGAGCATTGTTATATCGAGTCTCATGGCGATTGTAAAGTGGGAGGCGGACGGTGAACTCTCAGGGGCGATGCCTCATTTCAGAGTGCGAGGTGATCTCGTCGCCGGCGCGTCGTCATCGCCATCACAGCCGAGGTCAGCGGGCCTTGACAGGGCGTTGACCGGCGCGATACAAAAGCGTCATCCGGGCAGTGTTGGGGGCCGCACGTCTTCCCGCGGGCGGGAGATCGGCGTCGCTCTGGTGGGGAAACGCGATCCTGCTGCTATCGGGGGGATCGGCCCCTGGCGATGAGGATAAGGAGCACAGCCATGGTGCCACCGTCCCAGAGAGAACCGAAACATCCCTTCCTTCAAACGCTCCGGCGCGTCCCGTTCTTTTCCGAGCTCGACGACGGCGTCCTTCGGGAGATCGCCGAGCATTGCGTGTCCAAGCACTATGATCGCGGACAATTCATCTTCCTGGAGGGCGAATCGTCGCCCGGGCTGTTCGTCGTGCATGAGGGAGCGGTGAAGATCTTCAAGCTCTCCGAGACGGGTCGCGAACAAGTCCTGGCCGTCGAACGAGCGGGGCGACCAGTGGCCGAACTGCCAGCCTTCGATGAAGGGCCCTACCCGGCCTCGGCGATGGCCATCGAAGAGACGACCTTGTTGTTCCTTCCCAAGGATCATTTCCGCACACTGTTCTTCGCTCATCCAGAGATCGCTCTGGGCATTGTGCGTTCGCTCTCCATGCGCCTGCGCAGGATGGTCGAATTGGTCGAGGAACTGGCGTTCAAGGAGGTTCATCAGCGACTGGCTCATTATCTGCTGGAGATGGCCGAAAAGTGGGGAGAGCCGACGCCCCGAGGTATTCGTTTCGAGCTTCGATCCACCAATCAAGAGATCGCCGCCCACATCGGAACGGTTCGCGAACTCGTCTCTCGCAGTCTCGGCCGGTTTCGCGATCAAGGCATTCTCAGCTTGAAAGAGCGCACGGTGACGATTCACGATGTGGATCGCTTGCGCGCCGAAGCTTCGGCCAGCAAGTGATCTCCCCAGTCATCGCTCACCGGCTCACTCTCACCGCCATGGATGAACGTGGAAGCGCGGAGCCGCGCGGCTTGTCTCTCTTTCTCCGGGAGACGGAGTCCGCTGCGCTCGCCTCTATTGCGCTCCGACCGGGCACGATCGGCGGGGGTCCGTCTTTCAAGGTTCCTATCGCCTCTCGGCCCGTCGTTGGAGAGGACCTCGACTCCTCCCGCGCCCGGGCGGAGGATGGTTCTCTTGACCATTTTCGCCGACTGCGACAGAATGAGTCATCGTTTCGTCGTAGTGAACGTTCATGACTGAGGAGGAATCATTGCATGCGATTCAGTACCAAGCAGATTCACGCTGGCGTCCAGCCCGATCCAGCGACGGGCGCCATTCTCACGCCCATTTACCAATCGACGACCTATGTTCAAGACTCCGTAGATCGATACCTGGCCAAAGGCTATTCCTACTCGCGGACGGCCAATCCGACGGTGCGCGCTCTGGAGAAAAAGCTGGCCACTCTGGAGGGCGGAGTCGATGCTACCTGCTTCTCTTCGGGTATGGCGGCGATTCATGCCGTCTTGCTGGCGTTCTTGAAAGCAGGCGATCATGCCATCGTCTCCGATGTCGCCTATGGAGGAACCTATCGCTTGTGCACGAAAATCGTCGCCCGCTTCGGCGTCACGTTCACCTTCGCCGACACCTCGAATCCCGATGATGTGCGTCGCCATCTGCGGGACGAGACGCGATTAATCCTCACCGAGACGCCGGCCAACCCGACGTTGAAGCTCACCGACATCGCCGCGATTTCAGACATCGCTCGCGAGCGGGGCATTCCCCATGCCGTGGATAACACCTTCCTGACACCTTACTATCAGCGACCACTGGAGTTGGGCGCCGATCTCGTCATTCACAGCACGACCAAGTATCTGGATGGCCATAATGCCACTATCGGGGGGGCGGTCGTCAGTCGCACGCCGGAGCAGGATGAGGCGCTGCGGTTCGTTCAGAATGCCACCGGAACGATCATGTCGCCACAGGTCGCCTGGCTCACGCTCCAGGGCTGCAAGACGCTGTCGGTGCGCATGGAGCGCCAGTCGGCCAACGCCATGGCCATCGCCGAGTTCCTCCAATCGCATCCCAAGGTGGAGCGCGTGTGCTACCCTGGATTACCGTCATTCCCTCAACATGAGCTGGCTAGGCGTCAGGCGACGGGGTTCGGCGCGATGGTGTGGTTTGAAGTCAAAGGTGGCGTGGCCGCGGGGAAGAAGTTGATGGATTCGGTGAAGTTGTGGAGTCTGGCAGAGAATCTCGGTTCGGTGGAATCGCTGGTCACCCACCCGGTGACCATGACCCATGCCGATGTCGATGAGGCCGAGCGGAAGCGCGTGGGGATCACCGATGGGCTGGTACGTCTCTCGGTGGGCATGGAAGACGTTGACGATCTCATCGCAGACTTGAAGCAGGCGCTGGATGCCGTGTGAGGAGCGGCGAGCCCCCGCCCATCCTTCCGTCACCGGAGAATCGGGGGCTCATCGCCCCATCTACATCGCTATCCTCATCAGTTCCGCCCATCCCGGTCGCCGGAGGAGGCTCGCCGATGGGAGTACATTCTCGGTGGTCGCTCGGGCGGAGAGAGCGAATGGACGGGAGCCGCCCGTCTCCTATGACGACTTGATCCTGTGCCATCGTTCATCGCATGTGATCGTACTTGTCTCGCGCCCAAATCTACACCCGCCAGGAGGAACCATGATCCCAAATCGTTCATCGCATGTGATCGTACTTGTCTCGCGCCAGCCGCGTAGCCGTCGAACGACTTGATCCTGTGCCATCATTCATCGCGTGTGACCGGGGCCCGTTGCCTTGGTGGCGATGGTGGGGTACACTCAAGCTGAGCTAACGGGAGGAAACGCGCTGTCCTTGGCTGTTTCCTGAAAGGGGGAGAAGATGAAGCGAAGAAAGGTTCCACCCATCTCTCATCGCCGGTGCGGGCCGGGTCGTTCCATTCGCCTTCTGGCGCTGGCCGGTTTAACATTGGTGATGTTATCCACCTCGTCGGCGCAGATTTTTGGTCCCACTATCGAGGAGCGGGAAGACAATAACTCGGTGGCCCAAGCGCAACCGATACCTCTCCCCTCCGTGGTGCGCGGCGCGCTGAATGGAGCCGATGAAGGGCAAATACTGATCAGTCCGTTCGATGATCTGGATGATCTCTTTCGATTCCATCTGCCGGAGTCGGCCAAGGTGACGGCATCGTTAGGATACGGCGCCGGTGGCACGGGTGGATTCGTGCCCGGCATCGGAGTGGTGAATATGCCCGCCGACCTGGACCTTTATCTCATCGGATTGCATCCGCTCCGACTGATCGACGCCTCGTTACTCCCCGCCGAACAATCGGAGATCATTCCTTCGCAGTCGGACATCACTTCGGGTGGCGCGCTTCCGGCAGGAGAGTACCTCATCGGCATCACCGATTTCAGCGAACAGGCCATCCTGGCCGCCGGCGGCGATGTCGATGAGACGACCGATTCGCGATACCTGCTCCGAATTGGCGCGCTCGACCTCGCCGGTCAACCTCTGCAGGTGGAGGCTCCCGGCGAACGCGCAATGGTCGATCCAATCTCGTTGCAGCCGTTGCCTCGTGGCGCGGAGGTGGAGACCGAAGATGGATCGATCATCCGATTGCAGGATCTCTATGCCTTCTCATTGACGTCACCGCGCTGGCTGAGATTCGAAGCGCTCGCCGGCGATGGCCACCATCAGGTACCGGTGTACCTGATGCAGCCCGGGGATGGGCAACTCCACGTTCTCACCGGTGCGCTCGATGGTCACATTGAGCCGATAGAGCTGTCGCCGGGCGCGTATGTCGTCGGTGTGCGTCGGAACCATCTCCGAGTGCGGTCTCACCGAATGTTCTACTCGCTGGCCATCATAGAGGGCGATGATCCCGCGGGGCAGCGGCTGGCGGCGGGCGTCATTCGCCTCAATCGCATTGACAAGCGCTGATTTCGAGGACTCGGAGAGAGGCATCCCGACCCATTTTTTGTCCCCGGGCCGCGACGGACCGAAGTGTGAGGGCGCGTCAGTGCGGTGAAGAATGAGAGGGAGAAGGTCGCGGCGACAGCCGCTGGAGTCCCGGAGGCTCAGCGGTGCAGTGAAGGAGTCATGGGGGCTCGCCTCGCAGGGAAAACCAAATGGCCCAGAACTGGCCCAGGAGCCGGCCTCTGGGGTGCGGTGACGCTCATCAGCTCGAACTCGCTCACACGGTGACGCCTCTCCGCCGACTGAGTGGCAGGATGTCCAAACAGAGTGTTCCTGGGAAAAATAGCCCACAGATGAACACCAAAACGGCGGGATCACCACGGATCAATCACAGGAAAAAATCTGTGCGAATCCCGCCGTTCGCCGTGGGTGATCCGTGGGCCATTCCTGCTTTTTGCCGTGAGAATCCCAAGGCCATTGAGGCTGAACTCCGGAGTCCCCGGCGCGCGACTCTCTGATCAGCGCCCAGCGCGCCCCCGGACACGAGCGTGAGCGTCCTCGCTCCAGAGAGGCCCGCATCATACCGACGTGGCTTCACGTGCGGGCTCGCGCCCGCCCTGCTGGGCGTGTCCTTCACGTGTCGGCATTCAGGGACACGTGCTCCTGAGTCGCCGGTTCACGGCTTCTCGAACCTTCAATGCCCACATCCGGGGCTCGCTCCTCCTGGTGAGCTTTCCATTTTTGAAAATAATTGTTGCCATCGATCGCTCAACGGCGTATACTGGGGTCGATTTTCGGGTCCTTTGGGGCGTCGTCCGAAAATAGCTTGGAGCGTGGTATGGGTTTTGAAAGTGTGAGGGGTCTCGTCGTTTTGTTGCTGGGACTTTCCCCTCTCGTCTCCGCCGCCGAGGCCCGTTTGGCACAACCGCCCGAGGACCGCTCGGGACGATACATCTGTCGCGTTTGGACCACTGAGGATGGCTTGCCGCAAAACACCATCACTGCCATCGTCCAGACCCACGATGGCTACATCTGGTTGGGCACGCTTGGCGGCTTAGCCCGCTTCGATGGGGTCGCGTTCACTCTGTTTGATGCGGAAAACACGGAAACTCTGAAGAGTAATCGGATCCTTTCGCTGTGTGAGGATCGGCGAGGGACGCTGTGGATCGGCACCGAAGCCGGTGGACTGACGCAATATGATCGGGGGGCATGGACGAGATACACGGTCGATGATGGCCTGCCGTCTGATACCATCCTGTCCATTGTCGAGGATGGAGATGGCGCACTGTGGATCAACACCCCCGTTGGGCTCGGCCGCTGGCGTGACGGGGCGTTTCTCCCCTGCACGACTGGTGAAGGGAAGCTGCTCGAGCATGTCTCGGCCTTCTGTCCGGATCGTGAAGGAACCCTGTGGGTTGGTCTCTGGGGAGGAAGATTAGCCCACCTCCGGGATGGCGTGCTGACCACAATCCTGACCCCGACCGGTGATGTTAGGCATTGGGTTCATGCCATTGAGCAGGGGCGGGACGGGAGTCTGTGGGTGGGTACCCACAATGGCCTGTTCCGGCTACGCGATGGAACAGTGACCCGGTACACTACGGCCAATGGTCTGTCGGACAACTTCATCGAATGTCTCCTGGAGGATCGAGCGGGGAGTCTGTGGGTGGGTACCCGAGCGGGTGGGCTGAACCGATGGGCCGAAGGAGCCTGGACGACCACGGCAACCAACAATGGTCTCTCGGGCGAGGAGGTGAGGTGTCTGATGGAGGACCGCGAAGGGGATCTCTGGATCGGCACCAGTGGGGGCGGACTCATCCAACAGAAGCGTCAGAAACTGACCGTCTTGTCCACCGAGCAAGGGCTGCCCGATGAAGAAGTCGTCCCCATCACGGAAGATGGCGAGGGGAACATCTGGATCGGCGCCACCTGTGGCGGATTGGTTCGACTCGCCGCCGGGAAGCTGACGACCTACACTCCGGGTCGAGGCCTGCCGCCAGAATGTATCTGGTCGCTGGCCGCCGACCGGGATGGCAGCCTCTGGATCGGGAGCTGGGGCGGGGGGGTAACCCGATTCAAGGATGGGTACTTTACGACCTATACCCGCTCAAACAGCAACCTCTCGGACGATGTGGTCCTGGCCCTGTATCAGGATCGGGCCGGGAGGCTGTGGGTTGGGACCCAGCACGGGTTGAATCAATTCCACGACGGAACCTTCACCGTCTACCGGAAGGCCGATGGCTTGGTGCATGATGATGTGCGGTTCATCACCGAAGATGCTCAGGGTGCGCTGTGGATCGGCACGCTCGGCGGCCTCAGTCGCTTCCAGGATGGGACGTTCACCAACTACACGACCGAGCAGGGATTGTCCAACAGCTACGTTCGAGCCATTTATCAGGGAGCTGATGGCGCGCTGTGGATCGGCACCTATGGTGGTGGCTTGAACCGATTCAAGGAGGGGAGGTTTACGGCCATCACCCGGCGGGACGGATTGTTCGATAATGTCGTCTCGCGGATTCTGGAAGATGATCGGGGGAACCTGTGGATGAGCGGCAACCGGGGCATCTTCCGGGTCAGCCTGCGGCAACTGAATGACTTTGCCGATGACCGCATCGGCTCGGTGACGTCCATCTCTTATGGTCTGGCCGATGGCATGGAGGTCAGCGAATGCAACGGAGGCAGCCAGCCCGCCGGATGGAGAACGCGGGATGGCCGGCTGTGGTTTCCCACCATCAGTGGGATCGTCATCATCGACCCCAGTGATCTGAACGAGCAGCCGCCGCTGGTGCACATCGAGCGGGTTTTGATCGATGACGCGCTGATGGATCGCCGTCGGAGGATCAAGGCACCGCCGGGCCCGGGAGATGTGGAGATTCACTACACGGGATTGTGTTTCCAGGCGCCGGAGAAAATGCGCTTCAAGTATAAGCTGGAAGGATTTGACGGCCACTGGGTGGATGCCGGCTCCCGTCGGGTCGCTTATTACACCAAAGTTCCACCCGGAGACTACCGCTTCCGCGTCCTCGCGATGAACAATGACGGCGTGTGGAGTGAGCGGGAGGCGGCCATCGAGATCTCCCTGGCGCCTCACGTCTATCAAACCGGATGGTTTTATGCCCTTGTTGTGGGGATGTTACTGGCGGCCGGATGGGGCGGCTACAAGCTGCAGGTCAAGCGGTTGGAGCAGCGCACGCGGGAATTGGAGGCCATGGTGGCGGCGCGCACGGCCGAAGTGGTCCAGCACAGGAATCAGTTGGCCTCGGCCAACCGGCAATTAGAACGAGTCAATACCAATATGCTCTCCATCCTCAATCAGTTCCACCAGGGGGCCGTCATCACCGACGCCGAGGGACGGGTGACATTCGTGAGTCAGGCGGCCGAGCGGCTGCTGGAGCGGCGACAGGACGAGGTGTTGGGTCAGCACTGGACGACATTGTTTCCGCTCTCGGCACCGGATCGGAACCAGTTGAAAGTGTTGCTCGATCAGCCCCCGAACCCGCCCAGTAAGATCCCCATTGCGTTCCATGCTCGAACGGGACGCCGCTACTGGATCGAGATTGAGGTCGTAGTCGATCCCCGCCGTGCCGACCACCGCATCTTCTTCCTCCACGATGTCTCGGAAGTCTACGACCTGCGTCAGTTGCTGGGTGACAAGACGAAATTTCATGATCTGATTGGAGGGAGTCGGGCCATGAAACTGGTCTACGAGCAGATCCAGGATCTGGCTCGGGTGGATACGATCATCCTGATCACCGGCGAGACGGGAACGGGAAAGGAACTGGTGGCCCGCGCCGTCCATTACGCCAGCCGGCGCCGAGATAAGCCGTTCATTGCCGTCAACTGCGCCGGGTTGACCGAATCATTGGTGGCCAGTCAATTGTTTGGCCACCGCCGAGGCGCGTTCACCGGCGCTGTGGCCGATCAGCAGGGCGTCTTCGAAGCGGCCGAGGGCGGCACGCTGCTGCTGGACGAAATCGGAGATCTCTCGCTCCCCCTGCAGGCGACGCTGCTGCGGGTGTTGCAGGAGAAGGAGATCATCCGGCTGGGTGAGTCCAAGCCGCGACAAATCGATGTTCGCGTGGTCGCTGCTACCCATCACAATTTGCACCAGGACGTGGCCGCAGGGCGATTTCGTCCGGATTTGCTCTATCGAATCAGCGCCGCGGAAATTCACCTTCCTCCACTACGCGAGCGGCCATCGGATATCCCTTTGCTGGTAGCCTGGTTTCTGGGACAGTTGCGGGCTGAATCGGGGAAGAGGATGCCGGATGTGAGTCAGGAGGTCATACACGTCCTGATGACCTATCCCTGGCCGGGGAATGTCCGGGAATTGAAAAGCGCCATCGAGTGGGCGGCCGTTCGTTGCAAGGGAACCATCATCCAGATTGGAGACCTGCCTGCCAAACTCGGTGGCACGCCCCCTCCAAACTCTTCCGTCGACGATGGGCGTCGGGACGAGAGTCGACGCATTCTGGAGGCGTTGGAGCAGAGCGGCGGCCAACGTGCTGCCGCCGCCCGGCGGCTGGGCATCAGTCGCTCCACCCTCTACCGACGACTCAAACGGCTGGGTCTCAGTGACGAGTAATATTGGCACACTCGGTCTGCTCCTTCCCCCCTGCAACAAAAGCCGGGGTCTCAGTGATGAGCATGTCCCCGCAGGTTTCGCGGGTTCTTCCAGGGAGCCACCCATGGCCCCGCGCGCCGCGGGCCACACCGAGGGGGAGAGAATGCGTAGCGCAAGTTGCCGATGTGCGTTACGCTTATTTTCGAGGGGCTCAGGTCCGATCCCCACGGCCAAATGCAGGATGGGCAGAGATGGCAGCCCCGCGGCTCGGTCGGCGGGGGGCTCAGTTGAGGGCGGCGTCAACGAGCTGACGAGCGCCACTCCCTGGAGGCTGGCTTCCAGGCTGGCTCCTTGCCACGGCTTCCCTCCTTCACTATCCCGCCGCGCCTCATCCCGGAGGCCAGCTTCCGGAGTCTGAGCCGAGACGGTCACCCCGGCCGAGCAGAGAAATTTTCCCCGCTGGGCAATATTTTCTCACCCCACTCCCCAGCAAGACCACCAAAAGTGTCTCACCTGAGACGTCTCTTGACACACATTGACACACCGATGGGACACAAAGTGTGTCGGTGACACACCAAGACGGTAGCGGCAGTTTTTCGTCTAACTCTTCTCCTCTCAGGGCGTTATCCCGATTGGCCCGGTTTGGCACGCCAATTTCATAGGAAGATGTGGCCTTCTGGCCGTGATGTGGGTCTGATGACAGCAGTCTGGCGAGGGTGGCGCGCTAGGGCGCTGGCGGCTAGCCAAGGTAAATTCAACGAAACGGAGGGAAAGAAGATGAAACGAGGGGTCATTTCCAGTATCAGTTCCAGTATCAATATCAATATGGCGATCACAGGGGTGATAGGGGTCATGGTCACGGTGGGGGTTTTTCTCAGCATGATGGGCACCGGGGGTGAGGTGAGCGGTGGGGTGGTTCTTCGGGCTGAGGGGCGAGGGCGGCCGTGGGTGAATTTGGGGGAAGGGCGGTGGTTGTCGGCGGTCTATGAGGGGGAGGCCGAGGTGGTGGCGGCGATGAGGGCTGGGCAGGTGGGGCCACGGGTTTTGGCTTCGGGCGATGTGGATGGGGATGGGGTGGAGGATTTGGTTGGTGGCTATGGTGGTGGGGGGCGTGGGGTGGTCACGGTGTATCGGGGCAATGTGGCCTGTCGGTTTCCCCGAGGGGGGGAGGTGTTGCGGCAG
>JALSQX010000009.1 GCA_026985075.1 Blastocatellia bacterium | reverse complement strand
GGCGCGGACTCGTGTGGATGACGCCGTTTGGACGCGTTGCGGCATGATCGAACATCGTTCCTCAAAGCTCAACGGACGCTCACCCTTTCGTGGGATCGTGTGCAGGTCGTGCTCGTCGGTTTGTCCAGGTTCCGCGCTCCTGCGCGGGCGGGCCGTCTTGCTCGGGCGCGCTGTGCATCGCCTGAGGGTCGTGAATCGCGGTACCCGGGGCCAAGAGTCGCGTTACGACACGGGACGGAATGAGCCGCGGCCCTCAGTTCCACAGGCGGCCGCGGCTGTCCACAACCGTGCCATTGGCACTGGGATGCGAGTGCCAAAGAGCGTGAGACACGACACCTTTGGGCGTTCCCTTCGAGTCATGCCATTCCTCGCGCCTCGTCGCGTCCACGGCATCCGAGGCCAGCGCCTGCACGTGAAAACGATCGTAGACAATCTGCGCGTTGACGAGCTTCTCTTCGACAGCCTTCCGGTACGCGGCGGACATGTCGATCGCCCGGAGCTTCGTGAAATCCACCGGTTCCTGCTGACGCGCGACGACCCGCTTGATCATCGAACCCACCGTTCGCCATGCGATACCCAGCAAACTCGAGATCGAAGTCCTGTCCATTCGCTGGGCCAGCCAAACCGCCAGCTCGTCGAACTGGCGTGTGTGGCGCGCCTTGTGGTCTGCCCAGCTCGCGGCCTCCGTCCTGACCCCGCACTCGGCGCACTCGGTCCGACGAAGCTTCGCTTCGAGGAAGCAGCGGTGTGAACCGAAGTCCAGGTGGCGCCAGCGTCGACTTCTCCCGTCTCCTTGGTCGTAGAGCGGGCACTTGTGTCCGCACTCGCCACAGCGGGGTACGCCGCGCACACCGACGCTGACGATCAGGTCGCCCGATTCGTCAACCTCCACCCTTTGTACGGAGAGGAGGCGGTAGGGAAGCAGGGCTCGGACTAGACTGGTGTCGCGCATCGGTGATCGGCTCGGAGGATGGTTTCGATTCCACCTCCATCATGGGCCGAGAAACCGATGCGCACTCCTTCTCACCCCAGGAATGCCCCCTCGCAACGCTAGATCGCTGCTATCGCGCGATCCAGCCCCGATTCACCCACAGAAACGGCAGGAGCACCAAAAATTC
>JALSQX010000008.1 GCA_026985075.1 Blastocatellia bacterium | reverse complement strand
CTTCCTCCGCAGTTGCTGCCGGGATGCCATGTCCCTCGCTCCTGGGTCGCATGCCTCCGTATGTCTTCTCTGCCGGGGGTGAGTCGATCATAGCTTATCACTGCCATAGAGCACCCGTCAACCAAAGGCGATCGAGAAATACTTCACCTCGAGCAGCAGTATGGCAATAGCCTGCGAAGTCCAGAATCGGCGATTCGTTCTTGCCTTTTTCTTCCATTTATGTTAGTGTGACACGCGCGTAAAATACCGGGACGTACTCGGGATTGACTATACAGCTAAGGGGGTGTGGGCGTGCGTAAGGATCATCGTTTTTATACCTTGATCATCGCCTCGGCCGCGAGTGCCCGTTTTTACCGCATCATCGTGCATCACCGGCAGATCAAAGCTGCGCTCATCGCTGGTCTGACCGGGCTCTCTGTTCTGATGGGCGTCTCTATCTGGGTTTTCAAGCAGGCGGGATTGCTCGCTCACTATCATCTGGTAGTGAGGGAGAATCGGGCATTGAAGCGAGAGCATGCGGCGGCGCTGAGGAGATTGCGGGCGCGATTAGCGGCCATCGAGGCGGAATCGCATCGGCTCCGTCAGATTGCCGAAGAGATCGGCCTCAATGTGAGTGGGGACTCGGAGACGATCGAAGGGACGACCTCGGGCGTTGGCGGGCCGGGCGAACTCGATTCGTTCGCTCAGGAGTTGGATCGTGTAGCCTCTCGCCTGCAATGGTTGCGGGAGAGTCTTGACGACGAGCGGGTGCGGTTGGCCACCACGCCCATCGGATGGCCCATCTATGGACGCATCACCTCGGGGTACGGGCTGCGCCGAGATCCGTTCGCTGAGGGGTATGAGTTTCATACCGGCGTGGACATCGGTGCCGGATATGGTCGCCCGGTCAATGCCACTGCCGATGGGATCGTCGTCTATGCGGGCTATCGTGGGAGTTATGGGAAGTTGGTGGTCATCGATCATGGTCAAGGCATGCGCACCTTTTACGGTCATCTCTCCCACATCGACGTCGCCGTCGGCGATCGCGTTCAGCGTGGCGATCGGATCGGGCGCGTGGGGCGGACGGGGCGCGCGACGGCCAGTCATGTTCACTACGAGATCCGGTTCGACGATCGTCCGATCAATCCCAGGAGATACATCTTCGCCCGATCCATCCTGGCGTTGACCAGCCGGTGATCTCGCCTTCATCGGCGCTCAGACTCGTTCCCCGGTCTCCCCATCCAGTGTCGATCATCGCCGGTCACATTTGTGTACATCCGTTCGCCTCATCCGAGCATCAGAGAGGGTGAACCAACACGTACGAAAATTCGATAGGGAGGCAGACAGTGACCGTACGATTGATCAAAAAAGGCGAGCAGAAGTCAGCGAAACCCTCGGAGACCAATCCACTGGATGAGAAGGAAATTCGACGTCTGGCGCGCAAGTTGGCCAAAGCGTGGAACGTCGGACCCGGCCAGCGATCGCGACGGGAGGGTCATCGATCCAAAAGAAGCGCGAACCTTCAGGTATCATCCATTTGATCCGGGTGATCCCGATAGAACAATACCCGCGAGCGCGTTTGGTAGAAATTCACACTCGCCCAGAGACTCACGGCGGCGAACATCATGTATAGTGGGAGCGTCAAGATATGAGTGGGCTCCCAGAGGATGGCCAGCATCCCTAACACGTTCGCCGCACAGATGAGAAGAGCCACCACGGCGAGCACGCCGTATATCATCGCCTTGTGGGTGAGGGACACATATTGTTGTCTCGTCTGACCTCGCCGCTCGGCATTCACGGCCATCACTCCTTCATCGAGAATCGCTCTTCCATTTTACCAGTCGGCGTGAACGCTCAACAAGGGTCAATCGGTAGAAGCGAGAGAATCGCTCACGGGTAGACGTCCGCGCCGGACGGCGAACAGCGATGGTGTGTGGAGACCCATCCGTGACCTGTGGTGACCGTGATCAATGGCCTGTGGACGCATCGTCTTCAATGGGCGAATGACATGGGGGATGTTGGATTTGTGGCATGCGCCAGGCTGGTGGACGCATCGTCTTCAATGGGCGAATGACCCCACTCTGAGGTGATGAAGATGACGTCTCCCAGACGGCTCACGGCATACTCTCTGTGGGCGTCGCTCCCGGTGATGAACCGGCCAGGCGTCGGGGGATTTGCGTTCGGACGGAGATGGTGCTAAAACTTGCCTCCCACGCTGGCGGAATATACACGAGGTCGGAGAGGAGAGACGATGATGAACCGACGCGCCGTAGCGGCGATCGTCTTCGTAGTCCTGTTGGGGATGAGCGGCGCCCCTCCTATGGCCCAGGAGGCTCAGCCACCCTCGTTCACCATCCTGTTAGCCAATGATGATGGATACGAAGCTCCTGGATTGAAGGCGTTGGCCGATGCTTTATCTTCGGTGGCCGAACTCGTCGTCGCCGCGCCGGCCAGCGAGCAGAGTGGCACCGGGCACGGCATCACCTATCGCCACCCCATCATGGTGCGGCGGATTCGACGGGCCGATGGCATCGTCTGGTACGCCATTCAGGCACGTCCGGCCACCTGCGTGCGGCTGGCGTTGGAAGCGTTGATGGACGAGAAGCCCGACCTGGTCATCTCCGGCATCAATCGCGGGGCGAATCTGGGAATCGTGACCTTCTATTCGGGCACAGTGGCCGCCGCGCGCGAAGCCGCCTTCGTGGGCCTGCCAGCCATCGCCGTGTCCATGGGCGGTCACGATGATGCCGATTACCGGGCCACAGCGGCTTTCGTTCGTCGCCTGGTCCAGGGACTCCGGTCGCGCCGGTTGATGCGGCCGGGATTGTTATTGAACGTCAATGTTCCCGCCGGCATCGCTCATCGTTTCAAAGGGGTTCGGGTGACGCGGCTCAGCTTGAAAGTCCCTGGCGAGGACTACGAGCGTCGCGTGTCTCCTCGTGGCCAGATGTACTTCTGGAATATTTATCATCCGGTCAAAGACGACGTGGAGGGTACCGACGTTCACGCCTTCGCTCGCGGATTCATCAGCCTCACGCCGCTCGGCATCGATCAGACCAGGACGGCGGATCTGGACGTCTTTCGCCCGCTGGCCCAATCGTTCGGCGCGCGCGCTGTTCATCAGTAGCGCCGGCACTCCCCTTCGCTCGCGCTCAGAGAGAGCGCCGGCTCTCCGCTCACGCATTCCCCGAGGGACGGGTTGGTGAATCCGGACTGGACATGGTCAATGCGCCGGGCCGAAGAATATGGCATTCAGGAAGAGCAGATTCAATCCATCGCAGAAGGCGCGATAATTGGGATCTTCGGCGAACGCCACGACGTATCCCCGACCATGCGGTTGGACCATGAGATAGGCTTTGTGAGCGAGTTGGTGGCGCGCCTCATCCCAGGTGAAGCCGCTGAGCAGGAGCTTGTCTTCGGACATGTACACGCCGATATTTCGCCCCTTATCCAGCTTGAGCGGCGTGAAAATGTTACGACTCTGGACCAGCACGTTGGCGTCGCCATCATAGCCGAAGGCCAGCCAGTGTTCGGTGTCCAATGTGATGCGCATGATGGCGCCCGGAGTAGCCGGTGGGAGTTCTTTCTCCGGTTGGATGGCCTCCTCGAGGCTGAATGTCGGTGACGGCGCGCCCGGCGGAGACGGTCGAGGGGATGGCTTCTTCGTCTCTTTGGTCTCTTTGGACGGCGAGGGCTTCTCTTCTTTTTCGGGCCGTCCCCCTTTCAGTTCCCGCTTGGTGGCCAACAGGCCGACTTTCTCATCGGTGAGCCAGCGCGTGGCTTCGCCAATGGTGATCAGCGTCCCTCCGTCTTGCACCCATCGTTTCAGTCGCCGCGCGGCGGCTTCGCCGAGAACTTGCTCGTATCCGCCGAAGAAGCTCAGTGAATTGGGGAGAATGATGACGTTGTATTTGCTGAGGTCGGCCCGGCGAAGCTGCTGCGTGTGAATGAGCGTCACTGGATAGCCGTACACCTGTTCGAGCAGGTAGCGCGCCCAGCCGACCGAATAGGGGTGGGTGGGCAGATTGTAGGCCATGGCCACTCGGGGTTTCTTCAGGTAGTGCACCTGGTTGCTGCCGAAGTTGATGCCGTCTTCGACCCAGGACGTATCGGTCGCATAGATATCCACGCCCACCTCCGCCGCCAGCCTGGTCAATCGGTCATAGAGATCCGGAGGATTATTCTTCACTTTGATGATGAGCGAACCGCTGGGAAATTTCACTCCATTGAGCGTGAACGGTTTATCCGAACTGAACACGCGAATGTCCTCTCGCCAGAGCGCGGCCAGAGCCTTGGCGGCCGACTGGGTGCCCCAGGGGATGAGATAGGCGACGTGCGCCTCTCCTCCGTGGAGCGCTCCTCGCGGCGAGGGCGGTTCCTGAAGGACGGTGAACTCTCCACGGGAGGTTTCCTCGGCCATATAGCCATCCACGTCGAACAGCAAAGGCAGCGACCAGCCGGTGATGTCGTAGATCTGATCGCCCAGCCGCTTTTTGTGCCGCCGCAGTTGCTCTTTGATGAACGCTTCATCCATCGGCGTCTGCTTGGCCAGCAGCGTGTTGATCAACCGCTTGGCTGGTTGGGCCAGCGAGATGACGTATGTTCCTGCCGGAAACTGTTTGGATTGACGCCGACCCTCATAGTAATCCCGGACTTTAGGATTGGAGAAAGGTGCCGTCGCCCGTTTCACTTCGATGCCTTGCTGCATGAGCAGGGCGACGAGTTTGGCCGCACGATTGGGATCGTGGCCGGGCACAATGATGTACTCTTTGACCGTTCCCTGCTCGCCTTCCCGGATGGCCGATTGGCGGAATTCATAGTAATACCGGAGCAGCGCCTCTCGATGAGTCGCCGCCGTCTCGATGGTGGAGAGCGAGGAGATGAAATGATGCTGAACGCCATCGCGGTAGGTGAGCATCGTCTCGTCGTCGCGCTTGACCCGCAGGCCGCGCGCCGAGGCCTGTTCATAGGTCATGCCGATCGAGCCATGAAACATCGGCCACCCCTCGCCATACCCGGGATAGAAGGAGTCGAAGACCTCGCGAGTGAAATAATCAAATTTCATCCGATCGAACCACTTGGCATTATTTTTGCCGAACCGCTCATGCCACTCGGCCTGAGCGGGCGTCTCTTCGGGATTGAGCGGCGGCGCTGGCGGCGCGAAATAATACGTGGCGTTCGATCCCATCTCGTGGAAATCCACGAACACCTGCGGATACCATTCCAGATAGGCTTTGACGCGTCCCCGCGTCTCCGGTTGCGTCAGAGCAAACCAATCGCGATTCATGTCGAACAGGTAGTGATTGGTTCGCCCGCCCGGCCATACTTCGTTGTGCTCGGCCGATTGAGGATCGGCATCCGGCCACCGGCCTCGCGTCTGCCGGTAATAATTGATGAATCGGTTGCGCCCATCCGGATTTTGCGATGGGTCGATGATGACGACGCTCTGACGGCGCGCCTTCTCGGCTACGGGATCGTCCTTGGCCGCCACCAGGTGGTAAGCCGTCAACAGCGCCGCGTCGGTGCTGGAGATCTCATTGCCGTGAACGCCATACGCCAGCCAGACGATCACCGGAAGCGATGTGATGAGGCGTTCGGCCTCCTCGGCGCTGAGGCGACGGGGATCGGCTAGTCTCTGCATCCCTCGGCGAATCTCATCGAGGCGCGTCATGTTCTCTTCTGAAGCGATGATCAGATAGTAGAGCGCGCGTCCCTCCCACGTTCGTCCATACTCGACGAGCTTCACCCGGGGAGAGGCGTCGGCCAGAGCAGTGAGATATCGAACCATCTCCTCGTAGGAGGTGATGCGCTCGCCCCAATCGTGGCCCACCACCTGTTTCAAGGTCGGAATCGCCGGATCATAAGAGACGCCGGGGTAGAATTGAGGCGTCTCTGCCCGCACCAGCGTGCTTAAGAGACAAAATGCCAGAATCCAGAGAACCCGTCGTATCTCGATCATATGACCCTCCTCAGCGTGCCCTCTCCCGACTCTTCGTCGGTCCGACGCGGAGACGACGATCGAGCGTTGGAGAGGGAATGGTGATTCATCGGTTCAGTTGAGCGATTTCGCTGAAATATTTGACGAACATCTTCATCCCACCCGAGGCTTGGCCCCAGTCGTAATTTTCGTTGGGCGCGTGATAGCCGTGCTCGGGCAGACTCAATCCCAGGAAGACGATGGGAACGCCGAGGCGTTCTTCCAGGGTCACGATGGCTCCGATAGACCCGCCCTCGCGGGTGAACGCTGGCTCTTTGCCGAAGGCGAAGGTGACCGCGCGGCGGCCGGCATCGGCATAGGGTCCGGTGAACTCTCCCAGATAGGGTCGCAGCGTCGCCTCATGGGTGACCTTGACGTCGGGATTCTTGGAGCGAACGAAGTCGCGCACGAGCTGGAAGATTTTATCCGGATCCTGATGGGGCACCAGCCGCGTGCTGATCTTGGCCTCGGCGCGCGGCGGAATGACCGTCTTGACGCCCGGCCCCACATAGCCGCCCACGATTCCATGGACCTCGAACGTGGGCTCGGCCATGATGCTTTTGAGCACGCGCGCCGGATCGGTGAATCGCAGCGATTTGAACTCGTGAGCGCGCATGAATCGGCGCACGCTGAATCCAGACGCCAGATAGTTCTGGATCTCTTCGGCGCTGGCCCGCTTCACATCGCGGTAGAAGCCGGGGATCTTCACCCGTCCGGTTCGCGCATCGTAGCACTGAGCGATGAGCTGGCAGAGTTCGCCGATGGGATTGCGCGCCGCACCGCCAGTGGTCCCCGAGTGGGCATCTTTCTTTCCCGTCTCCAGCGTGAGCGTGAACCCCAATAATCCGCGCAGTCCATAGGGGATGGCCGGTTTGGTGCGGGATATCCAGATCGTGTCGGAGACGAGCACGGAATCGGTCTTCACCTCCCGGCGCTTCTTTTTCATGAACTGCTCGAAGTGCGGGCTGCCGATCTCTTCCTCCATTTCCCAGAAGAACTTGAAGTTCAGGGGAATCCCGTTGTCCACCGCGTAGCGCACGGCCATCAGAGCCGTCAGGGCCGGACCCTTGTCGTCGGTCGTTCCGCGTCCTTCGTACCGGTCATCATGTTTGAAGAACGTGAACGGTTCGCGCACCCACTCCGGCTCATTGGCCGGTTGGACATCCAGATGGTTATAGATGGCCACCGTCGGATATCGACGATCGACGATCAATTGACCGAAGACGACCGGGTTACCCGATGTCTGCACCTTCTCGGCCTGAGCGCCGATCGCTTTCAAGTATTCCACGGCGAGGTCGGCTCCTCTCTCGATATCGGGTTGTCGATCCGGATCCATGCTGATGGTGGGAATCTCGACGAGTTCGGCCAGTTTCTCTTCGAATTCGCGCCGAACGCTGCGAACGTAGGCGTCCAGCCCTTTCAGCGGAATCGATGATTTTTCCATGACCAATGCCTCCTCTGCTCATCCACGACGCGCCTGGAGGGCACGAACATGCTCACTCCCCGCTCGTGGACGCACGTTTGATGATCGATGATGCACGCAAGCGCCACATTATAAGAAACGGCACGCGCTCTGATCAAATCTGCTGTGGCTCCGGTGCGCCGGGTGAACATTGAAATAGGAGCGTGGCGATCAGACCGACCAACACGACGAGCTCGCCGTGGCTCCGGTGCGCCAGGTGAACGTCGAGGGCCTCGATGGGACGACATAAATTAAGGACGAGCCCCCCACTGTGGCTCGAAGGGACGAGCACAGGCCATCTCAAAGGTGCTCGGGAGACATCCCGCTCATCTCCCCGATGCCTTTGGTGATCGAAGTCGAGGCGACTTCCGGGTCTCAGTCGGGGGAGCGGACTGGCAGTGCGCGTTCACCCATTCCAGAATCGTCCCGTACCAGAGGTCGCGATTTTTGGGCTTCAGAATCCAGTGTCCTTCGTCGGGGAAGCGGAGAAACCGGGCTTCGATCCCTTGTCGCCGGAGCGCAGTGAACATCTGCTCGCTCTCGGTGATGGGAACGCGATAATCGCGCTCGCCGTGACTGAGGAGCATGGGCGTTTTGAAATTCCTGGCGTACCGGATGGGCGACCATCTATCGTATTCCTCGGGCCGCTCCCACGGTGGTCCTCCCATCTCCCACTCAGGGAAGAACAATTCTTCGGTCGAGCCGTACATCGACCACATGTTGGCCACGCCGGCATGACTCACCAGGCAGGCGAAGCGATCCGTGTGCCCTTCGATCCAGTTGACCATATATCCACCGTACGATCCACCCCACGCCGCCATGCGTCGCTCGTCAACGAACCCTCGTTTGATGACCTCATCGACGCCTCGCATGATGTCGACATAGGGATCACCGCCCCAGTTATGATTGACGGCGTCGGTGAACGCTTGTCCATAGCCGGGGCTTCCCGCCGGATTAACGAAGAGCACGACATAACCGGCGGCAGCGAACAGTTGGTACTCATAGCGAAATGAGAAGCCGAACATCTGTTGTGGCCCACCGTGAATGCGCACCAGGAGCGGATACTTCCTGTTCGGATCGAAGTCGACCGGCTTGACGAGAAAGCCGTGAATCCGGCGACCACGCGCACCGGTGTAATAGAACTCTTCGGCATCTACGGTGATGACCTCATCGTAGAAGTCCGCGTTCACCGACGTGAGTTGCCGCTCGTGGCGGCCATCCAGATCGGCCAGGAAGATCTCATCGGCGTGAGCAATGTCGCGACGCGAAAAGACGAGGCCACGCGGCGAGACCTCGATGGCGTGGTGCCAGTAAGGTCCGCCGAGCACCTCCCGCACCGGTCCGCCATCCAGCGACACATAGAAGAGCTTCATCCGTCCTGCTTCGCCGGCGCTGAAATAGAGGCCGCGCCCATCCGGCGCCCAGAAGATCTCGCCTACCGAGTGGGGGAACGCATCGGTCAGGCTGCGCCTCTGCCTGGTCCGGAGATCCATGACGATCAATTCGTATTCGTCCGACTCGTATCCCACGCGCTTGGAGGCTCGATAGGCGATCTGGCGGCCGTCGGGCGAGAAACGGGGCAGAGAATCGGCCGCCGGGTTGTCATCGGTCAGATTCTCGATCTCGCCACCGACCAAGGGCACGAGATAGATGTCCACGTCGTAGTTCAATTCCAGATGACCATTGAGGTTCGTGGCGAAAGCGAGCAGGCGGCTGTCCGGCGAGATGTCCCAATCGCGTCCGGCGGCGGCCAACCACCATTGAAGGGCATCCAGTTTCAGACCGGGCGTCACATCTTTCCACACCTTCCCATCGGCGGTGAGTGTGAACAGGTGCTGAACTTTCCCATCTTCATAGTGATCCCAGTGTCGGTAGAGCAGATCGTGGTGGATCATCGCCTTGACCTGTTTTTTCGCCTTCTGCTCATCGCGTCGCCGGGTGCATTCCAGCGTCGGACAATCCGGATAGACATCGACGACGAACACCAGGTGTTGACCATCCGGCGTCCACTCGAAGTCCGAGATGGACACGGGGAGGTCGCTCAGTTGCTCGGCTTCGCCGCCATCCAGGCGAATGGTCCAGATCTGCGCGCTCCCACTCCGGGTGGAGAGAAACGCGATCCGGCGACCGTCCGGCGTCCATCGGGGATGGACATCGCTCGCCTCGTGCGTGGTCATGCGGCGGACTTCTCCTCCTCGTGTGGAGACGATGTAAATGTCGCTGTTGCGACGATTATGCTCCACGTCGGTGATCGACATGCTGAATGCCACCCATCGCCCATCGGGCGAGAGATGACCGTCGCTCGCCGTGCGCCAGCGCGGCGTTGGCCCAGACCAGCAGGATGATGCCGATCAGGGAGATGAATCGCTTCATAGTCTCCTCCTCATGCTGGTGATGAAAGCTGGCGGGCCATTATAACCGATGCTCTGTTTCTCTGCCCACCTCTCTCACCCGCATCGGCGCGCCGACCGGGACTCGGCCGTTCCGGAGGGGCGCGGCGAAAGGGCCTGAGGGCCCGGACTCCAGGAATGCGATTCCTCCATCGCGGCGAGCGCGGAAGGGGCGATGGCCGCTCTCTGGAGCCAATGGGTTCCTCCCGACGCATTGCGCACCGCACCAGTATCGCCTCCATCTCCGATGGCTCGAACCGACGCTCGAGGCTCTCCGGAGGAGTAAAAAATGCTTGACTTCACTTCGCTTAGCTGCTAATATGGTAGCGTATTTGCGTTGCAGTTGTGGGCTAGTTTGGAAGAGTTGTTTAAGGGTGGTATTCGTTTTTTGGGTGGTCGTTCGGGTGGTCGATGAGCGAGCTGCTCAATCACCGCCGAAGCACTCATGCTAGACCCTGCGTTCGTGAGGTGATGGAGAAGAGGGAGTAAGAGGTGAGGAAACTTCTTCCCCGAAGCCAATTTCAGTTGCGCCCGATGGGCTCGCCGTGTGCCTGGACGGTGTCAGGCGTCTCTGCTGAAGGGTGGCCTGACGAAGGTGCGGCGCGAAAAAAATCAAGGAGGATGAGTGTATGATCAGTAAGGATATTTTGAGCAAACTCTCACGAAAAGGGAGGGTCGTCTGGGTTGTGGTGATTGCTCTCGCCTTTTGCATCATGAGCCTGCCCCAGACGAATCAGGCCCAGGGAATCATTCCCCAGGTCGTCAACGAGGAGGAACCCAACGATTTGAATCAACCCGGTCAGTTCGATCGCATTCCGTTTCCCGTAGTGGTGCGGGGAAGTTCGGCGGGAGGATTAGTTCCTCTGTTTCTCTCTCTCCCGATCGATATCCCCCCGATCATCAGTCCCCTCACCGGAGATGTAGTGGGGACGCCGCGACAGACGCAGATCATCGTCTTCCTCAACGCCTTCATTGACGGCACCGATTTCTACGTCATTCGACTTCGACGCGATACGCCCAACGTGACCATGACCATGGCTGAGTCGGGAGGATTTCACGATCTCTCGGGCGATGCCGAGCAACTGTTCTTCGGATTCATCTTCCCGCCACCGGTTGGACCGGTGGTCGTTCCCAGCGATCTTGATCTGTTGCTCTTCGATGCCACGACGGGCGCCTTCCTCGGCGGGTCGTTCAATGGACCCGGGTTCCTTCCCTTGGCAAGCGGCGGGGCAGGATTCGGTTTCTTCCCCGCGGAAGCGATCGGACCCATGAACCTGCCGCGAGGGCAGTACCTCATCAACGTGGATGATGCCAATAAATTCACGCTCTTTCTGGCCGGGGTCTCTCCCGATCAAAACATCTTGACCAATCCGCTCGTGTTCGCCTGGGAGGATTCGTCCAGCAGTCCCTATACGCTGCGCGTGGATGCGCTGAGCTTGGGAGCGGGGCAGCCGCCTGAGGATATCCAGCCGGTCGATGTCGCCAAAGGTGCTGTGCGGTTCGAGCTGGGATATTCGCCGGCTCGTCGCGTTCGTCAAGCGGCGGATGATTATTACGTGTTGAACGTGGAGAAGGCGGGAACCTATACATTCAACGTGGCCATCCGCAATGCGCGCACCAACGCGTCCGGTCACGTATATCTGCTGCGATTCGATGAGGTGACCAACCGGTGGCTGCCGGTGGCGCAATCGACCGTCGTCAACGAGAGCATGGAGACGCTGTCTCAAGTTACGTTGACCACCGGGCGGTACCTCGTAGCAGTGGATAACCTGGAGCGGGTCAAGCCGCTGGCCGTGAATCCAGCGAATGGCAAAGTGCTTCGATACGCCATCAGCGTATTTGACGAGAACGGCCAGCTCGTGACCATGCAGATTAACAGGAATCCCAGTCTCAACCAGATCCGCCAGGCGGCTCGCTCGTTCATGGAATCGGTCGGTGAAGGTGACGATGATGCCGGGAAGTGAATGGTTGGTGTGAGCGCCTTCACAGGCCGTGACCGACACAAATAGGGCTTCGTCGAACATTAATGTCATGGGGCAGGTATGGCACCCTGACCGCTCCCTGGGGGGTGGTCAGGGTGCCATCTTTTTATTTCCTGGCGGAACTCGTATGCGGATCGTGCGGACCTTGACGACAAGACCCTGGCTCGTCCGCGCGTGATCATTCGCTCGACCGCCGTTCTCATCCCTCAGCAGGGAATATCTCGCTCAGGTCATCCTGTTGTGCGATTTCCCCTTCCGCGCGTGATCGATCATCTCCCTTCGGCCAACGTTCGCTCGGGGCGTTGATGCCTTGTTCCCGCCTTGTTCGCTTGGCGGGTTTCGGCTATCATTTCACGCTTTATCTTGGGCTATGAGGATGAAAGTACTGTATCATGGGAATTGCTTCGATGGCCTGGCATCGGCGGCCATCTTCTCTCGATTCTATCGTGAAGCCATCCGGAGAGAAGCGACGTTTCGCTATGGTCCGCTCATGCACCGCGCCGATAATTTATTCCATGACGAGTTGTTCGACGGCGATGAGAACGCCATTGTCGATTTCAAGTACAGCAGCTCGCCGCGATTGACCTGGTGGTTCGATCATCATGAGAGCGCCTTTCTCTCTCGGGAAGACGAAGCGCACTTCCGGCGCGACCGAAGCGGTCGCAAGTTTCACGATCCCTCTTTCAAATCCTGTACGAAATTCATCGCTACGGTGGCCGCGCAGCGATTCGATTGGCGTTGTCCGGACCTGGATGAACTGGTGCATTGGGCCGATGTCATCGATGGCGCGCAGTATCCCGATGCCCGCGCAGCCGTGGAGATGAGGGAGCCGGCGTTGCGCGTCTTGCTGGTCATCGAAGCGTCGCGGGAGCCGCATATCGCCGAGCGCATCATCCATGATTTCCAGACGAAATCCCTCTCCGAGATTGCCCGCCAGCCCTATATTGCCGATCGATTCCAGTCCCTTTACCGCTGGCATTTAAAAACCATCGACGTGATTCGGAAAGAAGCCCGGAGCCGAGATGGTGTCGTCTACTTCGATGTGAGCGAGCATCCCGTAGAGGGATACAACAAGTTCATCCCCTATTATCTGTTCCCCGACGTGCGGTACAGTGTGGGCGTGAGCCTTTCCTCCTCGCGCGCGAAGGTCTCGGTGGGCTCCAATCCGTGGAGTCCCAGACCGCGTGCCCATAACCTGGCCAAGATCTGCGAGCGGTACGGCGGCGGTGGGCATGCGGCCGTGGCGGCCATCTCCTTCCCACCCGATCAGATTGAGGCGGCGCGCCGAGTGGCTCAGGAAATCGCTGCCGAACTGCGTGGCGAGGGCGTGGAGAGTAGAGATGAAGAACGAAAGATAGAGGTGAGCGAGTGAGGATGAGAACGCTGATCGAGGCGCGCCACCCCCGCCAGAATCCAGACGCAGCTCCCGAGATGAATCTCCCCTTCAGGACCGCCCCCTCGCGTTCATCGGTCGAATAAACGGGCGATCTCGCGGGTCGTCATCCTCACCACCGTGGGACGTCCATGAGGACAATTGCTGGGGACATCGGCTTGAAACAGCTCTTGAATGAGCCATTGCATCTTCTCTTCGGTGAGTGGCGTGTTGATCTTGATGGCGGCGCGGCACGCCATGCTGGCGGCGAGGCGATCGCGGAGCCTGTCCACAGAGTCGGTGCGTTTCTCCCGTTCGGCCACTTCCAGAATCTCCAGCACCAGCGCTCGTCCCTCTTCCAGGGGAATATCGGCGGGCATGGCTTTGATGGCGATGCTGCGCCCCGAGAGCTGACCCATATCGAATCCCATGGCTTCCAACTCGGCGCGCAGTCGATCGAAGGTCGCTGCCTGAGCCGGAGAGAGATCAATGACTTCGGGGATGAGCAGCGATTGGACCTCGACAGCTCGCCGGCGAATCGCTTCCCGGAACTTCTCGTAAAGGATGCGCTCGTGTGCAGCATGCTGGTCGATGAGCAGGAGTCCATTGTCGCTCAGGGCGACGATGAAGCTATCGTGCACCTGACCGAGTGGGCGAATGCTGTGGGGAGCGACGTCCGCTTCGCCCGGTGCTCCGAGAGGTGGACGTTCGGTGCATTGGGGACTGATGGTGATCTCAATCGAAGCACTCCGCGGTCGAGGGGAGGGCATTTCCGTCTGGTCTGTTGAGGGTGCCGCCGGTGTAGCCGTAGCGCGCGCTGGCGATGGTGAAGTCGCCCGTTCGCCCGACTGAGGAGCGCGCGGTTGGAAGCCGAAATCCATGGAAGGTTGTCTGGGTGGCCTGATGGGCGAAGTGAGGGGCGCTTGCAAACGGAACGCCTCGACCGACGCTCGCCGCGCTTTCGTTCCCTCGGTGTGGCGGTCGCCCATCCACGGCGCGCTCTCTCTGGAACGGACGAAGTCTTTGACCGGTTTCGTGGTGGCGATGGCTTTGTGAATCGCTTCGACGATGGTCGCCTTCACCTTCGCTGCGCGACGGAACCGCACTTCCGCTTTCGCCGGATGAACGTTGACATCGACCTCTTCGGGAGGGAGGTCCACAAACAGAATGGCCGCCGGATACATCCCCGACGGCAAGACGGCGCGATAACTCTCGTTCAAGGCAGCGCCGATGAGTCGATCTTTGACGAAGCGCCCGTTGACGAAAAAGTACTGGGCCTCGCGATTGGTGCGCGCCGCGTTGGGTTTGGAGACGAATCCGAAGGCGCGGATGTGTTCGACCCGATGATCGAGCTCCATCAACGTGTTGAGAAACTCGGCGCCGAACAGTTGATAGGCGCGTTCCTTGAGCGTCTCGACCGGCGTGACATCGATCAGCCGACGAGTTCCGTGCCGGAAACAGAAAGCGACCTGGGGATAAGCCAGCGCGTAGTGAGTGACCAGATTAGTAATGTGGAAGAGTTCGGTAGCATCGGATTTCAGGAACTTGCGCCGCGCCGGAACATTGAAGAACAGTTGATGCACGATGACCTCCGTGCCCCGATCCCAGGCGCAGTCGCGCACGTCGCGAATCTTGCCTCCATCAACCTCGATTTCTGTTCCCACCGGCTCATCCTTAGTTTTCGTTCGCAGCAGCACCTTGGAGACGGAAGCGATGGAGGGCAGCGCCTCGCCGCGGAAACCGAGTGTGGTGATGTGCTCCAGATCGTCGGCCGTCTCCAGCTTGCTGGTGGCGTGTCGCTCGAAAGCCAATAGCGCATCATCGCGCGTCATCCCCTCGCCATCGTCGAGGACGCGGATGAGCTTCTTGCCGCCGACCTCGGCGAGAATGTCGATCTTCCGGCTGCCCGCATCGAGCGCATTCTCGACCAACTCCTTGACGACCGAAGCTGGGCGCTCGACGACTTCGCCGGCAGCGATGCGACTGGCGATCCTGTCCGGAAGGATGCGAATCTTGGCCATGCTCAGTAAGCATACTGTCAAAATGAATGGCGGGCAAGAAGGGAAAAACCAAACCTCACCAGTGACGATGACGGAGCGAAGGGATCGAGGTCGCGACATCTCCCGTTCCCATCCCGAGCCCCTCGGGCGAGCAAAGGCGTGCGCTGAGCGCCTCTCTGGGGAGGATCCATTCGCCTCCTCTCCGACGGGGAGGTTAGTCGGATCGGATGATTCGCAGGCCGAGTTCGCGCAATTGTTCTTCGGACACCTCGCTGGGTGAATCGATCATGAGGTCGGTGGCATTGGCCGTCTTGGGGAAGGCGATGACTTCGCGGATGGACGGCTCGCCGAGGAGCAGCATCACCAGACGATCGAAGCCCAGCGCGATGCCACCGTGCGGGGGCGTGCCGTATTCCAGCGCCTCCAGGAGAAAGCCGAACTTCTCGCGCGCCGCCTCTTCAGAGAGTCCGATCACATTGAATACGCGTTGCTGCACGTCCCGACGGTGAATGCGGATCGAGCCACCACCAATCTCCACGCCGTTCAGCACCAGGTCGTAAGCTTTGGCGCGAACCGCTGCCGGGTCCGTCTCCAGCTTGTCCAGATCCTCATCGCGCGGCGAGGTGAACGGATGGTGCATGGCGTTCCATCGCTCCTCATCGCGGTCCCATTCGAACATGGGAAAATCGATGATCCAGACGAAGGCGAAGCGGGATGCATCGATGAGCTGCTCTCGACGGGCGATCTCCAGCCGGAGCGCGCCCAGGCTGGAGAGCACGTCATCGCGGCGTCCACCGATGAGGAGGACGAGATCGTCCCTGTCGGCCTTCGCGGTGCGAAGGATGGTTTCCATCTGGGGCTGTCCCAGGACCTTCCGGAGCGGCGATTTCACCTCTCCCTCGTGCACTTTGATCCAGGTGAGGCCCTCGGCTCCGTGTCGGCGGGCGAATTCGGTCAATTCATCGAGTTGCTTGCGCGAATACCGCGCCCCTCGAGGGACGGTGATGGCCTTGACTATCCCGCCTCGCTCGATCCATTGAACGAACGGTTGGAAAGCACTCGGTTTGAAATGCTCGGTGAGATCGATGAGTTCCAGGCCGAAGCGCACATCGGGTTTATCGGTCCCGTACCGTTCCATGGCTTCAGCGTAGGTCAATCGGAGGAATGGACGCTCCACCTGGACGTCGACGAGCGCGCACAACTGTTGCATCAACGGCTCGATGAGAGCGAAGATGTCGTCGGGCGTGGGAAACGTCATTTCGATGTCCAACTGGGTGAACTCCGGCTGGCGATCGGCGCGGAGATCCTCGTCGCGGAAGCAGCGCACGATCTGGAAGTACTTGTCCAGGCCCGAGATCATCAGCAGTTGCTTGAACAATTGCGGCGATTGCGGCAGGGCATAGAACTTCCCGCGATGAAGCCGACTGGGAACGATGAAGTCGCGAGCGCCCTCGGGCGTGGATTTGATGAGCATGGGCGTCTCGATCTCCAGGAACCCCTGGGCGTCCATGTATTGTCGGATGGTCAACGCCACGCGATGGCGCAGGCGAAGGTTGCGCTGCATGCGCGTTCGCCGGAGATCCAGATAGCGGTATTTGAGTCGCAGTTCTTCGGCCGGTGGTGCCTGACCGGTTTCGGCGATGGGGATGGGCGGCGTCCTGGACGGATTCAGGATCATCACCTCGTCGGCCAGTACTTCCACTTCGCCCGTCGCGATCTTCGGATTCACCGTCTCCGGCGATCGACGCACCACCTGACCGCCGATGGCGATGACGTATTCGCTGCGCAATTGTTTGGCGCGCGCGTGAGCCTCTGGCTGGCGCTCTTGATTGAAAACGATCTGGGTGATGCCTTCGCGGTCGCGCAGATCGATGAACGTCAATGGTCCCAGATCGCGCCGCCGGTGCACCCATCCCATGAGAATCACCCGCTGCCCTTCGTGCTCGGGTCTCAATTCTCCACAGGTATGTGTCCGCTTCAACGTGTTCGGATCTCCTCCCATGGCCATCAGGAGCGTTCCTTCAGGTACAGCTCCTTCAAATCCAGATAGTGTTTCCAGGCGTTCTGCATCTGTTCGATTTCCTGATCGGTCAGTTGGCGCTTGATTTCGGCCGGAGCCCCGGCAACGAGCGTGCGCGGTGGCACCACCTGTCCGACCTTGACGAGCGAACCGGCGGCCACCAGAGCGTGCTCGCCGATGGTGGCATTGTCCAACACGATGGCTCCCATGCCAATCAGGCAGTAATCCCTCACCGTGCAGCCGTGAAGAATGACGTTATGACCAATGGTCACGTAATCGCCGACGATGGTGGGGTACTTCCCCTGAATGACGTGAAGCACGGAATTGTCCTGAATATTGGTGTACCGACCGATGCGGATGTAGTGCATATCACCGCGCACGACCGCTCCCGGCCAGATGGACGAGTGTTCGCCGATCTCCACATCGCCGATGACCGTGGCCATCTCGTGCACGAAAGCCGTCTCGGCGATCCGGGGATGAATGCCTTTATGGGATTGAATCATCGCCGTTCATCCTCGCAACAGACGGCAAACCCTAGCATAACCTTCCGCCCGCTGGCAAGATTGACCGGTGATGTCGGCGCACTAACCGGACGTCGGGAGCTCCCGAGGGCATCATGAACGTGCTCCAGGCATGCGCCTCTGGAGAGCGGGTTTTCCCATTCTCTCGAGCGCGGGGAGGGCGATATGTCCATGGAAGCGAGCAGGATGCGCTCACCTTTTGGTACTCATACCGCCGCGATGGCGTGATTCTCTTTTCGCTTCACCGGTCGGATGTGAATGGGGGAGACGAGGGCCCGGTGAATAGTTCGTCACCATTGGAGCGGCGTTTCATCCTCGGTCCGAGCGCATCGCTCATTCCCTGACCAACCATGACCAGCGATCGATGTCACCTCGTCGGACGAGCCCCTGAGCTAATGTTGAACATCCAGCACATCGTAGCGGGTCACAATGCCGATGATGCGACCGTATTCTTCGACGAGAAGGGCAGGCGATTGCTTGAGATATTTGATGGCGCGTTCGACTTCCATGTTCTCATTGACGACGGGGAACGGCGGCTCCATGACTTCACTGACCGGCGTATTGAGGAGCATCCGGTTCTTCACCACTTTGCTGAGGAGGCGTCGTTCGCGGACGCTGCCCACCGATCGACCGTTCTCCAGCACCGGAAGTTGCGAGTAACCATATTCGTTCATCTTGTGGAGGGCATCGCTGACCAGATCAGTGGGACTGACGGCGACCAATCGCGGGCGGTGAGGTTCCTTCGTCTGGACCAGCAGGCCGAGCGTCATCTTCTCGAAACCGAGGAGCCGCTTCTCTCGCATCCACTCATCGGAATGGAACTTGGAGAGATAGCGTTCGCCCGTGTCGCAGACGACGAACACGACGACGTGTTCCCTGGTGAGCTTCTCGGCCACTTTGAGCGCCGCCCAGGCGATCGTTCCCGTACTCCCGCCGCAGAAGATGCCTTCCTCGCGACTCAATCGCCGCGCCATATTGAACGAATCCCGATCGGTGACGTTGATGATCTCATCGATGTATTTCATGTGCACGTTTTCCGGGATCATCTCCTGGCCGATGCCTTCAACCAGATAGGGCGTCGCTTCGATGAGCTGGCCCGTCTCCTTGTAGGTCTTGAACACCGAACCGTAAGGATCGGCGCCAATGACCTTGATGTCCGGATTCTTCTCCTTGAGAAATCGCCCCACGCCACTGATGGTGCCGCCGGTGCCGATGCCGGCCACAAAATGGGTGATGCGTCCTTCGGTCTGCTCCCAGATTTCGGGACCGGTGGTTCGATAGTGAGCCTCGGGATTGGCCGGATTGCCGTACTGATACACCATGATGGCATTGGGCGTCTCTTCGGCGATGCGGCGGGCCGTGCTCACGTAGTGATCGGGCGTTCCCGGCTTGGCCGCCGCTGGCACGATGACTACGTCGGCGCCCAGTGCCTTCAGATAGTTCACCTTTTCCTGGCTGCACTTATCGGTCATCACGAAGATGGCCTTGTAGCCTTTGACGGCGCACACCAGTGCCAGACCGATGCCCGTGTTGCCGCTGGTCGCTTCGACGACAGTGCCACCAGGTTTGAGCCGCCCCTCCCGTTCGGCCGCTTCGATCATAGCAATACCGATACGGTCTTTGACGCTCCCGCCCGGGTTCTGTGATTCCATCTTGGCCAACACCAGCGCATCGATGCCCTTGGTGACTTTATTCAGTTTGACCAGAGGGGTGCGGCCGATTAATTCCAGTACGCTATTCTTGTACTCCATAGGGTCTCCTCAGCCATTCTATAGTCGCCACTAGGCTCAAATGTAGACCATGATCGGGGGAATTGCAAGCAAGGAGCAGGAGATGCCGAGCGGGAGGACAATTCCCCCCATGGAGCGCGCTGAACGGGCCTGAGAGCATGCGCCCCAGCACATCGTCAACATCTCCCTGAGCCGTAAGGGAGCGAGCTCTTTTGATCGCCACCTCACTTGCCGGGAGTCGCCCTCCGGATAGGAATCCGGCCACACGTCCAGTGAGTCGGGCGCTCACAACGGCTCGTCGGCTCCGAACGGGCGACGCCTGGCGATGAGCAGGCCGAGGTTCATCAGGGCGAGGACGATGAGACCGGCCAGCCCGGTCACTCCAATGGTCAGGTCATCGCCGCCTCGAACGACGAGGATGGACAGTCCGGCCGTAGCATTCAACGTTCCGTGAAGAATGGCGGCGGCGATCACGGAGTGCGCCTGGAGTCTCACCCAACTGAAAAGTGGCGACAGCAGCATCGTCCAGGCGATCATCATCAATACGCCCCACTCTGGATGTTGTGGATAATTGTGCCCTTTGAGAATCAGCGGCGCGTGCCAGACGCCCCAAATGAAACCGATGACGAGCGACGATCTCCAGAAGCCCATGAAGCGCAATTCGCGTTGCAGTAGCCCCCGCCAGCCCAATTCCTCGCCGAAACCGGCGATGGCGTTGATCGTCGGCCCGGCAATGAGTCCCTGCAGCAAGGCCACCCAGAAGGGATGGATGGGTAGCGCGCGAGCCTGACTCTCCATTTGCTTGAGTTGTTCGGGCGTGACCAGGGGACGGAACCGCTCCAGCATGGCCTCCAGCTCGGGTGCGAAGGTGACCGCGGGGAAGAGGAGACTCACGCCCAGCGTCGCCAGAGCCAACAGGGGAGGGAGCAACCAGGCCACCAGAAACCACCGATTCGGTTTGAAGAAGATGCCCAGCGGTTCTTTGAGCGGCTCGTGGAAGATCAGTTTCTGCACGATGATGGCCGCCACCATCGGGGTGAACATATAGGCGATGGTCATCACCAGATATCCAGAAGTAGCGCGCTGGCCTCCTCGGGCGAAAAAGAGCAACGCCATGGACCAGCTCAACAGGAAGGTCAGCCCGACGAACAGGCTGATTTTTTTCGTGTTGTCCTTCATGAACAATACCTCCTTCGATCCGACGCGCTCTCTTCGCGGAGCGTCGGCGATGCAGGTTTCATCGAGAGGTCTGCGCGTTCGGCCCTCCGCTCGTCGATTGCTCTCATCCGCTCGTCGGTGATCGCGACTCATCGCCTCGACGTGTGCCTCAGAACCCAATTGGCGATGATTTCTAACACAACCGGATTAATGGTCTCTTCGATCTTGACGTACTCTGCGGGCAATCCGGACTGGCAGCGCTGGAGCAGATGATTGAGGCCCGGCAGCTTGACGATCTGGTAATCGCCGTTGCCTCCCGCTTCCAGAGCCTCCACGATGGCGGGGAGATTCTCTCTCGGCGGAACCTGCAGATCGCGTTCTCCGTCGATGACGAGCACCGGGCACCTCACGTTCTTCAAAGTCGGCCTGGGATCATAGGTCAGGAAGAAACGAAACCACGGCGACAACACCATCTTGACCTGACGATCTATGGCTTCCGTGAAGCGGCCGGCTATGTTCTTCTGCTCTTCCGGTAAGTGCGCGATGAACGTCATCACGTTTTCTCGAAGACGTTCCTCGGTGAGTTGGTCGTCGGCATGTTTCACCATGTCGAAGATCCGCTTCTGTATGGCGCGATTGACGGCGATGACGTCATCGCTCGCACCGCTCGCCTTGGCTATTGCTGCGGCTTGAAGGAAGAGAATATCTTCCCCTGGGAGACCCGGCGCGGACATCAGAACGATGAACGCGATGTCCGATGACCGGATAGCGGCCAGCGGAGCGATCAGCCCGCCTTCGCTGTGACCGATGAGGCCGATCTGCTCGGGATTGATCTCCGGTCGTCGTTTGAGGTAGGCGACGCCGGCGAGCACATCTTCGGCGAAATCCTGGCTCGTGGCATCGGCGACGCTCCCGGTGGAGCCCCCGACGCCCCGGTCATCGACCCGCAGGACGGCGATCCCTCGTCGCGTGAGATAATCGGCCAAGACCAGGAACGGTCGGTGACCGGCGACGGTTTCATTTCGATCCTGCGGCCCGGAGCCGGTGATGAGCAAAACGGCGGGGAACGGCCCACGCGAGCGCGGCAAGGTGAGCGTCCCGGCGAGCTTGACGCCAGCTCGCCGGTTCTCGTAGACGACCTCTTCCTCGTCGTACGGGTACGGTTTCTTCGGTTCTTGCGGGCGCCTCAACGTTGGCGCTTCGTCCGTTCGTCGGAACGTGAGCGGCAAGGAGATACCGCCCTGCGTCCATTGGCCCGATATTTCCGATCCGTCCTCGCTCAGTCGCCCTTCATATGTGGCGTTCAGCCCTTTCATCTCCAGGCGCACGAGCTTCCCATCGAGCGTGATATGGTCGATCGGCAAGTTCATGGCTCCTTGATCGAGACTGTCCAGGCGGCCAATGAGGCGACCATCCGGCGCTGTGGAGATCTTGAGGACGAGCCTCAGCGTGGTTCCACCGACGTCGAGCGTTCCTTGCCAGAAGCCTTCCAGAGTTTGTGCCGGCCGGCCTGGATTGGGCATCTGGCGCATCTGGCCATCATCTCCGGGAGTGATGAATGTGACGGGCATCAGTCGGGTCCCGCTCAAAACCCCGATGGCGTTCGCCCGGCCAGCGGCAGCCGGTCGCTCGCGCGGCGTCGGGCTGGAGCTCGCCGAAGTTGAGGCGAACATCAAGGAGATGAAGATGATGCTGATGAACTCTTTCATGTCGCGCCTCCGGTGAAAATAAGATGGCGCAAGTTGCCAGCTTGCGCTCCTTTTGCCTCCTTCGTGGTGGATTCATGATCCATGAGCCATTCTTCTCGAATGTCCGGAGAGTTCATGCCCAACTCTGCGGCCGGTATGATTCTGGCGGCGCGATTCGATCGTGGATATACCGTACGAATGCTTCCGGCTCTGTCAGATTGATGATCACTCGGCGCATCTCCCATAATGGCAGGAGATGAAATACCTTGAAGCGCTGAGGCTTTTTCAACTCGATCACCACCAAATTGGTGAGAGCCGTGTTGACGAACAGCGTCCGATCCGGCCCGATGCGAACGCCGAGCCCCAGGGGCTTACGAAGCGTCTCTCGCACGCTGGCGACGTTGTCCAGCGGAATCGCGCCGTGAAACAGAATGCCCTGGCGAATGATGATCTCGCGGTCGGTCACCTCGTGTTGAGTGAAAAATGCGCTCACCAGGATCAGGAGAATGAACGCCATGAGGGCGCCGAACAGCGTCCATCCGGGGATCGATTCGGGCATGCGAATCCCCGGATAATGCTGACCCCGACTTCCGATCACTATGAGGCCGGCGCTCATCAGGATCAGACTGACGATGATCAAACCGAAGGTGAATCGAGCCGTTGGACTCATATACGAGAACTTCATCACTCTTCCTCCCGATCGGCAGTGAAGTGATACCAGATGACATTCCCGGCATCCCGGAGAGCCTGGTAAAAGAACGGAGCCAGGGCGATAGTGAGCGTCAATCCCGAGAGTCCCAGCAACACGCGCCCAAGCCGGGGGATATCTTCTCGGAAGAAAATGGGCGCGAAGGAGAGAGGGATGATGACGGCCAGCATGAGGATGAGCGACCAGGCGAGCGTTCGGAGCACCTGTCGACGCAGCCGCCGAAATAGAGACGGTTTCATCTCAGGCGGTGGAGGGATGTGATGACCACAGAGGCGCAGGATCATCGCCGCATAGCTGTCCATCTCTTCCAACCGAGCGGCGCACCGCGGACAATGTCTCACGTGCTCTTCAATGTGAGCTCGCTGCTCGGCATCCAGTTCGCCGTCGTGATAGGCTCCTAACAGTTTTTCCACTTCAGAGCACGGCATGTGATTCTCCTCCCTCTTCTTTAAGGCTGTACAGGCGACGCAATTCCATTCGCGCCCGATGAAGCAGTGAGGTGACCGCCGCTTCCGAGAGCGAGAGCACGGCGCCAATCTGGCGGTACGACATCCCTTCGGCGTATTTCAGCAGCAAGATGGTGCGGTAATGCATGGGTAAGCGATCGAGCGCCTCGGCCATATGAATGGCGCGTTCGCGGCGAAGCAGTCGCTGTTCCGGAGTATTGGATGTATCGGATATGGCGTGTTGCGCCATGATCTTCGCCGTCACTCGTTGGTTTCGCGCCCGGTGGCGAAAATGGTCATAGCAGAGATTCGTCGCTACGCGATAGATCCAGGCGGAGAAGTTGATCGCGCCTTTGAGCTTCCGCACCTCGGTGAAGACGCGCAGGAATACTTCCTGAGTGAGATCTTCGGCCAACTCGGCGTCTCCGGTCAGACGAAAGAGATAGTTATAGATCCTCGCCTGATAGCGATCGAACAGGTGTTCGTAGGCTCTCAGTTCGCCGCGCTTGAATCGCGCCACCAGGGTCGCATCGTCAGCCTGCGTTGAACCCTCCATTCTCGCGCTCTCGTCTCCAGATTCTACAGTTTTATAACGTTTTTGCCGTCGATTCCTTTCGCCATTTTTTCATTGGCGGACGCCGTCGTGTCAATGGCGGAGGCAAATTGGCTTCGTTCTGGAGTCGATGGTGGCTGATGCCTCACTCGGTTTCTATGTCACGATGGCGCGAACGCTCGCTCCACCCGCGCCGCTGATCATCGAGGGAATGGTGGCAAGGTGTCCCTTGTGCTGTAACCGGGTGCTCCTAAAGAAACTTCGTTATTTAGGCTACAGTATCTGTATCTGAAGTTGCAATTTTCAGTGACGTTAAGTATTAGTTGACTACACTGGTATGTTTTTCTTATGTCCTCCGGTGATTGATGTGTAGCCATTGTAAGACGATATGGAAATGGCTACGCGCCGAGGGGCTGCGCTGGAAACCGCAGCAGTCGTGGCTTACGGTCGACCGGCAGGCCCCCGCGTTTGTGGCCCAAAGGGGGCG
>JALSQX010000007.1 GCA_026985075.1 Blastocatellia bacterium | reverse complement strand
CTCTATCTAAGGGATGTCATGAGGCAGATTCAATTTACCAAGGCTTCTGAGGTGGAGACTTTGATCCCGAGGATGTGGAAGGAGAGCGAGGCCGCGAAAAGGCGGATCGGGGAAGAGCGGGAGAGGATGCAAAGGGTCATGATCCAGATGGAGTTTGAGGGGAAGTAGGGGGTAGGCTGACAGGGGACAAGGGGGAGAATCAAGGGGTTTTTGGGACGGGAGGGGTGGGGGCGCTGAACAGATACTGCGTGACCGTGCGATCCTGGAGACGCTCTACTCGACGGGGATCCGGCGGATGGAGGTGATCGGGCTCGGGCTGTTCGACCTCGACGTGGAGCGCGGCACGATCATGGTGCGCCAGGGCAAGGGCAAGAAGGACCGCATGATCCCGATCGGCGAGCGCGCGGTGGCGTGGATCGACAAGTACGTGACCGATGTGCGTCCCGGCCTCGTCGTCGCACCCGACGACGGCGTGCTCTTCCTCACCAACACCGGCGACCCCTTCACCCCGAACCGTCTGACGCAGCTCGTGCGGGGCTACGTGGACGCCGCCGAGATCCGCAAGCGCGGCGCGTGCCATCTCTTCCGGCACACGATGGCGACGATCATGCTGGAGAACGGCCCGGACATCCGCTTCATCCAGGAGATGCTGGGCCACGCGGAGCTCTCGACGACGCAGATCTACACGCAGGTGTCGATCAAGAAACTGAAGGAGATCCACACGGCGTCGCATCCGAGTGCGCGGGTGTCGCGGGGGAGCACGGTCGTCACCGACACCGACGAGCCCGAGGCATGACCCCCCGCCGTCCCTGTGCCGTGCGCGGCGCCCGGGGATCTCCGTGCTCGCGCTGCGGCCGCCTTCGGCGTCCTCCGCCTGCGCCAAGGAGCTACCGGGCACCACGCGCGGCACAGGGACGCACGCGCCACCGAGAGCAGCCGAGCGGCTAAGGAGAGAAGGCGGGGGCGCGGGCGAGTGAGCCTTTCCTCCTTAGCTGCTTGGCTGCCCGCTGCACGGCGACCTTGCCGTCGCTGCGCCAATACGCGAAACTGGGCGTATGCGAAATCGATGGCCCATCCTCGCACTGCTGTGCGTCCTGGCGAGCTTGCTCGTACCGGGAATGGCGTCGGCGCACTCGGCCTCGGGGGCCGAAAACCGCGTCTGGGCTTTCGACCTGGCCGAGCAGGTCCACGTCGGGGGTGCGGCGTCGCTAACCCTCGAACTGCACCAGGGATGCGAGCTTGCGGACTACGATTCCGCGTCCGGCTCCCTCCTTGCCGCAAGGGGGGGAAGTAAGACAGCCGCAGAGATGGCGGACGACGTGGCGGGGCAGCTGGGGCGAAACCGCGTCTCTGGGCGGACTGCTGGCGGGAAGCAGGTCGACATTGACCTGCGCGGCAAGGGGCACTTTGACAAGGCTACCGGGCAGAGGATCGAAACGCCGCACGTCCACGAAGCGACGATCAACGTGGGACCGAACGGGAAGATCAACCTTAGCGACAGGATCACGCGACCTGCGACCAAGCAGGACATTCGAACTGCCAGGCGCTTGGGGGGAGGGTAGGCCGATGGGTAGCTTGCTCGATGCTCTCCAATCCTGGTACGAAGAGCAGTGTGACGGGGAGTGGGAACACCAGTACGGCATCAAGATCGAGACACTCGACAACCCAGGATGGGCCGTGGAGGTTGACCTCACTGGAACGAAGCTATCCGATAGGATGCTCACGGAGACAGCAGAGGAAAGATCTGCCGTAGACTGGATTCGCTGCTCCGCTGCGGATGGCCGCTTCAAGGGTTTTGGCGGGCCGAGGAATCTTGCAGAGATCCTCGAACGGTTTCTCGTCTGGGCGGAGGCGGTAGAGTGAGCAGGGGCGCGTCTCTGGCAATCCTCTTGGTCCTGGCAAGCCTGCTCGTCCCGGGGATCGCGTCGGCGCACTCGGCCACGGGCGCTGAAAACCGCGTCTGGGCTTTCGACCTGGCCGAGCAGGTCCACGTCGCGGGTCAGCACGCTCTAACCCTCGAACTGCACCAGGGCTACGACCTCGTGGAGTACGATTCCGCGTCTGGCTCCCTCCTTGCCGCAAGGGGGGGACTGCCGATCAAGGGGTTCCGCGGGAGCAAGGGCGCCAATCCGTTTCATGCGCTGGACAGAGCGATCGAGCGAGGCGTGAGCCCGAAGGCAATCTTGGAGGCCGTGAAGAATCCGTCTGTGGTGGTAGAGCAGGCGGGTGGCCGAACGCTCTATCTGACGAAGGATGCTGCTGTCGTACTCGATAGTGCCGGCCAGGCCCTGACGGTGTGGGGCGGTGCTCAACACACCGGCAAGACGCTGGATCTTCTTCGTGCGGCAGGGGCGATCAAGTGACGCCCCGGACCGAGTCGACATGGTTTTGTCCGCTGTTCGGAAAGGACATCGCGGAAGGAAAGTGCCTGGACATCAACTATGAGCGTCTTGGTTACATGGCCGATGGATGCCTTGACGATGTCAAGCGGATCATGGGCAAACAAGAGCCAGAGGTGACGAAGACGTGCGAGTCTTGCTCCAACCTTCCAGTCAGTGACGGCCTTGGGACGGTGTCTTTTCCCAATCGGAAGGAGTGACCTTCCTATCCGAGAATGACACCGAGCACCTCGTGCAACGCTCGCCGATCCTCGTACTCGAGCCGCCCCAGCCTGCGCAGGACGAGCCCCTTCTCGACGGTGGCGAGGAGCGGCTTGAGCACGGATGGCTTGAGGAGCCCGGCCTCCTTCCACTTCGCAATCGCGGCCTCGCCGACCGTCGGCGCCGCACGCACCTGACTGGTGACGGCGAGGATGATCAGATCCGGCCGCTCACGGTGATAGGCGCCGGAGCTGACGACGACGGCGCGCCGGCGCTTCGTCGTGCGCTGATCGGTGAATGGGAACGGGACGAGGACGAGGTCCCCGAACTCATAGCCGGTCGTAGTCGGCATCGTCGTCGTTGTCCCAGACCTCTTGGAAGGCGTCCTCGGAGAGCCGGGTGGCGGCGCGAGCGAGCTGCCGGCCGCTCTCGCGTTCCCTGAGGAAGTCGATGAAGTCTTCGACCTCGGCGGCCTTCTCGGGCGGGTGGCTGCGGATCTTGTCGAGGAGCCTCTGCTCGGTGTCCTTCGGTCCCGTGGCGTCTCCTACGTCTCGCCCCTCTCGACGAGATCCTTGAAGCGATTCTTGAGGATGACGAGGTCGAGGATCTCCTTGGCGAGGGACTTGTCTGTGTCGGGGAGCTTGACGACGGTCTCGAAGCGGCGGAGCAGCTCGCGGTCGTGGATCTGGACGGGTCCAGCCTGGCCCTTGGCCTCGAAGGCGAGGTAGTCGAGGGTGATGTCGAAGGCCTCGGCCAGCTTGATCAGGACGTTGGTCGAGGGGGCGTGGACCGCCCGCTCGTAGGCGGAGACCTGTTTCTGGTGGACGCCGAGCTTCTCGGCGAGCTGGGCCTGGGTCCAGCGCCTCTCCTGTCGTAGCTGTCGAATCCGGTCCGCAAGCACGGTGTCACTCCCTGTCTGCCCCGCATGGGGGGTGTTTCCATCCTTGAATACCTCAGATTTGCCCCTTTCTCCAGCTCGGAGGCCGTGCATGCCTTGACAGTCGATCGCGGATCACGGATACTGTAGCCATCATTCGTGGTGCAACTTTCTTCTGGAGGCTCGCGAGAAAATGGCCCGTATCCCCGAATCCGAGCTGGAGTGCCTGAACCTTTCCAAGCACAAGCTCGGCGGTGTGCTCGACTCCTTCGGCGGCGATTCTGTTGCGGCGTTCCGGGCCATCGAAACGGGCGCCCAGAACCTAGCAAACAACGGTGCAATCGAGGGCCTCTTTGAGACGGTGGTGAAGGTCGGCGGACAGTCAGTCACGGTCAGAGGTCGGGTTATTGATGGCGTCGTGAACGTTTCGACGGCCTTCATCTGATGAGGGCACGAGTGACGGCTTTGGAAGCAGAGGTGATCCAGCGGATGCTCACCGATCCGCAGCTCTCGCCGAGGCGGAGGGTGCTCGACCCGTCAAACCCTCTTGTTGTCGAAGAGCGGAGCGTCAATGAAGTGGGGTTCATCACGAGCATCGCCCGCAACGACGCCGCCAAGCTGTTCGCCGACGATACCTCAATGCGGTGGGGGAAGGTGGTAGGCCGTCTCAACTCTGAGGTCGATGTGGATTTCGTAGTGTACGTGGACGATGGATTCGTGAACGCCGTCGAAGGCGTCACTTTCGGCGGAGAATCGTGGCCATCCTCGATCGAGGAGTTCGAGTTGACGGAAATCTCCAGAAGTTGACGTGTGTTGGCTGACGCCAGACCGGCCGGTCGCTCCATTTGGGCTCCCATACACTCCTGGGAGCCCGGAGCTTGACGCTGCCACGTCGATGCAGGAAACTGAGCCATGCGGGATCGATGGCCCCTCCTCGCGCTGCTGTGCGCATTGGCGAGCCTGCTCGTCCCGGATATTGCGCCGGCGAACGTGGCCGCCGGCGTCGAAACTCGCGTCTGGGCTTTCGACCACGCCGAGCAGGTCCGCGCCGAAACCGAGGGCGCGCTAACCCTAGAACTGCACCGGGAATGCTATCTCGCGGACGACGATCTCGCGTCCGGCTCCCTCCTTGCCGCAAAGGGGGAGGGCGCGCGGTAGACCCGACGACGCTTATCGGTAGGCGCGGCGTAACTGTTTTGCCCCGCTACCTTCCCCTCAAACTCCATCTGCATCATGCCCCTTTGCATCCTCCTTTGTTCTCCAGGCAGGGAAAGAGGAAGACCCCATAGAAGACCCGTGGAAAACCCCGTGGAAAACCCGTCCGCGGGTTTTACGGTTGAAAGCCCTCCGGGCTTTCGGGCACACCAAAAACCCTAGACCCCCAAAACCTAAAGCCCATCCCAAAAACGCTAGAAGCGTTTTTACCAAAACCCGTAGAAAACCCGTCCGCGGGTTTTATGGTCGAAAGCCCTCTGGGCTTTTGGGCACACCAAAAAGCCCAGATCCCCAATACCTAAAGCCCATCCCAAAAACGCTAGAAGCGTTTTTACCAAAAAACCCCCGGAGGGGTTTTCCCCGGTCCCCCTCCCCTCAAAGCTGTCATTCAACCCACTTCCCAAACAAGCACTGCATCCAGAACCCCATGATTGAGAAACGCCCTCAATTCCCTCAAAATCTAGACATGGCCACCCAACAATCTCCCAAGTCTCCGCTCCCCTCTTTCATAAAGAACACCTTGGCGAATCGTTCTGCTCTGCCCTCTCCCTCTGCCCCCTTCCGCCTCCTCCTCTTTCTCATTGTCCTCCTAAGTCTCTCCTTCCCCATCAAAGCAGGGCAGCCGTGCAAGGCTCCCCATGGAGTCTCCGAAGTTGGAAGTCCCACAGAGTCTTCCCATCGATGTGCCAAAGCGGGCTTTGCCATTTCAGGAGGAGCGGCCCTTAAGGGAGTGGGGCGGGGGCTGGAGAATGCTAGAAAAGCGATTGGGGGGATTTGTGGGAGGAAGG
>JALSQX010000006.1 GCA_026985075.1 Blastocatellia bacterium | reverse complement strand
TGCAATCAGCCGCGGGTGAGCGCCCCGCTGGTGGCGGGCACCGCCCTGCTGAACGCCACCACCACCAAAAAGGCCCTCATCCTCATCGAACGCCTCGCTCACCTCGCCGGCCGCCAGGCTCCGTATTGAATCTCTCTAAACCGCTCGGGGATTGAACGCTACCTTCCGAACTCACGCCGATCGTTTCTCTGTTTCTGGAGACAGGAGGTGCGCTTCCAGTATATCCAGCGCGGCATTCAGCCTGTCCGTGATTCGCGTCGGTTCGGTGATCGGATAGAGGAGCCGCTTGATCTCGTCATATGAGTTGGGCGGAACGCGTTTGACGCGCGTCAGCCCCGCGCGGATGATGCTTCGTGAGAGGCGAATACCGTGCCGTTGTAAGTGGCGTTCGAAATGATCGAAGTGCTTCAACAGCGCCTCCAGTGTCTCTTCATAGCCGTGCCGCGCGATGGAGACGCGGGCCGAATAATTCATCGTCTTGTAGAAGAACATCTCCCGATCTTCCCGGCGGGGCTCGATCAACAAGATATCGACATCGGGGTACAGGTGACGGTATTTCTCGTAACCTGAGCTGATGCGCGAGTGAACCATAATCCGCATCACCTGGTGAGCGATGGAGGCGATGCCTTTCTGACCCAGATGATGTCCCTTCCCGCTCAGCAAAGGAATCATCTTCTCGCGCCAATCGTTATACAATGGGACGAGTGGATTGATGCAGATGACCAGATCGGCGCTGCGCTCCAGGGCGATGTCAATGTGTAACGACTTACGGATCGCCCCATCAATGAATTCGCGCCCGTTGATGGTCACCGGCTTGTAGAGGACGGGAAGGG
The DNA here is from genome assembly GCA_026985075.1 of Blastocatellia bacterium. GTDB lineage: Bacteria > Acidobacteriota > Blastocatellia > HR10 > J050 > J050. Next base: position 4,648 of record JALSQX010000006.1, on the reverse strand, counting down.
CTGTGGACGCCTGGACGGCTTTGGAAATGGGGATGTCCCGGTGGGGTTCCTCGCCAAAAATGACGCGTTGACCCGTATCCAGATCGGTGGCCACGATGTAGAGCTGTTTGTCCAATCGACGAAACTCATTGGTTCGACCATCTCGCTCGAGCGTTCTTCTCAGGTAGGCTTCGATGCGCTCATTGGTGAAGAAACCGGACGGGAGGGCCTCGTCCAGTGAATCGAGATAGGTGTGAATGTCAAACTCCCCGGGATGAAAGAGATCGTAGAGGCCCCGCTGGAGCAGCTTCAGCGGGAACGAGAGAGGCTTGAGAATGAGTTCGGGAAGGTTAGGCGAGTAAATATCCCATTGGCTCAGGGCGTCGAGTCGACCACTCTGTTCGTCCAGGGCGAAGAACATGTCGGCTGGCGTCACGCCATTGGCCAGGAGCGATCCCACGAAGGCGCCCGCACTGAGTCCGATGATGATATCGAAATCGGTCACCGAGAATTGACCGGCAAAAGCGCGGTCCAGCGCCTGAAGAGCGCCGATTTCATACATAGCGCCGGTGATGCCGCCGCCGGCGAGCACGAGAGCCAGCTTCCTCTTCTTGTTGCGGCGTTTTCTGTCCGCTGAAGATCGAGCGTGTGGGTTCATCCGAGCCATATGGATTTCCTCGTCTTCAATCGATGGTCGATCATGCTCTGAATGACGAGCCGAACCTCGTTGCCCAGATGATCGATGAGAAAGTCGTCATCCAGGTCCTTCTTCGAGAGGTGATTGAACCAGATGGGTTCACCGATATCGATAGTCCATTTCGAGGGAAGAGGGATGAATCCCAGTACCCCCAGCCAGGGGAATGTCGGGGTGATAGGGAAGTACGGCAGGTTGAGGAGCCTGGCGATGAGGGTCGCGTTGTCCAGAATGGGATAGATTTCTTCAGCACCCACCACGGCGATGGGAATGATGGGCGATGACGTTCGTGCCGCCAGTCGCACGAACCCCCCTCGCCCGAATCGCTCCAGTTTGTAACGATTCTTGAACGGCTTGCCCGTTCCCTTTGCTCCTTCGGGGAAGACCAGCGTCACATGCCCGCGTTCGAGGAGTTTCTGGCCATTTTCATGGCAGGCTCGCACGCAACCCGTCTTGGAGAGGATGGGACTGAGAATAGGGAGCGAATTGAACATGTCGTGCATGAGCACACGGGTGATCCGATGCCGCGGGTGGAGCTGGCGAATGCCAAACTTGATCATCGCTCCATCGAACGGGAGCGTGCCCGAATGATTGGAGACGAGCAACGCGCGTCCGCGATCGGGCACGTTCTCCAGTCCGTTCATCTCGACGCGCCACCAGGTGTAAAACAGGAACTCCAGGAGCGGTTGGAGCTTGTCTTCGAAGGCCTGATCGTAGCCGAATTCGTCCACGTCCATGGAGACGTGATCCATGAGGTCGGCTACCGTTTGACCCAGGATTCGCACGAATCCCAGTTTCTCCAGTTGGCCCATGAGGAGGTCAGCCAGTTCTCCGACCAACGGTTGGGCGTCGCCGAGAGGGCTCACCGCCTCCAACACCGAGAGGAGCGAGGTCAATGAAACTCCCTGATCGTCCGCCCTCATCGATGGACGGGACGCCAGGGCTCGTTCCAGTTTCGTCTCCATACGGTGAAGCGATTGCTCCAGGCGTTGTTCGACCTCGGACAACCGCGCCGCGATTTTGGCGTCAATGAGCGCGTCCAAAGTTTCGGCGTGCTCTGACGGCGGAATGTCGATCGGTTTCGCCTCCGAGCCCTTCTGGAGGGGGCGATCTTTGATGCTCGCTTTCTTCCGCTTCGGTTTCATCGTGACCACTTTCGACGTCTCGGCCATCGTCCTTTCTCCCAACGGTGTCATATCTCGTCGTTCAAATACACGAGCAGTGTCTCCTTGGTCGAATATCGGGGCGAGAAGCCCATCACTCTCTCCGCTTTCTCTCCATTGGCCACGCAGGAGTAGCGCAGGAAATCGAGATGTGCCCCCGGAGCCTCCCAGGCGTTCAAGTACCACAGAGCGTCAGCCAACGGGGAGGCCAATGAGCTGAAAAGGGGCACCGCTCGTTTTTTGCTCAGCCAGAGGATAGTGCTCAGGTACAACACGCCCCGACCAACGATGTTGAAAACGCCGGGATGATCCTCATCGAGCGCTTTCTTCAGGGCGTTCAAGGCATCGTCCGGGTGGATGAACTGGATCAGAGGATCGTATCCGAACGGCGTCACAATAGTGGAGCGTTTCAGGAATCGAGTGATGAAGTCGGTATGGTGATGACTGAGGATAGGACAGAAGCGCAAAGCAGTGACCGTAGTATGCGGGTGATTGCGGGCGAATTTTTTCACCATGCGTTCGACTTCCACTTGATCGCGTATAAAGCCATCGGCGCGGGCACCGTTCAACGGATGGTCTTCGTCGAGCAAGCTGGGATTCCGATAGTCAGCACCATACACGAGCGTGGTCGAGCGGACGACGAGTTTGCGGATGGAAGCGCGCGCGCAGGCCTTCAGTATGTTCAGCGTGCCGATGACCATGAGTTCGTGGGTTACGCGTTCGTCTCGGCGCGGCGCGGACGGAAAGGCGAGATGGGCGACGGTGTCGACTCCCTCGGCAGCTAAAATATCGGTGATCGTTTGATCGATGCCCGGTTGAGTGAGGTCAACAGCGTAGAAGGCACACTTTCGGGAGCGCTCCTCGGGGCGGGCCACGTCCAGAAGGATGATTTTGCTGTAGCGTCGATCTTTTCGTAACAGATGGAGCAGACCATGCCCAAGAAAGCTCCTGGCGCCGGTCAGCGCGATCCGCCTTCGCGACGTCTTGTGTGCCCCGACATCGGATGGGGTCCTCCCCCGCCCTCTCTGTGCGTTCTTGCGTTTCATGACCGATGATGTCATACCGCCTTTCTCCAGGTCGGCTCTCGTCCTGCCAGGATGCGTTGCCCATCACATCGGGATGTCACCTCGCTCAGCATACAGTTGGGCCACCCCTTGAATGCTCATCGCCGGCGCCGCGCGCACCAGTGGCCGAACCAGCGATTCGGTCACCGTTATTGGATCGCCGAGCGCGATGCGAAGCGATCGAAATCCAATACTGAATAATCGACGCCCCGGTTTCAGTCGACCCAACTGGGATTCCGGATCGATGATGACTCGCGCCGTGGTGAGTTGAATTTCCGTATCGAACAGGCCCGAATACCAGACAATCTGACCGCTCACATCATCAATGAAAGGGACGGAAAAATGAAACGGGAACGCGGGCGCGATGATGCGGCCGCGGGCGGCGAAGGCGACGTGGCCCGCCTCGAACATCTCGAAACGCCATTGGCGATCTTCACGCGATGTTTCGATGCGCCGCAATTCCCGGGGACCATGCCAGGAGGGCCAGCGAGCGGAGAGGGCTCGTTCGCTATTGACGAAGCGATGACTGACGTAACAACCGACTCTCCCGCCGAAGCTGACCAATGCCGGAAAAACGACGAGTTCATCGTAAGGGCCAATGGGAGAATCGTGATAATGAAGGCCATAATATCCGCCGAGCGTCAAGCCCGGCAGCACCGGCTGGATCTGAATATGAGGGGGGACATAGGCGCGCACGCGGCTCAACCGGTGCAAGCAGGCGATAGAGATTCCCCATCCGGTGAGCGTCCACGATCTCATCTGGTCGATGCTCTCTCCATGATCGTCTTTCACGAGCCTCGCAGTTTCTTCATCTTCTCGGGATCGATGTCATCCTGCTCGCCATCACCCTGCCTGGTCTCAGTATGCCATATGAGCGTCACGCAACCCATGAGGACGAGAACGAGGAAGGCATTGATGACGAGCATCATCGGCATGCGTTCGGCCCATCGGAAGGATGAGAGGATGAACCAAGGGCCGAGGAGGAGGCCGGACAAGCCCGACAGTCGAGCCTGTCGTCGACTGATGGATTGTTTGTAGGGCCATGTCGCCAGATGATATTTCTTCATCACGATGATGAGCCAACCGTAGATGAACAACAAGGCCCCGAAGATCATCAGGACGGTCATGGCCACGGTGATCATCTCAACTGCCCCTCATTACTTGAGCACGCTCGAGAGCGTGCGCCAGTCTGGTTTTGGATGCGCGACCTGATTCGTCGTCGCTCTCTCAATACGCGCAACACGAAGACTATTTTATCGTATTTATCCGCGTCTCGTCACGATAAAAACGGATCTTCGGTGCGTCATGCATAGAAATCCCTCGTCTGGGGGAGAGAGTTGGGGAGAACATGCAGCGTCCTCCTGAGCGTGGGGATAGCCTCCCTCTAGTCGTCTCGAATAGGACACAGATCTGCACGGCGAGAGGCGGGATGGTCACCGATCTCGGGGAAGCCCGGCCGCTGGTCTGCGGGGAGGGGTCGGGTGTCCGCTGGTCACAGCGAGCTCAGGCCTCATGAGGGAAGCCCGGCCGCTGGTCTGCGGGGAGGGGGCAATCTGTGGAGATCCCGCCGCTTCGGTGTTCATCTGTGGGCTATTTGAATGGCCCGCAGACCGGCATGGCAGGCCGCGGCTAATATCGGAAGGCGAGGATACCGCCGCTGAAGCCGGCGCCGAAGGTGACCATGAGGATGGTCTGGCCGCGGCGGATGCGGCCGTTGCGCACATTCTCGTCCAACGAGATGGGCAACT
>JALSQX010000005.1 GCA_026985075.1 Blastocatellia bacterium | reverse complement strand
GGGCTTGTAATCCCGCCCCAAAGAAAGCCTTCAAATAGGTCGACGACTGCACTTGCGAGAGCGTCAAATAGGGATACAGCCGCTTGAAGAGCAACGTTCGTCGAGTCTCCGGATGCTGTGCCCAGTAGTGTCGAATCTTCGTCTCCCTGAACAGATCGTATCCGAGAAACACCTCATCTCCTCCTTCACCGCTCAGCACGACTTTCACGCCACTTTGGTGAACGAGCTGGGCGAGGAGATAGAGGGGCGTCGGCGCAGTCCGGAGAACGGGGGCTTCGGCATGCCAAATCACCTGCGGGAAGGACGCCCCGATGTCTCGATCCGAGCACGCGACGGCTCGATGTTCGGCCTGAAGGTGATCGATCATGAGCTGCTGATAAAAGCTCTCGTCGTAAAAGTCATTGGCGAATCGGACTGAGAACGTCTGCAGCGGATGATCGGTGAAAAAGCGAATGATACTGGCAATGACTGATGAATCAATGCCCCCACTCAGATAAACGCCCACCGGAACGTCTGCCCGCAAGCGCTGGCGGGTCGCATCAACGAGCAATGCTCGAAGCTGTTCGATGGCCGCCTCCTCCGAGAGTTGCTCCTCCTCTCCCTCGGGAGGAAACGAGAGTTGCCAGTACGAACGACACTGAATTCCCGTCCGATCCACCAGCATCATCGTGCCGGGGGGGAGTTGGTAAATGTCGTGAAAGACAGTCTCCGGAGGAAGCGTGACCCAGAAAGTGAAAATCTGGTCCACCGCTCGTGGATTCAGCCGGGCCTCGATGGCTGGATTGAGCAGGAGCGCTTTGATCTCCGAGGCAAACGCGAAACAGCCATCGAGATGGGCATAAAAGAGCGGCCGAATGCCCATTCGATCGCGAGCGATGAGGAGGCGGCGTCGACGTCCATCCCAAAGGGCGAGGGCGAACTGCCCATTCACGTGATTGAGAAACTCTATCCCCTCCTCCTCATACAAGTGGACTAACACCTCGGTATCCGTTCGCGTATAGAAACGATGGCCCTGCGACATCAATCGACGGCGCAGCTCCGGATAGTTGTAGATCTCGCCGTTGAGGACGAGCCAGATCGTCTTGTCTTCATTGTGGATGGGTTGCCGCCCGGTCACCGGATCGATGATATTCAATCGCGCACTTCCCAATCCCACCGAGCCCGCCGTCCATATGCCCGATTGATCGGGTCCTCGATGGTTGAGCATCGCCACCATATCGGTGAGCAACTCCGGCGACACCATCTGCGCTTCATCAGCATGAAAAAGCCCAGCAATCCCGCACATAGGCTAGGGTCCTCCTTCGAAAATAGAGAGTGGTGCAAGATGGCATCTTGCGCTCCATTCCCCGAGCGTCCCTTTTTATTCTCGTCGTGTGGCTCGCCAAGCCACGAGTGACTCCTTCGACGAAACTGTGGTCGCGATCGTCCGACTCATGAGCATCTGCCGAACCATTCGGCGGGCGAAGGTGATCTGATCATTCTGCATTTTGCCGATGCGACCGGCTGCCGCACCGATGAGAATGAGATTGTCAGCCCGTTGACGCACGGCCTCTTTGGCCCGGGCTATCGTCTGCTCATAGTCCCAGGGAAGGATGGGGAAAGCCGCTGGGATTCGCTCGATATGACAGGCTACGACCTCAGTCGCGTCGGTGAGGAGCCCCATGATCGTCAAATCCCGCTTCACCCGATCGACGAGCACCTCTGGAGCCGTCCAGCGTCGATCGCCGATCCGACAAGGTACTTCCACACTGAGGCCATGGTAGTTGGGGGGAGCGTTTTCCGGGCGGAACGAAGACGGATAGGACACCCGACTCATCAGCATGCTCGGCTCCCAGCATTCGATCCACAAGTAATCAGTCAACGGAGTGCCCTTCACCTCCAGGTTGTAAAGGATCATTGCCGAGGCAGGCACACCATCGATCTCCAGGCCCCACAGGCGCATCAGACCGTTCAAGCTGCCCGACCAGATGAGCCAGTCGGTCGGATATTCTCGACCATCTATGGTCACCGAGACGACGCGTCCTTGCCGGCAGCGAATCTCCGAGATGCGAGCCCCAGTGAGGATGTCTCCTCCTCGCTGGCGGATCCGTTGAGCCAGTTTTTGTACGAACACTTCAAAGCCACCACTCGCCGGATAGAGTTGCACAGCTTCCGTTCTCTGTCCATTGTTTTGATGGGGTGCTCCCCTTATCTTTTGGATCACCTTGCCGATGATCTCCGATCCCGTGAGACGATGATCGGGAATATTCACGTTGAGCAAATGAGCCGTATCGGGATGTAGATCAGCACACGGGCGCTGAACGACTTTCTCCACCGGCCCCTGGACCAGAGCGCGATAGAACGACGTTCCATACATCGATCGACCGAACTCTTCCAAGCTCGCTTTCCACGGTCGCCGAGGCCGACAGGCGAAGTCGACGAGCCCGCGGATCAACAGTGACGCTGGCAGCTTCAACAGCTCTGTGAGATTATTCAATGGATCGCGCAGATATCGCCCGTGGAGATAATACGCGGCGCGCGGAGGGAGCAGACGATAATCGTGCTCCAAGATGCTCAGCACGTATTCGATGGCCTCCTGGTCAGTGGTATCAAAACAGTGAACCCCGACATCGAAGGTGAACGGTCCATAATGGAACGACCGATGCAAGCCGCCCACGCGCGGGGCCTTTTCGACGACGATGACATCATAATCATGTTGAACGAGCTCCAGCGCGGCGACTAATCCGGCCGGCCCGGCTCCGACGACGATCGCTTTTTCCATTCGATTTTCCTCCAGGCGAGAGAAGAGCTATGGGTCACCATCTCCATCTGGTTATCCGTCGGCCGCAGGGCGATCGGTTTTGACCGTCAAGACCATGTTGAAACGATTGGAGAACAAGGCCCCCGCGCCCTGTTCAACGATCTGCCCTTCAAATCCCTGATCGGCAGCCAACCGCAACAGGTCTTCCCGACGGTGTCGAATGATGGGGGCAGGTTTCTCGACCGGATGTAATCGACCTCGCGCCACCAGATAGTATTCCCGGGCATGTTGATAAAGCTGCACCACCGGGCCGAGGAGCTTGGAAAAGCTCCGACGAAGGACACCGGCCATTCCCTCACGACGGGCAAGGCGACGGAGCCGTTCAATGAGCGGTGGAGCCGGTTCCTCAACATCGCCGATGACAATGCGTCCTCCCGGCTTCACTACCCGTCGGAACTCGGCCAGCATCGCGCTCAACTCGGCAGCGGAGAGATAGTGGGTCACGCTGTTGGCGAGCACTCGATCGAACGTGTGGTCGGCAAACGGCAAAGCGGTGGCCGTAGCTTGTAACAGGGTCACCGGCGCGCGGTGGCCGTTGAGTGCGCGCGCTTTGATGAGCATATTCCAGGCCAGATCCATACTCACGATCTCGCGCACGGCTCCATCGAGCCAGGACTCGAAGAGGCCCGCCCCACATCCCACGTTGAGGAAGCGATCCGATTCGGTCAACTCCAGGAGCGACTGCAACTCTCGGCACATGCTCTCGTACTTCTCACTGAGGTTCGTCACCTGGATCAAATCGGCGGCCAGCAGAGGATCAGCACTGAGGGCCATCATCTCCCAGAACTGTTGCCAGGACGCCGCGCGTGGCTTCCTGGATGAAAAACGACGTGACCCAATGGGTTCGTGTTTCATGAAACGCTCTCCGGACACCATCCCTCCCGTGATTGCACACCTTCTCGATGGACAGTCCCTCGCTCCCTGGCGATCGACACGACCTGGAAGGGATCCGAATCAGGATTCACATGCGGTCTCCCCATGGCGAAGCGGGCGATCCCTTTCCAGGCCGTGTCAGGCGTGATACAAGGAGGGACACGATTTCGTCATCGATGTCTGAGCACGCGAGGGAGAATCTCTTGATAGGCGTTCAGCACCACCCCGAGAATGTTGGCGCCGACATGCTCTAACTCCGTTTTGGCCGCTTCCAGATCATCGAGTCGCGTCCGATTGGCGGCAGCGATCAAAATGACGCCGTCGACTTTGGTGGCCAACAGGAGCGTATCCGGATGAGCGATCACCGGGGGAGCACTGAGGATGACGTAACTGAATTGCTTACGCAGGCGGCGGACCAAATCGGCTGGTTGAAGCAATGTCATGACCGAATCGCCATTGTGTCGACTGGTCACCACTTCGAGGTTCGCGATGCGGGTTCGTCGCACACAGAGGCTGCTGCTGGCCGCCACGCCCATTTTGCGATCCGATCCAACCAGAGCAGCATCCAGCGGATGCGCTCCATTGGATGTGGTTCCCCGGGCATCGGCGAAGGCGATGCGCCCTCTTCCGATCTCGGCTAACGCGACGGCCAGATGACCGGCCACCGATGATGCCCCATCATCCTGGCGCGTCCCACATATGAGGATCGTCTGGACCCCGTGTAATTGATGAGCCAGGACGATGATCCCCCGCAGTCGCCTCAATTCCTCGCGCCAGTGCTGATGGCAAGGCGGGATCGATGTATCGACGGGATGAGGGGAAACGTCCACCGGGAATTCAGCTTCGGGAACGGGCATGTCAGACGTCGGGTTTCTGAGACGATCTAATACGCGAGCATAACGACTCATAGATTCCTCCAGAAAAGGCAATACGATCGCAAGGGATGGACGATGCAGCTTAATTCGTGGCGATGGGAAACGAGAAGACCACAGCTCTGCGTCGCCTCTTCACAGTCACAAGAGGATTGACGAGAATGAAATATTCGGTGCGTCTTGTCGCCGAGCGCTCACCGTTGATTGGAGATCACGGCTTCAGGATCTACAGGGAGCCGCAGGCGTTGACCCACCTCCAGAAGATTCCAATCCTTCACCTCCGGATTCACGGCCTGAACGGCCCGAACGAGGCGGTCATTCACATATCCGTAGTGACGTCGAATGATCTTGCCCAGAGTGTCACCGCGCCGGACGCTCACAAAGCGAACATCGGTCTTTCGGGAAGAGAGATGACGCGCTGGCGGTTCCGGTATAGTTGGTCGGGCCACGGGAAGAGGAGCGGACTCGGTGACCGTCGACGGCTTGCCCACGTCGGCTGCCGTCGGAACGGATGTTGAAGAAGGACGCTTCGCTTCGGCGGGAGGCGTTGATCCGGCGACCGATGTCCTCTCCGGCGTTGCTACCGCAGGCAGTCCCGCCTGTTTCAAGAGTTCTTGCAAATGCGGCCGCAGGTAAATCCCAATGACCATACCGAAGGTGAGAGCGACAAGAGAGAGTAAAATCATCCATGCCGTCGGCGGTGGTGACGGAGCGGCCGCTCGCTCAAGCGCGAGCAGATGAGGCTCATCGGAGGTGATACGATGTGGGCGCTGGGATGCCTGGGGAGCAGACTGTGCCGTCGGCTCACCGGCCGCCGAGGGCGCGCGAAGATGACCATTGCCGGAGGACCCGGAGAGCACGCCCTCCCGGAGAGCGATGAACTCTTCGATCTCGTCGAGCATCGCATCAAAAGATGCGCGAGGCGGCGCCCCTTCCCCTCTTCGGGCCCCCGGGGATGGTGTGGCGGCGGCGAGAAGAGAGGTCAGGTTCTCCTCCAACGCACGCCGGGTCTCGGCCGACGCCCGCCGTTCCTCGCTGTCAGCCCATTTGGCGATGGGCGCCGTTTCCGCTGACGAAGATACCGTGAGAGTTTCAACCGGAGAAACCGGCTCCTCCTCATGCACCGGGAACAACTCAATCGCCTCTGGTACCGGGCTCTCTAACGAGGTCGCCTCGACTGTCGATGTCATCGTCATCTCATCGGAAGGCTCAAGTGCCGCCAACTCCCCTGGGGAGAGTTCCATCTCCACTCGCTCGTCGATTTCCGGTTCCGATGGCTGAAGGATATCTCCGAGCGTTATCGGCTCGATGACGGGCACATCCCAGCTTTCCTCCCCCGAGACGAACGACGCCGCGGCGATATCGGGCTCCAGGACGACGTCGGCATCCACATCCAATTCTCCCATCACGTTTTCGATGTCTGGTATGTCCACACTCACTGTCGACGCTCCCTCTGGCTCCTCCAAAGGCGAGAGCGCGATGAACTCCGGTTCAATTTCTGACGACGACAACGCCGTGGGCTCGTCAGCATCGGCGATGGTCACTTCCTCCCCTCGAGGAATCTCCTCGCTGCCGGACGCGGAACGTTCCACTTCGGGAAGGCGATGAGCCACTGCTCTTGCCTCTTCAGTTTCACTCCACTCAGGGGAAGAGGACATGGGAGCGGATGACTCGGGGCTGAGCTCCAATGCCATCTGCTCGGCCCCCTCCCACTCGGCTGGAGAAGGGACGTCTCCCGCCGATGGAGGCTCCACCACCCATTCCTGATCAGATGGCTCCCCGGCGAGCCCATCTTCTGACTCCCCGGGAACCTCGATGGGAGCGGCTATCGGGATCTCGCCGACCATCGCCTCCGATGCGACCACTGATTCGTCCGCTTCGACCGGCTGAGGCGTCAACTGATCATCGCCCCCCCGGTCAACGACTTCGACAGCTCGCCGTAACTCCGGACTCGGAGCCTCCACCTCCACGGGCGCAGAGACATCGGTCGTTTCCGAGCGTTCTACCGGAGATGGGGATTCCATCGGGCGCATGGCCTCTACGGCGGGAGGCGTCGATGGACCTTCCACCGGAACCGGAGCCCCCACCGAAGGGAGGGATGATTCCAACGGCCTGGCGACCAGTTTGCCTCTCTCCGCTACTTCGACAAGGTCGAGTTCCGTCGCCGCCTCCTCGATCATGGGAATTTCGATGCGCATCTTATTCTCTGCATAAGCAATGAGGAGGGCATTATGGCACACGGCATTGATCAGGCGCGGCACACCTCGAGACGCCTCGTAGATGGCAGTGATCACCGGACGCTGAAAGAGTTCATGAAGGGGCTTCGCCCATCCGGCCACGCGCAGACGGTGCTCGATATACTCTCCCGTCTCCATGAGCGTCAATGGCCGTAGACTCACGTTCACCGTGATACGTTGTTTGAGCTGGGCGAGCTCGGGCAGGGCTAACTTCTCTTTCAATCCCGGTTGACCGACCAGGATGACTTGGAGGAGCTTCGCCTGAGGAATTTCGAAGTTGGTCAACAAGCGAATATCCTCCATCTCCCGCACGGCGAGATTCTGGGCCTCATCAAAGATGAGCACCACGTTGCTGCCGGCGCGCCACTCTTCGGCCAGTATATCCTGGAGTTGTCGCGTCAAGCTCAACACCGTCCCATCGGTCTGTCGTCCGCTCAGGGATTCGATGATGAACTGCAGCCGCTGTTTGAAGGTCAAATCGGTTCCGGGGAGAAAGACCGTCTTCAAATGATCCTCCAGGCGTTCGAGCAGAGCATATAACAACGTGGTCTTGCCCGTGCCCGGTTCGCCAATCAGGCACATGAACCCGCGCCGCATCTTGATGCCATAGAGCAAGGCAGCGAACGCCTCATGATGCACAGGGCCGAGATAGAGAAAACGGGGATCGGGGCTCACGCCAAATGGGTCTTCTTTGAATCCGAAGTGTTCGATGTACATGATCCGCTCATCCTCCTACCGCTTCGCTGGGAGTGCTGCGAGAACTTTCAGCTGGAGCTCGTGCTCGATGATCTCCCCCGTTCTGACCGGACGTTCGACATACTCCAATCCGAACGCCATAGCGACGCTGGAAAAAAGACCCACCACCAGGCCGAGGATGCCATTGAGAAACAGGTTAGGGCTCACGGGCCGATAATTGGGTATCGCCGATTCTGCGATACTCACATTGACGATCTTTTGCTGATCCAGAGCTTGCGCCAATCGTGCTTCCATTGCCTTCTTCAAGTACGCCACATAGGTTTTCTCGATCACATCCCGCACGCGGCTCAAACTCCTCTGTTGGTAGCTGTTCTTGCGATATTCGCGCAGTCCCTGTTCATACGATTGAACGAGCCGGGCCAGAGCATTGACTCGCTCCCGTTGCATAGCGACCTCGGCCCGCGTCCGCATGAGATCGTTTTTCAACGTCAGATAGAGCTCATTAACGCCCTCGGCTACCTCTCGGGTGGGCTGTTGGTCGGCGTTCTCCAGGTATCGCCTCAGCGTCGCCACTTGCTCCTCGATCTGTCTCACCATTCGGCTCGACGGCTTATATTTCTGCCGAATTTCGGCTTCTTTCAACTCTAATTCTCCCAGTTTTTGGCGCAATAAGTCAAGTCCTTTATGATAGGTCGTCCGCGTCTCCTTGGTGATGCGCTCGGGCTGAGCGGCCAAGAGAGCCTCCAGAGTGTGCAGGCGCTCAATGCTTCCCTGGAGGTCGACCCGAGCCTCGCCTAACTGGGCCTTGAAATCGGCCAGTTTCTGCAGAGCCAGGGACTCCTGCTCCTCCCCGGTAGCCAGACCATGTCGGAGCTCGAAAGTGCGCAGTTCCGATTCGACTTCCTCCAGTTTCCGCCGCAACGCCTCGGCTTGCTCCGAATAGAATGCGGCGGCCGTCGCGGCCTGCCGCAGCTTGACGTGATGGTCGATGTAAAGTTGGGATAAGACATTCAACACCTGGGCAGCCGCCTTGGGATCGTTCGCTCGATACCTCACTTCGATGACATTAGACTTCTTGATGGGGATGACCTTTAACTGCTGTCGCAGGAGGTCGACGGCCTGATCCGCCGGATGGACGGAAGGTTGCCGGTGCAATTGACGATAGATGCGCTCAATCCACCCGCCGAGCGCCCCCTCCCTCTGGCCATGACGTCGATCTAAACCGGTTGCCCGCACGACTTCGGCTAAGAGAGGTCGACTGGTCAGTAACTCGACTTCCGAATTCAACTCCGCTTCGCTCACCTCTGGTAATACAGACGCCGGTGATGAGGTTGCTTCTGGTGAAACGACGGGATCGGTGCGTTCTCGTCGGAGCAAGATCTTGATGCTCGACTCATAGGTGGGCGTCATGAGAAACGAACCGACGACGACCGTCAGCAAGACGAGCGCCGACATGCCCAACACGAGCCTCTTGCGGGCGAAGAGGACAATGAGGAAATATCGCGGACTGAGTGACATGAGCAGCATGAGTGCGTCTCCTTTGCTGGATGCGATGGCTATCTGAAGAGGCGATACCGTAACAACGTCAACAAGGCGATGAATCCATCATACCAGCGAATTTTTTTACCTTCTTCGATAGATCGGCCGTAATAAGTGATGGGCACCTCGTGGATGCGATATCCGGCTCGTAACACCTTGGCGGTCACCTCGGGGCAAAACTCGAAACGAGTCGCCTTAAGGTTCATCCGCTTCAGCACGTCGGCTCGAAACACCTTGTAGGCCGTCGCTTCATCGGTGATGCGCCCTCCGAACAGTACGTTCGCAGCCAGAGTGAGAATCTTATTGGCGAGGAAATTAGCCCACCGCATGTTCTGAATGCTGCCCAGGAAGCGGGACCCATAGACGACGTCAGCCTGTCCATCGAGAATAGGTTGAATGAGCTTGGGATAATCGTCAGGATCGTACTCCATATCGCCATCCTGAATGAGGATCACATCCCCAGTCGCATAGCGAATCCCCACGCGAATGGCCGTCCCTTTACCGAAATTGAGCATGGTGTGGTGGACGGTCATATGTTCCACATCCTTATACTTTTCCAGCTTCTCCGAGGTCCCGTCATTGGATCCATCATCGACGAGAATGATTTCCTTCTCCACGCCCTCAGGCAATGTGACGGATTGAATGCGGGCAACGACCCGGTCAATATTGAGCGATTCATTGTAGATGGGAATGATGATGGAGAGGCGATGGCGGCGAGGGGAGGTGGCCGGTCGGACTGGTACGACCGCTTCCCCAGCCATCGTCTGACCATCATGAGTGGCCACTGACGCGGTCATTGAAGGTTCCATAATCCCTCCTCAATCTCTCAATGGTGCGAGAGAATAATGGATGAGCACTCTCTCCCTGTCATCTCCTGAGGGCGGGGATGGGCATCTCCCTCACTCTCTCACGCCATTCGATGATGAGCGTCTCTTGGATGAGACGGCGAATGGGATATCTTCAAGAGTGGTGTCACATCGAGGCTATGACGATTGCTGAGCGACCCGCTGGGAATGGATCAAAGCGAGCGACGAGTGGGAACGCTGGTTCTTGGACGGGACGCGTTTTCGCTCGTATTGTTCGCCGAGCAGGCTCAACAAGAAGGCGTTGAAGATCGTCTGAATACCCATGACCATGAGCGCTGATCCACACAGTGAGGTCCGAAAGTGCTGGAGAGATCCGCCATCTGTAGGCCACGTGAGTACCGCGTGCGCATTCACGCCCAGTCCGAGCAAGACGAAAATCGCCCCGATGAGCAATCCTCTCTCGAGCCCGATAAACCGGAAAATGACATCCAACAATCGATCCACCTCCCGAAAGCGATGGAGGACCGAATAGGCGCGGGCGACCAGGCCGAGGTGAACGACCTGATATCCGAGAATGGCGCACAAACTTCCCGCTGCGGCCCAATGAGCGCCCCCACTCAACGGGCCTGGCGAGGAGGAGGCTGCGCCCGACCACAACAGGATCAGCCATCCCATCAGCAGGAGGAGAATGCCGGGAATCGAGAAAAGCCAGGTCGGACTGAATGAGAGCATGAGTTTCAGATGTCGCCAGCCATCGCGCCATGGACGCAGATGGGGCGGACGCGTTCGCCCATCGGGGTACAGGGTAATGGGGACCTCGACAATGCGGAGTCCAGCTTTGGCGGCTTTGATGACCATCTCCGAGGCGAACTCCATGCCCGAGCATCGCAATTGCATCTTCCGAAGCGCATCCCTCCTGAACGCCCGCATGCCACAGTGGCAATCCGAGACGCCGGTTCGGAACAGCATGTTCAACAATCCACTGAGGAAAGGATTGCCAATATACCGGTTCTTCCACGGCATGGCCCCAGGGAGTATGATTCCTTTCAATCGTGTACCCATGACCAGATCGGCGCCCTCCCGAAGCGGTTTGATGAACCGCTCGAGATCGGTGAAATCGTAGGAGTCATCGCCATCGCCCATGATGATGAATTCACCTCGCGCGGCTCGGAATCCGCGCATCAATGCCCATCCATATCCTTTGCGGAATTCGTGCACCACGCGCGCCCCCAATGATTGGGCAATCTCTACCGAGCGATCTGTAGATCCATTATCGGCGACAATCACTTCGCCCGCGATTCCCAATCGCTGGAGCGTCGCCTGGGCTTTTCGAATACAGATACCAATGGTCGCTTCTTCATTCAAGCAGGGGATGACGACGGAGACCTCAATATCCCGCCTGGACCCTCTCCGGGGATGTGAGACGCGATTTGAAGATGACATACCATCCTCCTTTCCAGTGATATATCATCTGCGTCACGGCATATGCCGCAAAGAGTGCCAGGAAGAAATCGAGCGGCAACCGATAGCGCGTGGTCGGCAGAAACAGGGCATAGGTTCCGGCCAATGAACCCAGGTAGGCGTAGATCAAAGCGAACCGACGGTGATGGCTCAGACTGAGGAGGAGACCGATGATCCCGAGGACGAGGAGCGGGCCATAGGTGATCACGGCCAGCAAGACTCGCCCCGGCGTCTTCTGTCCGTTGTGGCTCACGGCATCGGGATAGGGACTCCACAGGTGAAGGAACTTCTGTCCGGTGAGTCGAATGAACCGACCAACATCCTGGCGGATGAAAGCCATCCCTCGCCGCCAACCAATACGCTCGCGCTCAATCCATGAATCAATGGGCCCCAGGGCAGCGACCTCCCGGTTGACCTGATCGAGTTCGATCAGGAAGGTATAGCGGGGATCCGGCGTCTCTCCAGCCGCGAGCTCCGTCCCTCGCTTGCCGTAGGTCGCGTACGTCTGGTTATTCCCTTTCCAGAAATTCAATCCTCCGGCGCAATTGATGAGGACGAACCGATCATAGGCGCGATAGTTCCTGCCAGCCCAAATGGCCAGGGGTGACAAGGCTCCTATGAGCACAACCAGGCACGGAATGCCGATGCGTTCTCTGGGTTTGGCGGTGAACAGAAGCCACCACAACACGAAGGGGAGGAAGACCAGAACCGTCGGCACCGCCAGCGTGGCCAGACCCAAACAGAGACTGCCTCCGAACAACGGTCGCCAACGACGCGATTCCTCGAAGACGACCAGCCCCAGAAAACAGAGCGCCATCAAGAAGATGAAGATCGTCTGGGGATACTCACACATCGTGTTCAGGTAGACGTAATAGGGATACCCAGCCAGCACCAGTCCGGCCAATGCCCCCACTCGATGATTCACGAGCTTGTATCCCAACAGGTAGGCCAACACGCAGGTCAGCGCTCCCAACACGGCCCAGACCAGGCGCAGAGGCCAGAGATGCCGCCCCGTCAGGGCATAGATGGCCGCCATGAGCAGCGGAGGCAGAGGCACCGAGGCCGCATTGTCCTCCAACGATCCAAACCCGCCCGTGGTGAGCAGATTGAGCGCCACTTTCTCATATCGATACCCATCTTCCCAGATCATCCGGTCGGGCAAGGTCAGGGCGAATCCAACCCGCAGGGTCAAGGCGAGCGCGAAGATCATGAGAAGCAGGCGCCAGTGATGCCCGATGATCTCCACGAGACGGGGCGAGGAAAACAAGGCGCGAAGCTCCGCCGTTGATGATCCATGACGCCGAACCGAGACGAAATGCCGATTCTGAGAGTGACTTTGGCTCATTCTCATCATGACGGTTCACCTTCGGAAGGGATCGGTGAACAGCCCGAATGTTTGAATGCGCAGGGCGCTGAGGATCTTGCTCAATCGGCTCAGCTTGGATTCCGGCACGTAGATGAGATCGCCATCCTTCAAGGCGAGATTCAATTCGGGGTCGGGATGGCGCCCGAAGAGCTTGGTGGCATCGATGACCGTCACCCGCAATTGCCCCTCGCCCATGGGTCGAGCATGAATGACCACCTTACGGTGCGCCCGAGGAGTGAATCCACCGGCCAGGGCCAGGGCCTGAGCTAATGTCTCTCCCTGGCGCAACTCATAGGGACCGGGCCTGGTCACTTCACCACTGATGAACACGCGCGGTTTCACGTACTCCTTGAGAATCACAGAGATCACCGGATCCACGAGGATATCGGCATAGAGTTCGGTCAATCGCCGTTCCAGCTCACCGGTGGTCAGTCCAACAGCGTTCACTTCGCCGATCAATTGCAGAGAGATCCTCCCATCGGGCTTGATGATTGTTTCCTGGTTCAATTCCGGTTGGTAAAAGAATCGGATCTCGATCTTGTCGCCGAGATGCAATCGATATCCGGCAGGATGAACGAGCTCGGGAGCGCTGGCGGCGGGAATTCCCTCCCGGGGTTGAGGCGCATCTTGAGCCCATCCGACCAGGCCGCATGTAAGCCACAACAGAACGAGAATCCCGAATCGGGCAGGCTGCCGCCGTCCCGGTTTTTCAACCGTTTTTCGTCGCATGATGCTGTTCCTCCACCGTCATGGTGAATGAGCGGCGTCGCCTTCCGGCTCCGCCTCTCAGTGCGACCGTCCACCGCTCACGGGCACGTCACAAACGGTCGCTCAACCCGCTCCCCACAATCGCCCGCTAGGGCCGATCGCCCGCCAACCACATTCGTTGGCCGACCGGCGAGAATATCGAGGATGGACGGTTGTGGGCGTAGCCACCGTCGCCGAACCGGATCTTCTCCCCGCACGACGCGGGCGGGGATGTACGCTCCCCGTTCCATCGCTCGAGCGCGAGAGCGCCTGGAGAATGAACCGTCGACATGCTCCCAGAGACGATCCACAAGCCACTCCCTCGCCTCCAACCCAGACCTGCTGAGGAACCGCCCATTCGCGTTCACGGAATCCCTCCCGGATGGCGACGTCCACCCGCAGCGCCTGGGCCAACGATTCGTGGTGTCCATGAGTGGTTCTCGTCTCATCGCTCTCTTCCGTTCATCCTCTACCCACTGGCACACCCATTTGCGATCACTGCTCGGCATCGCTCTCCCATTCCGTTTCCGTCGAACTCACGCAATCGACGGGCCTAACGCTGTTCCGTGATCGCGGCGGCCTCTTTGAGTCGGCCCCCACAGCTTGAGCAGAACTTGGCATAAGGATTCGAGATCGCTCCTCGGCAGCGGGAGCACTCGGTCAGCAACCGGGCCCCACAGTTCGAGCAATAGTTCTCCTGGAGTCTAGCGTTCGAGAAATAATCACAGCGTGGGCACGTGTAGTATGTCTCTGTCGCACTCATCCATCCTGATGCAGTGAGTGACTCAAATATCTGTTTCATAATCTCGCTCTCCACAGAAGCGTGTCTGAGTCCTTGCCGAGTTGAGCCCCACCGAGCATGCAGAGACGCTCGGTGGGACCTTCGTTTGAATCTCCGCAATCGCGGTTGCGTTTCCGCACGGGAAGGCCATTGCAAGCGGCATGCCGGCTCTCATGAGGTATCTGGGCGGCACACGTAAGCCTCGTGTTTCGATAAGGTTGCCTGGAATAAGGGGTCATTCGCGGGAGTCAGCGGGATTCGGAATCCTCCACTTTTTTAGAGGATCGCCAGCCTCGATGATGTGGCCGGCGCGAGCTTAATTCACCCGCAAATCGTCAGTTAGCATCACTGCAAAAAAAGAGAGGACGTTCCTCTACGAGATGAGAGGAGAGGGCGTCTGTAGGTAATTTCCTCATTCCGTATTCAGTAAAAATACTCACTCGGTTAGGTGATCTCACCAATTGTGTTTATCGCCATCTGTGAGACAATATCATCTGTGGCGCATTCGGGAGAGAAACTAGAGACACTCATGAACGCAGGGTTGAGCAGAGATAAGAACAAGAAAGACAGGGCTTGGCCCAGCTCGCCTCCACGAGCTGGGCGGTAAACTCAGGCAAGGGGCTTCCGGGGTCATCCCGAAGCAACTTGCCTTTCTTCATCAAGAGAGGGAGGGTCGATGAGTGGGACGATTCTGCTAGTCACTCAAGATCGAGAGATCCAAAACCTATTATTCAGGACCTTGACCCACCGCGGGTATCGCGTTCTCATCGCCGAGACGGCGACGAGCGCGATGGAACAGATTCAACGTCATCCCATCATTACCACGATCACCGAGATTGGGCCTCGGGGTATCTCGAATCACGACTGCGCGAACCGGATTGTGCGCGAGCTACTGCGGATGAGCGCCTTGGTGATTGCCGCCGAGGAGACGCCGGTGAAAGTGCTCAGCGAAGTCATCGAACATGGGGCCTCTCAACTGATCATCAAACCGTTTGCGGAGCATGAGCTCATACGCTGTCTGGACCGCGCGCTGAGCGAGCGCTTGCCTCCCTCATCCCCTCCGCTCTCCTGGCGCCAGAGTCCCTCCATGCCGACGATCATCACGCAGAACCCCGCTTTCCAGTCGATTCTCACCATGGCCGCCAAAGCGGCTCGAACCGATACGACTATCCTCATCACAGGAGAGACGGGCACGGGAAAGGAGCTGCTGGCACAAGAGATTCATCGACTGAGTCGGCGCGCCAGTCGCCCGTTTGTCGTCGTCAACTGTGCCGCTCTGTCCGAGACGTTGCTGGAGTCAGAGTTGTTTGGCCACGCCCGTGGCGCATTCACGGGGGCTGATCAGGCCAAGCCCGGCTTCTTCGAGATCGCCAATGGAGGGACGATCTTCCTGGACGAGATTGGAGACGTCAGTCCCACCTTCCAACTGAAGCTGTTGCGCGTGCTCCAACAAGGAGAATACAACCGCGTGGGAGACACGCGCGTCTACCACACCGATGTCCGCGTGCTGGCCGCCACCAATCAAAATCTCTCCGATGCCGTGCGCGCGGGGCGATTTCGCGCCGATTTGTATTACCGACTGAATGTCGTCCACCTCCATCTGCCGCCCCTCCGGGAGCGAAAAGATGATATCCCTGCTCTGGTCCACTTTTTCCTCCAGAAATGTTCACAGCGACTGAACCGGCCAGCCCCTCGGCTCTCCCCAGAAGCTCTTCAGCTTCTGGAACGACACGACTGGCCGGGCAATGTCAGAGAACTGCAGAACGCGATCGAGCGAGCCGTCATCATGTGCGATGACGGCGAAGTGTGCCCCGAGCACCTGCCTGACGAACTCCACCCATCCCGGCAACTCATGCGAGAGGCTTTCCCCTCGACACCAGATTTCAACGCGCCCTTCAAGGTTGCCAAGGAGCGATTTCTTGGCGATTTCGAGCGCCAATACATTCTTCACCACTTGTCCCTGCACCGTGGCAACGTGGCGCAGACGGCTCGAGCCACGGGAATGTTCGAAGGGCATCTCTATCAGAAAATGAAGCGGTATCATATCAACCCCGATCAATTCCGGCCTCGAAGGGCGAGCGCTCACCGTGCGGCGAAACTCGCCTGAAGGGGACTCTCACCGGAGCGATTCGTCTCGGCCGGCGACGGCGAACCGCATCTGACGAGCGGCTCTCGCAGGCCCCCAAAAGAACCATCGAGAGACCGACCGAAGTGAAGGCCGACGAGCTGAATCCAGGAGACGCGGACGCAGACATTCTCTGTTCGCGCTTGAGAGACACCCACAATTCCCTTGCCCCTCGGGCAGAACCCGGGGGACACCGGCGAGGAGATTCCCCGAGCTTCGCCAGGAGGAATCAATATGGCGCTCTTTCAAAGTTGATGGAGTGAAGAGGACTCCCCGCTCCCGTACACAGCCCCGCCCGAGCTTCACCCGGCGCGTATGGGAGACTTCCCTCTCAATCGTCCAGCGTGGTCAATCGGTGCCGAATGGCGAATTTCACCAACCCGGGAGTAGTGTGGATATTCAACTTGTTCATGATATTGGCCCGGTGAGCATCAATGGTGCGGGTGCTCAGATTGAGTTTCTGGGCGATCTCCTTACTGGTCAGTCCTTCGGCGACCAGTTGGAGAATCTCTCGTTCGCGGTCGGTCAGCAACGTCAAGGGATCAGGGGCTGCATCGGCCGCCTGAGGTCGCCTCAGATAGCCTTTGATCACCGTGTTAGAAATGGAAGGGCTCAAGTAGGTGTTGCCCAGTCGAACCTGGGAGATCGCATCGACCAGTTCGCGGGCCGCACTTTGCTTGAGAACATATCCGGAAGCCCCGGCGCGGAGTGCCCAGTATATGTAGGCTTCATCCTTGTGCATGGACAGGACGATGGCCTTAATATGCGCGTCTTTCTTTTTCACCCGCTTGATCACCTCGATGCCATTCAGCCCGGGCATGCCAATATCAACGACGATGATGTCCGGCCGCAGTTGTTCGATCTTCTCCAGCGCTTCCAGACCACTGTGAGCCTGGCCGACGACCTTGAATCGAGGATCCGCCTCCAGCAAACTGGCCAAGGCATCACAGACAATGATGTGATCGTCAGCCAGCAAGATTCTCACCGTATCTCGTCCAATGGTCGCACTCATGGATCACTCCTCGAACGGTTCTGATCCTCCACCCAACCGTCGCCACCCGGTCAGGCTTCTTGACTGCATCCTCACGATCCCTGCTTTTCGGCCACATAGGGAGTCTCCTCGACGGAGACGGGTGCGGGAGGCCGAGGAGAATTCGGCCATGGGACGATGATCTTGATTGTCGTCCCCTTCCCGACCTCTGATTCGATGAACGCCTCTCCTCCCAATGCGGTGGCGCGCTCTCGCATCGAGAGCAACCCCAACCCCCGATGCGCGCCATCCAGCGCGGCGGGATCGAACCCGCGACCGTCATCGCTGATTTCCAGTTGAATGATATCGTCCTGGCGATGGAGGCGAAGCGTCACCGTGGAAGCATTGGCGTGGGCGCGGATATTATTCAGCGCCTCCTGGCTGATGCGGAACAGGGCCGTCTCGATCTCCGTCGGCAATCGAGGAAAGTCCTCGTCGACGATCAGGTTCACCGTCCATCCGCATCGTTCGGCCAGATAGTCTCCCAACCACTGGAGCGCGTCGAGGAGTCCCAGATCATCAAGGAGCGACGGCCGCAAATCGTGAGAGAGTCGCCGCAGTTCGTCGAGCGTCTTCTCCGTTAACATCTTCATCTGCTTCAATCCTTCTTTGATTTCGCCAAGCGACGGGGGGACCTTCTCCTCCAAGACGTCCATGCCAATGAGCATGCCGGAGAGTACTTGCCCCACCCCGTCATGCAGTTCCCGCGATATCCGCGCGCGCTCTTCCTCTAGGACATTGGCCAACCGCATGGAGAGACGCTGAAGCGCCGCTTTATGCGACGAGACTTCGGCGAATAGATTGGCATTCTCAATGGCCACAGCCAATTGATGAGCGACTCCGGTGGCAATCTTGATGTCGCGAGCGGTGAATCGATGAGGACCCATCGAATACCCTACGCCCATCACGCCGACGACGTCTCCCTTGGCGATGAGAGGGACCAGCAGGCACGAACGCAGGTTCAACTGGCGCACATAGGAGGGATCGATCGCCTGCTCTCGAGCGACATCCTCCAACACCATGGCTTCCCGTCGCTCGGTGACTTCGTCCAAAATCCCGGCCTTCCCTCGCCTGAATTTCAAGGCACAGAACGCCGCTTCTTGCTCGGCCGATGAACCGCGGGCCTTGGCCCCATAAAATATGTTCTTCGCCCGATCGAGCAAAAAGAGACCGAACTGATCACACCCCAGAAGGCCGGGGACGATTTTCGAGGCCATGCCGAGGAGCTCATCCAGGTTGGTGAATTGACTGATGCTCTCGGCGACGCGAAGGAGCGAAGTGGAGATCTCGGCCTCTTCTTTTTGCCGCTCGTAGAGCCGGGCATTCTCGATGGCGATGGCCGCCTGACGACTGAGCGCTTGGAGCATCGACAAGTCATCGAGCGTGAATGGCTCATCACCCACCTTATTGATGACTTGCAACACGCCGATGAAGCGCCCCATCGTATCCGTAATGGGCGAGCAGAGACAGGCCTCGAGCTGAAATGCGGAGAGGACAGATGGGGTGACCAGCGGATCTGGATCGGACTTCGTATACATATATGGATGCTCCGTCACCCACACCTGCCCGGGAATCCCTTCGCCGCGCTTCCACGCCATTTCCAGATCAACCCAGCATCGACCATCCCAGTACTGGCGAAGTTGGAGGACATCACCCTCTCGAAGGGCGATGAACCCCTTCTCGGCATTGGTCAATTCCGTCGCCCGGATGACAATGCGCCGGAGCAATTCGTCGAGTTCCAGTTCGGAAGTGATGTCCTGAGCGAAATAGAGCAAGGCCGAGAGTTGGCGAAGCATGCGTTCGTTTTCGAACTTCAACCGCTGCTTCTCCAGAACGCTGTTGATGGTGGCGATTAATTGATTGGGGCGAACGGGCTTCTCCACGTACGCCATGACGCCGCGCTCGAGCGCCTCAATCGCCGTCTTCAGTGAGGCATATCCGGTGATGATGACGATTTCCGTTTTGGGAGAGTGGTGCTTGATGTGCTTCACCACATCGAGCCCACTCATATCCGGGAGGTTCAAATCTAATAGGACGAGGTGATAGAACTGACGCTGTATCTCGCCAATCGCCTCTTTGCCTCGACTCACCGCCGTCGCCGAGAATCCACCATTGCGGATGATCTCCGCCAGCGTGCGACGGACCAATGGTTCATCGTCCACGATGAGTATGCGAGGTTCCGACTTCGTCACCATCATGCTCGACTCCTTCTCTCTGGCGGAGACGGATGCAATGTTACCTTAACCCCATGAGACCGAGCAAGCGAACAGATGTCAACTGACATCGGCTCGGACCGGATGCTCCATCCTGTCTCGCATCGGCCGGACCATGGCATCCTGCTGGCCAGCGCTCTTTTTGTCAGACGCGCTCGTTCCCTCATCACTCCACAACTCCCCCATCTTCCCTGCGCAAGCGCTGTGCCAAACAGTGGAGTCTCCAGGACGTCCAGACCACTAGCGCCGAAGGCACTGTGCCCGTAGGAGTTGTTGCTTCACCACTGCGACTCAGCCGAGCTTCGATTCACCTCCAAAGTTTCAATCGTGTAAAACCTCTTTCAAAAATGAAACCGTTTGGGCGTCTGACCATCGGGTCCGACCCTTGAGCGCATCTCGCTACAGCATGCCGTTTCACGGCGATCTGGCAATGGTGAACGATCCATCACTCCGATCTCGAACGGTCCGATCTTCCAAGCTGATGATTTCGATCTGACACTGTGATGAGGCCGGACCTTTCACCATCCACTGCACGGAACCGGTATTAGGCACGCTTCTGAAGAGAATACGAGAGCGACGCCCATCACGATACAAGAGCTTGATGCGCACATTTCCCGTGATGCCGGTCGACGTCCATCGGATCGTCTGCAGGTGACCAATCAGCCACGTCTCCCCTCCATTGGGCGTCACAACGGTGATGGAGGCCTCCGAGGGGGGTGGTGGAGGTGGCGGCGAGGTCTCCACGATGCTGAACACCCCATCGCTGGTATCGACCACCGACGGATCCTCATTGCTGGATATCCGAATCACCGCCGCCGTGGTCGGCTCCCCGTTCACCCACCACTCCTGCACTCCATCGTTGTCCGTGTTGGCATACAACGTCTCATACGTCTGCCCCCCATCCCGCGATAACTCAATCTTCAACCCATCACCCAATCCCACCGACTCCCAGGTGATGGTCACCACCTCTCCCATCCCCCATACCTCCCCTCCATTGGGCGTCACAACGGTGATGGAGGAATCGTTGTTGATGGTGAGCGGTGCACTCGCCGTATTATTCCCCTCATCAGCTTCCTGAACGCTCCCGGTCACGTCGGCGATCACGCCGATGAACGCGATGCCCGGAGCCGCTTGGGTGGGGATATTGACCGACGTCGTGAAGCTCTGCGACCCCTGGCTGGGCAACTCCTCGATGACCAAATTGGTCAATGAGACATCATCGGCCGTGACATCGGCGTCCGGCGAGAAGACGACACGGACCCACGACGAGGGCGCCGTTCCTTCACCGATATTCGCCACGGTGAACGAGACGGTCACCGAATCTCCTGGAAACGCCGCCGACGGTGACACCGTCAAAGCCTGGATCACCAGATCGGGTTCTGACGGATCAGGCGGGGAAGCCAGATCCGACTCAATGCCCCCAATATCGGGGGCATTCCCCTGATACGGCAATCCCACATCGATGCCCGCATCAATGCACGGGCTGTCCGGCCGAAGCGAGAAATCGCGTAACTGTGGATCTACGAAGCGAGGGTCTCCCTCCATGGAATGAGCGCCCTGACCAGAGAGATGTTGATACTCGGCCAAGGTATAGAGTCCTCCCTGCCAATTGACGTGGGCGTCATCGGAACGGCGATCCTCCCGTTGCAATAAGTTGTAATCCTCCACAACGCCCTGAGCACCGCTCACCACGAACAGGCTGACAGCCCATTGATGCGTGACGTACAGGATGTTGTTCTTCAATGTCACGCTGCGGCAATTCTCAGGGATCTCCACGGCCGCTGTCCATCCGGGCGTATCGCAATAGAACGTATTGTTGAACAAACGAACTCCGTTCATATTGGTGCCGGAAAATCCATAGCTCGTATCTCGCGTCGTCCAACACACGTTGAATCGAAACTCCGTATCGGAAATGTCCACCTGTTCATCGGGCTGCGAGTAGTGGATCTGGGCGAATCCATTATTGTAACACGTGTTGTATTGACAAATGCCCCCGCTCTCGCGCATGGAGATACCGGTGGTGTAATTGTCGAAAATTTCGTTGTATTCCACGATGGTGTTATTCGCATTGGAGTAGATGCCATGCTGGGCGAAGCTCGCATTGCCCACCCCATTGCCATAGATGGTATTGTGATGAATGTGCGCCCCCGGCGTCTCGTGATAAATCCCATGGGTGGCATTATTGTAGATCTGACAGTAGCGAATCTCCAAGATGCCCGTCCCGCCCAAGACATCGATCCCAGCCCCCAAGAGTGACGGATCGGTCAATCCTGATTGATCGTGAATCTCGCAATTTTCGATGATCACATTGTTGGCGTGATCCAGAAAGATTCCATTGGAATCGTTGTGATGGACATTCAGATCGCGAAACGTCAGATCGGAAATCTGGCCACCGGTCCAGAGCCCGCTACCGGTGCAATTACGAAGTTCGAGAGATTCGATGACTACGAAGCTCTGATCATAAATCTGAACGGCCCGACTCAAGCGGAACTGGCCATCGATGACCGGACGTGGTCCATCACCATAAGCACCGAACGTGATGGGATTGCCGGGCTGCCCGCTACTATTGACTTCCAGCGTGTCGTACCATATTTCGCCACGCTTGAAGAGGATGCGATCGCCCGGTCGAAAGTGCGTATGATTGACTTTGTCCATCGTGCGCCACGCCGTCCCTGGCGAGAGCCCATCATGGGCATCGTCACCGCCCGTCGCATCCACATAATAGGTTCTGGGGCCCTGGGCGATGACCCGGTCCACAGCGCCCCAGGCCATCATAATCATCCATCCTATGAATCCGACGATCAGGAGAGCTCGCAGAAACGATGTGTGTTGAGCGCGAGTATTATTCGTCCTCATTTTCTTACCCCCATGTCGTTCGTTTTGACCCTCTTGCCTGAGTTACCTCAGGGAACAAAGTTGAGCGCAAGACCTGTGCCAAACCTCAATGAAGCGGAGGAATGGTCATCTCTGCGAAGCCAGAACTCGCTGAACGTGCGCATCTTGCGTGAACTGAGGAGATTTTCTCCCATACCAACTTTGGCCCTGTCCGTTTCAACGATGAAAACCTCAATTTCATGAGTGAGACGGGTTGAAATCCACTCTCCCAGGATCCGATTTGCCGCCAAACGATGCGCCGCCGCCACACCCACCAGCCCTGGTATTCCGAGGGAGTGCTGAGATTCCTCCGCCGTGGAGGCTCAGAGCCTATGACTCCCTCCACCTTTCGAACGGGTCACTCCGCCCCGGAAGCGACGATTGATACCTGGGATATCTTTTCGTTATCATCCTGACGATGGACGGAAAGCCCCGTCCCCATGTCCTGATCACCGGGAAACCGGGCGTGGGGAAGACGACGCTGATCACGAAATTGATTCCCCGGCTGCCGGGCCAAGCGGCCGGTTTTTATACTCGCGAACGCCGCGATACTCGGGGCCGGCGAACCGGCTTTGAAATTGCCTCCCTAACGGGTGACAGGGGAATCATGGCCGATGTCGATCTCGAGAGCCCCTACCGGGTCGGCAAATATGGCGTCGATGTTGAAGCGATCGACCGAATCGCAGTCCAGGCCATACGCTGTGGGATATCCGATCCCCGTGTGATATTCATCGTCATGGATGAAATCGCCACCATGGAACTGCTCTCGCCCGCATTTCGTCGCATCGTGCTCGATGCCCTGACCAGTCCCAAGCGCGTCATCGCCACTATCCAGCGACGCCCTGATCCCTTTCTCGATCAATTGCGGAGTCGACTGGATGTCGCCCTCTTCTCGCTCACCGTGGAAAATCGAGACACGATGATGGATCGGATACTGGCCGTTCTCGCCGACGGCGATTGAGGCTGAGGGGCTCTTGCCCCGAGAAGCGGTCAATTCCATAGAATGCCCGGACGAGGAATCGCGCTCGTGAATACCCCTCGTTGTCTCTTCGGCGATTCGGTGACCCGGGACCTCCCGTGCGCTTCATTAGAGAAATTTAATGTCTCGTCTGCTGCCCATTCCCTCGCGGGGAGGTATAATTTCCAGTGACCGGATGAGGGTTCAGTGCCCAGCGAGGAGGAATCGGTTATGCGCGTCTCAGCAATGGCGACCGTTACCATCTGGGCCATGATGGCGTGTCTAGCGCCTACGAGTTTTTCCCAGCGTCCCGTCGAGGGTGGCGGGCAAGATGAGGCCCTTCGTCTCCAAGGCGACCTCGTAGAAGTCCCCGTCATTGTTCGGAACCGCCAGAACCAATACATCCCCGATCTGAAGAAAGAAGATTTCATCCTCTACGAGGATGGCATCGAGCAGCACATCGCCTTTTTTGCTCACACGGAAGAGCCCTTTCATGTCGCCCTGTTGATCGATACGAGTGGCAGTACCGAAGAAGAACTCCCGCGAATACGGCAAGCAGCGCTGACGTTCATCGGACAGCTTCACCCTCGGGACGAAGTCATGATCGTCTCGTTCGACGATGAAGTGAGAGTGATCAGCGAGTTCACCTCTGACCGAGGGAGACTCGCCCGGGCTCTCGCCCAGTTACAATCGGGCGAATCGACGCGTCTTTTTGACGCCGTCGATGCCGTCGTCCGACAGTGGATGAATCCCATAGCGGGGCGCAAGGCTTTGATCCTATTCACCGACGGAGTAGACACGGCGAGCCGGGAAGCGACCGCAGAGGGAACCCGCCGACATCTCGAAGAATCCAACGTGCTGGTGTACTCCATCCGCTACGATACGCGGGAAGCTGTCCGGCGCCGGCTTCGTCGCCCCAAGAAAATTAACATTGGAACGCTTCCTCCGCCCGGACCCCAGCGACGACCTAGACCGGCGCCCGCGCCTCCGAATCCGCCGTCGGGTCGCTGGCCTGATCCATCTTCCCGACCATTCCCTCTTCCTCGCCGATGGCCCATGCCCAATCCCTACCCGACGCCCTATCCGGACAGATATCCGACTCCCCAGCCGCCCTCCTCCCGGGTTCCCTACCCGACGCCTGCTCCGTCACCCGCACCTCCTCCGCGGATGCCTCGACGCCGCCCACAGCCACGGCCCAATGATCCCCTGGACATGGAATATCAACGCGGGGAGCAGTATCTCTGGGACCTGGCCGATCGAACGGGCGGGACCTATTATGAGGCGAATCTGCTGCAAGATCTCCCCCGGGTGTTCGGACAGATCGCTGAGGAATTGCGCCACCAGTACACCCTCGGATACTATCCGACGAGCGCCGGCGATGGACGCTATCACCGAATTCGAGTGAGGGTGAACCGCCCTGGGGCCTATGTGCGGGCGCGACCGGGATATCGCGCGCTCTAGAGTTCAACCGATTCCCGAGGCATGACATTCACGTGAGGAGTCCGCCTCCGGACGGCGAGGAAATATGTCACGGACGCCTTCTCTATTGCTGATGAGGTGTGTTAAAATAAGTAGGTTTTAACGAGAATGACAGTGAGGATTCATCATCTGGAGATACGGAATTTTGAGAAAGTGCTGGACATCTCCATCACCGATGAGGAGATGTTCGCTGGTCGGAGGACCTGACTGTGAACTCAGAATTGCAGAAGCTTATCGCGTTACAGGAACTCGACATTAAGATCAAGGAGATCAAAGAGGAGATCGACAACATCCCCAAACAGAAAGCCGCAATAGAGACTGAATTCAATACCTTCGCTGCCGATTACCTGGACAAAAAGAGCCGCCTCGACACAGCCAAGAGAGAACATCGCCAACTGGAACTCGACCTCCAAGCAGCCGAATCGGCGTTGGAAAAGTACAAGCAGGATTTGATGCAGGTACGCAATGAGCGCGAGTATAGCACCGTATTGCGAGAGATCGATGCGACCAAGAAGAAAATCAGTAGCTTGGAGACGGAGGTCCTACAAAAACTCGACCTCATCGAACACCTGGAGAAGGAGATCAACGTCTTGACTCCGGAAATCGAAACCAAGCGCCAGGAGTTCGATGTGCGCATCGATGCCTGTTCGGCGAAACTGGAGACATTGAATGCCGAACTGGAGAGGTTGACCCGTGAGCGCGAGGACCTCGCTAACACCATCCCCGCCGATCTGCTGAGCATCTACAACCGTTTGGTCCAGTTGCGCGATGGAATGGCCTTGGCCGAAGTCCGCGACGGCTCTTGTACGGCATGTTTCATGACCGTGCGACCACAGGTATACGCTGACGTGCGCAAAGGGGAACAAATTCTGACTTGCGATAACTGCAGCCGCATTCTCTACTACAAAGGCACGGTGGAAGCAGAGTCCAAATCTGCCAGTTGAGGCGGCTCTGGGAGGATTCGACCGCATGGATTGGCCAGCCAATGCCACACACTCCCATCGTCACTTCAACCGGATCGTCCTCATCGTGCTGGATAGCGTGGGCATCGGAGAGATGCCTGATGCCGCCGAGTACGGCGATGCGGGCAGCGACACGCTGGGACATCTGTTCGCTTTTCGCCGCCTCCACGTCCCCCACCTTCGCCGATATGGATTAGCCAATATTCGTCCTTTGAACCTCCCCCCGGTCGAGCGTCCGGCGGGGGCCTTTGGCCGCGCGGCCATCGCCTCCAAAGGTAAGGACACCACCACCGGCCACTGGGAGATCGCCGGCATCATCACCGAGGAACCGTTTCCTACCTATCCACAAGGATTTCCCGATGAGATCGTCAAGCCGTTCGAGAAGGCCATTGGCCGAAAAGTGTTGGGGAATCGACCGGCCTCGGGCACGGAGATCATCAAGGAACTCGGCCAAGAGCATATGCGGACCGGTTACCCGATTCTCTACACGTCGGCCGATAGTGTGTTTCAAATCGCCGCCCATGAGGAGGTCATCCCCCTGGAAGAGCTCTATCGCATTTGTGAAATCGCCCGCCGCCTGCTCACC
The DNA here is from genome assembly GCA_026985075.1 of Blastocatellia bacterium. Classification (GTDB taxonomy): domain Bacteria; phylum Acidobacteriota; class Blastocatellia; order HR10; family J050; genus J050. Next base: position 65,548 of record JALSQX010000005.1, on the reverse strand, counting down.
GGAAAGCACCGAGTGGGTCGCGTCATCGCCCGCCCATTCATTGGGACTCCGGGAAATTTCAAGCGAACCGAAGCTCGGCGTGACTACGCCATTCCTCCGCCTTATCCGACGCTCCTGGATCTCCTCAAAGAAGCCGGCTATCAAACGATCAGCGTGGGGAAGGTCGGGTCTATCTTCTGCCACCGAGGATTCACCCGGGAGATTCCGGCCGGTAATAATATGGCCTCGGTGGATGGAACCATTCGCGCGCTCGAGGAAACGACCTCAAACGGGTCGGGCCTCATTTTCGTCAATCTGGTGGATTTCGACATGCTCTATGGTCATCGCAACAATCCAGAAGGCTATGCGCGGGCGCTGGAAGAATTCGATGCTCGCCTCCCGGAGATTGAAGCTCGCCTCAATGCCGATGATCTGCTGCTCATCACCGCCGATCACGGTTGTGATCCCACAACCCCCTCCACCGATCACTCGCGGGAATATGTGCCCCTCCTCGCCTACGGGCAGCGCGTGCGAGCGGGTACATGCTTGGGAACCCGATCGAGTTTAGCCGATATCGGTCAAACGGTGGCTGAGAACTTCGGTCTCACGCTGTCTCACGGGCGAAGCTTCCTGCGCCAGATCATTCTCCCATAACCGCGCCCCGGGGCCACACCTCGCTCGGTTGTTTCAGCACCGCCACATAGGGAAGATTTCGAAATCGCTGGGCACAATCCAGACCGAACCCGACGACAAATTCATTAGGAATATCGAAGCCCTTGTAAGCGACCTCCACATCGACCAGGCGCCGTGCCGGTTTGTTCAACAAAGCGGCCACGCAGACGGAGCGGACGTTTCGAGCGCGCAAATTACCGAGTAGATAGTTTAACGTCAGTCCTGTATCCAAGATATCTTCCACCAGGATGACATCTCGACCCGCTGGGCTCGTATCCAGATCCTTGACGATTCTCACCTCGCCGGAGGTTCGCGTCGCATCACCATAGCTGGAAACAGCAATGAAATCGATGGTCAGGGGAAGATCAATGGTGCGCATGAGTTCGGACAGAAACACCACGGCTCCCTTCAGCACACATATCAGGTGGGGTACACGACCCGCAAAATCCCGGGTGATGGCCGCACCGAGCTCAGCGATTCGGGCTTTCAACGTCGCCTCCTCGATGAGCACGTCCAGATGGGGATGGCGAAACTCGGATGAGCGCGTTACATGATGAGACATAGCTCCTCTCTCCTCGTACCGACAATGGCCATTGCCCGCAAAATATAGGTCTGAACCTCACCACTGTCAAATTGATCGACGGTCGAGGCAGGGGCTTCACCAATCTGGAAACACTCACTCTCGGCGAGTCGAAACGGTCGCCCGTCATCGGCGATTCACCACAGCCCATTGGCGACCCCCCTTGACTTTCTGGTCGACCGATGGTAGTCTCTCCTTCTTTGAAGTTGATATTCATTTTCAAAATGATCTCATGCTGGAATCACTGGTCATCACGCTGCGAGAGGGTGTTGAGGCGGCGTTAATCATCGGCATTATCCTGACGTATCTGCAGAAAGTCGGGCGCAAAGACCTCAGTCGATCCGTGTATACCGGATTGGGACTGGCCGTGGGGGCGAGCGCACTCGGCGCCTGGGCATTGGGCGATCTCCGCGTCAACGAAGAGGTGTTTGAAGGCGTGGTTATGCTCCTGGCGGCTTTCTTTGTCGGCACAATGGTTGTGTGGATGTGGCGCACGGCCCGGCACCTCAAGGGCCACATCGAGCAACGCGTCAATGCTCTCGCGACCGACGCGCGATCGCGCTACTCCTTGGGGCTCATTGCCTTTACTTTTCTCATGGTCTTCCGGGAGGGCGTTGAGACCGTTCTCCTTCTCAGTGCGATCAATCTGACTACGGAAGGCCTGATGAGTGTCCTCGGCGCGATGCTCGGGCTGGGGCTGGCCGTGGGGTTGGCCGTCTCACTGCTCAAGGGAACCCTACACATGGACCTGGGGCGCTTCTTCAAGGTCACCGGAATCGTTCTGATGGTCCTCTCGTTCCAACTCCTGATTGGTGGAGTCCACGAGTTAGCCGAAGCCGGTCTCATTCCACTCGGGCGCCATGAAATGGCGCTCATCGGACCAATGGTCAAACATGACGTTCTGTTCATCCTGGTGATCCTCGCTCTCCCTCTCATTCTCACCGTCATTCCCAGTGGTCAGGAGCGGGCACAATGGGCGGAATTGGCAACCCTGCGAGGACCCGAGCGACGCAAACGAATGGCCCAGTTGAGCCGGGCGAAGCGCTGGCGACGGGCCATGGCCGCGCTCGGCGTTCTGGTCATGACCACGCTGACGGTCAATTATGCCTACTCGCACCGCTCGCGGACGATTGATCCTCCCGTGCTGATTCAATCTGAGGGCGGATGGGTGAGGATTCCCCTGGCCGAGATCGACGATGGCGCCCTTCACCGATGGGGATATCGCATTGGCGATGTGACCATTCGCTTTCTCACCATGAAGACACCGGAGGGGAAAATCGGCACCGCATTCGATGCCTGTCAAATCTGCGGCGACTATGGATATGTGCAAGAGGGACGGACGATCGTTTGTCTGAACTGCGCGGCCGATATTCACCCCTCTACCATCGGACGCTCGGGCGGCTGCAACCCCATTCCTCTTCCCTCACATGTTGAGGGTGACGCGCTGGTCATCGCCGTCAACGACTTACGAAAGGGCGAGACGCTGTTCACTCCGACCGGGACGCTGGAGGCCATCGATCCAGTATGTGGGATGAAGGTGCGCATCACCGAGGCCCGGCCAAGGATGACGTACCAGGACGAGACGTACTATTTCTGCGACATGCCATCCTGTAGGGCAGCGTTCGGGCGCGATCCAGGAAAATACGCGCACTGAGGTGATGTGTCCAGCACAAGAGTGGGCGCCTCAAGATGTTCTTCCGGATAGTGGCACAATCATTCCGACGACAGCGACGGCGCAAAGCCATTGCCACGTCAGCGGTGGTATTAGGTACCAGCGTGGCCGTGGCCATGACCACCATCGCTCTGGATATCGGCGATAAAATCAATCGCGAGTTGAAAGCCTTCGGTGCCAATCTGGTCATCATTCCCAAGGGCCGGACGCTCCCCCTGGAAGTGGGCGGCGAAGATGTGAGTCGCTTGGGGCGAGAGACTTTCCTGCCCGAACCCCTCATTCCCAAAATCAAGACAATTTTCTGGCGTAATAATATCCTCGCCTTCACTCCCTTTCTGACTACCTCGGCGACCTTTCGCGGCCGAATCGTCACTCTGGTGGGCACATGGTTCAGCCGACCGGTGCCCTGTCAAGGGGAGACGGTCGTGACGGGCATGAGGCACCTGGCGCCATATTGGCACGTCACCGGCGCGTGGATCGCGGACGATGCCGAGCAACCACAGGTCATGGTGGGGCGCGCGCTGGCCGAGGCGTTTCAGCTTCGCCCGGGAGAAAGGATCACGATCGAGGTCGGAGAGAAACGGGCTTCCTTCTCGATCGCTGGAATCGTAGCCACTGGAGGAGCCGAGGACGATCAGCTGTTCACGACGCTGGACATCGTGCAGGAGCTCACGCATCGGCAGGGGCAGGTGGAGCGCATCCTGGTGAGCGCCTTGACGACCCCTGAAGATAAGGTCTACGAGCGATTGGGACGCTCGCCCCGGGAGCTATCGCCTGAGGAATTCGAGAGCTGGTATTGCACGCCCTTTATCAGCTCCATCGCCTTCCAACTGAACGAGATCTTTCCCACCGCCGAGGTGAAGCCGATTCGCCGGGTCGCTGAATCCGAAGGGCGCATCCTGAATAAGGTGATGCTCATGATGATGATCATTGTGGCGCTCGCCCTCATGGCCGCCGCTCTGGCGGTGATGAGCACGATGATGACCATGGTGCTCGAACGCCGCTCCGAGATTGGACTCCTGAAGGCCATTGGATCGGGTAATAGCCCGGTCGTCCGCTTATTTTTGGCCGAGGCTCTCATCATCGGCCTCATCGGGGCGGTGATCGGGGGCGCCATTGGCGTCTTTCTCGCTCAGGTGATCGGACAAGCGGTCTTCGGCGTTCATATTGGCGTCAATCTCCTGATCCTTCCCATCTCGCTCATCGCCGCCGAACTCATCACCCTCATCGGCTGCGCCGCTCCGGTCCGAATGTTGCTTCGTTTGCGGCCGGTTGACATTCTGAGGAGCACATGACGAGAAGGCAGAAACTCTTCTTTCGCATTCTGCTCAGATCGCTGACGCGTCGGGCGTCCAAGGTGGTCATCGCCCTGGTCGCGCTGAGCGTTGGGGTTACGGCCGCCGCGACGCTACTGAATCTGACGTATGATGTCGAGAGTAAAATGAAGCGCGAGCTGAGAACCTACGGCGCCAACCTCATCGTGATCCCGAAGAGCCCGAACAAAACGATGCTCGAGCCTCGACTCGAGGACCTGATGCCGCTGTCCCGGACCGGCGAGATCGTGGCAGTGGCCTCCTACCTTTACACCCCGGCGATGATGCAAACAAACAAGGCCGCTGACGTTGTCATGGTGGCCGGCGTGCGGTTCGAAGAGATCAAAAGAGTGAATCCATACTGGCAGGTAGAGGGAGAGTGGGCCCGTACCGATGATCTCGCCTCGGGAATGATTGGCTCGGAAATCGCGCGACGGTTTCACCTGGCCGTCGGCGACCGATTTCGGCTCAGCCTGAATGCGGAGCGTTGGAACGAGGAATTCGTCGTGACCGGCATCGTGACCACGGGTGAGGCCGAAGACGGACAGGTGTTTGTCAATCTCCCTCTCCTTCAGTACGCCCTGAGGCAGGAGGGAGAAGTCTCACTTCTTGCTGTGAATGCTGTTGGGCGGTTCGAACAGGTTGAACAGCTGGCGCGTGACATCGAGCGTCGGTGGGAAGGCCTGGAGGCACGTCCACTGAGGAGAATCGCCCTCGCCGAAGGCCGGATTCTGAGCAAGATCGAGTGGATGTTGCTCGCCTCGACGACGCTCATCTTGATCATCTCGGCGCTCGGCGTGATGACGACGATGATGGCCGTGGTCGTCGAACGCCAGCGTGAAATTGGACTGATGAAAGCGCTGGGGGCCCAGCGAGGCGAGATCCTCTCGCTCTTTTTGAGCGAAGCCTTCATCTTCGCATTCCTCGGAGGATGGTTGGGCTACCTGGGCGGCGTCCTCTGTTCCCGACTTGTGGGAGAGCGACTGTTCCACGCACATATCTCGCCGAGGCCCGAGACCATCCCGGGGATTTTGGGCGTTGCCCTGCTGATCTGTGGTCTGGCCGCTTATGCGCCCATCAAGCGCGCTCTGGCTATTGAACCGGCGGCGGTTCTCAGAGGGGAGTAACCATGTCGTTCGTTACGTTGGAGGAGGTCACGAAACAATATGGCTCGGTTCGCGCCTTGGATCGCGTCAGCTTGACCATTGAACGTGGCGAGTGGGTCTCGATCATGGGGCCATCGGGTTCCGGGAAGACCACGCTTCTGAATCTGCTCGGCGGCCTGGATACGCCAGACGAGGGTCGCGTCATCATCGATGGCCACGATCTCACCCAACTGGATAGCGCCGCGTTGACCGAATTCCGCCGCGAGTACATCGGCCTCATCTTTCAACAATTCCACCTCATCCCCTATCTCACCGCCGTGGAAAACGTCATGCTGGCGCAATATTACCACAGCATGGTCGATGAAGCGGAAGCGCTGGAGGCGCTCCAGCGAGTCGGCTTGGGCGATCGATGGCATCATCTCCCATCGGAACTCTCCGGCGGCGAACAGCAACGCGTGTGCATCGCTCGCGCGTTGATCAACCAGCCTCCTCTGCTATTGGCCGATGAACCGACGGGGAATCTGGACGCCGAGAATGAACGCCTCGTGATGGACCTGTTCACTCAACTGCATCGAGAGGGGCACACCATCGTCATCGTGACGCATGACGTTCAAATAGGGCGGCGAGCCGATCGCCAGATCCAATTAGAGCATGGGCGCATTGCCGGATTCGATCCCACCTCTGAGAGAGTAGAGGAAACAATCGACGAGATGATGAAACAACTGTGGATATTAAAAGAGACCGATCAATTGACTCTGGAAGGTCTTCGACGAGTTTGCGGCCGACGCGGTGAATCGTACCTGCTGTCCGGCCGACTGAACCGGCTCATCGCTCTGCGCGACCACCGCCTCACATTCACCCCGGAAGGTGAGGCCCGGGCGCGCGCCCTGATTCGACGACACCGGCTGGCCGAACTCCTGTTCTCCCAAACGCTCAGTATGTCCAACTACCAGGCGGAAGTGGAAGCCTGCGTCTTCGAACACATCTTGAGTCCGGAGGCAACCAATCGCATCTGCACATTTCTCGGCCACCCTCGGTTCTGCCCCCACGGTAAGGCCATTCCCCCCGGTCCTTGCTGCCCCCACCAGGAGGAGGCGTCAAAGAGCATCGCTCTATGATGTACTCCGGCCTGGATCATCCCCCACCTTGTATGTCAACATTCGTCGGAGCTGTAATCGCGCCTTGTGCAACTGAGACTTGCTCGTCCCGATCTTGACGCCCAGTAATCGGCTGATCTCAGCATGCTCGTAGCCTTCTATGTCATGTAACACAAATACCACTCGATAGCCGACGGGTAACCGATTGATGGCTCGTTCCAAATCGATCGGTTCTATCCGGAGCTCGCGTCCCGGCCAAGGCGCATTTTTCTCTCCGAGCGCGCCAAGGTCGCCAGCGTCGAGCGACAGCTCAGCGCGCCATCGTTGCCGCCGCCGCATGTACATTAGTATCGTATTGATGGTGAGTCGATGAAGCCAGGTGGTGAAAGCCGAAGTGCCACGAAATGTGCCAATCCTTCGATAGACATGGAGAAACACATCCTGGGTGAGGTCTTCAGCCTCCTCGGGATTCTGTAGCATTCGGAGACAGAGGCTATAGACTCGTTGATGATGCCGATGGTACAGCGTTTCAAAAGCATGGTGATCTCCCGCGGCAGAAGCTCGAGCCAGTTGAGTGTCCATGTTCAACGCAGACGGCGTCGTGGCCATATTCGTCCCTCATCACTGCATCGCTTGGGCTGGGGATGCCCGTTCCAGCTCAGTGTGGGCATCCCCCTCCAAGCGCGAGCCCTTCCCTTGAAGAAAGAGCGGCCGGCGACCAACCTCCCCGCCTTCTCACAGAGTGAGTCGCTACCAAGAGCCGAAAGGTCGGTCGTGGCGCCCTCGGACGACCATTCACTGAACCGGCGGACACGCTCCACCCAATAACGCCAGCAAGGCCAGCAATATCGGCAACAGCAAGCCACTCGGATCAGCCTGTCCCCGTTGTCGGTGAGTTCTCTTCATGGTCCGTTTCTCCTTTCATGGTTTATTTTGGCATACGTGCGTATTGTATATGATCATTAACTAAAATGTCAATAGCCGAGGTAATAATTATATACCAAAATTTTTGTGATAAAATCTATTGACATTCGAAAAGTTATTGTATAAAATCTTTCACCGAGATTTTATGTAAATCATTGAACTCATGGAGCAACATATGGCGCGAACGCAATGGAGGGAAAAGGTCGTCCGGGCAGAGGGATTAATTCACCGGGGCGACTTCAAGAGAGCGGCTGAAGTCATAGAAGCCCTCCCCGAAACCGAGGATTTGAGAACGGCCGCGGTGCGCGCACAACTTTTGATCTATCAGGGACGGTTGGATGAAGCGGCCGAGGTCCTGGAACCATTCGAGGCAGCCATAGAGGATGAATCGAATCTGAGGGATGTCGCCGAGTTCGAGATGGCCAGAGCCGAATGGCTTTACTGGCGAGGAGAGTATGAGGCGGCCGAAAAGCATCTCCACAACGTACTCGGCATCTACCGAATCCGGCGAGATGCCTTTGGTCAAGCCCGCGCGCTTTGTCTTCTTGGTCGCCTTTACCGTCGACAAGGCCATTATGAACGGGCGAGAGGGCACCTTGAAGAAGCTCTCGACATCGCTCAACATCAGGCGCAGGTCGAGGAGACGGACTTTTTGACTGGCACTATCCGGTTCAACCTCGGAGTCGTACACCACCAGTTAGGAGAATTGGAGCGAGCAGAGTCACTGTATGAAGAGGCGATGCGATTGCTCAAGCGAACAGAGAATGGGCGATATTATGGCTTCGTGCTGAACAGCTACGGGATGCTCCTCAGAGCGAAAGGGGAATACGAGCGGGCCGCCCAGTGTTACCAAGAAGCCATAACCTACTTCTCCGAGAGCGCTTCGTTCGATGATCTGGCTCATGCGACCAACAATCTTGCTTATGTGGAGATTCAGCTCGGTCATCTGGACAAAGCCGAGGAACTGTTGCACGAGAGTTTAGAACTCCGCCGCCGGGCCAACGATATTGCCGGCGAATCGGTCACGCTGGAATTGATGGGAATCCTCCACCTGGAGCGAGGGCATCTGGATGAAGCGCGGCGAGTGCTCCAGTCAGCTATCGAACTGGCCGATCTAGCCAAGAGTCCCCCCGAGAAGGCGTTTGCCCTCATCACCCTGGGACGAGTTTTAGCCGCACAAGGGGCAGTCAATGAAGCTCAGGAGAAGCTTGATCAAGCTCTCCGCCTCGCCATTCAACTCAACAGCAAGATGCTCGAGTGCGAAAGCTGTATCTATCTGGCCGAGATCCATGCCCGTAAGGGTGACGGGACGCGCGCTTATGAATACTTTGAACGCGCTCAAGGGCTGATGGAGCATTACAGCGATGCGCACCTCAAGGCACAAATGGAGCGGGTCGAGAAGCTGCTCGATGCGGAGAAGATAAAGGTCTCTGGAGGCGTATTCATGATCAGGAGTAGTTTCCTCCCCACGTGGCGCGAAGCTCACGAAGCGTTGGGGAAATTCCTCCTCGCCGAAGCGCTCAATCGCGCGGGAGGGAGTCAGGTGAAAGCGGCCAAACTATTGGGCGTCACGAAAGCCTATGTCACGATGTTGAGAAGGAAGTATAATGTGTAATTCTCCCGACAACACGGCCACTGTGGAGCAACGTCTCGCCGTCAAGGTCATCTAACGTAGCGAGCCCGGAACACCGCATAGTGAGGAGGAACATCATGAAACGGCTACTCATCTTCGTGCTCCTTGCATCAACTCTACTCGTTCCAACCAGGCTCGTCCCCGCTCGCGAGAGCCATGCTGGCCGGCCGGACAAACCGGGCACGATCTCCACCACGGGCCGGGAGAGTCACGCGGGCAAACCCACATCACCGGGTATTGGCATGGTGAGCGGTCCGAGGAGCAAGGGGTTCCCTTCGCGTTTTGGACCCGTTTTCCGATTCGGCGGGACGTTCTCCTCTACCCAGAACTCCTGGCCACTCTTCACCCCCGTTCCCCTCACGGTACCGGGGACTGCCTTTCAGCTCCTCCTCTTCATCATCTCAGGGGGACCGGCACGGCTCTATTGAACTGAACGATGGCGGGTCGAACGGCCGTTGTTGCCGAACGCTGAATCGGCCAACGAGGGACGAGCGGTGACGTTGCTGGGAAGGGCCATGCGATGTCACCGTCACGCCTGGACTTTGCGTGGGGTCACCGGATGTATCACTGGTGAAAAGGAGGCGTTTCGCCGGTGAAATATCTCCTCGTCGCCATCCCTCACCATTCATCCCCAAGACATATAACCCATTGCTTTGATGGGGCTTGTCTGAAGAACCTCGGGCACATCCTCGCGGCACGGTGCTTGCTATCAATCACATGAGCTTCGCCGGAAGTCGCGGAGATGTGGCTGGATGCCCGGCGTGGCGGATGTTATCGTGTTTTTTGAATTAGACGCCATGCGCAGACCAGGACGTTCCGTATGAACTCTCAGAAACTACTCATCATCGATAACTCGCCGGTCCAATGCCAGACTCTCTCCCGGGTCTTCCGGCGCCTCGGTTATGATATTCTCACCACCACACAGGGAGCCGATGGTCTCGCACTGGCGTCCGAGCAGCGGCCGGATTTGATCATTCTTGACTTGCTCCTCCCTGATATTGATGGCATTCAGATCTGCGAGCAACTGAAACGGAGCGCGGCAACCCATCAGCTTCCGGTTATATTATTCACGGGGCGGACCCGCGTCATTGACATCTTGCGCGGATTTCAGGCGGGAGCTGACATGTTCATTGCCAAAGAGCTGACGCTCACGAAGCTGGTGAATGTCGTGAAGGCCTTACTCACCCAACAGGCCCATGAGGCAGATGGGGTTGACGTACAACTGGCGATGAAAACCTCACAGGAGCTACTCCGGATGTTAACCGGCGCTTTTGATGGCATCATCCGCGCCCGACTGGAGATCGCCTTGGGGTTGAACGCGACGGCGTCTATTTTGGACCAGGCGGCAAAGAAGCTCCCGGCAGGATGGAAGCTTCAGGCCTTACGCGAAGGGATGTACTGGTATCTGGACATCCGTCAGGCGGTGATTCAATTCGCCACTTTCGTTTCTGCCGTATTCCAAATACTGGAGCAGAAGCGAGGGGATATTGAAGTAGACCACTTGAGAGAGGCATTCGAGCATCAACTCGTTTTCTTCGACTGACGCACCAGAGCGCCCTCTCGCGGGCGGTTCGCCCCTTCGTCGGCGCTCCAAGAGGCCCCTCAAGCCTTCATTCGCTCATTCCCAGGAACCCACTCGGGCAGCTATTGCCCGGCAAGTGCCTCCTCTGAGGGGGCGAAAATAGTGAATTGTGTCTTGGGAGCCACCGTCGTCTGTTTCACATGATCGGTGATGCGAACCTCCAGAGTGTAGGTTCCGGGATCAAGTGTATCGACCGGGAGCAACCGGGCGAGTGTGATCTCCTGCGTTGTAAAGCGAGACAATCCACTCTGACCATCCTCCTTCACCCGCATGACTTCCTGGCCGTCGCGAGAGATGATGTACTCGATATCCACGGCCGGCCTGAGCGTCGTCTGGTCAATACCCGGATTATACACTTCCATGTAGACCCCCACCGGTCGTCCCTGTTTGAACCGGGAGTTCACACTCGGGCGCACCTTCAGGTTCCCCAACACGAACGGTCCCGCCGCCAGCCGCCCATGAAGAGGCTCAATCTTATCGGCCAGGATGAGGGAACTCGTAGAGAGCTGTCCTTCGGCATATCGTGGCACCTCGATCCCATGATGAACGACGCCCGTGCGACCGCTGTTGACATCGCGCAACACCAGATCAACAACATAGTTTCCCGGCGGAAGGGTGATCTTGTGCTGGTAGATGGACTTCTGTCGCACACCGATGTCGAAGACATCATCGGTATATTTCTGAGTGACCACATCCTCAAACAGGTAGGGTCGACGTCCCGTGACCGGCCGAATGCGGGCATGAATGTTGACCTTGGCTTCCAAAATACCTCCGACATTTTTGAACGCCAAATCCTGGTTCTCGATGAGAATGGTGAACACGGTGAGGATAGAGTTATCCATGATGCGCAAGTAGTCGGTCCGCAATTGAAACGGCAGGACATCGAATTCCACCGTTAACTCGGCATCGGCAATAGTAGCCAGATCGCGGAATTTCACCTGAGGCGGTCGTTGGAGTTTGGCCAACAATTCGAGCCGCTCAAAGGGCATGTCCTGGACCCGTTGATGCATCAGTGGATAGCGCTCGCGGTTGCCCGGGGAGAAGAAGGGACGGTCGGCTTTGCTAGCCAGTCCCAACTGTTCGGCTAACGTCAATCCAGCATTGGGAACGAACAACAGCGCATCTTTTTCATCAGGACTGCGAGCAATGCGGTATTCTCCCGACATGGTGGGATCGACGAACTCGATCTCGATCCCGCTCCCCACGCCGGGAATATAGCGATAAAACCAGATCTCGAACGGATAGGTACTCGTCGTCCCGCCACCCTCCCAGAACGGCCGATCATAACTCCCGCCGGCCGGATGACTTTCGATACTATCGGGAGGACCGAACATGATGTAAATCCGACCCCGATCGGTCTTCCAACCGGGAATGCCGGAGGAGAAATGCTGGTTCGCATAGGCGATGCGTCGATAATATTCCTCACGGTACTCATTTTCCAGGGTATCGGGATTGGGATCGCGCCGGAGCCAGAACTGCTCGATGAACTGCTCGCGTTCCTCGTCGGTCTCTAGCTTCTTGAACGCCTTTCGCTCCTCCTCAGTGATGATCCACCGGACGTCTTCCTCCAGCCAGCGCTTGTAGACCTCGCTCAATTCGCGCCGCCGCTTCTTGGCGCGCCGCTTCTCCCGCTTGCTCTGTGCCTTCTGCTTCTGTTTGTGCCCGTCCTTGGGAGACGTCGGCGTCCATCCAGAGACGGGGGTCAACAGAGCCATGATCAAGAGAGCGATGACGGAGAGGAATCCACACCTTTTGCCCATGCTCACCATAGCCTCACTCCCTCGCACGAAAATTCACTCTACGGTTTCAAAGTATAATGGTTGGGGAATATCCGGTCAACCTGACTCACCCCCACACCTCTCTCTACCGGGGTGCGGCCCGCTCCTCTGGTCATCTGGCCTCTCCGTCTCGCGGTCTTCCGAAAGCCCAAGCGATGCCTATGCTCAGAACATATAAGATCAGCATAGGCAGAGCGAAAACCAGAAGGTTGGGGATATCGCCCGTGGGTGAAATGACCGCCGCCAGAACAGTAATGCCCACGATCACGTAGCGCCACGGCTGAATCATCTTCTTCGGCGTGACCACTCCCATGCGAGCCAAGAACAGCGTGACGGTCGGGATCTGGAAGACCAATCCCAATCCCAGCATGATGACGATGATGAGGTCGAAGTATTCATTGGCTTTGATCAGGGGTCGAAAGCCATGAGCAAACTGGAGCAACCAAAGGGCGGCGCGGGGGAACGCGACGTAGTATCCAAATGCCGCGCCCAAGACGAAGAAAATCGTCCCCAGGATGATGAAGGGAGCAATGTAACGTCGCTCATGCCGATAAAGCCCAGGGGAAATGAACGCCCATAACTGGTAAAGCAAAAAAGGCATCGCGAAGGCGATCGCCGCATAGAAGGCCACGCGCATATAGAGATAAAATGCTCCGGGCACCGTGTCGATGATCAATCGTTCACTCGGACTGTTCACCTCGATCTCGATGGGGAGGACCGTCCCCGGGGGGATGACGACATCGCGAACGACCAGTTTCTCTGTTGTGACGACGACTAACTTATCCCCCTTCTTCTGCACCAGACCGCGTATGGTCACGCCAGCCGGAATGGGGATGTCTCCCAGCGTACTCTCGACTGGGAAGGTGTATTGTACCGTATCGCCTTCCTGAAGCGACTCCACGCTGAGTGGCCGGACGACGGTCGCCAGTTGCATACTTTGTGCCTTGGCCAAGGCCTCCACGACCGGTTTTTGAATGAACCCGAAAAGATGATCGGCAAAAAACCAACTCATGACGAAGAGGATTCCGACGGCGAGGGCACAACGAATGAGCCGCTGGCGCAGTTCTTCCAAATGCTCCAGCAGTGACATTTCCGTCCCGGCCAACTCGTCTTGGGCCTCTTCCTCCACCTCAGTTCTCAGATGCGATTGACCGCTCATCTTTCGATTCAGATGGTGATTCGTCTGGTATGGCCGTGCGCATGCGTTTCTCTTCCAGGATGATTTCTTCCTCCCAGGAGCGCTTGAAATCCTCTGACGCCCGCCGGAACTGAGCCAGGCTCTCTCCCAGCGTGCGGCCCAATTGAGGGAGTTTTCGCGGCCCAAAAATGATCAGAGCAATGATCAAAATGAACAACAACTCGGGCCAGCCCAACGAACCAAACATATGAAATCCTCATCTTCTCAAATTCCAGCCATCAATCTCATACTATGAGCCAGAACTGACGGGAAGTCAAGGGAACGCCGATGCCCATTCAGCCCTACTGTTCCCCTGGCGAGCAGTGTTGATGAGGTCCTCAGAAACGTTGTGCCCACCTCCTGCTCGGGTTATATTCATACGTGCAATGAGAAATACTGAGGATGAGTCATATGGAGTTTAATCGCATCAAACGGTTGCCACCGTATGTCTTCTCTGTGATGAACGAGCTGAAAATGCGCGCGCGCCGGGCCGGTGAAGACATCGTCGACTTGAGCATGGGTAATCCCGATCGCCCGACGCCCGCTCCCATCGTGGACAAGCTCATCGAGGCGGTCGGCAATCCCCGGAATCACCGCTATTCGGTCTCCCGCGGGATTTACAAGCTCCGCCTGGCCATCACCGACTGGTATCGTCGCCGCTACGGTGTAGATCTCGATCCGGAGTCCGAGGCTATTGTGACGATGGGCGCCAAGGAAGGCATCGCTCACCTCGTCCTGGGGATCATTGATCGTGGCGATGTCGTGTTGTGCCCCGATCCCACCTATCCGATTCATCAGTACTCGGTGATCATCGCCGGTGGCGATCTACGCAGCGTACCGCTCATCCCAGGCGAGGATTTCTTCGCCCATCTGGAAGAGGCGTTTCGCCAAACGTGGCCCAAACCGAAACTCCTCATCTTGAGCTTCCCGCACAATCCCACTACGGAAGTCGTCGATCTCCAGTTCTTCCAGCGAATCGTGGATTTTGCCCGAGAACACGAGATCCTGATCATTCATGACTTGGCCTATGCCGACATCTGCTTCGACGGGTATCAAGCGCCGAGCTTCATGCAAGTTCCCGAGGCTAAGAAGGTTGGTGTTGAATTCTTCTCCCTCTCGAAAAGCTATAATATGCCTGGCTGGCGAGTGGGCTTTTGCGTCGGAAATGCGGAGATGATCGCCGCGCTGGCCCGCCTGAAAAGTTATTTAGACTACGGCATCTTCCAGCCCATTCAAATCGCCGCCATCCAGGCCCTGAATGGTCCACAGCACGTCGTCCAGGAGATCTGCGATACTTATCGCCGGCGACGCGACGTCCTGATCAACGGCCTGGCGCGGATTGGTTGGTCGATTGAGAAACCTCGCGCCACTATGTTCATCTGGGGGGAGATTCCCTCACCTTTCCGCCCCATGGGCTCGCTGGACTTCGCCAAGTTCCTGCTACGCGAAGCCAAGGTCGCCGTCTCGCCGGGCATCGGATTCGGACATTACGGTGATGGTTATGTTCGATTTGCTCTCATTGAAAATGAGCATCGCATTCGGCAAGCCGTTCGCGGGATACGACGGGCACTGGCCCGCTCTCGGAATGGTGCCAACGCCTAGAAAGACCGAGAGGCGACCGAGAGGAACACCGCTCCCTCCTCTCCTTTCGGGTGAGCATGTGGAAAGGGACAAGGGGAGAAGCCCCTCTCCTTCCTCGCCCCTCAATGACCCCCGACCAAACGGGAGGATGTCTGCTACAATAACTCCCCAATCTATGGAGGAATTCTCATGAGCACATCTTGGGCGACCGCCGAAGGAACGGCTCGCTACCGCCATCGATTCGCCGACCGAGTCGCGCCGGGACACTTTCGCCAGGAACGAGGATTATGGTTCTCCTCGATCGGCCTGGGAACCTATCTGGGTGGCTATGATGACGAAACCGACGCTCGCTATCGCCAGGCCATCATCCGAGCCGTTGAGCTCGGCTGCAATGTCATTGACACGGCGATCAATTATCGCTTCCAACGGAGCGAGCGGGCGATCGGTCAGGCACTGCGAATGCTCTTTGGAGAGGATCGGGCGGCGCGCGATGAACTCATTATCGCCACCAAGGGTGGGTATATCCCCTTCGATGGAGCGCCACCGGTTGACACTGCCCGGTACATGAAAGAGACCTTCTTCGATCCGGGTATCATCACGCCAGCCGACCTCACTGGTGGCGGCTGGCATTGCATGACTCCGAGATATCTAGAGCATCAATTAGAGACGAGCTTAGAAAACCTGGGGCTCGAATGTATCGATATCTACTACGTGCACAACCCGGAACAGCAACTCGGAGAGATCCCCCGTGCCGCGTTCGCCGAGCGATTGCGCGCCGCTTTCGAGTTCCTGGAAGCGAAGGTGGCGGAGGGGAAAATTCGCCTATATGGCGTGGCCACCTGGAATGGATTCCGGCAACCGCCCGAAGCCCCTGACTATCTCTCGCTCCGAGATCTGGTTGACCTCGCCCGCGACATCGCCGGAATCGACCATCACTTCCGCGTCATTCAACTCCCTTATAACCTGGGAATGCTCGAAGCGTTGGGGAGACGCAACCAACCCTATGACGGTGAAATGCTCTCCACGCTGGAAGCGGCCGCCCGCCTGGGAATCATTGTGATGACCAGCGCTTCCATTTTACAAAGTCGATTGGCGCGAGGATTGCCGGCATTTGTGGCCGAATGTCTCAGTGGGCTGGATACGGATGCCCAACGCGCCATTCAGTTCGTCCGTTCAACGCCCGGCGTCACCACGGCGCTGGTGGGAATGAGCCAGGTGGCGCACGTCGAGGAGAATCTCGAAACGGCGCAGATCCCTCCCGCGCCGTTAGAGGACTTCCTGAAGCTCTTCCGGAGAGAGTGACGTTGATCCATCTGGATCGTTGCGGCCCGCCGGGGCACACCCTCTCTCGCCCCAACCTCCAGAGAGAGTGGCGTTGATCCATCTCGGTTGTCCCCTGACATGGGCGCGGAGGGAATGACGCGCCACTGCCCGTCAGGACGAATCCATTCGCTTCATTGGTTTGCTCTCACGCCACGGTCCCCCGAGCGATCCCCTGGGACGCGTTGGAGGACGACTCGTCTCCTCGCCTCAGCGCGTTCTCAGGAGTTTGCCATTCACCCCGGAATGCTCTATGCTATTGGCTTTCTATATTCGGCGTCGGGGGAGAATATGAAGGCGTATGGGAACGGCTCCCAGGCGTCGGAGCAAGAGCCTTCCTCCAACGGGTGGAAGGCCGGTTGATTCAGAGCGAGGTCTTGATATGCTCACAGGGAAAAAGCTCGCTGTTCTCGGCGTGGGAAAGCTCGGTGAAGCACTGGTGATGGGATTGCTTAAGCAAGGCGATGTTCGTCGCGAAGACATTGCCGGTAGCGTGGCTCACGAAGAGTCGCTCGGGCGAATCAGAGAGCGACTGGGCATCGAAGCGATGACTGACAATCGCCGCCTCGTCGACGGGCGCGATATCATCCTCCTCGCCGTCAAGCCGCAAAACATGGATCGTGTGCTCACAGAGATCGCTGAAGTGGTCACTCCTCAACAATTGGTGATCACCGTAGCCGCCTCGGTCACCACCCAGTTTGTCGAGGCGCGCCTCCGAGCACCAGTCCCCGTAGTCCGAGCCATGCCCAACACGCCCTGCGTGCTCGGAGCCGGGATGACGGCCCTCTGCGGTGGGCTCTATGCCCAAGACGAACATCTCCGTACGGCCGAGGAGATCTTTCGAGCGGTTGGAGAGACGGTGTTCATCGATGAATCGCTGATGGATGGGGTGACCGGCCTCTCGGCCAGCGGTCCAGCCTATCTCTACGTCATCATCGAATCGCTGGCCGAGGCGGGCGTGAAACTGGGGATTCCTCGAGATATCGCCACGCTGCTGGCCGCCCAGACGATGCTGGGCGCCGCGCGTATGGTCCTGGAATCAAAGGCCCATCCGGCTCTGCTCAAAGATGTCGTCACCACACCGGCCGGATGCACGATTGACGGCCTGCTGGAACTCGAAGAAGGGAAGCTCCGCGTGACGCTCATCAAAGCCGTCGTCAAGGCCGCCGAGCGGGCTCGGGAATTGGTCGAAACACAAAATGCGCATCCCCGCACCTCACAACCGCAGGTGCGCCATTGAGGCGAGTGCCGGTTCACCATGTCATCCGGTGACGGTGATGACGCCTCCATCTCCTCGCCCGCCTGCTGAGGAACCCCATATGGAGCAATGTGGAGCAGCTCGGTGAGCGCGTCGCCCGAGCAGGCGCGCGCCTCGCTCTCCGGTTCCCATCGGTAGGGGAATGACTGGCCATCCAGCGTCCACCTGCTCATGATCGGGGTTCACTCGCCAACGATTTTGAGCACCATCTTAGCGAGGAGATGACGAACGCTTCCTCCTTTGGCCTTCGTCACTCCGGCTTTGTTCAGAGCGCGAATGTGCTCATCGGTGTACCCCAACTCCCGCAGGATGGCCTCCGTATGCTGACCCAAGCGGGGTGCCGGCGTGCGAATCGTCGCTGGCGTCTCCGAGAGCTTAAAGGGGAGCGTCAGAAACTTCACATCCCCCACATCAGGATGGGTCATCTGAACGACCATCTGACGATGTGCGATCTGAGGATGGTGAAGCGCTTCTTCCAGGCTCAACACCGGTTCGCAACACACGTCGGCGCGGTCGAGAATCTCCCGCCATTCGTTCAGAGATTTGGTGAGAAAGAGACGACGCAACTCATCAAACAGTGCCTGGCGTTCCTCTCCTTGAGCAAACTGCTTGTCAGACAGATCGGGTCGGCCTAATGCCTGACACAGATTCTGCCAGAATTTAGGCTCGAGGGGAGCGACGGCCAGATAGCGGCCATCTTTCGTCTCGTACACGGAATAGAAGGGGAACAAGCCATTCAACCCGAAGCGCCCGCCCACCGGAAGCGATTGTCCGGCAAACACGCTCGCGGCGGCCACGGGGAGCAAGCCGAGCGCAGCGTCGAGCAAGGCGACATCGATATATTGTCCTCGACCCAATCGCTCGCGGGCCAGCAGAGCGGCCAGGATAGCGATGGTCGCGGCCATGGCTCCGCCCAAATCGGCCAGTTGGGCGGCGGGAATGACGGGCCGGCCCTGCTCGTCGGCGGTGAGTCCCAGCGCGCCGGCCAGAGCGATGTAGTTCAGGTCATGACCGCTTCGATGACGATAGGGCCCATCTTGACCATAACCACTGAGCGAGCAATAGATGATGCGCGGATTGAGTTGTCTGATGTCCTCATATCCGATGCCCAATTGATCCACCACGCCGGGCCGAAATCCCTCCAGGATGACATCGGCGCGTTGGGCCAGTCGGCGAAAGATCTCTACCCCTTGTGGCTGTTTCAAATTGAGAGTCACGCTCTTTTTGTTTCGATTCAGATTGAGAAAAGCGATGCTCACATCTTTCCTTCGTGGCGGAGTCCAACGAGTGGGGTCGCCCCAGTTTGGCTCCTCGATCTTGATGACCTCGGCGCCGAGGTCGGCCAGGATCATCGAGCAATAGGGACCGGGTAACAATCGCGAGAGGTCGAGGACTCGAATGCCTTCCAGCGCTAATGCCATAATGTGCCTTCTCCACGGGTGATGAAGCTCGCATCTCTCAAGTGAAGGTTCGATTTTACCAGTCCCCTTCCCCGCTGTCGATGGATAGCGAGCCGAAAATGACGCGGGGCGAGAGGAAAAAATTATTGACCTCCTCGGCCTCATCGGTATACAATGGAAGAGAATTTACAACGAGGGCCCGGTACTTGAAGAGCCCATACGGTTCCGCCGATGGTCTTGCCTCCATTGAGGTGGTTTAACTTCAGGACTGCATGCGAGTACGATGGAACTCGGCGTCAAAATTTTCAAGACTTTCGAGCCGATGACCTCGTCTCAACCAAACGAGCCACTCTATGAATGCTTGACATGTAACTAAAGGAGGAAGTCATATGCCCTTAGACAAGTATGACCAGATCGCTCACCTGCTCCGACGAGCTGGCTTCGGTGCCCATCCGGATGAGATTGAGCAAAAAGTTGCTCGAGGACTCGAAGCCACCGTCGACGACCTGATCAATTTTGAGAAATACCCCGATGTCGAGCCAGATGAAGACTTGGTGAGTATGCTGGATCTTCCCGTCGATGAGTTCAACCGGATGCGAGGGACGTTCATCGGCGGTCTGGAACGGTGGTGGCTCAATGCCATGATCACCACCAAGCGACCGCTAGTGGAGAAGATGACGCTGTTCTGGCACAACCTGTTTGCCACCTCCATCGCCGGCCTCCCCGATCCCCGGCAAATGTATCTCCAGAATGAGAACTTCCGCGGAAATTTCGAACCCGAGACCGGTCAAATCATGAGACCCAATCCCCGAAGCCCTTTCCCCCTGGGGAATTTCCGCCTCATTCTGGAGTATTTGACTAAAGATCCGGCCATGCTGTTCTGGCTCGATAACTGGCTCAATCGCAAGCTGAACAGCGAGGTTGGCACCAATGAGAACTACGCGCGCGAACTTCATGAACTCTTCTCCATGGGCGTAGAAGATGTCGTGGCGAAAGTTCCCAATTACACCGAGCGCGACATTCGTCAAGCCTCTCGCGCGCTCACCGGCTGGACGATCCTTCGTGGTCGGAGGAATCAGAGCACCTTCCCCCGCCAGTTCGTCTTCGACGCGCGGAATCACGATTTTGGGCCCTATGAACATTTGGGTCAGCGTGGCGGCACCAACGCCGATTTCATCTTCGATAACATCGTCCGGCATCGCAATCCAGGACAACAGCAGAGCGCCGTGGGCCGATTCCTGGGCTATCGACTGTTCATCTTCTTCGGCTATGACGATCCTGAACCGGAGATCATCAATGCCTTGGCGGATGTCTTCGATGGGGCTCATGGCGAACAACCCTACAGCATTCGCAACATGCTGCGGACCATCTTCACGCCGGGCAACGTAGTCTCCGAGGCGTTTTATTCCGAACGGGCCTTCAAAGCGCACGTCAAGAGTCCCACCGAGTATATCGTGGGCGCCTTCCGGCTCCTCAATTTCGATCGGCAATCCGGGGAACCAGACAGTTTGAGCAAGAACCGACTCCTGGTTCGAACGCTCATCAATGCCATGATTGGCATGGGACAGTATCTCCTCTTCCCTCCGGATGTGAGTGGTTGGAAGGAGGGATTGAATTGGATCAACACGACTTTCGACCTGGCACGGTTCAACTTCGCCAACGCCATCGCCACCGGATTGCAGGCGCGCCAAGGTGGCATCGATGTGGATCGGATCATGGATCAGAACGATCTGCGAGGAGCTTCAGCCAGCGAGATCGTCGACTTCTTCGCCCGTTTACTGCTTCAGGCACCTCTCTCGCCCGGACAGCGGCAGACGCTCATTGATTATCTGAATGCCCCGAGCGAGAACGCCACGGAGAACACTCCTCGCAACTTCGTCAATATGAAGGTTCGCGGGCTGATCCATCTGATCATGACCATGCCCGAATTTCAACTGAGTTAAGGAGAGTGACTATGGGGAAGACAACACGACGCGAGTTCATAAAAAAGAGCGGCTTCACCCTGGTGACCGTAGGATTGAGCGGGCGCGCCTTCATGCGTCACCTGGCCATGGCGGCCAATAGTACGTTGACGCAAGCGGCAGCGCTCAGCGAGAACGACCGCACTCTGGTGGTCATCCAATTGGCCGGAGGCAATGATGGGTTGAACACCGTGATTCCATTGAGTGGGCAGAATGCCTCACTCTATCGACAGTTTCGTAGCACGCTGGAGATCCCCGAAGGGGAGATCCTCTCCATCGGAACGGACGCCGGAGGCACCGGACTGGGATTACATCCCAGCCTAGCTCCGATCAAAGAACTCTACGATCAGGGGCGAATGGGGGTGATCCAATCCGTCGGCTATCCCAATCCCAACCGCTCCCACTTCCGATCCATGGATATCTGGCATACGGCCAATCCCGATCGACCGGACGCGACGGGCTGGTTAGGCGACTATCTGGATGCTGCCTTCCCATCCAATGACAACCCCCTGATCGCCGTCTCGCTGGCTGGTGGGCGGCTCCCCCTCACTCTCCGGGCCGATCGCATCGCCGTGCCGGCCATTGGAAATGTGGAAACCTATCAGTTCCAGACGGATCCCCGATTCCCGGGAGATGCGCAGAACAGGATCCAGACCTTCCTCGCCCTGAACCAGGAAGGAGCGCCCCAGCGCGTCCTCTACGAGCAGATCCGCGAAACGGCTCTGGAGGCTTTCGAGAGTTCGGTGACCCTCCAGCAAGGCATTCAGAGGTATACGCCGGATCCCAATATCACCTACGCGGCGAACAATCCTCTGGCTCGAGCCATGCAACAAGCGGCTCAAATTATCGCCGGCGACTTGGGCACCAGAATTCTCTACGTGAGCATCGGAGGGTTTGACACTCACCAAGGACAGGCCAATCGTCACGCTCAGTTGCTGGGCTATCTCGCCGATGCCGTCAATACGTTCTACCGAGACATGCAGCGGCTGGGGAAGGACGATCGGATCCTGATGATGACCTGGTCCGAGTTCGGTCGAAAGGTGAGGGAGAACGGGAATCAAGGCACGGATCATGGCGCTTCGGCACCACAATTCGTCTTTGGGACCCCGATCAATGGCGGTATTTTCGGCGAGCACCCCGATTTGACCGATTTGAGCAGCGTGGATGATACCAAGTTCACCATCGACTTTCGCTCGATCTACGCCACCATTCTGGAACGATGGTTGGAAGTTGATGCCACCGAGCTGCTGGGCGGTTCTTTCGAGCTCATTCCGTTCCTTTAGTCGATGGGTGGCTAGAGTCCTGGTTGAGCGCAGATCGCCTCGACGGGCGGATTGGAGGGTCCAGGCGGCGCGTCGTGGGGAGGCGAGTCCGCCTCCCCACCCGACAGTTCGCGCCTCGGAGCCGGCCCGCCTCACTACCGGGTGGATGGGAAATGTCAAACGGGGATGAGCCTCCCGCCTTATGAACGCTGGACGGAAAGCCATCTCGATGGGGTCGAGAAAAACTCATCGCCCTCACCACTCATTCCGGCAAATAGAGTCCGATGCACATGTCACGGCATGAGAAGAGACAACGGCTCACCAAACTGATCACCATCTTCATCGCGCTCTCGGCGGCCAGCCTCGCTGTGGCGTTCTCGACCGGACCGCTCCCCGGATTCACCAATGCGCCGGGAGAGAGCAACTGTACTGAATGCCACGACTCGTTTGGAGAAACGCCCAATCAGGGAATCGGCTTCATGACTATTCAGGCACCATCGCGCTATGAACCGGGACAGCGATACCCGATCACTATCCAAGTGACTCATCCCGGGCAGCGACGATGGGGATTTGAAGTGACTGCCCTGACGGCCGATACCGATCAGCCAGCCGGACAGTTCGTCATCACCGATCCTCTCCATACGCAACTGATCGAAGGAGCCGACGGTCGGCTTTATGTTGAGCATACTGAAGCCGGGACGTTCGCCGGTCGACCGAGCGGCGCTCGTTGGACGTTCGATTGGATCGCGCCAGAGACGGATAGAGGGCCGGTGGCCTTTTATGCGGCGGGGAATGCCTCGAATAATGATGGTACCCGACTGGGCGATTGGATCTACACGACGACGGTGAGCGTCTCGCCGCCCTCGTTCCCGGCGGTGACGCTCGTGTCACCCCAAGGAGGTGAGGTCGTGAGTCCTGGCGAATCACTGATCATCCAGTGGGAGGCGGTGAACGCCACGAGCTTTGACATCCTCTTCTTCCCGCGCTCAGGCGCCCTGCCGCAGTCCATCGTCTCTGGTCTCCCCAGCGATCGTCGGAGCTACGAGTGGACGGTACCCGACGCGTTGACGGACTCGGCGAGCATCGGCGTATTGGCCTTCAATGATGTGGGATTTGGTCTCGACGAAAAGAGCTTCATGATCGTGGACAAAGCCTCATCGCTCATCGACGTCATCAACCCCAATGATCGGTATGTCGTCAAGGGAGGCGCGCAGTTGACCATCACGTGGCGAGTGGATGACCGCGTCGATGTTCGTCAACAACAAATTCGCCTCTCCTTCGATGGAGGAGTCACCTTTCCCTCCGTGCTGGCCCCTTCGCTGCCTGCCCGCGCTCGGCAGTTCGAATGGGTCGTTCCCACCACTCTGCGGACCGACTCGGCGCGTATTCTGGTGGTCGCGCGTTTGAACGATGGGCGACTCATCGCCGATGCAGGTGATCAAGATTTCATCATCTTCAATCCCATCATGGAAACGGAGAGAGTGCGTCGCCCCGGGCCCTGATAACCCGTCGAAGCGATCTCCTTTTCGGACTCGCTCTCCAAACCCCACTCTCGCTCTGTGGGCCCGCCTTTCGGCCCACGTCATCTATTCTCGAACTCGACCATCCTGGAGAGCCTGTTCGCTCACGTCCGCGGCTTCTGCTTGATGCGGATGGGCGTGGCGAAGAACTCGTAGTTCTCACGAAGGCGGTTGATGAGATAGCGCTCCACGGAGATGGGGAGCCGTTTCTTCCGGTGATTCGTGAAGACGACGAACGTCGGCGGGTCGACCGCCGCTTGGGTGATGTAGTAAATCCGAAGGCCGCCAGGAAACACGCCCGGCTCGGCCAAGTATGTGTGGAAGAATCGATTGAGTTCGCCCGTGGGGACGCGTTGGAAGCGAGCGGCGAAGGCCTTTCGGGCGAGGTTGAGGATGCGCGTCACGCGTTGTCCGGTGAGTGCGGAAATGAAGATCACCGGCGCGTATTCGATGAACTTCAGCCGCTGACGGATAGCCTGCTCACAGGCGACGGCCGCCCGACGTTTATGCTCGATGAGATCCCATTTGTTGACGGCGATGATGAGCGACTTCCCCGCTTCGTGGACATATCCGGCGATGCGAGCGTCATGTGTTGTTGGACCCTCCACGGCGTCGATGAGCAATACGGCGACGTCAGCCCGCTGGATATGTTTGCGAGCCATGAGCACGGCGATTTTCTCGGCATGGAGAGTTACTCGACTCCGCCGGCGAATGCCGGCCGTATCGATGAGGCGGAAGCGCGTGCTGTCGAGCTCGAGTGCGGTGTCCACAGCGTCGCGCGTCGTGCCCGGTTCGGGAGCGACGATGACGCGCTCGGCGCCCACCAGTTGGTTGACCAGTGTCGACTTCCCCACGTTGGGCCGACCGATAATGGCCACTCGAATCTCCGGCTCGCTGGATCTCTCGGCCACCTGTCGGGCTGGTTTCAAATGTTCGATCAGGACATCGAGCATGTCGCCGACGCCCAGACCGTGTTCGGCCGATATAGGAAAGACGTGCGCGAATCCCAGTTGACGGAACTCCTCAGCCTGCACCTCCAGATTTGGGGTGTCCGCTTTGTTGGCGAGGACGAAAACAGTGACGCCCGATCGATGCAAAAGGCGCGCCAATTCCCGATCGACCGGGGTCATCCCTTGCCGAACGTCAACCATCATCAGGACGACGTCGGCGATATCGATGACCGCCTGGGCCTGTCGCAGGATGCTCGCCGGGATATGAGCCTCCTCGTCGGGGATGATGCCGCCGGTATCCACGACTTCGAACGACCGACCCCGCCACTCGGCCCGACCGTGAATCCGGTCTCGCGTGATCCCCGGCTCGTCGCCGACGATGGCCCGTCGCATGCCAATGAGTCGATTGAACAGCGTCGACTTCCCCACGTTGGGCCGGCCAACGATGACGACGAGTGGCTCATCTGCCGATATCCGTTCCATCGACCTCATCTCTCTAAACTTTACTCTACCCCCGAGCACAGACCAAGCCCAGGGGGAGCCACCTGGGATGATCGGCGAGGCAGAGGGGCACTGTGGTGTCCCCCTTCCGCTGAGGCGCTTGAGCCCCAATGGGGTCTCTCTGGTATACTTTATTTTTGAGTGAGTCATGACCGAGCTCCTCGGACAAACACTGGATGAACTCAGCGAGACGCTGCGACCTTTCGACGTGCCCCCATATCGCGCGCGACAACTCTATCATGAAATATACAAGCGGCGCAATTATGCTGTCGGGGCGATGACTGAGCTTCCTAAGTCACTGCGAGCTGCGCTAAGAGAGCGGTGGACGGTCACTTCGCTGGAGGTGACATCTGTGTTTCAATCCAGCGATGGGACGCGCCGCTATCTTTTCCGGGCATCGGATGGTGTACAGATTGAGGCCGTGTGGATCCCCGAAGCTGATCGCGACACGATCTGTCTTTCCACGCAGGCTGGCTGTCCTCTCGCCTGTCAATTCTGCATGACCGGCGTTCTCGGATGGCGACGCAACCTGACGGCCGGTGAGATCATCGCCCAAGTGGGAGCGCTGTTGAACGATCAGTATGGCGTAGGGAGGCCGCCCGCTCGAGGCGTCAATCTGGTCCTCATGGGTATGGGCGAACCGCTGCTCAATTACGTCCAGGTCATGAAGGCGATTCGTCTACTTTGTGATTCCCAAGGCATGGGGATCTCTCAGCGCCGCATCACCCTCTCGACGGCCGGCGTGGTTCCAGGCATCGACGATCTGGCCAAGGAACCCGTTCGTCCGGAGCTGGCCATCTCGCTCTCGGCTACGACGAATGCGCTTCGCGATCGACTCATCCCGCTGAACAAGCGCTGGCCGCTGGAAGAACTCCTCGCCGCCTGTCGGCGCTATCCTCTTCGCCGGCGGGAATGGCTTACCTTCGAATACGTCATGTTGGACGGCGTCAATGATAGCGACGAGGAAGCGGATCAGCTCGTCCACTTATTGCGGGGCCTCCGGGCGAAGGTCAACCTCATCCCTTACAATCCGAGTCCCGAACTTCCCTTCCGCTCTTCCCCGATGAACCGCGTCCTTGGCTTCCAGGCGCGCGTGAGGGCACGTGGTGTTCCCGCGTTCATTCGTAT
Source organism: Blastocatellia bacterium (assembly GCA_026985075.1). Lineage (GTDB taxonomy): Bacteria > Acidobacteriota > Blastocatellia > HR10 > J050 > J050. The sequence goes on along the minus strand of JALSQX010000005.1, from coordinate 39,154 downwards.
GCCGCGCGGTCGCGACATCGATGCGGCATGCGGACAGTTGGCGGCTCGGGCGGAGGCGTCGCGTCGGTAGGCTCTTTCTGTTCGCCATCCCTCGATGGGATCACTCGACATCGCTTGATTCCCAGATGGGGCGATGGTCTCATCGGGATCTCTGGCTTGATTTTATGAGAATAACTGGCTATATTAGTTTGTTACATTCGCACGTGGAGATGGGTGAGAGTGGGCGGCGGCCCACTTTTTTTTGAAGTGCAGTGATGACGAGGGAGCAGTTGACACAACGGATCACGGAAATGATCGAGCCGATTGTGGTGGGCGACGGCTTCGAGTTGGTCCATGTAGAGCTGGTCGGTCAGCGCCGGAATATGACGTTGCGGCTTTACATTGACAAGCCCGGAGGCGTCACCATCGACGACTGTGCGCAAGTGAGCCAGCATGTGAGCGTCATGTTGGATGTTGAAGATCCTATCCCGAATCGATACATCCTGGAAGTGTGTTCACCCGGCTTAGAGCGGAGGCTTCACAAAAAGGCTGATTATGAGCGATTCGCTGGACGCGAAGCGAAGATTCACACTCACGAGCAGATCGAAGGACGCCGAACGTTCCAAGGCGAATTGCTCGGCATCAGCGGCGATACCGTCACCATTCGCGAGCATCGACTGGGGAAAGACGTTCGCATTCCTTATCAACAAATCCGGAAAGCACATCTGATTTTTGCTTGGGGAAAGCACAAATAAGGAGCACCGATCCAGAAGAAGCTGCATGACCAGAGCCGCCCACATGAGGGGACGGAGTCAATGCCGCTGATGAGCAAATTTGTTGTTTGAGAGGGAGATATATGGCAAGCGCAAATTCGAGCCCGATCGCAGAGAACATTGAATTGCTGAGTCGGGAGAAAAATATCGACCCCCAAACCATTATCGAGGCGATCACCGAGGCCGTCTTGAAGGCCTATCAGAAGCAGTATCGCCACCTGGGCGAAGATGTTGACGTGCGCTACAACGCCGAAACGGGACAGATCGAGATCTTCGCCCGGATGACGGTTGTCGAGGAAGTCACCGATCCCGCTCGAGAGATCAGCCTGGAAGAAGCCAACGAGTTGGTCGAGGGAGCCGAGGTGGGCGATATCCTGGAGATCCAGCGCCCCTTTGAGGGCATGGGCCGTATTGCTGCCCAGGTGGCCAAGCAAGTCATCACCCAGAAGGTCCGCGAGGCCGAACGGCAGAATATCTACGAAGAATACATCCAGCGAGTGGGCGAGTTGGTTCACGGCTTCGTGAAACGGTTTGAAAAACGGGGCGATATCATCGTCGATCTGGGATCGGTGGAAGCCCTGTTGCCGCGGTCGGAACAGTCGAAGGCGGAGAAGTTCTCGCTCAATGAGCGCATTCGCGCCGTGATCATCAAAGTGACCAAAGAGGTCAAGGAAACCCATGGACAGCAGATCATCCTCTCGCGGACCTGTCCCGAATTGCTGATTCGCCTGTTCGAGATGGAGGTTCCCGAAATCTATGATGGCACGGTCCAGATCAAAGGAGCGGTCCGGGAGCCGGGCGAGCGGGCCAAGATTGCCGTCACCTCAATCGACCGCGACGTTGATCCCGTCGGCGCCTGCGTGGGGATGAAGGGAAGTCGCGTTCAGGCCGTGATACGGGAGCTACATGGCGAGAAGATCGACATCATTGAATGGTCGGAGAATCCGGCGATCTTTGTGGCCAATGCGCTCAGTCCGGCCAAGGTCAATAAGGTCCAAATCATCGATCCGGTGCAGAAGAAGGTCGAGGTCATCGTCGAGGATGACCAACTCTCGCTGGCCATTGGCAAACAGGGGCAGAATGTGCGCCTGGCGGCGCGACTGGTGGGCTGGAACATCGACATTCGTAGCGAATCGGACGTGAAGCGGGAAGTGGCCTCCCAGATCGAACAGCTCATCTCGCCGGGTGCAACGCCCCTGGAGGTCGCTCGACTCCAACTCGGAGCAGATATGGTGCATCGCCTCGCCGCCCAGGGATACGCGACCTTGGAGGAACTGGTCGAGGCCGACCTCGACGAACTGGCCGAGAAACTCGATATTAGTCTGGATCGCGCCACACAGCTCAAACAGGTGGCTCAGTCAGTCCTCGTCTCTCAGGCACGAGAGACGGAGCCTGTCCCCACCACCCCGCCGAAGGCTGAGCCCGCAGAGGCGACCGCTGAGGAGTCGGCGACCACTGAAGCGATGGCCCCTTCGACCGGTCCCTCCCCGGAAGACGCCACAGCCCAAGAGGCTTCGACGTCGTCACCGACTACCGCGCCTCCCCCTCGAGAGGCGTCCGTCCCGGTGGGCCAGCCGCCAAGTAGCGGCGAGATGAGCGGCGAATCCTCGGTCAGGCCGTCAACTCAAGAGCGTCCTTCACCGACAGGAGCGGATGGATCGGGGGAAGAAGAGGCAACCCGTTCGCCAGATGACTCCGAAAGCGAACCAACGCCCACCCGGGCCGAGCGAGACGCTCAGGCCGCAACGTCGCAGAGCGAACTGGAAGCGTCGTCTTGAAGAGCCCGCATCCCCTGCTGATGCGGGGCGCTGAGAGGGAAGTTTATGGGGAAAATACGAATTTACGAACTCGCCAAACAGCTCAAACTCGAGCCCAAGCGGGTGATTGAAGACGCCCGCCGTCTCGGCCTCGATGTGCGCGTGGCCTCTAACTCGATCACGGAAGAAGAGGCCGAGAAAATTCGGTCCAAATACTACGTTAAGAAAGTCGAACCCAAGAAACCGAAAGTCCGTCTGGTGAAGAAAGTCAAGGAGAAACCGGCGGAGACCGTTTCCACCGAGCCAACATCCCCTGAGCCGACGGTTGTCGAAAAGCCCGCCGCGCCGGCGGCCATGGAGGCCCCCGTTCGCGCCGAAAAGAAGAAGACGCCCCCCGAGCCTCCGGCACCGAAGATGAAAGCGGTTCGATTGAAGAAAAAGCCGCCAAAGGGTGAAGAGCCGTCGACCGAACCGCAGCCTGCGGTGAAAGTCACACCGCTGAAATTAGTTCGGCCTCCAGCGGCCCCTCCAGCCACCAAGCCGTCCCCTGCGCCTCCGGCCACGGCGGCGGCGAAAGCAGAAGTGACGGAACCGTCCCCCCCACAGCCGGCCCGCCAAACGCCCCCATCTCCGCCGGGGATGAAAGTCACCGTTCTGCGCCCCTCAGCCCCCGCGCGGCCCCAGACGCCCCCCAAGCCCATGGATATCTCAGATCGCGTGTACGTGCCCCCACGCGATGACCGTCGCCGTCGTCGTCGCCCACCGCGCCCACCAGTGAAAAAACGCGTACCCGTCAAAGAGCGCCCGGCCGCGGCGGCCGTCGCCAAGCCAACCACCGCTGAACTCCGAACGGTCAAGCTCATGGAGGGCATCACGGTGAAGGAATTCTCCGAGAAGTTAGACGTCCGCCCCCGCGACGTGATGCAGCGACTCCTCAAACGAGGAATTATGGCCACCATTAATCAGCCCTTGGAACCTGACATCGCTAAAGAGATTGGCCGCGAACTGGGCTATGATATTCACTTCGCCTCCTTCGAAGAGTTGGCCGAAGAGGCGGTCATCGAGCAGCTGCTCGCCGCGGGAGAAGAAGAGGTCCTCGTGCCGCGCGCGCCGGTGGTCACGGTCATGGGGCACGTGGATCATGGGAAGACGAGCCTCCTGGATGCCATTCGGGAAACCCATGTGGCCGAATCGGAGGTGGGAGGCATCACCCAGCACATCGGCGCCTACACCGTGGAGGTCGATGATCCCGATGCTCCGGGACAGAAGCGCCAGATCGTGTTTCTGGATACCCCCGGCCATGAGGCTTTCACGATGATGCGCGCTCGCGGCGCTCAAGTGACCGACATCGTCGTGCTCGTGGTGGCCGCCGACGACGGCGTCATGCCACAGACGATCGAGGCTATCGAGCACGCGCGAGCGGCGAACGTGCCCATCATCGTCGCCATCAATAAGATCGACAAACCGGAAGCCAATCCCGAGCGCGTCAAGAAAGAGCTGGCCGATCACGGCCTCGTGTGGGACGGCTGGGGAGGCGATACGGTCATGGTGGAAGTTTCGGCCAAGCAGCGCATCAATCTCGATGAGCTCCTGGAGATGATCCTGCTCACTGCCGATTTGCTGGACCTCAAAGCCAATCCCAACCGAAAAGCGGCGGGCGTGGTCCTGGAGAGCAAGCTCGACCGAGGGCGTGGTCCGGTGGCCACCATTCTCGTCGGACAGGGCACCCTTCGTGTGGGCGACGCGTTTCTGGTGGGCACGACGTTTGGTCGCGTGCGGGCCATGTTCGATCACCGAGGGAGGCGACTCGCTGAAGCTCCACCCGCGACGCCCGTTGAAGTGACGGGACTGGAAGCCGTGCCCGAAGCCGGAGATCGGCTCATCGTCGTCGACGACCTGACCACGGCTCAGCGCATCAGCTCGCTCCGCCAGACGGCCGAGCGCCAGGCGCGAGCCCGAGTCACCGCGGCCACGTCGCTTGAGCAACTCTACGAGCGCCTGCAAGCGGGACAACTGAAAGAACTCCAACTGATCCTCAAGGCCGATGTCCAAGGGTCCCTGGAGGCGCTTCGACAAACGCTGGAGAAGCTCTCCAGTCCAAAAGTGAAAGTGACGATCATCCGCAGTGGTGTAGGTGCTATCACCGAGTCAGACGTCCTCCTGGCCAGCGCCGCCAATCAAATGGATCGCACGGCCATCGTTATCGGTTTCAACGTTCGTCCTGAACCTCGAGCGGCGGAGTTGGCCCGTCAAGAACACGTGGACATTCGCTTCCATTCGGTGATCTATAAAGTGGAGGAAGAAATTCGAAAAGCCATGGAAGGTTTGCTCGAACCGACAGAGCGAGAAGTCCGTCTTGGACAGGCGGAGATCCGGCAAATCTTCCATATCCCCAAGGTGGGCAACGTCGCTGGCTGCATGGTCACCGAGGGAGTAGTGCGACGAAATGCCCGGGCGCGCCTGCTGCGGGACAACGTCGTCATTTACGAGGGCACCATTCAATCGCTCAAGCGATTCAAGGAGGATGCTACGGAAGTGAAACAAGGATTCGAGTGTGGTATTCGATTGGAGGATTATAACGACATTAAGCCGGGCGACATCATCGAGGTCTTCACGGTGGAACGAGTCGCTCAAGCGCTGTGAGGAGTGAAGCGAGGAGCGTCACGATGAAACCTTATCGACCAGCTCGTGTGGCCGAATTGCTCAAACAAGAGATCAGTCAAATCATTCACTATGAATTGGAGGATCGCCGGATCAAACCGGCGACCGTGACCCACGTCAAAGTGAGTCCGGATTTGCGCCACGCCCGGGTGTACGTGACCATCACGGGATCGCGCGAGGAAATCGACCAGACCGTGCACGGACTCAATCGAGCGGCTGGCTTCATCCGCCACCAGCTTTACCCTCGGCTTCGCCTTCGCTTCATTCCCGAACTCAAATTCTATTATGATGATACGCTGGAAGTGGCGGCGCGAATTGACGAACTTCTGGCAGAGACGGCGAAAGATCCCGAAGATTGAGAGAGAGTCATGCTGAGTGAAGTCGTTGAGTTGATCGACAGCAAACACCGATTTGCTATTACCTCCCACGTTCGACCGGATGGAGACAGTGTGGGGTCTTCGCTGGCTCTGATGCTCATGCTCCAAGAGTTGAACAAAGACGCCGTCGTCGTGATGCGCGATCACATTCCCAGAGCATACCAGACGCTGCCGGGCGCCCGTCGCGTGCAGAGAATCAACCAATTTGATCACCCCCACCAATACGACGCCGTTTTCGTCATCGAATGCAGTGACATCGATCGGCCGGGCCTTCCCGGGCTCTCCGAACAGTTCGTGGTCAACATCGATCACCACACCACCACGGTTCGCTTCGGCGATATCAATTGGATCGACTCGACGGCGTCGGCAGTAGGTGAAATGATTTACAACCTGTGCAAAGCGACGGGAGCGCGCGTGACTGCTGAGATTGCCGAGTGCATTTATGCCGCCCTGCTGACGGACACCGGCTCGTTCCATTTCCCCAATACGACCGCCCGCACGCTCAAGGTGGCTAGCGAGCTCATCCGGCTCGGAGCCAATCCGGCGCGCATCTCCCGCGCCATTTATTACTCGCAACCGTTCAGCAAACTGAAGCTCATGGGACTGGCCCTCAGTTCCCTGCAGCGCGACCAGACGGGCCGCATCGCCTATCTGGCCGTGACCCAACAGATGTTGGCCGCGGCGCAGGCCACCGAAGAGGATGCTGATGGACTGGCCAACTATCCCCTCGCCGTAGCCGATATCGATGTCGTTCTTTTTTTAAAGGAAGTCAGACCCAACGTCTATCGTGCCTCGCTGCGCTCCAAGGACGCCATTAACGTCGCCAAGATCGCCGAGTATTTCGGTGGCGGGGGTCATCGCAATGCCGCCGGCTGCACCGTAGAAGGGCGGCTAGAGGAGATCCAACGGCGCATGGTCGAGAAACTCCAGGAGGCGTTGAGATCCTCATCAGCGCTCCGTCATCGCTCCCTTCATTCCCTGAGAGAAGAGCGTCCTATCGACGCTCAGCGCGTCGATCATGGCTGACTGGTACTATTCCCACAGTGCCTCGTGAATGTCGCCGGTCTCTCCACCACTGGATTGGGTTGCGCTCAGCCACTAAATATGGTCAGAATATAACGTGGAGAGAGGTCGGAGGGTGAGATTTCCTATCTTGCCGGTTGGGACGCCAGACTGTTGACGTTTCCAGAGAAAGGCCTATGAGGCGCCATTATGCGATCATCTCAGCGGTCCTCTTCATCGATGTCCTCGTTGGATCTGTCGTCCGTGGGATGGCCCATCCTGTCTCGCCCCTCGTGACGGTAGAGATCTCTGCTCCTCGTTCCATGACCCAGGATGTGAGCGATTCGTTCACCGGTCAACTTCCCATTGCGGTCTCACTCCGATTCACAATGAGTCGCGGGGGCTGGCGCTTCATCCGGTTCGATTTCCCCTCGCCAGATGTCGAGCTCATTGGCGATCTTCCCACTGGTCGGGAAGAAGGGGAGATTCTGCCCGGACGGTGGTACCCCTTCCGACGAACGTTCACCCTCACGCTGATGATCGAGGCCACGGCCACCTCACCGGTGAGCGTCCAGTATCTCATCGGTCACCTTCCTGATGGAAGGAGTCAACCGAGCACGCCCGAGCGGGCCAGGCAACTGGCTGCTGAGAGACACGTCACCGCCCAGGGCGAAAAGCACTACTTGAAGTTTTTTTGGGAGACGGATCGCCACCTCATCGCCGTTGAACCATCCCGATTACATTTCTTCACCGGGGAAGGAACTTATCCCGAGCCCCAAAAGCTCTCGATTCGCGGCGATCCCATTGGATGGACGTTCATTCGTTTCCACAATATTCCTGAAGGACTTCGCATCTGGGCGCCGAAGACATCGGCTGAAATCACGACGCTGGAATCGACTCAGGATGTGGTCAATGAACAATGGTTCGGCTTCAAGAAGATACTGACTCTCCAGGTCGCATTCAGAGAAGCGGCAAAAAAGGCCGGCCAGGCCAACGTGATCATCGAGGGTGGTGAAGCGACATTGGTTGGCGACACCCCTTCGGTGGCGCGAGCAGCGATAGCGGCCGGCCGGGTCCGACCCCACGGGCCGCGTCGGGTCATGCCCATCCAGTGGGAACCATCTTCGCTGATGGCGATCGCCAGGATGTTCTTCCGCGACGCCCTGGAGTCCCCCCTCTGGCGCGCCGTGCTCATTGGACTGGCCATCCTTATGGGAGTGATGCTGGCCCGATTCGCTGGACGATATGTTCGGCAGCGTCAGGCGTCCCGACAACCGGAACGCCCTCAACAGAAGGCTTCGGAGGACGAGCTCCAACCTTCGGAACGGCTCGAGCCGCGCCGCCGGCGGTGGTGGCGCCGAATGGGTATGATCTCCCGATCAGGCCGAACAGAGAAGGAAGGCTTGACCGAGAGGCCCGGAAGGAACCTCTCCCTTCTCCAACATGCTCCCAGTGACCCGGAGCGCACCGGTCTCGATCTCACTCAGACGGTTCAAATCCACACCAAAGAGCTGCTCACGATCGAGCAGAAGTTGGGAACCCTCGAAGAGGCCGTTCTCGATATCTATAAAATTAACGACCGGTTGGACGAGTTAGAACAAAGACTTCAAAGTCACCCCCAACCTCCCTCTGTTCGGGAGATACAAGAAGACCTCGCTCTCACCGTTGACCGACTGAACCGGGATCTTCAGGCAGAACTGGAAAAGCAGACGCAATCCCTTCGCGCGCGCATGGACCAATTAGAACGCGCCCTGGCCCAACAGGTCGGCGAGCTGAAGCAGCAACGTGAGCAATCCGAGCGGGATCATCAGCGACTTCAGGAGATCACCGACCACGTTCGTCAGTGGATGCTCCCCGAACGAGATTCTTCTGTCACTCCACGCCCGAAGCTCCCCTCCCCAGCGACCGAGGATCGCCTCTATGCTCGGCTCCTGGGGCTCATCTTCGCCGGTCATATGGAAAGCTCCGGTAAACAGGCCATCGAGGCGACCATCGAGCGCGCCGGGGAGATGCTCAACCGCTTCTTTCAAGAGGAACTCCCTTCGCCCGGTGAGCTGGATGAGGTGGCCGAACGCGCGGTGGCCATCGTCTCGGCCTTGGAGAACCTCACCCGAGGATTGTCACTAGAGCAGGGGACCCAACCCGATGAGCTTCGTCGGGCCATAGAGCGAGCGCGGCGATTGCATCGGGAGATCGTCCACATCCGAAGTCAACTGGAGAGTCGGCAATTAGAACTGGAGTTGCATATTCAGGTCTCGGCCAGCCCCACCGGGCGGATGATCTTCCTGGAAGAGTTGGGGCGTGTTGTGAAGGAGGCCATCGATAAATTCGCCGATCCACGAGCCTATATCCAGCAGCAACTCGATCGCCTGGTGACCGAAGAACTCATCGCCGCCATCGATTATTGCGATCGTCAGGTGGCTCCGCCAGGCCAGGATGACGACCTTGAGCGGCGGCTGAAAGACCTCTTCCAGGCGGCCGGGATGAAGTCTATTCTCCCCATTCCCATGGAGCCCTTTCAACCAGAGGAACACAATATTGTCGAACTCGTCGCCGGCGGCCGCAGTCAAGCTATCGCCCGCGTTCTCAGGCGTGGGTTCTTCTACCATCAACAGATCCTCCGAAAAGCCGACGTCGCCGTCTACAAATAACACCACTTCTGCTGGACGGAACGGCAACTGGCGATTATATTTTATTCTAATCACGCGTCAGTTTGACCAAGGAATGCCCTCCAGCCGACGGACGTGGGGAGGCCCATGCCCGGCTGGAGAGAGGAGGTGACCGAGCCATGGCGATACCTGAAGATATCAGGAAGATTTCGGATACCGTTTGGGAGATCCCCCCCACACATAAGCCCGGGATGCGCGTTCCGGCACGCATCTACGCCACGGAAAAGCTCCTCCGGGAAATGGACGAAGGCGTCTTCGACCAAGTGACCAATGTCGCTACGTTGCCGGGTATTCTCAAGTACGCTTACTGTATGCCTGATGGTCACTGGGGGTATGGATTCCCTATCGGCGGCGTGGCGGCCATGGATGCGCGGACGGGCGTCATCTCCCCGGGCGGTATCGGCTTTGACATCAATTGCGGCATGCGGCTCGTGCTCACCAATCTGACGTATGAAGAGGTGAAACCACATCTGCGAGAGCTGGTCGACAAACTCTTCCAGCGCGTCCCGGCCGGCGTAGGAAGCACCGGGTTTGTGAGAATTTCCCACGATGAGTTCCGCCAAGTGGTGGAGCAAGGGGCTCGCTGGTGCATCAAGAACGGGTACGGATGGCCCGAAGATCTCGAACGTACGGAAGAAGGAGGCTGTATCGCCGGCGCTGACGCCTCTAAGATCAGCCAAAAAGCTGTGGAACGCGGTTACAAGCAGATTGGTACCTTGGGTTCGGGAAATCACTACCTGGAAATTCAAGTGGCCAAGCCGGAGAACGTGTTCGACCGGCGGCTGGCCGAAGCGTTCGGCATCACGCTCCCCAATCAGGTGGTGATCATGTTCCACTGTGGCAGCCGTGGTTTCGGCCACCAGGTCGCCACCGACTACCTGCAGATCTTTCTCAAAGTGATGGAGACCAAATACGGGATCAAGATTCTGGATCGAGAACTCGCCTGTGCGCCCTTCCACTCGCCCGAGGGTCAGGATTATTTTGCGGCCATGAAATGCGGCATCAATATGTCGTTCGCCAACCGGCAAGTCATCCTTCATCGCATCCGCGAGGTGTTCTCTGACGTCTTTCATAAGGATCCGGCCGATCTCGGTTTACATCAGGTATACGATGTCGCCCACAATACGGCCAAACTGGAGAAACACGTCGTTGACGGCGAGGTGCGCGATGTCCTCGTCCATCGGAAAGGAGCGACGCGCGCCTTTGGTCCGGGCATGGAAGGACTTCCCGACATTTATCGAGAAACCGGCCAACCGGTCATCATTGGCGGCAGTATGGAGACGGGGTCTTATCTCCTCGCTGGCATTCCCAGCGGCGATCAAACGTTCTATACCACGGCCCATGGGAGCGGTCGGACCATGAGTCGCCGGAAGGCGCGGAAGCAATTCCAGGGCAAGAAGCTCCAGAAGGAGATGGAGGCGCGCGGCATTTACGTACGGAGCGTCTCCTACTCCGGACTCGCCGAAGAAGCTGGTCCGGCCTACAAGAATATCGATGACGTGATTGAAGCGACCGAGCTGGCGGGAATCAGTAAACGGGTTGTTCGCTTCGTCCCTATCGGGAACATCAAAGGATAACCGATGCGCATCAAAGCCTGTACCATCGACTCATGGCTCCTCTCACCATGACCAATAATCGACCATCAATGATGAAAACACCCATTGCTCTCATCACCGGATCACTGGGCAGCGGTAAGACGACGTTGCTCCGCCGTATATTGGAAACGACCGATCGGCGATTGGCCGTGCTCATGAACGAATTTGGAGAAATCGCTATCGATAGCCAAATCATTCAGGGCGAAAATGTCCAGATCGTCGAACTCGCTGGCGGTTGCGTCTGCTGCTCGCTCACCGGAGAATTCGAAGCAGCGGTGGCGGAGATCATTGATACCGTGCACCCGGAGTTCATCGTCGTTGAGGCTACTGGCGTCGCCGAGGCCGATGCTCTGGTGTACGAAGTCGAAGATAATCTTCCCCAGGTTCGCCTCGATAGCGTCATCTGTATCGTCGACGCTTATGCCAGTATAAAATACCCTGCCGTCGGCTACACCGCTCGAACGCAACTGGAGGCGGCCGATGTCATCCTCATCAACAAGATCGATCTCATCACCGCGGAACAGGTGAAAGACGTCGAAGCTCAAGTCCGCGCGTTCAACGAAAGGGCTCTCATCTTCAAGACAGTGCGATGCGATGTCGATGTCGATGTACTCCTCGGTCTGGACATTGGCGGACGCCCCAAGCCTTCTTCTCGTCAGACTGCTGTCAACATGCAATCTTTCACCTTCACCAGCGAGAAGCTCTTGGATCGGGACAAGTTCGAAGACGCCATTGCCGAACTCCCGACGGCCATTTATCGAGCCAAGGGATTCGTTCGATTTCCCGAAGGAAGCTATCTGTTCAACTATGTGACGGGACGATGGGAGTTGGAAGAATTCGCTGCGCAAAAGACCGAACTGGTCTTCATCGGCCAAGGCGCGAGCGACGACCGAGAGACTATTGTGAATCGACTGCGCGCGTGCGAGCGGTGATCGGCCGATAGCCGAAATGAGTATCTCGCTGATCACGTTCGCCCGATGTGGAGGGAGAATCTCGATGCCCTACCGATACCTGGATGACATCGCCACTGCTGACGTCGCCTTCGAAGCCTGGGGCCAAACGCTCGAGGAACTCTTCATCGCCGCCGCCGACGCGACGATGAACGTGATGGTGGAAGATCTGACGACCATCATCCCCCGTGAGCACCGAACGATCCGAGCCGAAGCCGATGCCATTGATATGCTCCTGTTTGAGTTCCTCCAGGAGCTCATTTACTACAAAGATGCCGAACGGCTCCTGTTGCGCGTATCCCGGGTCCACATTGACCGACGAGATGATCACGCCCTGCTCGCCGCCGAAGCCTCTGGAGAAGAACTCGACCCTCAGAAACACGAGCTTCTCGTCGATGTGAAAGCCGTCACGCTGCATCGCTTTCAGGTGGAACGCACCGCGGATGGGTGGCGGGCCATGGTGATTCTGGATATTTGAGCGGAGTACGCCCCCACCGGATACCGACGAGCATTTCCCCTCTGGAGCTCATACATCAGCACACCGACCTGGAGTCCCTCCCAATTGCTCGAGGGTCGGAGACATCAGTTCAGCGTCCCGGAAAGAACCACTCACCGTCACTGACGAGCCAGCAAAGGAGTCATCCTCCGGCTCTCCCGGATACCCCACAACGACTCACTCACGGGAGACCACCCTCCTGCCTCGTCGATGGGGAAGCCAGCGTGGTGTATTTCCCAAGCTCGGACCCGAAAAAGCGAGTGGTGCGGTCGAGATATAACACTGCACTACTAACGGCGCCCCATGGCTCATGGGCATTGAAGCGTCATTCTGATGTTCTGCGATGATGAGCCATTCCCAGACCGATTTGCGCGTTATGAGATGAGGACGGTCAATTGGCCGATCCTCGAACTCCACGATAGGAGGTACTCGTCATGACGAGAGCAAAGAGCTCAGAGGTGCGAGGCCAGGCCGGCACCGCGCCACGACGGTCGAGCCGGGGGCTTAGAAGCAGAAAGTTCCTGGCCCTCATCATCGTCTGGCCACTGATGATGATGGGATCATCGGCGACCGGGCCATCACATGCCGCTCAGAACCGCTCGAAGTGGCATGTCCTGACCTCATCGGGAACATTGATGAGTCAAATCGCTGCCCAACAGCAATTTCCTCCCATTAGTTGCGGAGAGACGAAGAAAGGATCGATCGATCAAACGGATCAAACCTTTTCGGACGGAACTCACTTCGACGCCTATTCATTCACGACCATGCAACCGAATCAGCCGTTCATCATCACGGCCCAATCGTCGAGCTTCCCCGTACAATCGGCATTATTTTTCTTCGATGCGCAGCGGGGACCATTCGTCTTTCTCCAAGCGATATCCGCTGGAGCGCCCAACATGCCCGTCACATATACCGGCGTACTGTCCACGCCGGGAGAGTATGCGCTCGTCATCAACGGCGATTCACCCCAGAGCGCCGGACCCTATACGGTCATGCTCGAGTGCCAGGCGTGTGGCGCATCTGGAGGCGGTTGCACGGGTGGGACGCTGGACGCGCCCGTTCAAATCCAGATGAACCAGGAGCTGGCCTGTGAGCTGACGTCCAATGATCCTCAGGTTCAAGATCAGCAGGGCGGCGTCCACTTCGCTAAAGTGTTCCAGTTCCAGTCGCCAGGGGGATCGGTTCGTATCACCGCCACCTCGTCGGCGTTCACCCCGCTCATTGGGGCACTGGATCCCAACACCGAGCAACTCAGTAATGTGAGCACGAGTCCCAATACGCTCAATTTCCCCGCTGGTCCGGCTTTCTTCGTGGTCGTTGCCAACGAAGTGCAGGCGACTGGGCCGTTCACCGTCAAGGTGGAGCAGGGGGGTACATGCCCTCCGTTCAAATAGCTGTACCCAATCTGCCGGGGGAGGCACATGGTCAAACCGCTGTGCCTTCCCCCAAGGGAGGAGATGAGCAATGAAACGGTGGATCACAGGAATGCTCCTTGCCATCATGGTCCTGGCCATTGGCCGGGATTCGATCGCCCAGCGACCGGGCCTCCCACCGGGCCTCATGGCCTTTGTGCATGAGGATTCGGGATCCCGCGATCCGGCGCGAAAGCTTTTCAATCTCTGGCTGATGGATGTCCAGAACCCAGCCGAGCGAAGGCGCCTCACGAACTTTGCGTTTTCACTCCGGCTTCAAGACCCGGTATGGTCGAAAGACTACCGTCAGTTGGCCTTCAGTGGAGACTTCAACAATGGACTGCGCAGCCTCGAAGAGATGAGTCTCTATGCCATCCGGTTCGATGGCACGAATCTGCGACAGCTCACTGGATTCGGCGTCCTCGGTCAACTCCCCGGCCCTACAGGGACAGTCACCGGGCGCGTGGTCCCTGGTCAGAATGGCACCCTCTCCGGATGCATCGTCAGCGCCCAGGGTGCGGCACAGACGGCGAGTTGTGATGCCGATGGCCGGTTTGTGCTCAATAATGTCCCTCGCGACGCCATCTGGGTGCGCGCCCAAGCGACCGTGAATGATTCCTTGGGCGGACCGGGTCTCTCGATGGGATTCGCCAGGATAACGGTCCGACCGGGGCAGACGATCAATGCCGGAACCATTACCTTACAGCCGACGTTCTCGAAATCGATTTAACCCTCGTGGTCGCCAGATGGCAGGCGACTCGTCCTCACCAACCACGTTCGTTCCATGATCCGACAACCCAATCCCAATACGGGGCTTCCCGAATGGCGACCAACCGGCGGGAATCATCTCGCTCTGTGGAGCGGAGGAGAGCTCCAGCCGATGACCATACCGGGGGCCGAGATCTTCGACCTGAGTGGGGCCGACTGGTCTCCGGTTCAAGACTGCATCGCTTGTGCTGCTCTGGGGCCAGGCGCCGGTCAGGCGTTCCTCGTGTCGATGAACCCTGATGGGAGCAGCGCACGGGCCATCTATCAAGTGCCCCTCGACTCATTCCAGTTCATCCGACTGATCACCCAGTGTCGTTGGCGTCCGGACGGGCGGCAGATCGCCTTCATTCAAACCACTCTCTCACTACCTTTGGTTGGTCTGATCTCTTTGTGATCAATGCCGATGGCACGGGACTGCACCAGCTCACCTCGGCCAGAACCACGCAGTTTGTCACCAGTCCGAGCTGGTCGCCCGACGGGCAATACCTCGCCTTTGACGTCCAGATCATCACCAACCTGATCGCGCCGGTTGTGGAACGCAGTGATATATACGCTCTCCGAGTTGATGGCCAGGAGTTCATCCAACTGACCAATGATGGCCGAAGCGCTCAGCCAGCCTGGGGTCGTGGAGGATTGGGGTTGAACGAAGCCCAGGATGAAACTGCGGGGTTTGCCGACGAAGCCGCCATCAATGCTGGCACCGCCGATGACGGGTCATCCATGTCCCGGTGGACGGTCGATGAACGCTCGTCCTGGCCCTTTGCCTGGATCGTCGACTGGGTGAGGGAGATGGCGCGGGCGATCGATCGGGATGGTGAGGCGGGGCGATGAGGGCGACTCACCGGCCGGTGAGTCGCTCAATGGCCGCGGTGCATTGAGCGACTCGGCTGGCCAGGTGGTCCAACATTTCAACGTCGGCTCCCTTTAATACCCCGCGTTGACGGAGGTCGCGCCAGATGGTCAGGCTCCGTTGAGACCAGGTGCGCGCTCGCCGCCAGTATGCAATCTGTTGCCGGGGAGACGATGTCGACTGTGCTGCCAGCGTCGAGGCGATGTCGCCCAGATTGATGCAGGAGATGGCTACGTCGCGACGGATCGCTTCATTGGCCGGGTCTTGCTCTAACAGGGCCTCTCGAATGGTGAGGGCTTGGCGGTGGTTCTCCCACGCCCCGGACAGGTCACCCATCACGGTGAGACTATCGCCAATTCGCGTGAACGTATTGGCCAGGTCCCGACGCATTTCCGCGTTCTTGAGGTCTTCTTGCGACAAGGCTCGTTGGATGGCTAACGCCTGGCGATACATCTTCAACGCAGCAGAGGCATCCCCCGTTTCGACCAGCGTGTCTCCAATTTTAGCGTAGCTGAGGGCCAAATCGCGGCGAGCCCGAGCATTGAGAGGATCGGCGGCCGAGAGACGTTCGGCGAGAGATAAGGCCTTGTGAAAATACTCTAGCGCCCGGCGGGGATCCGAATTTTCGCCTAATTTCACGTAGCCAAGCCACAGGGCGCGGCTGGTCTTCGTATCGGTGGGAGTCTCCGCCAACAAGGTTTCCAGAATGCCGATCGCCCGTTGGATGTTGGTCACCGCCTGGGCGCCATCCCCCGCCCATCCCAGGGCATCTCCGATTCGCGTGTAACAGTTGGCCAGGTTACGGCGAATATGGGGATCGGCGGGATGAAGAACCGACAACGCCTCCAGGGTGGCGAGCGCTCGATGGTAGTGGTCGAGTGCTTCATCCGTCTTGACGTTCCAGGCCAGCACATCGCCGATGTTGACGTGGCTCACGGCCAGATCGCGGCGAGTGGTTTCATCGGTTGGATCTTGGCTCCGCAGGTCCTGATGAATGTCAAGCGCGCGTTGGTAGCTCTCCAAGGCTCCCGGCGTATCGCCACTCCACCACAGGATATCGCCTATGCGCTGGAGAGTTCGAGCGGTATGGCGTTGCCATTCCACGTTGGTGGGGTCAGCCGATAGCAAGGCCAGGCGAATGTTCAGCGCCCGACGATAGCTCTGGAGCGCCGCGGTCATATCACCCAGGTTCGACAAGTTGGGATTCCCCTGGATGTCGCCCACCCGTTCGTAGGCCATGGCCAGGTCTTCCTGGAGAGCGAGATCACCTTCCGCCTCTTTGCTCAGGCTGTCCAGATATTCCAGCGCTCGCTCGACCAGCCGCTGCCGCACGGGCGTTGACCCGGGGAGGCTGCCAACGGCATCATACAATTCGAACAGGAGGAAATCGGCCAACTGGCGCACATCATTGAATCGCCGTTCGGCTCGAGCTCGTTCGGCTTCGGCCACCTGTGCCTGCCAAATGGCGACGGCCAGACCACCCACCAGCGAGAGGACCACGAACAGAGCTGCCATCACGCCGACCATATGCCGTCATATGAACTTCCCGGTGCGATAGGTGAGCGTATCTTCGCGCGCTAAGACGGGGCGTCCATCCAGGTATCGCTTGATGTCCTGAGCGAACTGTTCCACCGAGGCATACCGCCGGGTCGGCTCCTTCCTGAGCGCCATCAGCACGATGTTGTCCAAATCCCCCTTCAACTGTTGCTTGAGTCGCTGCGGCGTGGTATCGCGCTGGCGGCTGATGACCTCGATGGCGAGCGGCCCGTTCGCCGGCGGCCTCTGGTCTGCGGTGGGTTGGGAGGGGAGGTGAGCGTCTGCCGGGCGCTGCTCATCGCGTCGGCCGATGGCGGTGCTCGGTTTCTCCAGTTCGGTCTCGGTGATAATGCGGCACATCTCTTCCGGCTGATGGCTGGTCAGGCGATAGGGGCGGTGCCCGGTCAACAGTTCGTAGAGGAGGACGCCGAGCGAATACACATCGCTCGCCGTGGTGACAGGCCCATCGCGCACTTGCTCCGGACTGGCATACTCGGGCGTCATCGGTCGTACTCCCAGCGTCATGGTCATCGAGGAGCATTCGGTGAGTTGGGGATTGAGGATCTTGGCGATGCCGAAATCCAGAAGTTTGGGCGCGCCCTCAGTGGTGACCAGAATATTGCTGGGCTTCAAATCCCGATGCACAATGAGATTCTGATGAGCATACTGAACGGCAGCGCATACCTGCTGGAATAATCGCAATCGTTCTCTGATGGAAAGTCGCTGCTGGTCACAGTATTGCGTGATCGGTTCTCCCTCGATGTATTCCATGACGAAATAAGGTCGTCCGTCTTCGGTGGCCCCTCCATCGAGCAACCGGGCGATATTTGGATGATCGAGGCTGGCCAGGATCTGTCGCCCCTGGCCGAATCGGCGGAGAATGTCATCCGTGTGCATGCCTGGATTGACCACTTTCAAGGCGACGCGCTTCCGGTATATCTCATCGGCGCGCACGGCCAGATAGACAGTTCCCATCCCTCCCCGGCTCAATTCACGGATGACTCGATAGGCACCCAGACGTCGACCCACCAGCGAGAGACCGGCCACCTCAGGTTCTCCTTCCCAGGTCCGACTCACCGCCGGTTCCTCCAGGAATCGACCGGCGCGTTCATGGGCGGCCAGCAGCGAGGCGACTTCCTGCCGCAGAGCGTGATCACCGGCGCAAGCTTGCTCAATGTAAGCCGAGCGCTCGTCGGGCGGGCGCCCGAGCGCCGCCTCGAAAATCTCTTTGATGCGCTCCCATTGTTCAGGGGTCATGTTCGATGATCGCTCGTCCGTACCCACTGATCGCTCCCCACAATGTGAGTCACCCTTCACCGGTCAGAGCGCGGTAGAGCCAGGCCTTGGCCAGTTGCCATTCCCGCTTGACCGTGGCTGGTGAGAGTTGTAACACGCTGGCCGTCTCTTCGATGCTCAATCCCCCGAAGAACCGCAACTCCACAATACGACTCTGCCGCGGATCAAATTCAGCCAGTCTGGTCAGGGCTTCATCCAACGCGACCAAATCCATTTCCGGGAGAGACGGTACAGCCCGGGCTTCATCAAGCGGTACTCGCTGGCCGGAACCCCTCTCCGGGCCTGATGCCGACGAGCATGATCCACCAGAATACGCCGCATGGCTTGAGCAGCGATGGCAAAAAAATGGGCCCGGTTCCGCCATCGGACGCGCTGCTGGTCGATCAATCGCAGATAGGCTTCGTGAACCAATGCCGTAGGCTGCAACGTGTGATCGGGGCGCTCGCGCCGCATGTAGTGCTCGGCCAGCCGATGGAGTTCGTCGTAGACCAGAGGGAGAAGCTGGTCGAGAGCCTGTTGATCACCATCACTCCAATCCAACAGCAATTGAGTCACATCCTTGGATGGAGACGCCATTGACCTGTCTCCCATCAGTTCGAGATCCATCATCGGTCCCGTGGCGTGGGCGGTGTACCGAATATCGAGGAAGGAGTCAATGAGTGAACGACGCCGACGGAGAAACATCATGACGGTCACTTCCCGCGCTCTCTGCCTCCATACAATAACGCGAAAACCAGATCGAAAACGGCCCATGGCCCATGGTCACCCGTTCAATGTGGGAGAATCCCATCAAGCCCGGTTCGACGACTCACCAGCGCGGTCAGCTCAGCGTGCCCTACCAGCGCATCACACAACACCGGCTTTTTGTGCCGGGCATAGATCTTGTAGATCAGGAATACCCACTTTTCGTTGTTCCGAAGTGCATTGCCATCGTCTCTGCCATTGAACGTCGCTGAAGGGCGCCGATAGCGAAGGGAGAAGCCCCTGGGAGCGCATCGGGGCGCTCGGCTCGAATCAGCAGGCGCATGAGCATCCCACTGTCCGTCCATGTGGAAGAAGCATTCAAGGGGCGATGTTCAAAAGCCGGGAGCGGGTAATCCAGGCTCTCTCCTGGCGCCCCTCTGAGGTAACCACATTCGATTGGCTCATCTCTCTCCGCATCTCGAGGTCCCCAGGAGTATCACAGGGGGGGAAACTTGTGTATAATAGGTCCATGCACACCAACCGACCGGGGGAGCATGACCATGGCCAAGAAACGATTTCGGCGCCGCCGTCCCTATCCGGTATCGACGCGCTCCTTCTTCGAACAACAATATACCGAGGATCATTTCACGCTGGACCGCACCGAGCTCCTCAGCCTCGTCCATGGTGGTGAAGACTCTTATGTGGAATTGAAGGTCCGACTCAACAACGTCGAGAAAGTCGCCGCTGAGGTGGTCGCTCTGGCCAATTCTGGTGGGGGATTCATCATCTTTGGTGTGACCGATCGCCGACGCATCGAAGGCGTGGATGATCCCGAGCGCGTCGAAGAGGAGTTAGTCAATCTCTGTCAGCATCTCGTCATCCCTCCTCTCTATCCCTACATCCACAAGATCAGCTTTGATAGTGGCAAACGTGTGGTCGCTCTCGAGGTCCGGGGTCCCCATCGACCTTATTACACCCGCGACTATCGCTGCTACACCCGCGTCGGCTCGGTGAAACGGGAAGCGACCCAGGAGGAGATCGCGGACATGTACGACCCGCGATCCTCCATCGGGTTCGAATTGATCCCGGTGATGGGCGCGACATTGGATGATATCGATGAAGCTGTATTCTGGAGTTACATACGGGAAATCCATGGCGGCGACCTGAGTTGGTTCGAGGCTCATAACTACCCTATTGATGACGTGATGGTTCGTTGCTTACGCTTGGCTGTGCCTAAACCCGAAGAAAATGTCCCCACGTTAGCTGGATTGTTGCTGTTTGGAAAAAATGATCGAGTGGCGCAACTCTTCCCTCGCAGCCAGATCGTGGCGACGCGATTTGCTGGCACGGCCGTCGAAGATCCCATCGTCGAACAATGCGCATTGACCGGCAATCTCGCTGCCGTATATGAGAAGGCGATAGAGTTCATCCAGCGATACACCGACTTATTGGACGCCGAGCGACCTCCCCGATCCTGGTCGGATATCCCCTCCCCGGTGACCCCGCGTGCGAGTTATCATCGTCCGGCGGTCCTGGAGGCGGTAACCAACGCCATTCTTCATCGCGATTACAGTCTTCGCGATACGACCACGCGATTGTTGATCTTCGATGATCGCATCGAGATCATCAATCCCATGCGGTCTAATGGTCTCTCCGTGGAGGCGTTCTGCTATGGCGTCGTCGAAGCGCCTTATCCGCGCATGAAGGCGATTTTCAAGAGCCCCTATTATGGCTTGGAGACAGCAACTGGCGGCATTCCCATGATGTTGCGGAGCTCACAAACTTTTTCCGGGTTAAGGCCGGAGTTGCGGTTAGCCAACGATGAATTCAAGGTGAAGATCTACGGCGTGCGATGAAGCGGATCGGTCTCTGGATAACTCTTGGCTTGTTCGCCCTGAGTCTGGTCTATCTGTTCAAGCCGCGCTCGGAGAAACGGGCCTCAGCGCCGGCACTCCCCTCATCTCCACAGTCAGCCACCTCCTCCTCTCCTCGGAAGTCTCGCGTCAACATTAACGTGGCCTCCGTCGAGCAACTCGCATCATTGCCCGGAATTGGTCCGGTCATGGCTCGGCGCATCGTCGAGTACAGAGAGAAACATGGGCCATTCCAGCGCCCTGAGGATCTCCTCATTATCGAGGGCATTGGAGAAAAAAGATTCCGCGCGCTGGCCGACTTTATTTCTGTCGGGGCTCCCCATTCGGAGAAGGCGAGGAACTGATGTGACCGGCCCTTCTTCCTCAGTGACTTCGGCCCGCGATGTGTGCTAGTCTCCCGTCACGGCCGGTTTCTCTGGAGAGGGCGCTTCGCTGACTTCCTCCTCCGGTTCAATCGTCTCGATGCGCAGGCGATATTCATAGGCGGCACGAATGAAGCTCACAAACAGCGGATGGGGATCCAGCGGCTTCGATTTCAGTTCGGGGTGAAACTGGCATCCGAGAAACCAAGGGTGATCGGCCAGTTCGACGATCTCCACAAACCGCCCATCGGGAGATTTACCCGAGAAGATCATGCCATGTTGGCTGAAAACAGGTTCGTACTCAGGATTGAACTCGTAGCGATGTCGATGCCGCTCGGATATGAGATCGGTCCCGTACACCCGATGCGCCAGACTTCCCGGTTGCAACACGCAATCATACGCGCCCAGGCGCATCGTCCCCCCCATCTCTTCGACGCCGATCAAATCGCGAAGCTTATAGAAGATGGGATGAGGCGTTGAAGGATTGAACTCCGTGCTATCGGCGTCAGTCAATCCACACACATTTCGCGCGAATTCGATACAGGCGCATTGCATACCCAGGCAAATGCCGAAAAAGGGAATCTTGGCGCGACGCGCATAGCCGATGGCTTTGATCATCCCAGCGATGCCGCGTCGACCAAATCCCCCCGGCACCAGGATGGCGTCAATGTCCTGCAGCTTCTCCTCCCAGTGCTCGTCGGTGACCAGACGCTCGGATTCCACCCAACGAATATTCACCTTCAAGTTATTGGCCACACCTCCATGAGTCAGCGCTTCGTTGAGGCTCTTATAGGAATCTTCCAGTTGGACGTACTTGCCGACAATGCCGATGGTCACGCTATCGGAAGGATTCTTCAGCCGCTCCACGAGCCGCTGCCAGTCGCGGAGGTCTCGCTTTTGCGTCTGTAATTGGAGTCGATCCAGGATGAGCTCATCGAGTTCCTGTTTGGCGAACTCCAGCGGGACTTCGTAAACGAACTCTACGTCGCGAGCGGCCACGACGGCTTCTTCGGAAACATTACAGAAAAGGGCGATCTTTGATTTGATTTCCGGCGGCAATCGGCGATCGGTGCGACAGAGCAGGATGTCCGGCTGAATACCAATGGCCCGCAACTCCTTGACCGAGTGCTGCGTGGGTTTGGTCTTCAACTCACCGGCGCTGGGAATATAGGGCACGAGCGTCAGATGGATGAACAGCGCATTGGACCGCCCCACCTCATTCCCCAGTTGTCGGATGGCTTCCAGGAATGGCTGTGATTCGATATCGCCCACCGTGCCGCCGATCTCCACGATGACGACATCCACGCCAGAGGAAATACTTCTGATCGCCTGTTTGATCTCATCAGTGATGTGGGGAATGACCTGAATGGTCTTCCCGAGATAATCGCCACGCCGCTCTTTCTCAATCACCGAGAGATAAATGCGACCGGTGGTCCAGTTGTTGTCCTGACTCATGCGCGCCCGAGTGAATCGCTCGTAGTGACCGAGATCCAGGTCGGTTTCGGCGCCGTCATCCGTCACATAGACCTCTCCATGCTGGAAAGGCGACATGGTGCCGGGATCCACATTGATGTAGGGATCGAATTTCAACAGCGTCACCCGGAGGCCCCGCGCTTCCAATAAACAACCGATGGAGGCAGCGGCAATGCCCTTGCCCAGACTGGATACGACGCCGCCGGTGATGAAAATATACTTAGCCATGGCGTTGCATCTCCTCAGTGAGCGCGCGCACGCGCTGTAAATCTTCAGGCGTATCCACGCCAATAGATCGATGTTCCACCGGCACGACCCGGATGGGAATGCCATGCTCCAGGGCGCGGAGCTGCTCGAGCTTCTCCAACTGCTCCAGCGGCGAGGGATCCAACTGGCTCAACCGCAATAGACAGGACCGACGATAGACATAAAGCCCCGTATGTCGACGATAGAATTTGAGCCATTCGGGATGCGCACGCAGAATAATGTCTAATGAATCCCCCCGTCGGACATAAGGAATAGGAGATCGAGAGAAGTACAGGGCGAATCCCCGACGGTCGCTGACCACCTTCACCACGTGGGGATCGAACACCTCGGCTAACTCTGTGATGGGTTCCGATGTCGTGCTGATCATAATGGACGGTTCACACAATAATGGCGCCAGGGCCGCTTCGATGGTCTGCGGCTCGATGAGCGGCTCATCACATTGCACGTTGACGATGATCTCGGCACTGAGCGTCGCCGCGACCTCGGCTATTCGATCGGTTCCGCTGGCATGACGTGGTGACGTGAGCCGCGCTTCCACGCCCCATTGAGTGACCACATCGCCAATGCGCTCGTCATCGGTAGCCACGAGGACGCGGTCGATGCCCCGCACTTTCTGCACCCGCTCGAGCACATGAGCAATCATGGGTCGACCGGCGATATCGAGGAGGGCTTTTCCAGGTAACCGTTGAGACTCAAATCGCGCGGGAATGATAGCCACTACCCTCGCTCGCTTCACGCTGTTACAAGATAACGGAAATCCCCGGATTGGTCAAGAAGAGTCCCTGGAACGGAATGAGCGCTGGGAAGAGAGACGACAAGACGCGGGAGCATCATATCGATCCATCCTCAATCCGCGCAACCCACGTCTCCACACCGCATTCGGGCATCTCCAAGCGGAGGGCCCGCGCCGTGTGCATTGTCGATGAGTCTTGTGACGGCCAACCGATGCTCCCTCCAGGGGAAGGTGTTCATCTCCAACCGATCGATGGCCGCTCCGACGCGCCATACCTGAGGCCACGGTGAGTTTGAGTTCCTGACGTCGCTCCTTGGTAGTGGCCCGGGACTCATGGGCCATTTCCCCCACACCCATGGGAAGGAGGAAACACGTCGCATCAATAGCACCCTGACGGAAATTTTTGCAAATTTTTGCCTAAGATTTTGATGCTCAGTGAAACTGAAATGTTTTGGGGGGTGGGGTTGATGCAGGGGAACTGTATGCTCTTCTTTGGCTGTGATCGAAGAGAATGGGGTGTTCATGACTGAGCAATCCATAGAGTCATTGACGAGGTTGATCAGCCGAGCCTATCGACCAACGATCCCGTTCGTGGATCGACTGACCATTCTGGTTCGGGCGGCTGCGGAAGCCACCCACTCCGCGCAAGGGAAACTGTGCCTGATGGCCGGGGAATGGATCGAGAATGAAGCCGACATCCAGGCGACAGCGCCCGAGCCCCCCCTCAACGACGCGCCGATCACCTGGGCGCGCAACCAGGAGTGTCCCGTCTGCCTGGCCTTCGGCGAACATCGCCATCAGGAACCGATCGCCAGCCATCAGGCGAGACGACAGATGCGCTGCTTGCAACTGGTTGCCTCGGGCGGATCGAGCCTGGCCGTTCCTATCCATTATCAGCGGGTCGTCTTAGGAGTACTGGTCCTCGCTTCCCCCTATCCCCATCACTATTCCAGCTCTCGTCTGGAACTCGGCGAGTGGTTCGCGCAACGGATTGCCTATCACATCAAACGCCATCACTTCCAGACGCTGGCCCGTACTCATTTAGATCGAGAATGGCCACTCATTGGACCCAGTGAAGCGCTTCACCAGATAGATCAGTTCATCGAGAGAGCCGCTCTTCGGGCCTGGCCGGTCTTGATTCTGGGCGAAGCAGGCACGGAAAAGATGGCCGTCGCCACGGGGCTTCACTTGGCCGGTCCCCGTCCTCACGGTCCCTTCATCCAGGTCAGTGGATCGACTTTGATTTCTGATCGCCTCCCCTCTCCGCTCGCCGAACGCTTTCATGAGGCCCGGGGGGGCACGCTCTTCCTCGATGAGTTGGATCGGCTGGATGCTCGGCTTCAAGCCCAATTAGTCGAACTCCTCACTTCGAGTGGAAAGTCGTGGACGAAGCGGGAGCCGGAGCAATCGCCAGAACTGGTGCGTGTGGTTGCCTCCGTCAATCACGATGTGAAGCAACTGGTGCGAGAGGGCATACTCTGTCCCACATTGCTCGAAAAGCTGGATATCTTGCGCGTGTACCTTCCACCGTTGTGCGAGCGACGTGAGGATATTGCCCCTCTCATCGAGTACTTCTTATACAAACATGCGGGCCCACAGCCACCTCAACTTGCTGATCAGGTGTGGACGCTCTGTGAACAGTATCCCTGGCCGGGCAATGTGAGTGAGCTGGAGCGGGTCATCGCCCGTCTGGTGACGCTCTCGGACGGCGATCGGATCACGCTCAGAGACGTTCAGACCTATGCTCCAGAGTTGATGCCGATCACGTCAATCAGATCACCGATCGCTGAGAGTCGAAGAGGCGGGCGCCCGTCCGAAGAACGAGGCAGCCTCACCTCGCCGGCCCGGAACCCCGCGTCGGCGGACGAGGTGATCGCCGCTCTGTTAGCCGGCGATCACGCTCTTCTGGATTCCCTTCATGGGGGCTTGCGGAAAGCCCTCATCTACATGGCTCGGAACTTCCAGGAGGACATCACGCTCCTTGAAACCGTCCAGCAAGCCTGTGTGAGCCGCTCGTTACTCTGTCGCCTTTTCCAAGAGACATTTGGACTCACTTTCACCGCTTTCCTGGCGCGCTTGCGCATTGAGAAAGCCAAACATTTATTAGTGGATGAACCCACTCTGGCCGTCGCCGAGATCGCTCATCGGGTGGGATTTGGGGATCTCCGCCACTTCCAACGAACGTTCAAACGCCTGGTCGGTTGTCCACCATCGATCTACCGCCACCACAAGGAGCGATGACGCGAATCATCAATCGCTGGGTGGACGATTGACCGCCCGGTGGACGATTGACCACCGAAGAGAGAAAATACGCCGCTTTTTTGGACGATCCACCGCTTTTTTGAGACGATTCGCCTAGCTCCATCCCCACCAGATCCATAGTATGAGGCACGTGCAAAATCGAGGGGTCATGGGAATGCGGGAATGGTCGATAATGCTGGCGATCAACCGGGGCTGGTGACCGAAATGGGATCGATCTCCAACGGACCCCATCACTCCTCGATGTTGCATGGGGTGGTACGGTGATCACGATATGAGCTCACCAACCGAGCTGTAACGTTCAGACCCGAGAGCGAGGTCGGGACTGGGGAGGTCGTACGGCAAGATCGGCTCGACATAGTGTCCGAGGAGAGCTCGGTGTGGAGAGCCTCATCATCGTGATGATGATGCCGTGTGTTGGCATATTTCACGAATGACAAGAGACGATTCAAGCCAGAGAGACACGAGACTACAAGTGATGTGGACGAGCTCGGTGAGTGAGTGCTCGAGAGTGTCCACATCTTGGGGAGGAACATCATGTATTACAACGTCTTTGGAGAGAAAGTATCCAGGAAGCGCTACAAAGAGATGGTCAATGCACAAAAGAATCGGCGGGAACTCATCGCCGCCCGGCTCCATCTTCGTCGCGATCTACTGAAGATGGGGCTCCTGACGGCTGCCGGGACGCTGGCGGCCAAGACGGGGCTGAGTGCACGTGCCGCTTCGCTCGGTGCTTCACCTCTTCCCATAAATCAACCGGCCAGTCCACCGACCCGACCGTTCATCGAACCGATGCCGGTCATGCCCGTCAAGGTGCCGGTCGGGTCTCTGCATCCAGCGCCCACGGTTGAGCCCAACACGGCGGCGGGCGAAGGTCGGACGCGCCCCCATCAAGCGCTGACCATGTTCCCGCCGAAGAAATTCTACATCGTGCGTCAGATGGCGGCGCCCATTCAGCTATCCCCTGACCTTCCTCCATCCATCATGTGGGGATTCGACGGGATGGTACCCGGCCCCACGTACGTGGCTCGATACGGTGAACCGATCCTGATCCGCAACTTCAACAATCTGCCCGAAGATAATGGTGGGTTTGGCATCCCCTCGCCCACCACACACTTGCACAACGGCCACACGCCCTCGGAGAGCGATGGCAATCCGTGCGACTTCTACGACATCGGACAATTTTACGATCAGCATTACCCCAACGTGCTGGCCGGCGTGCTCTCCACGCACAAAGACGAGGGCGGAGACATCCGGGAAGCCATGCACACGCTGTGGTATCACGATCATCGCGTGGACTTCACGGCGCAGAATGCCTATAAGGGGCTGGCCGGTTTCTATCTTCTGTTCAACGAGTTCGACACCGGTGATGAGAATACCGGCTTCCGATTGCCCAGTTTTCCAGAATTCGATATCCCCATGATGTTCGCCGACAAGGTCTTCGATGAGGATGGAAAACTGTTCTACGATCTGTTCAACCTGGATGGCGTTCTCGGCGACAAGTTCACCGTCAACGGCAAGATTCAACCGTTCTTCCAGGTCCATCCGCGGCGATACCGGTTTCGTTGGTTGAACATCGGGCCCTCTCGGTTCTACGAATTCTTCCTGTTAGACAAGGATAATCCCAATGCTAAACTCCCCTTCTGGCAGATCTCCAACGATGGGAACCTCCTGCCTCGTCCAGTGCAGGTCGAGAGCGTTCGCCTCGGTGTAGCCGAGCGCGCTGACGTCATCATCGACTTCAGCCACTATGCGGGCAAATCCATCTACATCGAGAACCGTCTCCGGCAGGTGAATGGTCAAGGGCCGGTTCCTCCTCCCAATGATCTCACGCCGCCGGGACAGGGGAATCTGGTGCTGCGGTTTGATGTCGTGTTGCCTCCGGTCGAGGACCACAGTCGAGATCCGGCCGAAATCACCAAGTTCTATGATCTGCCGGAAACGACCGAAGAACCGCGCGTCACCCGAACGTTCAAATTCGATCGGCTCAACGGTCAGTGGTCCATCAATAGCCAGTTCATGGATTGTCAGGAACCTCGCTTCCGCATCCAACAGAATTCGGTGGAGCGCTGGATCTTGATGAACTTGTCCGGCGATTGGCAACACCCGATTCACATTCACTTTGAGGAGTTTCAACTGCTGTCTCGCAACCGCAAGCGGCCGCCGGTGGTCGAGCGGGGGCGAAAAGACGTGGTCAGGCTGACCGAGAATGAGCGCCTGGAACTCTACTTCCGGTTCCGGGATTTCCTGGGACAATATCCCCTACACTGCCACAACATGGTTCACGAGGACCACGCCATGATGCTCATTTGGGAGATCACGCCCGAAGGCGACACGATCCTCGTGCCGTAACGGAAACGGGGAGCGCCTTGATCTCGGCCAGATCTGGCCCGGATGTTCATCAGGAGGGATGAAGCCATGAACAAAGTCAAACGAAGGGACTTTCTGGCGCTGTCGGCGGCCACTCCGCTCGCCGGCGGCCTCCTCACTGGCGGAACGTTTTTGGAGAGCCACAGAGCCACACTGTCGGCCCGAGAGCGAGTCAGGCAGCGCTACTTCCCCAACGTCACTGTCGTCACTCACGAAGGCAAGAAAGTTCGCTTCTATGATGATCTCATCAAAGGGAAGATTGTGACCATTAACATGATGTATGCGCACTGCGCCGATGTCTGTCCGATGATCACCGCCAACCTCGTCAGAGTTCAGCGACTGCTCGGCGACATCATCGGGCGCGACATCTTCATGGTCTCGCTCACCCTGAAACCGGAGATGGACACCCCGGAACTGTTCAGACAATATATGAAAGGATACGGGATAGGCCCCGGCTGGACGTTTGTGACGGGGGAGCCGGATACGCTGGAACTGCTCCGCGTGAAGCTCGGTTTCACCTACCCAGATCCCGAGAAGGACAAAGATGATACGCTGCACATCGGGAACGTACGGTACGGCAACGAACCCAAGGTGCTCTGGTCGGCGTGCCCCGGTCAGGCTCCCACGGCGTGGCTCATCACGGCACTCTCGTTTGTGACGCCCCCGCCGCTGAAACGGAAACTCCTGAGCATCGCTCAATCGGTGAGAGCCGCTCAGAAGTGAGTCGGGGCCGTTTTTTCTGAGAACCATCCTAATTCTTGGATGAAGGAGAAGACCGATGATGAAAGGCAAGCGAAAGATTCTCAGGCGAGGGATGAGAATCGGCGTCGTGACGCTCATCATGTTCGCTCTGATGAGTTCCAGCGCGCCGCCGACGTTCATCCAGGCAACTGGTGGGCAACAGAATTTTGTCAAATTCAACGAGCCTCCTTTCGATTTCAGCGATGAGTTCTACCTGGTCAACGGGATCAATCCGGACAACATCCTCCGCCGTCCCGGCAATCCGGATCGCAATCCCAATCACTGGATCGAGGACGACTCTGTCACCGATCCCACGCGGAGAGGGATTCGGATTCTGGAGACCACCGGCGGCTGGGATCGAGATGGTAACTTGATCTACTACAGTATCATGGGGGATGTCGTCCCGGAGACGTTCACCGACGATGCCGCCGGAGTTCGCGCCAGGATGTTGGCCGAGGATTTCCGAGCGTTTATCTTCCCCAAGACGGAGCGAGACGACGAAGGGAATCCGATCAATGTGAAGCTGAGCCCCGCTCCACCCAATCGCCGGCAGGATAACGTCTTCGACACCAAGAACGCCTATTTCTGCGAAAACTTGCTCGGATTGTGGATTGTGACCTTCGTCGTCTACACCAAGAAGGCCTATAACGCGCTATTCCGGAATGGAGATCCTAACGCCCGACGGGTGCTGGAAGCGCTCATTGCCAGAAACGGTAGGGATCTGGATGGCACCCCCATCCTCAATACCGTCGCCGATATCGAGAGGCTGGAGCGCATGGGGCTCGTCGAGTTGCGATTCAATCCGGAGGTCGGGGGCGATGGTCCCCGGTGGGTGATATGACCGGTCATTCCTGACCCCCGGTCAGGGGGTATTGCTCCAGATGCCTTCCTGGTCACGGTGAAGAATCCCGATGGGACCGAGCAATCACCGCAGATCCGGAATAATTTCCTCTGTCTCCAGGAGACGGGGGACTTCTGTACTTGTCGGGAACAAAACTGCCAACGATAGCCTAAAAGGCGGGAGTCCGCAGAGAATGCCCTCTGTGGCTCGAGGGCATTCTCTGCTCCCCGGGATGAACCACTCCGCCCGACTGAGGAGCACGGGCTGGGAGACTCACCGGCCGTTTCCTCGTCATGAAGAGGCCCACCTGCTCGATTCGTGGTGGCGTGATTATATCGTCCTTTCCAAACCGACAGCGATGTATCTCAAATGAAGAAAGGAGACGTCAAAAGAGTATCTCGCCGCGAATTCCTTCGGCGAACAGGGGGACTTACCTTCGGCATAGCCAGCACAGGACCTTTTTTTCTCTTCCCCGAGCGCACGCAAGCCCAGCGCAAGACGCTCAAGATCCTCCGCTGGCGCCATTTCGTCCCCGCTCATGACGAGTGGTTCGACGGCGCATTCGCCAAGCAATGGGGGCAGAGACATGAGACCGAGGTCATCGTTCACTACGTTCCCATAGAGAAGATCCACGCCCGTGCCGCCTCCGAAGTTCGAGCGCGTAAGGGACATGATCTCGTCCTCTTCCCCTCTCCACCGGCTCGCTACGAGCGGTTTGTCATCGATCACCGAGAGGTCTACCGAGCCGTCTTCCCCCGACAGGGGCAGATGATTCGCTTAGCTCACCGGTCCACGTATAATCCTAGGACGAAAAAGTATTTCGCCTTCGCGGACTCCTATGTCGTGGCTCCCTTCCTCTATCGCCGGGACCACTGGGCAGAGATCGGGTATTCTTTCGGTCCCACTACCTATGACGGTCTGCGTCGCGGCGCCCGACAGATCCGCGAACGGCTTGGCATTCCCTGTGGATTAGGGCTGGCTCCGAATCTCGATAGTAATGTCTGGTTGCATGGTCTCTTGTGGTCCTTCGGCGCATCGGTACAAGATGCCGAAGGCCATCCAATACTCCATTCTCGACAGACTATTGAAGCGCTCAAATATGTCAAGGCCCTCTATCAGGAATCGGGGACGCCAGAGGTGTTTCGTTGGAGGAGAGATTCCAATGATCGCGCCTTGCTCCGTGGCCGGGTTTCCTGCACGGTCGACGCCATCAGTCTCATTCGGCAAGCGGAGCGGCTCTCGGATACGTCGGCACGGCATATTCTCCCCAATCCCACACTACGCGGTCCGGAAGCGTGGTTGATTTGCCCACACATCACGAGTTGTTATGCCATCTGGACGTTCGCCGAGAACCCGGAGGGGGCTAAACAGTTCCTGGTGGATCTCACCGATCAGCTCAGAGTCGTATTCAAGGTGAGCGCCTATTGTCACTTCCCCTGTTTTCCCAAGACAGTACCCAAGCTGAAAATCCATCTGGAGAATGATCCGCGTGCTGAACCTCATCATAAGTATGCGACGTTGGAAGATGCGCTCGTTTGGACGAGGAATATCGGCTATCCGGGATATGCGACGGCAGCCATCGATGAAGTTTTTAACGCCTTTATCGTCCCCCGCATGTTCGCCGCTGTGGCCAAGGGGCGACGGAGTCCAGAAGAAGCGGCGGCGATGGCTGAAAAACGAGTGCGGCGAATCTTCGAAAAATGGAACAACCGGTGACTACAAGAGCAGCCAGAGGCGGGCAATTCCCAAGCCCGGTTTCAATGATCTCTGATCCATAAGGAAGAGGAACATCATGATGAGCACGAAGATGCTGAAGGTGGCGAGCATTCTGCTGTTCGTTCTCGGACTGACCATAGGGATCGGTTATTCTTACCAGTCAGGACCACCGGCGGGACGGACTGGTGTGCCGGCAGGTGGTGGATTCCCACCCGAACCGACTTGTGCAGCAACCGGTTGTCACGACTCCTTCCCCTTGAATCCCGATGCCAAAGGGGTCATCGAGCTCCTGGGAGTGCCCGACAATTACATCCCGGGACAGCAATATGCCTTGACGTTCAGAATCACCCATCCAGATCCTGACCGGCGCGCGTTTGGCTTTCAGACCACAGCCGTCGCCATAGAAACGTATCTAGGGGCGGGCGCGTTCGTTTCGACCGAACCGGATACGACGACGATCAGAGGGTGCACTCCTGCCGACAAGTGCCCCTCGTCCCTGCTGGGAACGCATCGACAATACATCGAGCACGATCCCAAGCGAATCGGTCGAGGTGGAGCGAGCTGGAACTTTGCCTGGATCGCGCCCGAGACGAACGTGGGCGATATCGCGTTCTACGGCTCCGGTAACGCGGCCGGATTTCCTCTGGGGAAGGCCGAGGGAGACAAGATTTACAACCCCTCGGCCAAACCGCCCCATGCCCCTCTCGCGCTCACGAAGGGTCAATTCCTGTTCGTGAACATCGCGACCCAGGCCAGCGTCGCCGCAGGGAGGAGTCAAGGTGCGGCGGTTGGCGATGTTGACGGTGACGGGCTGAATGATCTCGCCATTGTGACCGATGAACGCGTTGTGCTCTATCGGAATAACGGCGACAGCACGTTCACCGACGTGACCGCCTCGACGGGGATCGCTGACCTGGCGTCACCGGGACAAGCCGTTGCCTGGGGCGATTACGATGGCGATGGTCATCTCGATCTCTACGTGGTCACCGCTGGCGCCGATATTCTCTATCGCAACAACGGCGATGGCACGTTCACCGATGTGACGAACGAGGTAGGCATTCGCGGCGATGCCCTGGGGCACGCCGCTGTTTGGGCTGATCTGAATGGTGATGGAGCTATGGATGTGTACGTCGCGAATCGAGGGCAGGACGCGTTGTATCTGAACAATGCCGATGGCACGTTCACCCTCGTCGATCCGGCGACCGCGGGACTGGCCGAAATGGCCGAGAGTTGGGACGTCGCCGTGGCCGACTATGATGGTGATGGGATGCTGGATATTTTTGTCGCCAATGATGGTCAGGATGCGCTCTACCGAAATAATGGAGACGGTACGTTCACCGAAGTGGCAACGGCGGCCGGTATTGTGACGACTAACATGCTGGGTCTGGCGGCAGCCTGGGGTGATTATGATGGCGACCGGGATATGGATCTGTTCGTCGCCAATGCTGGGATGGATATCTTGTTCCGGAACAACGGTGACGGCACATTCACCGACGTCACGGCGATGGCCGGCATGACTGACGCGGCCATAGGCGTGGCAGCAGCATGGGCCGATTACGACCATGACGGTGACCTGGATCTGTTCGTGGCCAACGAGGGTCAGGATTTCCTTTATCGGAACAACGGCGATGGCACGTTCAACGAAGTGGCCACCTACTCGGGCATGACGGATATGGCGGTGGGAACCGATGCCCTGTGGCTGGACGTCGATGGCGATGGACACCCAGACCTGTTTGTCACCAATGCCGGAGACGAAAACTTCCTCTATTGGAATCCAGGGCGCTCGGGTGAGAGCGTTCAGAATAGGCTTCAGTCACTGAATGAATGGACGATCTCTCGAGTCGCTCGGCTCGCCATTGGTCTGCTCCGGTGGAGCGTCGCTCTCCATGCCTGGCTGGACCATCCTTGGAGGAGGGGACGCAACAGGATCATTATGGCCGGAGGAGCACGTTCTGGATGACATCGAATTCGATCACGATTCCAAACGGGAGGTGACCTATGAGAAGACGGAGTAAGCTTCTGGTGATCGTCGTCGTGGCGATGGGCGTGGGATTTCTCGATGAGCCTGGCTCAGGCTATGGAATGATTCGGATCGCTCAACAAGAGCATGACTGGAATGTCCCGACTGAAGCGAAGACCTTGAAGAACCCCGTCGCCGGCGATGAACACATGGTGGAGAGAGGGAGAAAATTGTTCCGGACGTGGTGCGCCATGTGTCATGGTGATAAAGGTCGAGGGGATGGCATGGTGGCCAACAGCCTGGAACCGAAGCCCACCGACTTAACCAAGGTGATCAAGAATCAGTCCGATGGTGAGCTGTTCTGGAAGATCACCAAGGGGAAACTCCCCATGCCTGGATTTGAAGTGACACTCAGCGAAAAAGACCGCTGGGCTGTGGTCACGTTCCTCAGGCGAGGATTATAAGAGCGGCATGGCCGCGCCAAAGCCGCAGCCTAAGGCGCGCTCCTGCTCCGGGTTTTCGTCATTCCTGTCGCCGGAGTGGGAGATTGAGTTCTGGAGCGCCTTATTACCGGGGGGCAAATATAGAAACCCAAGAGCATAGTGGCCCGGTGGATTTCTGGCACATTACAAGAGAGAGACCAGGATTCGCCACCCAGACTGAAAGAGGAGGACCTTCGACATCGTCTCCATATCATCTCACTCAAACATGCCACCCATTTGAGCGCACGACGGATCAAGATTTGGACGATGAGCCCATCTGGAATATACACCGTTCATTTGGACAAATCACCACGGGAATGAGACAATAAGCCGCTCATTTGACAAGATCCACCGCTTTTTTTGGAAGATTCGCCTATCGCGTTCCCTCAACACACGTAGAATTCATGCCGGGTGGGGATAGGTATCGGTTTGAAAGCTCATTAAGTAGAGAATGTATTGAGCCATTAATAAACCGATGCCTTCTCACAACTCAATCCCAAGAATCAGGAGGTGAATAACATGTTGAGAAGCAAGCAATATCCAAGAGCCATTGCTCTTGTGATGATGACACTTCTCTGCTGGTCAATGGGGGGTATCCTCAGCCAGGCCCAACACGAGGGAAGCGACCAGGTCTATGGAACAGTCAAAAGCCGATCGGGAATTTACCTAGCCGACCTGGATTCACGGCTGGGGCTGCCCATATCCATGCGATTCGATCCGGATGGAGCTGCCGGTCCGGCCGAGCTTGGACCCAATGCCATCACGGCCGTTGCTCTGGGCACAAGGTTTCGCATGGATGGGAAAGATTATCTTATGCGAGATATAATGACTTCGGATTCCCCAGCATTGGAAGGAACGAACACAGGATGGCGCGCTACTCACCATTGCTGGTTGATCTGGGGACATTGGGACATCAGCCATCCTTGCCCGATCATGATTCAGCAAGGGCAATCCACGACGGGCGTGAAGAGACCCGACGGTTCAATTGAAACGGACTGCCTACAGTTCGTCCTCGTACAGAAGAACCTCTCATTCTCGACGCTAGAGGACGTCAAAGTGAGCTTCTCGATCCAGCTCTCTCCCAACGGGACGAGCCGAAATTCCATGGATATCCTTGAGAATGTGGTCGATGATCTGCCCCTCATCAGGGCAGGACTACCCGGACAACAGTACTTCGGAGTAGCGACAACAACACCATTCATCATTGCCGATAGCGTGTCCCCCCTGAGTGCAGATCCACTGAACTTCGCGAATCAAGATGCTGATGGGCGGGTAATCGACTCGGCAGCAGCCACATTTGTCTTCGATCTCGGGACATTACGACCACTCGAGACGAGAGTGATCGAACTCTTTCTCTTCGTTGGACTATCAGATGAAGATCTGAGGCAAGCATTCATCGGACAATTGAGGCAGGAGCGGGCCTCAGTGATTGACACGGAACTCAGTCTCGAGCCCGTCGCTCAAGATGAGGCGGGATTCATTTTCAGAGTGAAAGGAAATGCCCAATCCCGCGATGGCCGACCAACAATGGTATTCCTCGACCTCAATGGCCATCGCCTCCGTAATGGTGATCTCGTCAAGCTCGTGCGCTCCAATGATGCTGTCCATGAAATCACCCAAGAAGGGGAACAAGGAGAGATCACCGTCATCAAAGCGCCAGATTTCTCCCTCACCCTGATCGCGCATAATGCGATGGGAAGTTATGTGGTTCGGCATGTGACTCCTGAAATCCCTTGATGGAATGATGGGGAAGCGGGGCGGCAGTGACAACGTCGCTACCGCTCCGCTTCCGGCCGCTCACGGAGACAGCTACGCGAAGAGTCTCGGCGAAGTCTCAATCAGCATGCCTGCTCACACGCGCCGACTTCACTGTTGCAGAATGAGGAGAGGGCTCTCTTGTATGCTTAGGGGCGAATCGAATAAGAAAGACAGAGTACGATGGTAATGGCATCACTGGTCGTCTCTGATATGTGAGAAGTCACTACGATGAATCTGCCCGGGCACGGTTCCTCGGGAAAATTTCGATTGACGATCGGTGCACAAGCTAATATATTGCTGGGGAGCTACCCGAATGAGGAAGGACCATGACGACCTTAGTGAAGGATCTTCGCTATGGCCTGCGGATGCTGATCGTCCATCCCGGATTGACGAGTATTGTCGTCCTCTCGCTGGCTCTGGGCATCGGAGCGAGCACGGTCATTTTCACGTTCATTAACGCCATATTCCTGCGACCGCTTCCGGGCAGGAATCCAGAGCAACTCGCTTCGATCTACATTTCCCTGCCTGATGGAAACCCATACGGATCGTCCTCCTATCCCGATTACCGCGACCTGCGTGATGAGAACGAGGTATTCGTCGATCTGGCGGCGTACGTCCCACAACTCTTGTGGCTGGGCGCTGATGACCGAACGGACCGCATCACGGCCGAGTTCGTTTCGAGGAACTTCTTCAACGTTCTCGGAGTGAGTGTGGCTCTCGGACGCTCCTTTCTCCGCGAAGATGAGGCCCTCCACCCTTTCGTAGCCATTCTCAGCCACAGATTATGGCAACGTCAATTTGGTGGCGATCCGGAGATCATCGGTCAGTCCATCATGCTGAATGACCAACCAGTAATTGTTATCGGCGTCGCCTCGAAAGAGTTCGCTGGATTGCCGCGAGGAATCGCTATTGACGCGTGGCTTCCTTTGGACATCATGCCTCAACTGACGCGACAGCCCCGGCTCCTCACCAATCGCGGCTCCATGTTTTTGTCGTTGATCGGTCGACTCAAACCGGGCGTAACGCTCGATCAGGCACGGGCGAATCTTCGCCTGCTTGGCCAACGACTGGCCCAAGCCCATCCCAGAGTCTGGCGAAATGCTCAAGGAGACCCTCGCACGGTCACCGTTCTCTCAGAACGGGAATCGCGAGTCCCGGCCATGGCCCGAAGAGCGATCATGGGATTTTTGATGTTCCTCATGATCGTAGTAGGTTTGGTGCTCGTCATCGCTTGTGTGAATGTGGCCAATCTGCTGCTGGCCCGAGCGATGGTCCGACGTAAAGAGATGGCTATTCGCCTCTCGCTGGGAGCCAGTCGTCTTCGCTTGATCCGACAACTCCTGGTGGAAAGTGTGCTGCTCTCCCTGTTAGCCGGGCTCGTGGGGGTAGTCATTGCCTTCTGGACCAAGGATCTTCTATGGCATTTTCATCCTCCCTTGCCTTTCGATTTGACCCTGGAGTTGAAGTTAGATAGGCACGTTCTCCTATTCACTCTGGGGATAGCGACGCTCACTGGTCTCTCCTTTGGTCTCGCGCCGGCCTGGGAGATGACCAAGCTGGATCTCGCCTCTTCTCTGAAAGAGGGGGAAGCGGGCATTGTCCATTCCCATCGCCGATCACTTCTCCGAAACGCCCTGATCGTGGCACAAGTGGCGGCCTCACTCATATTGCTGGTGGCGGCGAGCTTGTTTCTCCGAAGTCTGGCTCGCGCCGAGCTTCTTAACCCAGGCTTTGATCCGGAAAATATCCTGCTTGTGACCATTGACTTGGAGGCCCAGGGATATGAGGAATCCGAAGGAAGGCATTTCTACGAACAACTGCGAGAGCGCCTCGTACATCTTCCGGGCGTCATATCGGCGAGCATGGCGCAATCTCTTCCGCTGGGTCCAGAAGCGCATCAAATGAGTGTGAGTGTAGAAGGAGCCGGATCCGTCACCGATAACGTTTCGCTTGTTCACTATAATGTCATCGGTCTCGATTATTTCAAAGCTCTGCGGATTCCCATAGTCCGCGGTCGAGCCTTCGATCTGCGAGACAGCGAAAGAGCTCCCCAGGTGGTCATCGTGAACGAAACATTCGCACGTCGCTATTGGCCGGGCCAGGACCCCATCGGAAAGCGGCTGGCCCTCGGCTACGTGCGCGTCAGTGATCAATACCCTCTTCAAGTTGTGGGCGTGGCCAAAGACAGTAAATATGTCTCCTGGGGAGAAGAGCCGCGGCCATTCATTTATCTGCCCTATCGGCAACATTACCGCTCGACGATGACAGCATTTGTGCGAACGACGGATGATCCCCATGCACTCGTCCCGGCCCTGCGACGTGAACTTCGATCGCTCGATCCCGATCTGTTAATTTCGAACATCACTACGCTCCGAGAGCACATCGCCTGGTCACTCATCCCCATGCGACTGGCCGCAGCGTTGCTCAGCGTGCTCGGGCTTTTGGCACTGATACTAGCGGTCATTGGGATTTATGGCGTGATCTCTTATTCCGTCAATCGACGCACTCATGAAATCGGAGTGCGATTGGCACTGGGGGCACAGCCCCGCGACGTTTTCAAGTTGATCATTGCGCAGGGTCTGAAATTGACGGCGATCGGGATGGTGATCGGGCTCATGGTGGCGCTGTTGACGACCCGATTCTTGCGCACCTTCCTTTATGAGATTAGTCCTACCGATCCCTTGGCATTTGTCACCATCTGCGGGATATTGCTGGTAGTGGCCATAGGGGCGACTTATTTCCCCGCGCGCCGCGCAGCCAGACTCGATCCCACGGTGACACTCCGTTATGAGTGAATGGCACCTCCCTCTCGAGCTCAACGAAAATCACGCACCACGATGTTACTGAGCGTCGTCCGAGTAATCTCATTGCCGCGAGCCGCCAGTGACCAGAGCGGGCTACCATCGGCGGATAGCCACGGGTGACGTGCTGAGCGAGCGATCTCGCCGATGATTTCCTCCCATCGGTGGTGGTGATATGTCGGTGGACATCCCGGGGTTTCGCCGGTCGGCGCTCTCATGGTGCAGAGGCTCTATCGCCCATTCGTCCACTTCAACAGATGTTCGACCTCTAAGAAGTTCCGTGAGAGGACATCGACTGTCCGACCACCTGAGTGGATAAACTTTTCAACTTTCCACCCAAGATATGTGGCTTTGGTGAAACTCTCTTGAATGGAGGGCGACGCGATCACACCCCCGGGACGTCGCCCGTCCCGACCCGAGCAGGAGCGAGGGAGCATGACCCAACCGTCCATCGCCTCACCGGAGGCCCTCCTCAACCACGCCTATCACCCCTGGAAGCCGTTCCCCCATCAGCTCCACGCCCTCCTCCACCTGGCCCTCCCCCTCACCCACTCGACCCAGGCCCGCCTCTGCCTCGGCACCCCGGAACTCCTCGCCTCCGAGGACCCCCCTCACCCCCAGACGCCAGCCCCCAACCCCGACACCTCCCTCCTCATCACCACCCGCCATCCCGCCTGCCACCCCTGCCGCCACTTCCAGCATGCCCCCCACC
>JALSQX010000004.1 GCA_026985075.1 Blastocatellia bacterium | reverse complement strand
GGTCGAAGCCTGGGTTGAAGCGCGCAATGCCACGCAAGCCATCGTGAGTTGGCAGTTTACCACGGCAGACGCTCGACGCAAGCTCCATCGCCTATACCCTCAATAATCACTGTGGTAAAGTACTAGTAGCCTCACCCTTCTGTTTCAATCCCACATTGGTTCGATTACGACTGCTCTGAAAATTGTCACCCAAGCAGTCCATGGCTGTTTCAATCCCACATTGGTTCGATTACGACGACCCACAAGGTTCGCCAAAACAGCTAACGCCTCAACGTTTCAATCCCACATTGGTTCGATTACGACGCACCCCAAAGCATACAACGGAATCCTTGCCGTCTTGGTTTCAATCCCACATTGGTTCGATTACGACCCAGCCTCTCGTAATGTGCCGGGACGGGATCGAGTGGTTTCAATCCCACATTGGTTCGATTACGACTATTAAACCTAACCCAACATAACCCCACCCCCGAGCGTTTCAATCCCACATTGGTTCGATTACGACGCAGGGAGACACCTCTTGGCTCGTTCTATCGCCTCAGTTTCAATCCCACATTGGTTCGATTACGACGAACCACGCTATTACACGACTGCGACCATAATGAAGTTTCAATCCCACATTGGTTCGATTACGACAAATCGACATTCCAATGTATATTTTAACAGCTTTTCGTTTCAATCCCACATTGGTTCGATTACGACGAAGCTGTACGCCCCCCGATTTCACGAGCCAGGAGGGTTTCAATCCCACATTGGTTCGATTACGACTCAACCGCTCGGCGGGATTTCGGGTTCTCGTCAGACCGTTTCAATCCCACATTGGTTCGATTACGACGCTCCTGTCTGGAGAACACTTCCACCAACTCCATGAGTTTCAATCCCACATTGGTTCGATTACGACGGAAGGTAGAAGCCCCCGCACCACTTCTCAATCTGGGTTTCAATCCCACATTGGTTCGATTACGACCGGGTCGTCGAGCACTATTACCGCATGCGAAAATATGTTTCAATCCCACATTGGTTCGATTACGACTCGGGGAACTCCCCGAACCACACGGCGGAACCAACAGTTTCAATCCCACATTGGTTCGATTACGACAACTCGTAAAATCGTTCCGCCGCCGGATGAAAATCGGTTTCAATCCCACATTGGTTCGATTACGACTGATTCGTCCGTCAGGGGTCTGCTGCATAAATATAGAGTTTCAATCCCACATTGGTTCGATTACGACTTTGCGCCGCCTCGCCGCGGTGACGGGCGGTCAATTGTTTCAATCCCACATTGGTTCGATTACGACTTGTGTTGCTTTCCGATGGGTTGCCCGATAGCCAATGTTTCAATCCCACATTGGTTCGATTACGACCGCTCCCCGCAACCGAGGCACTCTCGCCCGGACGAGGTTTCAATCCCACATTGGTTCGATTACGACATGAGCAAAAACGCCCCCCGCGGCACGCGAAGTAAAGTTTCAATCCCACATTGGTTCGATTACGACTGCCCAAACGTGGAGGCTTCGGCGAGAGCCTCCGATGTTTCAATCCCACATTGGTTCGATTACGACACATCGCCACGGGCATCGAGTTGTGTTGCTTTCCGAGTTTCAATCCCACATTGGTTCGATTACGACCCTCCTTTGAGTGCCCCATAAAAAAGCGCCCTCCCGGTTTCAATCCCACATTGGTTCGATTACGACGCTCCCGCCTATCCACGAGCTGTGGCGGCTCGCGTAGTTTCAATCCCACATTGGTTCGATTACGACGGAATTTCTCGGTGGTGGTGGAACGCGCATGGATCTGTTTCAATCCCACATTGGTTCGATTACGACCGTGGATCGCTTGTGCGATGCGACGAGCGATGAACAGTTTCAATCCCACATTGGTTCGATTACGACCGAGACGGAAAGCGCTACAATTTCATCAAATGCACGTTTCAATCCCACATTGGTTCGATTACGACGAGGTAAAGCCTATGACGAGAGATGAGTTGAAGAATGTTTCAATCCCACATTGGTTCGATTACGACTATCAGGATCGAAGGAGGGA
Source organism: Blastocatellia bacterium (assembly GCA_026985075.1). Taxonomy (GTDB): domain Bacteria; phylum Acidobacteriota; class Blastocatellia; order HR10; family J050; genus J050. The sequence goes on along the minus strand of JALSQX010000004.1, from coordinate 94,345 downwards.
TACATGCGATGACAGTGTTTCAATCCCACATTGGTTCGATTACGACAATGAAGAACGCGTACAGTTCTTCATCGACATCCTCAGTTTCAATCCCACATTGGTTCGATTACGACGGAAGTTTGTCCTTCTTGATCATATCGACTCTGATAGTTTCAATCCCACATTGGTTCGATTACGACTTCTCTTGGTTGCCATACGCTTTCCCTTCCCTCGCGTTTCAATCCCACATTGGTTCGATTACGACCATCGCGTATGAACGTCGCTGTATTACTCGGTCGCGTTTCAATCCCACATTGGTTCGATTACGACACGAGCATTCGCCGTGCGCCGTACAGGATCGACAATGTTTCAATCCCACATTGGTTCGATTACGACGGTTTCCTTTCCCCGTCCGGTGGAGAACCCCCCGAAGTTTCAATCCCACATTGGTTCGATTACGACTGTGGAAAGTGCAGAGAGCACAAGTGCCGATGCCGGGTTTCAATCCCACATTGGTTCGATTACGACCCGAGTCCAAATTCGGACACCGCCTCACCTCAACTCGTTTCAATCCCACATTGGTTCGATTACGACTGAACGTCGTGACCGCGTCTGCATCGATGTGCTCGGTTTCAATCCCACATTGGTTCGATTACGACGGAATTCATCGCTTCGCTTGGCGCCGAGGTCCTCTGGTTTCAATCCCACATTGGTTCGATTACGACGAATCGCGACGAGATTATCGGGTTGTTGCGTGATGGTTTCAATCCCACATTGGTTCGATTACGACGATTCCCGGTCGGCGATGGGACTCGCGGGCGAAGTTCGTTTCAATCCCACATTGGTTCGATTACGACCCTGCACGTTCTGCATCGGAACAGATTGGCTCCGGGTTTCAATCCCACATTGGTTCGATTACGACTCATCTCGGCGGAGGTGCCGCGCCTCGGCGTGCGGTGTTTCAATCCCACATTGGTTCGATTACGACATTCGCCATCGTGCGAGGGATGAGGGGTTGAGTCAGGTTTCAATCCCACATTGGTTCGATTACGACCTTGTACCATGAACGCAAAGGCGAAAACGGCAACCGTTTCAATCCCACATTGGTTCGATTACGACTCTGCTCGCCAGTCGTTCTCGCCGCCCAGGAGAACAGTTTCAATCCCACATTGGTTCGATTACGACTCATAACGCAGTGCAGGCTCCCGCGTTCCTTGTTCGGTTTCAATCCCACATTGGTTCGATTACGACCAGTAACCCGTCCGCGCAGAACTCCACACCGTACCGGTTTCAATCCCACATTGGTTCGATTACGACTTCTCGCCCACGGAATCGACAACGGGCGGACCGTCGGTTTCAATCCCACATTGGTTCGATTACGACAGCGGCCCCCGGTAACCGTACCCCCTGACAAATACAGTTTCAATCCCACATTGGTTCGATTACGACCCCTTGGGGTACATACGCGGGCGCGGTCCAGTCGGTTTCAATCCCACATTGGTTCGATTACGACTTTTCACCTCCTGTCAGATTGTCTTCTGCCACGTCCGTTTCAATCCCACATTGGTTCGATTACGACGAAGCTCCGTGCGACGTGCTACGTGCGTCGCACGAGTTTCAATCCCACATTGGTTCGATTACGACCCCGTGCTTGCGCGGCTGCCCGACCATGATCGTCACGTTTCAATCCCACATTGGTTCGATTACGACGCGTCGAATATGGCCATATAGGTCGTCTCGATGCGAGTTTCAATCCCACATTGGTTCGATTACGACCGACATTGACGAGCGCCACGTCGCAACCCGTGACGGTTTCAATCCCACATTGGTTCGATTACGACTCAACGCCAGGACCGTCGTCGGCCTGGAGGATACGCGTTTCAATCCCACATTGGTTCGATTACGACGGGAGCGTGCCCGTGATCCCCGCGGCGCTCGTCGTGTTTCAATCCCACATTGGTTCGATTACGACCATTTCCCGGCAGGCCGTCGCCCGCACGGCGCTCAGTTTCAATCCCACATTGGTTCGATTACGACAGACACATGCATCACCCAATCACCCGAACGAAGCGAGTTTCAATCCCACATTGGTTCGATTACGACCTGATGAAGTTCTGGTACAAGATCCACAAGAAGCCCGTTTCAATCCCACATTGGTTCGATTACGACGGCGAGAGCCTCCGATTGGCTATCGGGCAACCCAGTTTCAATCCCACATTGGTTCGATTACGACCTCTCCGCCCAGTATTCGGGCTTCACCGTCTCCTCGAGTTTCAATCCCACATTGGTTCGATTACGACGATGCCGCGGACCCGGAGGTCCGGGTCGTCCTTCACGTTTCAATCCCACATTGGTTCGATTACGACCGCGCCCGGCGCTGAGGGAGCTTGCCGGAAGGTTGAGTTTCAATCCCACATTGGTTCGATTACGACCGTCAAGGTAAAGGTCGTTGACGTCCTCGATCCCCTCGGTTTCAATCCCACATTGGTTCGATTACGACACCAGGATTTGCGCGTCGAGAGACGCGCCGCCGTCTGTTTCAATCCCACATTGGTTCGATTACGACAGGCCAGGAAAAAGAAGGCCGCCGGCGTTTTTGAGCGTTTCAATCCCACATTGGTTCGATTACGACGCAGCCGAGACAGTGTCCCCTTTTTTGATGTTCTCCGTTTCAATCCCACATTGGTTCGATTACGACGTTCTCGTCGCATTGGCCCGGCGAAGAAAATGCTTCGTTTCAATCCCACATTGGTTCGATTACGACGCCGCTTCGATGTATCCGCCCGCCATCGCCCCAGCCGTTTCAATCCCACATTGGTTCGATTACGACCGCTGCACGCGCTCGGGCAGAAAGTCGTCGCAGAGGTTTCAATCCCACATTGGTTCGATTACGACCACTGCCTGATGAGCCGGTTGTTCATGTCCACGTCCGTTTCAATCCCACATTGGTTCGATTACGACGTGTCTTGGCCGCGCGCTCGGCGAACTCCATGCCGGGTTTCAATCCCACATTGGTTCGATTACGACTTGCGTGGGACAACGTCGTATCCCACGCGATAATAGGTTTCAATCCCACATTGGTTCGATTACGACGACGTATGTTGGTGCCATCCCTGTCAGGTATGCCATGTTTCAATCCCACATTGGTTCGATTACGACACGGAAGGCGATCCCATACGCCAACCGCCACAGCTCGTTTCAATCCCACATTGGTTCGATTACGACATGCTCTGGAAACCCTCACCGGAATCCGGGTGCCCAGTTTCAATCCCACATTGGTTCGATTACGACGCGAGCATCCTCATATCGAATATGCAAGTTGCAGAGAGTTTCAATCCCACATTGGTTCGATTACGACTTGCATAAACATCCCAATCCACCCTTGACCGCCCACGTTTCAATCCCACATTGGTTCGATTACGACGGTGACCTCTATGCTGTTCGTCAGCGCGAGGGAGTAGTTTCAATCCCACATTGGTTCGATTACGACGGGTGGGTCACCCTGGTGTCGCCTGACGGCACCGAAGTTTCAATCCCACATTGGTTCGATTACGACGCCGTTCGCATCGCACACCCCCTACTGGGGGAATACGTTTCAATCCCACATTGGTTCGATTACGACTGCGTCGGGGTGAAAAGTTTATTCACCCCGACCACGTTTCAATCCCACATTGGTTCGATTACGACGGCGTGGAGCGAGCCCCGCCCGGCCGGGTACCCACGTTTCAATCCCACATTGGTTCGATTACGACTCATGCACCTCCTGAGAGAACACGCAGATCGCTATCGTTTCAATCCCACATTGGTTCGATTACGACCCGGCTTCCCCTTCCGTAATGAGCCGGGGCGGAATGTTTCAATCCCACATTGGTTCGATTACGACGACCCAAAATCCGCCATGCGGCCGCGAAATACTTCCGTTTCAATCCCACATTGGTTCGATTACGACTCTTGATCATATCGACTCTGATAAGGAATTGGCTCGGTTTCAATCCCACATTGGTTCGATTACGACCATGGTGCTTGTGCATGGTGCTTGGTGCTTGTGCAGTTTCAATCCCACATTGGTTCGATTACGACCCGTCTTCCCCTTCTCCCCTTCTCCCCTTCTCCCCTGTTTCAATCCCACATTGGTTCGATTACGACAACCTTGGCATTAGCCAAGGTTGCCTTGTTTCCGTTCGGTTTCAATCCCACATTGGTTCGATTACGACAGCCCAAATCCGGGGTGACTATCGTCACGATTACCCGTTTCAATCCCACATTGGTTCGATTACGACAGAACGCAACATTAGCCCGCGGGGGCGAGCGTCCCTGTTTCAATCCCACATTGGTTCGATTACGACCTCGCCCAATAACGCACACAGGGGGCGGGCCAACGGGTTTCAATCCCACATTGGTTCGATTACGACACCCGCGGGCGTACGAAGGGATCCTCGCCGTCTTGGTTTCAATCCCACATTGGTTCGATTACGACGAAGGTGGTCGATGTAATCACCGTCCCAATTAACCGTTTCAATCCCACATTGGTTCGATTACGACAAGCGAGCCCGCGAGTGGGTCCGGCGGCTCCAACGCGTTTCAATCCCACATTGGTTCGATTACGACGAACCGTCCCAACCATCCTGGAGCCGGGTAGGGTTGGTTTCAATCCCACATTGGTTCGATTACGACTAAGTTATTGATTTTGCGAGAGATAAAATTTTTTGACGTTTCAATCCCACATTGGTTCGATTACGACTGCAGGGAGCCATCCTTGGTCCCAAACCTCGCTCGTGTTTCAATCCCACATTGGTTCGATTACGACGCTCCCTTGTGAGGAGCATCGTCTCCTCATCTTTTTGTTTCAATCCCACATTGGTTCGATTACGACTGCACCTGTGAGCGTTGCGAATGCTGCTCGGCATGCAGTTTCAATCCCACATTGGTTCGATTACGACCTTTAGCTCTTCCATAGTCATTGGTATACCTCCTTTTGTTTCAATCCCACATTGGTTCGATTACGACATGACGTACATCGAGATCGAGATCGGGATTGGGCATGTTTCAATCCCACATTGGTTCGATTACGACCATCCGTCTTCCCTTTCTCCCCTTCTCCCCTTCCCCTGTTTCAATCCCACATTGGTTCGATTACGACGGTGGTTCGCTCCCTTCTTATGCAGGGAGCCATCCTGTTTCAATCCCACATTGGTTCGATTACGACGAGTCCTCCGTCGCCAGATTCGGCTACGTGACCGTCGTTTCAATCCCACATTGGTTCGATTACGACGCTCCCTTGTGAGGAGCATCGTCTCCTCATCTTTTTGTTTCAATCCCACATTGGTTCGATTACGACTTATCAGACTCTCGTTGACCATGGGTTATCAGACTCGTTTCAATCCCACATTGGTTCGATTACGACCTGGGTGTCTCACCTCGACGACCGTCCCCACCGCGTGTTTCAATCCCACATTGGTTCGATTACGACGTCGAAGTTCGTCTCCATCAGCGAGAGCAGTAACAGGTTTCAATCCCACATTGGTTCGATTACGACGCGTATTCGATGTCAAGCTGCTGGTGCTTTTCGTCGGTTTCAATCCCACATTGGTTCGATTACGACAGGAACTCCTCGTCCTCCACCGCCCGCGCCCTGAGCCGTTTCAATCCCACATTGGTTCGATTACGACCCCGTCTCCGAGTCGAACTCGACCCGGGTGGCCCGGGTTTCAATCCCACATTGGTTCGATTACGACCTTGCGAGATTCGCCGTCATGCGAGGGACGAGGGGTGTTTCAATCCCACATTGGTTCGATTACGACTGATCTCACTGAAGCCGATATTGGCGATCGACGTAAGTTTCAATCCCACATTGGTTCGATTACGACTCATACCCCCTCCTCATCGCCCGAGGCAGAGCGCGAGTTTCAATCCCACATTGGTTCGATTACGACTGCTTTGTTGCGGATGGGAAAATAGCCATTTATACAGTTTCAATCCCACATTGGTTCGATTACGACCCGACCATCGCCTCGTCCACGGCGGGCCAGACCTCAGTTTCAATCCCACATTGGTTCGATTACGACGAACCTACAGGGCGCGCCGCGCCCGCCGCCCCGCAACGTTTCAATCCCACATTGGTTCGATTACGACGTCGAAGTTCGTCTCCATCAGCGAGAGCAGTAACAGGTTTCAATCCCACATTGGTTCGATTACGACGCACGTCTCCGAGGATTATATGGGGGCATTGGAATGGGTTTCAATCCCACATTGGTTCGATTACGACACGGGCTGCTCGATCTTCTCGTCCGCCTCGGCGAGGGTTTCAATCCCACATTGGTTCGATTACGACGTGACGCACAAGGTCGTCCAGGTGGGCGCCTTCCAGGTTTCAATCCCACATTGGTTCGATTACGACATTTATAGGCGCGTCGTACGACCCGCACGCTGAACGGTTTCAATCCCACATTGGTTCGATTACGACTTATCCGTGTTGTGATTTTCTGTCCCTTTGTATTCGTTTCAATCCCACATTGGTTCGATTACGACAGGTCGGCGAAAGCGTTCTTCAGGGCGCGGTACGCCGGTTTCAATCCCACATTGGTTCGATTACGACTAGTTCGCTCGAATCGTTCGATGAGGCGCATCCGTTGTTTCAATCCCACATTGGTTCGATTACGACATTAATAGCGAAACAATGCATTGAACAGAAGTGATCGTTTCAATCCCACATTGGTTCGATTACGACGTAGTAACTGCGCCAAAGCTGACAGACAACACAGTGGTTTCAATCCCACATTGGTTCGATTACGACACTCCTATCGTACAAGAAACTCTGGATCGAACAGTAGTTTCAATCCCACATTGGTTCGATTACGACTTAAGAGGTATTCGCGGTTTTCTGCGTTGGGCTCGGTTTCAATCCCACATTGGTTCGATTACGACGTCCGCGCATGGTCATCCTCTTCTTTTATTCTAGCAGTTTCAATCCCACATTGGTTCGATTACGACCGAAGCGTGTGGAGCTCGCGTTCTAGCTTCTTCCGAGTTTCAATCCCACATTGGTTCGATTACGACGCTTCGTGCTCACCCGGGTGTGACTCCCCACACACCGTTTCAATCCCACATTGGTTCGATTACGACGCTTCGTGCTCACCCGGGTGTGACTCCCCACACACCGTTTCAATCCCACATTGGTTCGATTACGACCCACCGTTGGGCTTCGATCCCGACGAGCTGGATCTCGCGTTTCAATCCCACATTGGTTCGATTACGACGCGAGCCCAAACTCTATTCGTCGTTGCTTTCCTCTGTTTCAATCCCACATTGGTTCGATTACGACGAAGCTGTTGGAGATCTACGACGCCCTTGCCGACAGTTTCAATCCCACATTGGTTCGATTACGACAACTTCACTAACCTGATCGTCACTCGTTCCCTCCGTGTTTCAATCCCACATTGGTTCGATTACGACGTGGCGGATGATCCGCCACAAAGTGGGGAAGCTGGGTTTCAATCCCACATTGGTTCGATTACGACGGAAGGGGAAGCCGGAGTGTGGACGGTGGCTCTCTCGGTTTCAATCCCACATTGGTTCGATTACGACATCATCGGGTGTCCATCTGCTCCTGACGAAGATGGAGTTTCAATCCCACATTGGTTCGATTACGACAGACGGCTGAGCGTCTCCTGGCCGTCTACGACGCCTGTTTCAATCCCACATTGGTTCGATTACGACAGCAGCTATTGTAAGCTTGCTCGCCAGTCTGCAACGAGTTTCAATCCCACATTGGTTCGATTACGACCTCCCCCAATTTTTTTTTGCCTAGCGTCCGTCGTGTTTCAATCCCACATTGGTTCGATTACGACCAAAGTCGCGATAGGCTACATCCCATGCGCCAATCGGTTTCAATCCCACATTGGTTCGATTACGACTCACTCATGTAAATCGTTGCGAATCAGCAAGATAGTTTCAATCCCACATTGGTTCGATTACGACGCACCAAGCGCCATGCCCTATGCCAATGCCAATGCCGTTTCAATCCCACATTGGTTCGATTACGACTGCCCTATGCCAATGCCAATGCCCGGTGTACGTCATGTTTCAATCCCACATTGGTTCGATTACGACCGCGCTGCTGGGACCAAAACCCCGCAGCTTGGATGAGTTTCAATCCCACATTGGTTCGATTACGACTACAACTAGCCTTCAGCTCGGGTTTGGGGGAGCCGAGTTTCAATCCCACATTGGTTCGATTACGACGAATCGTAAGTGTAAAATTGTGAGAGTCGCCTTGCTGTTTCAATCCCACATTGGTTCGATTACGACTGTGCGGTCAGCCGCCCGTCTGCCTCCCACCCTGTAGTTTCAATCCCACATTGGTTCGATTACGACTTGCGGATGCCTTGCCATCCGCAATCTTGCCAACGAGTTTCAATCCCACATTGGTTCGATTACGACATCGGACCGCGGTCACCTTCCCGTCCACCCCCACCCGTTTCAATCCCACATTGGTTCGATTACGACCGGGAGCGTCAGAGATTCCCAAATCCACGATGGAAAGTTTCAATCCCACATTGGTTCGATTACGACCGGCCCTCGCTTTCCCACCCCTGGAGTGCCTGCAAGGTTTCAATCCCACATTGGTTCGATTACGACACCATGAGCAGCCGGGCATTGCGACACAAATTTTCCGTTTCAATCCCACATTGGTTCGATTACGACCGGCTCCCCCAATTTTTTTTGCCTAGCGTCCGTCGTGTTTCAATCCCACATTGGTTCGATTACGACTCGACATACTGACGACGTCTCAGATTGAACATCAATCCCGTTTCAATCCCACATTGGTTCGATTACGACTGAGTAAACAATAGGAATTGAGATCCACCACGTGAAGTTTCAATCCCACATTGGTTCGATTACGACGAGTTGGACATCTGAATGATAGAGCCCCACCTATCCGTTTCAATCCCACATTGGTTCGATTACGACCAACCAAGAGAACATCATCGAGATTATCCCGCCTTCGTTTCAATCCCACATTGGTTCGATTACGACTTGAACTTGACATCTAGCTAGCGAGTCTCACCTATCCGTTTCAATCCCACATTGGTTCGATTACGACCCCGACGCGACTCCCCGTCGCCGTCTCTCTTCCAGAGTTTCAATCCCACATTGGTTCGATTACGACCGAATGCGCCCATTGGGGTTTCTCGCCGGGGAGCTCGTTTCAATCCCACATTGGTTCGATTACGACCGAGTAGCCGGGAAAGTTGTGTTCGTGACTTTCTCTGTTTCAATCCCACATTGGTTCGATTACGACTTGAGCGCCCGGGGGATAGATTTCGACGCCTTCGTGCGTTTCAATCCCACATTGGTTCGATTACGACCCCATTTGGGCTGAGGAACACGATGGGTTGTTTAACGTTTCAATCCCACATTGGTTCGATTACGACCTCCAGGATGCCCGCGGCCCAGCGGCTCAATCCCGCGTTTCAATCCCACATTGGTTCGATTACGACCGAGTGCTGAGGATTATACATCATACGCCGTTGTCCGTTTCAATCCCACATTGGTTCGATTACGACTGGGCGGTCAGCCGCCCGTCTGCTTCCCACCCTCTAGTTTCAATCCCACATTGGTTCGATTACGACGGAGCACAGTCTCTTCGTCTTTATTGGTGTCCTCCAGTTTCAATCCCACATTGGTTCGATTACGACGCATGCTGCTAGGACCGAAACCCACCAGCTTAGACGGTTTCAATCCCACATTGGTTCGATTACGACTCATCACTCATGTAAATCGTTGCAAATCAACAAGATAGTTTCAATCCCACATTGGTTCGATTACGACCCCCAATTTGAATTTACGATCAGAACCATGAGCAGCGTTTCAATCCCACATTGGTTCGATTACGACCGCGTATTATCACTCACCACCTTCAGATTCTCGTGCGTTTCAATCCCACATTGGTTCGATTACGACATATCCCGGGCCACCTCGGCCCCGAATTTCTCCTTCGTTTCAATCCCACATTGGTTCGATTACGACAGAGGGGACATCGCCTATGCCGTGCTGTCTTCAGTCGGTTTCAATCCCACATTGGTTCGATTACGACCTACCCGAATGCATCATCGTCGCCTCGAATTCCATGTTTCAATCCCACATTGGTTCGATTACGACATTCAATCGTTGTCCCAATTACCATCACGCCAACCTGTTTCAATCCCACATTGGTTCGATTACGACCTCCTCGGAAGCCGTAGTGTCCGGCACTTTGAGAAGCGTTTCAATCCCACATTGGTTCGATTACGACACTCGAAGGCTTTCTTCTCCCGGGCCTTGGCGGCCTGTTTCAATCCCACATTGGTTCGATTACGACCGAGTATCATTGCACTTGCGGGCCGGGCTTACTGCCGTTTCAATCCCACATTGGTTCGATTACGACCAAATCGGAGACGGCAAAGAGGTCCCTTGCTTTCCAGTTTCAATCCCACATTGGTTCGATTACGACGCTTCAGGGACGGTGACACCCGATGTCATTCAGCAATGTTTCAATCCCACATTGGTTCGATTACGACAGCTTCTCAATCATTTCTCTCATATTTTACGATGTAGTTTCAATCCCACATTGGTTCGATTACGACCGCGGGGGCGAGCGACCCTGGGAAGTGCCGGTGTCCGTTTCAATCCCACATTGGTTCGATTACGACGAAGACGCCGTTGTCGGGGTTTTCGCCCATGGGGTTGTTTCAATCCCACATTGGTTCGATTACGACTAGCGTCCAAGCTGACGCTAGGCATTTTTTTTTGCCGTTTCAATCCCACATTGGTTCGATTACGACCGATGGCATCGTCGCCAGCGTCGAGGTTTTTGGGTTTGTTTCAATCCCACATTGGTTCGATTACGACTTTTCCCACTTTTGAAGTGACTGCAAGAGGCTAATGAGTTTCAATCCCACATTGGTTCGATTACGACTCTTGCCCGTCCTCTTCCTCCCCTTGGTCTTGTTCCTGTTTCAATCCCACATTGGTTCGATTACGACAATTTCAGTAAATTTTTTTAGTGAAATTTTGTGAAAGTTTCAATCCCACATTGGTTCGATTACGACTGCTTGGGCATGGGCATAGGGAATAGGCATGGTGCTGTTTCAATCCCACATTGGTTCGATTACGACTCCTCGGGCAAGCCGTCCAAGCGTTCGATTAATTCCGTTTCAATCCCACATTGGTTCGATTACGACCCCCGTGGCCTTGGGGATTCAGTCCCCAATTGGCCTGTTTCAATCCCACATTGGTTCGATTACGACCGAGCACCCGCTCTGCGCCGGTTGTCGATCCTGTAGTTTCAATCCCACATTGGTTCGATTACGACCCGGAATTGCGGGCGCTATATAACTAGCCGCAGTTCGTTTCAATCCCACATTGGTTCGATTACGACTATGGACTCCTCCGTTACCGCGGTTCATCTTCCCCGGTTTCAATCCCACATTGGTTCGATTACGACACAGATTTCGGACACCGTGGGCAAAAATGCCCACGAGTTTCAATCCCACATTGGTTCGATTACGACTCCTCTTCATTCATAGCCATCGACCGAATGTGCAATGTTTCAATCCCACATTGGTTCGATTACGACTTGAAATCGGCCGGGCAGTTACTATCGAAGAAATACGGTTTCAATCCCACATTGGTTCGATTACGACCTGTCACTCGTATAGATTCCGCTGGCATTCCTGGCCGTTTCAATCCCACATTGGTTCGATTACGACTATCGTGCTTGGGACCAACTACCGTTCAGCTCCATGGTTTCAATCCCACATTGGTTCGATTACGACTCCTCCATGCGCGCCTTCTCCAGGAAGATGCGCCCCGTTTCAATCCCACATTGGTTCGATTACGACACACAACTTTCCCGGCTACTCGCCGGAGCCCCCAAGGTTTCAATCCCACATTGGTTCGATTACGACACAGTCGCCCTGTATAGTGTCTAATGTTACCACACGTTTCAATCCCACATTGGTTCGATTACGACCGCCCGGGGTATAGAGTTCGATGCCTTTGTCCCTTGTTTCAATCCCACATTGGTTCGATTACGACCATTCTGGGACTGCTTCACTATCAATTGAATGACATGTTTCAATCCCACATTGGTTCGATTACGACGGAGAGGGGGCGATTGCGTACATCGAGCTCGCCGCGGTTTCAATCCCACATTGGTTCGATTACGACTATACCCCGGGCGCTAAGGCGATAAAAATCGCCTAAGTTTCAATCCCACATTGGTTCGATTACGACATACCGCATTTATGAGATGGATAAACTTGACCAGCTTGTTTCAATCCCACATTGGTTCGATTACGACTCTTACCTGTAATTAACGTTAATTCGTCGCCATTAAGTTTCAATCCCACATTGGTTCGATTACGACGATCGCTCCCATCTGTCTTCCACGAACGGTCCCTCCGTTTCAATCCCACATTGGTTCGATTACGACATTTGTAGTTCCCGCCGATCCGACCGTCGATAGCGAGTTTCAATCCCACATTGGTTCGATTACGACGGTGATGGTCAGTATTGCATTCTCGCCGTCTCCCGCGTTTCAATCCCACATTGGTTCGATTACGACGGGACGGCGAACGTTTCAACAACCTTCCCCACCTTAGTTTCAATCCCACATTGGTTCGATTACGACCGTCGCGCCGCCATGCGGCAACTTCGACATAAGCAAGTTTCAATCCCACATTGGTTCGATTACGACCCATCCCAATCCTGGAGGTCGTCGGCATTACACCCGGTTTCAATCCCACATTGGTTCGATTACGACTTGGCCCGGCGAAGAAAAATGCTTCCGGTGAATCGGTTTCAATCCCACATTGGTTCGATTACGACTGCCCCGCCATTGCCCGTTCAACCAGAACCCAAAGGTTTCAATCCCACATTGGTTCGATTACGACGAGACGTGCACGGAGAAATTCACATAGTAGTTGAAAGTTTCAATCCCACATTGGTTCGATTACGACACTGGCTCGGGGTCCATGAGATTGTTGTCGATCTCAGTTTCAATCCCACATTGGTTCGATTACGACCGGTGCGCCGTGGTGAGAAAACTCCACCTCCACCACCGTTTCAATCCCACATTGGTTCGATTACGACGCCTGGTGGGTAGAACCGTTCCCGCAATATTCACAGTTTCAATCCCACATTGGTTCGATTACGACCGCTAGAAGCCGCCGGGTATCGCCGCGAACATCGCGTTTCAATCCCACATTGGTTCGATTACGACCACGGCGTATCGTGCTGCCGGGCGCAAGCTCATACGTTTCAATCCCACATTGGTTCGATTACGACTTCGAGAAGCTGCCCACGTTCGCCGAGGTCATAGCCGTTTCAATCCCACATTGGTTCGATTACGACGCGCCCGAACTCCGGGCACTCTATAACTAGGCAAGTGTTTCAATCCCACATTGGTTCGATTACGACCGACTACGAAGCGCGCAGCACCCGTCGTCGCGTCTAGTTTCAATCCCACATTGGTTCGATTACGACTTATGATGAAGCCCGTCGCCAGATCTCCGTCTATGAGTTTCAATCCCACATTGGTTCGATTACGACGGCACCGAGGTTAACGTCGAGCGGTTGCTCGTCGCGGTTTCAATCCCACATTGGTTCGATTACGACCGCGCTGGAGATCGGGGACAACCCCATCCCGGCGCGTTTCAATCCCACATTGGTTCGATTACGACTGGGCGTTCATTCATGGATTACCTCACCTCACCAGAGTTTCAATCCCACATTGGTTCGATTACGACCCACCGCGACGCTGCTGGCCACTCTGGGACGCATTCGTTTCAATCCCACATTGGTTCGATTACGACCAGACCGCTCCAGTCCTGCGTGGACCCGGAGCAGTCGTTTCAATCCCACATTGGTTCGATTACGACTCTCGCCTAAATAATTCCCCCACCGATGACGAATGTTTCAATCCCACATTGGTTCGATTACGACCGTGAAGGACGCCATCGCGTCCAAACCAAAGCTCGTGTTTCAATCCCACATTGGTTCGATTACGACCCTTCCGTGTTTTCATTTCGTCCTCCTGATGCGTCAAGTTTCAATCCCACATTGGTTCGATTACGACTAGCCTTTCACTTTTCCCATTTTTCCTCCTTCCGTGGTTTCAATCCCACATTGGTTCGATTACGACCGAATGGAGGCTCCTTGCGCCGGAGCTGTTAAAGCTGTTTCAATCCCACATTGGTTCGATTACGACCAAAGCAGATTTCCTTGCTTTGATGATTCTGACTCTGTTTCAATCCCACATTGGTTCGATTACGACAGGCTGAACGAGGGCCGGATTTTGTAATATTTCCCGGTTTCAATCCCACATTGGTTCGATTACGACGTTGTTCAGCAACCCCGAGGCGCTGGCGTTCGTCAAGTTTCAATCCCACATTGGTTCGATTACGACTCACCATTGCCCCGGCTCTGCCCCTGACGCTGCTGCGTTTCAATCCCACATTGGTTCGATTACGACTGATCTTTACGACGAGATCACGAAGGAGCACCCCGCGTTTCAATCCCACATTGGTTCGATTACGACGGTTTACCGTTTCCCGCTCCAGGCATCTGCGTCAAACGTTTCAATCCCACATTGGTTCGATTACGACGGCCTTGCGGTTGGAGACGGGTTCGGCGTTCGCCGGTTTCAATCCCACATTGGTTCGATTACGACGATTGATTGAGCCACAGCACGAGAGAGTTCATCGCCGGTTTCAATCCCACATTGGTTCGATTACGACCGGAATAAATGAATACCTCGACGAACCTCCGCTCCAGTTTCAATCCCACATTGGTTCGATTACGACTGACGCCGCTCCCTGCGAATACTTCCTGATAGCCACGTTTCAATCCCACATTGGTTCGATTACGACGGAGCGCAACACGTCGATTTTCATCGTTCCCTCCGTGTTTCAATCCCACATTGGTTCGATTACGACCCTCTCTCTGTGCGTTCTCCGTGATGCTAATTATTTGTTTCAATCCCACATTGGTTCGATTACGACCGTCGGATATGGAGAGGGCATCGGCGATCTGGCCGAGTTTCAATCCCACATTGGTTCGATTACGACTTTTCGCGCCAGAGTTGGCCCGCTTTCTTACCCGAGGTTTCAATCCCACATTGGTTCGATTACGACGCTGCGCGGGAGGTTTTCACATTGGATGATCCCGAGCGTTTCAATCCCACATTGGTTCGATTACGACTCATCGAATACGGCCTCCTGCAATTCCGACAATCCCGTTTCAATCCCACATTGGTTCGATTACGACTGTTCTGCCTTCATCGTGCCGTCCTCCAAATCCTACGTTTCAATCCCACATTGGTTCGATTACGACAACATCGAAGACTACACGGAGAGGAAGGCAAAGAATGTTTCAATCCCACATTGGTTCGATTACGACGCAAGCAATCATCAGCATATTGCCAATACCAATGAGTTTCAATCCCACATTGGTTCGATTACGACCCCAGCGCGAAGCGCTTTGCCCACTAGGGGCACCCGTTTCAATCCCACATTGGTTCGATTACGACCCATAAAGAATATAATATTTTCAAATACTTACAGCTACACACAAGCTAATTATGCCGTCAATGTGCGATAACCGTCAAGAGGGGGGAGAACGACGGCAAAAATCAGATGATGTTACTGATAGGAGCTTTGCTTTGACCAAGAATTTCCTTACGCACCCAGCGAGCCTCCCGCAGGATGTAAAAATAAATTGAATCATGTTCCGGGTCGATGATATCTTTCAGCCCGGCTTTGACCTGTTCCAGCCGTCCCTCACTCAACTCTCCTTCAAAGGCTGAATTCTGGACCCAATTCAAATAGCGACGGAGAAACTGGCACACTTTTCCTACTCGCTCTTGCTCAATATCGTAGACCACAATGACATACATATCCACTGACCTCCGAGGAAATAAACAACTCCAAATAGCGGCCCGTGCTACTTCATATTCAACGTGTGTGGAACCTTATGTGTACCACGGGCTGTCACCATTTCTTCTCGTCGATACTTCATTCTCAACTTGTGCGAGACATGCTCGTGAGTAGATTCCTTTGAAATGAGTTAAGATGATTCCGCGTGGACATGGATGGATCATGAATGACGACCACAACCAGGGCAAAGAGATAGCTCGACTACCATGCGTGGATGTGGGCAGCATAGTGGGGAGCGCCTCAGGACCGATTAAATATTGACTGCCAATTGTTACGAGCCGATGGCATCACGCTCACCACCAAGCTCGCAATGCTCGATACGGTTCGTCCCCGAGCAAGTGGCGCACCAGCTTATAACACTCTAACCGAATGAAGCCTCGATAAGAGACGTTTCGTCTCATTCGCCGATGCTTAATAGTAGCCCGAAGGCGCCCATCGAACTCCTGAACGATGACTTTTCGCGCCGCTTTCTTCAGATAGGCGACGCCTGGTTCTTTCAACAAGTCCCGCTCGGTTACTATTTGCTTATTGATGAGCTTGAAGATCATCTTATCCACAATGATGGGCTTGAAAATCTCAGCCAGGTCCAGCGACAGTGAGAATCGCCGAGTGCCTGGTTCGTGTAGGAAGCTGATGGTAGGATTGAGCGGTGTGCGGTAAATCTGGGATAACACTGCCGTATACAGCAGTGAGTTTCCGAAGCTGATGAGGGTGTTGATGAGATTATCCGGTGGGCGTTTCACTCGTTTGAGAAATGGACTTTCCAGATTCAAGATATCATTGAATGCTCGATAGTAGGTCTCCCGCATCCTCCCCTCAGTGCCCATCAGAGCAGAAATGGAATCGGCACGCTCGATCTGCACCGATTCTCGCTCCAGGGCGTCCACGGCAGCCTGTACCGCTTTGCCACGATTGCGATAATAAAGCAAATTACGATGCAAATTGTGATACGCTCCGCGCACGATCTCTTTGGCAAGGATGAGGCGCTTAGCGGTGTCAGTGTAGTGTTCAACCTGCTTGAGCAAAAGATGGCCTGAGACATTGGTCTCGCGCGGATAGTAGGTGCCACTATAGAAACCGAAGTAATTGAAGACATGGACCGGAACGCTCTTCTGGGCCAGAAAATTCAATAGCTTTGTATTCATCGTGATCTCGCCAAACAAAAGGATCTCTTCGACATCTTCGATCGGTATGGCGCGCCGGCGTGGAGGAGTTGATGATCGAGGAACAGGAGCCCCATCCTGGGTATGTACACCCGCTTGAGAAGGAGATAACTCAGTCTCATTCTCCTCATCCTGACCCTCGGTGACAGGAGGGGTCATCATCTGTTGATCCGGTTCGTCAAGTTCAAGCCGCTCCGCGTTATCCGAAAGACCAATAGGCCGATCGATCTCATCGACCTCGGGCGCAGATGATGCAGATTCGCTTTCGAGATAGAGAGTGTTGCCTTTGCGACGGAGTCGCCCATTCTGGAAAATGTAGTATGATCTCATTTCTTCTCACCTCATTGCTGAATCGAGTGACTCGCCATGGAGAGCGATCACTCCCAGTTTCAGGGACACAAAATCATCGAGTTGCCATACCATCAACTAGATTCGCCCGCCGGCCTGCAGAGGGCGACTTGAAGAAATCCATTATATTTGCTGTGCCTCTCGTGGCGCGATGTCCATTTATTCTGAAGGGAACTCGACACCGTCATCCCCAGCACAGCTCAATGTAAGCGCACCGACGGCAAATAGGCATGAATTCGACGTGAGGAGGAGCCGGCAGCTGCTCAATCCGTCGAATCTCCCGCAAAGCAGCTTCGACTTCCCGTTCGGCCTCCTCGGTCAAAGTCACGGACTGGCGCCGTCGTTCTTTGGGGAAACGTAATTCGCCGGTCAAGCCAGTCACGCCTTGGCGCTTTAAGTAGTAGAGGTAATAGAGGACCTGAAGGCGAGCAGCCTCTTTCATGCGCCGGGAGTATTTGACTTCGAGCACCTTGCCTTCGCTTTCGAGCAAGTCGATCTTGATGAGATTATCGATGAGCAATTCCCGACGTGGCTTATCCCGATAAGCTCGCTCATGGAGAAGTCGGCCAAGTGAGACGCGATCGCTCTCGCGTTCCATACGAATATCATGACTATAGAACCAGAGCTTGCGCGGACAGACGGCGTAATAATTGACCTTGACACCGTTCGTCTTGAGTTGAGCAAATTCTTCGTCGGTCATGACGATCAGCGTTCTAAATGATGCAATCAAGGTATGCAATCCCTTGCGCCTCTTCTATATTGTTATTCAGGGCCTGATATATATCGCGTGATAGGTATGGGAACCCCTCCGCAATATGACCAAAGGGCAATTCCTCCAGCCTTCGAACTGGAAGAGAAATCGTATAAGCCTGGAACATCGGTTGGAGCAGCTTGCCCACTGCAAATCGCAATTGACGCCGGGAAGCATCTCGCAAACTCTGGGCATACTGTTTTACGACCGACGGTTCAATGCGTAGAAAATCGTTCAGCGGTCGAAAAAGAGCAGGTGAATTGCAAAGCGCCGTCAAAAGTTCGAGTGCCCGCTGAGGTTGTTTGCTCGACCACAGTTCAATCGCTATCTCCTTGAGGTACTCGGCTGTATCATCGGCAACACAGAACACTGAAATTTTCCAAGCCGTTTCTTTTCCGCGAAAGAGTTTTTGAAAATTAAGCTCGTCAAACCTCCAGGCGAGCGCCGATCGGAGAAGCTCCCTCGATTCCTCACTCGACAGCCGTCGCTCTAACTCTTGCACATACTTTCGCTGGATCTCCCAGTACTCCTCTTCGTCAATCTCACCACGATTTGCGAGGACAGATAAAGTGGCATCAGTGAAGACTGAATCGTAGATGTAGCTATGGAACTCTCGCATTTGATCCATATCATCATCCACCCAGCGATGGATCCAGACATTGGCGCGCGATCTCCTCTTGAATCGATTCACACGCCCACAAATTTGCAGGAGCGAATCCCATGGAGCAAAATCCCGAACCGCTTCATCCATGTCCAGATCAACTCCTGCCTCCACGCACTGCGTAGAGGCGACGACAACCCACGCTTCCGGATTCTCTTGCAGAAGTGCGCGAATTTGTCGAATACGCTCAAGCCGTTCTACAGGAACTACACTCCCGGATAGATGAAAGAGTCGAAGTTCCTGAAAATCAGGCTCGTCTTGCTCAAGCCTTCTGAGATAAGCGAATAGTTCCTTTGCACTCCGAATCGTGTTAGCCACGAGTAAAATCTTTCTATTTTTCCGCTGAAGCAGCCAATCACCAAGTTGAGAGATGTAATCGCTGAACGGCATAGGATCTAATTCGAGATGGAGGCATGTTCGATTAAGCGACTGAAAATACATTCTCTCATCGCAGACGGGGCTGGAGATCGTCTGGAGGAAAGGTGGATGGGTGGCTGTCATATAGATGATTCCGATATCGAGTTTTTGACGAAGTTTCTGAAGAAATGTTTCCACAGCCGGGATCAGACGAGCAGGAATCGTCTGCACTTCATCCAGAAGAAGCGTGGCTCCTGGCAAGCGAAAGAATCGCCGGATAAAACCACGATCTGAGGATAGAAACGAATAAAAGAGTTGATCGAATGTCGTGATCACCAGATCGGCATCCCAGTCTTCCAAAGCAAACCGCGCTCTCTCGAAGTTAAAAATCCCTTCGTTCCGTTCATCGGGAAAGCTCAAGCTATGATGTTGCATCACAGACACGTTACTCTCGCCTTCAGGAAACGTTCGACGGGCTACATCGGTGGTCTGCTCAATGATCGAGAGATATGGGAGTGAATAGATGACGGGATTTGGTCCTCCTCGTCGCTGCTGCACCTCTCCAGCGAGGTAGAGACCCATTAGCGTCTTGCCCAGCCCCGTCGGGAGCGTCAAGCGGAGAGCCGACGCGTTCGAGGTCTCGATGTGCTTTTGAATCTCCTCCCAGGCAAGTTCGCGGAGTCGCTGAAACGAGGGACTCGCCGCGGGTTGAGCGAACGCATATTTGTGAACTCGTTCAGGATCAAGTGATTGCGCTGGTCTCGGCTCAGGTGCCGAAATGACGCAGGCGACATCGGCTTCGGTCAGCGTAGAGACGATGAGCAAAAGGGCAAAATAAAGATCGACAAGCCAACTTTCGGAAGCATCGCTTTCATCAGCTTTTTGCCTGAGCAGGTCGCCGAACTTTCGGAAGCACTTCATTATCTGATCTGCCGTAATGGTTTCGAATTGTTCTCGGTAATCGGAGAAGCGGATGGTGAGACCTAAGGGCTCACATCTGAACTCGAAATCCCACAAGCGTTCATCTATGTTATTTTGGGCAATGGCGATCTGATATTCGATGGTCGCTTCTTCGAAAGCTTCCTCCAGATTGCATAGCAATCCGTGATGACGGCTAACGGCATATGCACAAATGAAAGGAAGTAAGCGCGCCGGTTGTGGCTTCTGGCCGAATACCTTCAAGGCAACGATGAAAGCGAAAATTGAAGAAATAGCGGCGTGCTCTTTATCTCTTCCTTTCCCGCCCCAAATATATTGCTGAAACTGACGTTTTGCCTTGCCAAAATCATGCGTGCTCCCGACGATGAAAGCAGCCCGGACAATCTCTTCGCAGGGAATAGCCAGCTTCAAATGGGATTTCAGGCGTAGTAATAACTTCGCCGCCCGATGGCCCACCTCAGAGAGATGATCGTAGAGGCGAATGGGGCATCCAGATGCATCAGGGGGATGGGAAATCAACTCTCGCATTGGGTGAGCTCTCCTGCTCTCTTCTTATTTTGCTGTGTGATCAAAGATAAGTACTTCGCCTGTCGTCGGCGAGTCATAGAGCAATCTTCGAGCTTTTCCATGCAGGGCGTGTGCGACCGCCAAGCAGCTTCAGGAAGAAGATGTGTTGTGTAGGATTTATCCTGCCAAGTGTAGGTGATAGTTTCATATCGTCCGGGGCCTAGGAAAGTCAATAGGACACTCCTCATCACACCTCCCTTTCAATCCATCGCTCTACTTCTTGACGGACTCGCTCCAACTGGCCTTCAGTTCGGGTTGTGGTGATCAGACGGAAACCTATCCCCGCCACACGGCGTCCGGGAAGAAAAACGATCAATATATTTGGTGGCTCGGCCTTCACCTTGGGCTGTCCTTCTCGCCAGCCGATGTCTTCAACACACTCCACAAAAAGGAAGCGATTGGCAATGCGCTCGGCCCATGCTTGGGTGTTTTTTTCTTCTTTGGGTTCCCTCTTCGCCAGTTTGATTTCACAATCACCCGCTCTGGGTTCGGGAAGAGTCTCCACACTTTCTAATACTCGCAGCACCATCTGCCCAAGTTCGGTAATGCCTTCCTGAGCGAGAAGACTGTTCTGTTCCAGCAGCACGCGTACTTCCTGCGAAACTGCTCGTTCTTTTAGTCCAGAAACAATCTCCCCAAGGAGCGGGAAAAGTCCAACGAAGGGGAGGTTCACCAGCTTGATCTGTCCTACAGGAGGATGGAGAACCCGGTTTTGCTCTCCAGCACTCATATTTCTAAGCTTGAGGATATGCCCTTCTTCCTCCAGAACTGGATCATCAACGAGCACGTGGAAAAGCCGTTGTGCACCGTAAAACTGGACGGCCAATGCCAAAAGCGCCGACATCGCTTTTCGTCCACCAGCAAGACAGGCGTAGATTTCCCAACCCTTTTTTCGGTAATCCCGTAGAGCGGCGCAAGCCTGTTGCATGAACCCGAGAGCAGCTCGGTCGGAATCTACGTCGTAAAAAGCTTCCAGGATACGAGCGTCAAAAAGAACTACTTGATTGTGATAATGCGAAGGCAGATGATCATAGAGAAGCTTTAATGCACTCTGAGCATAGGTATCGCTGGTTGTGAGCAGAACAACATAATCTATGTGGATTCCATCGTCCCCAAGTCGGTCAATGGCTTCGGTGACAATGGCGGGCGCTTCACCCAGTGTGGCGAGAAGGATCTTCTTCACACATCTCCTCCCCAAACAATTTCATAATCCGGCCTTTTCAGAGCTAACTCACTGATCCAATCGAAATCCCCGCTATTAAATGTAAACAATGGAAGGTCCTGCTCCAAGGCTGTTGCAGCGATGAGCATGTCGCAGATTAAAGCTTCCATTCGACCCCGGTTCGACGAAGGAGTCTTTCTCCGGCAATACTCAACCATCAATTTCCTGGCATGATCACTGATTCTCCGAGTGATTGGCAAAACACGAATGATTTTCTTTTCTCGTTTCATCGTGTACAGACGCTCCCGGAAGCCTTGTAGAACCTCGTCTCGTGAGCCGTACATTCCAGCAATGCCCTTAAATCTTTCCATTAGTGAGATGATCGAAACGTAAAATCGCCAGCCGTCTTCAACACTCCGCTCCCACCAATCGATCGCCTGGTCATGACCATTGTCGTAGTGCATGAGTATCATGCTATCCACAATGGCTGACACCATAATTTCATGCTTGAATTCCCAGCCTCAACCTCTCCGGGCAAAAAGGGCTTGTCGTATATAGCCAAGTACCTCAGCGAGATCTGACTGGGAAAGTCTTTCCAATTCTTTTTGGAAACGCCTCATAACCCCAGCAATTGTTCGATACGACTGCTTTGGCCCCGGCCTTAAAGATGGAGAATTTTTCATTGTTCGAGCAAATTGAATAGCCCTTGAGAGTCCAAAGTGCGTAGCATACAAACTCCACTTGCTCCATTCTGATGGGGTAATTCCCGTGAGTTGGCCTCCGATCTTCCTTGCGAGTTTTACTTTTTTATCCGTTGTCATCAGTACAACTCCCTTGGACAAGACCGACTTTGTTTCTGCATACCTTTTATAAGCTGTTGCCAGGAAGGCTCATGCAGTATGCGTGTTTTTCGAGCCTCTTCTAGACAGCGAGTCAGAAGATTCTTCATAGGATCTTGCCCCAAATTCTCTGCCTGCAGGAGCCCCGATTGAGATTTCTTCCATAGCATGAGCTGAAGTGGGTTGAACTCCACGGCACCAAAACAGCGAGGTTTAGCGCCACCAAGTTTCGGTGTGAACGCATGGGGATCAAAATCACCCTCTGTCACTTGCCAGCCGAGCGCATGAAAAAGCAATCCGAGCTCCGCCTGGATGAGGTTTTCAAAATGCAATGTTGTGCAGAACCGCGTCTCTTTTGGCATGGCCTCCACGAAGCGACAGTTGCGCTGAGGGCGTGAGTCAGGTAATTCAGGCACCTGCTTCACCTCATAAAACTTGCGGCCTCTGGAAATCCTAGGCTCCCAAAGCTCGCTGATCTTAACCACAGTGGGCCCAGCCTCGGCTGCGGGCAAGGCATCCGCGAAATGAACTCTCCCGCGAAATCCCGTGGTACCAAACAATCGACAAGCTGGGCAGAGCTTCTTCATACTCTGACATGGTTTGTGGTAAGGGGAAACTCGCTCATCCCTGCGACGGCGATACTGTGATATGCACGAATTAGAGATCGCCTCCACGATAGCACGAATGGCACCTTTGAGGCTCGTCCCCGGGACGCAAATCTGCTCGTTTCTTCGATAAAAGGTATACCACACGTCAGGTCGATCGCCCCGAGCTTTCGGATCAAACTCATACGAACCGGAGCCGATGAACAAATACTCCGAGACCACCGTGAACGAAAGCCCCAGCTTGCCGGTCAAACCTGTGAAGCGCTCATGAGTTGCAGGAGCACTTCGCTGAGGTGCTTCCCTGGGAATGTGTATCCATATGAAGGGTTTTGGTTCAGCATTCGGATTCCGCGGTTTCATACGGCAATATCTCCCGTGGGCTGACGAATATCACCACGCCATCCCGATAAAATGCCCGACAGCGCAACCGGGCATTTGAAGTGCTCACTTCAGGATAGGTTTCAAATTGTGCAGAAAACTGAGGCGATGTAAGGTCTATAAGCTGGGTCATGTACTCTTCGATCTGCCATTGCCCAGGCAGGATCTGCAATGGTAGATCTTCGATAGGCTGGTCACTGAGCACCAGGACTTCAAATCTCTCTTCGTCCAGTCGGTGCCAGCGGAGTTCACAAGTTACATCGAAAGCTGTTCCGGCATCCCGGAATTCTTCGAAAAAGTCCAGCAGTGTGAGGCTCCAGGAGAGTTGTACTCGGAGCCCTAGCTTTTTGCACAACTTCTGAAGAGTAGAGAGGCAAAGAACGCCACCGTATACGAAGCCTTCTTTCATGTCCGCACCTCCAGCAGGGAAAGACTGGCCGTGGCTTTCTCGGCAATTATCCGCCAGTGATCACCCGTGTATTGGCGACGAACGAAAATAGCCAAGTTTTCCTCCTGCACTTTTGGGAGACCAGTGAGCAGATCATTGGCTTTAAGTCCATAGCGCTCACGCTCCTCCACTGACACATACTTGCCCACGCCCCAGATCTCACCCTTTGGGATATCCGACCGCTTGGCCATTTCTATGATAATGCGCGTCGGCGTAAGAGAAACCTCGCCAAAGCCGCGGTTCTTCCCAAAGCCGATTTTTACGAGCCCGTCGTTGATCGCCTGGAACGTCAGTGCTAAAAGTCCCAGTTGCCAGACTTCAAAGTTTTCCAACACGAATGATCCAGTGAAACTACCTTCCACCAACACTTCCATGTCAAAAGGCCCTACAGAAACAGCATGGGTCAAGCGAGAGATCGCTACCCCATAACGAATCTCAGTCTTTACTTCGTCCTCGGGATATGCGTCTGTGCAGACGAGTCGACCACGCAACCGCGTGTGCCCGTAAAGTTTGCAGGCATAGCAGGATTCCCGATAGATGCGCGCTGTATCATCAAACTCGCTGAGCCTGTGTCCACAGGCGTCTTCCGCAAAAGGGTCGCATGCCCAGGAAGCGTTTGCCGTGCGAAGTACCTTCTCGGTGAAGCTGCGGAAAACACCCTTGAGAGAAGAACCGGGAATAAAGACCATCTCCCCTTGAACCGTCATCGTACGCACAAACTGCATATCCGGGAGTGAGGGATTCGGCGAGAGCGCGCCCGACTTGATGAGGAGAGGTCCCCTGGGTACAAGTTTAAATTCCAGTTTGGAAACGTTCCACAGCCGCTTATGCATAGCTGTTCCTCCTCATTTCAGGGCCGATGTCAAGGTTCGGAGCAGCTCCTCTGGGGTGACTGTTCGAGGCTGTGTAGTGCCCGCGAGATATCCTAGAAGATTAGCTTTATCCACACAGCGGATCGCCAGATTTTTCAGAGCACCCCAACCCAACCCTCGAGTCGTTTTACCACCAAGCGGTAAGGTATCTTCTTGAATGGCCCTGAGTGCCAAGAGAAGTAATCCTACTTCCCAGTCCTCAGTATTTTCCACGATGATGCGAATGCCGAAGGAGGCTCCTGCTGGCACGGTTTCAAAGTCGTACTTGATGCCGGTTTTCGCCGCCCCGAGGTCGCGGTCAATGCCCACGCCGTCACGCACCTCGGTCAAGCGTAGAAGCTCATCCCGGTTCTCGAGCATCGCATCCTGGAACGCCACGCGCGACGCCAGCCAAGGTGAACCAAAGAGCCGGCACGCCGTACAGGAGTGTGACCACAGTTCTATCGCGAATGCTGCATCATCCAGCGCGCTGTCGCGCTTATGACGCTTGACCATGCAGGATTTGCATCTATCACATCCCGGGCAGCAATTTCCCGTGCAATCTTCGCAACGTTCACAGCATGTTCCCATCACGCAACGTTCTCTTTCGCTGAGCGGGTCGCATGCCCAGAGGCGCTGGTTTTGATATTTTTTCCCCAGTTCATCCAGCGTTCGCAGCAGCCGCTCTGTATATGTGCGCACTACTCCCTTGAGCGAAGAACCAGGGATATAGGGGATGCCCTCGGGCGTCTTCATGACCGGTAGATCGGAGCCTGCTGGCAAGAGTGAAGCGCGGCTCCCAACCGACAACGCTGTTCGCATCACCAACGTGGCATTGATGATCGTTTGGTTCTCGAAGCGGAAAAAATTTGTCATGGTGATGCCTCCCTATTGCGACCTTTGTGCTGTTGCAGCCATGCGCTTACCTCCGCCTGAAAGAGGCAATGCACTTCTGGTGCCCTCTTGAGCGCGGCCAGGATCTTTGGCGAAGTCAATGGCCACATACTCACGCGCGAGCGCATTATGGACATATCAACTTTTCCTCTCTGCTATGAATTTGCGTACGAGAAAGCCCAGATACAGCCGAACGAGCTCCATTCTCAATCTCCGGAGGATTTCCTCTGGCTGCTGTCGACAAATTTCTCGCGCCTTTTGGTCCAAGCTCTCCATGTCTTGTAATATTCGGCGTCCGACACTGGCATCCACCTTTTTCCGCCCTATCTGGTAGGCAATAAAGTTTTCCAATACCAGCACTGAATCCGTCGCCGCTGCCAGATTTTGAAAGTTCCTGAACTGGGCCTCCTCCATGTTAGTGGACGCCGCATTCGTCTCCGTAATACACTTTTCCGCTAGTTGGACGATTTGGTCCAGCTCTTTTTCTATTGCAAGGAACAATTTTGTTTCGAGCATTATACCAGCATCACCTCCTCATGGAACGGATGACAGATGAGTATTTCACCAAGCCCCTCGTCTGACCGCCGACCAACACCTTGAGTTTCAATGTTCTTCAGCGCAGGAATGATCTCATTCTCTGTTTGTTCGATACGAAACACGTACACGCTACCCATCGCTGCGCCGAGGGCGGTGGGCTTTGGCATTCCCCATGCCGTAGAGAAGCCTCCTACGAAGACAGGTTGTGTTGCCCACCAGACGGGTTCCAGACAGGTGCCGTTGAGTTGTAATCGCAGTTTCAGTGTAGGGATTCCAGAAGGATCTGTGAAAATTGCGGGTGACAGAAGGTCCACGCTGAAGTATGTCTTCTCAGGCTCATCTGAAACGGAACTTCCTACCTGTTTTGTCAATTCAGCCAGATCGTGCCAGACTTCCCGGAGCTTCTCATTGAAGGTTCTGAGTCGTTTATCAATCGTTGGAAAACGAACATCGCTCTCTCTCAAGCTGGCTGTGCCGAATCCTCGCGTGGTGAGCGCGCCAACGCCCATATTTTGCACCGCCTCTCGGAGAACATCTAGAATATCCGGATCATCCGTCCAAACGCGTCCCACGAATACCCCTTGAGGACGCAAGGCGACCACGCGATAAAGCATCTGCTCTTGACTCGCTCGACGGTAGCGGCTGAGTGCCACTTTGGTCTGTACAGCTCGAGGGATGGATACCTTTTTCCACCCTTCTGGAAGCTTGGCGTAAAATCCACCCACACGCTCCATCCGCCCACCACAGGGTTTCCCATCCTTGTCCCGAAAAGTACAGCGAAGAAGCCTCGGCACAGGGAAGCGAGCCCCTGACCGCTCCAGCTCAGCATACGCAAGGGCAATAAGAAGGCTATCCCGAATGCCATGTCCGGCATTCCTAGCATCTCCGAGGGGAACTTCTCGGAAGCCACTATGGAGCTTGCATTCCATCGCCGTCATGGGGAACGGTAGGGTCCAAACGGCCTCGGATACCGAAGGGAAAAGGTTGCCAAATCGGATCTGCTGCACTATGGGGAGAATTTGACTAGCTTTATCCTGTGCTTTGAGCCATTCGGCGAGCGCGCCTCGAAGCACACTACCGGGGATGTACCCCCGCGTACCCAAATAATCTCCTTTCGGCTTGATCTCGCCGGTTTGGATGGCTTCAACCGGAGTCAAAGCCAAAAAATGTTCGATCATATACTCATCCCTCTGACTTCCCGAGTCATTTCTTGTATCTGCTGAGCGAGTTCGGCTTCTTTCCGCTTCTCATTATCCACCTTTGTCTGGAAGGATTCTAATCCCAGCCACCCCAGACCCCGCGAGCGCGCTGCTCCGATCGCAAACCCCATTTTTGCTCCAAGCCAAAGGAGAGCTGCCGCTCGTAGCGCTTTGTCTGGCGAGGAGAAAATACCATCGATAGTGCCCTCTAGCACCGGAGCCCAGGCTACCTCAGTGGAAAAGAGTCGCTCCTCGTAAGCTGTTTTGCGATGCCGGCTCAAGGAGGCGCTCATTTTCATATCCCGGAGAGCATCGGAAAGCCTTGCATCGCGAAAGCGCAAAGGTGATTTTCTTCCAGGATGCCCAAAAGCCTCACATACCGAGCATCGACCGCAGATGGTAGAAGCGCTAG
The DNA here is from genome assembly GCA_026985075.1 of Blastocatellia bacterium. Taxonomy (GTDB): domain Bacteria; phylum Acidobacteriota; class Blastocatellia; order HR10; family J050; genus J050. The sequence continues at coordinate 66,278 of JALSQX010000004.1, read as the reverse complement.
ATGCATCACAAACCTGCACGCCCAGGCTCCGTAGCGCCCGTTCAGCCCCGTCGCGCAGCCACCCTTTCAGTGTGGTCGCTGGCACGACAGGATGCCTGACCTCGCGCCAATCTAGCACCAGGGCCTTGTCAGTCCAAAGCTCTGCCCGTTCCCCGGTGACATGTACGCCTGAGACCAGACAGAACCGAAAATCAACTGCAAGTCGACTAGTCATGTTCCACCTCCGTAATAGGATACTTATGCGCTCCCAGTTCTATCAGCTCTAACACATCTAGAAGCGCCGTCTGCCATATGCCGTTTTTTCTTCGCCAGAACCAGAAGCCATTGGCGTTCAGTGAGCCTGCGTCTAGAAGTAGCCCTAACTTGCGGAAGGCATCTCGCAAGGTTTGCTTCTTTTCCTCGCTCCCCATAGATGTAGTCTGATACAATGCATAGTTGAGCGACACATGCACTCCTATCTCAGTAGCTTCCGCCAATGCCCGACGTTGAGAGGCAGGGATTGCCAGGAGATCCCGCGCAAGATGCAACAGTTCTCTGGCTTGGTTCACCATGTAAGGGCGAGCTGTCAAACAGCGCTTAGTTCGATCCCGATTACGCATGTATAGGTCGTCCAATAACTCTTTGGCGTCCTCCGAGACGGTCGGCGCTCGTAGCCACAGATGACAGAGCGTTCCCGTTTGTTTCTCTCGCGCCAGCCGTTTCGCTTCTTTGAGAAGCCCTTCTGTCAAGTCGAAGAGAAATCTCATAGGATACTTCACGTCGGCGATTGCCAGTCCGGCAGACATATTCAAATGGATCTCGCGCCCCTCGTCGCGGATTTCACCCAGAAGACTTTTTATCTTAGGATGACATTCGAATTTCCTTAACATACTCACTGCTAGCGTCCAGCCAGCACTCGCTGGGACAATAACGACCACGTCATCTCCGCCAAGGGCGATGATTTCAAATGGCAATGGCGTCCCCGCATCGGTGAGACGCTCTTGACCGAACGTACTCCAGATGGCTTCAAAAAGGGCTTCCTCAGTCGCAACAGTCAGCGCCTTGGAAATGTGGCGGTATAACTCCGGGGATTCCGCTCGCTGCAAGAGATCACCCATATTGTTCCCATCGGCATAGAGCAGGGCAATTCTTCCTTCTCTGGCTGCCATGGTATCCAAATCCCCCGGCGCTTTGCCGACAATTTCCGCACCTTTTTTCTGCTGGGCCCACATGCGGAATCTCCCCAGAACATCTCGCTTCTCCTCCCGACCTTTTCGGCGCTTCTTTAAGCATACGCCACAGAGCCATTCTTCTCGCACGTCATCCCACGACTCAGCAGCTCGTTTCCCACAGGACTGGCATCGCTGATGAATAGACAGGGTCTCATGGAAGGGAGTATACTCTTTTCGCCGCTTGGCTTCCTGGAGCTTCCCCGTAAGTCGGGCCACGAACTCGCCGAAGTTCTTTCGCTTCATCCGCTCGACCACAATCGCTTCAAAATGACTGAAGATCAGATCCTGGGCGACACCACGTCCTTGCAGCTGACGGGTGGTTTGCCCATCATGCGGTGAGATGCCCCGTTCCAGATTGGCTCGGTCAACTGGTTCCGAAGTCACAACGGTGATAGTCGCGGTTTTCGTGCGCTTAAGGTAAAGTCGTTCAATCTCCCGCTTTAAGGCATCTGCGTCGCCATCAGGCACAATTGCGAGAAAGCTTCCTCCACCGCAGTAGATCAGGTTATTGGCGCCATACCGTTGCTGGATAAGCTGCTTTACTTCGCCTTCCAATTCCAGTAAGATTTCGCTCCCACCACGAATCTCCGGCAAAGCGTTCGTCTCGTATACGAACGTCTTGATCGCATCCACGTCGCCGAGCAACAGGCGAACAAGTGTCGCTTCTTTCCCGTTTCCATCCAGCGTCTTCACTTTATCCCCTCAGCTATGAGATCGAGGTGCTAGCCGTATTCTGAATGTCATCTCGCGCATCGCTCAAAAAACATACCTCGTAGTTGTCCCCGCCTGAGCATGAAGATTGGGATTCTGCCTTCTGTGGTTCGCACCCGAAGAGGGATTGTGTCACGCGACACATATGCAAGATACAGATGATGAAACGTCCGGTCAGAGAAGACTTCGTTAGGGATGCGCTCCTCTCGGAGATATGCTCGTGAACCAGAAAGATCGATCTTCTGCGCCATCTCCTCCGTGAGCGGGAGAACGGTGTGGATTTCAGCCTGATTGACTGCAACTTCCTCCACGAGACCCTCGCCTTCCCATTTCACATCAGCCAGAAAACCCATGATCCCCATACACGGCGGATAGACCCAGCGCTTTTCCTTCAACCGCTCTGCCAACTTCCTCATCAACTTTTGATTGCTGTGCCAGAAGACGATTCGATATCGAGGTCGGCGAATGACCTCCAGGTTCTCCTGGAAAGATTCGCCCATCTTGGCCGCGTCGAATTTCCCTCTGGCGATCCGTGGAGGACTCTGACGCCACTTCTCAGGCAAGCGATCTTTCACAATCGGATTCAGTGGACACACAGCAATGCGTGTGGTACTTATTTTGAAAGCCTCAGCCACATCTCCTCGCGGAATGCCTAGAATAGCACCGATCATCCCAATAACCGCCGTCCGCGGAGGGAAGCTATAGGTGAGGGCTGAGGTGGTCGTGAACCACTTACGCCAGTGAGCGAATTGACCCCGAATCTCGAAGAGGCACACCGGTATCTCGTTAGCCAAGATGTCCCTCCTTGTCAGAATGCTTTAATGGTCAACGCTTCTCTTTTACTACCGAGGAGATCGGCTAATTTCCCCTTCAGATCTTCCGGCGACAAGTTCAACCCAGCGTCTATCCAGCATTCCACTCTCGCCAAGTCCGCTTTGCGCGGCTCAACAACCTGGAGCACTCCGTCCAGTTTCACCGTATAATCTCTCGGCGAACGGATGCGACGTTCGTCTCCCACCTTATGATCTAACTCCACCCGATCCAAGAAGTAACCACACTGAGTTTCGTTTTGGAAGTCAAAACGCAAGAGTAGCCGTGGATGATGAAACGCCTTAGAGCGAGAATGTAGCGCCATCGTGCCATGCCACAGTGCCTCCATAAGGAGCTCCACATCCTTTTCAGTCAGTCCGGTCTCTCCCGCCAGGTTCTCGTTGATCACGCCGTAGAAGCCGATGAGGGCATAAGGAACGATGAACTCCCGGCGGAACGTTTTTTGGCGAGCTCTCTCTGAGGAGGCGAACCCACCCGTGCCTGCGATTTCGAGCACTTCGGTAGCGTGTAGACTTTGTCCAGGATTAAACTGTACTGCTCCTGTCAATTGTACGCCTCCACCTTCAGTCTCCTTATCGCCCTTTGGCTGGGCCTCTGACTTTTCTTTCTTGCTCCTTGCAAGCTTCTTCTTCGTGATGGGCACGAGTCCACCGAACATCCGCACATCTATACATCTCTGAATGAGCCGGTTACGCGTCTCCATTTCGTCTCCCGTTTCGGGCAGCTGTCCAAAGATCTCCTCATATCGTCGCTCGGCAGTCAAGGCCCTCTCGTCAGCGACGCGAACGAAGACCTCCAAACCATCATCCGGATGGCGATGTCTGTAGCGCGATATGTAATCACGGATAGTGCGCTTCAGGCGCACGTCCGTGACATCAATTCGCCCCGTTTCGGGATCCTGTCTTGGGCGGTTCTCGAATGGATCGCCGTTGGGGTTACAACGAAAGACATCATAAAGGAAAAGGATCTCCGATCGATATGGATAAATTCTCTCGCTCATTGATTGGGTTGTTGCCTGTTCCATAGCGCACCTCCAAATTTGTTTAGAATTTCTCCTCACCTCTCTTCCCCGGAGAGTCCTCCTTGAACTTCCTCCTCGCTCGGCGGTACTCCTAATGCCTCACGGACCGCTTCTACCGTCGTCCACGAAAGCGCCCAACCCAGACAAAAACAGAATCGCGCCTCTTCGTCTGAAAGCTTCCCATTTTGAGAAGCATAATGGGCTGCGGCCTGTTGAATCGCCTGGATCACTCGCGTATTGCTGTCCAACTGACGAAGTTTCAGCATCAATTCCGGCAGGAGTTTCATCATCATCTCAGTCTGCGACAACGCGAGTCCTCGCAAGCGGCTGATGATCGGCATCTCGCCCGCTTTGCTTTGTCGCTCGCTTCGCTGCCTGCTTTCCACCCTGCCGAAGAGGACGCCGACGAGAAATACCGCGCGTTTCGAGGCCGAATCGAGCAGCATCCTCGGCTGGAAGAAGCTCTCCCAGAATTCCTCGTCCACGCCAGGACTGGTGGCTTGCGCCATTGTTTGTGTCGTCATATTCGCACCTCCTTCAATTTCTTTAGAACGATAAGCCAGCGCCCATATTGCCCAAATGAGTCTCGCACGGTCGGCGAGGGCGCTTTGCACGGACTGCTTTTGATCTTTGCTGCCAATAGTTTCCTGATATGTAGCTCGCAAGAGGCTATCAGTATCCTGCCAGAACTCTCGCTGCGGCAGGCGTTGATCTGTCAAGATGGTTTCGACAAGATGCATTGGGGTGAATTTCAATGTGCCCTGTGAGTCGCTCTGTCCCCGGCGCGGCCACTTCCATGCCCGTCCTACAAACTCGAAATCCGCTTGCAATCGCGGCGCGAGCATAGCCCCGCCCTCGCCGAGGACGTTTTCTCGCAAGAGCTTGCGCAATCCTGCTAACCGTTGTTTTGCCTTTCTCAGGTTGATGGGAAGTATCTCAGAGATCGCGTACAGGAGCATGAACTTCTGGCCCGGCTGGTAGAAGATGAGCGAAGCCGAGCGAAATGGAGCCTTGAATTGCCCTTCTGACTCTTCAACGAGTCCCTTAAAGAGATTGGTCAAAGCATCAGGTTGCTCGCCTTCGACATTAGGAAATCCTCCCTCCGGCGCGGTCTTACCTTTTGTGCGCTCGCGCCATTCCCACAGGAAGTGAACGAAGGACCCCTCGATCTTGGCTGCCTCTGGTTCCAAATCAGGCACAAGATAGGTGGGTTTGCCAGCGACTCGGGTGCTGAGATTTTCCTGAAGATAGCTCTCAGCTACATAGAGCCATTTGGCACACTCTTCGCAAAGAGGAGCATACTTCCAAACCTGTTCCTCATGCCCCATTGGACTAAAGCCGAGTTTTTCCACAGTGAAGAAGCGAAAAGGAATGATGGAGCTAACGCTCGTCTCCTTGCTGCAAGCTGCACAGCGGCCATTGCCTTTTGATGCTGCTCTTCGTTCACCCAGGATCTTTTTGCGAATGAATCTTTCACGGAAGTTGTCCCGCTCACCTGGCATCTTCCCATCCTGCATAATGGTCATGAGGACAAAAAGTTCATTTTTCGTTAATTCAGTCAATTGCAGGGCGAGGTCCTCCCACACTCGTTCTTCCTGGATTGTCACGGAAGCGCGTATTTCTCTGATTCCCGTTTGGATAAGCTCCTTGCGACTTTTTTTCGGCCTCCTAGCACCGCCCGTGTGCCGTTTCCCATCTTCGGCTTTACGAAAATCCAGGAACCACGAGGGACCTATGGCATGCTTCCCGGTGGACAAGGCATAGAGATACTTGTATCTCTCATCATCCTTGTAATCTTCAAGATGAACCTTCCGATTCGTCACATCAAGCACTGCCACTTTTGGGACGTTTTTCCCCTTGATGGCGCTCTCGCAAAGGCGGTGCAAGATAACTCGTTCCTGGTCCCAACTGCGCTTTTTCCCTTCATAACGGGCCATCTCCTTGGCAACTTGAATGAGCGTCGCAATCATGGCTCATCCTCCCGGTTCGATCATACCAAATCCTTGGCTGTTTTTGATGCCCAGCCCGGCATCGTACGCGAAGCAGATGAGTTCGTCAGATCCCCACATTTGCAGTCTTAGATGCCAAGCCCGTACACAGATGTTGAAAACTGGCACCAGTTTAGATTTCGGTGCCCAAACTCGAATGCCGAATTCGCCCCCATTCCAGACTTTTTGATGAAAGGCTTCCCACTTGGCAATGAGGTTTCTCTCCAGTGCATCTACAAATTCGGGATCATCTGGGCGTAGATAAACTGGATGTCGGCTGTTTGACATGCTCCCCTTGGCGACTACAATAGGTGAAATCGTGTGAAATCCAGAGTTACCTGAGATGCTCGGCACATCTACAACTGCGACATCTAGAACCTCTAGGAAATTGCCGAACAAACTCAGCATCATCCCTTTTCGTTTTAACCCATCGATGAACTTCTCTACGAACCGCTTGTCCGGACTGCTGAGGTGCCACCCAAGCCATTGGACATTCGCTAAACCCTTAGGAACAACCTCATAATGCACTGGCATGAAATCTGAATAAACGAACAGGCGAAATGTACGATGGCCTTGGCGTTGCTGGAATCCTTGTCGATGTAACCAATGACTATACTCAGGATCTGCTGCTGCTAGTGTCTCATAAACAGCCGCGGTGAGCGCCGTTCGATAATCCCAGGGAATAGTAATAGCAGCTTTATTCTCCAGCACGAGTCTTAGTCGCACGAGTGCTCCTCCTACAAACAAAATCAATTAAGCTCTAACTCAGCAACCTGAGTCAAAGCAACTCTCCACTCGCTCAATTTCTCTTCTACAGATAATTGACCCAGCAGCGTTGTGTCAATCCACGACCTCTTGAAAAGTACCCAATCTGGTCAGGTAAGCACGCTTCCATCACCCCATTCTCCAGGCAGAAGCACACCCAATATCCATCCGATCTTGTTGTCATTCACTTTTGCCGAGCCAGCTATCCCCGCTCCGTCGCACCACTCAACCCATCCGGAGGACTACCGGGTTATTCACCGTCGACACCCTCCATCCGCACCATCCCGAATCCCTGGGCATTACGCTCGCCGAAGCCCGCTTCATACCCAATCTCAATCAACTCCCTCGGTCCGCTCACGCGAAACGACATCATCCACCCTCGTACCCGAAAGTGATTCACCGTGATCAGTTTCGACTCCGGACGACCGAGCCATTCAAACCGGAGCTCACCTTCTGGAACCCTCCCCCATACGGCCTCCGCTTTACGTCGCGCATTCTCGTTCAACACGCGAACAAAATCCGGCTCCCCGGGTGAAAGAAATCGTTTCTGGAATCGACCCGCTGCATCGCGCTCACCCGTAGAGACGAAGATCGGCGAGAGGGTTATTAGCGTCATCGGACTGGTGAACTGTGGTATCGGCACCACCCGTACTTCGCCCACCTGCACGCGATACTGACCAAGCCATATCTCCGGCTCACTAAGTAACCCCAAAGCCACGGCCTCAATCACTCGTCCGAGCGGCGAAGAGATCCACCAGCGCAAGATTCCTTCAACCCTCAATCCCCCAGATACCACCTGATATCGCTCCGGATAAAGTAACGAAAAGGTAGACAGCTTGTACCGCTTGCCGCCCCCCGTGAATCCCTCATCATGTACCCGATGAGCCAACTGAGGGATGCCTCGCTCCATCGCTCGATAGAAAATCCCCTGCAACCAATCGAGGTAGTCCCAAGGCAAAATGATCGGTCTCTCAGAAAAGAATGTAACCTCAATCCGCATGATCCAGAATCCCGATGGAACTCGCGCGCTCCTCCCGGTGATCGATCCTCCTTCCTGCAGAGCGCCCAGGCCCCCACAGGGGGTATCCGCGCTTACGAATTCCGGCATCGAGCGCGTTACGGAATGTCTCTTGGGCTCCGTCTGTGACGATTCCAATGAACGACGCGCATCAAATGCAGCTCTTCATAGCTGATCTCGCCTTCAAACAACTCGAAGATAGGACGTAACCGCTCGGCACCGTGCTTCTGAAAAGCAGCCAGTACCTGCTCCTGAACCTCGGCCACCAGCGACGACTCGGCCAGCAGCCGCTTCTCCGGCAGGCTGTCGCTGTTCTGGACGAACCGAGCCAAATGCGCGATCACCGTCTGGCGCTTGATGTCATGGGCCGCAGCCAGTTCGCTGAGCGTCGCTCCGGCTCGAAAAGCCTCGCCGATCTGGACGCTGCGCGGCGAGTGAGCAAGTTTGACTGTCACTCCTGCCGATATGGACGATGGCCTTGGGTCGCTCGGCAAGCTGACGAGGCACACAATAGCCACGGATGACGGTCAGGAACTCGTCGGCGTAGCGTTCCAGCTTGCGCCGCCCCACGCCATAAATGCGACCGAAGGCCTCCCTGCTTTGCGGAAAGTAGGTCGCCATCTCCTGGAGCGAGCGGTCGGAGAAGATCACATAGGGCGGGACCATGGTTGCTTCTGCCAGCTCACGACGTTTGGTCCGCAGTTGCTGAAAGAGCTCCTGGTCATACTCCGGATCGACCTCGACCGACCGATAAGCGCCAGCCCGGCGTCGGTCCGGCGCCAAGGTGCCCATCACCTTTCGGCCGCGCAGCACAGATCGACCCTCTCCGGTCACGCGCAGGCCGCCATGCTCGTCTTCCGCCAGCAGGCCCTGCTGAACCAGCTGGCGGGCCAGGCGCTTCCACTGTTCTCGCAACAAATCGCGACCAATGCCGTAACAGGAGAGCTGGTCATGACCTCGGCTGAGCACGCCCTTGGTCCGTGAGCCGCGCAGCACCTCGATGATATGACTGGCTCCGAACCGCTGGCCGGTGCGGATCACACAGGAGAGAAACTTCTGGGCCGGGATAGTGATATCCATCCGGGTCTGCTCCTGTCCCTCGGTGCAGTTATCGCACATCTGGCAGGCATCGGCCTGGTAGGTCTCGCCGAAGTAGGCCAACAAGCCCTTGCGGCGACACTCTCGGGACTCGGCCCAGCGCACCAATGCCTGTAGCCGCTGCTCCCGACCCAGCCGTTGTGACGCAGCGCCCTGACGGATGAAGTAACGGATGGTGTGGACATCAGCATGGCTGAACAGGAGCAGGCAATCGGCCCGCAGACCGTCACGCCCGGCCCGGCCGATCTGCTGATAGTAATGCTCGATGTTCTTGGGCAAATCCACGTGCAGCACAAAGCGCACGTCCGGCTTGTCAATGCCCATACCGAAGGCGATCGTGGCCACCATCACCGGCACGTCGTCATTAATAAACAGGTCTTGATGGCGCTGGCGAGCCTCAGCCTCCAGGCCAGCGTGGTAGGGCAGCGCGTTGACGCCGTGCGCGCGCAGATCGGCCGCCAGTTCGTCCACCCGGTCTCGAGTGGCGCAGTAGACAATGCCTGACTGGGTGGGATGATCCAGCACAAATTCCCGCGTCTGAGCCAGCACGTTCTCTTTGGGCATCACCTCGATGAACAGGTTGGGCCGGTCGAAGCTGGTGACGAATTCGTTTTCCTCGCTAAGGCCCAGAGTCTGCTGGATATCAGCCCGCACCCGGGGAGTGGCAGTGGCCGTCAGCGCAATGCACACCGCGGCGGGGAAACGCTTGCGCACAGGCATCAGCCGCCGGTATTCGGGACGGAAGTCATGCCCCCATTGGGAGATGCAGTGAGCCTCATCGATGGCCAGGCAGTCAACCCGGCACTCTTCCAGCATCAGGAGGATCTCCGGCCGTAGCAGAGTCTCCGGCGCCATATACAGCAACTTGACCTCTTCCCGGCGGACCTGATGCATCGTCTGCACATATTCATTGTGGGCCAACGTGCTGTTCAGAAATGCCGCCGATACACCCAACTCACGCAACTGAGCGACCTGATCCTGCATCAAGGAAATCAGCGGCGAGACGACCACCGTCACCCCAGGAAAGAGCAAAGCCGGAATCTGATAGCAGAGGGACTTGCCACCCCCGGTGGGCATCACCACCAGGGTATCTCGTCTTCGAAGCACATTCTCGATGATCTGGCCTTGTAGCGGCCGAAATCGATCGTAGCCGAACACGGAGCGCAGTACTGCCTCAGCCATCGACGGCGGAGCAGGAGCAGACGTGGTGGCGACGGCGATTGTCTCTACCCGAGGATATACAGGCGGCTGGTCCGTAGGCCGGAACCAGCCCGAAAGCTGTACATAGCAACGTTGCTCCATCTCCGGCTTGCCCTCGGGTCGCCACCAATGGGCCAACGATACCCGCAGCAGGGTGCCTGCGGGGATGAAGTCCAGTGGCTCCTGAAAACCCACGAAAACCAGGGAGCACTCTCCCTGATCTCCAGGATAGGCATAGCGAATGCGCTTGCCGCTGGTCAGACGCCGCAAAGGGCGATCGGGTACCCAGAACATGGTACTGTAGGATGGGACACCAGTTCGCTTGGCGATGTACAACGCGCCGCTCGACGCGATCTGAGCCAATCCGTCGTAGAGCACTTCAGGGCCACCTCGTTGAGGTGGCATCAGGCGCTCGATGATCGGCACCGGGTCGTCCACGATCTTGAGCTTGCGCTTGCGGCGAACGATGATGTTCTCCGTGTGGGGCGGAATCACCGCCGGATCGGGCTCGCCAACGACCTCCCAGACCTCGCCCACCTGGTACTCCATGCCGGCCGTCTCGTTGGTCAACCTGTCGGCGGCCACCAACCGCACGCTGCGGCCAGTCGAGGTGATGCCTCCCACACAGGCCCCTCGGCCTTGCCTCGTCTTGGCTACAATCAGCACCCGCATGGTCGTGTCAGCTCTTCATGCTCGAAAGGGCATCACAGTTGGTGAAAAGCGGCCTGCCGCGACCGATCCGGTCTCATCTTTCAGGATCGGGCAGGATATGCTCCACTTCCAGGCTCAATGCCTGCGCCAACCGCTCGGCAACTAACGAACGATGGCAGGCGGCCGGCTCACGTTCGACACAGAGAAGTGCGATCACCTGCTCACCAGGCCCCAGATCGTCCAACAGGGTCTGTGGCTCGAAGTGCGCCAATACCTCATTTTCAAAGGCCTCAATGAAGGCCGGCGCCAGCTCCGCCCGTTGACGCTTGATCGTTTTGCTAGCTCTATCGGCTAGCTTTTGATGCTGCCGCACAGACGGTGGGGGAGCCAGATCCCGGCGATAGAGATAGCGAATCCCTAGCTCGGCGAGGCGAGTCTGAAGACGCCGGCTGTTGGCAAAGGCATGGCGAACGCCCCGCACGCCGCGGCGCTGCCGAATGTCAATCAATACATCGACTCCAGCGTCTTGTAGGGCGCGGTAGAAAGAATCTCCGTCGAAGCCATAGACTCCAATGGTCGTGACTTTCCGCGTCATCGCCTCACCTGAGGTCACGTATGCCAATCGATCCGCGGATGATCTTGGGAGTGGCCCGGTCCCCATCGATGACCCATCCGCTAATCCGTCACTCCCTACCCTTTCTCATACCGCTTACGGGAGGTGAAGGTGGGTGAGTCTCCAAAGAGTTCCAACTGCCCTCTCGTCAGGCGGCGGATGATCTCCTCCTGCGTTGCGAGCTCGTCATTCTCATCAATATGAGCCACCGGGATGCCCCGTTCGTCCAGAACCACACCAATGAGCTTACTGCGATGGCAGTTTTCCGGCTTACTTTCGCTGCACATCAACACCGCGCGCTCTCGACGCTCGAAGGCCACGCGAATACGGCTAATGCCTTGCTGAAAGAATGGCTTCTCCCTGACTCGGTCGTAGCTCACCTTGCCATTCACATAGCAGTCCTGATCGTCGGGCTGTCCGCCCAGGGTATCCCCCATGTAGATGTAGCGGATACCCTGGCGTTGTAAGGCTTTCTCTAAAGGTAGCTTGGAGAATTCCGGTTTGTAGCGGGAATAGGGAGCCGAGCGGATATCGATGAGGAGAGCGATCTGATAGTGCTTGAGTATGGCGATGAACTCATCAAGTGTACGGGCACCATAGCCGATGGTGAAAATAGGCTCCTTTGTCATGGTCATCGGGTCACTCCTTAGCTCCCCCTCTGGTTCCGGTCCACAGCTCATAGGTCGTTCGGGGTTCATCCGGTGTCACCAGAGAGAAATTCGGACACGGAGAATTCCACTTTGTCCATCCCTGGCATCCACGTGGTTCCGCGCCCCCTGCTGGAGAACATCCAGGCAAGCTGCCGCCGTCGAGGAGATCTCCTTCTCCTCCCGGCTCACTGGCATATTGTCTCCACATATAAATAGACGTATTTTTTTGGCAAAACCATTCAACCTGACAAAATTTTTTCGACCGGGTCGCGCCTCGCCGATCCCGACTCGCATTCTCCATCTAACCTCAATGTTCTCTACACCCTTAACTCCAAGCCTGCCCTTATGCCGCCGTCTCTGGAGACCGCCTTCGCGAGACCCCCTTTGAAAATGTGGCGCAAGCTGTCAGCTTGCGCTACGTCCCCCAACGAATCCCGGCTCATCCTTGCCGTGTGGCCCCCAGGCTATGGGTGACTTCTTCAACCTACTCTCAGCTCCTGACCCCCGATGCGCACGATGTAGAGTCTCTCCCCAGCGTCTCTCTTTCAACTTACTCTCAGTCTCGAGTCGGCCACGTACCGCTATCCCCTGAGCCCACCCCGATGCTCCTCCCCCCGCTCATTCCAGTAGCCTCCTTCCCACCGCGTGAGACAATGCACCTCCGCCGGTAACAACTCACCACAGACCTCACACTACTGCTGTTCGCCTCACATCAACCGGTGATCCGGTAGACCGCTCACGCTTGAAATTCCCCCTGTCACACTCCACATCGCTCCCATTATAAATCAAATTCACATACAAATCATCCAGAAATTCACCCGAGGCTCTCTGGCTACACCCGGCCAGACTCACTATAATCGTCCGGATCAAAACAACAGAGGAGGATCACGATGAACGACGCTGCTCTGAGAGAGAACCTCGTCGAGTTACTGCGCGGTGGGAGCGCTCACCTCACGCCGGAACAGGCGTTCGCTCACCTGCCACCCGAGTTGCGCACCCGGCGTCCACCGGGTGGCCTCCATTCCATATGGGAACTCCTCGAACATATGCGCATCGCGCAAGAAGACATCCTGCGCTACACGCTCGATCCTTCGTGGGTCTCGCCACCCTTCCCGGACGGGTACTGGCCGGCGAACCCGGACTCCCTTCCCGATGACGCCTGGGAAAGATCACTCGCCCAGTTCCAGTCCGATCTCGATGAGATCATCGCCCTGGTTCGCAACCCCGAGGTGGACCTGACCGCCGAGATCCCTCACGGCGAAGGACGCACCTACCTGCGCGAAATCCTGCTCGTCGCCGACCACAACGCTTACCATCTCGGACAGATCGTGGATGTGCGTAAAGCGCTCGGAGCCTGGCCAGCTCAGCATTCGCCATCCTGATAACCCACAGATGAGCGCGGCCGAGTGCGGCCTCCTCACCGTCCTTCTCGACTCCGGAGCGAGAGCCCTGGCGCGGACCTCATAGGCGCTGCACGCCTCACCTCGCGATGAGCCCACCGCCATGCTGACCAGCGCTTGAAGTCTCGGGCATCGAGTGTTAGACTTCGCCCTCCTTCAATACCATGATCGAAGAGGCGCATGGCCATGCCGGTGAAATCCGATAAGTGGATTCGTAAGATGGCGCTCGAACACGGAATGATTCAACCATTTGAAGAGCGCCTCATTCGCCAGGTCAATAATCGTCGCATCATCAGCGCCGGACTCTCCAGTTACGGCTACGACATCCGTCTGGCCAAAGACGGCTTTCACGTCTTCTCGCCCATCAAGGGTCGCGAGATCGATCCCAAGAATTTCGACAACTCCAGCCTCATCGAATCCCCGCTTCGCACCGCCGAAGACGGCTCCCAATACTGGCTGCTCCCACCCCTCTCCTACGCGCTGGGCGTCACCGTGGAAACGTTCAACATCCCCCGCAACGTCATCGGATTGTGCTTCGGCAAGAGTACCTACGCCCGCTCCGGTCTCATCGTCAATGCTACGCCTCTGGAACCGACCTGGCGCGGGCGACTGGTGCTGGAGATTTCGAACTCCGCCGATTTACCAGTCCGCATCTACGCCGAAGAGGGCATCGCTCAGGTCATCTTCATCGAGAGCGACGAAGTGTGCGAAATCGCCTACGAGGATCGTCAGGGCAAGTATCAAGATCAAAAGGGACTGGTCACGCCGAAAGTTTGATCGACGACCGACGATCAGCGCTCCCGGTCAGAACCTCAGGATTGGAGAGCACTCCCAAGAGATCGAGACGAGACCGATCATCGACATCCGGCGCTCGCCCACGATCGGCGATTGTGATTCATCGAGGGTGAGAGAGAATCAACAATTCGGGTCTTCACAGTCAATCCCGCGCGCGTCGTCACAATCGCTTCTCCCGCTTTCGCCGCCCGGGTCTCACTGACCAATGGTCGATTCCCTTCGACTGAGCCGCAATTCCAACACCGCATCTTCCTCCGCTCTCGATAAGCCCTCGAGCCGGAGCGTCAGACTGTCGATACGATGGAGAGGATCGACCTCCCTGGGGAACTCGAAGTAGAGAAATCCCTGCCGCCGCTCACCGGCATTCAGCGGCTCGCTGAGGGAGAGACGACGCCGCTCAAAATCGGCTTCCAACTCTTTTCGAAAATAGATGATGTAGTTTTTGATCCGGTAATACTTGTAGAGCTTCTTCACCGCCTTTCGCGGCTTCAAGGGCCGGAATCTGTGGCCGCCGGCATCCTCCAGAGCGAAACGGACTCCGCGGAGATCCATCGGCTCGGGACCCCGGTTGATCAGGCTCACCTCGACGACCAACAGCCGGGCCAACCGCAAATTGGCGTTGAACAATCGCAGCAACTCGTCCTCATCGAGGATGGCCGTGGCTTCGATGACGAGATGGTGGGCGGTGGTGTGAGCCGCGAGATTACCGGGTAACAGCGGAATGCGCGCCGGCGCGCGGAAAGGGCGTCCACAGCCGATCACCGCCAGAGCGACCGAGAAGACGACGAGCGAGAGGAAGACGAGCGTCCACTCATCTCGACCTCCCTTTCTCCGGAAAGCCGTTCGATCACGACTCTGGCTGTGCCTCACAGATCCATCCTCCGCCCACGACCACGTCGCCCTCATAGAACACTACGGCCTGCCCGGGCGTGATGGCGGGCTGCGGTTGATCGAAGGTGACCTGCACCTGATCTTCTCCAATCGGTTCCACCGTGGCCATCGCCGCTGGATGGCGATACCGCACCTTGGCGCTCACCCGCAGCGGACCGGTCAATGCGGGAATGGCAATCCAATTGGTTCGCTCGGCGCGAAGCACGCGGGAGTAGAGCTGCTGACGGCTCCCTACGACCAGCCGATTGCGCTCGCCATCGATGCGAATGACATAGAGGGGACGACCGACGGCCAGATTCAACCCGCGGCGCTGACCGACCGTATATCGGTGGATGCCGCGATGGCGCCCCACCACTTCCCCGGTCGTGGTCACAATCTCGCCTTCCGATGGTAACGATGGCAGTGCCTCGCGCTGCGCCCGCCAGACGTCCGGTTCCGGCTCGGCGCGCTTGCCCGTGCGCCGATACTCCTCGACGAACTCGGCGTAATGGCCGTCGGGCACGAAGCAGACTTCGCGACTCTCATCCTTTTCGGCCACCGGGATGTGCAACGTGGCGGCGATGCGCCGCACCTCCTGCTTGGTCAGGTTTCCCAATGGGAAGAGCATCCGGGCGAGTTGATCCTGCTGCAACTCGAACAGGAAATAGGATTGATCGCGACGGGCATCCATGCCTCGCTTCAGCAACCATCGTCCGGTCACCTCATCCCATTCGATCCGAGCATAATGTCCCGTCGCCACGCGCTCGAACCCGAGCCGGGCGGCATACTCCAGAAGCGACCGGAACTTCACATGCGTATTGCACGCCACACAGGGAATGGGCGTGCGTCCTCTCAGGTACTCCCGGACGTAAGGCAGAATGACGCGGCGCTCGAATTCCTCCTCCATATTGAGCACATAGAACGGGAACCCCAGATGCGCGGCCACCCTTCGCGCATCCATGACATCTTCGATCGAGCAACAGCGAGCGGGCAGAAGCTCTCCCTTGGGTCCCACGTTGCGCCGCTCATTCCACATCTTCAACATGAAGCCCACGACGTCGTGACCTTGCCGTTTGAGGAGCGCCGCCGCCGTCGAACTATCGACGCCGCCGCTCATAGCCACCGCGATTCTCATGCTCGTTTTGGCTCCCACTAATGCGTCGAATTCTTCCTTCATCGGTGCGAACGCGCCGCGCTCGACGCGGGTCCGCATCACGTCTATGGTTGACGACTCACGCCCATAGAGAAACAGGATTGGGAAAGTGCACCCTCGTTCGCCATCTGAAGTTCCAGTGCGCTCTCTCGACCGGTCCTACTCCGCCCTCCGGCCCTCGTCACCGGCAATCTCTGCTCCGTCGATTGTCGCCCTCGACCTGAAGTGATATTATAGCAACTTATGATCGAAACGGTAGCCGAGAAATACCGAATCGACACGGAACCGTTTTACATTCCGGTCAACAACGAGATCGAGCTCTTCGCCGCGGCCTATCACGCTCGATTGCCGGTCATGCTCAAAGGCCCCACCGGATGCGGGAAGACGCGATTCATCGAACACATGGCCTGGCGACTCCAGCGACCACTGATCACCGTCGCCTGTCACGAAGATTTGTCGGCCACCGATCTGGTGGGACGCTTCCTGCTGGAGGGCGAAGAGACCGTCTGGCACGATGGCCCACTGACCACGGCGGTCAAAATCGGCGGCATCTGTTACCTGGACGAGGTGGTCGAAGCGCGCAAAGACACGATCGTGCTCATTCATCCCCTGACCGATGATCGACGCATCCTTCCGGTGGAGAAGTTGGGAACGCTCATCAAAGCGCCGGACGAATTCATGCTCGTCGTCTCCTACAATCCCGGGTATCAAAGTGTGCTCAAAGACCTCAAGCATTCCACTCGACAGCGCTTCGTGAGCCTGGAATTCAACTATCCTTCGCCGGAGATCGAAACCCAGATCCTGATGCACGAAGGGGGAGTAGATGAGTCGTTGGCGCGCGATCTGGTCAAAATCGGAGAGAAGGTTCGCAACTTGAAAGGTCACGGTCTGGAAGAAGGCGTCTCCACCCGATTGCTCGTCTACGCCGCTCAATTGATGACCAATGGGATTTCGCCCATCGAAGCCTGCCGGGTGGCCATCACCAATACCATCACCGATGATCCGGAGATTCAACGGAGCATTCATGAGATCATCACGACGATCATTTAAGGTCGGTGAGCGCCACCGTCCACACCGGGATATCGACAACCTATCCAGCGGGCGGAGCTCCCCTTCATCGATCGCTCATGTGCTGACGATCGGGTGGGCGATGAGCGCAGGGAGATCGAGCCGTTCGATTGGTGAACGTGGCGTTCACGATCCACAATGGCGCGTCCGTTGTTGAAAGCCATGAGCGAGAAGATCGAAGACATCCTCACTCAGCATCTCAAGGGAATTCCTCCCTCCAAGATCGAGAGTCTCGCCGAGAAGCTGCATCGCGTGCCCGCCGAGCGCGCGCTGGTCATGTTGGATGTGGGCGTCGGGCTGGCGGGATCGTCGCTGCGCGCCGCGCTCGAGTTCTTTCGCGTAGGACCGGACATCGCTCATCATCTGGATATCGATGAGTTGCGATTGTGGGGGAAGCTCTGCCGCCGATTGGTCACAGTGAATCCTGATGTGGCTATGAGTTTCTTCCAGTCGAGCGCTCGGGTTCTGAGAACGTTGCCCAAGCGATTACGCGGATTGGCGCTCACCGTTTGTGATCGTCAAGCGATGATCTCCACCAGCGTGGCCATGGAGTGCTTCCAGGCGGCCCCGCGGCTCATCGAGCGCATCGCCGATGAACGCATTGCTGAGCAGCTCTATGAGATCGCCTACGAAGTCAGCCGTCGCAGCGCGACGCAGAGCGCCGAACTCCTCGCGACCGCCCCGCGCACGCTCGCCTTCATGCGACAGGAACATCGCGGGCCGATTCGACGACCGGGGGACGATACGCTCTCCACCTCGTCGCCCGAAGAGCGACGAGCGCTCATCGAAGAGGTGCTGCGGGTGACCGCACTGTTTGCCCATCGCGCCGGCGGACTGGCGACGGAGTTCTTCTCCCAGCTCCCGCACACGTTGCCGGAGGTGAACCCGGAATTGCAGAGAGATCTCATGATGCACACGCGCGCCTTCCTGGAGCGCAGCGGGGGCGTCGCTCTGCAATACTTCATCGTAGCCGCCCATATCCTCGCCGAGATGGGCCCCCGCACCCTTCAACGGTGGACGGAATTGACGCAGAGCATCGCGGCGCAAGGCAATGCCACGGTGTACAATTTTCTGAAAGCGACGCCCGAGGTCATCTCTCGCCTCTCCGCCCTCGGCCAGCATCGCGCCGACGTCCTGGGCGATAAGGTTCTCGCCCTGATCGAGGAGATCGGTCAACACAATATCTTTCTGGCCATCGAATGTTTCAAATCGAGTCCCACAGCACTTCGGCTCGGTTCGTTCGAGCAATTCGCCCATTGGGCGCGCGCCGGACTCAAGCTCCACCATCAAGACGCGCGGCGCGCCTACGCCTATTACACGTTGGAGACGCAAACCAGTCAGCGGCTCTTGAAAGAATCGACGGGCGGCGTGACGCTGGATACCGTCATCCATACGCTACGACTCTATGTTGAAGCTCTGACCGGTCGAGAGCTCTCGATCCAGCCGCTTCCCACTTTTCAACTGTCGCGCTTCGCCGAACAGATGCGCCTCGGCGATGGCCGCACGGTGTATCTTCCCGCGGCGATCTCCGAGTTCGACGACTTTTCGTCCAATTTTCGTTTATACAAAGTCCTCGCAGCCTATGGCGCGGGGCAAATCGAATTCGGCACCTATGAGAGTGGCACGACCGAGCTCCAATCGATTTTGGAGCGCGTGGAAGCCGATTTCGCCAGCGCCGATGCCTCTCCATCGTCCACTCCTCCCGAGGCCGTCAACTACACGACCGTACTCTCGCGGTTTCCCTATCGCGAATTCGCCACGCAGCTATTCGCTCTCATCGAGAGCGGGCGCATCGATCACCAGTTACGTCACGCCTATCGTGGCCTGAAGCGAGACCTCGATTTCTTTCGCGCCCGATGGCGAGAACAGGCTCCGTCGATTGACACCTTGCCCCCCGATCGCGCCTTCATGCAACTGCTCGCGGACATGACCATCGGCGGTGGAGCGCCCGATCTGGCGCGAGCGTTGTACCCCCACCTGGTGCAACAACTGGAGATCATTTTGCAGGAGCACATTCAGCTCCTCACGGCCACCGTGGCCGATAGCCTCATGGCCACTCATCGGATATATCGTCTGATGGTCAATGCCTCCGAGCAACTCCGCGAAGCCCAATTGCCGAGCTCGTCGACCGATCATGGTGAAGGACAGGGTGAACCGGAGCCGATGGCCGATGTCCCATCGATGCTCCAGGAGCGGAGCGCCGAGTCCGTCGATCAACAGGCTGGCGAGCGCCCATCCGATCATTTCGATCACTGGGTTCGGGTCATCACCCGGCGTCCGCCCGCGCAGGCTGATCCTCATCAGGACTTCGCTCACCGCGGTGCCGTCACCGCCGATGATCTCGATCCCCAGGATGAGGTCTACTATTACGAGGAATGGGATCGGGAGCTGGCCGACTTCCGCCCCCATTGGTGCCGAATCATCGAGAAATCGGCGCGGCAGGGTGGACGGCAATTCGTCGAATATGTGCGTTCCTTCTATGGACCTCTCATTTCCTCGATCCGCTATCAGTTTCAATTGCTGCGCCCCGAAGCCTTGAAGAAAATTCGCGGCGAGATCGATGGGGAGGACTTCGACCTGCAAGCCGTCATCGATTATGCCCTCGATCGACGAACGTCCGGTCGCGTGTCAGAACGATTGTACGTTCGGCGCTTGCGCAAGCGACGCGATGTGGCCGTCTCTTTCCTGCTGGACATGTCCAGTTCAACGGCACGCACAGTGGGACGACGGGGCATGAAAGGTCGGCTGGCCAAGCGCATCATCGACATCGAGAAAGAAGGTCTCGTCCTCATGAGCGAGGCCTTGGAAGCCGTCGGCGATCTTTACTCTATCCAGGGCTTCACCAGCGAAGGGCGACATCGGGTGAAATTTTATATCGTGAAAGATTTCGACGAGCCCTACGGTCCGGATGTCGAATCGCGCATCGGCGGCATCACCTATCAGAACAACACGCGCCTCGGCGCCGCCATTCGACATGCCACCGCCCGATTAATGCACCAACCGGCACAAACGAAATTGCTCATCGTACTGAGCGATGGTCGGCCCTACGATCAGGACTATGGCGATTCGCGCTACGCGCGCGAAGATACCAAGATGGCGTTGCGACAAGCTCGCATGGAAGGGATCACGCCGTTCTGCATCACCATCGATCGCGAATCGGAACCGCACCTGCGCGATATGTATGGCGATGTCCGCTACACGATCATCGATGATATCCTCAGTCTCCCCGAACGACTCCCCGGCATCTATCGTCGGCTCACCGAATGATCCTCTGGAAGCGGCTCCAGATGGGCGTTTCAGGGGAACACACCCAGCGTCTTTGGCCTCGACGATTCTCTATGTGTTCTCTTCAGCCATGGTGAACAAAAAAACTTATTGACATTCACGGAGAAAAGTTTTATAAACTAACAAGATATTGTATGTGGAGTTTGATTGTACACAATTTAAAATCAACCACAGCATATTGTGGTTGATGATCTCTATCGAAGGAGAGGAAAGCGTATGGCAACCAAGAGAACATCCAAGAAGAAGGCAACCAGAAAGCGAGCATCGAAGGTGACCTCGAAGAAGGCCGTCGCGGCCAAGAAGGCGACCAAGAAGAAAGCCGCCAAGAAGAAGGCGGCCAAGAAAGCCGCCAAGAAGACGGCCAAGAAGAAGGCCGCCAAGAAGAAGGCAACAAAGAAAAAAGCCAAGAAGAAAGCGGCGAAGAAGAAGAAGTGAATCCGAGTTCATCGGCGCTCGGAGGTCGTATGGTCTGCGAGTGCTGAAGAACCGGCTTGGTACGCGATGGACCACCCGCGCTGACCTCTCAGCGCCGGGAGTTCGAGACACCTCGATCAACCGAGTGGTTCTGCCAAGTGGTTTTGCCAAGGGATGGGTGGCCATCCCTTTTTTCTTTGTCTCCTCGATGAAGAGATCTCGCTCTTTGCCAATCGCGCCAGCGATGAAGTACAATGCTCCGGTCAAGAACACGCATCGTTTCTGAGCAGGCATGAGGAGGTCGCCCGTGAAAGTCTTCATCACCGGAGGCGCCGGATTCATCGGCTCGAATTTCATTCGGTACTGGATGCGCGCGCATCCCCAATGCGAGATCATCAACTTCGATAAGCTCACCTATGCCGGCAACCCGGCCAATCTCGCCGACGTAGCCGAGCGACCCAATTATCGATTCGTTCGAGGAGACATCAGCCGGCCGGAGGACGTTCTGTCCGCGTTGGATGCCGACGTTGATCTCATCATCAATTTCGCCGCCGAATCGCACGTCGATCGCAGTATCGAGAATCCCGCCGCGTTCATTCGCACCAATATCACGGGCGTTCAGGTGCTGCTGGATGCCGCGCGCGCTCGGGGCGTTCATCGATTCGTGCAGATCTCGACCGATGAGGTCATGGGGAGTTTAGGACCCGAGGGATACTTCACCGAAGAAAGTCCTCTGCGACCGAACAGCCCCTATGCGGCGTCCAAAGCGGCCGCCGAGATGCTCGTTCGCGCCACCCATCATACTTTCGGATTAGACACCATCATCATTCGATCGGGCAACTGCTACGGGCCCTACCAATTCCCGGAGAAGCTCATTCCCCTGATGATCACCAACGCCATGGATGATCAGCCGCTGCCCGTCTACGGTGACGGGTTGAACGTACGCGACTGGATTTACGTGGAGGATTATTGTCGCGCCGTAGACGCCATCGTCAGGCGCGGCCGTCCCGGAGAGGTCTATTGCGTCGGCGCGCGATCGGAGAAGACCAATCTGGAGGTGGTGGAAACGCTCCTTCGCCTCCTCAATAAGCCACGCTCGCTGATTCAGTTTGTCGAAGATCGCCCCGGACACGACCGCCGCTACGCCATCGATCCTTCCAAGGTGGAACGTGAATTCGATTGGCGACCGCAAGAGACGTTCGAGAGCGGCATAGCGAAAACCGTCCGCTGGTATCAGACCCATCGTCCATGGGTGGAGGCCGTGCGCAGCGGCGCATATCGGGAATACTATCAGCGCATGTATGGCCATCGAAAAATCCTCAAGCACTCCGGTTGATCATCGACGAAAGATCCTCATCACAGGGGCTGGCGGGTTACTCGGCCGTCACGCCACTCGTTGGTTCGCCGACCGGTATGACGTCATCGCCGCCCGACATGAGGATGTGGATATCACCGATGCCCGCACCGTTGGTCAATGGATCACCGAACACCGACCGGACCTCATCATCAATTGCGCTGCCTTCTCGAACGTCGATGCCTGCGAGAGAGAGCCGGCCCGCGCGTTCGCCGTCAATGCCGAGGGAGCGTACAACCTGGCTCTGGCGGCTCACCGGGTGGGCGCTGAACTCGTTCACTTCAGCACCGATTACGTGTTCGACGGGAGGAAACGAACGCCGTACACCATCGAGGACGACCCTCGTCCGATCAACGTATACGGTCAATCGAAACTTGAGGGAGAGAAGTTCGTCCGTGGCGCGCTCTCGCGCCATTACATTGTGCGCATCGCTCGACTCTTCGGGCGCGGGGGGCGAAACTTCGCCAGCGCTCTCCTGGATCTCGCCCGGCGCCAAGGCCGTCTGCTGGCCATCGTGGATGAGATCGGGTCCCCGACTTACGTCATGGATCTGATCGAGCGCCTGGACGAGATCATTCGCTGGGGACCTTACGGAACCTATCACGTGACCAACGAAGGGGCATGCTCCTGGTATGAGTTCGCCCTGACCGCTCTGCGACTGGCGGGATTACGCGGCGTGGTCATCGAAAAAGTGAACAGCGCCGATTTGAACCGACCGGCGCGACGACCGCACTATACGGCTCTTCGCTGCCTGGTCTCCGAACGATTGGGATGGACGCCCTTACGCCCCTGGTCCGAAGCGTTCGCTGCATTCATTCATGAGAGAGATGAACAGACCGGATGACCTCCCTGCTGGTCCGGATGCTGGACTGTCTCTTCAGGCCTGGGGAGATGAGCGGGAGGGCCGTCGCTCACTTCGCCTTGAGCGATTTCACGACTTTGTCGCGAAACTCGTTGGCCTTGATCCGAATGGCTGCTGTGTCGAGCGTCAACAGGTTCCCGTCGCGCATCACCACGCGTCCGTTAATGATCACCGTCCTCACATCCGAGGCCCGGCTGGCGTAGACCAATTGGGACTCAACATCATAGAGGGGGATTTGATGAGGAGCATCCAGACCGACGACGATCACATCGGCTCGTTTACCGGGTTCCAAGCTGCCGATTTCCTTTTCGAGATGAAGGGCCCGCGCGCCGCCGATGGTGGCCAGCGCTAACGCCTGATGAGCGTTGAGCACACGGGGATCGCCGGTGGCCACTTTATGGAGCAAGGCCGTCGTCTTCATCGCTTCGAACATATCGAGCGTATTATTGCTGGCCGCCCCATCAGTCCCCAATCCAACGGCGACACCAGCGCGTATCATCCGGGGCACGGGAGCAATTCCCGATGCCAGTTTCATGTTGCTTTGCGGATTATGGATGACGCCCACATGATGACGACCGAGGAGCGCAATCTCCCGCTCGTCCACATGAACGACGTGAGCGGCGATCAATCGCGGACTGAGCAGTCCTATCTCATCGAGATAGCGAATCGGGCGCGCCCCATATCGCCTGGTGATGTCGCGCACTTCGGTCTCCGTCTCGGCGACGTGCATGACGATGGGGATGCGCAATCGCTCGGCCAGCCTGTTCACGCGCCGAAGCGTCACGGTCGAATTGGTATAGGGAGCGTGTGGCCCGATAGCCGGAATGATGAGCGGATGACCTCGCCACTGGGCGACAAACCGCTCCGTATATTGGAGGGCGAGTTGAGGCGTGCGACTATCGGGACTGGGCAGATCCAAAATGGTTTCGGCCAGGATGGCGCGCAAACCCGCCTGGGCGACCGCCTTGGCCACCGAGCTTTCGTAATAATACATGTCCACGAACGTCGTCGTCCCGCCTCGAATCATCTCCCAGCACGCCAACAGCGTGCCCCAATAGACGAACTCCCGCGTCACGTTCTTGGCTTCCGCTGGAAAGATATAGCGCGTGAGCCATTCCTGAAGGACGAGGTCATCGGCGATGCCCCGGAAGAGCGACATGGCGGCATGGGTGTGCCCATTAATGAGCCCGGGCATGACGGCGGCGCCGCGCGCGTCGATGACGCGAGCGGCCGAAAATCGCGAGGCCAGTTCGCGCCGATCGCCGACGGCCACGATGCGATCGCCCCGGATGGCCACCAGACCATCAGAGAACACCTGACCGGCGGCGTTCATGGTCAGCGTGATCCCCCCTTCGATCAAGAGATCGACCGACTGCCGCTCCAGGCGAGCGGTGTCGAGCCCGAGAGCAACCATCGAACCGATCAACAGGGCGACGAGGCTATGGGCGATGGTGTGCTTCCGATTCAAGATCTCTCCACGCGATGGAATGTCCTGATCATGGTGATCTCATTGGCCGCTTCGTTATACCTCACCTCATCCATGAGATGACGAATCAGCCATAAGCCGCGTCCCCCTTGACGCAGCACATTTTCGCTTCGGGTGGGATCGTCGACTCGGGTGGGATCGAACCCATCTCCTTCATCAGCGATGGTGAACGTCGCCTGATGCTCATCTATAGTGGCGATGACGGTGACCTTCTTCTGCTCATCCATCCGATTCCCATGACACATTGCATTGGTGAGCGCCTCGGTGAGCGCAATCTCGATATCGGCTTCCGCTGAGGGATCTCCCCACGGGCGGAGTTTCTCAAGGAGCCGAGCGACGAGCGATGGGATATATTTCAATTGACTGGGTATGGTCGCTTCGATCCGCCCCTCGATAGATACGTTCACCACAGGCGCCGTGTCTTCCTCGCCCATTGTCTCCACAGTTCATTGTACCCGATGATCCGAAGCCCCTTCAAGGCAGCCCGGATCACTCGGTCCAGGCTGGTTGACAGTCTCGAAGAACTCGCTTATCATTTGGCTGAAATGGGAGCGGGCGTGGCGCAATTGGTAGCGCATCAGCTTCCCAAGCTGGGTGTTGCGGGTTCGAGTCCCGTCGCCCGCTCCACGCTTCCGATCGATCCCTCCTGAGATCTTCTGCTGAACGAGAGCGGCGCCCGATCAACTGGCGAGCAGTATCACGGCGAAGGTTTCACCTCGATCTTCTGCTCGCTTTGAGCCGATGCGCCCGTCGTCTTCCCCACGACGGTCACGACCACGGGCGTAGGGGGAAACAGGTTCTCCGTCGCCGTCAACGTGACGGTGAACGTTCCATCGGGATGAGTCCGAGCGCCTGAACCACCATCTATTGTTTCCCCGTTGACGCGCACTTCGATCGGTTCTTCCGCCCCGAAGCCAGTCCCACAGATGGTGATGGTATCTCCAGGAGATGCCTCGGCAGGATCCACCCGGGTGATGCGGGGTTGAATTGTAAACGTCGTCCGAGCTTCCATGTGCGCCGTTTGAGAGATGGCAACCACATCTCGCTCCCCATAGGGCATCGCCGGCACCTCGAATCGAAGGACGAATGATCCTCGGTTGTCTGTAGTGATCGATTTCAGGCGCCGATCTTCAAATTGGAGCCGGAGACTCACATTGGGGCGAAAGCCCGTTCCTCGAGCGAGAACTTCCGTACCCACCGGTCCTTCAGTCGGTTTGAGGATTAACCACGGCATAAACGTCCCTCCTCGTCAATCACCATTCAGATGGTGGAACTCATCTGCACTGTGCACATCGCCTCGCGCTGATCGGTCTCCATCGGGCCCTCGCCGAACCGTCGTCTTGAAGGGGGCTCGATGCCGCCTGAGATGTTCAACCAATAGTGAGCCGCAGAGTGAGGAGTGAGAACAGTCTCAAAGAGAGCGGAATTTCTGGTTCTCTCCGCCACTCTGCGCGCCTCCCTTTTTAGCTGAACGCGGACGGCAGCGATGCTCTCCCCTCGCTCTCGACGATGAAGCTCCTCGGTGAAGAGGCAGGAAGAGGTCTCTCGTTCCCTCTCTGTCACGTCTCGATATGACATCGCTTCATCCAGCGCCGTAGAGTAGTAGCACAATCGGCGAACTATTTTCAAGGGGAGCAATCCGACGGGACGAACCCCATCCCCCGTTGAGGGATCCAGTACTTGTCGCCCGCCGACGCGTCGGGCGTGCCAGATGCATGCCGAACATGCACCTGGCATGGACTGGGAGCGCCCACCCGGATCAACGCAGACCGTCTGGAGGAGAGCCCTTCTGTGGGCTCCCGCCTCCCCACCCGAGCGAGACCATTGAATGCCTCCTGGCGCCGAGCATCCGAGCCCACCACCATCGCTGGTGGTCAGGGCCAGTTGCCCCCCCGCGGACGGCCGGGATGATGCGCTGCCCAGACGGACGACCTCGCCGCTGTCGTCACCTTCCCGCCACCGGTTGATGACGGCGCGCCAGTGGAGGTCTCCAAGCCTCTGCCCGATCGCTGGTTCCGAGAGCCCATGGTCCATTCGCTCATTTCCGAGAGCAAAGATTAACACGACATGATCGGGGTTCGGGATGCGTCCCACATCATGCAGGCGCGTGGAGGCCATGGAGGCTCGGGAAACGAACGAGGCGCTTCTCTTCGCGCCTGCCTCGTCACCAGATCCCATCTCGGAGCGAAGCGCTCGATCCGTCCCCCGACTCAAGCCGTGTGCTTGACGACCACCAGCGCGATCCGCGGTGTTGGGGCTGAGAGTTCGGTTCTCCCGTGACCTGGCTCGCTTCTGCCCTTATTCGCCAAACCGATGATTAGGGTTGGGAGTTCGGTTCTCCCGTAATGCCGAAGTAGCGCATCCACTCATCGATCTCCTGGCGACTGAGTTCTCTATCCTCTTTCTCTTCGGCTCCCGCGGACTCCAGCACAGCATCCAGGTGATCGTTGAATTGCTCGCAAGTGAGCGCGCGAATACCACAGGCGCGGACGTAGCCATACAACTCGCGGTCCGACGTCACCACCGTCAGCGCTCGCCGATCCCGTTGCTGGGTGATGATATTTCTGATGACGTCGTCGGCACTGGAATGAGGTTGGGCGTAGAGGATACGCACGCCTTGAAAGCTGCTTCCGTGAGGAAACTGGGGTTCTGGAGCTCCATCAAAGACGACGATGATTCGCCGCCGTCGATGTCCAGACAGATTTCGGAAGGCGGCCAATCGATGCAATAACCGTCGGCGGGCATCAGGAGCCATCACGCCTATTCCTGGCGTCCGCCCCATGAGATTGTTCCCGTCAATCAAGTACATGAGACGCAACCTCCTTGTCCCATGCCAGACCTCAGTTCACTGGATTGATTCGCCGGGGGTGAGTTTTGCGGCGCTGCCGCCGGCCAAGAGGTAGAGGACGGCCATGCGGACGGCCACGCCGTTGGTCACCTGATCGAGAATGAGCGAATAGGGGCCGTCGGCGACCTCGGAAGCGATCTCCACGCCTCGATTCATGGGGCCCGGATGCATCACGATGACGTCGTCCTTGGCCAGACGCAGTCGTTCTCTGGTGAGGCCGAAGCGAACGGCATATTCTTTCAAGGAGGGGAAGAAACTCTCTCTCTGTCGCTCGAGCTGAATGCGCAACATCATGATCACGTCGGCATCTTCGAGCGCTTCTTCAATGCGAGGAGTGACGATCAATCCATCGTCCACGAGCTGATCGTATCCGGGGGGGAGCAACGTCTGGGGTCCGCTCACGGCGACCAAGGCCCCCATTTTCGTGAGGAGGAATGTGTTGGAGCGCGCCACGCGACTGTGGGCGATGTCCCCGAGAATGGCGACTTTCAATCCCGCCAGGCGACCTTTATGTTCCCGGATGGTCAAGGCATCGAGCAGCGCTTGCGTCGGATGTTCGTGGGCGCCGTCGCCGGCATTAATGACCGGCGTCTTCACCAGGCGAGCCAACTGATGAGGAACCCCCGCCACGGCATGACGAATGATGATGGCGTCAGGAACCATGGCCTCCAAATTCCGCGCCGTGTCGATGAGCGTTTCCCCCTTGACCACGCTGCTGGTGGAGACGGAGATGTTGATCGTGTCGGCCGAGAGCCGCTTCCCGGCGATTTCGAAACTGGTGCGCGTGCGCGTCGATGGTTCGAAGAAGAGATTGACGATCGTCTTCCCGCGCAGCGTGGGAACCTTCTTGATCTCGCGAGTGGAAATTTCCTTGAACACCTCGGCGGTGTCCAAAATGAGATTGATCTCATCGACATCCAACTCCCTGATGCCGAGAAGATCTTTCCGCTTCAGTGTTGTCAGCTTCTGCGTATCTTGGCTGGTGGCTCGTGCTTCGCCGTTCATGGGTTATCCGGTATGGGATGGGAATTCATTCTTGCACTCTCTCCACGATGAGCACTTCGTCCACGCCATCGATCTCCTTGACCATGACCTTGATGATTTCGCTATCCTTGGTGGGGACGAACTTCCCGACATAATCGGCCTGAATCGGCAGTTCCCGATGACCGCGATCGATCAGGACGGCCAGTTGCACCCGGCGGGGTCGACCGTAATCCATGATATGATCCAGGGCGGCGCGCACCGTTCGACCGGTGTACAAGACATCATCGACCAGAATCAGATTGCAATCGGTGATATCAATGGGGAACTCCGTCCTGCTCACCACCGGATGGGGGGCGATGGTACTGAGGTCATCGCGGTACAGGGTGATATCCAGCGCGCCCACAGGAACGCTGACCCCCTCCAGCAGATCGATGCGCTCGGCCAATCGCCGGGCCAGTGGTACGCCACGTCGGTGAATGCCAACCAGCAGCAGGTCATCCGTCCCTTTATTCCGCTCAACGATCTCGGAGGCCAGTCGAGACAAAACCCGCTTGATGCTGGCGGCGTCCATGATCTTGGCTTTCTCTCGGAATTCCATTGCGCTCTCGATCACGGCCGGCGACAGCCCGTCGACGAAGGCGCGCCCTCACCAGCCTATACCTGCCGCCGCCGCAGTTGAGCTCGAATCTGACCGAATGCCGGACGGGCGGTGATCAAGACGGGTATTCGTCGCTCATCATTGGTCACCCAGACGCGCACGCGATGTTCATCATCGATGCGGGTCCTCCCGCCATCAACCCGTTCGGTGCCAAGAGCAACTTCGATGGCTTCCACCGCTCCCAATGGCGTATCGATGATCCTCTTCTGTTCGGGACGCACGACGAGCGTGAAGGGTTCGCGCTTGTAAATACCCGTCAGCCGATACTGCTTGCCGGAACTCAGATCCAGTCGCCGAATGTAATAGAAGAGGGCCACCACATCTCGCGTGTCCGAATGCATGGGCAGGCTCTCGCCCCCGTCCAGGCGGATGCGGCCCGCCTTCCAATCGAAGATCATGACCGCCTGGTGATGCCGCCGACCTTCTCGCAGATACGTCTCGAAACGGAGTGGCAGGAGCGACTGGGGTTGAACGTAGGAGACGAACCGATCATCAATGGCGATGAACAACGAACGAACGAGACCCACCGTCTGCACAGTGGCTTGTAGCTGCAAGCTCTCGGGCGAAGCCGCTCCTTTGGTGACCGTCAATTCCAACTGGGCGGCGACCAGATAATCCGACCAGGAGACGAGATATTCCAGGCGCTCGCCGATGACGGTGGTCAGTTGAAGCGGAGGCGGCGAGACCCAGGATGAGGGAGCGACGTGGGCCGCCGGGTGCTGACCGAGCCCTGCCGAGGCTTGGGATCTCATCCCCGGCGCCACCACGCTGCTCATCAGGAGCACCCAGAGAATGAGCCGCATCTGTTTCATCGAGATCTCACCGTTGATCGAGGGCCCTCACCGACGGTCGGCGCGCGCCCGGCCACACTCTCTCATCGTCGTCCGCCGGTGCGGCGAGGAGAACGGGGTCGCGGGCTCCCGCGACGGCGACGGCCGCTGCCCGAGGACCGCTCTTGTTCATCCTTGAGCAGGGCGCGCCGGCTGAGCCGGATGCGACCCTGTCCATCATTAGAAATGCACTTGACCTGAATCTCCTGCCCTTCTTCCAGGTAGTCACGGATATCGCGAATGCGATGATCGGCGACCTCAGAAATATGCAACAGCGCTTCCGTTCCCGGGAGGACTTCCACGAAGGCCCCGAAATCGGTCAGCCGGGAAACCCGTCCCGTGTAGACTTTTCCAACTTCCACCTCGGCAGTGAGGTCCTTGATCATCTGGATGGCGCGATCGGCCGAGTCTTTGCTGGTGGACGCCACATGAATCGTCCCGTCGTCGTGAACGTCAATCTTGCAACCCGTTTGATCGACGATGTTGCGAATGACCTTTCCACCAGGACCGATGACGTCGCGGATCTTCTCGACGGGAATGTGAACGGTGAAGATGCGCGGCGCATAGGGGCTGATGTCGGGCCGCGGCTGGGCGATCGTCTCTTCCATCTTCTGGATGATCTCCAGTCGCGCCGCTCGGGCCTGCTCCAGAGCCTCGGCGAGAATCTGCGCCGTGATGCCGCTGATCTTGATATCCATCTGCAGCGCCGTGATGCCTTCCCGCGTTCCCGCCACTTTGAAGTCCATATCGCCATAGTGATCCTCGGCGCCGGCAATATCGGTGAGGATGGCGTATTTGTTGCCCTCCTTGACCAATCCCATGGCGATGCCACCGACATGGGCTTTGATGGGAACGCCGGCGTCCATCAACGAGAGGCTCCCTCCACAGACGGTGGCCATCGACGATGATCCGTTCGATTCGGTGATATCAGACACCACGCGGATGATATATGGCCAGACGTCTTCCGAGGGCAACATGGGCTCCAACGCGCGGCGCGCCAACGCCCCATGCCCGATCTCGCGGCGCCCCGGCGCTCCCAGGCGGGAGACCTCACCGACCGAGAATGGCGGGAAGTTGTAGTTCAGCATGAATCGCCGCCGGATCTCGCCCATCTCCAGGTCGTCCAGATACTGGATGTCCTCGGAGGTTCCTAAGGTCGTGGTCACCAGGGCCTGCGTCTCACCACGAGTGAACAATGCGCTCCCATGGACGCGCGGTAACAATCCCACCTCGCAGGTGACGGGTCGAATCTCGGTGAACCGCCGTCCGTCGGGCCGTCGTCGGTGATTCAACACGTCCTCGCGGAAGTAGCGCTCCTTCAAGTGATCGAAGGCGCGGGCAGCCATCAGACGCTTTTCCGGTTCTTCCTCGGGATACGACTCCACGACTTCCTGCTTCAGCAGACGGATCGCCTCGGAACTCTGGCGCTTGGTTTTATCTCGAACATCGAGCGCTTCACGAAGCCGATCGCCATAAGCGCGCTCGATGTGCTGGACCAGGTCGTCATCCAATACGGGAGCCTCAACCGCTCGCTTGGCGATCGGCAACCGCTCGCCCAGCTCTTTCTGCCAGGCACACAGCCGCTTGATCTCCTGATGAGCCACGACCATGGCTTCGATGATCACCCGTTCGGGAACCTCCTTGGCCCCCGCTTCCACCATCACGATAGCCTCTTCCGTCCCAGCGACGGTCAGGTTCAACTGCGATTGCCGAATCTGCTCGTAGGTGGGATTGACGATGTATCGCCCATCGATGAGGCCCACGCGAACGCCGCCAACTGGCGTGTAGAACGGAATATCGGAGAGATACAGCGCCACCGAAGCTCCCGTAATGCCCAGGATATCGGGATCGTACTCCGTATCGGCCGAAATCACATTGGCGATGATCTGCGTCTCACACTGGAATCCTTCGGGGAACAAGGGGCGCAACGGCCGATCAATGAGCCGACTGGTCAAGACTTCCTTCTCCGTCGGTCGGCCTTCGCGTCGGAAATAATTACCCGGAATGCGCCCCGCCGCGTAGTTATTCTCCCGGTAATCGACCGTCAAGGGGAAAAAGTCAATGCCCTCGCGCGGTTCCTTGGCCGCTACCGCCGTCACCAGAACCATCGTATCCCCATAGCGCACGATGACGGCGCCATCCGCCTGTTTGGCGACTTTCCCCAACTCCAGGGTCAGCGGATGTCCACCAACTTCAATTGATTCTTTCACATACATCTTCATGTCCTCCATGCGTCATAACAAGAAAGCCACGACACCCTCTGGCGGCGGTCGTGGCTCCCCAAGTCACTCGATTTTTCAAAAGAGGTCCGCCTCCTGCGGACGAGTCTGCTGGGCTCACCTGCCCACTCACGCTCGTTTGTCCCCGGAACCGCTCTCCACCGTCGCTCCGGGTTGATATTGCTCCGCGAGCTATTTTCTCAATCCTAACCGGCTGATCAACTGGTAATACCGTACGCTATCGCGACGCTTCAGGTAATCCAACAGCCGTCGGCGCTGGCTGACCAGTTTCAATAACCCGCGCCGAGAATGGTTGTCTTTCTTGTGCGTCTTGAAATGCTCAGTCAACTGAGCAATGCGATAGGTCAACAGGGCAATCTGAACCTCTGGTGAACCGGTGTCTGTCTCATGTAATTTGTACTGATCGATCACTTGCTGCTTTAGCTCTTTGCTTAACCCCACAAACTCTCTCTCCGTCAGCTTCGTTCGCTCCTTAATTAACACAACAAAAATAGCACATTGCGACCCCATTGTAAAGAGCGGGAAGGTCCGGGGGAGATTCGGGTCGTCTCCGGGGCATGAGAATAAGTTGTTGATTATGCTACCCTTAGAATGATAACCGATGACTCCCCACCCTCTCTTCAGGTCCAAGCTCATCGGGTCCCACGCCCCCGGATCTGGCTGACGGAGAGAGGGGAGCTGAGGGGCACTTTGACCTCCGAATCGACCTGTGATATGATCCTCCCTCGTTGCTAACCCTTTGAAAAGTCAAACGGTTCTGTTCGTGACGGAGGTCTGAGCACAGGATGAGGTGGGATTCATGGACCGAGCGCGATGCTTCCTGATATTTTTGACGTTGGCAGGCATGACAGGATTCACAGCGGAGGTACTCGCTTCATCGCCTCGAGGCGTCAAGCGGTTTCCCCTCGAGAGCGGCGGGCTTCAATTGAGCCGCCCGGCGCAGCCGTTCGCGCCGCTGGACGTGATCGGTCGGCGGGCCGCGTTCCTCGGCCGGGAGGACGGCACTGGCGAGGTGTGGGTGTATCCGCTCAAGATCCTCAGCGATTTTCAATGGACCTTCGAACTCGGCGGCGATGGCCGGGAGCGGCAGCGCATCCCAGCCCGAAAGCTTGTGACGACCGTCACAGTGAGACCCGAATGCACGATCTTAACCTTCTCGCACGCGGCGTTCACTGTGCGAGAGATCATGTTCGCTCCTCTGGACCGACCGGCGGTGGTCATTCTCCTGGATGTGGACACGCAGCAACCGCTGCGACTGATCGGTTCATTCCGCCGCGAGCTGAAGTTGATGTGGCCGGCTGAGACGGCACCGAGCCGCATGAGGTTCGACGCCCGCACCTCCTCTTTTCTGCTCACCGATGCCGAGGAACAGTTTGCGGCCCTCATCGGCATTCCCCAAGCCGATGCGGTCGCCCTCACCGATGAGCAGGGAGGTCAATCGCGCCGGGCGCGGTTCACTTTGGACGTCTCAGCGATCGCCCGGCGGGACGAGTTCGTCCCCATCCTCATCGTCGGGGCCCCGACCGGCGGCCTGGACGCGGCCCGCCGCACATATGCGGAGCTCCGCGCTTCCCTGTCCCAGGCGTATCAGGCGACGCTGGCCCACTATCGCCGGTTGAGGGAAGAGACGGTACAGATCACCACGGGCGATGACCGGCTCGATCGCGCGTTCGAATGGGCTAAGGTCCGCGTTGATAAGGGCTATGTCGAGAATCCCTTCCTCGGCGCGGGATTGGTGGCCGGATTTCGCCATTCGGGCGAGACGCTGCGTCCGGGCTTCGCCTGGTTTTTTGGCCGCGACGCCCTGTGGACGACGCTGGCCATCACCAGTTATGGTGATTGGGATCTCGCTCGCACGGTGCTCCGGTTCCTCAAGACCCACCAGCGCGCCGATGGGAAGATCATGCACGAGTTGTCGCAAGCAGCCCGCTTCGTCGACTGGGCCGGGGCCTTTCCTTATTATTATGCGGCCGCCGATGCCACTCCGCTCTACCTCATCGCACTCGACGAGTATTACCGGGCGAGCGGCGATCTGGAATTCCTGAAGGAGATGTGGCCTTCGGCCCGGAGAGCGTATCAGTTCATCGCCTCGACCGATAGCGATGGCAATGGATTGATCGAGAACACGGCCGTGGGTCACGGCTGGGTGGAAGGAGGGCGGCTGCTGCCCGTTCACGAAGAGATCTACCTCCAAGGCCTCTGGATGCAAGCGGGTCGAGCCATGGCGCGTCTGGCCGAAGCCATGGGAGAGAGGCAACTGGCGATCACCTGTCGTCGGCGGGCTGAGCGCGCCCGAGACGTCGTCGAGCACCTGTTCTGGAACGAGGATGGGGGATTCTATGCCTTCGGGCGACGCCAGAAAGGCCCGAACTTCAATGGTGGCCAGACGATCGCGCTCGCCAAGGAATCCATGATCTCAGAAGTCACCATCATGCCCGCCGTACCCATGTGGTGGGGATGGCTTGACCAGCAGCGGGCCGCACGTATGCTGGAGCACATCGCTTCTGCTGCCCTGGCCACCGACTGGGGAGCGCGCCTGTTGAGTAACCGAAGCGCTCTCTATGATCCCCTCAGCTATCACCATGGGAGCGTCTGGCCGCTGTTCACCGGCTGGGCGGCTATGGCCTGCTACCGTTATCGGCGCCCGCTGGCCGGATACGAGCTGCTCATGTCGAATGCTCAGCTCACCTACGACGAGGCGCTGGGGGCCCACACCGAGTTGCTCTCCGGGGACCGGTATCGTTCGTTCGATTTCAGCAGCTTCGATCAGGTGTGGTCCTCGGCGATGATCATCGCGCCTGTGATCCGCGGACTATTGGGGGTAGAGTGGAATGCCCCGGACCGACGGCTCGTCTTCGCCCCGCAATGGCCCGCCGATTGGGATGAGGTCGTCGTGCGGAACCTTCGTCTCGGCGAGGCTCGGCTGGATCTCCAGTGGCGGCGGCGCTCTCATCACGTGACATTAGACGTCACCCGGCGGGGAGACCGCATTCCTCTCACGCTCGACTTTCGCCCTTCTTTCCCCCTCGATGCCCGAGTGAAAGGAGCCCGCGTCAATGGCCGTCCGGTGCCCCTGGAGATCGATCGGGGGCGGGAAGATCAAATCGGACGCCTGCGCGTCCAGTTCGTCCAAACAACCCACATTGACATCGAGTTTGCGCCGGGCACGGAACTCATCGTTCCATTCACCCCAGCTCAACTGGGCGAACGGACGCGACGATTGAAGATTCTGCGCACGAGCTGGGAACCATCAACGATGGGGGTCGTGGTGGAAGGACGAATGGGCGCCACGTATCACCTGATGGTCTCCACGCCGCGTTCGCTCCGCGAAGTGGTCGGTGCCGAGATCATCGCCCGCGACGGCCATCGCCTCCATCTCCGCGTGCGCTTCACCGGCACCCCATCTGACGAGTACGCGCGGAAGACCATCGTGCTCCGCTTCACCCAGTCGACTTCGGGTCGCTCAAAATCCCATTGACAGCGCGCTCGAAAACCGCTACGGTGGAGGTGGCCGAAACGGCCCGAACTCCAAGGGAGGCAACTGACGATGTTGAAGCATCTGAGCAGATACAGCGACTGGGCTCCGGTCTTTCTCCGGCTGGTCATCGGACTGATTTTCATCGCCCATGGTCAGCCGAAGCTCTTCGGGGGGCTCGATAATGTCGAGAAGATGCTGACTGGTCTGGGTTTCCCCTGGCCCGGCTTCTTCGCCGTCGTGCTCGCTGTCGTGGAGTTTTTCGGCGGCGTGTTGATTCTCATCGGCCTGTTCACGCGCTATGCCGCCGCGCTGATCTTCATCGATATGGCCGTAGCCATCTTGAAGGTTCACCTCCCGCATGGGCTCACCGGGCGTGGTGGATATGAGTTCCCCCTGTCCTTGCTGGTGGGAGCCCTGGCGCTCATGCTTTTAGGATCGGGCAAGATTTCCATCGAAAAGACGATTCTGAAGCGGGAGTTCTGAGCTGTCGCTCGATGTGGCCATCGGCCCGGAATCTCCCCATCGCGTCAGGAGAAGGCGCCGCCCGGTCGCAGTTGTGCATCTCGTGGGCTGGATTTATCATTGTCTGTCAACATTGATGGCGAGATGAGGTGGGTCTTATGAACATCGGATGGCTCATGGCACTCTCAGTCTTAGCGCTCCTGGGAGGATACCGATTTTATGGCCGGTATGTCGCCAAGCTGGCCGGCGTCGATCCCGCACGGCCAACGCCAGCGATGAGAATCAACGATGGCGTCGATTACGTTCCGGCGAAAGCCCCGGTCCTGTTCGGACATCACTTCGCATCGATCGCCGCCGCCGGTCCCATCGTGGGGCCGACGCTGGCCGTGTTTTATGGATACGTGCCGACCTGGTTATGGATCATTCTGGGCGTCATCTTCATCGGTGCCGTTCACGATTTCATGGCTCTGTTTGTGAGCGTCCGCGAGGGAGGCCGCTCCATCGCCGAAGTGGCGCGGCGAACGCTGGGGAAGACGGGGTTCATTTTCTTCGTCTCGTTCGCCATCCTGCTCTGTCTGCTCGTCTCGGCCGCCTTCTTGGACCTCATGGCTGCTCAAGCGCTGACCTCGACGTACCCGCTGAAGGAATTGGGGTTGTCTCCCGAGCAGACGATCCTCAAGACGGTGGTCAAAGACGAGCGACTTCACGTTCATATTGGCGGCGTAGCGGCCACGTCGGTGGTCCTGGTGACGTTACTGGCTCCGCTGTTCGGCTATTTGCTCTACAAGCGCAACCTGAAAGTCTGGATGATGAGCCTGCTCGCCCTGGGATTGTGCGGTGGATCGGTGGCTTTGGGGTTCGCCTATCCCCTCTCGCTGAGCGCCAACGCCTGGATGGGCATCGTTTGCGTTTACGCCTTCTTCGCCTCATGGGTGCCGGTGTGGATCATCCTGCAGCCGCGCGATTTCGTCAACGTGCATCTTCTCTATCTCGGTCTGCTGGCCATGGTGCTGGGGATCATCGGCAGCGGATTGAAAGGGGTGCACATTGACGCTCCCGCCTTCTATGTGAATGCTGAGAGCATCGGCGCTTTGGGATGGGTGTGGCCTTTCCTGTTCATCACCATCGCCTGCGGTGCCTGCTCGGGCGCCCATTCGCTCATTGCCAGTGGGACGACGTCCAAGCAGATCGCCTCGGAAAAGCACGCGCCGCTCATCGGCTACGGCGGTATGTTGATGGAAGCGCTGCTCGGCATTTGCGTCACGCTGGTCATCGTCGGCGGCCTGGGATTCAGCCAGTACAAGACCATCGTGTGGGAGGAAGGGAACGCCCCCCTGGCCTTCGCGCTGGGCGTCGGCAAGACGCTCGATCACGTGGGTCTTCCTACCGTCTATGGCACGATCTTTGGCATCCTCATGCTGGGAGGATTCTTGCTCACCACTGTGGATACCATCGTGCGGTTGACGCGCTATCTGTTCGAAGAGTTGTGGGCAGCGCTGTTGCCAGGTGGACCAGCCTGGTTGAGAAATCGATTCTTCAACACCGGCCTGGTCATTGGCCTGATCGCCTTCTTGAGTTTCACTAACGGCTATCAAGCGATCTGGCCCGTGTTCGGTTCGGCCAATCAGTTGATGGCCGCGCTCGCGCTCATCGCCGTCACGGCGTGGTTGGTCCAGAAGGCGCGCAAGGCCTGGTTCGCTGCTCTCCCGGCGGGATTCATGGTCGTCACGACGGTGACGTCGCTGAGCAGCCTTCTGTGGCGCAACCTCACCGGGCGAAACTGGGTGCTCTCTTTCACCGATGCTCTGCTCCTCTTTCTGGCGGTGGGCGTGGTGATCATGACGGCGCGATACTTTTTCCATCTGAGGGCGACGCTGGCCGCCGAAGCCACAGGAGCGTCGGGAACGATGGGCGATTGAGGAACCACCCTCTCATCACGCCATCCCGGCCACAGCGCCTCGAAGCGCCCTCGGTCAGGGTCGAGACTTTGATGTTCTCAGGCGATCTCGATGCCGGGATTCGCCGTCGATGTCGGAGAGGACAGCATGGCAACAGTCGTGATCATCATGGGTTCGAAGAGCGACCTGGAACACTGTCAAAAGATTTCACGCGCGCTCGATCGCCTGGGCGTCGAGCACGTGTTGAGAGTGGCGTCGGCCCACAAGTCGCCGCTCAAGGTTCTGGAGATCGTCAAAGAGTATGATCGAGCGGATGTCGTCTTCATCACGGCGGCTGGTCGAAGTAATGCCTTGAGCGGATTCGTCGATGCGCAGACGAGCAAGCCGGTCCTGGCTTGTCCTCCCTACAGCAATAAGTTCGGTGGCGCCGATATCTTCTCGAACTTGAGAATGCCTTCGGGGGTCGCTCCACTGGTCGTCCTCGAGCCAGAACAGGCCGCATTGGCGGCAGCCAAGATTCTCGCCCTCTCCGATCGGGCGCTCGATCAACGGATCAGAAGCTACCAGGCCCAAAAGCGTGAGGAGATCGATCGCGACGATCGCGAGGTGCAACGCCAGCAGGAGAGCGCCTGATGGGCGAATCACTCGACGGGTATGAGCGCCGCCCACCGGAGGGATGAGCACGACGTAACGCCCATAGGTGAGGACCGGTATCCGACGCATCATGAATCTGGTCACAGCCACAAGCGAAGCCATCGCCCGCGGTGCGGAGATCATTCGTTCGGGTGGACTGGTGGCCTTCCCTACCGAGACGGTATACGGTCTCGGCGCCGACGCCTTCAATGCTCTGGCGGTGGCCCGCATTTTTGAAGTGAAAGATCGGCCGCAATTCGACCCTCTCATCGTGCACGTCGCCGAGAAAAAGATGGTGGATGCATTGTGCACCGCGGTGAGCGATCGCGCGCAAACACTCATCGACCGATTCTGGCCCGGGCCGCTGACGCTCGTTTTGCCCAAGAGAGACGTCGTACCCGATATCGTCACGGCGGGCTTGCCGACGGTCGCCGTCCGCATGCCCGCTCATCCCGTCGCCTTGATGCTCATCGAACAATCGCGCACGCCCATCGCCGCTCCCAGCGCCAATCCCTTCGGGTATCTCAGCCCCACCAGCGCCGAACACGTGGCCGAGTATCTGGGCGACAAGGTCGATCTCATCCTCGATGGCGGCCCCTGTCCCATCGGCGTGGAATCGACGGTCCTCGATGTGACGCAGCCGGAGGCCACCGTGCTGAGGCCGGGAGGATTGCCGGTCGAGGAGATCGAACGCGCCATCGGGGAGGTCCGCATGGTCACCGGTGACGTCGACGAGCCGCAATCTCCGGGACAACTCCCCCACCACTACGCTCCGCGAACGCCGATTCATATTCTCACGGCAAACGAGTGGCCCGTCGAGACCGGTAAGAAAATCGGGCTCCTCGCTTTCAGGAGACCGGATCGAACCGGGCCCTTCACTCTGGTGGAGGTGCTCTCCGAAAAAGGAGATCTCCGGGAAGCGGCGGCCAGATTCTTCTCCTGCCTCCATCGTTTGGATAAAGCCGGCTTGGACTTGATCGTCGCTGAACCGGTGCCCGAAGTGGGATTGGGTCGAGCCATCATGAACCGGCTCTCCAAGGCGGCAGGACGTCACGCCCGACCGGAAGGACGGCGATGATCAATGCTCTCCCGCGAGGAGGTTTATGAAGATGATCCTGATCCTCTGCACGTTGTGGATGTTCACTCCGGCCGGTTGTCAAAACTCGACGGCCACCCGGATCTCTCGGTCCGATGCAGAAAATGACATCAGAGAAGCCGTCTTTCGCTACCAATTCCAACACAATCACTCCGGCTTACAGCAACAAGCGGATGTGTACTGCCTCTCATTCGGTCGGCCGGGAGCCTATCGAGATCCTCCCGACGGGTTCATGAAACGGTTCCGGGATCACATCCCGCCGGTGAAAAAGGTCTCCCAATGCGAGGTCTCCCCCCACCAGGGCGTGACCGACAAAGCGACCGGCGAAAAGGGGCTCATCTTCTGGATCACCACCATCCGCTGGGTGAGCGACGATGAGGTCGAAGTTGAGGGCGGGTATTACGAAGCGGGAACCAGCGCCTCGGGCAATCTCTATCGCGTCGTGCGCCAACACGGCCGCTGGATCGTCAAACAGGATAAGCTCCTCTGGATCTCCTGAGCGACATCGGTCAAAGCGAATGCCTAACCCGCGCCCGGCCGCCCTCCACTCCCATTTCCGAACGGTGAAGGCGTGGATCGAGCGACATCCCGGGGAACGCCCAGGACGCCAGATACTTTGCCGGCCACCTTGGCGGTCAGGAGAGATCTCAACGAAAGCGGCCTCCCCGTTGACAAGACCCGTTCGTCTCGGTAAGATTGTAACCTTACTAATGAGTCAGATTAATCGACGGGTGAGGCGAGAGATGTTGCAGAGGACGGTGAACCACTGCCGGCCCATCAATCAGGAGTGTATGTGTACGTGTAGGGGCGTCGGCGTGACGCGGTGTCGATGTCGTGCTGGCGCTGATCCGCCGGTAGTGGGGCCGAAGGCTCGGGATGGAGCGTAGTTGGGCGGGCTTCAGTAAGGAGGCGGCGAAACCCACTATCCGGCGACAGCCGATGGTGGGTTTTTTCATTGAATGATGCTCAAAGAAGATGTGATCACCCAACGACCCGAGAGCGTGCTCGACCGCATCGGTCGGACGCCGCTGCTGAAGCTCTCGCGTATCACGCGAGGGCTCGGCGAGGTGGAAATCTACGCCAAAGCCGAATGGTTCAATCCCGGCGGCTCGGTCAAGGATCGAGCGGCGCTCAGCATGATCCTGGAGGGCGAACGCTCGGGCGAGTTGACGCCGGACAAAACGATCATCGATGCGACCTCGGGGAATACGGGGATCGCCTATGCCATGATCGGCGCGGCCAAGGGGTACGCCGTCAAGCTATGCCTGCCGGAAAATGCCAGCCTGGAACGCAAGCGGATTCTCAAAGCCCTGGGAGCGGAGTTGATCCTCACCGATCCGCTGGAGGGCTCTGACGGAGCCATCCGGGAGGTGAGGCGCCTGTATCGAGAACATCCCGAGCGATATTTTTACCCCGATCAGTATAACAACCCGGCGAACTGGCGAGCGCATTATGAGACGACGGCGGTGGAGATTTATCAGCAGACGGGCGGACGGATCACTCATTTTGTGGCTGGCTTGGGGACGAGCGGCACGTTCGTGGGGACGGGACGACGACTCAAAGAATTCGATCCTCGAATCCAACTCATCTCGGTACAGCCGGATTCGCCCTTTCACGGCCTGGAGGGATTGAAACACATGGCCACGGCCATCGTCCCGGGCATTTACGATCCCACACTCGCCGATGCCAATCTGGGTATCAGCACTGAAGAGGCTCATCAGATGGTGAGACGATTGGCTCGCGAAGAGGGATTGTTGGTGGGCATTTCGTCGGGCGCGGCGATGGCCGCAGCGCTTCGCGTGGCTCGTCAGCTCACCGCCGGCGTCATCGTCGTCATCTTCCCCGATGGGGGGGATCGATACTTGAGCGATCGTTTCTGGGACGAATGAGGCAAGAGCCGAACTCTGCCGGGAAGTCCATTGAGCGAAACCGGAGCGAGGGACGAAGATGGGTATTCGATTGACCGCAGCACATCGCCAAGCGATCCAGGCTCATGGAGAGCGGGCCTATCCCTACGAATGTTGCGGGCTCCTTTTGGGGCGGATGCGAGATGGGGTGAAAGTGGTCCAAGAGATCAAACCCGTGGACAATGCTCGGCTCGACTCGCCGCGCAATCGCTATTTGATCCCGCCCGATGAAGTCGTTCAGGGCGATCGTTATGCGCGGCAGCGCGGGCTGGATATTCTTGGATTTTACCACTCGCACCCGGACGTCGCCGCCCGCCCATCCTCATACGATCTGGAGCATGCCTGGCCCTGGTATTCCTACATCATCGTCTCGATCCGGGAGGGTCGGGCGGCCGAGATGCGTTCCTGGATTTTACGGGATGATCGCTCGCAATTCGATCCGGAAGAGTTGATCCTGGAGTCTTAGAGAGAGGAGGAAAAGAGTCTATGGGCGTCAAAGTTCTTATTCCCACACCGCTGCGACCATACGCCGGTCATCGCGATGCCGTCACCGTCCAAGGCCATACCATCGACGAGGCATTAGCCGAGTTGACGTCGCAATTTCCCGAACTGAAGAAGCATCTTTTCAATGAGGAGGGGCGGCTTCGCAGCTTCGTCAATGTGTATCTCAACGACGAAGACATTCGCTACCTGGAGCAGGGTCGAACCCCGCTCAAAGACGGTGACGAGATCAGCATCGTGCCCTCAGTGGCCGGTGGAAGTGCCCTCATCGAGGTACCGGCCGAACAGGTCGAATTGAGTCACGAGGAGATCCGGCGGTACAGTCGCCATCTCATCATGCCGGAAGTGGCCATGGACGGCCAAAAGAAGTTGAAGGCGGCTCGCGTTTTGATGATCGGAGCGGGCGGTTTGGGTTCGCCACT
Source organism: Blastocatellia bacterium (assembly GCA_026985075.1). Classification (GTDB taxonomy): domain Bacteria; phylum Acidobacteriota; class Blastocatellia; order HR10; family J050; genus J050. Next base: position 23,877 of record JALSQX010000004.1, on the reverse strand, counting down.
GGGATTGTATCTGGCAGCGGCCGGCGTCGGTCACCTGGGTCTCGTCGATTTTGATGTCGTCGATGAGAGCAACCTGCAACGACAAATCATCCACTCCACGCACGACGTCGGTCGTCCCAAACTGGAGTCGGCAAAAGAGCGCTTGCTGGCCATCAATCCTCACATCCAGGTCGAGACCTATGAGACGCGCCTGACCTCGGCCAATGCCCTGGAGTTGTTCGCCGACTATGACATCATCGTCGATGGCACCGACAACTTCCCAACCCGTTACCTGGTCAACGATGCCTGCGTCCTGCTGGGCAAGCCGAATGTGTACGGCAGCATCTTCCGATTCGAAGGTCAGGCGTCGGTGTTTTATGCCCCTGAAGGTCCCTGCTATCGCTGCCTCTATCCAGAGCCACCGCCGCCGGGCTTAGTGCCCAGTTGTGCCGAGGGCGGCGTCCTGGGGATCTTGCCGGGCCTGGTGGGCGTGATTCAAGCCACGGAGACCATCAAGCTCATTTTGGGGAAAGGCGAGCCCTTGATCGGACGCTTGTTGCTCGTCGATGCTCTGAAGATGAAGATCCGCGAACTGAAGCTGCGCAAGAATCCGGAATGCCCGGTCTGCGGCGAGAATCCGACCATCACGGAGCTCATCGACTACGAAGAATTCTGTGGCATCGAACCGGAACCCGAAGCCGAAGAGGGTCGTCTGTGGGAGATCACGCCGGTGGAACTCAAAGAGCGACTGGATCGCGGTGAGGAGATCGTGCTGCTCGATGTGCGCGAACCACAGGAGTGGCAGATCTGCCATCTCCCCGGCGCCACATTGATTCCTCTCGGGCAACTGCCTCATCGCGTCCATGAACTGAACAGCGCCGACGAGATCGTCGCCTACTGCCGATCGGGGCAACGAAGCGCGCGCGCCGTTCAGTTCCTGCAAGGAGCGGGATTCCGGAAGATCAAGAACCTGAGAGGGGGCATCCTCGGCTGGGCGGCGCAGGTCGATCCCACGGTGCCGAGATACTGAAGACCAGAGAGGGCCTCTCTCTCAGAGTTCGTTCAGGGATGGAGTCCCACGGCGGATGAACGTTCGTCGCGCGAGTTCGCCGTTTGCGTCATACCCACCTATGGGAATCGCCCATGGCGCGTTCGAGCCACACCGGAAGGATGAAAACGACATCTTTTCGCAGGAGGGATCATGAGCCAGAGGCAACGGATATGGGCCCTCACCGCGTTGTGGGGGATGCTCGGGGTCGTCGTCGCAATGCCATCAGCAGCGGCACAAACGCACCATAAGTTCACGCCCACCGCCGGTGTTCCCACATTCGCGGTGCGAGAACCCGTATTGCGCGTCAAGCCCGGGGATATCGTCGAAACGGAGACGCTCTGGGGCGGGTGGTACGAGCGGCCCGGCGGAGCCTGGCCGGGTGAGGTCGGTCCCATTTATATTGAAGGGGCTGCTCCCGGCGATACGCTGGTGGTGAAGATCCTCAGACTTCGACTCAACCGGGATGTCGCCGTCTCCCGGCACAATCCGACGTTCGGCACGCTGGTCGCCGATCGATTCACTCCCATGCTCACCGATCCCATTCCAGCGCGACGATTCACCTGGAAGATCGATCGCCAAAAGAATACCGCCACGCTGGAACTTCCTCAAAGCCGCCTCGGTCGCATCGAAGTCCCGCTCTCGCCCATGCTCGGCCGCGTAGCCACGGCACCTCCAGGCGAAGAATCCTGGAGCGGTCTCTGGCCCGGCCCCTTCGGAGGGAACATGGACGCCGCCGATGTGCGCGAAGGAGCCACTGTCTACCTGCCCGTGTTTCACGAGGGCGCGCTCTTCTACTTCGGCGATGTCCATGCGCTTCAAGGCGATGGCGAGATCGCTGGCACCGGCTTGGAGACGACGGCGGACGTCACTTTCCAGTTCGATCTCATCAAGGGGAAGACCATCGCCTGGCCGCGCATCGAGAATGAGACGTTCATCATGGTCGCCGGGAGCGGACGCCCGCTCATCGACGCTCTGCGGATCGCTTACGTGGAACTCATCAAGTGGTTGATCGATGAATACGGATTCGACAGATGGGAAGCCTATCAACTCGTCTCTCAGGTCACGGTGATGCGCGTGGCCAATGCCGTCGATCCTTATTACACGGTGGTCGCCAAGTTCCCCAAGAAGTATCTCCCCAAAAGATGAAGGCCGGGTGAACCGGGAGGGCGCTGCTGCGCCGGCGAACATGGATCGATTGTGAGGCGATGCCTCGTCATCGCTCCCTGTCAGAGGGCACCGCCGTGTCATCGACGTCCATTCCTCGCGGCGAACTCATGACCCGGGGAGCGAGGTGCTGAAGAGAGGAACGACTCCGGACGAAAAGCACCGTCAATGGACTCCGGCATCCCTGTCCCTCCCCTGATGGGAATTGCGTCGGAGATGACCACCGTCATTCCCGGCTTCGGGGAGCGATCGTCCGGGCATCATGAAGATGCGCTCCCTCGCGAAGGCGCTGGCCCGGACATCATCGATGATTCCTGAAACGGAAACTCATAGACGGCCAATTGTCGCCTCCTCTACCACCGCCGGCATCCTTCGATTCCTGAAACGGGAATTCACAAACGGCCGCTCTCACGTCTGAGCGAACACGTCGTGCTCTTCGCCCAGATCGCGCGCCGCCGGGGTAATGATCGTCCGGCTGTTGATGTAGATCTTCCTCTTTTCCGCCAGCGCCCGTTTCACATCTTCTTCACAGACGAACTCAACGGCTCGCGGCGTCTCGTTCTCAGCCGGGGGCGTTTTTTTTTGCGCCGATTCCGAAGTCGGGGCATTCGATGGAGGCGAGTTGTGTTGAGCGGCGGGACTCGGGTTAGGCGAGGGAGGCGGGGATGGAGCCGTTCCTAACCGCGTAGCGAGGACCTGTTCGACGAGGGCTTCGATCATCGCCCGATCGATACGGATGCTGGGACGCTCGGGGGGCGGTGGGGTGGAGGGGATGGGAATTTCCACGCCGGTAGGCGGAGAGACGGGTTTCCTCACTACCGGGCGCGTCTCGAAAGCGACGCGCTTGATATCCAGGAGATGCCAGGGGGAGATGTTATCGGAAGTGATATTCCCGCCCCAGGAACCACAGCCGAGCGTCATGCTCGGCGGCAAATCGGTCGAGAATCCGATGGAGCCGTGAGGCGCCGGCGTATTCACCACGATGCGGGAAGCTGGCTGCCTGAGAGCGAATTCTCGAATCACGTGGCGATCGCGCGAGTGAATGGCCAAGGTGTGACCGGTGCCGCCCAACCGCAAGATTTGCTGACATAATTCGGCGGCGGCCCGCCAATCGGGCACCGTGTAATAGGCCAGGATGGGCGAGAGCTTTTCTAACGAGAGCGGATATTCTTTACCCACTCCCTCCAGTTCGGCGACCAGCACGCGGGTATGAGGAGGGACGGAGAAACCGGCCATCTCGGCGATGTGCGTGGCATAGCGACCGACCACTTGAGGATTCACTCGCCAGGTGGGCAGAATGACCAACGGTTCCAACGCCTTGATCTCATCCTTGCTCAAGAAGTAGGCTCCCTGGGCTTTGAGCAGTTCGCGCACCTGCCCATCGATGGGGGCGTCAGCGATGATCGACTGTTCCGACGAACAGATCGTCCCATTATCGAAGCACTTCCCGGTGAGAATATCGGCGACCGCCTTGGGCACATCGGCGGTGCGCTCGATGAAAGCGGGGACATTGCCCGGACCGACACCGAAAGCGGGCTTTCCGCTGCTATAGGCAGCGCGAACGAGTCCCATGCCTCCGGTAGCCAGAATCACCGCCGTCTGTGGATGTTTCATCAATTCCTGCGTTCCCTCGATGGTGGGTTCGGTCATCCAGCTGATGGCCTCGGGCGGCAATCCTTCGGCGACGGCGGCCTCGCGCATGAGACGCGCCGTCTCGGCCACGCAGTTGACCGCCGCCGGATGGGGGCTGAGGACAATGGCATTGCGTGCTTTGAGCGCGATGAGAATCTTATAGATCGCCGTGGACGTGGGATTCGTCGATGGAATGATAGCGGCGACGACGCCACGGGGATCGGCCATCTCGATGATCGTCTCCGTCTCGCGGATGATGCCCACCGTCTTCATATCCTTGAACGCGTGATAGACATTGACGGCGGCGAAGCGATTCTTCTCCGCTTTATCGGCGGGAATCCCGAATCCCGTCTCCGCCGCAGCCATCTCACCGAGACGGTGAATCTCTCTGAGCGCCGCTTGAGACATAGCGGCGGTAATGCGATCGATGTGTTCCTGACTGAATCCGATCAGCGCTCTCTGCGCTTCGGCCGCTCGGCTGACGAGGTGGCGCGCTTGCTGAATGGAGCGGAGATCTTTATCGGTGAGCACAGTGCCTTCCCTTTCCATCACTCCGATTGATAACCGGTCACCAAATATTGGCCGGTTCCCTCATCGGCGATAGGGCGCCTCGACTATTTCTTCCTGGTCGCTTGCTTTTCTGACCGAACGCCGGCTTCCAATGCTCGCTCTCTGCCCGTCAACGCCCGCTTGTCTTCGCCCTCCAGAGCGGATACTTCTCGCGCCTCGCCCTCGATGACGCCGCCTCCGTTGGGGAGAATGCGCTCGACTTCGATATGCGGGCGAGGGATGACGTGCACGCTGACCAGTTCGCCGACCCGGCGCGCGGCGGCAGCCCCGGCATCAGTCGCCGCCTTGACCGCGCCGACGTCTCCACGCACAAACACCGTCACGTAGCCGGCGCCAATGTACTCTTTACCGATGAGCCGCACGTTGGCCGCCTTGACCATGGCATCAGCCGCCTCCACAGCGCCAACAAACCCCCGCGTCTCGACCATACCCAACGCTTCCAGTGGCATAATGATCAGATCCTCCCTCAGCTTCGTTTTGGAGAGTATAATGCTAACACAAAACCCACCGGGGCAGAAGATGCAATTGATGGAAAAGTGTGTTACCATTGCCCCGAGGTGAGCAGGCGGGAAAGGGAGCGCACAGTTGACATCATCAGATGGATGACACCGAGCGCGAGGCAGCGGTGGCGAGCCACCGGGTCAATGGCCCTGGCGCTTTACTTGACCGGTGTGGCCGGAATCGTCGGCCCAGTTCCCCTCCACCTGTTGACGTCCACCGGCCCAACTGCGTCTGTCGTCGAGCAACGGGAGAAATCGACGTCCTCGCATGAGTCGCTCTCCCCATCGCAGGCTGTCGAGAAAGCCCGAGAGCGGGCCATCGCCGCTTTTGAAGCCGGTCAACGTGCGCATCAGCGTGGTGCATTGAAGGAGGCTATCGAGCATTATGACGCCGCCCTGGAGCTCATCCCGGATTTTCCCGAAGCCCTCTATCAGCGCGGCATGGCGCGATTGGCGCTGAAGCAATGGGAGGCCGCCCGGGACGATTTACTCCGACTCGCCCGACTGGAGAGCGAAGTGTTCGCTTCGGGGGAAGCGGCCGATGATCCCCAAGTGCGCTCATTCTTCGCCCGCGTTCACAGCGCACTCGGCGATATCTTCTCCGAGCAGGGCGATCGAACGAAAGCGGAACGCCATTACCGGGAAGCCCTCAAGCTGGACCCGCACTTGCGACGTGCGACGACGGGTCTGGCCACGCTGCTGATCGCGCGCCGGGCATTTTCAGAAGCCGCCGAACTCCTGCGGGCGGCGATTGACGCCGGAGCGACGGCGGCCGATCTCTATGCTCTGCTGGGATACGTTTACGAGCACCTGCATCGGCCCGACGAGGCCGAGCAGAGCTACTCCCGAGCCATCGAATTAGAGCCGCATCATCGTTTGGCTCGAGAGCGACGCGGTCATCTGCGAGCCACCGAGCAGAACATCCAGGGTGCGATCGAGGACCTGCTGATGCTCTACCAGCAGGAGCCATCGGCCGACCGGGCGCGGGAACTGGCCGCCCTCTACGAGCGCGCGCACCAATGGGATGAAGCCATCGCCTTTTATCGCAAAGCCATCGCAACATCAGCCGATGCCGAGCAGACCAAACGTCTCCGCGTGAAGCTCATCGACCTGCTGGTCTCGGTCGATCGATCCGACGAAGCGTTGACGGAAGCTCGGCAGCTCGCCCAGGCGTATCCCGATGATGCCCACATCCTGGCCGATCTCGGCCATCTCCTTCTGGACCGAGACCCGGCACAGGCGGCTCGCCTCTACGCCCGCGCTCTGGCGCTGGATCGCCACAACGTGGACTATCAGATCGGGCTCAGCGCCGCTTTGATCAAACTGAAACGATTCCAAGACGCGGTGACCATCTCCCTGGATGCGCTCGCTCGGGCGCCGGACAACTACTACGTGCACTCGAACCTGGCCACGGCGTACTTCGAGTTACAGGATTTCGCTCACGCGGCCGAGCATTTTCAATGGATCACCGCCCATCGACCCGCAGCGGTCGTGGCCTATTACTTCCTGGGCATCTGCTACGACAGGCTGATGGAGTACGAATCGGCGCTCCAGGCATACCAGCAGTTCCTCGAACGCGCCGATGCCCGCCAGTATCAGATGGAGATGGACAACGTTCGATTCCGCCTGCCCGGCCTGCGTCGAGCGATAGAGAAAGGGCGAGGACGACGACGAAAGTGACGCCCCTCTGAACGTATGAGGCAACGTGCGGCCTCGTCCATGAAAGGGGAACGTTCACATTCCCATGAGGAGTACACGCTGCACAGCTTCGCTTCTCATCATCTGGGCCATGGTCGCCTCGTCGCCCCTCAACAGAGGACAACAGCGCCCGCATCCGTCGGCAACGACCGAGCAGGTGAGAGCGCTCCTCACGGCCGAGGAATGGCGACTGGTGGAAAAGCACCGGGGCCCGGTCAAACGCGTGCGCAAGCTCCTCCGCATCGCGGAAACGCGACTGCAACAGGCTCAACTCCTCATCGCCCAACAAGAGGTCGCGCAGGCGACCACGAAGGTCGCCCAGTATACGATCATCATCTCCTACAGCCTCACCTTCATCGAAGGCCTGCCGTCCAAACACCGCAAGAAACGGCGAAATGCCTATAAAGAATTCGATGTGCGCGTCCGCGAACAGCTCTATCTGCTTCAACAATTGAAGCGCGAGTTCCCGGTCAATAACGAAACGATCGACGAGGCGCTGTTCACTGCCGAGCGACTCCGCATCATCGCTTTGAATCGGTTCTCCGGCGCTGAGATCATCAAGGTCCCGGAAAAGCACCCTTAAGTCCCCGAGCGACGGGTCGTCCCCTCCTCGCTCGCCTTGGCGCTCCGGTCAGCGCTCGGGCTCCCAGTCGAGAATTCCGGTGGCTTGATAGAGATAGGCGAGACCATGGGCGTCCACGTCTCGTTTCAGTTGCTGGAATCGCTCTGGACCGAGTTCCCGCTGGAAGCGATCGAGGAGTTGGGCGACATCGGCGAGTAGCGGCGAGGCCATGGGCTCGAGGATCTTCGTCGCTTGTTGGAGACAAGCGAGCGATTGGGGTCGGCGTCCGAGGACGAAATGAATCTGCCCGAGACTGAAGAGCAGTTCTCCCACAGCCCGTGCATCCTTCAACTGACGGGCGAGACGGAGAGCTCGTCGATGTTCCTCAATGGCCCGGTCATATTGCTTCAGGGCGTAATAGGCAGCACCCAGTTGAGCGCGGATGGCCTCTTCGATGCGAGGGCGGGAGAGCTTCTGACAGAGCGGTAAGGCTCGGGCGAGAAACTGGCGCGCCATCTCCGGCTCGTCCAATTTCAGCGACACCGAACCGGCGCCGGTCAGCCCCGCCATCTCCACGCGATCGTTCTTAATCCGACGACCGAGGGTGGCCGCTTCAACATAGCAGGATCGCGCCTCCCGCAATCGGCCAAGCTGCACCGCCGTCCGGCCCAGGGCGATGAGCGTCACCGCTTGCGCCTCCAGGTCGAGCAGCGTCCGTCTCATCTCCAGAGCACGGTGATAATAGCGATAAGCGTCATCGAAGCGCCCCAGGGCCACCGAGGCGCGCCCCATGTTGTAGATCGTGTTGGCCACGCCTTGTCGATGCTTGGCCTTTTTCCGCACCGGCAGGGCTTTTTGATAGTAGGCTAGCGCTTTGTCAGGTCGGCCTTCGGCCAGTTCACAATTCCCCAATCCGTTGAGGGCCGTCCCCCGAGCATATCGATTCTTCTTTCGCCGAACCAGCTCCATCACCTGCTCGTAGAGTTGCCGTGCCAATGCGAATCGACCGGAGAGGTAGTGAGCGTAGGCCATTTGATTGAGCACATCGGCCTCCCCTTTCCGATCCTTGATGAGGCGCTTCAGATCCAGCGACTGCTGGTAATACTCCAATGCATGTCCTGGCTGATGGAGACGGAACAAATACACGTCCCCGATGGCCATCAACGTGAGGCTCTCCCCCTTTTGATCATGCCAATGACGTTGCAGCTGCAGCGCCTGTTCGTACTCCCGGATGGCCGCCCGGAAGTCCCCGAGTTGTTGGAGACTGGCCGCATTGCGGTAGTAAATCCCAATTTGGGCACGATAGGCTTCAGGGGAGGTTTGTGCTCCGCTCCCATGGGCGAGGAGCATGGCGAAGGCGAATGCGCCGAGTAACTTCCCCATCATGACCTTGGCCACTTCCATTTTACTGCAGGGATGCGCATTTGAATAGAGCGACAGCGTCTCTGTCACGATGGAGTAAGGAGCTCTCGATCCAACAACGAGACCGATCCAACAGAGCGGGGAGCGCGCAGGTGACGCTGATCAGGAGAGATGGTCACGACGAGCGACGCCCAATCCATCCAACCAGCGTCACCCACCAAGGTGGAGGGAGAAACGAACTCTCTTCAGGCGACCTCCGTCGTCACCTTGAATCGCTCGATGTCCCGATGGTTGCCGTAGACCCAGAGGGTTTCAAACAGCTCGGTCATGAACTCGCCAACATCGAGTTGTCCTTCCTTGAACTTACAGTAGGCGACGAACAATTGAGGAGTCGTCAACAGGCAAAATTTGTATCGTTCTTCGGCCAGCAGGCGAAGCTGGTCAGGAAAAGCGATCCGCCCTTCGGCCATCCGCTCGGCCAGCGGCAGGTGGGCGAAGGGATTGGCGACGAGGAGGCCTTTGGGTTGACGTCCGTGTTGTTCGATGAACTCTTCCACCCGATGATTGAGCTGGCGAATTTCGGCCAAGGTCATTGGGCCTTCCGAAGCCACGACGTCAGTGACGAAGTCCAGTCCTCCATAGGTGAGCACGATGTCGCTCCGATCCTTGGGGCCGGAGGTGACGGATACGCCGAACTCGCTGAACACATACTGCACGGCGCGCTTGAGAGGAAGGCCCCTCCCGGTCAACAGCATGTTACGCAATATGGCGCGCTGATTGGCCCTCTTTTCCAATTCGGCCTTCTGGCGCTCCAGTTCGCGAATGGACTCCTCCAGATCGTGAATCTCAGCGAGAATGGTCTCCATCTCGGGAATCACATACTGGTTGACCCATACTTGAGCCACATCCTCATCGGGCGACGCAGATGGCGGCGTCGGTCGATCGGAGCGAACCGGTTGAGCGCCCTTCTCAGCGACCGGTTGTTCCACCGGTTGAGCGGCCTCGGCGTCTTCGGCCTCCATCGTAGGTGACCGTTGATCCCCATCTTGCCCGGGGCTGGAGGCAGGTTCGGCGGTCACGTCGGTCTGCTCCTGGATCATTTCGTCCTGTTCTGGAGCCGTCATCGGCACGTCCTCGGCGTCCACGACGTCGATGGGTTCGGGGTGTCGAACGCGAAATATCTTTTTCATCATTCCCTCCTGGTGAAATATTTAATCGGCTGGGGCCACGGGTTGTCACCTCATGGCCTTCCGCTCTCAGCGCGGGATATCCAGAGACGCAGGACGGTGCCCCATCGCCTCCTGGATTCGCCGGGGAGAGACGGCGCGCTCTCCCAGTTGCGATCATCTCCGCGCTCACCGTGAGGCCACGGCGGGCAAGAACACGCCGTCGGTTCGAGCGAGGCCTTTCTCCTGATTCTCTCCCCTCCCGCTTTAACCTCACCGACGGCCGGGATGATGTGGCGGTCGGCGCATGTCCATCCGAACTCGAGACACGACACGCGCCGACCGATCTATCACCAGATTAAGAAGCCGGCTATCGGCTCACGGAAACACGAAATGATCTGAGCACTCGCCGATTGTGGAGATCACGCCGAATGGCATCGATCACTCGTCGCAGTTGGAAGCTGGCCCGTGGGCGTAACTGGAGAAGAAGGTCGTCAATCCGGGCCACTTCCGCCTGAGTGAGGGTCGTCGATCGTCCATTGGCCAGTGCTCGAAAATGCGGCAACAACCGTTCGATGAGGGAGCGCGTCTCGTCGCGAAGGCGCTCATCTTCGATCATGAGCATGCTCACCTCCACGGTGTGCTCGTTGAACCACTGGATATACTGTCGCCCTCGCGCCGTGCGCGGCAAGACCTCATCCCGGATTCGCCGCAATACGGTCAGTGCTGACTCGCGCTGGGATGATTCCTGCATCGCCGTCTCGGCGGCACACCCGCTCGGTGGCGGCGACGGTCCCGGCCCCCCTCCCACAGCGTCCAGACAATTGCCATGGGCATCGACAAAGGCCGTGATGTCATTGACCGACTGGGTCGAGAACTCCTCGGGTCCGTTGGGCTGGATGGCGGCGCACATGATCGGTCCCGATCCGTTGCAGATGGAAGGAGGATCATGCACGGCATTAAAATTATGGCCCATTTCGTGAGCCACCAATTTGGTCATCAACGAGAAGTCCTGGGAAACACCATATGAGAAACTGGGACTGCTGCACACCACGCCGACGTAAGCGATCCCGATGACGCCTCCGTTCATGTCCTTCCCGGTGAACAAGTGAGCCAGATCGCGATTCACATTTTGCTGATTGGCATTCCAGTAGTTCCGAAACTGATCGAGGAGGGTGCTGGGATCGGTCGACGTATAGGGCTGGCTCGACGTGGTGAACACGTTCTGGAAGGTGATCTCCAGCGTGAGTCCGAGCTGATTCTGATAGATCCCATCCACGGCGTTAATGACGCCCTCGATCTGAGCGTTGGCATTGTTGCCGTAGATCTGGAAATACTCGTAATCGGCATCGGTGGCCACTTCAGCCCGCTGAAGACTGGTGCTCTGGGCAGTCGGCATCCCGGTCTGGTCATGAAGTCCGGGCATGAATTTCTCAGCCAGACGAATGAGTTCTCCCGCTCCACACCGACCGAGAGCCTCGGGACGGACATCTTCGTCCCGGAAGAGCACCACTTCAGTGGCATCGCTCCCCGGAGCGTATTTCACGAGGGGATCGATGAACATCCACTCCTCGGCCGTTCGCACGTAACCCTGAAGCAGATTGGGAAGGATGAGCAACCGAACAACGCTCTCCGGGTCTCCGCTCACCTGCCCTTTGAACGTTGCAACCGGTGACCACGGTTGATCGATCACGCCACGCGCAGTGGTCAACGTGCGCCGAAACGTCGGCGCGCGCAGATCGTTGGGCTCGATGAGAAGATCAAAAACCCGCGTCCCGAAATCCAGTGTGAGATGTCCCGTGGATCGCGCTCTCTCGGCAACCTCCGATAAGTCGAGTTGAAAAACGCGATAATCATAAAACGTTTGGCGTAACCGCTGCTGGATGGCGATCGCGGGAACCCGCGGAACGGCCACGATCGCTCGCTGGGCGCGCCATACCGGCCCTTGCGAGAATACCGGGCTCAGTATCAGGAGCAGCGATAAGACCAGCCCCCCAATCATCGTTCGTCGCGGCATCATATCATTATCCTCCTTCACTGTTGGTGAGTCGCTTCACTCGGGAGATGGAACAGGACCACCGGGCGGCTCTATATTATCAAGGCGCTCTGGAGAGGATCAAGTCCGACTCCTGATCTCCAGTTGACCGTCTACGCTCTCCAGAACGACTATCGTCCCTTCTCTCCACCGACTCCGTCCGTTCCGATAAGCCTCGCTCCAGCCCCGGAGACGTTCTGGCCTCGCTCTCCTCGAACGTTGATCTCGGAGTGCAAACGACGTGCCGCTCGGTCCCATTCTCGCCCCCGAGATGATTAAGTGGATGATATCGAATAAGTTAGGCGTAGTCGCTCGAGGACATTGGTTGATCCTTACTTTTCATATCTGAAACAGGCGTATCCAGCTTCACCTGATGAGTGAAGCAACCTTTCCAGCCTTCGGGCTCGAAGACCTCCCTGAGAAGAGAGACCCATCGCCGAGTTCGGCCACAAAAATTTCATAAGGAGGGCTTCCCAAGTCTACTCGAAATCGGTAAAATAAGTGGTTTTGAACGAAGATGAAAGCCAGACGGAGAGTATGGGCGCAGGTGGTGACGGATGTGGCGTGGTCTGGCACTTTGTATCGGTGGTGAGGTGACCCATGGATCCAATATTGCAGGATATCGAGAAGATTCAAATGCGCAATGACATTCCCGATTTCGCTCCGGGAGATACAGTCCGCGTCTACGTGCGAATCAAAGAGGGTGACAAAGAGCGATTGCAAGCCTTCGAAGGGATCGTCATTGCGCGCAAACATAGTGGGCTTCGAGAGACGTTCACCGTCCGAAAGGTGAGTTTTGGCATCGGGGTGGAGCGCATTTTCCCGTTACACTCCCCCCTCATCGACCGCATCGAAGTCGTCCGACAGGGCCGCGTCCGACGGGCCAAACTTTATTATCTCCGTCAACTCCGCGGCAAGAAAGCGCGGGTCAAAGAGCGCGAGTACTTCCGGTTGAGAAAGGAAAAACCGACAGAAGCGGAGCCGGAGGTGGCCCCGACTGCGGAATCCCAGGAAACGACTCCGGACGAAGCCTAACCCGATCAAGAAGCGAGGCTCCAACGGGAATGAATCTGGCGACCGATGGGTATCGAGCGACGGGACTTTCTGAAACAGAGCGTGAAGAGCGTCGTCGCCGGCGTTGTGGCCTCCTGGATCGCCCCTCTGGATGAGGTTCTTGCCGCCCCCACTCGCTTCCTCTGGTATTTCGAGGATTGGCAGGGAGCACTCATCTTCGCGCAATATCCTGATGGGCTCGCCAATCCCGCCTCGGTCACCAAAATGGCTACATCGCTCTGGGCCTTGCAGGAGAAGGGACCTTCCTTCCGCTACGCCACCACGTTCATTCCCCGCGGCTCGATGTCCCTTGCCTCCCGGACGCTGATCGGTGATATGCATCTCTATGCCAGCGGCGATCCTGACTTTCACGACGAGAACGCCCTGCTGGTGGCCGCCGCACTGAATCGATTGGGCATCGATCGGATCGCCGGCGATCTCATCATTCACGGGCGGTTTCACATGGGATGGGATGATGGACGCCTCCCATTGAACAAATCCCAGTGGCAGCGATATCTCATCCAGAAGGGTTGGCTCTTGCGACGCGCCTGGAATCCGGCCCGATGGAGCCGGTCCACCCGACAGGCTTGGGCGCGACTGCAACGGTCGTCCAAGGAACTGATGGACCTGCTGACCTCCTTTCGTGGGCTCATCATCAGAGGAGGGGTGCGCGTTCGGCCCGCCGCGCCCGCACCTCCGTCGGAGCGCGCCGTCATCCACTACTCGAATCCGTTGTTGCGCACGCTGAAGCGCTTCAATAGCTATTCGAACAATGACATCGAGCGTATCGGCGCGCAGCTCGGGGGACCGCGAGCGCTGGAAGAGTTCCTCAGAGCCCATGTCGATGCTCTGCCCCCGGGGATGCGTTTCAGTTCCACCTCCGGATTGGGCCGAAACCGGCTCTCGCCGCGCGCCACCGTCCGCATCCTGCGAAAGTTGATCGCATTGGGCGAGGAGGACGGTTTTCAGTTGCACGACGTTCTCCCCGTCGCCGGTGTGGATGAAGGCACGCTGGAGGATCGATTCGCCGACCCCATCTATGCCGGCTCGGTAGTGGCCAAAACGGGCCAACTCGTCCGCACCGATGGAGGGGCCTTGGCGCTGAGCGGAATGGCTTACACGCGGAGGGGACCATTCCTGTTCGCCATCTTTCATCGTCGCACGGGACGCCGTCTGGTCACGGCCCGCCGTCACGTGGATCGACTCCTTCGACGATTCATCGACCAGATGAACGGACCGTCACCGCTCAACTATCATCCCACTCACTTCCCTCTCTCTTACGACCGCGTGCGGCTGGAGATCAGGAATGAACGCCAGGAGCCCATGGTATGGGAATGGACCTGAGGCGAAGGAGAGTGGATAGGGGGGACGGTGTGCGGCGAGTCGACACCCCGTGATGGTGATGGAGCGAGCGCGACCGGGATGCGCCGCCGGTGACCGAATGCCTCGTCCTTTGATCTGATCGTGGAGGTGATCACATGAAAGCCATGCTCTTGAGGCAGCCCCGGCCGGTTGACGCCGCTCCTCTGAGCCTCGTCGAACTCCCGACGCCTATGCCTGGTCCCCGGCACATTCGCCTCCGCATCCGCGTCTGCGGCGTGTGTCGAACCGATCTGCACCAAATTGAAGGAGACCTCTCGTTGCCCAAGCTCCCCGTCGTCCCCGGACATCAGATTGTAGGCGTGATCGACCAGGTCGGTGACGACGTCACGCAGTTCCGTCTCGGAGATCGCGTCGGCGTGCCCTGGCTCTACTCCACGTGCGGACAGTGTACATTCTGTCGACGAGGCAAGGAAAACCTCTGCACATCAGGGCAATTCACCGGATTTCACGTCGATGGAGGCTATGCGCAGTACATCGTCATCCCGGAAGACTACGCCTATCACCTCCCCTCTCGCCTCACCGATGAGGAAGTGGCCCCACTTCTCTGCGCCGGCGTCATCGGATATCGCGCCTTGCGATTGAGCGAAGTCCGACCGGGAGAACGGCTGGGGCTTTACGGCTTTGGCGGCTCGGCGCACATCGTGATTCAAATCGCCCGCTACTGGGGATGCGACGTCTACGTGTTCACCCGTCAGGAAGAACATCAGCAGCTGGCACGGGAACTCGGCGCCGCTTGGGTCGGGCGCGCCGAGGAGACGCCACCAAAGAAGATGCACAGCGGCATCGTCTTTGCTCCCGCCGGATGGATTGTGCGAGAAGCCCTCCGCGGATTGGAAAAGGGTGGGACCCTCTCGCTGGCGGGCATTTATATGACGCCCATTCCTGAGCTGGAGTACGACTTGCTCTACTATGAACGAACGATTCGGAGCGCCACCAACAGTACGCGAGAGGACGTGCGCGAACTCCTCCGACTGGCCGACGAGATTCCTATCCGCACGCGCGTAGAGACGTTCTCTCTGGAGACGGCCAATCGAGCGCTCCAGAAACTCAAGCACAGCGAGATCACCGGCGCGGCCGTGCTGCACATTCCCTGAACGATGGTCGATCCCCGCCTGGCCGGAATGCGCGGGATCAAATGGGAGCACATTGGTCCGGCATCTAGTGAGTGATCCCGCTCAGAGCGCGCTCACCCACAGAGGAGGGAATCGACGACGCACCCGGAGCGACCGACACCGACGAGCGATGCGGGCCACCGAAGCAGCCCGAGGAGATGCTGTATCCGCCTGGGCCGTCTCCGACGATCAGGTTCAGCGAATTCCATTAATAAAGGAGGACGAAACGAGTGAACTTCCTGGAAGGATGGAAAAGCCTGCTCATGTTTCTCCCGCTCATCAGTAGCAGTTTGTTCGGGATCTGGAGTCATGATTCCTCAACAGTCATTTACGTTCATCCGGACGAATCGCTGCAAGCGGCTATTAATCGGGCCTCTCCCGGCACGACGATCATCGTTGAGGCCGGCGAGTTCCGCGAGTCACTGGTCATTCACCAACCCGGGCTTCGGCTCATCGGGATGGGGGCTTCCCAACGAGGAACGATTTTGAGTAATGAAGGCCTGGATGCCGATACGGGCATCACCGTCACCGCCGAAGCGGACGATTTCCAGCTCACGGGATTCCTCATTCGCGGCTTCCATCAGAATGGCGTCCAACTCACCGAAGTCCGGCATTACACGGTGACGCATAATCGATTCGAGCATAACGGCGAGTACGGCATATTCCCACTGGCCTGTACTGACGGCCTCATCGCAGACAACATCGCCATTGGTCATACGGATTCCGGTCTCTATGTGGGTCAATCGTCTCATACCCGCGTCGTGCATAATTTCGTCCAGGAGAACTTCAAGGGCATTGAGGTGGAAAACAGCATCGATTGCACCGTCGCGGGAAACGAGGCGGCGAGGAACCGGGTGGGCATTCTCGTCATCGCGCTCGATCTGACGCCGATCGTCAACACTGAACGGGTCGTGGTGACCGGGAATCTCGTCCATGAGAATCCACCGATGTCCGACTCACCCGAAGGGGCGATTCCCTGGGGAGGCATCCTGGTGATCGGCGCCGACCATGTGACCGTCTCCGATAACCTCGTACTGGCCAATCATCCCTATGGGATTGCCGTGATGCGGTTGCCCGAATCGCTGGATCGGTTCGATCCCGAGCGAGATCACCGGCCCGATCACAACCGGATCATCGGCAACATCGCCTTGGACAATGGAACGGCCGATCCCGATATCGGCGGCGCGAATCTGTTTTGGGATAACACGGGTGAAGAGAATTGCTGGAAGGATAATCTGTTCATCGATGAGAGGGGGGGCGGCAGCATTCCGCCACCGGAAGCGCTCCCCGTCTGTCCCGAGAGCTGAGCGGCGCATCTCGTCTCCAATGCAACGAGGCGCCAAGCGCCGTGTACCAGCCGAGAGGAACGCCGCCGGGGGTGAGAGCCTTCGCCGGTCCGATTTCCTCGACGTCGTGTTTGGCGCCCGCGTTGCCCCCTCGGCCACGGGTGTCACTGGCCCATCATCGTGATCCTCGTTCTCATCGCTCGCCTTCCTTCACGTAAACGCGGAGATCGGGCAATTCGGTCATTACGCGAAGACGATGGAATCCCGGCGCCGTCCTGGTCGCGCGATAGGTGATCAGATATTGATGCGCCAATCGCCGCTCGATCTCCCTCAAATAGGGTTGAAAGGAGACGAACGTCCGGCCACTGAAGAAGGCCTCGCCACCGGTCTCCACCGAGAGTCGAACCAGCGAACTCTGGCCGTTCCCCACGGCCAGTATGTTTCCGGCCATCGGTTCGACGGTGGGAGCATAGATGGCGTAGATGACGACGTTCTTCTGCTGTGCCTTATTGATGGCCCGCTGCAAATTGAGATTCAGCGTGGGGTCCGAGTCGCGAAGTCCATAGTAGAGATCGAGTCCATCGGAAACGAAGATCATCACTTTCCGGACATCGGATTCATCGGGGAATTTCTTCAACAACTCGATGACCGCTTGATAGGGGCTCCCCGGGGCGGCCGCTTCCGTGCTGTTGGGGGCGCGAAGGCTCTTGGCCGCTCTCTCCAGATCGGTGGTGAAAGGTTGCCTGATCTCATTCGTCCCAGCGCGCGCGTAGGCCACCATCACCTGAGCGTTCGATGGGAGCCGGCGGATGAAGGCGCGCAAGGCATCCAGATCGTTACTCACCCTGGCCGTCACATCATCCTGAATGAGAAGCGCGAGATACAAGGGCACACTATCCCGAGGCGTTTTCACCGACAGGATCTCCTGCCGCTGGCCATCCAACCGGAGGGAGAAATCGCCTTTGGTCAACAGAGGGACTTTGACGCCCTCTTTCCGAGGCAGGACGGTCACCGTGATCGTCTTGATCGCTTCCGATTCCTGCGCCATGGTAACTGGACCGGGCAACGAGAGCGCGAGCACCAAGAAGATTCCCCACCATCCAGCCCATCGTGATTGCCATGTCCACATATCAACTCACCTCCTCGATATCGATCCGCGCTATGGCCTCATGGTATTTCTATTGTAGCAAGAGCGAATCCTCTGTGGAAACCGATCCCTCGATCATATCGCCGGAATCACCCCGGGCTTTGGGCAGACGAAGGACGAACACGACGGGCGCAAGATGAGATCATGCGCCACGTCCTTTCACCGGCATCGTCCCAGCCCTCAGCGACGCATCGAACGAATGAAGGCGAGAGAGTGCGAGTTGATAACCGGCGCGACATCTGTTTTCAAAGAAGCAAGGACGTGAAGCTGGCGCGCACGTCGGACTTGAGCAGCGACTGGCCGACCTCGGGATGAATCATGGCGGCGAGCATCTCTAAACTGTCCACAATACGCGGTCCGGATCGGTTGAAGTAAGCGACGCCATCGGCGATATAGACGCGTCCGGTTCGCACCGCCGGAAGTTGGGGCCATTCCGGTCGCTCGGTCAATGACGCGACCTCCTGTTCGGTTCGCTGGAGAGAAAAACCGCAGGGAGCGATGACGATGACCTCCGGTTGACTCTCCACAATAACCTCCCACGCGACGGACGGAGCGGGGAGACCCGGCCGCCCGAACACGGCGCTCCCCCCGGCCAACTGGACCATCTCCGGAATCCAGTGACCGCCCACCATCAGCGGATCAATCCAATCGAGAAACAGCGTGCGCGGCCGGTCGCTCGTTGACGCGATGGCGCCTTCAAGGCGCGCGATGCGCTGGCGCAAGCGATCGATCAATCGCGCGGCCGCCGCTTCTGCGCCGATGGCCTCGCCAACGCGCCGAATATCATCCAGAATGTCCCCCAACCGCGTCGGTTGAAGCGAGACGACGGTGGGCGCTCTCTCCAGGAGCGAGGTCACGGCAGCGACAACCTCATCATAGGAGACGGCACACACCTCACATTGCTGCTGAGTGAGGATCACGTCCGGGTTGAGCCGCTTGAGCACGTCGGTTCGAATGCCGTACACGCTCAACCCGGCGCGAACCAACTGCCTCACCTGACGATCGATGTCTGCGCTGGGACGCTGGGGATCGACTTTGGTTTCGGTCACCACCGGTCGATCCAGGATCTCCGGTGGATAGTCGCACTCGTGGGAAATCCCCACCAATTGATGGGCCTTCCCCAACGCGCACACCATCTCGGTGGCGGCAGAGAGCAAAGAGACGATTCGAAGTGACTCGGTCATGTCAATTCAATCCCAACTCATCGATCTTTTGCAGCACCTCTTGGGGATGCTGACGGGGGTTCACCTTCTCCCATATGGCGCGCACGACGCCCTCCCTATCGATGAGCACGGTGACCCGTCGACTCCATCCCAGCAAGCCCATCACTCCGCCGAGCGCCCCATACGTCCGACAGATCTCCTTCCTGGGGTCGGCAATCAATCGGAATCCGAGACCACAGCGATCGCGGAATCGTCCGTGAGAGGCCACATCATCCGTGCTCACGCCGAGCACGACCGTGTTCCGCCGATGGAACTCTTCCAGTCGAGCATTGAATGAGCGAGCCTCGATCGTACACCCCGGAGTATGATCTTTGGGATAAAAATACAGCACGACGTTCCGACCGCGGAAATCGCTCAATCGCACGGGTTGACCGCGATCATCGACGGCCTCGAAATCGGGAGCCCGATGGCCAAGAGCCACGTTCAACGTCATATGCTCACTCCCTATGAGGGTGAAATCCGAGAGCCCAACACGATCTCCTCACCACGTCAAGGAGCAAAATTGATACGGGCTCCGAAGATATCCTGTTCGCCGCGCCGGGTGTCGGTCCATACCGGAAAAGCGAGATCGCCGAAGGTGACCAAGCCGTTGTAATCGCCGATGAACGAGCCCTGAAAGATGACGTCATCAGTTGGATCGAACGACTCCGTGTTGACTTGGAAGTTCGGCTCGAACGTCTCACCCCCATCGGTGGAGCGGGTGACGAAAACGTCCAGAATGAGATTCTCTGGATCATTCCGCCGATCGTAGAACATGACGACGAGGGTCCCGTTCATCGGATCGACACTGATCCAGGGGAAGAATTGATCCCGCCCGTTTCCCTGTTCATCATCATTGATCCGCATTGGTGGGAAACTCCAGGTCTCGCCCCCATCGGTGGATCGGGTGAAAAGGATGTCCGCATCTCCATGACGCCCGTCAGACCACACGACGTACAGGTTTCCCCGGTGGGGACCGGGACTCGTATCGGCGGCCATGGCCGGGTAGGTCGCCACTCGAAATCCTCCGTTCAACATCCGCCGGCCGGTGTCTGGATCGATCGTGCCAATGGGAATGAAACTCGCCACCCGGCGATCGCGGGCGAACGTCTGTCCCCCATCGGTAGAGCGAGCCAGGCGAAACGTCGAGCCGAGTTGCCAGATGACGTAGACCTCGCCATCCGGACCGACGACGGGCAGAGAGAATTGTTGGCTGCCCGCCCGTCGTAAACGGAGGGGCGGTTCGAACGATTGCCCACCATCGGTCGAACGCGCGAACTTGATCTCCACGCCTCCTCGAGAGAGGAAGCTCGTCCAACTCACATACAGATTATTGACGAACGGGCTCAACGGATTGGCATCGGCGGCGATGAACGGTTTGTCCTCGAAATCCGGATCGGATTCATTCAAATGCTCGATGACGGCCACCGGGCGCCGAAAGGTGCGTCCGCCGTTGGTCGATTGGGCGACGAACACGCCGCTGATGGGCGCTCCAGTGCGCCGCGGCGTGAACGCGATGAAACTGTAATAAAAGGAGCCATTGGCATCGACCGCCAATCCAGGATCCGATCCACTGACGAATCCCCGGGGCTGCCGAATCTGACCGGCCCGCCAGGTTCGTCCCCCATCGGTCGAACGATAAAAGGCTACGCGCGTTGCTCCCAGACTGCCCTCGTTGGCTCCGACGACCAGGTTCTCCGGATCCAGCGGATTGATGGCGATGAATGGCTCATTCTGTGCCGCTCGGCGCGGGCGATCGCCGTTGGCGCGGAAGTTGAACTCCACCCGCCGACCCAGCGTGGCAGTCCACGCCAGCGGTTGGGGCTGAACGCCCTGACCCGGGCGAAACACCACTCCACCGGAGAGCCAAACGATCTCGCTCATGGGAGCGAGATCGGCCGCATCGAGCGGAAAGATCTGCTCCTGTTCGATTCCTCGATCGTCTGTCGCCCCCATCGCCCCGGGCTCGTCATGAGGTACGCCGTCTCTTCGCTCGGCGCGCCGCTCATCATGAAGATGTCTGTTGAGCAATCGAAGCGACCCGATCTCCGAGCGATAAGGGATTCGAAGCAAGAGCCGGTGTCCAGCAGGAATGTGGAGCACATCATCGGGCGTCGCCGAGCGCCACCGGCGTTCGCGAGAACGGTCGGTGGGGAGATCGAATGTTCCCTCCCACAGGACCTCGCCCGAGCGCGACATGACCTGATAGGCATACCGGTGACGAGGATCGCTCCCCGGATGCCGCACTATCCCGCGCGTCAGGCCGGCTGCCTCTACGAAAAACCGATCGCCGCCATCAGTATACCGAAGCGCGACGACGACCAGGGGCGGCAAGCTGGCCGCCGGCCCCTCCTCGGTCTCGACCGACCAACGAGAGAAGGCGGTGCGCTCAGCACGAGCGCCCAGCGGACCATCGCCAGCAGCGACGATGAGACCGATGATCATCAGCGATATCAAACTCCCCCTTGACGGGAGCCAAAAAGTCACTCGTTCCCCACATCGCTTCTTCGACGATCGTACTGTCATCGTCCCCATGACCTCCCTGGCCGACCCGAGGGTCATCCTTCCCTTCCCCGTTGACCTTCGGTATTCTCGCCGCTTCGCTCTCAAGGGTCAAGCGAAGGCGGGCCTTTTTCGCTCTGAACTGACCCTCAGGATTGCTGATCGAACTCGCTGACGAAAACCGGCACCACCTTCGCTGTCATCCATTAAAATCGATACCCCACCCGCATCTTGGGAATGAGCTTCTCATTCACACCGGTCAGGCTGAAGCCCACGCCCAGATTAATCATCGTCTTCTCGGACAGGAAAATATCCAACGAGGGGAAGAGCAGATGCTGCTGCTCGCCAGCGGGCAAGGGATCGGTGATCGATCCAGTACTGCCATAATACTCCAGACCGACGTTGAGCTTGGGATTGACGAAATAGGCGACTTTGGCGCCCGGCTCGAAATCGAAGCCCTCATCGGAATCTGGCCCTCGGAGCGCGCGCCCGACCACGGGATTGAACGACAAGCGCCACCGCTCGAAGGTTTTTTCGATGACCGGGCGAATCTCCAGCGTCACGGAGTTGGCTTCATATTGCGGTCGAGGAAATCCCACCTCAGTACTCACGCTGATATCCACTGGTAATCCCCAGGACTTCGGCAGTCGGAATCGAGGGCGAATGCGCGTACCGGCATACTCGAATCCTCCTCCCGGTCGCTGCGCCAGCATGAGATATCCAGCCAGTTCGAAATGATCGGTAATTCCCCGAGTCAACTCGAAAGTGAGGTGGAACGTATTATCTGTCGGGGCGACGGTTCCGTCGAACTCTTTGGTTCCACTGGCAATGAAATTGAAGTGCGTCTCCAAATTCCACTCCCCTTTGGGAACCGTGAGGTATTCATAGACCTGAATTTCGAATATGTCTTGTCCCCAGGCCTCTGAGGGGGTGAACACGGTCAGGCAGCTCAGTATGAGCCCCACCCGCATGATCCGTTGCCACTGTCTCCCTCTCCAATTCATACATCTCACCTCCACGAAGGTCTCTCGCTCTCTCGACCGGGCCAACGCTCGATCCCCTGGCCGCGCTGACCCCGGGGAGAGAGCTTCCCCTCCCTCCCACACGGTCCCCTCCAACCAACGACCATGTGATTCCCCCTCGACCAGGCGCAAGTCCTCGCCCCTCCCCTGAACTCATGAATCTCAAAAAGCACGCGGGCAATGCCCATCGTGACGGTCTCCATCCCGCACCCACTGGCGGCAGTGAGGTCGCCGGTCGCCCTTCCTCACCAATGGATGACGCTGCCAACAGCATCGGATTCCTGCGATGCTCTCGCCCACTGAGCCTCATCGTGAGCCTGCTCCCCCGCGCGATCCGCTCGCGTTACTGGAATCTCATCGATCGGATGAAGGCCATGAACGCCTCATCCCAGCGATGGACCGTCTTCTCCGGACCAACCAGTTTCACAAAGTAAGGGCCGCGAGGCGTTTCGATCACCGCCGCCCGCATCCGAAATCCCGGCTTATGATATCGAGCACCTTGCCCCGGCATGATCTCCGCCCGATAGGTGCCGGTGAGATCGAGAAGGGTCACGTTCAATCCATTGACCGTCATCGTCTCGATGCGCGCTCGCTCCTTTGAAGGACGCCCGTCCGGCTGCTCCATCTGATGCATCCAGCGTTCCAGATTGGCTTCGACCGAGCCCCCTTGCCCTTGACCAAAGTAGTAGACGACCAGCGAGGCATTCTCGCTGTCCCCTTCTGCACGCGGGAGCTCATACTGAGCCACCCGCATGCTGGTCTGTGGCGATTGAGCGATCCATCCTGACGGGGCCTCGAACGTCAGCTTTCCCGAAGCGGCCGTATGGGCCGGGATGATTGGTGGCGGCACACGATCCGCCTCCGACGGCGCTTTTGGGGCACAGTCTGCGCCCAATACAACGACTACCCCAACGAACCACACAGGGATTCTCGTTAACAGTATTTGGTGTGACATGAACGGCTCCACCGTTTTTGTAAAGTGCTATATATTACCCGCCGAGACGAGAAATTCAAAGCGATAAATTGAGCGAACCGCTAGGAGAAAAAATCATCCCGCCGATCACGGATTCGGCTCGGGACCATTTCGGCATCGGTTGAGGGGCCATCCGCCAAGGATGAAACCCGAGTCACGCCAGGTGCCGGCTCGCATCACATTCCTTCGAAGGAGTTGCTCACAATCCCGCAGGCCCCGCCGAGAGGATGAACACAGACGAGAGCAGATGAAAGCGACAGAACGCCAGATGGCCTCTTGCTGATTAAGGGAACTCGGGTGATCGCTGCTCCGCGGTCGCGCGATCACGCCTCTCCGTCAACGACCTTCTTCTTCAACTCATAGAGCTTGGTGAGCGCTTCCACCGGTGCCATGGAATCGATGTCCAGGTTCACCAACTCATCCAAAATGGCCCGCACCTGATCGAGAGACGAGGAGTATGTGGCCTTCGCTTCGGCGA
>JALSQX010000003.1 GCA_026985075.1 Blastocatellia bacterium | reverse complement strand
GACGGTGTTGTTGGAGGTGGAGGGGGCGGGGGATTATTTGCCGCGGTATGCGGGGAATTTGGACATCATGACGGCGGCGGCGGTGCGGGTGGGCGAAGCGTTGGCCCGCCATCGCCTCCGCGCCCGGGCCGAAGGAGCGGTGGTGAGCGAGCGGGTCGAGGCGGGTTGAGCGGGGGAGGGCGTCAGGGAGGTCAACACTATCATTCACCGAGAGGGAGGACTAACGATGAGGCGACAAGTACGGATTACGGACACGACGTTACGGGATGGTGATCATGCCATGTCCCACCAGTTCACGGTGGAGCAGGTGCGGGCCATTGCCCGGGGATTGGATGAAGCCGGCGTGCCGGTCATCGAGGTCTCGCATGGCGATGGGCTGGCGGGATCATCATTGCAGTATGGGATGTCGCAGGTGCCCGAAGAAGAATTGATCGCGGCGGCGGCGGAAGTGATTGAGCGGGGAAAGCTGGCCGTGCTCCTGCTGCCGGGCATTGGCACGCGGAAGGAGTTGAAGCGAGCGGCGGAGTTGGGCGCGCGGGTGGCGCGGATTGCCACCCATTGCACCGAGGCGGACATTTCGGAGCAGCACATGGGATTGGCCAAGGAGATGGGGATGGAGGTCGTGGGTTTTTTGATGATGGCCCATATGGAGCCACCGGAGAAGCTGGCCGAGCAGGCGCAGTTGATGGAGAGCTATGGAGCCGATTGCGTCTATGTGGTGGATTCGGCGGGGGCGATGACCGAGCCGGAGGTGCGCGCGCGGGTGCGGGCGTTGCGGGCGGCGCTACGGCCGGAGACGGCGGTGGGGTTTCACGCGCACAACAACCTCTCGTTGGCCGTCTCCAACACGCTGGCGGCCATCGAGGAGGGGGCGACGCAGGTGGACGGGAGCACCTGTGGACTGGGCGCCGGGGCGGGCAACACGATGACCGAGGTGTTGGTGGCCGTGTGTGAGAAGCTGGGGATTGAGACGGGGATCGACTTGTTCGCCATCATGGACGTGGCCGAGGAGCGGGTGCGGCCGATCATGAAGCATGTGCCCAAGATCGATCGGGCCAGTCTGACCATCGGCTATGCCGGCGTGTATTCCACGTTCTTACTGCATGCCTATCGAGCAGCAGAGAGATTCAACGTCGATCCGCGGGAGATTCTGGTCGAGCTGGGCCGACGACGAGTGGTCGGTGGTCAGGAAGACATGATCGTCGACGTCGCCGTGGAATTGGCCGAACGGCAACGGCAGACGGCGTGATCGGTGAGACCATTCGTTCGGTTTATGTCCTCGTGCGGGCGTGAGTGATTCGTGACAGTGCTCTCCCCGATCTCGATGAGTGTTCTCCATGAGTTTCTCTGCTCCTCCTATCCCCTTGTCGCCCGAATGTTCGATCAACCTCCATTGAGCGTATGGAAGCTAGCTCACGGTCGATGAACCCATCGCCAGGGCGATCCCCCATTCTGCTCTACGAGGGCACGGCGGTGAATCGCTTCGTGGTATACGTCTTTCAAGAGATTCGCTCATGGGTGATGAGCCAACCGGGAAGGAGAGAAAAAGGGCTGATGGAGAAGGGATACTCACGATGCGAGATTCGCTGAAGGATGAATGAGGAGAAGCCATGGAGAACATCTCGAACGCGAGTTGCTCGCGACCATTCCGAAAGGAGGTGACAATCATGAAGACGGCGAGCATCGCACTCGGCGTGAAACTGTCCCCTGAGGAAGCCAAAGCCCATATCGATGCGCTGTTTGAAGCGCTTCTCCAGAGAGCCGAACGCAAGGTGACCAATGGGAGGTTCATGACCGCACTCAGGGCGGGGCGACTCCCGTCAGAGGCGCTGAAGGTTTTCTGGCAAAACTGGTATGGATTTGTGGCCGAGATCAACAATCTCATTCAATGTGCCTATCAATTTCATCTCCCGTTTTTCAAGCGGCATCCTGATCTCTTGGCTCCCTTTGCCGATAAGGTGGCTGATGAGTTGATCCATCCTCAGCCACCTGGGCACATCCGGGTGGTGATCGAGCAGGGAAAGGTTTTTGGCCTCCGGGAGGACGACATGATCTATTACGAGATGTTGCCTGAGTGTCGTGCCTTGCTGGAGTGGCATCGGGGCGTCCTCCACGAGGGGACGATGATCGAGTTTTGGGCGAGTATTGCCTGGGAAGAATACGTCGGCCATTGGTCGGGGCGGTTCCGGCAGGCGCTCCTCACGCGCTATGGGTTCACCGAGCAGCAGGTTCCCTATTTCACCACGCACGAAGAGGCTGACTTGTATGAGCATGAAGGGGGCATCATGGGACATGGGGAGTTCAACCGAGCTGTTCTGCAGCGAATCCTCGAGGATGGGCGAGCCGATTTCAGGCCCGGTTTCTCCTTGCAGTATGCGGCGCTCACCTCTGTGGATCTGTTCGCCTTGTTTCACGATCGGGTTTATCAATACGTTGTAGAAGAGCAGGCGTGATCGTTCGGTGAAAAGACGTCGATCGTTCTCTGGCTACCTTCGTGAA
Source organism: Blastocatellia bacterium (assembly GCA_026985075.1). GTDB lineage: Bacteria > Acidobacteriota > Blastocatellia > HR10 > J050 > J050. The sequence goes on along the minus strand of JALSQX010000003.1, from coordinate 23,524 downwards.
CAGCCTGTGGAAGCTTCGAGGTGGTTTCCTTTGATGTTCATGAACTGATGATCACCATGCAATCTCGAAAGAGTCACTCATAGCCTTGGGGTCATACCGCGAGGATGAGAAGGGGCGCTCGGGAATGTAGTGCAAGATGGTATCATGCGCCACATTTTCAAAGGGGGTCGGCTATGGGAAGAACAACCATTGGGGCTCTTTCACGGCAATGGCTCATGGGCTGACAGTTCGTTGTAATGGGAATAAGTGGCGCGACTACTGGGTTGTACTGGATGCCTTTTCCGCCGCAGTGAGAGATGACCATCAATAGCTCGTTAGAGTGCCTTGGAGGGTAGAGACGGCGATGAAGCGCCTGACGGTGATCCGTTGCCAAAGGGGGTGATGATGAGCGGTGAACATCGGCGCGGTGTGCTGATTGTGAAGCCAGAAGATGTGTTAGAGCCTCATCCGTTTAATGCGGATGTGCGCCGGCGAACTCTTTTGACTCGAGCGCACGACGATGTTGACGTATCCCTATTCGTCGTTCGGGCTGGAGAGGGTGCTGATATTCCCGACCACGTTCATGAAACTGCCAATGATATGGCCTACGTTTTGTCAGGAAGGGCTAAAATGTTTATTGAGGGAGTAGGCGAGGTCGTGCTCGAGGAAGGCATGTTCATCAGAATTCCACCGGGAACCAGGCATCGCATTTATGACTGCCGGGATCAGTTCACTGTGCTCAATATCTTTGTTCCCGCTATCGAACGAGGCGACTCCTGATCAGTTAATGAATGTCATTCTGCTGGATGGAGAACAGGTCAAGACGTCACTTACTCAGGGGTCTTGGATCTCGCATGGATGAGCACAGCGGATCACTCAATTGCTTTTGAGGTGGTGTGAATAGTATGGGGGTCTGCCAACGAGTTCATTCTCGGAAGGGCTGAGGCTGATGGGAGAGTGTTGGATATCCTCATTGGCAGCTCATCATTCAACTTTTCTTCGACTGGATTTCTGACTGGATTTCTTAGGAATCAAAGTCACATCGGCGGTGGCAACTGGTCTCAGGCGGAGTATTCCACAATAGGTCTTCGAATAAGGAGGAACGTTATGAAAGAGCAATACATTCAGGCAGGAGCCATTCGAACGCATTACTATGACGCCGGTCGAGGGGAGGGGGTCGTTTTGCTTCACGGGGGTGGAGCGGGGGCCGATGCGTGGGGGAATTGGAAGGGGTGTATGCCGCGGTTGGCCGAGCGGTTTCGGGTGGTGGCTGTGGACATGGTGGGGTTTGGCCGGACGGAGAAGCCGGATCCGTCGAGGTTCACCTACAGTCAGGAGGCGCGGGTTCGGCACATCATTGATTTCCTTGAGGCGATGGGATTGAAGAGGGTGCATCTGGTGGGGAATTCGATGGGGGGAGCGACGGCGCTGGGGGTCTGTCTGAGGCGTCCGGATTTGGTGGACAAGCTCGTCCTCATGGGCAGCGCCGGATTGAACGCTGAGATCAGCGAATCGATCCGGGTCATCTTGAGCTATGAACCGACGAAGGAGAACATGGGAAAACTCATTCGCGTTCTCACCCACGAGGGATTCGCGGTTGATCCCGAGATGGTCGAGTATCGCTACAAGCTGACTCAGCAGCCGGGTGTGATGGAGGCCTATGGGGCAACAATGAAATGGATTGCCGAGCAGGGTGGATTGTTCTATCCGGAGGAAGAGATTCGGCAGGTGAAGCATCAAACATTGATCATCAATGGAAAAGAGGATAAGGTCGTCACGCCCGAGCTGGCTTGGCGATTTTCCGAGCTACTAGAGAACTCCCGACTCTATCTCATCCCTCATTGTGGTCATTGGGTGATGATTGAATATCCGGAAGAGTTTTGCCACATCGTGAGTTGGTTTCTGTCAATGGTTTGAAGCTCAGAAACCAGGGCGCTTTGAATCCCTGACAAGCTCGCTGGAGGACGAAAATGCACTCTCTATGAAGTGGTATTCCGGCTCGTATGAATCGCTCGTGCATCCAAAATCGAAAGGGGAACCTGCGCGTAACCTGAGGAAATTATGCGTGGCTTCGTAGCAGGAGGTGTACCATGGTCGCTAATCTTTCTGAGCATGGCCACAGTGGCTTCGGATGTGGCAGCGATAGCCTTCATGCGCGACTTTCCCAATCCTTATGCATTGAACTGGAGCCTCCAGATCGAATATCAATTAACAGAGCAACTCGCCGTTCGCGCCGGTTACACGGGCGTGCGTGCCGTCAAGATGGCAACCTTCCGGCAGGCGAATAGCCGGATTATTGGCCGATTGCCCAGTGGGAAGAATCAGTTCAGCGCGCTGAATCCGAATTTTGGACTCTATCACAATGAGTTCCCGGGGAATACATCGATCTATCATGGGGCGACTTTGACCATCGATAAGCGGTTTGCTCATTACTTTGCTTTCAATGTGAATTACACCTGGTCGAAGACCATTGATCTGGTCAACTCGGGGTCCAACTTGAGCTTCAAGGATGGTCCGGAGGATTCCTGGAATCTGCGGCTGAATCGAGCCCTCTCCAATCAACATGTTGAGCATCGATTCGTTTTCAGTTTCCTCGCCGAAGCGCCGCCAGAGACGATTCTCCGGAACTTCAAGCTGGGGACGATTGTGACCTTGGAGAGTCCGCGATTCTATACGATCTTTGCCGGATTCGATGCCAATGGTGATTTTGAGACGGGGCCCGATCGTGTAGGGACGATTGGCCGAAACACGTATCGGGGGGATAATTTCCGCAGCCTCGACCTGCGAGTCAGCCGCGTGTTCCATTTCACAGAAAGGATTCAGGCCGAATTCATTGCCGAGTTCTTCAATCTGTTCAACACGGTGAATGTCACGGATATCAACACGGTGTATGGGACTGCCGAGTTCGTCGGACCAGTGCCCCGGGAGTTTGGTGACGGAGTACGGGCGCCGATTCCCAGTTTCGGGTCACCGGCTGCCACGGCCAATCCCCGGCAGATTCAATTCGCCCTTCGGATTCGTTGGTGATAATGAACGAGGCGTTGCGATGGCGTCATCCCATTCCATGCGGAAAGGAGGCCTCTATGAGTGCTATCGAACTGAACCGGCTCATTCAGCGGGCCGTAGCCTATGAGGACGCGGCTCGCCAATTGGCGTCTCTTGACAGGCAATTGATCGAGCAATACGATTTAACCGAGCCTGAAAAGGATGTTCTGAAAGCGCCAACGCCAGAAAGACTCGCCCAGGTGGGCGTTCATCCGATGCTGGCGATGTGGTTGATGATCCTGAGGAGCCCGGAAATCACCAGCAGTATGGATGCGGGAGAATATTTTCGGGATCAGGAGGATGTACAAGGAGGATGAAGATGGGACAATTGGTAGGTGCCTTCTGCACGTCGCATATTGCGTTCTCCAGCCAGGGGGTGGAAGACAAAGCCAAACGGGTCATCGACGGGTTCAGAGAGATCGGTCGTCGCCTGAAAGTCGCTCGACCCGATGTCCTGATCATCGCGTCCAGTGAGCATGGTCCGTCGTTGCTCCCTCTGGGACCACAACCGCCATTCACCGTCGGGATCGGGGACACGATCGAGACCTATGGAGAGATGAGCATTCCCAAGGTTCGCATCCCCGGGCATCAGCAGTTCGCTCGGGCCTTCATCCAGGCGGCGCGGGAGGCGGGTTTTGATATCGCCAGTATTGAAGATCTTCGCGCCGATCATGGGATTGCCCTCCCCTTGCTTCTGGCTCTCCCCGAACATTCCATCCCCATCGTTCCACTGATCATCAACATTAACGCTCCGGATATCATGCCCACTCCGCGGCGCTGTTACCAACTCGGGCGCGTGTTGCGCCGTCTCATCGACGCTCGACCGCAGGGAGAACGCGTCGCCGTCATGGGGACGGGTGGACTCTCTCATTGGGTGGGCGTGCCGGAGATGGGGCGCGTCAACGAGGACTTCGATCGGAGATTCCTCGATCTGCTCGCTTCGGGAAGAGGGGCGGAAGCCGCCGAGTGGTCGCCCGAGCAGATCCTCAAGGAAGCGGGCAATGGAGGTCAGGAAATACGGACCTGGATCTTCGTCGCCGGCATCGTCGGCGAAGCGAGCGGCGAAGTGCTCTATTACGAACCCATTCCTCAATGGCTCACGGGGATGGGGGCGCTATCGTTCCCTTGCGCGTGACAACGGGAAGAAAGAACAGGTGCTCTCCCTGTGGAGAGAATCGACCATCGATGATGATCAGGAACAGCAATAGACCGGCTCATGTCTGAGAGCCGGGTGGAGAGGAGGGACCGGATTCGCCTCTTCGGAGGCGAATGACATCTGATGACCAATCGGGTCGGCGATAGGCTGTTGAGGGTCATGAGTGATCTGTGGACCACGTTGATTGGGAGGCGTTGAGGTGGACTTGGCCGGCCTCGATTGGTTCAGTCGATGTTCAACGCTACTTACACTAAACAACAAAAGGAGGATTCTACGATGAGAAAACTACACGTTGTCATTTGCACCGCGGTGCTCGTCATGCTCGGCACAATCGGTCAGAGCCAGGTCATGGCTCAGGATCTGGAATCGCCAACGACAGATCTGGTGCTGTTCTTCTCCAACATTGATCAGCCGCCGGTGGAGACGCCGGCGCCGGATACCCTCATCGTCACCGAACGAAGTGGTCCGGTGACCATAACAACGGACGTGACGTCCGCAGGGGTGAATGGAGAGATTGACACGGATCGGAGCCTTCCTGGGGCTACCATGGTTTTGACAGTGAAGCTCCTGTCGCTGACCGAGTTCACGATTTCCGGTGTCATCACCTTCGACGACGCCCAACAGAGCACGATCAAATTCGAATCGGTGGGGAACGGCTTCTTCGAAGAAGCACCCTCCATCATCAATGGCATTCCCTTCCTGAGGGGGGCGTACATGGCTCGCATCACCGAAGCGACCGGGCAGTTCGCCGGCATGGTCGGTATAGTCACGGATAATCTCTGGTTGGATGTGAGCCGACCGGGATTGAATAATGCCATCGGATTCGAAGTCGTCACCATCCGAATGGCACCGTCGGGATTCTGATGCTTCCCATCGTGCCTTCTGTTTCTTTGACATCCTATTGCCCATCGATGGACGAACATTATCATCACTCGGTGTCGAGACAGGGGTGATAGGATGAGAAACAGTTGACGCTTGGACCCCGAACACGCCACAATGAGGGTGTGTGGTGTGAAGCAGGATCCAGCGTCTAGGTGGTGAACGGGAAACGGGTGGGGAGGGGAGAAGCATAATCCCTCTCCACTTTTTCTCCCCGCTGATTGATGGTGACGGACGATGAACCGGTATCTGATGAGGCTCTGCGGATCCTGAATGTCGATGATCTGGCGAGGAGTGGGTCGATGAACGTTTTCGGTCATGTGCTTCCTCCTCGAGAGACTTGGCCTGATTTTCTCCCTGTGCCGGGGATGGACTATCCGGAGTTCATGAACGCGGCTGGAGAACTGTTGGACCGGAATGTTCAGCAGGGGAGGGGGCCACACCTGGCCATCCGGTCGCGACGGGAAGAGCTCACTTACGCCGAAGTGCTCGATCGCGTGCGACGATTGACGAGCGCGCTCGCGCAGATGGGGGTTCAGCGAGGCGATCGCGTCCTCCTCCGCTTACCCAATTCGCCGGAGTTCATCATCGCCTGGCTCTCCATCGTTCGTCTGGGAGCGGTGGTTGTGGCCACAGTACCCCTGCTGAGAGCGGCTGAATTGAAAGCGATCATCGATGATGCTCGGGTTCGGCTGGCCATATGTCAGGATTCACTTCTCGAAGACCTGGAGAAGGTGCTCCCCGATTCTTCAATTACCGATGTCGTCGTGACGCGCTCGCGCGCCAGAAAATTTCACCATTTCGAGGATTGTCTGAACTTTTCGCCCTCGGATCATTATGCTCGAACGCTGTCTGATGATATCGCCATCCTCGCCTATACTTCGGGGAGTACGGGCATTCCTAAAGGGACGGTTCACTTTCATCGGGACATTATAGCCATTGCCGACACGTATGCGCGTTTCATTCTGGAACCGCGTCCCGACGATGTTTTCGGTGGTCATCCTTCACTGGCTTTCACGTTTGGTCTCGGCGGACTCTTCGTCTTTCCATTTCGATTTGGAGCGTCGACCGTTCTCCTTGAGCAGTTCTCCCCCCGAGAGCTCCTCACCGCATTTCGCGATTTCGGAGTCACGATCGCTTTTTGTGCGCCCACGAGTTATAAGATGATGCTCAACGAGTGCGGCGATGAGATTGGCGATTACATATCGCACCTGCGGCTCTGTGTGAGCGCCGGGGAGACGCTTCCGGGGAGCGTCTTCACTCGATGGGCCGATCGAACCGGTCTCACCATCCTGGATGGCATTGGATCGACGGAGATGCTTCACATTTTCATATCCAATCGGCCGGGAGACGCGCGACCTCAATGCACGGGCCGACCGGTTCCGGGATACGAGGCCAAAGTCGTTGATGATCAACTCAAGGAACTCCCGCCGGGAACGCCCGGAATGCTGGCTGTTCGCGGGCCGACCGGATGTCGATACTGGAATCGTCCCAAACAGCAACGGAGCTATGTTCGGGAGGGATGGAATTTCCCCGGCGATATCTTCGTTCGAGATGAAGAGGGGTACTTCCATTACTGCTGTCGCCACGATGATCTCATCATTTGTGGTGGGTATAACATCGCTGGCCCGGAAGTCGAAAATGCCTTGCTCCAGCATCCGGCAGTGAGCGAGGTGGCCGTGGTCGCTTCGCCTGATGAATTGAGAGGATGGGTGCCCAAAGCCTTCATCGTGCTTGCTGAAGGGTACAGTGCCGATGAGGCGTTGGCCCGAGAATTGAAAGAGTTCGTCAAACAGACCATCGCCCCATATAAGTATCCTCGTCGGATCGAGTTCGTGCAGGCGTTGCCCAGAACGGCGACGGGTAAAATCCGTCGAGCGGAACTGAGGCGGCGGGAGGGGGAACGAACGAGATCTTGAGCCAACTGTCTCACCCGCATTGATCTGCCATTTATTCCACATACAGAAAAGGGAGGTGTGAATTGATGTCTGTGCCAACCGAGGAATCATTACTGAGTCAGGCTCGTCGCCTGGCCGAAATGGCTGCCGAACGAGCCCAGAAGATCGAGGAGCAACGCCGACTCCCCCACGATCTCATCGAGGCCCTGACGGCATCCGGTCTCCTGAAGATTCTGCAGCCCAGTCGCTACGGTGGCTATGAGATGGATATGGGGGTGTTCATCCGGGTGACCGCTGAAATTGCTCGCGGCGATGCCTCCACGGGATGGATCTTCGCCATTCTCGGCATTCATAACTGGTGGCTGGGATATGTCGACCCCCGACTGCAAGAAGAAGTATGGGGGGAAGATACTCACCGATTTTTCGCTGATTCTTTTGCTCCCGTCGGGAAGGTTCAACCGGCATCAGGCGGATACCGACTGAGTGGCCGGTGGAAGTTCTTGAGCGGCATCGAGTGGAGCGAGTACGCGGCGGTGGCTGCTTTCCTCCCCCCAGAGCGGAGCGAGGAGCCCGAGTACGCTATGTTCTTTCTCCCCCAGAGTCAATATCGCGTCGAGGATGAATGGCACGTGGTCGGACTTCGCGGTACGGCGAGCAATACGATCGTCGTGGACGATGCCTTCGTTCCGGAATACCGGGTATTTCATTTAGGGCGAATTCTTCAGACCGGTGAGGCGCCTGGCCAGGCGTTGAATCCCGGCCCCCTCTATCGACTCCCTTTCTTCACCGCTATTTCTCTGGCGTTGGTCGCACCGGTAGTCGGAGCGGCGCGCGCGGCGGCGATCCATTTTCAGCAATGGATTCAGACGCGCGTGCCGTTGTTCAGGGAGACGGCTCAGAAAGAGCTGGGAAGCGCTCAAATGGCCCTGGCGGAGGCCGCGACGACACTGGATGCTCTTGAGGGTCTCATGCAGCGCTACGCAGATGAGGTCATGGTCTACGGTCGCGAGCATCGGTTGCCGAGCGAAGAAGAGCGCGCCCGGTATTATGCCTGGCGGAGTTATATGGTGCGGCAGGCTATTCGTCTGGTGGATCGTCTGTTCGAATTGAGCGGCGGACACTCGATCTTTCAGAGTCATCCCATTCAGCGAATCTGGCGCGATGTGCATACCGCCGCTCAGCATGTCACGTTGAACTTTGAATCCAGCATGGAGGCCTATGGTCGCGCGCTCGTCGGCCTTCGGAGCGGGACCATCCTGTGAGCGGATTGACGAATCCCATTGCTATGTCGGAGGTGAGTGAACGATGAGTAAAGGGAGAGATGCTGTCGCCGATGCCCTGGAATTGTTGGAAGAAGCCTCCCGAGCGTTCGAAAAAGGGATGCTGCTGCCCAAATTATTCAATCATCCGGGCATTTTCGAACTGGAGAAAGAGCGTATTTTCAAGCACACGTGGATCTTTCTCGCCCATGAATCGGAAATCCCCCGGCCGGGGGATTACGTCGTTCGGTACATCGTCTACGATTCCTTCATCGTCGTGCGGGATGATGAGGGAGAGATTCGCGTCCTGCTGAACACGTGTCGCCACCGGGGTATGCAAGTCTGCCGGGCCGAGATGGGGAATGCCTCTTACTTCCGCTGTCCCTATCACGGTTGGACGTATAAGAACAACGGGGAACTGGTTGGCGTTCCTCATTTCAAGCGCATTTACGGCGAGAGGTTCGACCGATCGGAGTGGCCATTGATGGCTGTTCCCCGCGTCGAGTTGCACGATGGATTAATTTTCGTGAATCTCGATGCTGAAGCTCCCTCGTTGAAGGACTACCTCGGTGGAGCGGAATGGTACTTTGATTTCTACACCAAGAAGAGCAGAGCTGGTCTGGAGGTCATGGGAGCGCCCCACCGGTGGGTGGTCCCGGCCGATTGGAAGCTGGGTGCGGACAATTTCATCGGCGATGCTTATCATACGGCGTTCAGCCACGAGAGCACGGTCAAGGCCGGTATCTTGTTCGCCGAGAATGCCGACTTTCACCTGGAAAGTCCTCAGTGGGTGACGGAACGAGCCGGCGGAGGATTGATGCAGATCCCGCCGGGGAGTTATGCGGGATATCCACCTTCTATCGTCGAATCGTGGAAACAAAACCTCAGCCCGCAACAGTGGAAGCTGGTCGAGGAGTTGAGCATCATCCCCACCCATTCCACATTATTCCCCAATTTGAGTTTCCTCAATGCCGCCTCCATTCCCAATCCTGAACAGGTGGTCCCCTGGCTCACTATCCGCGTTTGGCGCCCGCTGGAACCCGGGAAGATGGAGTTGTGGTCCTGGTTCCTGGTCGAGAAAGACGCCCCCGAAGAGTTCAAGCGAGCCTCTCGTCAATCCTACGTCCTCAGTTTTGGGAGTTCCGGGACGTTCGAGATGGACGACGCCGAAAACTGGTCGAGCATCAGTCGCATGGCGAGAGGGGAACTCTCCCGGGATCTCTACCTCAACTATCAGATGGGCCTGAATCACCTGGAGCCTATCCCCGATTGGCCGGGACCGGGGAGAGTCTATCCCATCGATTACACCGAGTACGCCCAACGGCAGTTTTGGAAAGTCTGGTTCGAGTATATGCTCGAGGACTCTTGATGGCACAAGGAGGGGAGGACAATGAGAACGTCAACAATTTCGGTGAGCGAGGAGATTTATCGTCAGGTGAGGGAGTTCCTGTTTTATGAGGCGGAACTCCTGGACGAAGAGCGATTCCGCGAATGGCTGGAATTGCTCACCGACGATGTCGAATATCTCATGCCCGTGCGGGTGACGCGAGATCGCGGTGGGGGACCGGGATTTCTCGACGACATGTTCCATTACGAAGAGAACAAGTATCGGTTGACCAAGCGCATCGAGCGGTTGGAGACGGGATCAGCGTGGGCCGAAGATCCTCCTTCGCGCACGCGCCACGTCATTTCGAATATTCGCGTCGCACCGGGTGACAGAGATGATGAAGTGAAGGTGAGGAGCTATCTCATCCTTTATCGCACGCGAGGGGATGATCCACGATATGACATTCTCTCGGCGGAGCGCAAGGACGTCCTCCGTCAAGTCGACGGAGAGTGGAAACTCGCCCGGCGCGTCGTTCATCTCGATCAAGCCACGATTACGACGCACAATTTGTCGATCCTGTTTTGACCGGCCATGTTCATGGGAGCGAGCGGACGTCGACCGTCCGAATATCCAAACAACGCTTTGAGGAGGTTCGAGAGTATGAGATCGATGTACAGAGTTCTCTTTGTGATCATACTGGTGATGGGAGCTGCTTTGTCGATCAAAGCGCAGGTGGGAGCCACAGCTCAAGTTTCTGGAACGGTGCGAGATGAGAGTGGCGCTGTGATTCCATCGGCGGTCATTTCGGTGAAGAATCGAGAGACGGGACTCATACGGAAGACGAAGACGGATGATTCGGGATTTTACTCCATCTCGGGATTATCGCCCGGTATCTATGAGCTGAAAGCCGAAATGTCTGGATTCAAGACGTTCGTTCAACCGGCCATTGAGCTCACTGTGGGTCAAAGCGTCACGTTGGATATTACGCTCACCGTGGGACAGATTGAAGAGGTCATCGAGGTTCGCACCGAACCCCCGCTCGTCGAACCAAGCAAAATGGAGCAAAGCCAGATCGTGAGCCAACGGCAGGTGGAGAATTTGCCCATCAATGGGCGCCGGTTCATCGATTTCGCCCTGTTGACGCCCAACGTTTCGGTGGGGCGGAGCTACATCGGGACGACCAGTGCGCCTCAACTGGAAGCCCAGGCGACCAAGATCAGCTTCGCCGGATTGAGAGAGTTTTACTCCAATAACATCAGAATCGACGGCGCCGATGCGACCACCGGATATACGGGAGTTCAACGACTCACGCCCTCTCAGGAGGCCACCGAGGAATTTCGTGTACTCACTGGAGCCTATGCCGCGGAATTCGGGCGGGCCACGGGAGGCATCGTCAATATCATCACCAAGAGCGGGAAGAATGATGTTCATGGGTCGGTGTATTACTTCGGCAGAAACGACGCCCTTGATGCTCGAAACATCCTCAGAGCCCCCGGGTTCGATGTCCTTCGCCAACACCAGTTCGGCTTCACGTTGGGCGGACCTCTGGTCAAAGATCGGGCGTTCCTGTTCGGGAATTATGAAGGACAGCGGCGTGATGAATCTCCCATCTACTCCTCATTCATCCTCGCGTTCCTCGATCAAATCAATGACGTGAAGGAATTCTATGGGTTATCCCGGGAGCGGCTCGATGTCCTCAAGAAGAACGATTCCGATCAATTCCTCATCAAAGCGGAAGTATTGGGAGCGAAGCATACGCTCAGCTTCAAATATGAATTCAATGAGCAACGGAATAAAAATCAGGCGGCGACCATAGAGGGATTAGGACTTCCATCGAACTTCCGCCACAATGATATCCGCGATCAGTCGCTGGTGGTGAATGCCACTGTGATTGGTGTGAATCTCACCAATCAGTTCCTATTTCAGTATGGACATCGAACCTTCGACAACATACCGACTTCGTTCGAGCCCCACATGCAAATTGCGAACATCATGGACAGCGGTCGCCATGCTGGTCCATTCGATTTCTATCGCGAGACGCGGCTCCAATTCTCCGACAACCTCAGCTACCTCCATGGGCAGCACCAATTCAAAGTGGGCGTCGATATCAATCATCTTCGGAATCGCATCATCTTCTCTGGATTCAATCCCGGATTGGCCATTTTCATTCCCGATAGTTTTTTTGGTCGGCCTCCGTTTGGGCGTCCCACGGCGCTGTTGTTTGTCACTTCGATCCCGTTTGGTCTTCGTCAGGGAACACTGCCCACGCGCGATTTCGCTCATCTGTTTCCCAGCGCGGAGTGGCGCCAGGCGACGACCATCTCGCCCAATCACAGTTTCTTTGAAGTGTTCGGTCAAGATCGCTGGCGCCTCGCACAAAAACTCACCCTCAATTTCGGCGTCCGCTACAGCGTGGAGACGCGACCATTCAATGTCGTTGATGAAGACCTCAATAATGTGCAACCGCGCGTGGGATTCGCTTATGCCTTGAACGAGAAAACGGTCATTCGAGGTGGTGGAGGGATTTATACCGGTCCCATGCATTGGAGCGAGGTTCTGGGTGGATTGACGCCCTGGGGAGCCAGCGACTTCCCCGATGCCCGGTTCCGCTTCTCGCCCGTGCCTCCGCAAAACGGTCCACTGGGGCCACCTCCCGGTCCCTTCACCGCAGGCATTGCTTTCTTCAATCTGACCCAGAATGGTGTGTATCCGCCAGTGGGCAGCATGATCGAATGGGCGTTCATAAAGCCCGTTCGAGACTTTCCCAATCCGTATGCCGAACAGGCCATTCTGCAGATCGAACGACAATTCGGCCGTGATTGGGGGATTACGGCAGGGTGGTTGTTCGTTCATGGCTTGAAGAATCCGGCCATCCGGCATATCAATGTCAAACCATCGGGGACGCTCCCCAATGGAAAGCAGCGATTCTCCATTCTCAATCCCAGCTTCGGATTCTATCAGGTCCTCGAACCGACTCAGACATCGATCTATCATGCCGGAAATCTCGTGGTGCAAAAGCGGCTCAGTCACCATTTCCATTTCGTCGTCAACTACACGTTCTCCAAGACCATCGATACGACGTCGCCGAGCGTCTCTTTGGCTTCCGTTCCCGAGAACAATCTCAATGCTCGATTGGATCGCGCTCTGTCCAGCGCTCATGTAGCTCACCGATTCGTGCTCAGCTTCCTGGCCGAAGGACCACGTCGATTCCTTCTGACTCGGGACTTTCGATTGGGCGTGATCACGACGCTGGAGAGCGCTCGATTCTATACAATCTACGCCGGCTTTGACGCCAATGGAGATTCTCAGCCAGCGAATGATCGCGTGGGGTTACTCGGACGGAACACGCTTCGAGGGGATAACCTCTCCAACATCGATCTGCGTCTCTCGCGAATCCTTCGACTCTCTGAACGAATCCACGTCGAACTCATCGCTGAGTTCTTCAATATATTCAACACCCTCAACATCACCGATCTGGACACGGTGTATGGAGCGGCCGATTTCTTACCTGGGCAGCCTGTGCCCCAGAGTTACACCGACCGGATCGTCGCCCCCAATCCCACGTTTGCTACACCCCGGGCGGTGAGCAATCCACGGCAGATTCAACTGGCTGTGCGGATTCGCTTCTGAATGGTCCGTGGACAATCGGAGGGAAGTGAGGAAGGCTTTGATCACATCAACATGACGTCACTATGGGACGGAGATCAACGTGCCTGTAAGGGAAGACGAGTTCCGATAGGCGCTGGATCACTTTCCATCGGGAGTGGCGGTCGTCGCGATGCGCGATACTTCCGTTCGATACTGGGGGCCTCATGGTGAGTGTCTTCCCGTCACTCTCGCTGGACCCTCCCGTAGTCGTTTGTGTTCACAAGGAAACGCCCGGTCACCGAGCTTTTCAGGAAGTGGGCGTCTACGCCACAACATCTTGAGTGAGGAGCAGGAGGCCGTCTCGCGCCAGTTTGCCCACCCGATGCCCGATACATTTCGAGGTGTCTCTTATAGGGTGCGAGGGCATCCCGCTCCTCAACGACGCTGTGGTCAACATGGAGTAATCGATCACCGATATCTATAAGGGAGGTGATCACGCTATCTTTGTTGGCCGCGTGGAATCAGTCACGTTCAGAGGAGGGCGCCCGCTTCTCTGTTTCCGTCGCGGTTATGCCCGGTTGGGTCTTCCGGTGAATCTCAATGAGTGAGGGCTTTGGGGCCGCTATGCTGTCTCCGACGGAGTGATCCGCGCCCATGGTGGCCTCCAGGGACGAGCGAGGCGCGCCGGTTCAGCGGGTGTGCAGTGGCTGAATGACGTGACTGATCAGCAAAGCTACGGCCGCATACGGGGGAGCCCATTGTGATGAATTGCCCGAGCGTTCAAGAGTTAGTGATCCGGGCCGGTGCCTTGGCCGAGAGATTCGCCCAGCGGGCCAGAGCATCGGAAGCTGCCCGACGCCTCTCGGAGGACACTGTCTGTGAACTCGCGGAGTCCGGACTCCTGCGAGTACTCCAGCCGGCGCGATATGGTGGATATGAAATGGACATGTTGACCTTCGTCCGATTAGTGCTGGAGATCGCTCGTCGCGACGCCGCCAGCGGCTGGATCTACGCGATCTTTGGCATTCACAATTGGTAGTTGGGATATGTTGATCCTCAATTGCAGGAGGAGATGTGGGGTGATCGGACGGATCGTTTATTTGCCGATGCCTTCGCTCCAGTTGGTCGGGTGGAACTGGTGAAGGGAGGCTATCGGTTGAGTGGGCGGTGGAAATTTTTGAGCGGGGTGGAGTGGAGCGACTATGTGGCTGTCGGAGCCATGCTGCCGGGGGAGAGGGGAAGAGAACCGGAATACGTCATGTTCTTCCTCCCGCAGGGCGATTATCGAATCGAAGATGAATGGCACGTTGTCGGCCTGCGAGCGACGGCGAGCAACACGGTGGTCGTTGATGGTGCTTTTGTTCCACCCCATCGTTTGTTTCCCCTCGGTCGCGTCCTCGCCACTGGCGAGGCTCCCGGACAGGCGGTGAATCGAGGGTCCCTCTACCGGGTCCCATTCATGGTGGGGGCCGGCGCGGCACTGGCTGCGCCAGTCGTGGGGGCGGCACGAGGAGCCGTTGACCAGTTTCGTCAGTGGATCATGCAACGCGAGCCGCTATTTGCCGGAAAGCGCCAGGGGGAGAGCGCGTATGCGCAGATGGCCCTGGCCGAGGCGTCGACGACGCTCGATATGTTGGAGGATCTCCTCTATCGATATGCGCGCGACACGATGGTGTTCGGTCACGAGCATCGGCTTCCATCGCCACAAGAGCGGGCACGGTTCTATGCCTGGCGGGCGTTCGCCGTGCGTCAATCCATGCGGGTCGTCGACAGGCTCTTTGAGCTGAGCGGAGGTCATAGCCTCTTCGAGAGGCATCCGCTTCAACGAATCTGGCGCGACGTTTACGCCGCCGGGCAGCACGTGGCCCTCAATTATGAATCGGCCCTGGAGGTCTATGGGCGGACGCTGGTCGGGTTGCCGAGCCGGGGGTTCTTCTGAACAAGAGAACGCCCATCAATCAGAAAAATGTTCAAAAGGAGGTTATGGATATGGCTGAGATTCGCTGGTTGACATCGCTCGATGAAGGATTCGAGCAGGCGACCTCGACGGGTCGGCCGGTATTGGTAGATTTCACGGCGGCTCCCACTTGAGGAGCCTGCGTGCGACTGGATACCGTGACGTATCCTGATCCTCGCGTAGCACAGTTTGTGAGCGACCACTTCATCCCGGTGAGAGTGAATATCAGGGAGCAGCCGGAGTTGGGGAAGACATATCATATTCATGCTGCCCCGACGACGGTCATTCTCGATAGAGAGAGCGAGTATTATCGCTTGTCGGGATTCTTGCCACCCCAAGACTTTCTCGCTTATCTCATCATTGGGCGGGCGGTGGCTGATTGTGATCGCGGGAAGTACGCCGAGGCGATCGACGCTTTGAACCAACTGGTGAGTCAGGGTGATGGACACCCGGTCGATGTCCTGGCCGAGGCGTGGTACTGGTTGGGTCGGGCCCGCTTCAAGCAATCTGGTGATCGAGAAGCGGCGTTGCCGAGTTGGAAAGTCCTGGTCGAGCGATATCCGCAAACGAGTTGGGCCAAGCGGGTCGCTTACTTGTTCGAATAACCGGCGACGCTCGCAGACTCGGGGGGCGAGGCCGTATCCCTCGCTCCCACTGATGAATTGGTTTTCCGATCGGTCTCGCCCCCGAGCACAGGGATAAGGAGAGATGACCTGGAGGAACGGCACTGTCTCTCGATTCATCATGGCTGGTCGGTATCGTACACACTACATCGAGTGTGGCAAAGGCCAATCCGTCATCTTAGTCCATGGAGGTGGACCGGGGGCTTCCGGAGAGTTCGGATGGTATAAGAACATCGATGCTATCGGTCAGCATGGTCGGGCGATAGCCGTGGATCTCATTGGCTTCGGACTCACGGATAAACCGGCGAATATCGAGTATTCGTATCAAACGCTGGTCCGCCATCTGGCCGATTTCATTGATGCCCTGTGTTTGGATCGCGTTCACCTGGCGGGGAATTCCATGGGGGCCTATGTCGTTGCCAAATATGCGGTCGATTATCCTGATCGGGTCAGTAAATTGTTACTCGTGGGGAGTGGGACCATCGCCACGGCGATGGGCCTGGAGATGCCCGTGACTCCTGGTCTCCAGCGGTTGGTGCAATATGATGGGACGCGAGAGAGTTTACGGGCATTCCTCGAGCAGTTGATGAGACATCCCGAGCAGATCACAGAGGAACAACTCGAAAAAAGATATCGGCACGCCCAATTGCCCAGCGTTATGGACGTGCAGCGGTCTCTTCTCAACTATTTCCGCCACAAGTGCCGCGAGGATCCAAATCACGCTCAATTGTTCGATCTTCGTCATCGACTTCCCCGGTTGACCATTCCCATGCTCTTTGTGTGGGGACGATATGACATTTTCGCTCCCCTCGAGCTCGCCGAAAAATTACAACAACTCCTGCCCAATGCTGAGTTCGTGTTCTTCGAGGACTCGGGTCATGTGGTGCAACATGACGAGCCCGAGCGATTCAATGAGCTGGCCATACGGTTCTTCTTTGGTTGAGGATCATGAAAGCTTCGTTCAATTGTGATGTCATTTTAATCCGACGAAGGAGGTGTGTATGTTTTACATTGACTGGGTCGAACAATTCTGGCAGGATTTCTGGAAAGAGAACGGGCCTCGCATCGAGCAACTGCGAAAATCGGATGTTGATTCCTTAGCGTCCGATCGAAGAGTTTTCCTGGAACTCGCCCTCAGAAATCTACGGGCTGATGTGGAGTCCATGTCCGCGCTCAACTGGTGGATGCTTCGATTCGGACAACAATATCCGGATCTGCGGGCCATCTGGAGTCGTCAGCTCGCCGATGAGCAAAAAGCCATTAGCGCCATGGACGAAAAATTACAGGATATCGGTGGCGACGTCTGGAATTATGAATTGAACGAATTTTTCAAAAATGGGTGGAAGATGCTCTGTGAGGTACAGGATTTGAAGGAGATCATCGGATTTGGCGTGATCTTCGAGCGGGAACACTATCTCCATCACGTTCATTTGGGGAAAGCGGCGGTCATGAATGGTGATCTCGAGCGAGGTGTGCCCTACATGGAGATTCTCGCCCCAGATGAGTATCGCCATTGCACAATGGTCTACAGTTACATGCTGGCCAAGTACTTCAACCAACCACGACAGAAAGAAGAAGTGATCGAAAAATTGAAGCAATTCGCCGACTTTCTCATTCAAGATGCCGAGAATTACAGTCGTACTCTTCAGGAAAAACTCTCTGCGTAAGGAGGGATGAACCATGGCTGAGCGTCTTTTCTTTGGAACCAATACTGAAGGCGTAAAAATACTGGAGCGGCGGGCTGGTCAATTTCAGCTTGTTGGTCGCGCATTCGAAGGCATACCGGCCGGTGCGGCCGCTTCAGATCCAACGTGCGGGATCGTTTACATCGGCACACACGAGGGGACCTATAAGACGGCCGACGGGGGGAAAAACTGGAAGAAGCTCACCAGCCATCTCGAACATCAGACGGCCGTTTACCTCTATGTCGATCGAGACTCACATCGTGTTTATTTGGGAACCCATCCGATCGAACTCTACGTGAGCGACGATCATGGAGAGAGTTGGACGAAGATCAACTTCGTGGAGAAAATTCCACCGGAGATTCGAGAAAAGTGGGTCTTCCATCCCTATCCGGCTTACGGCCCTCATATCAAATCCATCGCCACCTCTCAAGGGCGACTGTACGTCAATATTGAGGAAGGATGGTGTTACCGGAGCGATGACGAGGGAGAGAGCTTCACGCCGCTTTTGTGGGGTGGCTTGCATATAGATGCCCATGTTTTGGCCACCCATCCGTTCAATCGAGATGTCGTCTTCTCGACGCATGCCTACGGAGCGGCCAAGAGCACCGATGGTGGAGAGAGCTGGAAGGATATCGAAGACGTCTGCAGTACGGGGATCGAGGACTACGGAGGGGGAATCGCTGTCCATCCGCGAAATCCCAACATCGTCGTCATGTGTACGGGATTCCAACGTACCGCACCGGTTCAGATTCAGGGCGCGGATGCCAAGATCTTCCGGAGTACGGATGGAGGGGATTCCTGGCACTGTGTGATGAGCGGTTTCGCCGACCGTGTCGAGGCGATCGTATTCGATAACCAGTCAGATCCAACAGCCTATGCGGCGACCGAAGGTGGTGAGGTCCTGGAGAGTCGCGACGGGGGTGAACATTGGCAAGTCGTGGCTCGGGACCTGGGAGCGACGTACATGTATGGGTTAGCCGTATTATGATCCCACGGACTGGACGGATGAGCGGAGGATTTCCTCCACGCTCATCCCGTCATCCACTCCTCTCGGAGGGTGGCCTATGAGACGTCAAACCTGTAATGTTCTCGTCATCGGTGGAGGAATCGCTGGACTGCAAGCCGCTGAAACGGCGGCTCAATTCGTTCGGGATGTCGTTCTCGTCGATCGAGGCACCATTGGCGAATCGACCTCGAGTCAGAGAAGTAGCCTGTCACTGGCTGCCTATCTGGGTGATGACCGAGTGGGCGGATTCCCCATGGCCTATACGTTCGGATCCAAGGGGTTCTTCCCACAATTCACATTACCCGCCGAAAAGCAGGAGGTGGTGAAGGAGTCTTTTTCCCGATTCAAGAATGACGTGATGGCTGTCGGCGGTCACCTCAGCGATCCCGTGCTCGTCGATCTGGCGATTCGAGGCATTTACAATCGAATTGGTTGGTTGGAAGCGTATGGCCTCCAACTGGTGCGCGATGGCGACAGGGGCATCTATCGGGTGTTTTCAGCGCCGGGGCATAGCCAGCCTCGTGTATGCGTTCTCATCGGATCCCCCAATGCGGCGATGAGGGCTTTTCAGCAAGGGGCGGCGAAATTGGGCGTCCAGTTTCATGAGAAAACGTATGTGACGAAGATTCTGACGCAGAATGGCCGAGCCGTTGGGGCTTACGCTCTTGATTGGGAACATGGTGAACCGATCCTCTTCGAGACCAAAGCGATCATTCTCGCCACCGGTGGAGCCGATAGTCTTTACAGACAAGATGCTCGAGGGAGTTCGGGAAGTGGATATATACTCGCCCTGAAAGCAGGAGCCAAACTGGCCAATATGGAGTTCATCCAATTCGTCCCGGAACCGACGGCGATCCCGAATTGGGTTGATGCCGGAGCCCTTCTGTTGGGGGCCGGGATCAGGCTCAAAGATGCTCGTGGTCAATTCATTGTGTCCAAATATGGCGTTTCTGAAAAGACGACTCCATTGGCTGAATTGATGCAGGTGCTGTATCAGGAGAGTCAGGGAGGCGAGGTGACGAGCGAGCTTTCTCAGGCGGCGAGGGAAGTGATCGATGCCGTTCCTGCGCTTCAGGTATTAACTGGTGAATCGATCACCTGGAAGGTGGGGATGGCTGGTCACCTCGGAGGCGTCGTCAATAAGGCGGGAGCCACCGACGTCGACGGGTTGTTTGTAGGAGGAGAAGTGGCCACCGGTTGTCATGGAGCCGATGCGCTTCCGGGAATGTTGCTTTCCTTTACTCTTTGTTCCGCCGAAGAGGCGGCCATCAAAGCGGCGAAGTATTCCACGAGGGTGGAGTCGATGGCTGCCGATCTTCATCAGGTTCAAGAAGAAGAGAACCAGGTGCAGCGAAAACTTGCGGGATCGGGATCTTCTTCATCGCAAGCGCTGACCGAGTTGGAGGCGAACTTGAGGAAGCTCATGTGGACGTCCCTCGGTCCGATTCGGGAAAAGGCTGGATTGGAGGCGGCAGAAAGGCGATTGCATGAGTGGCGTCAGGAGATCGAAACGCTCAGCGTGGCCGATTTTCCATCGTTGGTGAGGCTTCGGGAACTTCAAAGTGCAGTGATCACGGCTCAACTCATCTGGGAAGCCGCCCGTCGTCGAGAGGAATCCCGAGGACAACATCGAAGGATCGATCATCCGGAACGAGATGATGCTCAGTGGTCGCGGTGGATTGTGATTTCGATGGACGGGGAGGCGTTCACTTTTCAATCAGTTCCCATCGAGAACAGGCCGAGTGAGAGTTGAATAATGATGCAAGCTCGAGCGCGATGACCATAGGGGGGATCGAAGATGAATCGGGAACATCGATCTCTGGAGGGGAAAGTCGCTCTCATTACCGGTGCAGGGCGCGGCGTGGGACGGGAAGTGGCTCTTGGTTTGGTCAGAGAAGGAGCCTCGATCGTGGCCGTTGCCCGAACGCTCTCCCAGGTGGAGGCCGTCGTTCAAGAAGCAGCTACACTCAATGCCGGATTGGGCGTGGCCGTTCAAGCAGACGTGACGAACCAGCAGGACATTGAACGGATGGTCGAACGAGTGGCCCAACACTATGGGCGGATAGATATCCTGGTGAACAATGTGGGCGGAGGAGTCTATGCTCTGGCGCGAACTGATCCGGAAGCGGCGGCCCATCTTCGGTCGTCATTTGGTTACCCCTTTTGGGAACTTCCCGTCGAATACTGGCACCGCATCCTGGCGCTCGATTTGACCAGTCATTTCCTCTGCAGCCGTACCGTGACAGCGCGGTTTTTCCTCGCTCAGGGAAGTGGCTCTATCATCAATGTGACCTCGATCCAGGGTGATCAGCCCTATCCATTGTTTTCGGCTTATGGCGCGGCGAAAGCGGGATTGAATCACCTGACGCGCATCATGGCCCTGGAGCTCAGAGACTATAACATTGCCGTCAATGCCATTCGACTCCCATTTTTGAAGACGTCCGTCACCGAAGGGACGCTCCTGGATGGATGGAAAGATGAGCCGAGGTACCGCCCCGAGGTGGCCGTTCCCGTGGTCAACTTCCTCGCTCGACAAGAGGCGCGCACGCTGACCGGACAGATCATCGACTGTCTCCAGTGGTTGGAGGAGAATGGCTTTGGCCCACTCGAACAATGGCGGTGTTGAGACCATGAATACTGGAGCCACATTCGGGAGCCATCCTACTCCCATCGCCATCAGTTCCATGCCGGAGAGCTCGCCTGTAGGGGATCAACGTATATGGAGCTCGATCCGATCGTGTTGGTGAGAGAATCCCAATACTCAGCGGAATAGTTTTCAATCTCGGTGAAAAGGAGGAGCCGATATGTCGGTACGGACTGGACAGGAATACATCGAGGGATTACGACGTCAACAGCGCGATGTGTGGATCGAGGGTCAAAAGGTCGATGATGTGACCGGTCATCCGGCCTTCAAGCGTGGGATTGAAAGCATAGCTGAACTCTACGATCTTCAACATCGATCGGAAACGAGGGAGCCGCTCACTTATCCGTCGCCGACTACGGGCGAACCGGTCAGTGTCTCGTTCCTTCAATGTCGAAGCGTGGATGATCTCAGACGGCGTCATGAAGCGACTACGATCTATGCCTCGACATCAGGAGGTATGCTCGGACGGATGCCCGACTTCCTCAATGCCGTGTTGACCGGTTTTGCCGAAGCCTATGACTTCTTCGCCCAGGGGGGGAAGCACTATGCTGATAACGTCGTTCGCTATTACGAATATGTCCGCGAGCATGATCTCTGTCTGACCCATGCCCTGGTGGAGCCTCAAATCAATCGGGCGCAGAGCCCGGCCGACTGGGATGATCCTTATCTGGCGCTGCGAAAAATCCGGGAGACCGAGGATGGCATTGTCGTCCGGGGAGCCAAGATGCTGGCCACTCTGGCGCCTTTCTCTGATGAGGTGATCGTGTACCCACTTCACCGGTTGAGCGAGAAGGAGAAGGATTACGCCCTCTCGTTCGCCATCCCTTTATCGACACCAGGAATCACGATCATCTGCCGGGAGGGATATGACACCGGCCGACGTCACTTTGACCGACCGCTCACCTCTCGGTTCGATGAAGTCGATGCTATCGTCGTCTTTGACGATGTCCTCGTCCCCTGGGAACGGGTATTCATCAACGCCAATGTTGAGTTATGCAATAATATTCGGAGTCGGGCGGGATTACTGGACTATGCCGCTTTCCAGGCAGAAACTCGGACGGTGTCCAAATTCGAGTTTGTGTTGGGCGTGGCCTGTTTGATCGCCGAAGCAATCGGGGCTGATGGATTCCTCCATGTTCAGGAAAAACTGGGGGAACTCGTCGGATATACGGAGATGTTGAGAGGACTGGTGAAGGCCGCCTATCTGGATCCAGTGGAATCCCCGTATGGATATGTGCACCCGAACATGAAGCCTCTGCGGGCGGCCACGCTCCTGGTGCCCAAAGCGTATCCACGGATGGTGGAGGTGCTGGAATTGATTGGCGCCAGCGGATTAGTCATGACGCCGACCGAGGCCGATCTCGAATCGGAGCAGATCGGGCCTCTGGTGCGCCGATACTTTCAAGGACGAGCGGCTTCGGCCGAGGAGCGAACGGCATTATTCAAGCTCGCTTGGGATATCGTCGGTGAGGCGTTTGGCTCTCGTCAGCGATTGTACGAACGATTCTATGTCGGCGATCCGGTACGGTTGTCGGCCATTGCCTATCTGACATACGACAAGGAGCCCATCAAGGAGCGCGTTCGTCGGTTCCTCAACGTGCATCGGGTAGCGGGTTCATCGGAAATAGGGAGGTGAGCTTATGGATCAAAAGAGGGAGAGAGTCCCGTCATCGTACTCGCTCGATGAGTTGATCGATCGTCGCATCTATACGGATGAGGATATCTTCCATCAGGAACAGGAGAAGATCTTCAGGCGCACCTGGCAATACGTGGGGCACGAGAGCGAGGTGCGGGAGCCCGGTCAATATCGGATCACCACCATTGCCGGTGAGTCCTATATCGTTTGTCGGGACCAGAAAGGAGAACTCCACGTGCTCAGCAACACCTGTACGCATCGAGGAGCGACGCTGGTCCGGGGACGCCGCGGCCAGTGTAAGGCGTTCCGCTGTCCCTATCATGCCTGGACGTTTGATCTCGAAGGCCGATTGATCGGCGTTCCGGTTCCCGAAGATTATGGTCCTCGATTTCGGCGCGAGGATTTTTGTCTCTCCCGAGTTCGAGCGGAGACGTTTCAGGGACTTATTTTCGCTTGCCTCGATGAGCAGGCCCCATCGCTGGAAGAATACTTGGGCGCGGCGGCTCCATATATCGAGCGCAGTTGTCGGGACAAGGAAGTGATCGGCTACAACGCATGCCTGTTCAAAGGCAACTGGAAGTTTTACCAGGAGAACTTCGGCGACGGTTATCATCCGCCATTTCTCCACCAGGGGATGGGACCGGCGTTCCTCTCCTCTTACGAAGCCAATGGCGAGGCCATCGACCTGGGGAATGGGCACATGTTGCTCAAATATTACCCTCCCGAACCCCAGCACCTGGACCTGTCCAAATTGAGCGCGGCCTTGGGTGTTTCACTGACTCTGGAAACAATGAAGACCACGGGGATTATCAACCCTTATCCCAGCGATTATGACAGTGTGT
>JALSQX010000002.1 GCA_026985075.1 Blastocatellia bacterium | reverse complement strand
ACGTGCAACCAATCCAGTGAGCAATTCGGGCTACGCACTCACTCAATCGGCTCTTGAACGGACAGTCAGCACATCGCACTCGGCTCGATGGATCACACCGTCGGTGGTCGAACCGAGCATGGCGAACACACCCCGATGCCCGTGACTGCCCATGACGATCAGGTCAATACCGTTTTCCGAGGCGTAGCGGGGAATCTCGGCCTTCGGTGCGCCGCTCAGCACCTCCACGCCCCGGGGCGCATCACCCAGCAGATCGGCAACGAATGTCTCCAGTCGTTTGCGGGTCATGGTGTGCAGATCACGCCAATATTCCGCATCGAGCGAGGGTGCCGAGAACTCGCCGAACGGCTCGGCATAGACCGGAACCTCTTCGACGACGGAAACGATCGTCAGGCGTGCATCATCGACCCGGCGTAGCTTGTCCGCCTTTCGAATGACCTCCCGGGAGACCGGGGAAAAGTCGATGGACGCCAGTATGTGACGGTAGTCCAGCGTCATGTCTCACCTCCCAGATAGCGCCCCCTATTCAGGCAGAGCGGAGCAATGTGGCAGCCACTTTTCCTTCTGACCGGGATTTACGTAGCGCTTCGGCCCGGCTCACCACTGAATGCGTCGCAAAGAATTCCTCTGGCGGTACGATGATGCCGCCCACATCCTTTTCTACGAACCAGCGAACGAGTTCAGGATATCGAGTCACCATGCTGCCGCAGACTGCAAGCGACTTGTCGCGACGATGGCAGGCTTCGATGACCAGATAGATCAATTTCAATACCGACTTGTCACGCTCATCAAAGTCCTGGAAGACCTTGCAATCACGATCGATACCCACCGTCAGCTGCACCAGATCATCCGTCCCGATGATCAAGCCATCACAATTATCGAGAAATTCATCCGCCAGCAGCGCATTAGCCGGTGTCTCGCACATCAACCGGATCCTGAGCCCATTCTCTCCGCGGCGCAATCCAAAGCTGGCCATCAACTCGGTAATCTTGCGACTTTCCTCCACCGTCCGCACAAACGGCAGCGTCACCTCGACGTTGGTGAAACCCAGTTGTTCCCGGACTAGCCGAATGGCTTCGCACTCCAGCGCGAAGCTCTCCTGGAACTCCTCGGAAAAATACCGTGCCGCGCCGCGTAGTCCCATGACCGGGTTCAATTCATGTGACTCGAAGAATTCGCCGCCATAGAGTGCCGCATATTCATTGGACTTGAAATC
>JALSQX010000001.1 GCA_026985075.1 Blastocatellia bacterium | reverse complement strand
GCTGCGCCTCGGCCAACCGCTCCACCGCCGCCTCCAATCGCTCCACCCGCTCCTCCGTCCGCGCCTGCGCCTCGGCCAACCGCTCCATCGCCTCCTCCAACCGCCCTACCCGCTCCTCGGTCCGCCGCTGCGCCTCGGCCAACGCCTCCACCCGCTCCTCGGTCCGCCGCTGCGCCTCGGCCAACCGCCCTATCGCTTGTTCCACTCTTTCCTGCTGCTCGGTGAGGCGAGTGAGTGTTTGTTCGAACTTTTGAATATACGAACTTACCCGCCGATCTTCGAACCAATCGAAGATGTCGATCAACACCTCGGCGGCTGAGGCTTCAAATACCTCACGGAGTCGAGTCAGGATGAACTCGCGTTCCTCTGGCGTCAGTCTTTGAGGCATTGTCAAATCCTCGATGTTTATTGTAACACATCCTTGGAACTGGGCAATCCGGGGAGACCCTCTGCCTGCCTGACGGCTCTGATGACCGCTTCGGCGACAACTTCAGCGGCCATGGCCCCCATCACACTGAGATCGACTTCCGCGTGACTCTCCCCTGTCGCCAGTGCAAACAGCGTATCGCCATCGTACATTGTATGTACCGGATTGATGGTCCGTGCTAATCCATCATGGGCCATTTCGGCCACCTTCGTCGCCTGGGCTTTGGTTAACGCGATGTTGGTGGCAACGACACCGATGGTGGTGTGTTCATGAGCACGAAGATCAGCGAGTCTGGCCCCTTTTTTGAGTCTCTCAATGACGTTGATGAATCCCTTCCCCTCAGGAGCGCGCGCGCCAGCGATGATGTGTCCCGTACGAGGATCGCGAACATCACCCAGAGCATTGACGGCTACCAGTGCTCCCACGACAACGCCATCGGCCAAGGTGAGGCTGGCCGTTCCCAGACCACTCTTCATCGCCCATTTCATTCCCAATAACTTCCCCACAGTGGCGCCCGCGCCAGCGCCCACATTACCTTCGGCCACCGACCCAGCGCCGGCCACCTGGCAGGCCTTGTAGCCTGACTCAGCCGTCGGCCTGATTCGAGGATCACCGAGGTTGAGATCGAACAGGATTGCCGCGGGCACGATGGGAACCTTGATCGCCCCTACCTCATAACCAATGCCGCGCTCTTCCAGGTACTTCATCACACCGCTCGCCGCGTCCAGGCCAAAAGCGCTCCCTCCCGAGAGAACCACAGCGTGCACCGTATCGACCCAATGTGAGGGGCGAAGCAGATCGGTCTCTCGCGTGCCCGGCGCGCCGCCGCGGACGTCGACGCCGGCGACGGCTCCCCTCTCCACCAGAACGACCGTACACCCGGTGGGGCGACGGTGGTCCGTGTAGTGTCCAACCTTCACTCCAGCGACGTCAGTGATGGCTCCTTTCGCTCTCTCCATAGTTTCGCTCCTGACGAGAGCTCGCCCGATCAGGGCGCGCCCGGCGAATGTAACCCCGCAAAGGCTCAACAGAGTTTTATTGAATCCCCTGCGGTTCATCCTCATGAGGCCATAGAGGACATGGGGCGCTAAAACCGCACTCCCGGTTGCTCCTGTTTGGTGCGCAGGCGAATCCGTGGATCGTTAGCGATGACGAGTAATCGACGGGCAGTGAATGGATCGACGCCTTTGGGTCGATATGTGAGTTGATACCATCGCTCGCTCACTTCCTGCAAGATTTCGCGCGCCGCGTGTTGTGCCTTGTTCAATGGAAAGATGCGTCCACCGGTCCCTTTGGTGAGTTTCTCGATCAGCGCTACCGGCTTCAATGCGCGTCGTCGCGATGCCCCGTATGTTCGATCCGGGGCCTGAAGAACATAGGTGACGATGTTCTCCTGTTCGAGATGGGTCATGACCGTCTTGAACGGCGTCCGACTCTCCCAGTCATAGCCATCAGAGATCAAAACGAGGATCCGCTTGGTGATGCCCACCTGGAGGCGAAAGACATCATGAATGGTAGCTTCAATAGCATCCAATAGCCGAGGCGCTCCCTTTTTCCTGAAGAGCGCCGTGGCCGCTTCCAGCTTTTTGGCGTCGCCAGTGAAATCCTCTATGATCTCCGGCTGTTCATCGTAACCGATGATCATCATCTGATCGCCTTCATAGAGATTGGCCACCAATGCCTTCACTGCTCTGGTCATATCCCCGATCGTTGCTGGCAAGCGCTCCGAATTATCGACGAGCACAACGATCTTGGCCGGGGAGTAATCGGGGCGAAAATATTGAATTTGTTGCGCTACTCCTCCATCGTAAAGCTCTAGTTGATCGGGGGTGAGCACGAGTTGATCCAGCGGTCCTGGCGCTGACTCGATGATCACGGGCACGGTCAGTGCCTTCACTCCACTCTCGGAAGGCGACCGCCGTCCCGCCTGAGCGACGACCGTCCCGGTCAACAGGGCCAGTGCCCCAATGACCGCCAGAATGTGCACGAGAGAGTGGTGTGTCCAATTCATGAACGTCATTCTCACCCCACCTCCTGGGTGGGTCTTTCATCGCTGTGCAGGGGTGAGGCTCTGCCCTTCACGCGGTCGTTTCCTGCTTCGTTTTACTCTCGGTCTGGGAGGTGGCCTCTTTGGCCTTTCCTTCGGATGACGACTTCCCGTTATCGGTTGCGCCACCGCTCTTCCGACCGTAATCGGTGACGTACCATCCCGTTCCTTTGAATTGGATGCCTACCGGCGACCACAATCGCTCCAACCGCCCACCGCAGTGCTGGCACCGGGTGAGCGGCTTATCGCTCATCTTCTGAAGCACCTCGACGCGACGATGACATTTCCGGCACGCGTACTCGTATATGGGCATCTGATCAACCTCCCTGAGAATAACTTTGCCAACCAATCGAGTTTAACAAATCCACCGCCGACCTTCAAGGTGGACGGCGAGAACCGCCTCGAAGGGACGCCATAAAGAACCCGAAGCACATGCTCCGAACGTTCTTCCTTACACCAGGAATTCCGAGGAACGATACAGCCATTAGTGCGGGTGGACCTCTCCCAACTTATGCTGGCGACGCCAAGACGCGGAGCCGGTGCACGGGGCATCACAAGCTGATCACCTTTCTTCGTTCAATGAAGACAGCGCGGGGTCGCTGTACAACGCTGTTCGCCTCGCCTATACTATTTCCTCTTCGGATGAGAATCCTGGTCATCGGCGGCACACGGTTCATCGGACGGCACCTGGTGATCGAACTTTTGCAAAGAGGCCACCAGGTGACCATTCTCCATCGCGGGCGGCAGAATCCTTTCGGTGATCGCGTCACTGAGATCATCGCTGATCGACTCGATCATCGGTCGGTCAAACGGGCGCTCGCCGGTCTCTTCTTTGACGCTGTCTTCGATAATGCCTACGTATGGGATCGGGGAACGTCGGCTCGAGATGTGGCCGCCATCGTCGAGAGCGTCCCATCGAAGCTTCGCCGCTACGTCTTCACCAGTAGCGTCGCCGTCTACAGGTTGGGATGCAACCTCACTGAAGATGCTTCGCTCGCCGATCGCGCCGACCGCTATACCCGCGATAAGGTGGAGTCGGAGCAGTATCTTCGCCGAGAAGCCCAACACCGAGGGCTCCCGGTGAGCATCATCCGGCCTCCCTTCGTTTACGGGCCCCATAATCACGCCTATCGGGAAGCCTTTTTCTGGGATCGGATCGAACGTGGTCGACCCATCATCCTGCCCGACCATGGTGAGAATCTCATGCACTTCGCCTACGTGAAGGATGTCGCCTGGGCTCTGGCTCGCACGCTGGAGGTAGACGCCGCTATTGGACAAGCTTACAACATCGCTCACGAATCACCGGTGAGCCAACGAACGTTCGTGGAATCGCTGGCGCGCGTCGCGCAACGCCCGGTGCGATTTGCTTTCCTGCCGCGAGAACGCATCCACCAATTAGGAGGTCGCCCTCTTGGCGAGCCCCTCTATTTTGGCGAAGCGCTGGACATGAGTTCGTTCAGTGTACGGATCGAAAAGGCGCGTCGGGAACTGGGCTTCCGGCCGACGGACTGGGACGTGGGATTGCGGGAAACGTACCAGTGGTATTGCCGCTATGCCCGAGACCAGCGCCCCCTGGATTTCTCCTTCGAAGATCGCCTCTTGCAAGAAGCCGAGTGGGAGAACTGATCCCGACGGAAGGCGTCTCACCAGTCATCCTCTCCCGCTGTTCTCGCCCGGTGAGACGAGCTTTTGTATTCGCTGTTGACTTGCGCTATGATAGAGGTTTCGAGAGGCGCTATGAATATCTGGGAAGAGTTTCACGGACCGAACGCCGGATACGTGCTGGAACTATATGAGCGTTATCGTCAGAACCCACACTCTGTCGATCCGATCACCAAGGCTTACTTCGACCGCTGGACGCCCATCGTCGATGGCCGCCCGTTGAGTATGGCCCCGGCCATCGACAAGATTATGGCCGCCGTCAATCTGGCACAAGCGATCCGAGAATACGGGCACCTGGCCGCGCAACTCGATCCCCTGGGAAGCCAACCACCTGGCGATCCGGCGCTCGATCTGGCGACCTATGGGTTGACCGAAGACGATCTCCGTTCACTCCCAGCCAGCCTCATCGGAGGACCCATCGCCGAGAGAACGACTACAGCTTGGGAAGCGATTGAGGCGTTGCGCCAGATCTACTGTTCTACCATTGGTTTCGACTTCGAGCATATCTGGATTCCCGAAGAGCGCGAATGGTTACGCCATGCTGCCGAATGCGAGCAGTTTCGACCCCCTCACCATCCCATCGATCCGGTGGCCCTTCTTAAGCGTCTCACCCAGGTCGAAGGATTCGAACGATTCTTACATCGGGTGTTTCCTGGCAAGACGCGTTTCTCTATCGAAGGACTGGATATGCTCGTTCCCATCCTGGACGAGGTCATTGGCGCCGCCGCCGAGGCGGGGATTTACACGATCCTCATCGGCATGGCCCATCGCGGCCGCCTCAACGTCTTGGCCCATGTCCTGAACAAGCCGTATGCTCAAATCCTGGCCGAATTCAAAGATCCGGTCGTCGGGCGTCAATACACGATCCGCGATGATCTGGGGTGGACGGGCGATGTGAAATATCACTCAGGCGGTCGTCGGGCGGTCAAGGGAGGCGAATGGGTCGATCTCTTGATCACCATGGTGCCCAACCCCAGTCATCTGGAGCACGTCAATCCGGTGGTGGAGGGGATGGCTCGAGCGGCCAGTACGCAGATGGACGAGCCTGGACCGCCGCGGTTTGATCACACTCTCGTCCTCCCCATTCTCATTCACGGTGATGCGGCCTTCACCGGACAGGGGGTAGTGGCCGAGACGCTCAACTTCTCTTGTCTCCCCGGCTATCGCACCGGAGGAACCATTCACATCATCGCCAATAACCAACTGGGCTTCACGACCCCTCCGGACGCCGAGCGGAGCACGCTCTATGCCAGCGATCTCGCCAAGGGATTCAAGATCCCCATCATTCACGTGAATGCCGATGACCCGGAGGCGTGCATCACTGTGGCGCGCATTGCTTTCGCCTATCGCGCCCGGTTCCAGAAAGATTTCGTCATCGATTTGATCGGCTATCGGCGACACGGACACAACGAGGGCGACGAGCCCAGCTTCACTCAGCCGCTCATCTACGAGAAGATCAAGGATCATCCCACGGTGCGCCAACTCTGGGCCAATCGCCTGAACGCTCAGGGCCTCATCGACGAGCATCTCCCCGATCAACTCCTGCAACAGCAGATGCTCGAACTCCACCGCGTGCTGGAGTCACTGGAGCCGGAAGAGGCGCTCCCCGAACCGGAACTGGAACCGCCTCCACCGGGCGCGGCGCGGCGAGTGGAGACTGCCGTGCCGGCCGAGCGACTCCGAGAATTGCATCGCGCCTTGCTCACCGTCCCCGAAGAGTTCACCCTGCATCCCAAATTGGCGCGAGCGATGGAGCGCCGACGCCGCGCCCTCGATGAACTGGATCGACCGACCATCGATTGGGCGCTCGCCGAACAGTTGGCGCTGGCCTCTATTCTGGCCGATGGCATCCCCATCCGCATGACTGGACAGGATGTGGAACGAGGAACGTTCAGTCAACGTCACGCCGTCTTCCACGACGTGAAGACAGGAAGGACATTCACGCCGCTACAAGCCTTACCTCAAGCCCGAGCCGCGTTTGAGATCCGCAACAGCCCTCTCACCGAGAACGCGGCGCTGGCCTTCGAATACGGAT
This sequence comes from Blastocatellia bacterium, assembly GCA_026985075.1. Lineage (GTDB taxonomy): Bacteria > Acidobacteriota > Blastocatellia > HR10 > J050 > J050. The sequence goes on along the minus strand of JALSQX010000001.1, from coordinate 91,853 downwards.
ATAACGTCCAAGCTCCTGGCCGACTGGTCATCTGGGAGGCTCAATACGGCGACTTCATTAATGTGGCCCAGGCGATGGTCGACGAATTCGTCGTCTCTGGTCGGGCCAAGTGGGAGCATACGCCCTCTCTGGTCATGCTCCTCCCCCACGGTCACGAGGGCCAGGGACCCGATCACTCCAGCGGTCGACTGGAACGTTTCCTCCAACTGGCCGCTGAGACGAATATGCGCATCGCCAACTGTACGACGGCCGCTCAATATTTCCATCTGTTGCGCCGACAGGCTGCACTTCTACACACTGATCCTCTGCCACTCATCATCATGACGCCCAAGAGCTTGCTCCGTCATCCGCTGTCAGCGTCCTCCCTGGGGGAACTCTCCGAAGGCCGCTGGCAGCCGGTGATCGACGATGACGCCGCGCGCGAGCACCCCGAGCGAGTGCGCCGCCTCATCCTGTGCAGCGGAAAAATCTATATCGATCTGGTGAGTGACGCGCGCCGGCAGAGGACGCCGGCCGTGGCCATCGCTCGCGTGGAGCAGCTCTATCGCTTCCCTCGAGAGGAACTCGCGGAGGTGCTGAATCGCTATCCTCGCCTGGAGGAGGTCGTCTGGCTTCAGGAAGAGCCCAAGAACATGGGCGCCTGGGACTATATTCGCCCGCTCCTGGAAGAGCTCATTGATGGGCGCTGGCCGCTCTGCTATATTGGCCGACCGCGCCGGGCGAGCCCGGCAGAAGGCTCGTCGGCCTGGCATATGGTGAATCAAAAGGCGATCATCGAGCGGGCCTACGACATGACGAGGAGATACTGATCGCTCACAGCCGAGCTCCGGCCCCTGGACCGGCGCTCCACCAAACATGATGGAATCCAGCATGATGCCCGACACGATGCTCTTCAAAAGACTCGCTCATGGGTTGCTGAGCCCCGGCTCGACCGATGGAGCGAAAAGCACAACCCGACCCCTGATATCACCGTCGCTGGAGGAGATGAACCAACTATGACTACGAAAATCCTCGTTCCCGAAATGGGAGAATCGGTGGTGGAGGCCACCGTCGCTCGCTGGTTGAAGAAGGAAGGCGATCGCGTCGCCCCAGGCGAACCAGTGGTGGAATTAGAGACCGACAAGGTCGATCTGGAAGTGAGTGCCGATCGCGCCGGCATATTGAGACGGATCGAGCGTCGGGAAGGCGAGAACGTGAAGGTCGGCGACGTGCTCGGCATCGTGGAAGAAACGGAGGAAGCCGTCGCGGTCGCTGAGACATCCGAGGAAGAAATTGCGAAAGTCGCTCCGGAGCGTCCTCGGGAAATGCCCGAACCAACGGCGACGGCAGCCGTCCGGGAAGCGCCCGCCAAACCGAGTGTTCGAGCAACGCCATCGGCGCGCCGAATGGCTCGCGAGCATGCGGTGGACCTGGAGAGCGTTCCCGGGAGCGGCCCGAGCGGCCAGATCACGCGGGACGATGTGCAGCAGTATCTTGAGCAACAGAGCGCCGAAGCGGCGCCCTCTCGGCCGACACCGGTCGCTGGTCGACCGCAACCAGAGAAAGCCCCAGCCCCTGCGTCAACTGACCGGGCGCGTCGAGAGGAACGCATTCGTATGTCCCGCCGCCGACAGACGATCGCCCGACGGCTGGTGGAAGCGCAGCGCACGGCGGCCATGCTCACCACCTTCAACGAAGTAGACATGAGCGCCGTGATGCAACTGCGCCAACGGTACAAGGAGGCCTTCCAGCGAAGGCATGGCGTGAGCTTAGGAATCACCTCGTTCTTCGTCAAAGCGTCGATTGTCGCGTTGAAGGAATTCCCTCAGCTCAACGCCGAGATTCAGGGCGATGACATCGTCCTCAAGTACTACTATGACATCGGCGTCGCCGTCGGCGCCTCTGGAGGATTGGTCGTGCCCGTCCTGCGGGATGCCGATCGCCTCTCCTTCGCCCAAATCGAGAAGGCGATCAAGGAATTCGCCCAGAAGGCTGAGGAGGGAACGCTGACCCTGGAAGACCTGCGCGGCGGAACGTTCACCGTCACCAACGGAGGCGTATTCGGCTCCTTGCTCAGCACGCCCATTCTCAATCCTCCCCAGGTGGGTATCCTGGGATTGCACAAAATCGAAGAGCGTCCCATTGTCATCAATCATGAGGTGGTCATTCGTCCCATGATGTATGTGGCGCTCAGCTATGATCATCGCATCGTCGACGGGCGCGAGGCGGTGCAATTTCTGGTCCGTATTAAGGAACTCGTCGAAGAGCCAGAGGCCCTGCTCCTGGAAGGATGATGCCGCCACCGAAGGACGTCGCTCGGCGAGCACAAAGTGATCATCTCTCCCTTGTCTTGAGGAGAAGACGCTCTTTAAACAAGAGGTTCGTCCCGAGACGATGCATCACCGTCACGACGCGCCACAAATGACGCACTGGTGCTCTCGTCGTTGACTTCCTCCCCCCTCCATTATAGACTCAATGAGTCTTATGTCGGATTATGGACTGTTCGAATCGACAGGTTCCCAACGTCGACCGACAATCACTGTGCAATCAGCCCGGACCATACCGTGGCTCCCCGTCGCAGCGCATGGGTGAGTCAGTTGATCGATTCTAGATAAGGAGTGCGAGCATGAAGATGATCGCGAAATGGGGATACGGTCTCCTTTTTCTGGCCCTGTGTGGGATGAGCGCCGCGAGCGCTCCTCAGCAGAGTGAACGCGAACGCCCTATCAGATCGAGCCAGACGGAGGTGAACATCCCCAACCTCATCGACTTCCAGCTTCAAAACATCGAGTTCCGAACGCCGGCTGAGCGCATATTGAGAACCACCGTCTCGCTGGCCGGCACAGTCCATACGCTGACGCTATGGCCTCATTCGCTTCGGGCAGAGGATTTCAAGCTGCTCGTTCAGGGTCCGGATGGAGAGTTGCGCGAAGTTGAGCCACCACCGATTCGCACCTACCGTGGCGTCGTGGACGGACTGGCCAACAGTCGCGTCGCCGCTTCCATCATCGATGGAGAGATGTCCGCCATGCTCGTCCTGCCGGACGACACCCTTTGGGGTATTCAACCCTTACGTTCCATTGAGCCCGGCGCGGCCCCTGAGACGCATCTCATCTATCGCGCCGAGGATTGGCGGCCGGCGGAGGAGTACTCCTGCGGGACGGACGAGACGCCCCTCCCTTCTCCAAGCGTCCCCTCGGCCCCGGCCAGAGCGACGACCCACGTCAAAGTGACCGAAATCGCCATCGATGCCGATGTGGAGTTCGTGCGCAGCCGGAATATCGGTAGCGCGCAGCGGGCCGTCACGGATATCGAAACGGTGATGAACACAGTGGAGGCCATCTACGAACGACAACTGGACATCGCCTACGAGATCACGGCCATCGTCATCCGCGCGGCCGAACCCGACCCCTATTCATCGACCGATCCTGCTGAGCTGCTCGGACAAGTGCGCCAGGAATGGAACCGTCGTCTTCGACACATCCGTCGCGATGTGACTCACCTCATGACGGGAAAGAACCTTCGCGGCAACGTCATTGGTATCGCGCTGCTGAGAACCATCTGCACGCGAAGTCAGGCGTATGGATTATCGCAGTCGGTGTTCACCTCGGACCTCATTCGCCGCGCCTGCCTCACTGCTCATGAGTTGGGACATAGCTGGGGAGCCGTTCATTGTGATGGGGATGCCGACTGTGGCATCATGTGCTCGGTCCTCGGTCGTTGTTCAGGAGACTGCTCCAATTTTGGCGCGCGCGCCGTGGAAGCTATCTCAGAGACACGGGATACGCGCCCCTGCTTGACCGATCTACCCGAGCCACTGAATCTACCGGTGTTCGATGATTTCTCCGCTCCCACTCTCGATCCCGACCACTGGATATTCAATAACGGCGCCCGCATCAGTCAGAGCGCCGTCAATGAACCCAGCGAGCCCAATGCGTTGAATCTGAACGCCTCGGGTCCCGAACAATACCGTGATGATGAAGTCCGCAGTAATTTCATTCATCTGCGCGGCCTGAAGCGCGTGACCATCTCCTTCTTCACCCAACATCGAGGAGTGGAAGCTGGCGAGCGCCTCATCGTCGAGTATTGGTCCAAGAATCTGGAGTGGAAGCCGATCGCCGAAATCGTATCCGATGGCGTTGATCAAGAGAGGTTCACCGCTCACACCATCACGCTCGAACGGCGCTTCTTGGGTCAGCCGGATGCCTTTCACGATGAGTTTCGCATCCGATTCCGCGCCGACGTCGATGAGCCGGATGACAACTGGTATATCGATGACGTGCGTATCACCGGTGGACCATAAGCCGCATCCAAAGCGTCCGGGCGAAACCGGCGATGAGTGATCAGGACGCCGCCTCAGGCGCGCGCCGATGGTGACAGCACAAGAGAAACGGAGCTGAGACCATGCGCGCGAAACGCTTGAGAGGACTCCACGACTCAGTGACCATCCGGCGGACCTCCGAGGGCGTCCCTCACATCGAGGCGTGCTCATGGGAAGATGCCTTCTATGCGCTCGGCTGGCTGCACGGGCGCGATCGAGGTGGGCAGATTGGGCTCATGCGCCTTCTCGGCCAAGGGCGTCTCTGCGAGAAGTTCGCCGACGAACCCGAGCTTTTCGATCTCGACGTGTACTTCCGCCGACTGGGACTGGCGCGCGACGCCCGAGCGCATATTGATGCGCTCGACGCGCGATCGCGACGCCAGGTCGAAGCTTATTGTCAGGGCGTGAATGCGGCTTGGGCAGCGCGCCCGCCGTGGGTGTTACGACTCAGGGGATATCGTCCCGAGCCATTTCAGCCTCATGATGTATTGTTGCTCATCAAACTGCTCGCCTTCTCGGGCTTGGCCGAAGCGCAGCGGATGGGCGAACTGTTCGTCATCGAGGCCGTCCGTCGAGGCGCCGATGAGAATAAATTGCGGGAATTGCTCCCAGCACTCGACCATCTGGATGTCGCTCTCATCCGAAACGTGCGAACGACGCCACCACTCTTTCCTGGTGCGACGCACCCGACAATCGGCATCCCCCATCTGGCGGCCAGCAATAACTGGGTCGTCTCCGGTACCAAGACGCACACCGGCATGCCCATCCTGTGCAATGATCCCCATCTGGAGGTGAATCGCCTGCCGGCGATCATGTATGAAGTGCATCTTCAGGTCGATGACCATTGGGTTCATGGCGCCACCACCCCGGGCGCGCCCGGCATCGTCATCGGTCGCACGCCCTTCCTGGCCTGGGGCATCACCTATAGCTTCGCCGATACCTCGGATTTCTTTGTGGAGCGCTGTCGCCGCGGTTATTATTGGCGCGAGGAGAAGTGGATGCCATTCCGTCAACGTCTGGAGCGGATCTTGCGCAAGAAACACCCCATGACCGAATTCATCGTCTACGAGAATGATCACGGCATCCTGGAGGGCGATCCCACCCAGGAGGGCGATTATCTTTGTTGGAATTGGTGTGGCTTCGGTGACGGAGGATTGGGAACGATCAAAGCGTTCGCCGAGTTGATTCACTGCCGGACGGTCTCCGAAGCGTTGGGCGTGATCCGGTCGGCGGACATCCCGACTCTCCACATGGTGTTGGCCGACCGGGAAGGTCACATCGGCTATCAACTGATTGGCCGCGTACCTCGACGGCGCGATGGGTGGAGCGGATTGGCGCCGGTGGCCGGATGGGACGCAGCTAACGATTGGCGAGGATGGCTCGATTCAGCCCGGGAAGTCCCTTCCCTGCTCGACCCTCAGGAAGGGTTCATCGCCACGGCCAACGAAGGTCGTCAGCATCCGGATGGACCGCGGCTGGCCACCATCCCACAACCCAAATACCGGCGTGACCGCATTGAAGAACTGCTCAACTCCAAACCATCGCTCACGCTCAACGAGGTCCAGGCCTTCCAGTACGATGTGCTCTCGCCGCAGGCGCGCCGGTTGTTGCCGCTCCTGTTGCCTCACGTGCCGCCGGGGCCGGAACGGGAGATGCTGGAGTCCTGGGATCTGCGATATACGCCGGAGTCCAAAGCGGCCACTCTCTTTGAGCATATTTATCGAGCGGTGCTCATCGAGGTATTCGGCGAAGGTGGACTGGGACGAGCGTGGATGCAGTACCTGATCGATGAAACGCCGCTGCTCGTCCTGTTGTTCGGTTTCTTCGATGACGTGTTGTGCCGAGAGGATTCTCTCTGGCTTCCCGCCGAACGCCGCGATGAGATTCTGGCCCAAGGTGTGCGCGCGGGCCTCGATCAGCCGATCGAACCCTGGGGTCGGACGAATGCTATCGTCTTTCAGAACATCTTCTTCGGTGGACGATTGCCGCGGTTCCTCGGATTCGACATCGGCCCTCACCCTTTGCCCGGCGGGCGAGCCACCGTCCATCAAGGCTCGAAACTCCGATATGCCGGGCGAACGACGAGCTTCGGTCCCTGTTATCACTTCGTGACCGATCTCAGCATCGACGAATCATGGACGAACCTTCCCGGCGGCCCGAGTGAATCGCGATTCTCCCGCCGATATGCGACTGATCTCCAGCGCTGGCGACGAGGGGAATACAAAAGAATTTGACGCCGAGACGCTCGACCGGCCTGAAGGCCAAGGGTTCTCAAGCCGAGAACACGGCACCGGACCGAAGCGTCGCACTCCTCATGGGTTCACCGCTCTGCCCGCACACATGCTCTCGCACCTCACGCCGGGCATCGTCGAGTCTTCACAATTTCCCCCACAACATCAAGACGCCGATGAGGATGAACGCGATGGCCGCGGCCTTCTCCAACGCTTCGGTTGGGACATAACGCAGGAGAATCATCCCGGCGAACACGCCGATGAACGAGACGATGGTCATGGCCAGTGAGGCACCGATGAAAACAGCCCAGGGCGCTTTGGTCTTGGCCACCATGGTGATGGCTGCCAGTTGCGTTTTGTCACCCATCTCGGCCATGAATATGAGTCCGAATGTCGAGAGCAAGACTTTCCAATCCATTCGTCGATCTCCTTATCCAACTCCATGAGGAATGCAAGGATAGCCCATGCCCCGCCGACAAGCCAGCGGCAAATGCGAAAGGAACGGCTCAGGGGAAGAGCGCCAACCGTACCCGGATGGCCTACGTTCGGCGATCGTACCTGGCTATGGGCGACCGAAAGATGCGCCAATCACACGCCGATTACTCTGAAGGGGCGCCATGAAACCGCTCAGGGCACACGCCAGGAAATGGGATCACGATGCTCGCGAGCCCCGAGAGGACGACATCATCTCCAGGGATCGATTGACCGGTTGATAGACCAGATGTATGATTCTGACCGGGGAGAGCCTATGAGATTGTATCTTGTTCGCCATGGCGAAGCGAAATCAGCCCAGGAGGATCCGGAGCGCTCGTTGACCGAGCAGGGTCAGAAAGACATCCAGCGGATGGCCGATTGGGCGGCTCGCGTTGGCCTTCATGTGGATCAAATCTGGCATAGTGGCAAGCGGCGCGCTCAACAAACGGCCGAGATCCTGGCCGATCGCCTCTCGCCGTCCGAAGGCACTATCGTCGTCCCCGGTCTGGCGCCCAACGACGATGTGCGTCCCACGGCCGAGGCCATTCATCATGAGACGCGCTCGCTCATGCTGGTCGGACATCTGCCGTTCCTCGCTCGTCTGGTCAGCGCGTTACTCATCGAGAATCCTGACCGGCCGCTCGTCCACTTCGCCGCTGGCGGCATGGTCTGCCTGGAGCGCGAGGGAACGTCGTGGACGGTCATATGGGTCATGGCACCAGAGTTGATCGTTTGAAGGCCGAGCGGCGCTCGTTACTCCTCGGCCCTGTCTCCTACTGACGCATGCTCTGTTCTTCTTGTAGGATGACGGCCGGTTCGACGGGCTCCTGGACGCCCTCATCCGTCAATCCTATGGAGATGAGTTGACCGATGAGCCCGACGGCGATGACGACATAGAACATGGCGACGAGATCGAAGCTGTTGGCCACTAACCCCAGCAACACGCCGGAGAGGGACATCCCCAGATCATAGGAGCCTTCGTAAAACGAAAATACCGTCCCTCGCAGATTGACCGGCGTATGGCGCGCCAGGAAAGCAGTGAGCACCGGTCGAATGGTGGCGAATCCCACGCCATACAAGGCGGCCGTCATGAGCAACCATCGAGGATCAACGGTGCGCACAATGATCAAAATGGCCGTCATCATCCCGAGCAAGGACAATGCAATGACCAATCGATGAGCGCGGGCATTCAACAGCGGTCCGGCGAAAACCCTCACCGTCAGCATCGTCAATCCCAGCGTGAGAAAATACGGCCCGGAGCGGATGAGCTCTCGCTCATCCAGAAAGACGGGCAGGAAGGTCATGATGCTGGTATGAATGATGGCCGCTACGAGCAACAACGACGAGGGGAAGAGCACGCCCCGACGGAGTACAGCGCGCGGATAACTGACCGCTCTGTGAGATGACAGGGGACGGACGAGTTCGCGAATCGGCCACGCGGCGAGCAAGCTGACCAGAGCCAATCCGGCGGCGGTCACGAACATCATCTCGTAACTGCCCGCGCTCACCAATTGACTCCCCAGCCAGGGACCGATGGCGAAGCCAAGATTGTTCGCCGCTCCCATTAACCCCAGTGTATGTCCCCGATTCTCCACCGTCGTGCAGTCAGTCACCAACGTGACCGAAGCAGTGGTGAATGCCGCCGATCCGATGCCGTGAAAGAAGCGGATGAGATAGAGCACCGAGATCGACGGGAATGCGGCGTAAAGAAGCGGGGCCAAGAAAAAGATGAACGTGCCCAGAATAGCGACCCATCGGCGACCTTTCCGGTCCGTCCACCGACCGACGATGGGCCGAAACGTCAAAATGCCCGCCGTGAACGCCCCCCAGGTCATGCCAATCTGTGCCGGGTTACCGCCCAGATCCAGGACGTAAGCGGGGAACGTGGGAATGAGCATACACAGCGTGGTATACGAGAAAAAGGTAGCCCCAAACAGATAGAACAGATTCCGACGCCCCATGATCCGAAAATGGTAATGGACCATACGACACTTTCAAGGCCGACGTCCAGTCCGCTTAAGACGTTTACAAATTTTGACAATGGTCACTGCCGCCAGCGCTTGACATGGCTCTCAGCAGGCTTAGAATCAAGGGCGAGAAAAAGCACCCATGAGCGTACCTCATATGAAACGGCAGAGCAATGGACCACGACGCTATCGGACCGTTCGGGCCAGGGCTCGAAGAGCACCATGGTTGGTGGGATTGTGTCTCTGCTGGCTGTTGCTCTCCTTCCCTTCCCGTTCGGTCTCGACGACGCTCGATCTGGATCGAGGGATCACCGGACTCCTGCAGGCGCTGGAGCGACTTCCGGTCGTGGCCAGCGTCCTCTATACCACGGCCCATCCAGATGATGAAGACAGTAGTTTGCTGACCTATTTGAGCCGGGGCGCCCACGCGCGCACCGTTCTTCTGACGACCACGCGCGGCGAAGGGGGACAGAATCTCATCGGACCGGAGAAGGACGAAGCCATGGGCCTGCTCCGCACCGGCGAATTACTGGCTGCCGATGCCTACACGGGCGTCGAACAACGGTTCACACGAGCTTACGAATTCGGCTACTCGAAAACGGCGGAAGAGACGTTGACCAAATGGGGCGAGGAAGAGATCCTGGCCGACTTCGTCCGCGTCATTCGCCAGGAGCGCCCGGACATCATCATCTCGCGATTCTACGGCACGCCGCGCGACCGACACGGTCATCATCAGGCGGCGGGCATCCTGACGCGTCGGGCCTATCGTGCAGCCGCCGATCCGCATCGGTTTCCGGAGCAGATGGCGGCCGGTTTGCGCCCCTGGCAGGCGAAGAAACTCTATCAGGATAATTTTCGTTTCTTCGGTCGCTCGACCGAGCCATGGAATGTGATGATTGATGTCGGTCGATTGGACCCCATCCTCGGTCGCTCTTATCACGAGATCGGCATGGCCGGTCATCGTCAGCATCGTTCACAAGGGCTGGGCGCGATCCTCCCCCGGAAAGGATCGGTGAAAGCGACGTTGAGCATCATCGATCACGTCATTCCCGTGTCCGCTCACGAATCGAGCCTGTTCGATGGGATCGACACCAGCATCACGGGCATTGCCGCCCGAGCCGGCGAGGAAGCGGCCCGCTGGTCTCCATTGCGCTCGGCGCTGGCCGAGATTCAGCACCATGTTGAGACCGCGCTGGCCGCGTTCGATCCTCATCACCCTGAGGCGGTGGCGCCGTCCATCTTGGCGGGGTTGAATCGACTGCGGCAGCTCATCCGCAGCGTGAAGGCCAGTCCGCTGGGCGATGACGCTCGCTATGAACTCCTCTTCGTGCTCCGGCATAAGGAGCGCGATTTTCTCAATGCCGCACAAAAAGCGCTCAACATCGAACTGGAAGCGCGCGCCGAGGATGAAACCGTCATTCCCGGTCAAACCTTCGACGTCACCGTCGGCATCTACAACCGGGGCCCCGTTCCCATCGATCTTGAGGACGTGCACCTTACGGTCCCGCCTAACTGGACGGTGAACCGCTCTTCAGGCAGGGTGTCTCAACTGAAGGGTGGCGATCAGACAGTGATGCATTTTTCCGTGCGCGTGGCCGATGATGCGCCGTTCACGCAACCTTATTGGTTTCGTCGATCCTGGCGAGAGAATCGCTACGAGCTGCGCTCGGAGACATATCATACGCTCCCGTTTGCTCCACCTGAAGTCGTCGCGCGTGCCGTCTGCCGCGCGTTCGGCGTCGACTTTGAGATCACCGAACCGGCGCGCGCTGTTCATCGCGATCGCCTGAGAGGCGTCGAGTTTCGTGACGTGCAGGTCGTACCCGCCCTGTCGGTCAAACTCGAGCCCCAGATCGCCATCGTCCCCCTCTCGCCCGAGCGCCAGGTGCACGAGTTTCGCGTCACCATCCTCAGTAACGTGCCCGGCCCGGCCGAAGGAACCATCGAGCTGGACGTGCCCACGGGGTGGCGCGTGACGCCCTCGGTGGCCTCTTTCCGCTGTGCGCGCAAATCGGAGATCGCCACGCTCGCTTTCCGCGTCACCATTCCTGGCGGGCTGAGCAACCAACAGCAGCGCGTTCGAGCAGTGGCTCGCCTCGATGGTCGGGAATACACGTCCTGGTACCAGGTCATCTCCTACCCGGGCATCTGGACGCGCCATCTCTATCATCCGGCTGAGAGTCGCGTAGAACTATTCGACGTGAAAGTGGCCCCTGATCTGAACATAGGTTACATTCTGGGCACACAAGATGAAATCCCGGAGGCACTGAAGCAGCTCGGCGTTCACGTCGAGTTGCTCGACGAAGATGATCTCGCCTTCGGCGACCTGAGTCGATTCGATTGCATCATCGCCGGCGTGCGCGCCTATGTATTTCGCGACGACCTGAAGACGCACAATCAGCGACTCCTGGAATACGTCAAGAACGGTGGCGTGTTCATCGTTCAGTACAACACGGCACGAAGCTGGAATCCAGCCGACTACGCGCCCTATCCGGCGAGCATGAGAGGCAATGAGCGCATCACTGTGGAGGAATCGCCGGTGAAGATGCTGATCCCCGATCACCCGGTGTTCAACCGACCGAATAAGATCACCGCTGCCGATTTCGAAGGCTGGGTTCAGGAGCGCGGCCTCTATTTCTGGAGCGAATGGGACCCGCATTACCGGCCACTCCTCTCGGGTCATGATCCGGGAGAATCCCCTAAACTCGGCGGCTGGTTGGAAGCCGAATATGGCAAAGGACTCTACATCTACACGGCCTATGCCTGGTTCAGGCAACTCCCGGCCGGCGTCCCGGGCGCGTATCGTCTGTTCGCCAACTTGATCAGCCTACCGGCGACCAGGAACAAACCGTGAAGGGTGAGGTCTGGGCCATCGGAAGAGCGGTGCCCGACAAGCTCACCGCTTCAAGCTCAACAGATATCCGACCAACACGACGACGCCACATCCCAGGATATTGAACCAGAGGAATGCGATCTCGGTCAGGCGACTGGCCAGATAAACCGATGCCATGCCCGCCAGCAACCCCCAGAATGCTCCACGACCGGTAGCGCGTTTGACCCCAATGGCCAAGACGAACACGCCGAGCAGCGAGCCATAGAAATAGGAGCCGATTTTGTTGACGGCGACGATGACCGAACCGAGCGCACCAGCGTAGAGGGCGAACAGAGCAGCGATCACCCCCCAGAGTGCCGTCGCTATGCGCGAGACGAGCAAATAATGATGCTCGTCAGCCTGGGGCTTGAGGTGACGACGATAGATATCGATGACCGTGGCCGTGGACAGAGAGTTCAACTCCGAGTCAATGCTGGACATGGCGGCGGCGAAAATGGCCGAGATGATCAGTCCGACGAATCCCAGAGGAACGTACCGGATGACGAAGGTGGGGAAGATGTAGTTGGTGTCGTTATAGGTCTTTCCACTCGCTCGACTGATGAGCTGCGCGCTTTGGCGTCGAATCTCCTCCAGACGGGCGTTCATCGCCTGATAAGTCGCTGTGGCCTCGGCCAGACGTTCTCGATCACCCTCGCGTCGAGCCGCAATGAAGGCGCGCGCCGCCCGCTGGCGCGCTTCGAACAGCCGATCATATTCAACATGCAAGGCGCGATACTGTTGACGGTACGCGCTCGTCTGGATGTATTGAACGCCCTGCTGGTCAAACGCCAAAGGAGGTTTCTCGAAGTGATAGAAGACGAACAGCATGACGCCGATCAACAGAATGAAAAACTGCATGGGGACCTTAAGAAATGCATTGAAGATGAGCGAGAGGCGACTCTCCCGGAGCGACCGGCCGGTCAGATACCGCTGTACCTGGCTTTGATCGCAGCCGAAATATGACAACATGAGGAAGGAACCGGCAATGAGACCGGACCAGAAGGTGAATTCATTGTGCACGTCCAGGGAGAAATCAATCGCCCGCAACCGCCCCGTGGTCCCCGCCAGATACAGGGCATCAATCACCGTCACATCGCCCGGCAGTTCCCAGATCATGATGAGGAGACAGAGAATCATGCCGACGAAGATCAATAGCATTTGCTGGACATCCGTCCAGATGACCGCTCGGATGCCTCCCAGGACGGTGTACGTCGTCGCTGTCACGGCCATCACCAGGATGGTCAGTTTCATATCCCACCCGAGGATGAGCGAGAGGACCACCGAAGGCGCGTAGATGACCACGCCGAGCGCCAGGCCGCGCGAGACGAGAAAGAGCAGGCTGGCCAGCAGCCGCGTTCGAGCATCGAATCGCCGTTCCAAATATTCATATGCCGTATACACGTTGGCGCGATAGAAGAAGGGCACGAGCGTGGCACAGAGAATGACCATGGCCACGGGCAATCCGAAGTAGAATTGCACAAAGCGCATCCCATCGACATAAGCCTGACCGGTCGTGCCGATGAACGTGATGGCGCTGGCCTGCGTGGCCATTACCGAGAGGCCAATAGCCCACCAGGGAAGCGTACGATTGGCGAGGAAGTAATCGCGCGTGTCTCGACTGCCTTTCCCTTTGCGAGCACCGAGATAGATGACATAGCCCAGGTAAACGACGAAGACGATCCAGTCGAGCACCCTCATGCTGATACCTCGTCAAAGGCGATGGTGAACAGGTAAAGGAGCACAATGATCAGAAAGAGAAAAATCAACACGGCGGCATAGAGCTGCCCCCAGGTACGAAACAGAGGCGGTCGCTCATCGTGCGATTGACTGCCCATAAACGTTCTCATCGCGCCAAAGGCCGTTCGAATGGCCACAGAAGTATAGGCCAGGGCCATGAGACGCGCAACGGAGTGCGATCAGCCTGATGGTCCGTACGCCACGGACGGGGAAATCCATCGAGAGACCTTCGATGACGAAGGCGTGAATCGTATAGCTCAGCGTCATGAGAGAGCCGCGATGGTTCTGAAAGACTCCCCGTCCAGAGAACAGCCTCGAGGGTGTCGCTGAAGAGAAACAGTCCCCTTCTCAGCGATTACGTGACATCTCCTTGCGAAACGGGGAATTAGCCGATATGCCCGGATCATCGAGGCGGACTGCCGACGGTGACGAGTTCGCTCCTGCCCGCGATGTCGTTCAGGAGAGACGAGAAGAGACGATCATCTGACAGTCTCTGATGAAGTCGATGATCCCTTTCAAGTTGAACATGTTGCGCGGCCAGCGGATCACTTCACTGATAGATCGGTCAGTATGGCACGCCAATTGCACCCTTGTCCGGCGTGAGGACGAGCAATATGAGACGAGGCGAGCGAAAACAGGTAAGGCGAGCGCAACAGAGGCACCAGGAACGGGGAGGAGCGACTGAGCGAGGCACGCTCATATGGAGTCGATGGTTTCCTGGACTCATGCCCACATTCCCTCATAAGCTCCCGACCCTCCTCAGTTCTTCATGAGACCCCTCAGGCCCCACTCACCATGAGGCTCGCACCTTGAGCAAGTCTTCAGGGTGCGAGCCTCAGTCTTCTATTGACCAAAATATCAATATGGTCGTATTGGAACATGTTGCTTGACGCTCGCCGGGCTACTTGACCGACATTCCGCACTCCATGAAGGCCCCGGAGTTCGCCTCCGGGGATCGTGACGCTCCTCGCGCTATGAGCCTGAGCGTGAGTCTTAAAGGTAATTCCAGCTCCTCACCAGCACGCCGGAATGAACACCGAGCCGATCGATGTCCCCTGGCTACAATGGCCATGAGCGACCAGGAGAGGAAATCGTCAATTTGGTGACGCCTGACCAACGATGCACAACGAGCCATCAATGAAAGGTCGCTCTCATGGCTCATCGCCGGGTGACTGGCGCTCCCCTCTGTCGCCGATCGAAGACAGGCGTCAGGATCACCCCCACTCGCATAACGTCCTTTCGTGTTCCCACTTACCGCCACGGGCTTTCGCTTCGCTCCTGTCTCCAAGCGAGCCTCTCTCTGAAACAAGCTTTACCTGTCGCTCTCGCCCGACGTCTCTCTCTCGACCGCGAGAGCCTGAGCGCGCGCTATGGGCTTGGACAGAGGGCATTGTCCATCAATGAGATAGAGCTGGCCTCTCCTTCTCTCGAGTGTTGCGCCTCTGTTTGGCACAATGCTTGCAATATCCAATGGCGGATGCAGGTAAAACGAAAAATGGATGACCAGAGGCGAGACATCGGCCATTGAATGTTTCACGCCTGACGGCGATGGGTTGTTACCGGGCTCGACCCGTCGTCGTCAGGCACCTGCATTTTTCCCCAGCCCATGCCTGAACCTCCTCGAAAATGAATCGCCGGGACCAAGGGGGGAGCGAGCTTCATGATCTCCTCGAAGAAGTGGCCTATGAGGACATCTCGAGTGACCGCATGCTCGTTCCTTGTAGTAGCCCCATGAACGGGACAGAATCTCATCCAGAATGAGGAGTCCACCCTTCCGAACCGAGACAACCATCCCAGGTCTCAGGCCACTTACGCTAGATCTTCCTCACTAACAACATCTCGCACATAATCCCATGGTATGGCAGTTCGGGGCATTTCTTACTGGATTCGGATCAGGCCTTACTTAGCCCATTGCTCAGTGGTCTCAGGTGACGTGTGGAAACGCACAGGCTCCCGATTCGGCTCTCCAGCTACATTCCGGGCCGCCTTCTCGTCAATATACGTCACGATTGAGAACGCGTACATCCCCATCGTAGCGCGCCGGGTCTGGTGAAGCCCCTTTGACGAGCAATGTTTTTCAAGAGGGCGCTTCAACCATCTCACGCAGCAAATGAGATTTCAATCCTCGCTTGAGCGCATTTATATGCTGGAGCCGGTCATCGGTCAGAAGCTCAGAGCCGGCCGCTCCAGCGACTGTCAGAAAAACGGTGCCGTACCCTCCGGCTTTCAGTGTGATCCCTGATGAAATAGCTTCTTCCAGGATTTCATGATCGTAAAAGATGCCAGTGGCATACGAACGCGCTTTACCTTTTTTTACAAGGCTGTGGATGACAATCGCGCACCGATGGTCGTATACTCTCACTGACAGTGCACGTGAGTCGAGGGCAGCAGATGAGACGACCATGAAGAGCAGTTTTGCCGTCTTCGGTATGACGTTGGCCGTCCTGGCCGGGGTGCTGAATGAGCATCCGGTCAACATGGAAGTCCCAGCATCGGGGGACGAGTATCACCTCGGCGACGTCCCGAATGACCATCCAGTCAAAGCTCAACTCCTGGCCGACGTGAGCGGGATTCATCCCGGGCAGACGTTCACTCTCGGTGTACTGTTCGACATCCAACCGGGCTGGCACATCTATTGGCAGAATCCGGGCGATGCCGGTCTGGCTACCACCGTGACATTTGCCCCGCCTGAAGGATTCCAGCTCGGCAAGCTTCAATGGCCATTGCCGGAGAAGTTCATTGAACCGGGAAGCATCATCACCTATGGTTATACGAACCGCGTACTTCTGATGGCCACGGTGAGAGCTCCCGACGATCTCCATCCCGGATCGACCGTTGAGCTGCGGGCGCGCGCCGGTTGGCTGTGCTGCCGAAAAATCTGCATCCCCGGCCAGACGGCGTTGCGATTGGAACTCCCTGTCGGTCGATCGCGCTCTTCTCCGCACACGGCGTTGTTCACCGCCTGGCGCTCCCGCCTACCACGGCCAATCACCGAAGATGAACATCTTGGACGCCTCCACATCGAAGGCGGATTCTCCCGGAGCGAGACAGCGACCCGGATCACTCTCACTCTCGATTGGACATCCGCACCGGCAGAAATTGAATGGTTCCCCGCCGCTGATCCCGCTCTATCGGTCACACCGGCGACGATTCGATCCCAAGGTCGTCGCACGGAGATCGCTTTCCACGTCTCCATCCTGCCCGAGCGAACGCTCCCGGAATCTTTCTGGGGACTGGTCGTCTACCGCACGCCCAACGGTCACCGCATGGGGATCACTATCCCTATCCCTTTGCGCGCTGAAGCCGTCTCTGGAACGACATCTTCGACAAAGAGGAGGATGCCATGAAAAGAAAACCCATCGTTGGACTCGCCATCTGGACGCTGGTCGCCACCACGTGGGCCATGAACGCGCTGGCGGGCGATAGGGGCGAGCGCGCCACCGTAGGCGCTCCGGCTCCCACTTTCACATTGGAGGATCAAAACGGTCGGCCCGTCAGCCTCTCGGATTTTGCCGGGAAAATCGTCGTTCTGGAATGGGTGAATCCAGATTGTCCTTTCGTACAACGACACTATCGGGCTGGAACGATGAAGCGATTGGCCGAGAAATACCAGTCCAAAGGCGTCGTCTGGCTGGCTATCAATAGCACGCACTACATGGATAAAGAAGATAATCGCCGATGGATCGAAAAATATAAGCTCCCCTATCCCATTCTCGACGATCATGCTGGTCGCGTAGGACGCCTCTACGGGGCTAAGACCACGCCTCACATGTTCATCATTGACACATCGGGCAAGCTCGTCTACCGGGGCGGAATCGATGATGATCCCCGGGGGACAAAAAATGGCGGCGCTCTCAACTACGTGGAGCGAGCGCTCGATGAATTGCTGACCGGCAAGCCGGTGAGCATCTCCCAGAGCAAACCTTACGGGTGCTCGGTCAAATACGCGGAGAAGTCGACGGCGTACTGAGCCGAGAGAAACGAGGGTTGAGCAAGCTCTGCAGAGTCGCTGGCTTTCCAAGGTGCAGCTCGCCGTCAATTGCTCTTGGCTTCATCGCTTGAACGTCGTGCCCTCTCATCTCAGCGAAGATTCGTCCTTCGATAGGCCGCGTTCATCGCGAGACATCATCTCACGATGGACTGCTGTTCGAAGGGATCGCTCATGGGCACAGGCGTCCACGACGGAATGATGAGCGTGAGAGAACGCAAGATGTCACCCCGCACCACTTCTTATCGACGAGGGCTCCCCTGGCTCCAGGGCCACACTGTTAAGGATGAAAAGGGACGCGTTGGGGGAAGTCGGGCAAGATACCATCTTGCGCCACCTATTTTCGAAGGAGCCGTTTCTTGGCCTCAGTGGAGGGGCGGGTCTCACCACTCGCCATCAACAGGAAAATTTCCTCCAGTGCGATTTGACGATGAACGTTTTGTTGGAGGTTGCGCCGCAAGGTCTCCAAATGCGCGCTCAACGATGCGATCCTCTCCAGCGGCCAGGCCGCGGCCAGACGACGGAGCGTGGGGGCGATGTCAACATTGATGATGTCGGCTTCATCGCCCTCTACAGTCAGGTAGAGTATATCGCGGAGGAGAACGTTCAATACGGAGAGTCGATCTTCGAACTCTTCGCGACTCAGTTTCCGCCCCAGATACTCGGCAGCTTTGATCAACCGCGCTCGATCATCACCGGTGGCCAGCAGCTTGAGCAGTTCGAGTGCTTCCTTTCGCCACGTCCGATACACCGATAGATCGATCTCTAAGGCACGACCGATCCGGCCACCGGAGAGGCGAGCGAGCAGTCGCGTCTGATCCTCTGGACGCTGGTAGCGCTCGCGCAGAAAACACTCCACTTCTTCGATCGTTAATGGTGTGAATGTGTGGACCTGACAGCGCGATCGGATCGTTGGTAACAGCGCGTGTAATCGACTGGTCAGCAGAATGATGAGCGATGTAGCCGGTGGTTCTTCCAGCACCTTGAGCAGAGCGTTGGCCGCCGATTCATTCATAGCGTCGGCGGGATCGAGAATGAACACGCGCCGCTGCGCTTCGAACGGTCGATAATAGGCTTCCTGGACGAGTTGTCGCACTTGATCGATTTTAATGAACGTTCCTTCGGGCTCGACGAGTATCACATCCATGTGCGCGCCCTCGTCGATCTTCCGGCAGGCCGGGCACCGATCGCAACTATCGACTCCGCGCTCCATGCAGTTCACCGCTTTGGCCAAGGCGAGCGCGAATTGACGTTTGCCCACGCCGTCAGGTCCCGAGAAGATGAGCGCATGTGCCAAGCGATCATCGCGTAATGCCGCTTGGAGCGTTGCTTTCACGCGATGATTGCCGATGAGCATCTCCCAAGACATATCTCTCACTAGAGATGGAGCGCAATCAGGCAGTGAGGAGAAGCGAATTCAGACGCTGTGCTCTCGCCGGCGCAGGAGCGTCTCCACCAGCTCCAGCGCCGCTTGGCAGGTCTCCTCTACCGTTCCTGCTGCTGAAATGACCTTGATGCGCTGCGGCTCTCGCTGAGCCAGCGCCAGATAGCCTCGTCGAACGCGCTCGTGAAACTCCACCGTCTCGGCATCCAACCGATCGTGACCCGTTCCACTGATGCCCGCATTGCGTCGGCGAAGCCGCGCTTGAGCCTCAGCCACGTCCAGATCGAGGACGATGGTGAGATCCGGCTTGAGCCCATCGGTAGCGAATTCCATCAACCGCTCGATCCAGTCCAGATCGAATCCTCGTCCATACCCCTGATACGCCAGTGTGGCATCGATGTAACGATCGCACAGCACGACGCGCCCCTGGCGCAATGCTGGCAGAATACGCTCTTGAACGTGCTGGGCGCGATCGGCAGCATAGAGCAGAAGCTCGGTCTTCGCCACCATGCCGCGATGACTCGTCTTCAAAAGGATCTGACGAATTTCGTCGCCAATCCTCGTCCCCCCGGGCTCCCGCGTCACCAGGATGGGAATGCGGCGCTGGCGCAAACGTTGCTCAATGAAGCTCAAAACCGTGGTCTTCCCAGATCCATCGAGGCCCTCGAAGGTGATGAAGCATCCCGCTTGAGTGGCGACCGGCACCGTCATTCTTTCTTGGCCTGATTGGCTTTGGCCTTTTCCCTGGAAGCAGCGATGGCCTCTGACTTGCGCGCTTCGATGGAAGAGCGCGGGACGGAGACCGTCGAAATGGCATGCTTGAAGATGAGCATATCCTGCTGGCCGGCATCCAATAACACGCAGAATTTGTCGAAGCTCTTGATGCGCCCGATGAGTTTGATCCCGTTCATCAGGTACAACGTCACTGTCACATGCTCGCGTCGAATGTGATTGAGGAACGAATCCTGCACGCTTTGCTGGGTCGATATCTCCACGCCGCTGCCCCCCTTGGCCGACTCGAGATTTATTGTTTCTTTATTCGTAGACATGACCTGGCCTCACCGTATGATAGTAGCAGATTAAGCTACCATCATGCTCCTCCGATTTCAAGCATAATAACTCGGGCGCGAGAGAATCACGAATAGAAAACCACCAGTCCCAAGAGCAGAATATGAAGATGGGTAGATGGGCGAGGTTGATGTTCATTATCGGCGAGAGGGAGAATCGCGCTGGCGGGTCAGTAGGTCAGCCAGCCAACAGGTGAGCAGGTCAGTTGGGCCGACGCTCGCCATCCGTGAGAGAGAGAACAGCCTCGGCGGGTTGGAACAGACGTGTGTCTTAAATGGGAGCATCTGTTCATTAATGAATTTGCGCGAAATGCGCTTTCACAAAGGAGTACGCTCCTTCTCTACCGTCAAGCCGGACGGTGTTACATCTCATGCTCCGAACCCCGTCTCTGGTGTTTCGTACCGGATGACCGATGCGTGCCCTTCTTCTGAATCCTCTGGAACCCGCCTTTGTAGATCTCCGACGCTTTCGACTAAGCCCTTCCAGAAGGCCCTCATGAGCTTCCTGGTACCGGAACCCATCTTTGCAGATCTCCGACGCTTTCGGCTCCCAACAAGCGTTCGACGCACTCTCCAATACTCCGACGTTCGCTTCCGGAGATCATCATGCTCTTCTCTCATAGGACATCCCCCCACTGACGAGCAGCAGGGCCTCTGAGAAGATCTTGCTCTCTCTACCAGCCAGGACCTCATTGTCCAGCCGAGGGGCTTCCACAGCTTCCCTTCCTGACTAGGACTGTGACGTCCCCCGCTGCCCACAGGCCTCCCAGAGTGATGGCTCTTCGTCCCAACGAGCTACAACCATGATGCGTCTCCATCAAGCCTCGGAGCTCGTCTCCGGGGTCCCTTGACGTTCGCCAGCTGGTCAGGCTGCTGTGCCTCCAATTTCTCAAGGTCCCGGAGCTCGCCTCCGGGGATCGTTACGCTCTTGGCTATTTTCCGCGAATTGATGCGCTTCTGGTCAACGAGGGGTGCATCCGACCACAGCGTTGGAACGCTCAGCTCACCGGCCGCGCATCATGCGATCGAGGAATTCGATGACGCGCGCTTGTACCTGCGGATCATCGCCGAAACCTTCAAACCAGGTAACCCGAGGTTCCCGCCGAAACCAGGTCAGTTGCCGCTTAGCATAACGGCGCACATCCCGCTTCGTCAATTCGATGGCGCGCTCCAGAGAGATCTCTCCTTGCAGGTATTGCACGATGCGGCGATAGCCATGCGCTCCCAGCGCCTTGGCCGTCGGAGGAACGCCACTCTCTAACAACTGGCGAACTTCATCAACCCATCCCTCAGCAAACATGCGCTCGGTGCGCTCGTTGATCCGTTGATAGAGGATGTCTCGTGGCGGATGCAGCGCGATCAATCGCAATCGAGCAGCAAATGGGGGCGGCGCCGGCCGGCGCCCGAGATGCCGCGAGATGGGTTCGCCGGTCTGGAAATAGAATTCCAACGCCCGCATCGTCCGCGACCAATCACGAGGAGCAATGCGCTCTGCCGACGCCGGATCGACGCGCGCTAATACTCGATGAAGGTGCTCCGCGCCGCGTCGCTCGAACAGCCGATGGAGGCGCCGTCGCAAGGTGAGATCTGTAGGTGGCGAATCGAACAGTGGCACCCGTAGCGCGCGCAAATAGAATCCAGTTCCCCCGACCAGAATGGGGAGCTTCCCGCGCGCTTCGACGTGTTGAATGGTCTGACCGGCCAATCGGGCGTAATCGCCGGCAGTGAAATGCTCGGTCGGTTCCACAATGTCGATCAAATGATGAGGAATGCCCCGTCGCTCATCAGGAGGCACTTTCGCCGTGCCGATGATTAACCGACGATAAACCTGCACGGAATCGCAATTGATGATCTCGCCATCGAAGTGAACGGCGATGGCAATACCCAATTCGCTCTTTCCCGAGGCCGTCGGCCCGACGACGGCGATGATCGGGCGATGGCTGGAGTGAGAGGATTCCATCACGGCAGGTTCACCCAACGATAGACCGCATAGACGATGAGCGCCGCCAACAGGATGAGAAGCCCAAGCTGCTGCTTTCGCGTCATTGTCTCATTCACCAGCGACGATTCCTCCGGTATGGTGTGGAAACGCTCTGTTCAGCGCCTCGAAGAATCCAGCCGGTATCGGCAATGAGAACGGCGAGGCTCCGACAGAACCACGCTGCCACTCCCGCTCTCCTCGATCGATGCGAATCCCGCTCAGTAGATCCGCGTGACCTTCACGCCAGTATAATAGGTCTTCAAAATGTCGCCGAAAGACACTCCCTCCAGTGCCAATCCATAGGCGCCCATTTGACAGAGCCCGACGCCGTGACCCCATCCACGACCGATGAAGATGAACGCGGCGATGTGACCTTGAGGATCGTACCGACGATCGACGACGAACAATGTCTCGTGAACCCCCAAGGCGGTACGAATTTGAGATCGTGACAACGTCTCGCGACCCTGGGATCCGACGATCTCCAACCGGGTCACGCGCTGAGCGGCGTCTCGCCGGAGCACGTTCACGTCGATCACCTCGCCCACATCGATGCCCTGCTGGCCCAGCCGCTCTCGAAGTTCCGCAGGCGTGCGCCGAACGTTCCAGCGAGAGACGGGCGAATAGCGATCGCGCGCCGCCCCCTGAGGATTCGGCTCCAACTCGAGATAATCGATCTCCCCGGCGGCATGGCGGTGAAACCATACACGTTCGCCACCCACGATGATCAACCGATTCACCGGCACGCACTCTGAACCCAGTCGCTTGAACAAGAACGCCGATGCGCTCACCGAATAGGCGCGCGCCTCGCCTTGCTCCGATTCGATGATCAACTGATGAGTGCGAAACAACCGCACGCGCCCCGTCTCGATGGGCACTCGACCGCGACGCTCCACGAGCCGGGCCAGCGCGCGCAATACCTGACCGCGCGAAAGGCGATCGGACACACGCGATGGCCGCAATAATGAGGGTGGTAAGACTCCATCGTCGATGAGCGCGGCCAGCGCCGCGCGCGCCGAGGGCGAGGCGATCGTTCCATCGGCATAGTCCAGGAGATACGTCACATCGGCGGGCGTGAACAGAGCGTCCAGATAGTCCGGGGGATAGAATCTCTCGATGATCGCTTGCGCCAATCCACTCAATTGAACGAGGCGATCAGAGGATTCGTCGAAGGCTTCAGCCGACCGCCCCATGAACCGGGCCACCGCCGCCAACCACGACGCGACCTCATCGGCCATCGCCGGCGCATCGAGGAAGTCGACAGTGATGTTTTCGGGTAACGTCAATCCTACGAGCTGGAGCAACGCCATTCCCCGTTCGGGAACGACCGGTCGCTCAGTGACCATGGTGTGCGCCTCCAGCCACTGGCGTTCCGGTGTGCACGGCACACTGCGCAGGTAAGGACGTGCTCGACCGAATACAGCCTGGGCATCCTCCGTTCGGCCACCGCAGGTGGCCGTATAGACCGCCTCGATGGGCTCGCCATCATAAGTGACGATGAGCCCCCGCGTCTCGTTGACGGCGCGCGTGCCGAGCGGATGCTCGACCTCCATCCCCATATAAGTTTGAAACGGCGACCGGGCGACGACATCGTAGCCGTCCACATCCATGGCGTTCAGCTTCTTCCACACGGCGTATGTGCGCGCCGCCACTGCCTGAGCTTTGAGCGCTTCCAGCGCCGGAAAGGCCGTCGGATTCAATGCATGAGGAACGACGCTCCACAGGTACTCTTCCAGAGGTAATTCGTTCATGACGAGCAGACGACCATGTTGATTCAAGCGTATTACGAACCGTCCGCGATAGGTTCGCCCATTGAAACTCAACGGGGCGCGTCGCTCATCCATGGGCGCCAACACGAGCTGCCGAGGAGCTTGGAAGAGCACGGCACCCGATGCGTCTCGCGCCACCAGAATCGGTTTCGGTGGCGCCATCTCATCGACCAACGTGATGTCGCGATAACCAGCCCATTTCAATCGGCGAGCCAGCGGAAAGGCGTCTCGTTCGCTGTGGAATTCGCCGATGTACAGGAGGCGATCTTTCCCATCGTCGCTCAGTTTGAGAATGACCGGCTGCCGGAATTGCGCTTGCAGCCGTTGCTTCAACCACTCGGCGTGTCCCGGATCTCGCACAACGGCGACGCGAATGCGATAGACGCGAGTCGGCCCTTCAGGCGAGGGTGCAGGTTCCAGATGAATCTCCGCCTTGGCCAACCGCGTGGGCTTCTGGCCCTCCTCGTCGAGGCGCCCGATATCCCCATCACAGGTGATCGCCGCCGATGGAACGTCCATGGCCAAGGCCACGCGGATGAAAGGGCCAGCGGGACCGAATGGCTCGGGCGGAGAGAGCGGCTTGACGGGCGGTGTGGGCCTGGGCTTCACCCGCCGAGGTCGCGATTTCCGCTGCTGGCTCAGCGCGTCGAACGAGTCGATTCTCCGACCGGCCGCTTTGGGCCGACTCCAGGCAATGAGCCCTTGGCTCAGCGCAGACAGAACGAACAAGACCACGATGACTCGCTTCATAGACGCTCAACTCGACGAGGGAGGCGGGTGGTAGATGAACGTATCAGTGAATAATTGGCTCGGACCCGGAAAAACGTCCGGTAGCGGGCGAAACGGCGCTGCCATCTGGATGGCTCGCATAGCGGCTCGATCCAGAGCTCGCATGCCAGTCGAGTTGTAGAGACGGAGGGAGAGGAGGCGTCCATCCTTGGCGATTTCGAACTCGATGGTCAGCGATACCGATTGCGTCAACAGGTTCGCCTCGGGAGGAATCTGCCAGTACCGGTAAATCGTTCGCTCCAGATATGCCAGATAAGCACCCACCGGCCCAACCCCTTTGGCATTGACGGAGATGGGACCACGAGGATGAATGATCGACTCTTGGTCGCTGACCGCCGCCGAAGGTGGTTCCGTCTCCCGCAAGGCGGCCACATCTGGTCCTTCACCTACCGGGGGCAGATTGGGCTCCTTCGACTTACGGGACTGGCCGGTGGCGGCGGGCTCCTGCTGAGACGCCACCGTAGGCAAACGCTCGGTCGATTCGATGACGGGAAGTGATTCCTGAGCGGACTCTGACTGATCAGCGGGCGATGTCTCTTCTTGGGCGGTCTCTGTTTGGGTCATTTCCTTCGCGGCTTGGGCGTCGGCGCCAGAGCCTCCACCCGGCTCACCTCCTTCACCACCGCCCGCTGGGCGCCGGGAGCGATCATTCGATCGGAGACGAGCGGAACGACGGGCGATGGAGCTTCGTTCGGCGAGATACTTTGGTTGCTTCGGCTCAACTGACGAGAGTTGTTGCAACCACCGATCGATGACTTCCGGCGGTGGCATGATCAGTGGGCGACTGGAGACCTCCACGATCTCGCCGATCGATCTTCCTCCACCGGGGAGATAAGCGGCCGCCTCTTCTTCGCCGAAGCCGATGCTGAGCGAGCGCAGAAAGATCAACATCATGACGTGTATGAGGAGCGAGAGCGAGACGCCAGTGGCAAAGAGCGGCGATCGGTAGCGACTCCGCTCCAGCGTATAGAAACTGGCGAATAAGGTCTTCTCGAGCATACTCTACATTCGATCCAACGCTCGCGCCGCATAAAGATGAAAGCGCTGTCGCAGCTTGTTCATATTGAAAGCCACCCGTGTTGGATGCCCGCGATTGGTGAATAGGATGTACACGCGCTGACGGTCGGGATCGATCCATAGACTGGTGCCGGTGAATCCTGTATGACCGAACGCATTCGGCGGCAACGCCCGACCGGCGGCACATCCTCTCGTGCTGGCCAACATCCAGCCGAGTGAGCGATCGCGACCGAGACCCCTCGTGGCGTTTCGCGAGGCTAACGCCCGACTCTCCGGCCTGAGCAATTGGGAGTGAGGCAGATACTGCTCGGCCATCCGATGTGTCTCGGCCAACGTGGAGAACAAGCCACCATGCCCGGCGGCGCCGCCCAGAAAATAAGCGTTGCCATCTTGGACCTCCCCCCAGATGAACGGGCGCTCCTGGAGAATGGCGCGCAGCGTCTCATTGTTTTCTACCCGATATCCCAATTCTTGCACCAGCGCGCGCTCGCGGTCCATAGTCGTCTCCGACCCGGCGATCTCTGGTCGAAGGGCGGGCGGCGGATTATATGCTGTGCGCTTCAATCCCAAAGGATCAAAAATCTCTCGACGCGCCAGCTCATCGAACGACATTTCATAGACGCGCTCCAACACCGCGCCCAGCGCGATGAATCCCAAATCGCTGTAAACGACTTTGGTCCCCGGCGCATACGCCAATGGAAGATCGCCGAGGTAGGCGGCCAGTCGATCTCGATCTGAGATCTCGGCGTAGATGGGCCGCCAGGAGGGGAAACCGGCCGTGTGCGTGAGACAATGCCGGATGGTGATCGAGCGCTTATCAGCCCGATCGCATTCGGGGAGAAAGCGCGCGATGGAATCATCAAGCGCCAGCCACTTCCGCTCCCTGGCGCGAAGAACGAGCGTGGTGGTCACCAATGGTTTGGTGAGTGAGGCGATGTCATATATAGTGTCCGTGGTCGCCGGTATGCGCTCAGGCACGATCACAGCATCTCCCAGTGCTTTACTGATTATAATCCGGCCTCCTACGGCCAGCAAGTAACCGGCACTGGGGAAATAGCCCTTGGCGATGGCTCGAGAGAGGAGCCCATCAATTCGCGCCAATGGATCTTTCATGAGAACCGCAATTCCATGCCCACGCGCTCGGCGTGTTCGCGGATTTTCTCCATCACTCGAAGGGCCAGGGCGAGGGCGCGCCGCCCTTGCCGACCATCAACGCGAGGGGGGATTCGTTCTCGCACGCAGCGAAGGAACGATTCGATCTGAGCGCGCAGCGGCTCGCGTTTCTCAACGGGGAGCAATCGTCGGGAGATTTCAGGGCGCGTGGTGGAAGAAGCTGAAGGGACGAGGCTGAAAATTTCCACCTCCTGTCGCGTGTAATCGAGCGAGACGTAATCGTGCGGCTGGAAGAATCGCAGCTTGCGCACCCTCTCCTGCGAGATGCGACTGGCCGTGAGATTGGCTACGCAACCGTCGGCGAACTCGATCCGGGCGTTGGCGATATCGACGCGCGACGAGAGAACGGGGATGCCCACGGCGCTGATATGGACGGCTTCAGTATCGAGGAGCGAGAGGATGACGTCCAGATCATGAATCATCAAATCCATGACGGCATCGATGTCCAGGCTTCGCGGACTGAACACGCCCAGTCGATGGGCTTCGAAGAAGCGCGGTTGTGTGATGATCCCCTGGACGGCCTGAACGGCGGGATTGAACCGTTCCAAATGACCGATCTGCAGGATGGCGCCCGACTGCTCGGCCGCGGCAATGAGCGCATCGGCTTCATCGAGCGTTCGACTGATGGGTTTCTCCATCAATACGGAAATGCCTCGCTGCAAGAATTCGTAACCGATACGAGCATGGCTCTCGGTGGGAACGGCCACGCTGACGGCGTCCACTCGATCCAAGAGTTGACGATGATCGTAATATGCCGCGGTGTGATACTCGGCGGCCACCGCGTCGGCACGGGCGCGATCGATATCGCAAACGCCGACCAGCCGAACCTCGTCCAGAGCCGCGTACACGCGGGCGTGGTGCCACCCCATCTGGCCTACACCAATGACAGCGACGTTCATCACTTTCGATCAGGAAATACTAGTCGGGGGACGTGCGTTTGTCGAGGACGGCGCGCCGAATGAACACCGATGGAGGTTTGCTTTCGCGCCTCTTCCTTAAAAGGCGAGCTCAGGAGCGCCCCCCGCGGATGAGGGACTGCTCGCCAGTGACCAACCTGGCTTCTGAACGCTGGTCACCGCGCGTGTTACGGCTACAGGAACGGAGTCACCGTCTCATGGATACTGCCTGCGAACGGGCGACTCTTATGGACCACTCTCCATCGGCTTCATCGCCTCTCCACACAGGCGCGAAGCGCCGGTTCGAGGTCGGCGTATCGGAATGGGTAACCGATGGCCTGGGCGCGCGTCGGGATGACGCGTTGACTGGCCAGCAGCACGTCGGCGAACTCTCCCTGGAGCATACAAAGGACGAAAGCGGGTACGCCCATGGGCCATGTCGGACGGCGGAGGACGCGCCCGAGCGTTCGCGTGAACTCGCTATTCCGCACCGGCGCGGGGGCGGTAGCGTTGACCGGTCCGGAGAGGGCGTCCTTCTCCAGCGCCTCGATGGCTAATCCCACGACATCGTCACGATGAATCCACGACCACCATTGTCGCCCGCTGCCCAGCGGCGCGCCCAATCCTAAACGAAACAGGGGAAGCATCTCCTTGAGCGCACCACCATCGGGGCCCATGACTAATCCGATGCGCAACCGCACGACGCGCACGCCGAGGTCCTCGGCGCGCGCCGCTTCGGCTTCCCAGGCTTGACAGACCTCGGCGAGAAAGTCACGCCCTGGCGCCGATTGTTCGGTCAACATCTCTTCGCCGCGATCACCATAATAGCCCACTGCTGAGGCCGAGACGAGAACGCGAGGGCGATTCCCGGTCTGTGCCACGGCAGCGACCAGATTCCGTGTCCCCTGCACGCGGCTCTCGCGAATGGCTCGTTTTCGCGCTTCAGTCCAGCGGCCGGCCACCGTCTCCCCGGCCAGATGAACGATGCCCTGCACGCGCTCGATGACGTGGACGGGAGCGGGTTCGGAGAGTGGATTCCAAGCCTCGACGAGCTTAGCCTGGGGCACCCGTTGCTGCGCGCGCGATGGCTGGCGTGACAAAACGGCGACTTCGTAGCCGCACTCATCGAGCGCCGCCGACAAGCGACGGCCAATGAACCCGGTCGCTCCGGTGACGAGAATCATCGAACCTTTTTCAACGCCCACGCTCGGCCCTCCCGCTATCCCGATGACGATCCGGCGTCCACTCGCCCTCGATCATCCCTATACTGAAGGATCGGCTGGCGGGCGCAGCGGCGCCGCCTCTCTGCGACGAGCGTGCGACCACCTCGCCTTCTCGTCTACTTGACTTCCAACCAATTCTTCCCCTCGCCGACTTCGACGACCAGCGGAACGCGCAACGGATAAGCCTGTTCCATCTCCTGTTTGACCAGCTCGCGCACCCGTTTGACCTCCCGCACCGGAACTTCCAGAAGAAGCTCATCGTGAACCTGAAGGACCATGCGCGCCTTGAGCCCTTCCCGCTTCAACGCCCGATAGACGCGAATCATGCCCAGTTTGAAGATATCGGCACTACCACCTTGAATGGGCGCATTGATGGCTTCGCGCTCGGCGCGTTGGCGGACGGCATAATTCTTGTTCGCGATCTGGGGAATGGGACGGATGCGCCCACAGAGGCTTCGGACGAAGCCCTGTTTCCGCGCCAGCTTGGGCGTCTCTTCCATGTAGCGACGGACGCCCGGATAGCGCCGGTAATAATTCTCGATCACAGCTTGCGCTTCTCTCCGCGAGAGACCCACCCGTTGAGAGAGACCGAACGCGCCGATGCCATAAGCGATGGCGAAATTGACGATCTTGGCCAGGCGACGCAACTCTCGTTCCTCTTTTTCCGTCTTGGCCCCGAACACGGTGCGTGCGACCTCGGCGTGGATATCGCGCCCCTCGCGAAACGCCCGCGTCATCGCCTCATCGCCCGTCATATGCGCCAGAACGCGCAGATCGATCTGCGAATAGTCGGCGGAGATGAGTCGATGACCAGGAGCGGCGACGAATGCTTTACGAATCTCGCGCCCGCGTTCAGAGCGAACGGGGATGTTCTGCAGATTGGGATTCTTCGATGACAGCCGACCGGTCGCCGTTCCCGTCTGATCGAACGTCGTGTGAATTCGACCGGTCTGAGGATTGATCAACTTGGGCAGCGCGTCCACGTACGTTCCCTTCAACTTGGCCAATTCGCGATATTCGAGAACGTACCGGGCGATGGGATATTGAGACGCCAATCCCTCGAGGACGTCAGCGCTGGTCGACATCCGCCCCGTCTTTCTCGTCTTGCGCGTGACCTCGATGTGCAGGGCCTCGAACACTCCGGCTAGTTGCTGGGGCGAGTTGATGTTGAATTCCCGTCCCGCTTCGCGATAAATCTTCTGGGAGAGCTCCTCCAGCTCGGCTTCCAGCTCCTCGCCCACCTCCCGGAGTACTTGAGGATCGACGCGAATGCCAGCCAGCTCCATGTCGGCCAGAATCTCCACGAGCGGCAATTCCATCTCTTCGTAGAGCTTCGTCAGTTCATTCTCCTTCAATTGCTGGCGCAACTCACCGGTCAGCCGCCAGATGACATCAGCTTGTTCGGCCAGATGCTCGGCCGTCGCCTCGGTGGGAACGTCGATGCCCAGGTGCTCCCGCGCGATGGTGGCCAGATCGTACTTTCCGCGATTGGGATCCAACAACCAGGAAGCGATCATGACATCATCGATCGACCCCTCGATGGCCATACGGCGAGGCAGGAACAGCTTGAGCGTCTGCTTCAAATCGTGCGTCGTCTTGGCCAACAGGCCGTTTTCGAACGCTTCCTGGAAATCGTCGAGCGAGAGGCCGCTTGTTGTGAGATCGATGTAGCTGGCCGAGCGCGGCCGAGTGGCCAAGGAAACGCCTCTCACCTCATCGGCGTTCATATCCAGGACGAACGCGAAGCGATCGCGCTCCCAGAGCCCATCGAGGATCCGTCGGGCTTCCTGCCGATCGGTCACCACGCGATATTCACCCGGCGGTTCTGCAGTTGGTCGCGCGGCGCGCGCCGTCCGAGCGGCGACTTTCCTGGTATCGAGATCGATGAAGTCCTTGAGCAGGGACGCGAAATCCAACTCGGTGAACAGCGCGATTGTCTCATCGGGATCCGGCTCCCGATATCGAAGCGCCTCCCAGTCGATGTCGATGGGGAGATCAGTTCTGATCGTGACCAGCTCGCGCGATTTCAGGATTTGCTCCTTATAATCGCGAAGCGCCTCTCGATACGACTTGCGCTTGACCTGATCCCAATGGGCGAGCGCGTTCTCCAATGATCCGAACTGCTTGATGATCTGTGCACTGCCCTTCTCACCAATGCCCGGCGCGCCGGGGATGTTATCGGAGGCGTCGCCCCACAGAGCCAACACATCAACGACCTTTTCCGGCGGCACGCCCAGTCGCTCCTCAACCCCCTTGCGATCGAGTACCGTGGTCGTCTGCCGATCCGCCTTCACGACGACGACGTGATCATCGACCAACTGACAGAGATCCTTGTCATTAGATACGATGACGACGTCCATCTTCTCCTTCTCAGCACGTCGAGCCAGCGTCCCGATGATATCATCGGCTTCGTAGCCGGGAATTTTTAGCACGGGAATGCGCAAGGCTTCACAGACGCGAAGGATATAGGGCATCTGCAAGGCCATGTCGTCGGGCATCTCCGCTCGATTCGCTTTATACTCGGGATGCATCTCGTGTCGAAAGGTGGGCTCTTCCGTGTCAAAAACGACGGCGATGTAATCCGGCCGCTCGTCTTTGAGGACCTTTCGCAGCATGGTCGTGAATCCATAAATGGCATTGGTGGGCAGTCCCTGGCGGTTAGAGAGGCGAGGGATAGCAAAGTACGCGCGATAGACGTTCGACATGCCATCGATGAGAACGAGTTTCTTCCGCGCCATCATCGTTGATGGTAATCTCCCCGATGGAAGCGAGTCAAGCAAGCGGGTGCTTCCACTTCCAACGAGATGGAGCAGAGATCAGGATGATCGGCCAAGGCAGTCGAACCCGGATGCACAGAGACCGGAGCCTGTTCAATTCAGCGGAGCAGCCGTAATGATCCCGCTCCAATAATGTGGACGCGGACAGTGTCCATATCGGCCAGTTGCTGCTGCAATCCGGGAGGCATGTTGGGATCGGGAGAGACGAATTCGGCGATGCCTTCGGCCGAAACGGGAATCCATCGCAGATGCATATTGGGAATCTCCAGTTGGCTCAACGCCTCGTCCAGATTGATGTTCCGTCGAAGATCCAATATGTTCAACACGATCTTGGCGATCTCGCGGGTGATCCGAGGGAGCTCCAGCTCGAGCGTCGTCTCACCGACCAATTCCATGACGGCAATCGGTGCGGTCGTCTCTGCCTCGACGCGAAGCGGTTCACCGCCCGCAGTCACATTCACTTGCAGGTCATCGATGATTCCCTCGGTGGGAACGATCAAGACGCGCGTGGTGAACGTTTGTTCGATGTCTTTGAACTCGATGGGTATCTCTTTCCATTCGGGCTCGGAGCCCACTTGTTCGACCTGCACCGCCGAGAAGATGGGAACGCCGGCGGTGATCTTCCCGATGCAAGGAATTCGCTGTTGAACCGGTCGCGTCTTCCAGGTTCCGTCAGGGAGTTGCAATCCAGCTTGAATTCGCATTCCTTCATACACCACCGGCGTGCGGGGGACGACGGTGAGATCCTCGGGCTCCTGAACCGCTCGCGGCGGCGTGGAGGCAGTGGTGAGAACTCCTGAAACGGCGATCACGACGAATAGGGCGATGAGCATTCGAAAGCGGTTCATCCTGCATTTTCCTCCCTGCGTCCGAAACTCCATTCCACGCTTCGATGACAGCGAGGAAGGAACCCTACCAAAGAGACCATCAGTTGTCAACGTGGATCAAAGCCCGGGAAGCACCAACCGGGAGTCAACAATCCGGAAGGCGCGCAAAAAAGCCCGAAGCACGCGCCAGGATACTGATCTCCCCATTCCCATGAGTCTTGAAAAGGCGGCCCCATCTCCGAGAGGTGGTCGATCCTGGCCAGCTTGTGATGACCACACCGGAGAACTCGGAGGGCGCACGTACAAGGGAGAAGATCGATCATCGGCTATGATCGACCACTGGAGAACGAGTAACGCCAGATGCCATTCGGCGCCACCCTTTTTGAAAGCGGGCGGGGCATCGTCTCTAGAACAAGATCCATCCGATCCGTTTTGTAAGGATAGCAGATTGGCTGGTGCGAGCAGCTTGACGTCGTTGCCATACCCGTGCGTCACCAAGCGCGGGACGGTAGATCGGTCGGTGTGAGTTCTAACGGCCAGCTTCCTCAGAGCAAGGAGCGTCACTATCCTCGAAGGCCGGTTTCGGGGCCTGAGCGAAGACGTTCGGTACCGGACGGAGGAGCGCGCCTGGTTCTGCGAGTAACAGGAGGCCATTCATCGCCACGGATGGACACAGATGTTGTACGGGATTATCGTTTCGATGACTATGCAATCGCATTCATCGTCCACAGATGGGCACAGAGCTTGGAGAGAGCCCCCGTAGCCTGGCTGCGGGGAGGGGTCATGGCGTCGGCCGGTCACGGACGGCTCACCTTCCTGCTGGGAGGCTCTGCGGCCGGTCAGCGGGGAGGGGTCACGTCTCGTCCTCTGGGTCGGAAGCGCCACCATCCTCGAAGGCCAGCTCCAGGGTATTCGAGGAATGGGGCCAAAGAAGAATGACTCGTGCCCGCCTATGGTGAAAGATCGCTCGCTCAGGTGCGCCTCTTGGTGCATGACGTCCTCCCGGGAACTCCCAACCGCTGATCGGCGCGCTGGAGAGAACCGTTCCCTGGCGAACAACGTTCGAGCGTTGAGTCAGACGTGAGGATCCACCGTTCTTCTCCGCCCTCTGCGCATCGGTGATGATGGCTATTCGCTCTCACGAAGCAGGATGAACGTGTCACCGATCAACTCTCACCAACTTGCCGCCGATTCACTGATTGATTCATAATTACTCGCCCGATCGAAGAACGCGAAGGCTGATCAACATGGAAGACCGTCAGTGGCGATTTCGTAGTACCTCCTCTCTGCTCCTCGCCCTCGCTCTTCTCGGCCTGGGTGCCTGGAGCGCTGAGCGTTTCGATGTCGATCCACCGGCGCGGACCTCGATCACGCTTCTCGGTACGACCGACGTTCATGGGAACATCTATCCGATCGACTATTACACTGATCGGCCGGCCAATCGTGGCCTGGCCAAGATCTTCACCATCGTCAAACAGATTCGTCGAGAGCAACCCAATACACTCCTCATCGACAACGGCGATGGCATTCAAGGCACGCCGCTCGTCTATTATCATCACACGAGAGCGCGAACATGGCCCGATCCCATGATGCTGGTCATGAGCTACATGGGCTATGACGCCATGACAGTGGGGAATCACGAATTCAATTTTGGTCTCCAGGTGATTGACAAGGCACGGCGTCAAGCTGGTTTTCCCTGGCTCTCGGCCAACATCACTCGCCAGAGCGATGGATCGAATTATTTCGCGCCTTATGCGATCCGCGAAGTGGGGAGTGTGCGAGTGGGCGTTCTCGGGTTGACGACTCCTGGGGTGCCAGTGTGGGAGAACAGGGAGAACTACGCCGGGTTGGAATTTCGCGATGCCCTGGAGGAAGCTCGGCGGTGGGTTCCCATTCTCCGCCGGAAGGAACGATGTGACGTCGTCGTCATCGCCGCTCATATGGGACTGGATCGCGATCCGAAGACGGGACGTCGTCGGCCCTCTGAGATCCCCGGAGAGAATCGCGCCTATGAGATCGCCGAATCCGTTCCCGGTGTGGACGTGATCCTCATGGGACATACCCATCGGCGAGTCCCGGAAGCATTGGTCAATGGCGTCTTGCTGGTCAATGCCGGCCGGTGGGCGGAGCATCTGGCCCGCGTCGATCTCGTCCTGGAGCGAGGGACGGATGGGCGATGGCGAATAGTGGCCAAACACGGTCGATTGATCCCCGTCAATGACGCCGTCACCGCCGATGCGGAGATCCTGGATCTGGCCAGACCATACCATCAACGAACGGAAGCCTGGCTCGATACGGTGATTGGCCAGACGGCCAGGGATCTGGATGGGCGCGAGGCGCGATTCAAGGACACGGCTATTCTGGACCTCATTCATCGGGTGCAATTGGACGTGGGGAAAGCCGACGTCTCCCTGGCCGCCATGTTCAATCCCTCGGTTCACATCCCGGCTGGACCGGTGACGGTGCGACAAATTGCCAGCCTTTACATTTACGAGAATACGCTCGTCGTCGTCGAATTGACCGGTCGCCAACTCAAACAGGCGTTAGAACATGCGGCGCGGTACTTCCTCCCTTACCGTCCGGGAGCCACGCCACGCGAGCTGGTGAATCCCGACGTTCCCGGCTTCAACTTCGATACTGCCGAAGGTGTCCGATACGATATCGACCTTCGCCGCCCGGTGGGAGATCGCATCGTCCATCTGACGTTTCGAGGGAAACCCGTCGATCCAGATCAAATGTTCCGCGTAGCCACCAACAATTATCGCGTCAATGGTGGTGGAGGATACACGATGCTGAAACGGGCTCCCATCGTCTACCGCTCGAATCGGGACATCCGCACGCTCATCATCGAATGGGTGACACAGCATCGCCTCATCCCCGACCAGCCGAGTCAGAACTGGCGCCTGTTGCCCTTCGCTACGTCGCCGCGTGCGCCGCACCGGATGGGATGGATGATGGATGAATACCGGCCATCCTCGAAGGTGGGTGCCTCATCGCTCGCGCCTCAGGCGACGAACGGATCTCCGAACTCGATGATGATCTTGGCCACCTCGGGTCGAATGAGTTCTTTGGGGGGCAACTCACCTTTGGAGAGCAGTTCTCTCAATCGCGTGCCGCTGAAGTTCAATCGATCATCCTCGCCGTGGGGGCACGTCTTCTCATTAGCGACGCTCCCACAGCGTCGGCAATGGAAGAATGCCTTGAAAAAGAGCGGCATGATGCCGAGATCGGGAAACTCATCGAAGATCTCCTGGGCAGCATATGGCGGGTAGAAATCACCCACGCCGGCGTGATCGCGCCCCACGATGAAATAGGTGCAGCCGAAGTTTTTCCGTACGATGGCATGGAAGATGGCCTCCCGAGGACCAGCATATCGCATTTCCGTCCGCAAGATGGCCATCACAGCGCGTTCTTTCAAATAATAGTGCGCCATCAGCGCGTCATAGGCTTTGAGGATGACCTCGTCTTTGAAATCACCAGGCTTCTTCCGACCGATCACCGGATTGATGAACAGTCCATCGGCGAAGGTGAGCGCCGTTTTCTGCACGTATTCATGTCCGAGATGGGGAACGTTCCGCGTCTGAAAGCCGACCACTGTGCGCCAGCCTTTGGTCTCGAATAAGACGCGGGTTTCGATCGGCCGGAGACTATATTTATAAAACGGCGTTTCGATCTCCTGGATGAGATCGACCTCTCCACCCACGAGCCACTCCTTCATACCCTCCAGGCGCGCCACGCCCGGATGCCGGCGATCGGTGGTCCCGTATACCTGCCGGGCAAATTCCTCTTTATCATAACGGAAGGGCTTCCCCGGGTGAAACAAGGCCACCGGATGACCATCGCACATGAGCACCGTCGGGCGCCCGAGTCGTCGGATGTCCTCTTCGCCGACGTCGAGCACGATGGGAATCGTCCACGGGAGACCATTGGCGAGGCGCTTATGATGGAGCACGCCCCGGAAATCGTCCTCGTTCATGAATCCTTCCAGCGGACTGAACACGCCGGTGGCAATGTTCATCACATCCGTGGCCAGTTCGGTATGAAGCGTCAACTGAGGGAGCGCGTCCACCTCGGCGAGCACTTGATCTCGCTCCCTGACACTCAACACGCGATCGACGAGTTTACCACCATGGGGTTTGGGAATCATCAGTATGAACCTCCATCAGGACGAGCATGACGACCTTCTCGGCTCCCCTGCTCGAAGCAACCAACAACGAGTGCCGCGCTCTCGCTCCAAGAGCACTCTCCACCCGTCGCTCACTCCACGTATCCTAACTCTCTCAATCGTCCCAGAATCTGCTGCCGTTGCTGATCGGTGATGGGCATCTCTTCGAGATCCTCCAACGCCTGGACGAGCAGATGCGTCACGTAATGAGAGACATCGTGGAACCGGCTTCGGTCCAGTCGCTGCTGGATCTCCCGATAGAGATAGGTGGGCACGGAGACCGGCGTCAGCCCACCGAATCCCTCCGGCGGCAGATAGCCCAGTTCCTCCAGGCGCCGCACGATCTTGGAGAGACTCTCTTCGGGCGATTCCCGATGCGTCTCCACCACGACCTCCGGATGCTCCGGCTCCTCATAGGGATCGGAGATGCCGGTGAAATTCTGGATTTCACCGCTGAGCGCCTTTTTGTAGAGCCCTTTGACATCCCGCTCGATGCACTCCTCTACTGGACAGTGAACGAACACTTCGACGAACCGTCCGATTCGCTGCCGCGCCTCCTGGCGAAGCGCTCGATAGGGCGAGATCGCACAGGTGATGGCCACACCGCCGGTGCGCGTCACCAATCCGGCGACGTAGGCGATGCGACGAATATTCTCATCTCGATCCTCCTTGGAAAATCCCAATCCTTTAGAGAGGTGCTGCCGCACTTCGTCTCCATCGAATACTTCAACGTGTAATCCTCGTTGCTGGATCACCGGCTCCAGCAGGCGCGCTAACGTGCTCTTTCCCGAGCTGGGCAATCCGGTGAACCACACGGTGAATCCTTCGGGCATACGTTTCATCCTCCATGCATCGTTCTGATGTCCTCGACCTGCTGAATCGAGCGGCGACCTGTTCCCGGCGAGCTTTCAATCGCTCACCAGCCATCGACATCGCTGAGGCTCCTGCCGAAACGCCGTTCGATGGGCTTCAATAACTCGACGGGAACGGCCAGATCGCCTCGGCCCACGCCGAGATCGATATGAGGCTTATGGTCGCCATGAAAGTCACTCCCTCCAAACACGAGCAGATCGAACCGTCGCGCCATGTCGAGCAACCAGCGCGTCAACTCACGACTGTGATCGCTATAGTAGGCCTCAATCCCATCGACGCCACAATCAATGACGTCGCGGATGAGCGCCTCCAGATCGCGCTCGTCGCGCACGTTCAACCGAACCGGATGGGCCATCACGGCGAGCCCGCCGGCTCGATGGATGAGATCGATGGCTTCGGCGGGCGCCAAGCGCTTTTTATCCACATAGGCGGGCGCGCCCGCCTTGAGGTATTTATCGAACGCCTCCTGCGTCGATCGCACGTATCCTTTCTCGACGAGCACTTGAGCGAAATGGGGACGCCCTACGGCTCCGCGACCGGCTTTGGCTTTGACTTCCTCGTAGGTGAGGGCCAGGCCCAGTTGATTGAGTTTAGCGACGATCTTGGGATTGCGCTCATTCCGATACTGGCGCAATTCCTGAAGGGCGCGCCGGAATGAGACGTCGCGATAATCCACGAAATACCCCAATATGTGCATTGACCCGGCCCGGCTGTCGGCGCTGATTTCGACGCCGGGAATGACCAGAAGACCGACCTCTCGCCCGGCGGCCAGCGCTTCGGGCAGTCCATCGACAATATCATGATCGGTCACGGCCACCGCCTCCAGATGCTTCTCCTTGGCGGCGCGAACCAGTTCGGTCGGCGAAAGCGTTCCATCGGAAATGCTCGTGTGGGTGTGAAGATCGATCATGATGTCGAACCCGTCCCTCGACGCATCTCTTGTTGGAAATAAGCCAGCGTTCGGCGCAACCCATCTTCGAACGGAATCTTCGGCTCGTATCCCAGCAGCCGCCGGGCCTTGCTCATATCGGCGCACGTATATCGCGCGTCGCCTTTTCGCGGCGGCGCATGATAGAACTTCAATGATCTCCCCAGGATCTTCTCCAGATAGGTCTTAATCTCGAGCACCTGATAGCTCTGGCCACACCCGACATTGAACACCTCGCCGGCAATATCGGGCGCCGTCGCTGCCAGGAGATTGAACTCGACGACATTATCTACGTAGGTGAAATCCCGCGACTGCAATCCATCCCCGTGGATCTCCAGCGGCTCATCGTTCAGAGCGGCGAGGATGAAGCGGGGAATGACCGCCGCATACTCAGATGCCGGGTCCTGGCGTGGACCGAACACGTTGAAGTACCGCAGACTCACCGTCTCCAATCCATACGTTCTGGTGAACACGGCGCAGTAATATTCATCGGCGATCTTGGATACCGCATAGGGAGAGAGAGGGGCGGGCAACTGCGATTCGGACTGCTGCGCTTCGCCGCTCCCACCATACACTGATGAAGATGATGCACAGACCACTCGCTTCACACCGGCCTGATGAGCGGCTCGTAACAGGTGCAACGTCCCGGTGATGTTCACGTCGTTGGTGGACAGCGGATCGTCCACCGAGCGAGGCACCGAGCGCAGTGCCGCCTGATGCAGGACGTAATCCACGCCTTCGACGGCCGCTCGCACCGCCTCGGGATCACGAACATCGGCCCGCATGAACTCGATGCGATCGATCACCGAGGCCACATTCTCCATCTTCCCCTCGCTCAGATTATCCAAGACGCGAACGCGCTCTCCCCGATTCACCAAGGCTTCGACCAGGTGCGATCCGATGAATCCCGCTCCCCCGGTCACCAGGTACGTAGCCATAATGTCTTCTCCATGGTCGGCTCGCCGAGGATGAAGATGGGCTCTCTTCGATCAGATCTTCTTCAAATGCTCTCGCTCCATCACCACCCGCGCTTGATATTTGATCGTGTTCAACAGGATGACGACACGCTCCGAATCTTTGGTCTCTCGCTCGAAGATGCCGACGAATCCCCGCAAGGGTCCATCCTCGACCACCACCTTATCGCCGGGGTTGAATTTGGGCGGTTCGATAACCACATACCCACCCTTCATGCGCTGACGGATGACGGCGATGATCTCCTCGCCCACCGGGATGGGAATATCGCCGGCGCGAACGATATCGCGAACGCCGCGCGCATATTTGACCGCCCGGAGAAAATCCCGGCAGCGAAACTTGCAGAAGATGTAACTGGGAAACAGTGGTTTTATCACGTCCTGCCGAACGCCTCGAATGAGCTTTTTCTCCTTCAACTTGGGATTGAAGGTCGGCAACCCCAGATTGCGCAAGTTGGCCTCGGCGAAATCCTCCTGACGAGGCTTGGTATGAATGGCATACCACAACTCTTGTCGGCTGAACTCCAAATCGTCAAGTTTGACCACCTCAGTCATAAGCGATAAATTTTTCCTCGTGCGGTTAAGCCCCTCGTGGCGTTCCGCGTATCCACCACCAGTTTCGAACAGTTCACAATCCACGGCCAATCGTAGAGGCTGTGATCGGTCAAGATCACGCTACAATCGACCTCCTCGAATAACGGTTCATTCAATTCGGATGAGCACCATCGTCGTCCATTGCTCACCAATTCAGGTACAAATGGATCATTATAGAGAACATGAGCCCCTCGCCGCAACAGTAACTCTAAAACCTCCAGAGCCGGGGATTCCCGGGTATCAGCCACATCCTTCTTGTAGGCCACGCCCAGCAGGAGGATATGAGATCCTCGAATCGGCTTGCCGTGATCGTTGAGCGCGTCGGCGACCAAGCCGACCACATACTCGGGCATGCGACGATTGATCTCGTCGGCCAACTCGATGAATCGCGTGGTGAAGTTGAACAGTTTGGCTTTCCAGGAGAGATAGAGCGGATCGACGGGGATGCAATGGCCGCCAATCCCCGGGCCGGGATAAAACGGCATGAATCCGAATGGCTTGGTCGCCGCCGCGTCCACCACTTCCCAGACATCGACCCCCATGCGCCGACAGAGCATGGTCATCTCATTGACCAACCCGATGTTGATCACCCGGAACGTGTTTTCCAGGAGTTTCACCAACTCCGCCGTCTTGGCCGAAGATACGGGAATGACGCGCTCGATGATGCGCCGATAGAGTTCCACGGCGCGCTTGGTGCAAGCGGGCGTGACGCCCCCGACGACCTTGGGCGTATTCCGAATCGTATATCGTTTATTGCCGGGATCGATCCGCTCGGGCGAAAAAGCGAGAAAGATGTCTCGACCGACTTTCAAGCCGCTCCCTTCGAGAATGGGTTTGAGGACCTCTTCGGTCGTCCCCGGATACGTCGTGCTCTCCAAGATGATGAGCATGCCCCGGTGAATGTGGCGCGCCACTTCTTCGGCGGCCGCGATGATGTAGGAGATATCCGGATCTCGGGTCTTGCGCAGCGGCGTGGGGACGCAGATGATCACGGCCTCGGCGCGGTCGAGCACTGCCGTCTCGGTCGTGGGAGTGAACCGGGCCCGAGCGCGCCGCACTTGCTCATCGGTCACATCGCCAATGTACGATGTCCCCGCCCGGAGGAGCTCCACGCGCCGGGCATCGACATCGATCCCGTAGGTCCTCAGCCCCCGCTCGGCAAACGCTAACGCCAGCGGAAGGCCCACATATCCCAGTCCCATGACAGCGACCTCATTCATATGCCTCTCCGATCTCCTGTAACTTCCGTCGAAAATAAGCGATAGTGCGCTCCAAGCCTTCCCGGAGGCCGACCAGGGGTTGCCATCCGAGCAATCGCTTGGCCTTGGTGATATCCGGTCGCCGCCTCTTGGGATCATCGGCGGGCAACGGCTTGAATACGATTTCCGATGATGAGCCGGTGAGTTCTTTCACCGTCTGAGCTAACTCGATGATGGCGTATTCTTCCGGATTCCCCAGGTTGACGACTTCCCCGGCCAGATCGGGTCGCGTGGCCAGTCGATAGACGCCATCGACCAGATCACTCACCTCGCAGAAGCTCCGCGTTTGCGTCCCATCACCATAGACGGTGATGGGCTCTCGGCGAAGCGCCTGAACGATGAATGTGGGAATGGCCCGACCATCGTTCATGCGCATCCGCTCGCCATAGACATTGAAGATGCGGGCGATGCGCACATCCACGCCATGGGTATGATAGTAGGCCATGCTCAACGCTTCGGAGAATCGCTTGGCCTCATCGTACACCGAGCGCGGACCGATGGGGTTGACGTGTCCCCAGTATGTTTCCGGCTGCGGGTGGACTTCCGGATCTCCGTAAATCTCCGACGTGGAGGCGAGGAGATAACGCGCGCCCTTCGCTTTGGCCAACCCCAGCGTATGAAGCGTCCCCAACGAATCAACCTTCATGGTGTGAATCTTGTATCGCAAATAATCGACCGGACTGGCCGGACAGGCGAAGTGGAGGACGAGATCGATGGAGCCCGGGACGAAAATATACTGGGTCACATCGTATTTGATGAATCGAAACCGCGATTGGCCGAACAGGTGAGCGAGATTGTCCGGCGTCCCGGTGAGAAAACTATCCATGGCGATGACCTCCCACCCTTCGGCCAAGAATCGATCGCAGAGGTGTGATCCTAAAAATCCGGCTCCGCCGGTGATGAGTACGGTGGCCATACAGGCTATCTCCGGATGTCAAACGTCGGATGCGCCATCTGGAGGCTCTCACCTCTGGCGTCCGAGAGTCGAGCCATCCCGTTTGCGATCAACCCCTCAAAAATGATTTCTGATATTCTTCCGCCCCATGCAGTAATATTCGAATCCCAACTCCTGCATGTGATCGGGCTCGAAGATGTTCCGTCCATCCACGATGATCGGCGTCCGCATCACGCCCTTGAGTTTCATCAAATCGAGCTTCTTGAATTCGTCCCACTCGGTCAAAATGACGATGGCTTCGGCATCCCGGGCCGCTTCATACGGCGAGTCGACGTAAGCGAGGCGCTCGTCCGGCGGATAGAGTTCTCGCATCGCCGACATCGCCTTCACATCGTAGAGTTTCAACCGCATATCCGTCTCCCTGAGCAACCGGTCGATCAATCGCGCGCTGGGCGCCTCACGAATGTCATCCGTGTCGGGCTTGAACGCGAGCCCGAGAACGCCGATTTGCTTCCCATTCAATACCCAGAGCGCTTCCCGCAACTTGGCCATCAGGCGCTCGATGCGCGCCTCGTTGATACGATCGACTTCTCTGAGCAATCCGAAGTTCACGCCCAGTTCTTCGGCCAGCGCGGCGAAGGCTTTCACGTCCTTGGGAAAGCAACTCCCGCCATATCCGACGCCGGCATCCAGAAACGCCCGTCCAATCCGCGCGTCAT
The DNA here is from genome assembly GCA_026985075.1 of Blastocatellia bacterium. Classification (GTDB taxonomy): domain Bacteria; phylum Acidobacteriota; class Blastocatellia; order HR10; family J050; genus J050. Next base: position 48,980 of record JALSQX010000001.1, on the reverse strand, counting down.
ATCCCATGCCTTCGGCGACCATGCGCACATCGGCTCCCGCCCGCTCGCAGAGATCGGCAATCATGTTGATGTAAGAGATCTTCATGGCGAGGAACGAATTGGAGGCATGCTTGATGATCTCGGCCGTGCTGATGTCGGTGACCAAAATGGGACAATCGAAGCCCTCATAGAGCCTGAGCATCAATGCTTTCGCCCGCTCGGATTCCACGCCGATGACGATGCGATCCGGATGCATGAAGTCGTGAATGGCCGATCCCTCGCGCAGGAATTCGGGATTACTGGCCACATCGAATGCCACGCCCCGTCGATTCAATAATCCGATGGTTCGTTTGATCCATTGCGAGGTTTTGACCGGCACGGTGCTCTTCTCTACAATCAGTTTATAGCCGGTCATGTGCTGGGCGACGGCGCGGGCGACTTCTTCCACCTGCGACATATCCGCGCGACCATCGGCCACCGCTGGCGTCCCCACGCAAATGAAAATGATCTCGCTCCCCACAATGCCATCGCTCAACCGAGTGGAGAACGCGAGTCGTCCCTGCCGGAGGCCTTCGTCGAGGAGTTCGTCCAGTCCCGGCTCGTAGAACGGGCATTGTCCGCGATTGAGCTGATCGATGCGCTCGGCATTCTTATCGACGCCAATGACCGAGTGACCCAGTTTCGCCAAACAGACCGCTGTGACCAATCCAACATGTCCCACTCCAATCACACAAATCTCAGACATGGATGCTCCTCCTCAACTTCGTGATGCGCGCTCACGTCATGTCCACCACCATCGTCGCCACCATCCACCGATGGGCTTCCGCGCCGGCTCCACAGCGGGAGCGAAGGGAAGTTCTTCGTCCTGGATGATGGCTCGCGGGTTCTCGATGAACAACGCCCGGGCGATCTCCAGGCCGCATGTCTTCTCCACCTCCTGATAGGCGGTGATGAGCTTCGGCGGTCGCCAACGCGGTCGATGCGCATCGGAGGCGACACAGTGAATCAATCCCGCCCGGATCCACCCGAGGGCGATGCGCCGCTGCTCGCGCTTCTCCAGCAGACATGGCGCATCCAATTGCGCGTAGCATCCCATCTGAACCAACCGGGCGAGTCGATCTGGATCGGCCAGAAGACGACGATGCCGTTCGGGATGGGCGATGATCGGTCGAACGCCCACGGCCATCAACTCGAAGAGCAGATTCTCCGTCCCATGAGGAATGAGCCCACCGGGGAACTCGATCAACAGGTACCGTCCGCCATTGATGAAGATCTCTTTCCGATCCAGCACCGTCATGATCTCGGGGACGAGACGAACTTCTGCTCCACACACGATGTTCACTCGCCCAGCCAGCGCCTCCTTCACGCGAGACAATTGACCCATGATCTCATCGCTGGATGGCGTCGGGTAGCGGAGATCGAACACATGAGGCGTGGCGACCACAGTCGTCACCCCCTGGTCGATGAGGAGTTCCCCTAACGCCCGAGATTCGTCCAGCGTACGAACACCATCATCGAGTTCCGGTAAAATGTGACAGTGAATATCAATCATCGTGTCCCGCCAGTCGACCTGGCGAACGCCCTCATCCCTCGACCATCGGCGATTCGTCTTGCGGCTCTTCATCGGCGTAGTAATATCGGTAGTAGTAGTAATAGTAGCCGTCTTGCCCGACGTCCATCCGATTGAGCACTACGCCGAATATTTTCGCGTTCACGTCCTGGAGCGACTGCTTGGCGCGTTGCACCAGTTCGCGCGGCGTCTCGCCACACCGAATGACCAGGATGACCCCATCGACCATGGTGGAGAGAATCAAGGCGTCGGGCGTAGAGACGGGCGGCGAGTCCAGGATGACGAAATCGTATTGCTCGCTCAATGCCCTGACGGCTTCGCGCATCTTTCGCGATGAGAGCAACTCCGATGGATTGGGAGGTACCGGTCCCGATGGAATGACCCAGAGGTTATCAATGTGATTCTGAACGATCACCGAATCGATGGCGATCCCGCGCGTCAAATAGGTACTCAGCCCGGGTTGATTGCTGATGTTGAGCATCTTATGCAATCCCGGCTTGCGAAGATCGCCGTCGACGAGCATGACGCGCGCACCGGTTTGCGTCAAACTGATCGCCGTATTGACGGCCGTCGTCGTCTTCCCTTCGCCCGGACTGCTGCTGGTGAACAGGATAGTGCGCGGCGGGCGCTCGGCGTGCGACAGGAGCACCGAGGTCCGCAAGGACCGGAAGGCTTCGGCAAAGCTCGACCGATGCTGCTCGTCGAGGATGAGGATGGGCTTCGTCGTCCGGCGCTCTCGACCCCACCGCGGCAGCGCCAGTCGCCTCTTTCGCTCCAAGCTCTCCAGAGCGGGCACGACGCCCAGCGACGGGAGACCCAGCAACCGATCCACGTCCTCGGTCGATTTCACCGTATTATCCAGGTACTCGATGAACAGCGCCAGCAGAATCCCCAACAGCAATCCGACCAATCCGCTCATACCCGTGTAGAACAGTTTGCGCGGCCGCGCTGGCGCCGTCGGCACCTGAGCGCGGTCCAGAATCTGAATGTTCGTCGTGGTCAACGTGGAGAGGAGATCGACATCGTTCATCTTCTGCAGCAGGCTGCGATAGAGTTGGGCGCTGGCTTCCACCTGCTGTTGCTTGATGGACAGATTGATGGCTCGCTCGTTCTGACGCAAGGTCTCGGCCCGCTGGGCCATCAGCTCGGCGCGCAGATTCTCCTCTCGCGTACGCGCCGCCTTATAATCGGCCTCGATCTTGGCCAGTATCTGTTTCTTGATTTCGGCCAGTTGCTGCTCGGTTTCGGCGATCTGCTCTTTGAGCGATCTGACCTCCGGCCACTCATCGGTGTATTGTTGTTGGAGCTTCACCAGCCGCCGCCGATCGTCGGCCAAGCGCTGCCGCAGTGTTTGCACAATGGGATTGGACAGGACCGGCGGCAATGTATCGACATCGGCCTCCCGACTCAACCGGTAGAGCGTCTCGGCGCGGATGCGCTCGGCCTCCGCTTCCACCAATCGTCGATTCAGATCGGTCAACCGCTCAATGGCGATCGTCTGATTCTCATCGAGTTGAATGATCTCGTGCTCTCGACTATAGCGCACTAATTCTTCCTGTAACTGCTCGAGCTTCTCTCGCAATTCGGTGAGCCGCTTATTGAGCCATTCTCGCGCCTGGCGGGTCGATTCGAACCGGGCCGTCAGCGTGTACTCGATGAGCTGATCCATCAGGGCATTGACGATCTGAGCGGCCAACTGGGGATCGGGCGACTCATAGGTCACTTTGACGATGCGCGTGTCGCGGATGAGTTCGACCCGTAAACCGCTCAGGAAGCGATCAACCATCAACTTATCCCGCAGCGCCGCATCACGAATCCGGGCGAAGCCGGCGAACTCGGGCTGACGGTCCAGGGAGAGTTCTTCAATCACCCGTCGAGCCAACGTGCGACTCTGCAAGACGTTGATCTGCGTGCGCAGATACTGGGTATCGTTGGAGGAATAAGAGAGGGCTTCCTGCTTGTTGGCCAGCGGTACCGGCGTCTGCTGGTTGATGATCACTTTGCCCGACGCTTGATAAATGGGGCGCGCCCGGTACATGCGGATGGCCACCACCGTCACCACCATCATCAGGACGCCGAGAACAACCCACTTGCGCTTCTTGATGATGCGCCAGTAGTCCAGCAGATGAACGTCCCGTTCCACCGCCGTTCCATAGCGCTCGTGGCCATATCCGATGGGATACACGCGGGTGACGATGTGGCGATCTATCGCGCCGGCATCGGCTGGGGCCGGCAAGTGGGTTCGCTCATCTCGCTCCGACATACTCAATCCAGAATGAACAGTCTGTTTCCAGCCTCGGGAGGGAAAGACAGAGAGCCGTCTCGAACCTCTTTCATCCCCTCTCTTCCAAGCTCGCGGCGCTCATCGTGGATCGTGACCGATGGCTCAGAAATAGCCTTCCCGCAAGCATTCGAAATAATCGATCTCCTCCGGATCTTCAATCTGATACTTCTCCCAGATTGTCGCATATCCCCGCACGCGTTGGAGGAGTTCCTTGACCGATCGCACATCCTGGGGGAAGATGACGTTGAAATTCACGCCCGGAGCGCCTCGCTGCAAGAGCGCCTCGGCGATGTCGCCGGAGATGTCCACGCCGATGCGCCGGGCTTCCTCTTTGTTGCGAGCGGCCCGGAGTCTCTCCTTGACCGCCGCGGGGACGGGAATATGCAATCGCCGCTCCAGAAATTCACAGCGTTTCACGCTGGTCAGCGGGATCACCGAAGGAACGATGGGGACCATAATTTCATGCGCGCGAGCGGCATCCACATATCGAAAATAGTTCTCCGGAGCCGTCACGATATTGGCGATAATGCCCCTGGCTCCATTCTCGATCTTCTGACGCTGATAGAGCATATGCTTGGACAGCGTATGAGGCTGCCACTCAGGATGCCCGGCGACGAAGATGTCGAGCGTGTAGCGCTGCCGCTGGCTGTACTCATGCATCAGCTTGACCAGTTCCACAGTAGTGAACTTATAGGCGTCCGTTTGACGGGAATTCGTCGGACTGGGATCGCCGCGAATGACCAGCACATCCGATACGCCATTGAGAGCCATGTTGTCGACGTGGGTATATACGGTGCGCACCGACCCTTCATCGCGCGAGGTGATGTGGACAATAATAGGAGTGCTGCGCAATACCGCCCGCACCGTCTCTACCACAGCTAAGGGATTGAGCTTGAAGCTCCCCCCGGTGTTGTTGGTCAGCGCAATACTATCCAGATCCAGATCCCTGAGCGCGGCCACCATCTCGCTGGTTTTGACCAATCCTGGATAGTTCATCGGCGGGCTGATCTCCACGCTGAAGATCTTCTCTCCACGCTGACTTTTTCGCTGTAAGATTCCGGCTAAACTCATCTTTTCATCCCCACCGATGCCTCACCGTCGGGTGGCCGAAGCCTCATAGAACATGTCGAATTCCCTCCCGTAAAGAAACACTCCCCTCTTCATGTTCGCATCCGTTTTCCACTAAGACTATCCGAAAAGAACATTATTGACAACCTTTTTTTATATCAAACTCCTGGCCGGAGATTCAAGAGCGACCGAGAAGCGAGATCTCAGCCAGGTGAGCAGAGAGAGGGAAAGCTCAGAAGCCCTGCCGCCGGTCGGCGGGGAGGCTCACCTTGACGGCGAGTCCATGACGGCTTCCTTCCCCCGGAGAAGCCCCCGCGGCTGGACCGCGGGGAGCCGTCAGTTGGGAGCTCGCGTAGCGGAGGAAGTCACCCTCCCCGGAGACCAGCTCCGGGGTATTTCGAAAGACCGCTCGGGCTGTAGCTCCCGAGCGTCAGAGACCCTGGAGACCAGCTCCGGGCCTGACGATGACGAAGTCTTGCAGTTTGACGCCGGGGAGGCATCACAAGGGTGGCGAGCCAGGGCGGATGAGATCATCCTGGAAATCCCGTGGCTGGACCGCGGGGAGGCTCACGCTCCATCCCATGAGCCAGAGAGCGGGGACTATCCCCACAGACTTGCTCCGAGGCATTGGGCAACACGCACCTCGCTTATTGATGACGAGCGAACATCGCGGAGTTCGGAGGCAAGTTCTGGGATAGGGGATGTCCTCCCACTCAATCGGCAGGAGGGCGTCACGCTCTCCACATGAAAAACGAGTTTGACGCTTTCGTTGCTCGGCTGCGACATTGACGGATGGAGGGGTGTTGGCTACTCTATCGTAGACCCGATGGTGGCGAAGCGCGAAAAGGATATCGTTCGATTCGACCAACGCCAGCGAGAGCAAACATCGCTGCGGGGCGAGGCGTCCGTTCACCGCCTTCACCGGCTGCGGGAGAGAGGTTGGAACATGTTTCATCCGATGGCTTCAGGCATGGAGGGGGCAGCGTGAAGAAAGTGGCGATCATCGTTTCCCGGGGAAGTTTCAATAATCTGATTCAAGTGGCCACGCTCATTCGCGCCCTGACGGCCTCACCGGAGATTTCTGTCCGCGTCTTCTTCCGCGATGAGGCCATCCTCAAGCTGACCAAAGAGCGCATCAACCACCCGAACTTCTCTGAAGCCTATCGAGATCTGGAAGAGATGACGCTCGTGCGCTTGCAGGCGGCTGATTTTGAGAATCTCCAGACCTTCCTGCGCGACTCCAAGCAACACGGGCACGACGTCAAATTCTTCGCCTGCTCGTCATCGATGTACATGTGTGGCCTGAAAGAAGAAGACCTCATCCCCGAAATTGACGCCCCGATGACGCTCACCGATTTCCTCCATCAAGAACTCCTTCCCGCCGACCTGGTGATGACGTTCTGAGGAGAACCTCGTCAGCCCTTGCCATATCGATGAGTTGTGGATGGGGAAATCCTGAAGTTAACCCGGCGGTAGCCCTATCCCTGAGCACTGGGGTCCTCAACAGGTAATCCCTCGGCCCGCGCCACTTCATTCAACCTCCCATCAGCGCTGACGAAAACGAGTGAGGCAAGACCGACCAAGAGACGCACTTCATTCACTTCCATGGCGCAAGCAAGTTGAATACTATCATAGCCCCGGAGTCCATAGCGCTTGATCAAGTCCATCGCTCGCATGACGACGGCTGGTGTGACCTCAATGACGTCATATTCCGTCTCGAAGTCGGCTTCAAAATCGGCCACTGCCTGCTGAGCTTGGATACCGCTCACCTCACCAGCACGCTGTTTTCTAACAATAGCGGCGAGCACCTCCGCACCTGCAATCCGAGCAACTACAATTTCGTTGTCCGAGGTTGGATCTGTGACGCGAAGGACCCAATCAGTGCCTGATTCATAAGCATAACGCTTAACCAGAGCACTACTGTCGAAGTAATAACCAGCCACTCACCGCCGCTCCTCGACAATCATTTCCGAGAGAGGCTTACCGCTGACTCGTATTGGGTGGTGATCCCGCGGTCGAGAGGAAGGACGATCAACTTTGCTCATCAAACCACGCTCTTTCAATAATTGCCGATAGAGACGCTCTCTTTCCTGGTCGGGAATTTGCGCCATCAGGTGATCGAGCGCTTGGCGAAGTTTGACCAGGTGAATCGAATCCAATCGGCGTACAAGATTCAGAATCTGCTCCAATGTCGTCCGTTTTTCCAACATAAATCATCTTTATTATCGTCGATTCTGGCTGTAACGGCAACCGACAGATGATAGACCTCATCCCCGAAATCGACGCCCCGATGACGCTCACCGATTTCCTCCATCAAGAACTCCTTCCCGCCGACCTGGTGATGACGTTCTGAGAGGACCTCCAGGAATACGGCACCATCGTGGAGCACATATTGCCCCCCTCCACCCAGGAGTTCGGCCCTTCCGCCAGATAGACAGCCAAATCACGGAGCACATATGGCGCCCTCCCACCTCATCGATGTTCGTCATTGGTCGTGGACGCCAGCCCGTGAGGAATTTCCTCGCGAGTTCGCCAGCCTATTGGAGATGAGACGCGGTGTGGAATGATGGGTGTGGACCTCAGGAGTCGAACTCGCCTTCAGCCGACGGCGGGAGAGGAAATATCCAGAAACGGTCGCGCGGACTCGACAACGTGATATCTACCTAGAGAGCCCGCCCCCCGAACACACCCTGAGCCAAAACGCGATTTCTTCACGCATGACAGAAAATCAGAGATACTCTGAGCAACTCTCCGTCTTCACCACAAATGGGGATCATCCCCACCAACAGGTGAGGATGATCCCACCCAAGATCCATCACCGACTGATTGGCACGACGGAAAGCGGTTGCCTGGACAGCACGGCTCTGACCACGCGATGGCTTCGCCGCTCGGCCTTCGATCTGACCACACTGGCGGGCGCGGGACCGAATTCGAAGTGTGCGCGGATATCGGCATTCATGAAGACATCTTCACCGGACAAATCTTCCGTCCTGGTCGGACGCCCCCACGTCTCGCCCCCATCAGTGGAAAGGAACGTGCGGAGGTACTGAACGGGACTGGTATCCAGAGCGAGAGCGACGCCCGTCTCCTCGATCGGGGCATCGGGCCACTGTAACGCGACGTAAACGACTCCCGACTCGATGGTGATCGGCGGATCGATGGTGATGTCATTGACTCGGCCAATGAATCGCGATCCCTCCTGAGGAGAAATCGTCCCCGGAATAGGCACTTCCTGATCGAACAGGATGTTGGCCTGGGACAACGGTGGCGGCGGTCCAGGAAGCCCATCACCATCATCCTCGCCCGTGAAGACGATCACGCGAAGTGGTTGCCCTGTGGGATCGGGCACGTCGCTGAAATTCACAAATGGATGAGCGATGCTCGTCAACGTCGCCGGATATCGACTGGGCCGATAGCAATTGACGACGATGCCCCCCGAAGGCCCACTGAACCACCCGGCAGTAATTCCACCATCATCGATCTGGTGACGTTCGTTATTGAAGCTCACATCCTGTTTGGCGACGCTGGCGCCGTTCTCGATGGTCAACGTGTAGTCGGCCGGAGGCCCATCGAAATGCTGAATGGCGACGACCAGTTTACGACCAAAACCGTCGTTGGGAATGGGATTACCCTCTTCGTCAGTGACCCCCTGAGGTTGCAGATAAAGGGCGATGGACTCGCTGGCTGCATCTCCGCGAGGCCACATTTCGGGATTGGCCAAAGAGGCCATGCGAACGTCGCTGAGGAGCTTAAATCCATCGAAGAAGAAGAGGAAATCATCCACTAACGTGCCCACCCAGACGTCGATGTCGGTTTCTCCTTCCCATCCCACGCTGATCTTCAATGGAATGGGGCCATTGCCCAGCGCCTGCTTGCCGAGGGCATCGGGATCAAGCACATACCAGTCGTGGAGCGTTCCAACGCCGCCGGCGAATGAGAAGAAGGTCTCCATCTCCTCGCTGAAGCTCCCCTCGTCCCCAGCCGCTACGCTCCCTTGAACTTCAACCTTTTCGCCCGGTCCGGGGAACGGAATCTCCTGAGCCGACAGCGGATCATCGTTCGGCTCAACCTCAGCAACAGCCGACTGGGCACTCGTCTTGGCCGGAGCCAGCGAACCACCAAGAGGAATGCTGCTCAGGGCCAAGAGGGCCAGAGAGCTCAAGGCAGTGATCATGCGAACTGTTCTTTTCATAACCAAGTCTCCTCCTTTAAAAGGTTTTAACCACGAAACAACCCTCGCTCATCCACAGACCTCGCCTGCTCTCGACCGAAAAAACCGCACTCTGCGCGCCATCTGAGCAGAAGAACGTTTGAGGCATCGCCGAGAGCGACACGAGGGCACCGCGAATGTGTCTGTATCTTCATCATTTAGAAGCGTAACACCCCGGGCTGGCTGGAGCACCCTACCATAAACACCGGCTCCCTGTCAACCATAGGCGCCCCCTCGACATTCGCACCCCACCGACCAGGATCATGGTCCTTCGATCACCGTGATCCGCCGATTCACGGGGACGCCTCTTATCACCTGGATCTGCCCGCTCGGCCATCGGACCTCCAACTCATCGACCACCTCAGCCGTCCCCAAGCCGAAATGCACGAGCCCGCTCGATCGAGAGGAGTGCGGTGATCCCGTGCCCACCTCGCGGATTTGCGACTTCCCACCAGTCACCAGGCGCAGGCGCGCCCCAATCCCATCGCGATTGCTCGTGGTCCCGATCAATCTCACTTCCAGCCAGTTGTTCGCCGTCAATGCCGATTCCGGGTGATAATACTCGTTGCGATACAAAACGGCGCGTTGGCCGTAATTCACCAGATAGAGATCCACATCTCCATCATCATCGTAATCGCCAACGATCGTCCCTCGACCGGAACCGGGGTCATCCACGCCAGCCTCGGCGGCGATGTCTATGAATGTTCCATCTCCTCGATTGAAGAACAAGAGGTTAGCCTGCTTCTCATCTCCGGTCACCGGGCCAGAGGCGACGTAAAGATCGACATCTCCATCATTATCGTAATCGAAGAACTCTGCGCCCCAACTGATGCGAGGGACATCGCCCGCTCGTGGAGCCCGAGTGCCAGCCTCTCTGGCTACATCGGTGAACGTCCCATCGCCATTATTGCGGTAAAGAACGTTTCGTCCAATGCTGGTCACATAATAATCCAGATCGCCGTCATTGTCGTAATCGCCCACCGCAATGCCCATCGAGTATAATCGACCATCAATGCCCGCCGCCTGGCTCACGTCGGTGAAGATCCACCGTCCATCAGAGCCCGGTCCATCGTTGCGGAACAAGACATTAGGAGGGTATCCCCAGGGACCGAAATCATTCCCCACGAGCAGATCCAGATCGCCGTCGCCGTCGTAATCGGTGAACGTCACCGCCAGCGCACACCCACTATCGGCGACGCCGAGTTCGGCGCCGACCTCAGTGAACGTCCCATCGCCATTATTGTGATACAGCCTGTTGGGTTGACAAGCGAAATGCAACCGATCTTCGCTCAACGTGGACATGTCGATGTAATTCCCCACGTAGAGATCGAGGAACCCATCGGCGTCATAATCGCCGAAAGCGGCAGACTGACTCCGCGACGCATCGCCCACACCGGCCTGCTCGGTCACGTCGGTGAACGTCCCATCGCCATTGTTGCGAAACAGCACATTGGGGCCTTCATTGAGGACGTACAGATCCTCGTCACCATCGTTGTCATAATCGGCGCAGGTCACGCCGCGCGATATATGCTCGGCATCGGCGACGCCCGCCTGCTCGGTCACATCGGTGAACGTCCCATCGCCATTGTTGCGAAAAAGGATGTTCGGTCCGCCGACGTCCACGACATAGATATCCAGATCCCCATCCCCATCATAATCGAGAAAAGCCGCACCCCCTCCCGTCTCCATCGGTGTGCCCGGATGATGCTGGAACGCGACGCCGGCTTGCTCGGTCACATCGCTGAATCGAGCCAATGATTCGGATTGAGAGAGGGCCAAGCCGCCGAGCAACAAGATGGCAAGCAGAGATGCAACCCACTCGCTTCGTATCATGCTTCTCCTCTTCGCGCTTGAAGAATGACCTTCCGGGCTGCTGTTATTGTAAACAAACTCACCCAAGAGGGCAAGCCTTCTCTTGAGGGACCGATGGAAGGAGGAACTCCAAAGACCCATCCCTCTGCGAAAATGGCTGGCTCCTGAGCCAGCGCGAGATCTCGCATGGCCCACGATTTCCACGGCGACAGGCAGGGTGGGCACCGATCTTCAGGAAGCCTCGCGGCTGGTCCGCCGGGAGCAGTCAGGTCGACAGCTCGTCGAGAGGGAGCAAGAGCCTTCCAGGAGCCCCGCGGCTGATCCGCCGGGAGCAGTCAGGTCGATAGCTCGTCTGGCAAGCCCACCACCTGGAGAAGCCCCGCGGCTCGCCGGCGGGGAGCCATCACATTCTCAGCTAGTCCCGAGAGGTTCATCACGCCTGCCAGTATCCCTCCTCGATCTTCCATGGATCGGAGAGTTGTCCATACCCCGGCGCTTCGGTCATCGCAACCAGCGAACGCCGGCTTCGCCCGTGCTCGTGACGATCGCCTCCGGACCGGCAACCATGGCCGGCGAGAGAGCGCCGACCTCCCGCGGTCCTTCCTCCAATAAATGAGCCGCCAAGGCCACGATCACCACCGCCGTCAAGCCATAGGGATCGCATCCTTCGGCGATGACGGCGCGGCGATCCTCGCCCCGGCGCGCCTCCACAAGCAACGTGAAGCGCGTAGCTGCCCGTGCTTCAGGCGAGGGACCGACCGGTCCCACTTCAATACGCCGAAAGATCCACTCTCTCAACGGCGTGACCATCGCCGCGCGCAACAGTGGCAGACCGAGAGGGAGCAACAGCGCTCGACCGGAGCTGAATGCCATCATGGGGATGACCGACCGCGCCTGAACGTGTCGAGGTACATGGATGACTTCCCCGCCAGGGAACGAGAGGGCGACGAGCTTCCGGCCACTGGGCATACGGACTGACCGACGCTCCGCTCCCAGTCTGGCCCGAACGAGTCGCCCCTCCCGATAAAGATACCCCTCGCTGGCCACCACTCGGAGCACCGATTTTTTCGTTCCTCGGCTCGCCCCGAATCCCGAGAGGGCATACACGATGATCACCTCTTCGCACGGTTCCAACTCGCGACCAGCCACTTCCGCGGCCGCATCGGCCAAAGCATACTCGAAGGCGGCTCCCGGCGACACAACGACCCCTCGACGCTTCGCCTGATCGCTGTAGCGGTCAAAAATGAGCTTGATGAACGCTTGTTCGCCCGTGGTGTCCAGATAGTGCACGCCTTGACGGATGGCCTCAGCGACCACCGGTTCGCTTAAATCGGTGAACGGACCGACACAATTGATGAGCACGCGCGATCCCTCCAATGCGAGTGGCAGCGTCTCCGGGCGCGTGACGTCGACGACTACGGTGGGAACCCGTTCACCGAGAGCCTCCACCACAGCTTCAAGCTTATCGACGTTCCGTCCGGCCAGTCGCACGGGTAATTGCCGCCGTCGCAATTCCTCGACGACGAGCCGGCCCGTGAAACCGGTAGCCCCCAATACGGTGATCATGACGCCATCACCATCATACAACGAGGTTGGGCATCGTCAACCAAGGATGAGCGGCGTAAGATGTTTCGCCTGACTGATGCCGGGCACGCCGCTTTCCTCATCGTCAACCAAGGATGGGTGACGCAAGGCGGCATCTTGCGCGACGTCACTTTCATTCCTCGCCGCGGACTCGCCGCCCATGAGCGATCCCCGGCGATGCGCCGGATGGAGACGAACGAGCCCCTCCCTTTCACCGCGCATCCCGTCAAGGCTTCATCTGCACGAATTCACTTCCGCCTGGCAGCCAGATCTCGAACGATCTCCAGCGTCGCGTCGATCTCCTCCGGACTGTTATAGATATGCACCGATTGGCGCACGCTGTTCTTCGCGCCCATCTTGCGAACGCGAATTTTCCGCCGGTTCCACAACTCATCCTGTAATTGCGACCCGGTCATCCCTTCGACGCGATACGTCACCATCGCTCCGGCCAACTCCGGATGGGTGGGCGAGAGAATGGTCACGCCGTCGATCTGCTGCAATCCCTGACGCAACCGATTGGCCAATCCGATGATCCGCCGCTGCACGCGATCGGGACCGATGCGCATGTGAAAGTCGATGGCCGCTTCCAGTCCTTTGAGCAACGAGAGATTGCCGGTCCCATATTGCATCAACCGATAGGCGCCCGCTTGATAGTTATTCCACTGCCCGCTGGCCAATGTCGTCCATACGTCATTGAGCTTCTCCTGGCGAATGTACAAGAATCCGTTGCCCGGTGGAGCGAGCAACCATTTATGCGGACTGGAGAAGTAGGCATCGCAACCGATCTCCTTGACGTTCACGTGCAACTGACCGACGGCCTGGGCTCCGTCGATGATGGTCAGAATGCCGCGGGGTCGCGCCAGCTCGCAAATCTGTCGCACGGGCATGACGATGCCAAACTGAGAGGTGATGTGAGCGATGGCGATGACGCGCGTCCGGGGAGTGATCGCTTGAGCGAAGATCTTGACGATCGTTTCCGGATCGGGCGGTGGAATGGGAATTTCCAGCGGTCGCCAGATGATCCCCTCGCGATGGGCCCGCAACTCCCATCCGCACCGTCCACCGGGGTGCTCCTGATCGGTGCTCAACACCTCATCGCCGGGCTGCAAGTCCAGTCCATGAGCCATGAAATTCATGCCCATGGTCGCATTCTGGGTGAGCGCGATCTCGCCGGGATGCGCGTGTATGACCTCGGCCAATTTCTTGCGCAATTCGAGTTGCGGACGATACCCGCTGAACCAATCGGGATGCTCGGGCTTGTAATCCCAATGAGCCAATGTCTCCTCCAGTCGCCGCATATGTCGCGTGACCGTATCGACGACCTGACGCGGACACGCTCCCAGCGTGCCGGTGTTGAAAAAGGCCTCATCCGGCGGGATGAGGAATTGCCGACGAATCCACTGCCAATAATGGGGATCGTCGGGGGCCGGCCACTCGTCTTGTGACTCGGCGGTCAGAGAGGAAGCGACCGCGCGGCGCGTTCTCCCGGCCAAAGGAAGAACGGCCGGCGCCATCAGAGCGCGAAAGAACCGACGACGATTCATCATAGGCACCTCCTCACCAGGCTACGGCATATCGCCCTCGACGCGGGTCGGCTCCGGCCGAGATGACTCCCGTCTGAGGATCGTAGCGCACCACGGTCACGGCCGCCGGATTCCCCCAGGGATCTCGGACGGTGATCCGATGACCCCGTCGCTTGAGGGCGTCGATGACCTCGGGAGCGATGCGCGCTTCCACGTACAACGCTCCCGGATGAAACTCGTGCGCGTCGAACGAACTCATCAAATGACGCGTATCGAATCGAGGCGCCTCCACGGCTTCCTGCACGTTCATGCCGAACTCAATGATGTTGAGCAACACCTGGAGGAGCGCCTGATCCTGATTATCACCGCCGGGCGTGCTCAACGCCAGGAATGGTTGCCCGTCCTTGAGGACGATGGTCGGCGTCAACGTGATGCGCGGACGCTTGCCCGGTTCGAGCATGTTAGGGTGACCCTCGTCGAGCACGAAGCTCTGCAGGCGCTGAGAGAGCGGAATGCCCGTGTCTCCGGCGATGACCGAAGGCAACCAGGCACCGCTCGGCGTGGCGCTGAACATATTCCCATCCTTATCGATGACGTTGACGCAGGTCGTATCCAGGGGAGGCGTCCCGGTATCCCCGGTCGAACCAGATGCCGGCGCGGCGACGTCCGGGGCCAGGGCTTTCATCTTCCAGGGATCGCCCCAGCGGTGCACGAGCGATGCCCGCTCCGGATCGATGAGCGTACGACGCAACGCCGCATACTCCTTGGAGAGCAGCGCCTGGTCGGGAATCTTGGCGAAATCGGGATCGCCATAGTACCGATCGCGATCGGCGAAGGCCAGCTTCATGCTCTCGGTCACCGTGTGGATATACTCGGTCGAGTTCTGCCCCATCGCTTTCAGATCGAATCCTTCCAGCAGATTGAGCATTTCAATCATCGCCGGGCCCTGCGTCCAGAATCCCGCCTTATACACCTCGTATCCGCGATATGTCGTCTTGACCGGCGATTCCACGCGGGCGTGGAACCGGGCGAAGTCTTCTTCCCGCAACAATCCGCCGACCTGCTTCATGAAAGTGGCGATGCGCCGGGCGATCGGCCCGCGATAAAAATAGTCGCGTGCCGCCATTAACGCCTGGTGTCGTCCCTGAGCGGCGTGCTTTTTCTCGGCGGCCACCAGCGCGCGCAGCGTGCGCGCCAAATCCGATTGCACGAACACGTCGCCGACGCGAGGCACCTTCCCGCCGGGCAGGAACACGCGCACCGACGTCGGCCACTGGGAGAGAATCTCCCGGCGTTGTTCGATGTAATGCACGCGCAGCTCATCGATGGGGAATCCGTCGGCCAGTTCAATCGCCGGTTGCATGACCTCGGCGAGCGATTTCGTCCCATAGCGATCCAGCGCCACGATGGCCGCATCGAGCACGCCGGGCACCGTCGCCGCTAGTGGTCCCGTCGATGGGATCTTACCCACGGCCGTGTTCTCGCCGATGGTGGGCACATCTCGGGTCGCGCCTCGTTCGGCCCGCTGAAGGAAAAATTCGCGCGTGGCCAGGAGCGGTGCGGTACCCTGTCCATTGATGACGACGACGTCATCCCCTCGCATCTTGATGAGGATGGGCACTTCGCCCCCGAAGCCGAAATGCGAGAATTCGATGACCGATGCCGCCAGCAGCGCGGCGACGCCGGCATCCACAGCATTCCCTCCGGCCTCCAGGATGCGCAGTCCGGCTTCCACCGAGAGCGGATGACCGCCGGCAACGACGCCGCGTCGCCCGCGCACGACCGGGCGGAAAGTTTCCTTAGCCGGGTCCATGGCCACCAGCCAGAATAAGCCGACGGCCACGGCCGTCGAATAGAGAGTCCATCGGGATATTCTGTACATGGCGTTGTGAAACATCATTCCTCCTCCCCTGTGAAAGTAAATTTCGCGCAGATTCACTGATCAACTGACGAGCAGTATACCTGTTCATCTGTGCTTCTTTCATCCTTCGTGGTGGGCGACTCGCGCCCGTGAGCCATTCTACAATAAGTGGCGCAAGATGGCATCTCGTGCTTTGTCCCTTCGTCGCAGCGTCATACTTCTCAAGTCCTGGAGTTCATCTCCGGGGATTATTGTGTTCGCTTGCTGAATAAGTGCTTGGTTCATTCCCCAAAGGCCCCGGGGCTCGCCTCCGGGGGTTCGTTATGTTCGCTCGCTAGTCACTGACTGTGCCCCGGTCCCCCGTCCCCGGTCCCCGGTCTCCCAGGGTCCGTTAAACTAGCCAGCAATTGAACTCCCCCCGCCGTCAAGCGGCAGGGCTTCCCTGAGAAGGGGGAAGCGCCGTGAACTAGCCAGCAACTGAACCCTCCCCGCAGACTAGCTGCGGGGCTTCCGTGGGAGAAGAAAGCCCTCATGAACTAAACTAGCTAGCAACTGACTCCTCCCCGCCGACCAGCGGCGGGGCATCATCAGAAGGAGGAAAGCCGCCGTGAACTAGCTAGCAACTGACTCCTCCCCGCCGACCAGCGGCGGGGCTTCCCAAAGGTGGGGGAAGGCACCTCCAACTAGCCGACAATGTGACCCTCCCCACAGGCAAGCTGCGGGGCTTCCTCACTCAGGCCTCGGGGGTCCTGCAGCTAGTCAACCGGCCTTTCACCGTATTCTGAATACCTCGGTGCTCACCTCCAGGGATTGTTACTTTCCCCGCTACTCTAGCTCTCACCTGACTCCTCCCCGCCGACCAGCGGCGGGGCTTCCCAAAGGTGAGGGAAGGCACCTCCACACTAGCCAACAACTGATCCCTCCCCGCCGACCAGCGGCGGGGCTTCCTCACTCAGACCTCGGTGCTCACCCCCAGGGATTGTTACGTTCCCGCCAGTCACTGACCCTGCCCCGGTCTCCCGTCTCCGGTCCCCCGTCCCCTAGCTCCCCCTCACCGCCACTCCCCCTGCAACACAAACCCCGCCCAGTAATAGGGCGCCCGCCACCGCCCCTCCCGCCGCACCGCCTCCTGCGCCCGCCGCAACGCCTCCACCGGCCGCAACCCCTCCCGGAACATCCCCTCATAAAACCGCTCCATCAACACCGCCGTCGCCTCATCACTCACCGCCCACAAACTCACCACCACCCGCGGCACCCCCGCATACATGAACCCCCGCGTCAACCCCACCAACCCCTCCCCCCTCACCTCCCGACCCAACGCCGTCTGACAGGCACTCAACACCACCAGATCGGCCCCCCACGCCAGATTGTACACCTCATGAAGACGCAAAAACCCATCCTGCGCCCGCCCCCGCTCATCCACCAGCGAAAAGACCAACCCCGAAAGCTCCGGATGCCGACTGTTCAATAACCCATGCGTGGCCAGATGCACAATGCGATACCGACCCAGCTCGGGACTCTTGACCAACGCCCGACTGGCCCGAAAATCGAGCGCCTCCAGCTTCCCCTCCCCCACCACCAACCCCATAATCGCCTCGGCCTCCCGCCGCGTGAAAGGCAACCGCGCAAACCCCACCATCCCCACCTCCCGCGCCGACCGCTCCACATCCGACGGCACGACCGACCGCCCCGCCGCCGAGAACGGCCTCGATGAAGATGATCGATCGCCCTTCGCCCCCCTCCGCGCCATGGCCGCCTTCACCCGCTCATCCTCCTTATCGAACACCGGATCGGCCAGCACGGCCACCCCATGGGCCGCCGGCCGCCGCCCGGCCACCTCCCGCCGCACCACCGCCACCACCGACGCCGACGGCACGCTCACCACCTCGTGATGAACAAGCAACGGCTCACCCCCGATGATCGACGACTCTGCGCCCGATTCCCCACCCCCCGGCTCGGGCAACGCACCGAACGGCACATACTGCAACGCCCCCTCGCTCACCACCACCAGCCGCTTCCCGGCCAACTGATCGGCCACCGGACCCAGAATCATCCGACTCAATCGAGCAGCCGCCAACCGCACCTGCCCCCACGCCAACCGCTCCCGACTCCCCCGCAGCCCCTCATACACCCGCCGCGCCACCGCCTCAATCTCCGACCGCGGCGGCAACTCGTAGCTCCGGACCGAATCCTTCGTCACCGCCCAGAGAAAACTCCGCTCCCGCCCCAAGGCATATTCCAGAAGCACCGTCCCCTCATCGAGCACCTCGGCCTGCATCTCCTTCACACTGAGCGGCTCGGGCTGCGTCAACGCAGCATACTTGGGACTGCGAGCGCGAATCTCGGCCTCCACCTGCCGATACTCATCCAGCAACGCCCGCACCTCGCGCTCCACCGCCGCCAGTTGAGCCTCGGTGTGCCGCCCACCGAGCAGCTTCAGCCGATACCGCTCCCGGGCATTGAGCCGCTGCTGCACCCGCCGCTCCCGCGCCAGCAACTCGGGATCGACGCCCTGACGAATGTCGGCCCGAGCTTCAACCAGCATCTCCAGCAAGCTGCGCGCCCGCGCCCGCTCGCTGGCCTGCAACGCCAAAGCATCATATCCCCTGGTCGGCTCCCGCCGGTGCATCTGCATGAGCAGATCGATGTAGAACTCGTAAAAATCCAGCCTGGAGGCCAGAAATGTGGCGCGGAGTTCGGGACTGATGACCCTGGTGCGCAGCGATTCGATGATCCGCAGCGCCTCTTCAATACGTGACCGCGCTTCGGCGAGATGGCCCAGGCTGCGTTCAACGCCGGCGATGTTGCCAAGTGTTGTTGCTTCGCCGTTCCGATCTCCTACGGCTCGAAGGATGGATAGCGCCTGGTTGCAGTACTCCAACGCCTTCTCCGGCTCACCTAAGTGAGCATAGATCCCGCCAATATTGTTGAGCGTGGTCGCCTCCCCTCCCCGATCCCCCACCGCCCGATGGATGGGCAGCGCTCGATTGAAGTACTCCAACGCCTTCTCCAGCTCGCCTAAGCGAGCGTAGACCACGCCGATGTTGCTGAGCGTCGTCGCCTCCATTCGCCGATCCCCCACCGCCCGATGGATGGGCAGCGCTCGATTGAAGTACTCCAACGCCTTCTCCGGCTCGCCTAAGTGAGCATAGATCCCGCCAATGTTGGTGAGCGTCGCCGCCTCCCCTCCCCGATCTCCCACCGCCCGACTGATTGACAGCGCCTGCCGATAATACTCCAACGCCTTCTCCGGCTCGCCTAAATCGCTGTAGACTTTCCCGATATTGTTGAGCGTGGTGGCCTCCCCTCGCCGATCCCCCATGGCCCGCGAGATCGGCAGCGCCTGGTTGAAGTACTCCAATGCCTTCCCCGGTTCGCCTGTGTTGGCGTAGATCATGCCGATACTGTTGAGCGTGGTGGCCTCCCCTCGCCGATCCCCCATGGCCCGCGAGATCGGCAGCGCCTGGTTGAAGTACTCCAATGCCTTCTCCAGCTCGCCTAACTCCATGTAGACTGTTCCAATATTATGGAGCGTCCTCGCCTCCCACCGGCGATCCCCTATGACTCGAAGGATTGGCAGGGCCCGCATGTAGTACTCCAGCGCCTTTTGTGGCTCGCCTAAGCGAGCGTAGACTATGCCGATATTGTTAAGCGTCGCGGCTTCCCCTTGTCGGTCTCCGGCACGTCTTCTCAGCGGCAAGGCCTGCTCCATATAACTCAGTGCCTTCCGATTCTCACCCAACCTGGCATAGGCTGCTCCGATGTTAGTGAGTGTGGCGGCTTGCGCCTGGAAATCTCCTAACATGCCGAAGAGAGGGAGGGCCTGGTTAAAGTACTCGATTGCCTTCCGATTCTCGCCAAGCAGAGAATAAATAAACCCAATGCTGTGAAGCGCCTCGGCTTCTTTCTTCCGGTCACCCACGGCCTGCCACAATGGCAACGTCTCTTTGTACTTCTCGATCGCTTTGCGCAACGATTCCGCCGTCCCTCGCGCCCGGAGCAACTCGGCCTCGGCGAAAGCCCGCTCGGCAGCCACCCGCTTCTCATCCTGAGGCGTCGCCTCCCGCCACTCCTCTACCCTGATCTCGTAGCGCCCCGGCCGAGCCTCCTTCTCCAGCGCCCTCACCTCCAGCCGATACTCCCCCGACGCCGCCGCCACCCATGAGACCGACTCCGAGCCCTGCGTCCCGGTGGGACTGTCCATCTCCACGAGCTTCGTCCCCTCCGGCGCCAAGACGACGACCACCACATCGATGCCGCGTTGTTCGACCACCACGTGCACGTACTGCCCGGCATCGAGCCTGAGACGATAGCGATGACTCTCTCCTCCGGCCAGCTCGCGCTCGATGGGCACGCCGGACTGAAGCTCGAATGGTTCCTGTGAAGAACTGCCCGATGGAACCTCCGCTTTTTGCGCCCCCGCATGGGAGGCGCGGAGACTCAAGGCGACAGGCCCGCACAGGATGAGACCCACCACGAGCAAAGACCATGCCCGACACGTCATCGCACGATGGAAATTGGGCGACGGGTGAAACGCTCTTCCTCGCCGAATCATCGCCTCCTCCCCAAAAAGCGGTATTCGCAGAACCCAATCAGCAGGGATTGGACTTCTTCACGATATTATTGCCAGATGGAGATCACGTCAAGTGATGAGAGCCTGGAGGGGGGCCCTCCGTGGGCCTCCGCCATCGCCCCGACGGACGACCCCCGGTCTCCAGTGTGATTCGGGGGCTGGCGCAGCGTCCAGCCCCCTACGGAGGGCTCATTGGTCGATCACCGGTCTGCTCCGCGTCGTCATCCTCACTCTCGCTCGAACGTTGGTGATGGTGATCCGAGACGGGTTGGCCGGTGAGAACGTCCACCGCCTCAGAAGGCGACCACCAGGGAGCCCAGCTCGTGCTCCTGAATGATCCGCACTACAGAAGCTCGGTGAGGTCAAGCACGCGCTCGAAGGCCACGTCGCACTGGTGAATGATCCACTCGCCTTCGTTGGCATTCTGCTCGATCCAGGATTCGTATGGGCGCCACTTCCCGTCATTGCCCTGCCACATGTAGATGGTTCTTCCGCAACGGTAGCACCGCTTCAGGTATCCTCTTGAACCGCGTTTATAGCCAACGTAATTACCGATTTTGATGTCTCGGTTTCGCATTTTTCTCGATGGCTTCGGTTCAATGATGAAAAGGGCCAGCCCGGCCATCACCCTCACCTCAGGTGAGGGTTTCAACCGAGCAGTCCCCTCTCGTTCATCGATCACGGCGCGGACGGCGATACAAGAGGTTGTACAACGTCATGAACCCCACTCGCTGCGCCGTCCCGGTCAGCGAACGACCGTCGCGGCCATAGAAGTTGTAGAAGGTTAATGAGCCTGACCGCCGCGATGAGCCGAACAGTGTATTCCCATCGCTGCTGGAGAAGTCGTACAGCGTCAGGGAGCCCAGCCGCTGCGCCGTCCCGGTCAGCACCCGCCCATCGTCGGTGGAGAAGTTATAGAGCGTCAACGAACCCAGCGATTGCGCCGTTCCCCACAGGGACGAACCATCACTGCCCCAGAGATCGACCAGGGTCATCGATCCCACCCGCTGCGATGAGCCGGTGATGGTGACCGTGTCATCCTGAAACCAGTCATCGCCCCCGCTCTGAGCGCGGGCCACGCCGGTCAGGGCCATCATGCTGAGGAGCAGGATCATCAATCGTTTCATCCTCTCAAGCCTCCTTTCGTTGGTGTTTCCACTTCGGTTAGACCCCATGGAGAGGAAAAAGTGGTAGCCGCCCGTCGATTTTTTGGATACCTGACTCCAGTCGGTCGCCCGAAGTGTGTGAAGAGGCGAGAGGCTCCGCGAGCGCCTCTGTTCGTCACGAGCGGCGTGCTTTTCGGTCATCCCGGTCGGAGCGCCGAGCTTCATGGCTATTGGATGGCCGGTGTGTTAAGCTTTTCACCGGAGCATGAGGATATGCAGGAAGTCACGATTCGCTACGAGAGGATCTCTCGGTCTTCCGCCGCCAAAGCCTATGAGAGGGCTTTGCGCTTCCCGGCCCGAGCATCATGCCCACGATTCACACCTCACGCTGCCGAGATCCGCAAGGCTCTGCAAGAGGCCACCCAGCGGGCGAATGTTCAAGACGGCTTCGGAGCTCTCGTTCAGCGACTGATGGGAGGCCCCGTTCGGCATGGGCGCGGTTGGATTCCATACGGAGAGACAAGTAATAGCGAGGACGTCATCGAATGGGCCGATGACTGCGAAACTGATGTCCGACTCACCGAGGTCTATGGGATGCAGTCTGCTCGTGGCGACATCATCTCCTCAGCTTGAATGGAAACAGCGATGTTGAAGGAAGAAATCTTGAAACTGCTACGAACCGACAAGGCCTTTCGGGAGGAAGTGCGTCGACAGCTTTTGACCGATGAGTTGCTGGCGCTCCCGCAGCGATTTGATCGTTTGATCGAGCTAGTGGGCCAGTTGGGAGAGGCCGAACGACGGCAGAGCGAGCAGATTCAGGCGCTCGTCCAAACTCAACAGCGCACCGAAGAAGCACTTCAGCGACAAAGCGAGCAGATTCAAGCGCTCGTCCAAACTCAACAGCGCACCGAAGAAGCACTTCGGGATCTGATTACCTGGCAGCAGGGCGAGGATGGACGTCGACGCGGTGAGCGGTACGAGTGAGAAATCATCAAATCGGCACCTGCGCTCTTCAATGGTGGTCGAGGAGGGCCGCCGGAGCAGCCATGGGTACAACAGCGGCTGTCCGAACAACTGAGGTCTCTGTTGAAGGAAGACATGATGGAACCGGACATCAATCCGTTTCTGGCCGATCTCATCTGGTGGAAGGGAGAGCGGGTCGCCGTGATCGAAATCTCGTATCTGGTCAACGGGTACGATGCGGAGCACGCCGCCAAGCGGGCTGACAGACGAACGGGAGCTGAGGTAATGGCCATCGTCATTGGCAAGGATTGGGCCACGGAAGAGATCCCCGGCCAAGCTCTGAGTCGTCATGTCGAATGGTACGTCGGGACAAGCCTCTCTGAAGGATTCATCGAGTTCCGCCGCGCGCCGTCAAGCTGAGCTTCGAGGAGACGCCTATGCGTAATGAGCCAACGCGACGGTGCGCAAGCCACCACCCTGTATCGCTTACTCAGGAGAATCTAAATGCTCGCTATTCGTCAGGTGACCGTGGACCGGAGACCTGGGGCGCAGCGAGGTGAGAGCGAGCGGCGAACGTAGCGGACCTCAGGTGAGCGGGGACCGGAGCCTAGTCAGTGACTAACGGGCGAACATAACGAATCCCCGGAGACGAGTTTCAGGGCCTGAATGAGGAAGCCCCGCCGCTGGCCTGCGGAGGGAGTTCAGTTGCTGGCTCGTTCACGGCGCTCCCCCCTCCTCAGGGAAGCCTCGCCGCTCGTCGGCGGGGAGGAGTCAGTTGAGAGCGAGAGTAGCGAGGGAAGTAACGAACCCCGGAGACGAGCTCCGGGGCCTGAAAGGAAGCCCCGCGGCTGGACCGCGGGGAGAGTTCAGTTGTCGGCTCGTTCACGGCGGCTTTCCTCCTTCTGATGATGCCCCGCCGCTCGTCGGCGGGATGAAACCCGAACAATCGTCTTCGGACGGAATTCCTCCTCTCCCAAGGAAGCCCCGCCGCTCGTCGGCGGGGAGGAGTCACATTGCCGGCTAGTTGGAGGTGCTTTCCCTCACCCTTGGGAAGCCCCGCGGCTGGACCGCGGGGAGGAGTCAGTTGAGAGCGAGAGTAACGAGGAAAGTAACAATCCCCGGAGGCGAGTTCCGGGCCTGAAGAGCATGAGGCCACGACGGAGGATGAGTGTGACAGAGCACAAGAGGGCATCTTGCGCGACTTCATTTTCGAAGAAGCCCATAGCCCCGCAGATGACATGACTCCTCTTCGAAGAGGATCGAGGATGAGTGCTGGCGTACCTATTGATACCGAATTCGCAGCGCATAACGTTCCACCAGCTCCCTTCGACCGTCTCGCAGTCCATAGAGCGCGATGCGATACTCTCCGGCAGGGAAGAGCCGACGCGGCAGCATGACGGTGAAATTGTTGTATGAACTCATCCGCAATCCTCGACCGCGCCAGATCGCCCGGCCATCGCGATCCGCAATCTCCAGCGCATAAGAGGCATAAGAGCGTTGATCGGGGACATTCAAAATCAAGGCGAAGAAATTCGCGCCCGAGGGAACCTCAATGGCCTTGATCGCCTCTTCCTGCCCGCGAATGAACTCCTGAGGATAGAGATCGGCAATCGGCATATTCACCTGTGGTTGCGACAGGTCTTCCAGCGACTGTTGGAGTTGGGCGATTTGCGTCCGGTATTGCTCGTCGCGGCGCGCCGCTTCGGCCAATCGCCGGCGCGCCTCCTGGAGCGATTCCTTGATGGAAGCCAGGTCTTGATCTTGCCCGGCGGGCAGCGCCTTCAACCGCGCCATCAGGTGTTGATTCTCCTGGCGCAGCGACACGATCCAGGCAGTCAACGCCAAACTGACGATGAACAGCGAGGCGGCGATGGCATAGGGAAGGCGAGCCGGAGAGAGCATCATGCCGAACCACTGTCGCGCACCGGCGAAGAATCCCATGGCTTCTCTCGGCTGAATCCGCGATTTCATCTCCTGCCAGGCTGCCGCCACATCGGCATCTGAGAGGGGCCTTGCTCCCCGTTGATCGAGCGCGGGAAAGGCTTCCAGATCGAGCAATAGTGCCGTGCATTCCCGACACACGACCAGATGATCTTGAATCCGTCGTTCATCCTCCGATGAGAGCTCGCCCTGATGGTAGGCGATCAATCGTTCAGGGGTGATATGCGCGCCCTCCTGAAGCGCAGTCTCTTCCACCAATGCTCGCATGGCGGCTTTGAAGCTCTCTTGCCCTTCACTCATGATAGCACCTCACAGTTCGATCTCAGCGAAATAGTCGGCCAGTTGCGCCCTCAATCGCTGCCGGGCTTGATACAAATGCGCTTTCACCGTCTCCTCGGACAACCGCATGACCCGGGCGATCTCCTTATAGCTCAACTCTTGATAGACGCGCAACAGCAGGCACTTGCGCATCTGCTCGGGTAACGCCGCGATAGCCTGGCGGAGCGCCTGCCGCTGCTCCCGGTTCAGCACGTCGTCGAGCGGCCCGCGATCCGATGCGGGATCAACCAGTGCCCTCCCCTCAGAGGTCGAGGCCTGGACCGTGCCGGAATCGTCCAAGGGGATATGGTGCCCGGTGCGCTTCTGGGCCGATCGATGTCGAAGCTCCTTCATATACGTATTGGCCGCAATGTGAAACAGCCACGTCTCGAATCGCGCTTCGCCGCGAAATCCCGCCATACCTATATAGACCCGAATGAACGTCTCTTGGGTTAGATCTTGACATTGATCCGGGGAAAATCCTCGTTTCTCGAAGAAGCGATACACGGGACGGTAGTATCGCTCGAAGAGACGACGAAAATTCTCCTCGCGGTCGATTCCCGCCTGCCATTCCGCGATGATGCGGTCGATGGGCTTCGTCTCAGCAGACATGACGTCTCAGAGAATTTCCAGACTCAGCTCACCATGATCGGTCCGCAGTGCATCGTTCATCGCCCACCGCTCAGGATCGAGAACGATGGGCGATGACTCGGTACGTCCATATTTCAGAATCGCCTCATCATCTCGTCACACCGGTCTGAAATCTCGTTCCAGCTCAGCTCTTGGAATTTGTGATCGGCGATCCTGGTCCAGGCCGATGTCACTCACCGCCCGAGGGCGCTCACTGTGCCAGGGGAAAGATGGGCTCGATATCCACCGGCACGTGGCTCAATCGATCTAAGGCCCGCCGCATCGGCGGCCGAATCACTCCGTAAGTGTCGAGCAGAGCCTTGGCCTTCGCTTTGTTCCCCTCGGCCTGGAGCGTCAGTATGTCGTGCGTCAATTTCCGGACGGCCGACTTCACTTTCTGAAAATCAATGCTGAATCGCCCACTGTGCTCATCGACGGTGATGGCGCCCTCATCGCTCAAGGAGTTGAACTGCACGGCGACGCCCTTGCCATGGGCTTCCTCGATGCCGAATCGCACCGAACGGAACATGCTGGCCAGGAAGGTGACGTAGAGCGGTCGCTCCATGCTCTTTTCGATCACTCCGCGATCAATGAGATATTGCACGGCCCACAGGCCGGTGATATCGGCCTTGGCCTCTTCGATGGCCGAGTAGAGTTCCTCCAGCTCGCGCCGCACAGTCGTCGCTCTCCCCCGGACGACGATGTTGTGCGGTCCGAGCCCGTGCATCAATTCGTGAGCGAGAATATGGGTGAAAAAGGCCGAGAAGGAGATCTCTTTGGCCTGCTCTGTATCCAGCACGATCTCACTGATGGGCACGAGGATCTGCTTGAACTTGGCTTCCTGCACGTTCTTGAGCATCACGCGCTTGCTGCCCTTCTCTCTGATGACCCGCTCATCATTAGGCAGATTGAAAGCCGCCGTCTGCACGCCGGCCTTGCTATCACCGCCGACGAACACCTCATCGACCACGCGAATGGGAGCGATGGTCCCCAAGCGAGGGTTCTTGTACTTCTCCTCGATGGGGAGATGGTTCTCGAGTTCCTGAAGATATTGACTGAACCGGGCCAGTCGGGCCGTCTCGGCGTCGTCGCGAATGGTGATGAACGCTTCGAACGCCGCCTTGTATCCGAACAGTTTATCTTCGTACGTCTCATAAGGACCGATGGTCACGTCGATGGGCGCATCCAACGCCATCCAGGCGATATCGCTCTCATAGTAGTCATTGCTCAAGAAAGCGGCCGCTCGTTTGAGGAGATAATCTTTGAGTGACTGATTCTCGGTGAGAGCCGCCGCCTCGCGGAGCAACTGCGCTGCCGGCTCGAGGAACTCCCGATACGCCTCGCTGTAAGGAACGATACGGAGACGGCCCCGGTCATCCCGGCGAATGACGGTGAAGAATCCGGTCGCTCGTTTCTGCTCTTCGGGCGGGAGCGTCTCCAGCCAGGCGCGGAATTCCTCTTTGGTCATGTCCTCGGGGTAATAGTTGGCGCCCGCCGGCTTGGGGGGGACGCCGTCGATGAATGGTTGGTCATCATCCAGCCGCGACCAGGGGCCAAAGTTGATCCAGAAATACCGTCGCTTCAACGCTCCTTCGGGACTGGTATCGGCCTTCAATCTGTCGAGCAAAGCGACATTTCCGCTCCACACCTGACGCAGGAAGATGTCATCCATCAACTGGCCCGCCTCGATGAGTTTTTTCAGTGCGCGACGGTCGCCCGAGGAGAGATGCGCAATATCGGCGGTGATCTCCGTGGGAGCGAACCGCGCGATCTTGGCTTCGAGATCGGTAGAAACGGCGGTTTCCCGCGTTCGTTGACCGGTGCAGCTCATCAATAATGGACCTCCGATGAAGAGAATTCCTCCCATGAGGCATATTTTCAGTAGTGGATTCATCGTGCGTTGTCCTCCTCACGATTCATCCATCGTTCTCGATGGATGGGACGGTCGGGCGCCGAAACGGCGGGGTTTTTCCACGCTCCCAGCGCCCGACCGGGATCTAGCGTTCATCTCTGTGGCGGCATCCTTCAGGGCTCACCTCGCTCCGACGTCGTGTTCCCTCTCTATGAGGATTTCAGTCCGGGATTCCCGGTTCGGTCATCCGGCGCGGATCGAGCACGCGGTCCAGCTCATCCTCGGGCAAGACTCGCCGCTCGCGAGCGATCTCGCGCACCGTCCGACCGGTCTCGTAGGCTTCTTTGGCGATCTTGGCCGCCGCATCATATCCGATCTTGGGGGCCAGCGCCGTACACATGGCCAGACTCCCTTCGATCAAGCTCTGACAGCGCTCGCGATTGGCGCGTATGCCGCTGACGCACTTATCGGCCAGGACGCGCGATCCGTTGGCCAGAAGCTGGATCGACTGGAGCAGGTCATAGACCATCACCGGCATCATCACGTTCAACTCCAGATCTCCACCTTGACCGCAAACGGCGATAGTGACATCGTTGCCGATGACTTGCGCCCCGATCATGCGAATAGCTTCGGGGATCACCGGATTGACTTTTCCCGGCATGATGGAGCTTCCCGGTTGGAGCGAAGGCAACGTGATCTCGCCGATGCCCGAACGCGGCCCGGAGCTCAGCAGACGGAGATCATTGGCGATTTTCATCAGGCTGCAAGCGACCGTCTTGAGCGCGCCGCTCGTTTCGACCACGGCATCGCGGGCGCCGAGCGCCTCGAATCGATGGGGCGCTTCCTTGAAGGTGAGCCCGGTGAGCTCGGACAATCGCGCGACGACGCGGGGAGCGAATTGGGGCGGGGCGTTCAACCCCGTTCCCACCGCCGTTCCTCCGATGGCCAGCTCGCTCAAATGCTCGCGCACATTCTCGACTCGGCGAATTCCGTGGGCCACCATGGAGGCGTATCCGCCGAACTCCTGGCCCAGGCGAACGGGGACGGCATCTTGCAGATGGGTTCGTCCGATCTTGACGACGTCGTCGAATTCCTGGGCCTTGGCGGCCAGCGCGTCATGAAGATGGGCGAGCGCGGGCAAGAGATCCTTTTGAATCGTCTCCAGCGCCGAGACGTGAATGGCCGTCGGGATCACATCATTACTCGATTGTCCCTTGTTGACGTGATCGTTGGGATGAACCGGTTTTTTGGAACCGATCTCGCCACCGAGAATTTCGATAGCGCGATTGCTGATGATTTCGTTGGCATTCATGTTGGTGGATGTCCCCGAGCCGGTTTGGAAAACATCGACGACGAACTGATCATCGTACCGGCCATCGGCGACTTCCTCGGCCGCCTGGACGATGGCTCGACCGAGCGTCTCATTGAGCAGACCGAGTTCCATATTCACTTCGGCGGCGGCCCGTTTGATGAGTCCCATCGCCCGGATGAACGGTCGAGGCAATCGCAGGCCGCTGATGGGAAAATTCTCGACGGCGCGTTGTGTCTGTGCGCCATAGTAAACATGAGCGGGCACGCGCACCTCGCCCAACGAGTCAACTTCGATGCGATATTCTGTCATAAGTGCTCCCTCCTCATGATGAAATGCACGCGGCGATCCTTCCATGCCGGTGCCCCTAAAGTGTATGTCCAGCCGGTGAAGGCAGCAAGCGCCAGGATGAAGGAGACGCCGATGAATGCGGAAACGGTGGCTCCCCACCCGATCACCCGGATGACGCCCTGCTCATATCACGCGCCGCTCTCACTACACTATGGACATCCGGAGTCGCTGATCAGTCGCTCACCAAGTGACGGGGATTCTTCGTCCGGGGGCGATCATCACATAGCCATGCTGGCGCGCAAAGCGAACGACATCGACCATCAATTGCACATCTTCACGACAGTAGGCCACCACGCGATCCTTCTCTCCGGCGCGCCACCACGCTACGGCCAGATGACCGACGCCTGTCTTCCCCCGGCCCAGTGTGGCGCGCACCAGCGTTTCGAATTTCACGCGACGCCCGAGTCTCTTCTTCAAATCAGTCAACAGATCGAAAGATCGGGTGTGCAGCTTCCCTACATCGCCGTACTTGGAGAGAACCTGGAAATCGAATCGCTCGCCGTTGAATGTGATGATGCGATCGAATCGAGCGAGTTCCTCGATCAATTGGGGCGCATCCGGTTCATACCACACTCGGAAACCATGTTGCTCGTCCCAGGTGATGCCCACCGAGAGCCCGAACTCGCGAATGTTGCTCCATCCTCCAGGGACTTCGTGAGAGAGCTTCAACGTCTCCGTATCCAGATAAATTTCGCTGGCCATGCGAGACCTCCGAGGTTCAAGCCTCCGAGCTCACGCTCCGGACCGATGAAGGCTGTGAGGCCGCAGGTTCGACATCTGAACGCCGATGAGCGTAGTGTTCCATGAAATGGGTGGAGAGCCGACCGGCGACGAAGTCCGGGTGTTGGAGAATGCCCAGATGAAGGGGGATGGTCGTCTTGATGCCCTGGATGGCGAATCCCTCCAACACGCGCCGCATCCGGGCGATGGCGATATCGCGACGGCGAGCATGAACGATGACCTTGGCCACCAGAGAGTCGTAATAAGGGGGGATCGTGTAGCCGGGATAGAGCGCCGTATCCACGCGGACGCCCGGCCCGCCGGGAATGGTCAGAGCGGTGATCGTGCCTGGAGAAGGCGCGAACGTCTCCGGATCTTCGGCGTTGATGCGGCACTCGATGGCATGTCCGGCGAGAACGACGTCCGGTTGATCGAATTCGATGGGCTCGCCGGCAGCGATGAGAATCTGCGCCCGCACCAGATCGGCATTGACCACCATCTCGGTCACCGGATGTTCGACTTGAATGCGCGTATTCATCTCCATGAAATAAAATTGCTCGCCATCGAACAGGAATTCCATCGTCCCGGCATTGGTGTACCCGATCTGACGAGCGGCGCGCACGGCGATCGCGCCGAGTTCATCTCGCATCTCCGGCGTGACCACTACGGAGGGCGATTCCTCCAGCAATTTCTGATGACGTCGTTGAATGGAACATTCGCGCTCGCCCAGGTGAACGACATGACCTCGCTCATCGGCGAGGATTTGCACTTCGATATGCCGAGGTTCTTCAATGTACTTCTCGATATAGACGCCCCCTTCGCCAAACGCGGCTTGAGCCTCCGAGCGAGCGGCCTCCAGCGCACCGGGCAATTCCGCCTCGGTATGCACGATGCGCATCCCTCGGCCTCCCCCCCCAGCGGTCGCCTTGATCATCACCGGGAGGCCGATTCGCCGCACCACGGCACGCGCCTCTTCGTCGGTCTCCACTATTCCGTCGCTCCCGGGAAGAACGGGAACGCCGGCCGCCTTCATGACGGCGCGCGCCCGCGCCTTATCGCCCATGAGGCGGATGACCTCCGGCGAAGGGCCGATGAATTTGATGTTACAGGCCTCGCAGATTTCGGCGAAATGAGCGTTCTCGGCTAAGAATCCATATCCCGGATGGATGGCATCAACGTCGCTGATTTCTGCGGCGCTGATGACGGCAGGAACGTTGAGGTAACTCTGTGAAGCGGGTGGTGGACCAATACAAATGGCCTGATCCGCCAATTGCACGTGTAATGCGTCCCGATCCGCCTCAGAGAAAACGGTGACCGTCTCGATGCCCAACTCCTGGCACGCCCAGATAATGCGACAGGCGATCTCTCCACGATTGGCGATGAGGACACGTTTGAACATCATGCCTTATCGAGGTCCGCCATCCATGGTCGCACGCTCGCCGACTCGGGACGACGGACTACGGACGCCCGACCCTGATGCTGAACAGGGGCTGACCGTATTCCACAGGTTGTGCGTTCTCGACATGAATCTCCACCACTTGACCGGCGACATCGGAGGGAATTTCGTTCATGATTTTCATCGCCTCGACGATGCACAAAATCGTCCCTGGTTCCACCCAGTCGCCTTCCTGGACGAACGGATCCGCCGTCGGGCTGGGAGCGCGATAGAAGGTTCCCACGATGGGTGACGTCACCACATGGAGGTCAGTCTCGACGACGTCTTCGTCTACCGTCGGCGCCGCTGCCGAGGCCACCGCCGTCGAGGAGGAATGTTCGGCATCATTATCTGACGTCGGTAGGGGTTCCGGCTCAACTGTCAACGGCTCACCGGCACGCTGAATGATGGGCGCCTCGTTGCGCTTGATGCGGAGTCGGAAGTCGCCTTGCTCCAACTCGAACTCGGCGAACTTCTTCTCGTCAACCAGTCGAATGAGTTGTTTGATCTCTTTCAGGTCCATGATGGCGCGCCTACAGAATCATCAATTCTTTGGGCGTGGGCGTCAATACCTCACCGCCGGTCTCGGTGACGACGACCACATCCTCGATGCGCACGCCGCCCCAACCAGGGAGATAAATCCCCGGCTCCACCGTGATGACCGCTCCGGCGGGTACCTGGCCATCAGCCGTCTTACTGACCCGAGGCGCTTCGTGCACCTCCAGGCCGATGCCGTGTCCGGTTCCATGAGCATAATACTCACCATAGCCTCGTCCGGCGATCACCTCCCGCGTCAGAGCATCGATCTCTTGACTTTTCATCCCGCCACGAAGACGCTGCTCGCAATTCAGTTGCGCCGACAGTACTATATCATAAATCTCCCGCGCTCGGCTATCGGGATTTCCGACGTGAACGGTGCGACTCATATCGCTGCAATATCCGTCCAGGACGATGCCCACATCGCAGACGACGAAGCCGCGATCGATGCGCTTCTCCGAGGCGATGCCATGAGGAAGCGCCGAGCGTTCTCCGGAGGCGATGATGATATCGAAACTGAGCTTGTCGGCGCCGCGGCGGCGCAACCGATACTCCAGTTCGACGGCCAGGTCGCGTTCGCGCACGCCGGGCCTGATCTCCTCGACGAACTGCTCGAACACTTCGGAAGTCATCTCCACGGCGCGGCGGATGGCCTGGATCTCCTCAGGATCTTTCACCATGCGCAGCGACTCGACGGCTCCTTCGGTGGGCACGAACATGATGGGCTCCGGGACGCGATCAAAGAGCGCGCGCAGTTGCTTATGCGTCATGTGCGCTGATTCAAAGCCCACCCGCCGAAGCCGAACCCGAGTGATGACCTCGCCCACCGTCTCGGGATACGTATTCTCGACCTTCACCACCCGCCCTCGAACCTCGCGTTCGGCCTGAACGACATAGCGGGCATCGGTGATGAAGAACGTCTCCGATTCGGTCACCAAGACCGTGGCTGTGCTCCCGGTGAAGCCCGTGAGATAACGAATATTCGGCAGGTGGGTCACCAACAATCCGTCCAGGTTGTGGTCATCGAGGTACCGGCGGATCTTTTGCTGCCGTTCGTCGAATCGCATGAATGTCTCCTACGCTCGGTGTCAGCCGCTGTTGGATGTGGAGAAGCGATGGGCGCGCTTGCCGGAGACTGAGCGACGTCATCGACCGACATCACGGTGCCATCAATGAGCCATAAACAAAAAAGCCCCAATCCGCAAACTGAAGACGGGGTTGGGGCTGATGGAGCACGCCGCTTCCGCTACGTTTCTTTGGATGATTCCCGAGGCTTCTCTTTTTTCTTCACTTCCGGCTCGACCAACTCGACCAGAGCCATATCGGCGCCGTCGCCGCGGCGCCAACCGAGCTTGATGACCCGCGTGTAGCCGCCCGGACGCTCGAGATACCGGGGACCGATTTCGTCAAACAACTTCTTCAGAGCCCGAACGCCCCCGGTCCGCTCGATAATGCGCTTTTGTCGCTTCTTATCGGAGATATAGCGCAGTCGAATCTCGGCGTGGCCGCCAATGAAGAATTTGGCCGCCCGCCGGCGATAGCTGAGCGCCCGCTCCGGCGAGTCGGCCGTCAGGCCTCGTTTGGCCAAGGTAATGGCCCGCTCGGCGAATGACCGCAGCTCCTTGGCCTTGGCCACCGTGGTGACCACGCGCTCCTCGACGATGAGCGACGTACACAGATTGCGGAGCATGGCCATTCGATGTTCCGTCGTCCGCCCCAATTTTCGATGTGCGACACGATGTCTCATCGTAGATCCCTCCTCGCCCCGATGCGCTCACTCCTCGGTTTTCTGCTCTTCGGTCGTCTGCTCTTCAGTGGCCGTCGCTTCCTGCTCCTGGGAGGTCTCCGCTTCCTCCTCGAGCTTCATTCCCAGATGCAGTCCCATTTCGGCCAGCACCTGTTTGACTTCGTTGAGCGACTTGCGGCCGAAGTTCTTCATCTTCAGCACTTCCTCTTCCGTCTTCTGGACCAGATCGCGAATGGTCTCGATCTTGGCATTCTTGAGGCAATTGAATGCCCGCACGGAGAGTTCGAGTTCGCTGATGGGTCGATTCAAAATCTCGGGTGGGATGACCGGCTTCTCCTCGACCGGTTCGGGAAGGGGTTCCTCGGGCTCTTCCTCCTCGAAGTTGATGAAAATGGACATGTGATCCTTCACCATCTTGGCCGCCATGCCGATGGCATCGGCCGGATGGATGGATCCGTTGGTCCACACTTCGATGGTCAACTTGTCGTAGTCGGTCGCCTGTCCCAGGCGAGCGGCTTCAACCGTGCAGTTGACTTTTCGTATTGGCGAATGGACCGAATCGATGGGGATATACCCGACGGGGAGATCGTCATCGAAGTTCCGCTCGGCGGGCACGTATCCTCGCCCCCATTTGAGCCGCATCTCGATATTGAGCGACCCCCCCTCGGCGACCGTAGCGATGTAAATATCGGGATCGAGCACCTCGACTTCACTATCCACTTCGATATCGCGAGAATAGAGTTCGCCGGGTTCGTTTTTCATCACGCGAATGGTCTTCGGCCCGGGCCCGTGCATGCGGAATGGAATGCGCTTCAGATTGAGGATGACATCAGCGGCATCCTCGACGACACCTGGGATCGGCGAGAATTCGTGGAGCACACCTTCGATGCGCACGGCGGTAATCGCCGGCCCTTCTATCCCCGACAGCAACGCCCGTCGGAGGCTATTGCCAATTGTGGTCCCAAATCCCCGCTCGAACGGTTGCGCATAAAACTTCCCATACCGTTCGGTCAGGGTCTCCAGGTCACAGGCTAAACGCTTTGGTCTCTGAAAACCGACCCAGTATTGCATGCTGATTCGTCCCCCACCTTTACTTAGAATAGAGCTCGACGATGAGCTGTTCATTGATTTCCACTTGCGTTAAGGCTTCGCGGGTGGGCAGGGCCACCACGCGCCCGCGCAAATTCTCGGCGTCGATGATCTCCAACCAGGGCGGACGTCCGCGTCCGCTCGCCGTTTGGAACGCCTCCTGGACGAAGACATTATTCCGCCACTTGGGAGCCACGCTGATTTCGTCGCCCACCTGCACCTGGAACGACGGGATATCCACCTTCCGCTCAACGTCCCCGCGTTTGACCAGGATGTGCCCGTGCTGCACCAACTGACGCGCTTGAGCCCGCGAGAAAGCGAATCCCAGTCGATAGACGACATTATCCAAGCGGCGCTCCAACAGAATGAGAAGATTCTCGCCAGTGACCCCCTTCTGGCGCGCCGCGCGCTCAAAGTAGCGACGGAATTGCCGTTCCAACACACCGTACATGCGCCGCACTTTCTGCTTCTCTCTGAGCTGCATGCCGTAGTCGCTCAACCGCGCCCGACGGCCAATGCGTCCATGGTGGCCGGGAGGAAACGTCCCCCGCTTCTCAATGGCGCAGGAGGGCTTATAGCACCGCTCCCCCTTGAGGAACAGCTTCATGCCTTCCCGCCGACATAATCGACATTTTGGTCCACGATATACGGCCATAAGTTCTCTATGTCCTCACGTCCATGATGTCATGTGAGTCATCGATGACTCCATGCACCGACTGACCGACTCCCAGGCCTAAACGCGCCGTCGCTTGGGGGGGCGACACCCATTGTGAGGGATGGGCGTCACATCGCGAATCACCTTGATATCCAATCCCGCCGTATGGACGGCGCGAATGGCCGAATCGCGTCCGGAGCCCGGTCCTTTCACCCAGACCTCGCAACTCCGCATCCCGAACTGCTCGCGAGCCACAGTGGCCGCTCGCAATGCGGCCTGCTGAGCGGCGAAGGGCGTCCCCTTCCGGGACCCTTTGAATCCCAGCGTGCCTCCGCTCGCCCAGGTCAATACGTTGCCTTCCATATCGGTCACGGTGACGATGGTATTGTTGAACGTCGACTTGATATGAACGATGCCCTGGGGCACGTTCTTTTTCTCTCGTCTCTTCCCGCCTCGCCGTCGTCCTCGCGCCATAAGTCACCTCACTTCTTCCCCGCTCGCTTCTTCTTCGGCACGGTCGCGCGCCGCGGTCCTTTACGGGTTCGGGCGTTCGTATGGGTTCGCTGTCCATGGACCGGCAATCCCCGCCGATGCCGCAGCCCCCGATAACACCCGATCTCGATCAACCGGC
The DNA here is from genome assembly GCA_026985075.1 of Blastocatellia bacterium. Classification (GTDB taxonomy): domain Bacteria; phylum Acidobacteriota; class Blastocatellia; order HR10; family J050; genus J050. The sequence continues at coordinate 13,232 of JALSQX010000001.1, read as the reverse complement.
GAATATCCATCTGAATCTTCTTGCGCAAATCCCCCTCGATATTGCCCTGCCGATCGATGATCTGGCGAATCCGGGTCAACTCTTCATCGGTCAGATCACGCACCTTCTTGTCCGGATCCACGCCCGCCTCGCTGAGGATAGCGGCCGATCGCGATCGACCAATACCGAAGATATAGGTCAACCCGATGAGTACCCGCTTATGAGAAGGAATATCAACGCCTGCTATTCGTGCCATAAGACTCCCTCAAAGGTTCCCCGTCGAAGGTCGAGCGTTCACCGTCCGGTTCTCCCACCTTCAACGTGAAACATGTTAACCTGAACCGCTCGTGCTTCATCCCTGTCGCTGTTTGTGCTTGGGATTGACGCAGATGACCCGCACCACCCCATGGCGGTGTATGATCTTGCACTTGTCGCAAATTTTCTTCACCGATGCTCTGACTTTCATGACTCTCTACTCGGCGGTTGATCTCCTGCGAGTACAAGTAACTGAATATAGCATCAATTGCTTAGGTTGTAAAGCGCTCGGCATCGCCGTTCATCGCCGTCAAGATTATTGGGCCCTCTTCGGTCACCGCGATGGTTCGCTCGCAGTGAGCGGCCGGTTTGCGATCGGCCGTCAGCACCGTCCATCCATCACGGGCGACCTCGACTTTATAGGTGCCCAGATTCAACATCGGCTCGATGGCCAGGACCAATCCCGGACGCAGCTTGGGTCCCGTCCCCGGTTTCCCGTAATTGGGAACCTGAGGATCCTCGTGCATCTCGGTTCCCACACCATGCCCACAGTAATCGCGCACGACACCGTATCCGCGCGCTTCGGCGTATTCCTGAACGGCATAGGAGATGTCATACAAGCGATTCCCCACGCGCGCCTGTTCGATGGCCCGATAGAGAGCTTCCTGGGTATCGGCGACCAGCCGCTTGATCTCTTCCGGCGCATCTCCGACGATGACGGTGATGGCGGCATCGCCGACATACCCATCCAACGTCGCTCCACAATCAATGCTGATGATATCTCCCTCCCGAAGCTTCCGCTCCGAGGGAATGCCATGAACGACCTCTTCGTTGATCGAGGTACAGATGGAAGCGGGGAATCCCCGATATCCCTTGAACGTGGGGATCGCCCCATAGGAGCGAATCTTGGCCTCGGCGTACCGATCCAACTCCCGCGTGGTGATCCCGGGAACGATCAGGCGCTGCAGGTCCTGAAGTACCTCAGCCACGATACGGCCCGCGCGCCGAATCTTCTCGATCTCGGCTTTGGTTCGTAATCGAATCATCTCCCATTCTTCTCCTCGATCACCCGAACGAGATCCTCAAACACCTCGTCCATCGAGCGACCACCATCGATCTCGGCGACTTTCTTCTGCTGGCGATAGTACTCGATGACCGGCGCCGTCTCCTTCTGGTAAACCTCTAACCGTTTCTGGATCGCGTCGGGATGATCATCAGCGCGCCTGCGCAGTGGCGTCCCGCACCGATCGCATAGCTCATCCTCGCGAGGGGGCCGCGAATGCATATTATACACGGCCCCACAGCGGGGACAAATACGACGAGCGGCCAGTCGAGCCACCAGCGCCTGACGCGCCACGGCGATATTGATCACCACCAGCTCATGCCCGCGTTCGCGGACCAATCGATCGAGCAACTCGGCCTGGTGAATCGTGCGGGGAAATCCATCCAGGATGTATCCGCCTCGACAATCATCGCGCTGCGTGCGTTCCTGAATGATATCGGCCAAGATCTCATCGCTGACCAATCGCCCGCTGGCCAAGACGCCCTTGATGTGTCGCCCCAATGGGGTGTCCTGTTCGGCCATCTCGCGCAGGATGTCCCCGGTCGAGATCTGCGGCCAACCGAATCGTCGCGAAATCAATTGGGCTTGCGTCCCTTTGCCTGCGCCCGGTGCTCCCATTAACACAATGACCTTGGCCACGATCCCCTCACTTTGCGAATCAATAGCGTCGCCCCCTCAACCGCCTCCCGCGCGGCCCGAGCACGCCATCATAATGCCGCATGATGAGGTGCGACTCGATCTGGCTCATCGTATCCATGGTCACACCGACGACGATGAGCAGCGAGGTGCCTCCAAAGTAGAACGAGAATCCCAAACCATCCTGAATCCAGCTCAGCCCCGGCGTATTGGCCAGGATATCCGAGAGCGGGGGACCAATCCAGGGAATCTCCTGAACCTTGAATCCCGTCAGAATGATCTGAGGAATGAGACAGATGATCGCCAGGTAGATCGCCCCCACCGTCGTCAATCGCGTCAATACTTCGTTCAGATATTCGGCCGTGCGTCGGCCAGGACGGATCCCCGGGATGAATCCACCGTTCTTGCGCAGCCGCTCGGCCACCTCTTCAGTGTTGAAAATGATGGACACGTAGAAGAACGTGAAGAAGATGATGCTCAGCACGAAGACCAAATCGTAGAGCGGATGCCCACCACGATTGAAATTCTGCACGTGCTGTTGAAGCCATGCCGTCAGCTTCCACCCGGCGGGCAGGAACTGCGCCACCGTCGGCGGAAACGAGAGCACCGAGACGGCGAAGATCACCGGAATGACGCCCCCCATATTCACCCGTAGCGGAAGGTGGGTCATCTGCCCTCCCAGGCGTTGTCCCGCCAGTCGGCGACCGTAACTGATGGGAATTTTTCGCTGCCCGCGCTCGATGAAAACGATGGCGGCGATGATGAAGACGAAGGCCGCCAACATGAGCAGGATGCCCAGAATGGTGACCGGCTCGGCGCGGCTGACGCGATCCCAGATCTGCTGAACGGCTCGGGGGAGGCCAATGACAATGCCCGCCATGATGATCAAGCTGATGCCGTTGCCCACTCCGCGCTCAGTGATCTGCTCGCCGAGCCACATGATGAAAATACATCCCGTCGTCCAGGTGACCGCGGCCAGCATGATGAACAGTCCCGGATCGATTTCGACCAATCCCGGCTGTTGCGTGAGCCAGTAGGAGATGCCGATCGACTGCATGAAGCAGAGGAGGACCGTCAGGTACCGCGTGTACTGGGTGATCTTGCGCCGTCCGAGCTCGCCTTCCTCCTGCAACGCCTTGATGCGCTCAGAGACAACCGTCATCAACTGCAGGATGATCGAGGCCGTGATATAGGGCATCACCCCCAAGGTGAAGATGGAGATGACCTGCAGGTTCCCCCCGGTGAATAGATCCAGTACGCCCAACAGGCTGGAGGCGACATCCTGCCACAGCCGCTCCAGCACGGCCCCGTTGATCCCCGGCGTTTGAATGACGCTCCCCACCCGATAGACGACCAGCAGACCCAACGTGTAGAAGATCCGCTGGCGCAGATCGGGAATGATGAGCAGGTTACGAAATGTTTGGGTCAGTTTCTCCAGCATAATTCAAGACCCTCACGACGGCCCAGCTCACCGCCTGCGGCACGCGCCCTCAGGGACTCACGCTTTGGACGGTGCCGCCGGCAGCTTCGATCTTCTCTTTGGCCGAGGCGCTGAACCGATGCGCCACCACGGTCAACGGCTTGGTCAACTCTCCGCGCCCCAGGATGACCACGCCATCGCCGATCTTCCGAATGATACGGCGCTCCAATAGAATATCCGGCGTCACCGTCTCGCCCTTCTCGAACCGTCGTTCCAGCACGTCCAGATTGACCTCGACCCACTGCTTCTTGGTCGGATTGGTGAATCCTCGCTTCGGCAGGCGACGTTGCAAGGGCATCTGGCCGCCTTCGAATCCGATTTTCATCGAATAACCCGAGCGCGACTTCTGTCCCTTGTGCCCGCGCCCGGCCGTCTTTCCGCGGCCCGAACCGGGACCGATACCCAACCGCCGCTTCTTCTTCACCGCGCCTTTGGCCGGTTTGAGATTATGCAATCCAATCACCATATGACCTCCCCCCATCGGGGCCGGGAGCGAACGCCGATCCTCATGGCCGTCGCGCCACTCCCGATCCCATCTGGCGGTCAATGCTCTTGAAGAATCCTCACCAGATGCGGCACCTTGGCCACCATGCCTCGAATGGCCGGCGTATCCGGTCGCTCGATAATCTGATTGAGCTTGGTGAACCCCAGACTTCGCACAATGCGCTTATGGGCCGCCGGCCGATTGATGGTGCTGCGATAGTACTGAAGCTTGATGGTCCCCTTATGCCGCGTTGTCCGCTTCTTGCCCATAGCGACCTCTCATCGACTCGTCAACATCCGCGGGCGGCGAGTCGGCGGGAATGCTATCCGCGCAAGTCCTCCACCGATTTGCCGCGCAGTCGCGCCACCTCTTCGGCGCTGCGCATTCTCATCAATCCATCGAACACAGCCTTGACCATGTTATGCGGATTGTTCGATCCAATACTCTTGGTGAGCACGTTCTGGACGCCGGCCGCCTGCAACACGGCGCGCACTGCGCCACCGGCGATGATGCCCGTTCCCTCGGACGCCGGCTTGAGGAGGACCTTTCCGGCCCCGAAGTGGCCGATGATCGGATGAGGCAACGTGGTCCCCCTGAGCGGCACGCGAATGAGGTTTTTCTTGGCCGCCTCCAGTCCCTTTCGGATGGCCATGGGAACCTCGCGGGCCTTCCCCAGACCGTATCCGACGATCCCATGCCCATCGCCCACCACAACCAGGGCGCTGAATGACAGATTCTTCCCCCCTTTGACTACTTTGGTCACCCGGTTGATGGAGACGACGAACTCCTTGAGATCCAATCCTTCCGGTGAGATGCGTTCCCGCTGGTTGATCATAGTGTCAGAACTCCAATCCCGATTCCCGGGCCGCTTCGGCCAACGCTTTCACGCGCCCATGATAGCGGTAGCCGCCTCGGTCGAAGACGACGCGTTTGATGCCCTGGTCCAGGGCGCGGGCGGCGATCAGTTTGCCCACCTCGCGGGCGGCGGCCACGTTGCCGCCATACCCGGCGCCGATGCTCTTATCCAACGTCGAGGCCGAGGCCAACGTGTGCCCGCGCTCATCATCGATGACCTGGGCGTAGATGTGCTTCAGGCTTCGATAGACGCAGAGTCGCGGCCGCTCGGCCGTCCCTCTGATTTTCTTCCGAATGCGACGATGTACGGCATCGCGTATCTCTCGTCGTGATTTCCTGGCCATACCTCACACTCCCTTCGCCCCAGCGGCGGTCATCCGACTTTGGCTCCCGCCTTGCCCGGTTTCAATCGCAACACCTCGTCGGCGTATCGGATGCCCTTCCCTTTGTAGGGATCCGGTTGCCGCAACCTCCGGATATTGGCCGCCACCTGGCCAACCAATTGCTTGTCGATGCCCGAGACGATGACGGACATCTGATACTGTTGGATCGGCTTGGACTTCCGCTCCACCTTGATCTCGATCCCCTCGGGAATGGGAAATTCGATCGGGTGCGAGTAGCCGAGATTGAACACCACGACGCGACCCTGCACGGTGGCCTGGTAGCCGACGCCGACGATGTCCAATTCCCGGGAAAAGCCTTCCGAGACGCCCCGAACGGCGTTAGCGGCCAGCGCGCGGGCCAATCCATGAAAGGCGGCCAGATCATCGCTCTCCCGTTCCGCCTTCAACCATCCGTCCTCGACGCGAAAGCGAATGCCCGGTGGAATCGGCGTCCGGAGAGTCCCCTTGGGTCCCTTCACTTCCAAGTGGTCGGGACCGATGGTGACCTCCACGCCCGGTGGTAATTGAATCGGTTTCCTGCCAATTCGTGACATCCTCTTCCCTCACCTTACAGACCCGAGGGGGCGGAGGCGATCCCAGCCTCGGCACGCCCTCAGTAGATGTAACAGAGCACCTCTCCGCCGATGTGTCGGCGGCGCGCCTCGTGGCCCGTCATGATGCCCTGAGATGTCGTCAAGATGCAGATTCCCAGTCCTTGCAGGACGTAGGGGATTTCCTCGGCTCCCACATAGACCCGGCGTCCCGGCTTGGAGACGCGCTCCAAGTGAGTGATCACATCCTCACCCTCCGGGCCGTATTTCAAATAGATGCGCAACGTCTTGTGCGGCCCCTCTCCGATGACCTTGAAGGTGTTGATGTACCCTTCCTCCTTGAGCACGCGGGCGATCTCCGTCTTGATCTTGGAGGCGGGAATATCCACCCGCTGATGCCGGGCCGCCAAGGCATTGCGTATCCGCGTGAGCATATCAGCAATTGGATCCGTCATAGTCATCCTCGCTCGTGGTTCGCTTCACCGGCTCTGATCCACGATTCACCAACTCGCTTTGGTCACACCGGGAATATGCCCCGCCAGGGCGAGCTCTCGGAAGCAGAGTCGACATAACATGAACTTCCGATAATACCCTCGCGGGCGACCGCACCGCCGGCATCGGTTTCGGTATCGGACCTTGAACTTCGGTTTCTTCCGCATTTTGGCGAAAAAGCTTTTTCTGGCCATACGCTCCCCTTCCTCGCTGCTCGCCTACCCCTGCCGAAACGGCATGCCCAGATGAGCCAACAAGGCTCGGGCCTCTTCATCCGTCTCGGCCGTGGTGACGATGCAGATGTTCATACCTCGGATCTTATCCACTTTGTTGAAATCGACTTCGGGGAATACCAGTTGATCCCTCAATCCCAGCGTGTAATTCCCTCGGCCATCGAACGATTTGGGCGACACGCCGCGAAAGTCGCGCACTCGAGGCAGAGCAATATTGATCAATCGATCCAGAAACTCATACATCCGATCGCCGCGCAACGTGACCATAGCCCCAATGGGCATCCCTTTGCGCAATTTGAACGCCGCGATCGACTTGCGCGCCCGGGTGATGACCGGCCGCTGGCCGGTGATGGCCGCCAGCTCCTCCACCGCGACATCTAACACTTTGGGATTCTGCGTCGCCTCTCCCAATCCCATGTTGATCACGATCTTCTCCAGCTTGGGCACCGCCATGGGATTGGTGATGCCGAATTCCTTCATCAGAGCGGGCACCACCACCTCCCGATACCGTTGTTTCAGCCGTGGCACGTACTTCGGTTTCGCCGTCGCCATAACGTCACCTTCAGACTTGATCGATGTTCCCCCCGCATTTCTTGCACAGGCGGGTTTTGCGGCCGCCCGCCACATCCCACTTGATGCGCGTGGGCCGATTGCAGGCGGGACAGACCACCATGACATTGGAGATATCGATGTAGGATTCGCGCTCCATGATGCCTCCACTGATGCCGCGTCGGGGATCCGGGCGCAGATGTCGCTTGACCACCTTGAAGCCTTCGATGAGGACCTTGCCCTCCCGGGGGCGCACTTCGATGACGCGCCCGCGCTTGCGCACCAGTCGTCCCGAGGCATCGCGCTCCATGGGACTGGCCGTGAGCACGATCACCGTATCGTTCTTCTTCACATGAATGCCCGCCATGTCTCAAATCACCTCCGGAGCCAGGGAAATAATTTTCATGAACTTCTTCTCGCGCAACTCGCGCGCCACCGGTCCGAACACGCGCGTCCCCATCGGTTCGCCGTCTGGTTTGATCAATACGGCGGCGTTATCATCAAAGCGAATGTAGCTCCCATCCTTACGGCGAACCTCTTTTCGGGTGCGCACGACCACGGCGCGCACGACTTGGCCTTTCTTGACCGTTCCATCGGGCGTGGCCTCCTTCACCGAGGCCGTGATCACGTCACCCAGAGAGGCCACCGGTCCCGTGCCGCCGCCGACCGTAGAGATACAGGCGATCTTCTTGGCCCCGGAATTATCTGCCACATCGAGGATCGTTCGCATCTGAATCATAGCGTTCCTCCCCGAAGGCCCGGCAACGAGCCTTCATCACTCCACGTCATCAGATCTGCTCAGGCTCGATGACTTCGGCTTCCACCGGCCGCTCATTAACAGGTCGCGTGGCCGGTTGGATGATCTCCACCACTCGCCATCGCTTGCGAGCCGAGAGTGGCCGCGTCTCCATGATGCGCACCTTGTCGCCTGCGCGACAGCCCAACTCGTCATGGGCCATGAACTTGGATCGTCGCCGCACGACGCGCCTGTACTTGGGATGGCGAACCAGGCGATCCACGGTGACGACGACCGTCTTGATCATCTTGGCGCTGGTCACCACGCCGACCATCTCGCGGCGCCGCCCTCGCGGGCGAGCGGCTGGGGATTGTATCGCTCCTTGTGTTTCGCTCATAAGGCTCTTTCCACGAATGTTCAACCCTCGACCATCGGTCCCGCTCCTCGGGCCCCCTCCTCCGGGTGTCTCTTCACGTCAGGAGCCCTGCCCGGCGACCGATCGCCGACGGTGCTGGTGCTTCACCTGATCTTCAATTGTCGCTCGCGCAAAATGGTCTTCACGCGGGCCAAATCCTTTTTGGCCTCTCGATAGTTCTTCAGCGCGCTCATCTCGCCCAGACTCAGTTTGAATCGGAGCCGAAAGATGGTCTCTTTCAGGCTGTTGATTCTCTCCTTCAGTTCGTCATCGCTCAACTCGCGCAATTCTTCCGGCTTCATCGTCATATCCCTCCTACCATGTCCCGCCGGGTGACGAACTTCGTTCGGATGGGCAACTTGGCGGCCGCCAGACGCATGGCCTCGCGGGCCATCTCCTCGGGCACGCCCTCCAGTTCGTAGAGAATGCGGCCCGGCTTGACGACGGCCACCCAGAATTCGGGCGATCCCTTTCCCTTCCCCATGCGGACTTCTTGAGGCTTCCGGGTCACGGGCTTGTCCGGGAAGATGCGAATCCACATCTTCCCTCCCCGACGGACGAACCGGGTGATGGCCACGCGGGCGGCTTCGATCTGCCGATCGGTGATCCAGGCCGGTTCCAGCGCCTTGAGCCCATACTCGCCAAAGGCCAGCGTCGAGCCGCGAAGGGCCTTCCCTGTCATGCGCCCCCGGTGCTGTTTTCGATGTTTCACTTTCTTCGGCATTAACATGATGCTTCTCTCCTCATGAGCGGTTTTCCAGGCGTCTCATCGATCGCCCTCTCGCCCGCAGCCGGCTCACCGGCGCGGACCCGACCGCGGCTTCACCATGACCGAATCGGGATCCAGAATGTCTCCCCGATAGATCCACACCTTGACCCCCAGCGTCCCGTAGGTGGTGAACGCCTGGGCGAAGCCATATTCGATATCGGCGCGCAGCGTTTGCAACGGCAGGCGCCCTTGCAGGTACCATTCCGAGCGAGCGATTTCCGCGCCATTGAGTCGTCCCGATACCCTCACCTTGATGCCCTTGGCACCAAACCGCATGGCGTCTTCGACGGCCTTGCGCATGGCCCGGCGAAACGCCACGCGCTTCTCCAGCTGCTGGGCGACCTTCTCGGCCTGGAGTTGAGCATTCAACTCGGGACGATCGACCTCTTGAATGTTGATCAACACCTCCCGCCCGGTGCGAGCCTGGATATCGCTCCTCAACCGGTCGATCTCGGCTCCCCGCCGGCCGATGATGATGCCCGGACGCGCCGTGTGGATGATGATCTTGAGCTTATTGGCCGCCCGCTCGACATCAATATGCGAGACGCCCGCTCCGGTGAACCGCCGCTTGAGATCGGCTTTCAGCTCCAGGTCTTCGAGCAGGAGTTCACCATAATCCTTCTTGGCAAACCACACGGAATGCCAGTTCCGAATGTATCCCAATCTGAATCCGTATGGATGTGTCTTCTGTCCCACAGATCCTCCAATCTCGTCATTTCGCGATTCGTGATTGGTCGCCCGCGGTTCTCCGCACCACGATGCGCGACCCACGAGTCACGATTTTTCCGTTGACACCACGATGGTAATGTGACTGCATCGCCGCCGCTCCACATAGACGCGGCCGCGCGGGGCCGGTCGATATCGCCGGGCGCCCGCGCGATATTTGGTTGGCCCGGTGTTGACGTGACATTCCTTCACGTACAACTCGTCGATATCGACCAATACGTTCTGCTCCTCGGCCTTCTGCTCGGCATTGGCGATGGCCGAGTTGAGCACTTCCAGGATCTTGCGCGCGGCTCGCTTCTTGGTGAACAACAAGATGGAGCGCGCCTCATTGACCCGCTTCCCGCGAATGAGATCGATCACGAGTCGCGCTTTCTGCGGCGACCCGGGAACGCGCTTGGCTATCGCCCGTGCTTCCATAACTCATTCCGCCCCTCAGAGAGTAGTCACTCGCCCGTCGTTGATCACCGCCGTCTGGCGGCCTTCTCGCTCTTCTCCGGATGTCCCTTGAACGTCCGGGTGGGCGCAAACTCGCCCAACTTATGCCCCACCATGTTCTCGGTGATGTACACCGGGATGAACTTCCTCCCGTTGTGCACGGCGATGGTATGTCCCACCATCTGCGGAATGATGGTGGAGCGCCGCGACCAGGTCTTGATGACCTTGCGCTCGCCCGACTCGTTCAAGGCCAGAATCTTCTTCAACAAATGATCATCAACGAACGGTCCTTTTTTCAATGATCGTGCCATAGCTCGTCACGCCAACGTGATTCCCGGCCCACTCGACCGGCGTGGCGGAGACGGTCTCGCCACGCCGCCGGGCCGAAGAGTCCCAGCGATCATTTCCTCCGTTTGATAATGTACTGATCCGTCTTCTTGTTGCGCCGCGTCTTGAAGCCTCGCGTGGGCTGCCCCCAGGGCGTCACCGGATGTCGTCCACCGCTGGTTCGCCCCTCGCCGCCCCCGTGAGGGTGATCGATGGGATTCATGGCCACGCCGCGCACGTGCGGCCGGATGCCCAAGTATCGGGCCCGACCGGCCTTCCCCAGCGTGACATTCTCATGATCGAGATTGCCCACCTGGCCGATGGTGGCCATGCACCGGACGTGGATCTTTCGAATCTCGCCCGAGGGCAACCGCACCTGAGCATAATCGCCCTCTCGGGCGATGAGCTGCGCCGCCGCTCCGGCACTGCGCACCAACTGCCCCCCCTTACCCGGCCGGAGTTCGATGTTGTGAATGGTCGTCCCCAGAGGAATATGACTGAGCGGCAAGGCATTGCCGACCAGGATATCCGCCTCTGGCCCGGAGACGACCGTCTGCCCGACCTTCAGTCCATGAGGCGCCAGGATATACCGCTTCTCACCATCGGCGTAATGCAACAGGGCGATGAACGCCGAACGATTGGGATCATACTCGATGGTCGCCACCTTGGCCGGGATGCCGATCTTATCGCGTTTGAAATCAATCAGTCGCAACCGCCGCTTGTGCCCTCCGCCCCGGCGTCGGACGGTGATATGGCCATGATTGTTCCGCCCGCTGATCCGCTTTTTGCTCACCACCAGCGGCTTATAGGGTTTATCGGCCGTGATCTCCGATTTATCCAAAAATGTCTGGAATCGCCGCGACGGATTGACCGGTGCCACTGATTTAATCGCCATGATGTCCTCCCCAATGTCGTCACTGACCGGGGCGAATCCCCGGGACTCGCCGATCTCAAATCACTTCCGCATACTCGGTGATCCGCTCCCCGGGTTTGAGCGTGACGTACGCTTTCTTCCACTCCTTCCGTTCGCCGACGAGCCGTCCCCACCGATAGACGCGCTTGCCCCGCTGTCGGGTGACGCGCACTTTCTCCACTTTGACGTTGAAGATCTTCTCCACCGCCTGCTTGATCTGGTGCTTATTGGCCCGAGGGTTCACTCTGAACACCAATACCTGCGGCCCTTCCTCTTCGGGTCGATCCTTCAACTCCAGAGCCTTTTCCGTGACCACCGGTGCTTGAATGACATCCCATACGCTCTCCATAACGTCCTCCTCCCTCTCACGTGGCCAAGAGTTTCTCGACCTGTTCGATCGCCGCTTTGGAGAAGACCAATTGCTGATAATACAAGGCGTCGTAAATATTGAGCTCCCGACTCTCGATCACCTTCACGCCGGGAAGATTCCGCGAGGCCAGAGCGAGATTCCAGTTCTCATGGGAATCGATGATCAGCGTCTTGCCATCGAGTTCCAACCGATCCAGGATCTGAGCGAACGCCTTGGTCTTGTGCGTCGGCAGCTCGAACGCCTCGATGACCCGAAGGTTTCCCTCCCGCAATCGCTCCGAGAGGACTGATCGCAAGGCGCCCCGACGCATCTTCTTGGGCAGATGATAGGAGTAGTCGCGCGGCCGCGGCCCGTGAACCGTTCCGCCGTGCCTCCAGAGTGGGGTTCGGATAGAGCCCACCCGGGCGCGTCCAGTCCCTTTCTGCCGCCACAACTTGCGCCCCGACCCGGCCACCTCGCCGCGCGTCTTGGTGGACGCCGTACCGGCGCGCTGTTTGGCCATGTACCACCGAACGGCCTCATAGATCAGACTCCGATTGAGCGGGGCGCCAAACACCTGGTCGGAGAGTTCGAGTTCCCCGACGACCTCGTTGTCCAGATTTCGCACTTCCACTGTTGGCATGACCTATCTCCTCGCCTTCTTGATCAGCAGATATCCCCCATTTGGCCCCGGGACGCTGCCTTTCACCACCAGGAGATGTTTCTCCGGATCGACATGCATCACCCGCAGGTTCTTGATCGTCTGGCGCGCCGTCCCCATGTGTCCGGCCATACGCTGCCCCGGCCACACGCGCGAGGGGAAGCTGGACGCGCCGATCGACCCTGGTCTCCGATGGAACATCGATCCGTGGGTCGCTTCTCCGCCAGCGAAGCGATGGCGCTTGATGAACCCGGCAAACCCGCGCCCTTTAGTCGTCCCCACCACATGAACCAGATCGCCCGGCGCGAACTGATCGACGAGCACATGATCCCCGACGTTGGGAGCCTCTGCCTCATCATCGAGACGGAATTCGCGCAGGATGCGCGTCGGCGGGACGCCCGCTTTGGCGAAGTGTCCGCGCATCGGCTTATTCACTTTCTTCGGCGGTTTCTCTTCCACCAATCCGAGTTGCACGGCGTCGTATCCATCTTTGCTCGCCGTCTTGCGCTGCACGACGACGCAGGGGCCAGCCTTGATCACCGTGACCGGCACGGCCGTTCCATCTTCCTGGTAGATCTGCGTCATTCCGATTTTCTTGCCGATAATTCCATTGACCATGGCTCTATCCTACCAATGAGGGGTGACCGATTCAGGATGCCGCCCCATCGGCCCTCCCCATTGATCATTCGGATTCCCTGCCGAACGCTTTGATTTCGACATCCACGCCCCCCGGCAGATCCAGGCGCATGAGCTCATCGATCGTCTTCGGCGTGGGATCGAGAATATCGATGAGCCGCTTGTGAGTCCGGATCTCGAATTGCTCGCGCGACTTCTTGTCCACATGGGGTGAGCGGAGCACGGTGTAGCGACTCTTCTCCGTCGGCAGAGGAATCGGTCCGGCCACGCGCGCGCCCGTACGCTTGGCCGTATGTACGATCTCC